>CAVVNQ010000004.1:0-314203 GCA_963749705.1 uncultured Chloroflexia bacterium | reverse complement strand
TTTGTCGCTCTGTTTGAGCGTGCTAACCGAAAAGGCTGTTGCTGAGACAGACGGCCCTCCAGCCGTCCAGAGCAACAAACCTGCGGGCTACAGCGGTCAATCCCGCACATCGCAGCGACTACCTTTATAGGAAGGCATCGGCACTCGCAACACATGGACCGGGCCAGAAAACGGAGGCCCGAGATGCCGAGAATGACCAAGCCCCTTCCTGAAGCCCTGACCCTGGGCGACGCGCTGGCTGCGTGGGACCGCTCGCTGCGCGTCGGTGGCAAGAGCGCACGCACCGTGAAGGCGTACGCCTACGCCAGCGGCAAGCTGGTGGAGCGCGTGACCGCGGCGAAGCCGCTCCACCGGATCACCACCGAGGACATCGAGTCGCTACTGATCGACCTGGCCGATGGCGGCATGACCCCGGCTGGTCGCTCCACCGTCTACCGCCCGCTGCGGACGTTCTTCGGCTGGTGCGTGAAGCGCGAGTACCTGACAAAAAGCCCGGTAGATGCCGTGGCCGCTCCCAAGGTGGTTGTCCAGCCGGTGGAGTTCGTCACCGATGACGAGTGGGCGGCAATCCTGCGCACCACCGTGGAGCGCAGCAAGCACGCCTATCGCGCTCGGCGTGACCGGGCCATCCTGCTCATGCTCGCGACTACCGGGGCGCGGCTGTCCGAAGTTGCCAACTTGACCCTGGCGGACGTGGACCTCGCGTTATGAGGAAGCGGAAGCCCTGACGCCCAAGCGACCGACCGCCACGCGGTATGGGCGAGAGAAGGCCGCATCTGCGGGCCTACCGACTAAGCACCGGAATGGCGACGAGTGACGAACAAGGGCCGCGGATTTCGATCGACGCTATGAGTCAAGCGGCGTGGTCGTCGCCGCGGGCTCCCTCGGGTATTTGATGCCGAGGCGCGACTCAACGATCGCCGCGTAGTGCATGGTCGCGAATACATATAGGGTGAACACGTCATGCGTGATCGCTAGCGGCTTGCCCGTTTCCTGTCCGAACGAGGGGCACGCCTCGACGAAGGCACGGTCAGCGATGCCGCCGCGATGCAGGACGACGTTCCGAACCTGGCCAAGTTCGAAGACTCTATTCCTGACTTGAGTTGGAATAGGACCCTTGAGGCCGACGGCGCCGAGCAACCCCTCGAACCGCGTCACCCCGCTCCGAAAGGCTGACCCCCTCTTCAGTTCCAGTTCCTGGTACGCGGCCAACGCAAGGTGTTCCTTGTCGCCCGTTGCCGCCGCCGACATCGGTATTCGAAGATCCCTGATTGTGTCCGCGTCCGCAGCCAGGGGATCGTTGGCCAGCACCGCAACCATCACGTCCTCGACTAGGGTTTCGAGCGAAGTCCACAGCCAGGCGCACCCGAGGGCGTGCAATAGGGGAAAGTCCGCCTCGACCTCCCGCTTGGCCAATGCCGCCTGCTCGTGAGCCCTCGCCTCCCGTTGCTCGTGATGCCGCGCTCTCGTCAGATCCTCGACAGGTGCGTGATCGAGCTTGTTCAGCGCTTCTACCAACGCTGGCGCACCCACCAGCATTGAGATACCAGCGCCTGCGACCTCGATCAGGTCCACTACGTTCTTAGTTCGCCTGCGCCAGAGGTTCATCGGATCTATCGCCCACGACTCGTAGTTGCGCGCCTTCGCCTCCTCAACCGCTGCGAGGGCTTGCTTTTGTTCAGCCGGACTGGGCCGGATTGGCCGACGACGGCGGGGTGTTCTACCGCGCGACTTCGGCGCAGTCATTGGTGCGACCGGGCGCACGCGCGTTGGTTGCTGATGCCACGGATGGCGAGCGATACGTCACAGTCGTTGAAGTCCATGTCACCCCCAATTCACGGCACGAAACGTGGGTAAGTATGAGGCGCCCATTGGGCCGCGGGTACACGCTCTGCACCGCGCCGCGAGTGACAGCCGGGTCAGCGGGCAACGGGGCGGCTAGGTTGCCGGTGGCGAGTCGATCGAGCGTGTGGGCGGCTCGAACGTCGTCTGCGCCGGGGCCGCGGGGACACGTCCAGGCGCAGACCCCAGGCTTGAAGGCGGACCCGAGTCGAGTGCGTCGCGGGCAAGACGAGCAGTACGACGGCCGCGGCGAGGGAGGCGATTGACGCGGTGGCCACGTAGTGACCGACGAGCGCTACCGCGATCCAGCGCGTTCCATCCCAGAACATGGTCGAACACCTTCATTCGGCAACCCGGCTGACTCATGGAGTCCCGTGGCTTTGCGGCCCCGCCTCGCGACGGGTGTGCCTTTTCGTGGAGGTCGGCCCGCACTCGGATCGAACCTAACCAGCGCCTTGCGCTACGGCATCGCGAGCGTATGGGTAGCGCCGTCCCCAGTCACTGGGTATTTGGGTGCTCGCGTAGGGAGCGTCGCGCACGTCGTGCGATCGAGGATGACGTACTGCCAGCGCTTGCGTAGTTCATCGTTCACGTCGGCGGGCAATGGCGGTTTGCTTGGAAGCGGGGCCTACGCTCATACGCGTGGAAACGCTACGCACCCTGCTCTACGGCCTCGCCGTCCTATCGACCATCCCAGCCGCTGGGATCGGCCTCGCCTTGATCCTCATGTACGTCGTCATGCCCATCGGGCCTCTGGTCGGGACCGCGCTCTACCTCGCGTTCTTTGGCGGGCTCGCTCTCTGGTGCGTCAACCTCGCCGTCGCCATGATCGGTGGTCGCGAATGAACGCCCTGCAACCGCGCTGCGTCCACATCAACCTCGACGACCCTGCGCACCTGAAGCGCCTGACGCTCAATGGCGCCATCTGGCGGTTTCCGTTCTGGTGGCAGAGGGCCATCGACGCCATCGGTCGCGGGGACATCCCGCTGGCGGACTGCAAAGACATCCCACCGCTTGCGCGCGAGGCGCTCGGCTTTCAGCAATAGGGGACTGAGGCGTCGTGGCCGTTGATCGCCCGATTTTGTAGACGGACGGTCAGCAGGACTATTCCCCATCGAACGAGACGCTTCGGGTCGCTATCACGGCTGAAGCGCGGATAGGAGCGCGTCTTCGCCGGAGACGGGAGTGCGTCCCACACCTTCACGCCATCGGGCTTGGTCAAGGTGTCGCGCAGGCGGTGGGCGAAGTCGTTCCGCACCCGACTGAGTTCTATGAGCAGTGCGTGCGCCTCGGCGTCGAACATGCCCAATGCGGTGAGGACGGCTGCCTTCTGCACCATGGGCGCGGCAATGAGTTCGTTGCCCTTCAGTCCTTCGGCAGCAAGGCGTTGCTCCAATGCGTCGTCCATTAGCGCCTCGACCGTAGAGAGCCCGTGGATGACCGCTGTCAGATCGTCCTTGGAGTTCAGGAAGACGAAGAACCTGTCGATGTCGTACGGAACGCGCTGCCTGGTCATCGTCGCAGGCTACCGCCCTTGACTCAGGGTCGAGACTGGGACACGGGGAGCGGCAGCCTCAACACCTGATTGTTGCTGTATTCACGCTCGCTACAGTTGTAATCCGGTCCATAGCGACCCGGTTGGCAGAGCGGCAGCCTTCCAAGCTGCATGTCGCGGGTTCGAACCCCGTCTCCCGCTCCAATTCCTTCGCACGGTCCTGACATGCCTGACCGACGACGACGCGAGCCAGCGACGACCCCGCCGAGCGCCGCAGCGACGGGCATGGCCCCCGCCGCCCTCGATGCGTTCGTGACCGGCTACTTCGCCGAGTACCAGGAAGCGCTCGCCCGGTCGCGCGGAGCAACGATCCCGCCGCCGGCCGCCGGCACCGAGCGCCCGGTATGGCGCCTCCACGAGATGATCCAGTCGGGCCGTGGCGCGGAGCTCGAGGCCGCGTGGGCGATCCTGCTCGTCCTCATCGTCCGGGCCCCCGATGCCGGTGCGATGGGGTTCGTCGCCGCCGGCCCGCTCGAGGACATCGTCCGCGCGCACAACGACGCGCTCGGTGACCGGATCCTGGACGCGGCCCGTCGCAGCCCGGCGTTCCGCCAGGCGCTGACCGGGATGTGGGGCTGGGCCTCGCTCCCGGAGCCGTTTGGCAGCCGCCTGAAGTCACTCGCCGGGGTGGGGGATGCACCGGCCGCCGGCGACGGCGCGGGGAGCGACGGCGCGGGGACCCGGCGGACCAACTAGCCTTGGCGCACGCGCGGCACCGGACGGACGCCGCGAACAACCGCCAGCGGAGGGCAACGGATCCCGTGTCGACGCCCGGCAAGGTCGCGCTGTTCACGAACGAGTACCCGCCGCACGTCTATGGCGGCGCGGGCGTCCACGTCGAGTACCTGAGCCGGGAGCTCGCGAAGCTGGTCCCGGTCGAGATCCGCTGCTTCGGCGACCAGGACATCGACGAGCCCAACCTGCGGGTCCGTGGCTACGGCCCGTGGGCCGCGGCGACGCACGAGACCGACGCCCGGTTCAGGGGTGCGCTCGACGCCTTCCAGCGCGACCTGTCGATGGCCAAGGACACCCTCGACGCCGACGTTGTCCACTGCCACACGTGGTACGCGGACATGGCCGGGTTCATCGCCAAGAAGCTGTGGGGTGTGCCGCTCGTCCTGACCACGCACTCGCTGGAGCCGCTCCGGCCGTGGAAGGTCGAGCAGCTGGGCAACGCGTACCACCTGTCGAGCTGGATGGAGCGCACCGCGATGCTCGATGCGGACGCGATCATCGCCGTGTCGCAGGAGACGCGGGCCGACGTCCTGCGCTTCTTCCCGGTCGATCCCGCGCGGATCCACGTGATCCACAACGGCATCGATCTCGCGCAATACGCGCCCGATCCCGCAACCGACGTGCTCGAGCGGTACGGCGTGGATCCCGATCGGCCGTACGTGCTGTTCGTGGGCCGGATCACTCGCCAGAAGGGGATCATCCACCTGGTCAACGCGATCCCCGACATCGATCGGGGCCTCCAGGTCGTCCTGTGCGCGGGCGCCCCCGACACCCCCGAGATCGGTGCCGAGATGGAGCAGCGGGTCGCCGAGGTCAGCGCCGCCCGACCGGACGTGACCTGGATCCGCGAGATGGTGCCGCGCGAGGCCGCCATCCAGCTGTACTCGCACGCCGCGGTGTTCTGCTGCCCGTCGGTCTACGAGCCGTTCGGGATCATCAACCTCGAGGCGATGGCGTGCGAGACGGCCGTCGTCGCATCCGCGGTCGGCGGGATCCCGGAGGTCGTCGTGCCCGGCGAGACCGGGCTGCTCGTCGATCCGCGGATCCGCGAGGGCACGTTCGACCCGTCGGACGCGGCGCAGTTCTCACGGGAGCTCGCGGCGGCGATCAACGAGGTCGGGCTCGACGAGGGGCTTCGGACCGCGATGGGCCGCGCCGGCCGCAGGCGGGCCGAGGAGGACTTCAGCTGGGCCTCGATCGCGCGCCGGACGCTCGAGCTGTACGGGTCACTGCTCGGCGATCCGCCGGCCGGGCCCGGAAGCACCCCCGCGACGCCGGCAGATGGTTGACGATGCAAGCAGGGCTGCTACCCTTCGCGACGTGATGACGTTCGCCCTCACGGGCTGTATGGACCAGCATTGCTCCTGTCGCCGGCGAGAGCCGGTGGGAGTCGAGCGCGCGGTCCACGCCTGAGCGACCGCCCTCCTTCTCCTCTCCCGGGCCTCGCGATCCTCGTCGATCGGTGCGTGTTCGTGCGCGCCGCGCCCCTGTTTGACCCAGGAGAACCCGTGTCCATCCTCACCCCCCGCGCCCGCCAGATCGATCCGCGCGGCCAGCGCTTCGGCGCCGGCGTGTCGGCGATCGTGCTCGGCGTTGCGTTCCTTGCCGGCTCACCCTGGCTGGCCGTGCTGGTCGGCCTCAACCTCGCCCTGTCGTCCGCGCTCGGCACCCGGCTGTTCCTGCCGGGGCGGGCGTGGCCGCTGATCCGCCGAACGCTGCGCCTCGGACCCGCTGAGCCCGAGCACGAGTACCCGCCGCGCTTCGCACAGGCGCTGGGTGCCGTGTTCATCGGGCTGGCGGCGCTCGCCTTCCTGGGCGATCTGACGGCCGTCGGCTGGCTGCTGGCGGGCGCGGTGGCGGGCCTTCAGACGCTGCTCGCGACAACGGGAATCTGCGTCGGATGCCGGCTGTACTTCCTGCGCTGGTGGGTCCCGACGGCCTTCGCCCGGCTGTTTCGCCGCGCGGACCGGCTCGTCCCGCTCGAGGTTCCGGCGCTCAACCGGATCGGCTGATCCCGCACGGGTTTCGCACCCTCGCATACGAGCGGCAGGCGGCCAGTTGACGGCGTCGAGATGCTAGCCGATGCTATTGCAACTCGTCGCAATATGAAGCCCCGTCGGACGTTCGCGCCGACCGGGATTGGAGACCCGCTTGCCCGCGTTCGACCTCTCGCTCATCCATGTTCCGGTGGCCGCCGTCACCGCCGGTGGCGTCGGCGTGCTGGTCACCGGGCTCCTGCTCGGCGTTCGACACGGCTTCGACTGGGATCACATCGCGGCGATCACCGACATCACCTCGACGTCCGCGGCCGCCGACGTGGGGGCCGAGCTCCACGAGGCGGAGCATCGCGTCCATCCCCACGACCACGCGCACGGCCATGGGGGAGCGGCCGAGATCTCCGTCCATGACGGTGCCGGCGGAACCGGTGCCGCAGTCCTGCCCGGCCTCGCGAGCATGCCGGTGGATCGCCCCCGGTTCATCACCGAGCAGCGCCACGCCATCGCGCTGGGCACCCTGTACGCGCTCGGCCACGCGCTGGTCGTGTTCGCGCTCGGCATGCTGGCGCTGGCGTTCGGCGCGATCCTCCCTGACTGGGTGGACCCGATCATGGGTCGCGTGGTCGGGATCACCCTGCTCGTGCTCGGCATCTGGGTGTTCGTCTCGCTCTACCAGTACCTCCGAAACGGGACGGAGTTCCGTCTTCGGAGCCGCTGGATGCTGGTGTTCGACGGCGCCCGCTTTGGCTGGCGCCGGTTCCAGGCGCGGCTCCACGGGCACGAGCACGTCGCCCCGCTCGAGATGAGCTCCTACGGGCCACGGACCGCGTTCGGCGTCGGCATGATCCACGGCATCGGGGCGGAGACCGGATCGCAGGCCCTGCTGATCGCGGCGGTGGGCGGAGCGTCCGGCGCCGGACTGGGCATCCCGATGCTGCTGGCCTTCGTCGTCGGGCTCGTCGCCTCCAACACGGCGATCGTCATCGTGTCGGCGACCGGGTTCGTGGCCGGGCAGGTCCGCAGGCCCCTGTACATCTCCATCGGCGTGCTCGCCGGGACGTTCAGCATCGCGATCGGCCTGACGTTCCTGCTGGGCGGAAGCAACCTGCTGCCCGACCTCCAGCAGCTTCTCGGGGCGGCGCCCGCATGACGGGCACGGGGCGCGCCGCCGCGACCGGGACCGGCTGGGATGACGTGCCCAGCCGCCTCCGCGCGCGCGGGCTGCGCTGGACCCCGCAACGCCGGACGCTGATCCAGGTGCTGGCGACGACGAGCGGGCACGTCACCGGCAGCGAGCTGGTCGAACGATGCCGCGAGCTCGATCCGACCACTATCCCGTCGACCGTCTACAGGACGCTCGACGTGCTCGAGGACCTCGGCGTGATCCGCCATGCACATGGCGTCGACGGGCGCGAGGAGTTCCACGTGCGCCCGGCCGTCGAGCACGGCCACCTCCACTGCACCGCGTGCCATGGCGCATGGGAGATCGGACCGGCCGAGGCGGCGACGCTGGTTGCCGAGCTGGCTCGCGCGCGCGGGTTCACGGTCGATCTGTCGCACCTGTCGGTGGCCGGGGTGTGCGCGACATGCCGCGTTGCGACGCGGTCGGAGGGCTGAGGCGACGATGGCAGCGTCCGGATACCGGTTCGCCGGCCGCATCCCGGCCGGCGTCGTGCCCGTGATCCCCGGTCTCGGCCAGGAGTCGGTCTGGGACTACCCGCGACCGCCGCGGGTCGAGGTCGTCGGGGAGCGGATCCGGGTGGTCGTCGGGGACACGGTCCTGGCGGACTCGACGCGCGCGATGCGGGTGCTCGAGACCGCGGGTGCCCCGGTGTACTACGTGCCGCCCGATGACGTTCGGATGGACCTGCTGCGCCCTTCACGGAGCACGAGCGTGTGCGAGTGGAAGGGCACGGCCGGCTACTGGTCGCTCGAAGCTGACGGCCGGCGAATTCCCGATATCGCATGGTCCTACGAGCAGCCGAGCCAGGAGTTCACGGCCATCCGTGGCCATCTCGGGTTCTACGCGGCCAGGGTCGACGAGGCGTGGGTCGGGGACGAGCGGGCGACGCCGCAGCCCGGCGGCTTCTACGGCGGCTGGATGACCTCGCGAATCGTGGGACCGGTCAAGGGCGAGCCCGGCAGCCGGGGCTGGTAGCGACTGCGCCGACGCCGGCTGCGGATCGTGACCGCGGACAGGCGGCTGGCGACGCGTGGCGTCAGCCGGCAGCGGCGAGCACGGCGTCCGAGATCGCGGGCCACGCCTCGAGCGCCCACGGCCCGTACTCCCGGTCGGTCAGGCATGCGAGCGCGAGATCCGCCTCCGGATCGACCCACAGGAACGTGCCGCTGCCGCCGAAGTGCCCGAACGTGGCGGCCGAGTTCCGGGATCCGGTCCAGTGCGGCGTCTTGCCGTCTCGAAGCTCGAAGCCCAGTCCCCAGTCCAGCGGATCGAACCGGCCCACGCCGGGCAGCACGCCGCGAAGTCCCGGGAACGCGACCGACGTTGCCAGCCGGAGGGTCTCGCGCGGGAGCAGCCGCGGGCGGAGCAGCTCGGCCGCGAACGACACGAGATCGTCGAGCGTCCCGTGGATGCCCTGGGATGGCCGCTCCAGCAGCCGCGCGCCGTCCATCCCCAGCGGGTCGAGGACCCATTCGCGGAGCACGGCGTCGAACGGGCGCCCGGCGGCCGCGGACACCACGCTCGCCAGGGTGTCGAACCCCGTGTTGGAGTAGATCCGCGTCCGTTCCGGCGGGGAGACCGGGACCGGATCGTCGAACGGGAGGCCCGACGCATGCGCGAGCAGGTGCCGGACGGTGGCGCCGGGCGGCCCGGCCGGATCGTCGAGGCCGACCAGGCCCCGGCGTTCGGCGATCAGCACGACGTAGGCAGTCAGCATCTTGGTGATCGACGCCCAGCGCATCGACCGGTCGGGCGGACCGTGGCGTGCAACGAGCCCCCGGCCGTCGACCACGGCGATCGCGGCCGTCGAGGCACCCCAGTCCTCCACGGCATTGAGCACGCCGACATCGAACGGCCGCCCGGAGGTGGGGATCATGGTCGCCGGATCTCCTGGTTCAGCACGAGGGCGGGACGTTCCCGGGTGCCGTCAGTCGATCGAGGGCACGCCCAGGATGTTGAAGCCGCCGTCGACGTACACGATCTCACCGGTCACGGCGGAGGACAGGTCAGAGGCGAGGTAGACGGCCGTCTTGCCCACGTCCTCGATCGTGATGTGGGAGCGCAGCGGCGCGATCTCGTCGAACGGGCCGTACAGCTTGCGGAAGCCGGCGATCCCGCCCGCGGACAGGGTTCGGATGGGGCCTGCCGAGATGGCGTTGACGCGGACGCCCTCGGGCCCGAGATCGGCGGCGAGGTATCGGACGGAGGCCTCCAATGCCGCCTTGGCCACCCCCATCACGTTGTAGTGGGTGACGACCTTCTCGGCGCCGTAGTAGGACAGGGTCAGGATCGAGCTGCCGGGGCGGAGGTACGGCCGGGCCTCGCGCGCGAGCGCGACGAGCGAGTAGGCGGACACGTCCATCGCCAGCGCGAACCCGTCGCGTGACGTGTCCACGAACGATCCGTCGAGGTCCTCGCGCTTGGCGTACGCGATCGCGTGGACCAGGATGTCGACGGTCCCATGGGCAGCGGCCCACTTGTCCAGCACCGCCCGGATCTGCTCGTCGGATCCCACGTCGCACGGCTCGACGAACGTGCTGCCGATCGACGCCGCCAGCGGGCGCACCCGGCGCTCGATGAGGCTCTCGACCGACGAGAACCCGAGGCTCGCCCCCTGGTCGTGGAACGCCCTGGCGATGCCCCAGGCGATCGAATGGTCGTTCGCGACCCCGAACACGAGCGCGTTCCGCCCGTCGAGCAGACCCATGCGTAGCTCCTCTCCGTTACCCTGCGCGCATCATGCCCGACTCGCCCGGTGCCGACGACGTCCTGCGTGCAGCGCTGCACGGGGTGCGCGGGCTGCTGCTCGATCTCGACGGCGTGCTGGTCCTGGCCGGGAAGGCCGTGCCCGGCGCGCCGGAGGCGCTGGCCGAGCTCGACCGGCGGGGGTTCCCGTACCTGGTCGTGACCAACACGTCGCTCGTGTCGCGGGCATCGCTTGCCGGGTGGGGGAGCCGCATCGGGTTCACGACGCCGCCCGATCGCTTCCAGTCGGCGCTCTCGGCGTCGGCGGGGCTGGTGCGACGCGAGTATGGCGACCGGCCGGTCTACGTGATCTGCTCGGACGACGCGCGCGCCGAGTTCGCCGGGCTCACCGTCGTCGACGGCCCGGGCGCCGATGCCGCACCGGACGAGGTCGCCGCCGTGATCCTGGGCGACTCGCCCGACCAGCTGACGAAGGCCAACCTCGATCGTGCGTTCCGGCTGGTCCGCGGCGGCGCGGCCCTGATCGGGATGCACCGAAACCCGTGGTGGATCACCCCCGAGGGCCCGACGCTCGACGCCGGCGCGTTCCTGGTTGCGCTCGAATGGGCCACCAAGCGACAGGCCCGGATCGTCGGCAAGCCCTCGCCGGCGTTCTTCCGCGTGGCGATCGAGCGGCTTGCCTCGGAGGCGGCGGCGCGCGGTGAGCCGCGGCTGCGACGAGCCGACCTGGCGATGGTCGGGGACGATGTGGGCTCGGACATCGGTGGCGGGCGACGCGCCGGCCTGCGAACCGTGTTCGTCCGGACCGGCAAGCACGGCGACGCGGAGCTGGACGCGGCCGCGGCGGCACGCCGGCCGGTGCGCCCGGACGCGGTCGCGCCGTCGATCGCGGAGGTCGTGGCCGCGCTGGGCTGAGGCGGGCGGTCGGGTTCCGGCCGCAGGGAGCCAGGCATCGCCCGCCGGTCGGGCCGCCCCTCGGGTGTCGTGGCACACTCGCGCCATGGAGCCTGCTGGACCCGTCCTGACCGACGGCGTGATCACGCTCAGGCCGCCGACCGAGGCCGACGCCCCGGCCATCGTGGCCGCCGTGGCTTCCTCGCTCCCGGAGCTGGAGCGGTTCATGCCGTGGGCGACGCCGGGCTACGACGTGGAGGCGGCGCTGACGTGGCTCCGCGGGGAGATTGACCCGGACGAGCTGCGGTTCGTGATCGTGGGTGATGACGGCGAGGTGGCCGGTGGCTGCGGCCTCAACATGTTCAACCACGTGAACCACTACGCCAACCTCGGCTACTGGCTGCGATCCGACCGGACCGGTCGCGGCTGGGCGACGCGCGCGACGCGTCTGGTGGCGCGTCACGGCCTCACCCAGGTGGGTCTCGAGCGCGTGGAGATCATCATGTCGATCGAGAACGGGCCCAGCCGCCGGGTCGCCGAGCGTGCCGGTGCGACGCACGAGGGCACGCTTCGCCATCGGCTGCTGCTCCACGGTCGCTACCACGACGCCGACCTGTTCTCGCTGGTGCGCGCCGACCTCGGCTGATCTCGATCGGACCTCCAGGGAACGGCCCGCGCGACGTGTGCCGAGTCGCACTCCCGCGGCCCGGTCTGCCGGGACTAGACTGGCGTCAACGACCGATTCGAGCCGCGCGCCCGCCGATCACGCGGGTCGTGCCCCACGGGAGCCTGCGATGACCGCCCAGCGGATCAAGATCACCTACGCGACCCTGCGCGCCGACAACGAGGAGCTGCACGCCCTGTACGAGACAGGTCTCGAGAAGGCGAAGCAGCGGCTCGGCGCGTACCACCGCAACTTCATCGACGGCGTCGAGCGCGATGGCGATGGCACGTTCGAGGTGCGCTCGCCGATCGACAGCGAGATCCTGGTGGGCACGTTCGCGCGCGGAACGCGCAAGGACGTACAGGATGCGATCGCGGCGGCCCATCGGGCGCAGCCGGCCTGGTTCCGGCTGGGCTGGGAGAAGCGGCTCGAGATCCTGAAGGCTGCCGCGGAGCTGATCTCCGAGCGCCAGATGGAGTACGGCGGGCTGATGGCGATCGAGGTCGGCAAGACCCGGCTGGAGGCGCTGGGCGAGGTCGAGGAGGCGGCCGACCTGATCCGCTACTACGCCAGGACGGCCGAGGACAACGGCTACTACGACCACCCGATGGACAACCTGGGCGACGCGACCGTCCACACGCGATCGGTGCTTCGCCCGCACGGCGTGTTCGCGGTGATCAGCCCGTTCAACTTCCCGATGGCGCTCGCGGTCGGCCCCAGCGCGGCCGCGATGATGGCCGGCAACGCCGTGGTGTTCAAGCCGGCGACCGTGTCCGCGATGACCGCGGTCGCGATCAAGGAGGCGTATCGCGACGCCGGCGTCCCCGACGGCGTGTTCAACCTGGTCATGGGTCCCGGCGACACGGTCGGACAGGAGCTGCAGGAGAACCAGGGGATCAACGGGATCGTGTTCACCGGCTCGTACGAGGTCGGCTTCGAGCTGTTCCGCAACTTCTCCACGCGGTATCCGCGGCCGTGCATCGTGGAGATGGGCGGCAAGAACCCGGCGATCGTGCTCAAGAGCGCGGACCTCGAAGAGGCGGCCGAAGGGATCATGCGCGCCGCGTTCGGCTTCGGCGGGCAGAAGTGCTCGGCGAACAGCCGGGTCTACGTCGAGAAGCCCGTGCATGACGAGCTGGTCCGGATCCTGGTCGAGAAGACGGAGAAGCTGGCCCTGGGCGACCCGCTGCCCCGGACGGCGTTCCTGGGCCCGGTCATCGACCAGCGCGCGGTCGATCGCCACCAGCAGGCGGTCGCCGAGGCACGCCGCGACGGCACCGTGTTCACCGGCGGCGAGCACGTCACCGATGGCGCCCTCGGGCGCGGCTTCTATGTCGAGCCGACCGTGGTCGGCAAGCTGCCGGCGACCCATCGGCTGTTCAAGGACGAGCTGTTCGCGCCGTTCACCGCGGTCCACGCCGTGGACTCGCTGGACGAGGCCCTGGCCCTCGCCAACGACAACGTCTACGGGCTGACCGCGGGCGTCTACTCGGAGGAGCCGTCGGAGGTCCAGCGCTTCCTCGAGGAGATCGAGGCGGGCGTGCTGTACGTCAACCGGCGGGCTGGCGCCACGACCGGCGCCTGGCCGGGCGTCCAGGCGTTCGGCGGCTGGAAGGGCTCCGGCTCGACCGGCAAGTCCGGGCTGTCGATGTACTACGTCGCGCAGTTCCTGCGGGAGCAGAGCCACACCGTCGTCGACTGATCCTGGGCGCGATGCCCGCCCGGCGTCGCGGCCGACGGACCCCGCGGGTGAAGCCCGCGCGGCGTTCGCGACTGACCGACCCCGCCGTTGATGCCTGCGCGGCGTCGCGGCTGGGTCCGACCGGTCGCCCTGACGCCCGCCGGGCATCGTCGCGCCCGGTTCGAGCGCCGACCGGGTCGACATGACCGGCGCCGGGCGTCATGTTGACGCCCGCGCCCCGATCGTGACGCCTGTGGGACATCGCCCGGGCCGGGCGTGAGCTCGCCCGTCGCGCCGGACGCAGCACCCGCCCGGGCGCGGTTCGTCGCGCGGACCGGGATCGGGACGTCCGGGTGATCGCCGGCCCGGTCCGCTCTGTTATCCTCGTATTCACTGTGCATAACATCTATGCGTTGCTGCGTCGCTGGATGTGAGCTTTGCCCGACGCGGCGATCCGCTAGGAGGCCCCGTGACCAGCCCGCTCGAGGCACGACCCGTCCCGGACATCGTGACGCCGCCGCCCGGCCCCAAGGCGCGTGCGCACATCGAGTTCGACCACGCCTGGACGAGCCCCAGCCTTCCGCGGGCGTATCCGATCGTGCCGGTCAGGGGACTCGGCTGCGCGCTCGAGGACATCGATGGCAACGTGTTCCTCGACTTCACGGCCGGGATCGCCGTGAACTCGACCGGGCACAGCCATCCGGCCGTGGTGGCCGCGATCCAGGAGCAGGCCGCGAAGCTCCAGCACTTCAGCGCCAGCGACTTCTACCTGCCGATCTATGCGCAGGCGGCCGCGGAGCTGGCCCGCATCGCACCGTTCCGCGGCCCCGCAAAGGTGTTCATCGGCAACTCCGGCGCGGAGGCCGTCGAGGCTGGGCTCAAGCTCGCCCGGCACCATACCGGACGACCGAACCTGATCGCGTTCCTGGGCGCGTTCCACGGGCGGACCATGGGCGCCGTCAGCCTCACGGCGAGCAAGGCGAAGTACCACGACCACTTCGGGCCCATGCTCCCCGGCGTCTACCACGTCCCGTACGGCAACGACGGGCTCGACGAGATCGAGAGCCGGATCTTCAAGCGCCTCATGCCGGCGGACGAGTTCGCCGCCGTGATCGTGGAGCCCATCCAGGGTGAGGGCGGCTACGTCGTCCCCGAGGACGACTTCCTGGCCCGCCTGCGCGAGCTGTGCGACCGCCACGGGATCCTGCTGATCGCCGACGAGGTCCAGTCGGGCGCGGGGCGCACCGGCAAGATGTGGGCGATCCAGCACTGGGACGTCGAGCCGGACATCCTGCTGACCGCGAAGGGGATCGGCTCCGGGATGCCGGTGAGCGCGATGATCGCGCGGTCCGAGGTCATGACCTGGGGTGCCGGCGCGCACGGCAGCACCTACGGTGGCAACCCGGTCGCGCTCGCCGCCCTGCTCGAGACGATCCGGCTGCTCGAGAACGGGCTCATCGCGAACGCCGCGATCCGCGGCCGCGAGATCCAGGAAGGGCTGCGGCCGCTGCTCGGTCGCTATCCGTCGCTGGTCAAGGACGTTCGTGGCAAGGGGCTCATGATCGGGATCCAGCTCGACAGCGGTGAGATTGCCGAGGCGGTCCAGATGCAGGCGTTCGACCGTGGCCTGCTGGTGCTCGAAGCCGGCGACGACTGCGTCCGGATGTCCCCGCCGCTGGTCGTCACCCAGGCGGAGGCGGCGACGGCCGTGCGCATCTTCAGCGAAGCGGTCGCGCATGTCGCCGCGCATCTGCCCGAGGATCTGGACGAGGTCGAGCTCGAGGTTCGCCAGGGGCTGGCGACACCCGGCATCGAATCCGCGGGCTGACCGCCATGTCCGGCAAGGTCGCATCGATGCGCGATGCCGTCGCGGACATCGTCCGCGACGGGGACACGGTCGCGATCGAGGGGTTCACGCACCTGATCGGCTTTGCCGCGGGTCACGAGATCATCCGCCAGCGAAAGCGTGACCTGACGCTCGCCCGGATGACCCCGGACCTGATCTACGACCAGATGATCGCTGGTGGCGTCGCCCGCAAGCTCATCTTCAGCTGGCTGGGCAACCCGGGCGTCGGCGGGCTCAACGCCATCCGCCGGCGGATCGAGCCCGCCGCGGTCGGCGACGGGACGCCGCTCGAGATCGAGGAGTACAGCCATTTCGGGATGGTGGCCCGGTACACGGCGGGTGCCGCCAACCTGCCGTTCATGCCCCTGCGCTCCTACTTCGAGACCGACCTGCCGGCGGCCAACCCGCTGATCCGCCCGATCCGCTCGCCCTATTCGGACGAGACGGTGTACGCGGTCCCGCCGCTCAACCCGGACGTCTCGATCATCCATGCGCAGCGCGCCGACGCCGCCGGCAACACCCAGATCTGGGGCCTCCTCGGCTGCCAGAAGGAGGCCGCCTTTGCGGCCGACCGCCTGATCGTGGTGGTCGAGGAGCTGGTCGACGAGGCGGTGATCCGCGCGGATCCCAACCGGACCGTGATCCCCGGCCTGATCGTGGACGCGGTCGTGGTCGAGCCCTACGGCGCCCACCCTTCCTACGTCCAGGGCGCCTATGACCGCGACAACCGGTTCTACCTCGACTGGGACCCCATCAGCCGCGACGAGGACAAGACCCAGGCCTGGCTCCGCGATTGGGTGTACGACCTCGATGACCGGGCAGCCTACGTCGAGAAGCTGGGCGCCGAGCGGATCGCCTCGCTGCGTCCGGGGCCGGCGCCGTCGGGATCCGTCGAGTACGGAGACTACCGGTGAGCGGCGATCCGGCGGGCACGCGCACGGGCGCGGCGGGCGCAGGCGACGCGGCCACCGCGGCCGCCGCGGCCGCCGCGGCCGCCGCCGGAGGCACGCCCGCCTTCTCGAAGTCCGAGATGATGATCGTGGCCGCGGCTCGCGAGCTGGCCGGCCAGCACGTGTGCTTCGTGGGCGTCGGGCTGCCCAACATCGCCGTCAACCTCGCCAAGCGGACGGTCGCCCCGGACCTCGAGCTCGTGTATGAGGCGGGGGTGTTCGGGGCGCGACCGGCGCGTCTCCCGCTGAGCATCGGTGACCCGACCATCGTGACCGGCGCGACCGCCGTGGTCTCGATGTTCGAGCTGTTCGCGTTCTACCTCCAGCGCGGGCTGATCGACGTGGGCTTCCTGGGCGCCGCCCAGATCGACCGGTTCGGCAACATCAACACCACCGTGATCGGCGACTACGACCACCCGAAGACGCGCCTGCCGGGCTCCGGCGGCGCGTGCGAGATCGCGATCAACGCCCGCAACGTGTTCGTGATCATGCGCCAGTCCGCGCGCTCGTTCGTGGAGCGGATCGACTTCCGCACCTCGCCCGGCAACCTCGGTGGCGCGGAGCAGGCGGAGCGGATCCGGCGGGCGGGCGGCTGGCATGGGCGCGGTCCGAGCGTGGTCGTCACGGACCTCGGGATCTGGCACTTCGACGACGACGGCGAGATGCGGCTCGACTCGCTCCATCCGGGCGCGACGCTTGACGAGGTCCGGGCGACGATCGCCTGGGAGCCGCGGATCAGCCAGGACCTCGCGACCACCCCCGCCCCGACCGCCGACGAGCTGCGGCTGGTCCGCGAGGAGCTCGATCCGGGCGGCGTCTACACGAAGTAGGGCAGCCGGACCCCCCTGCGATCGGGCGGGTGGCTAGCCCTGGCCCGGCTCGCCGGGCCGTACCACGAGCACGGGACACCGCGCATTGCGCACGACGTGCTCGGACACGCTGCCCAGGAACAGGCGGCCCACGGCGCCGCGCCCAT
Source organism: uncultured Chloroflexia bacterium (assembly GCA_963749705.1). Lineage (GTDB taxonomy): Bacteria > Chloroflexota > Limnocylindria > Limnocylindrales > CSP1-4 > CAIXZV01. The sequence continues at coordinate 297,174 of CAVVNQ010000004.1, read as the reverse complement.
GGCTGCCGACGACGACCATGTCGGCGTGCTCGGCCTCCGCGGCGGACACGATCATGTCGCCCGGGTCGCCGTCCCATACCAGGAACGACACCGGGATCCCCTCGGTGCGCCCGCGCTCGACCAGCGACTGCGCGATCGCGGCCCGGCGCTCGCGCACCTGGTCGATGCGCGAGTGGAACCGGCCCCCGGGCAGGAGCAGCGAGCCCGGGTCGATCACGGACACCACGAGCAGCGATGCGCCGAGCCGGCCGGCCAGCTCGAATGCCTGCTCGGTGGCCGCCGACGACGCCTCGCTCAGGTCGGTCGCGAGCAGCAGCTTCTCGACCTTCGGCGGCGGGGCGGGACGGGCGGCTGCGAACGTCACGGTCGTCCCATCGGTGCCCGCGTCATCCCGGCGGCAGGATGGCGAGCGCGGTCACCATGCCGAACATCCCGTCGAGCCCCTCGGCGTGCGGCAGGATGTGGCAGTGGAACGCCCATACGCCCGGTCGCTGGCAATCGATGATCGCGTCCCAGCGCTCGCCCGGATTGACGCCCAGGGTGTCGCAGCTGAACGCAGCCGACCCCAGCGGGGCCCCGTCGCGGGCGACGACGCGCATCCGGAACCCGTGGGTGTGCCACGGATGCGTCATCGTGCCCTCGTTCATGAACCGGATCAGGACCTTGTCGCCCTGCTTGGCGACGATGGGCGTGGTGGCCGGGAAGCCGTGGCCGTTGATCGTGAACCCACCCAGCGCGTCGTTGTGGATGAACACGACCTCCTGGGTGATCCCGTACTTCCTGTCGTAGCGCTCCTTGGGATCCTTGGGGTCGACGATGAACGCGCCCAGCAGGCCGCGGCCGACCTGGTCGGTCGCGTTGTGATGCGAGTGGTACATGTGCGAGCCGGACGGCGTCGCGACGAAGTCGTAGGTGAACGTCTCGCCCGGGCCGAACGGGATCTGGTTGACGAAGGCCACGCCGTCCTGGCGGAAGTCGACCGGCTCCGTGCCGTGGAAGTGGATGCTGGTGGTCTCGGCGAGGTTGTTGGTGAACTTGACCTTGACCCGGTCGCCCTCGATCACCCGCAGCATCGGGCCCGGCCACATCTTGTTGAACCCGAGCGCCTTGACCGGCGGGTTGACCGCGTCGATCGGCCACTCCATGTCGTCCACGGTCATCTCGAACACCTTCGCCCCGTCGGCGTCGATGGTCGGCTCGAGGGGCTGGTTGCCCTGGACGACCTTGGTGAACTCCGGGTCCTCCGTTGACGGCGGCAGGATGTTGTCCAGGATCTCGCTCAGGCCCAGCGGGCCGGACAGGTTGCCCACGAAGCGCCGGACCTTGGCCTGGGCATTGACGTCGTGGTCGGTCCAGCCGGCGGGGAGCGCCTGGGCGGGGGAGGCGGACGGCGACGGGGCGAGCGACGGCGCGGCCGAGGCCGGCGGGGTCGCCGCTGCGACGGACGGTACGGCCGATGCTGCCCCCGGGGCGGCGACGGCACCGAAGCTCCAGGCCGGCGTGGTCGCGGCCTGGCAGGCCGCAACGCCGGCCGCCATCAGGCCGCCGCCGGCAAGGCCCGCGACGCGCAGGAAGCCACGCCGGCTCAGCGAGTGCATCGCCATCTCGACGGGATCGCGGGCGGGACCCTCCGGCGGAGCTGCGGAGGTCGGGACGTCGGTGGGTTCCACGGGCACGGGATCTCCGGTGCGGGGGGGACGGTTGGTCTGCGAATGGTCCCGGGGCCAGCATGGTGCTGCGAAGGGACGAATGGCCCAAAGGGCGGGGACCGCCGGCACGCGAGCACGAGCGAGGCTGCTAGGCTCACGCCGATGACCACGCGATCAAGCGCCAGCTCGGCTGCGCCCGTCCGGACTGCCTCGGTGGACGAGAACCTCCCGCTGGTGCGGGCGCTCGAGGCGCTCGAGGCGTGGCAGCGCGACCCGTCGAGCGAGCACCGGACCGCCGTCGCCGGCGCGCTCCACGGGATCCTCGAGCTCGCCAGCGCGCGCGGGGCGGTGCTCGAGATCTGCGCGCCACCCCTGCCGGCCCTGGAGGTCGGCGCGGGGACGCTGGCCGCGCTGCCGCCCGAGGGCGAGCGTGCCGCACTGGCGATGTACACCCTCGGCTCGCACGAGGGTCACGACGCGCTGGGGCGCCTGTTCCTCGATGCGCCGGAGGGCGCCGTGGACGCGGTGGTCCGGATCATCGAGCTCGCCGTCGACGCGGCCTGGTCCCGCGCCGAGGTTCACGCTCGGGCGGAGCGGCTGGCCGCGCTGGAGGCGGCCACCCGGGCGGTGGCGGCGGAGCTGGACATCGACCGCGTGCTCCAGCTCATCGTCGACCGTGTTCGCGACCTGATCGGCGCACGGTACGCCGCGCTGGGCATCGCCGACGGCCGCGGCCGGATCGAGCGGTTCATCACCAGCGGGATCACCGCCGAGGAGCGCGCCGCGATCGGTGACGTTCCCCGGGGTCACGGCCTGCTGGGGCTGATCATCCGTGAGGGTCAGACGGTCAGGGCCGCGGACATGAGCACGCATCCGGCCCGCTACGGCTTCCCGCCGAACCATCCGGCGATGACCTCGTTCCTGGGCGCCCCGGTGACCGTCAAGGGGCGTTCGGTGGGCAACCTCTACCTCACCGACAAGAGCGGCGGCGAGCCGTTCACCGAGGACGATGCGCGGCTGGTCGAGATGTTCGGCGTGCACGCGGGGATCGCGATCGAGAACGCCCGGCTCCACGACCAGGTGCAGCGGCTCGCGATCGTCGAGGAGCGCGAGCGGATCGGGAAGGACCTCCACGACGGGATCATCCAGAGCATCTATGCCGTCGGGCTGTCGCTCGAGGACGTGCCCGAGCTGGTCGAGGACGAAGGCGGGCGAGCCGACGCGATCGCCCGCATCGACCGCGCGATCGATGCCCTCAACCTCGTGATCAACGAGATCCGGTCGTACATCCTGCGCCTGCGGTCGGCGACGGGCGGGGACGAGGACCCGGTGGAGGCGCTGGCCCGGCTGGGCGAGGAGTTCACGTTGCACGCGGTGGTCGACCTCGAGGTCGATCTCGAAGGGGGCGCCGAGGCGATGCGACGCCTGCCGCCGGATCGTGCGTCCGACCTGCTGCTCATCGCTCGCGAGGCGCTGTCCAACGTCGCCCGGCACGCGAGCGCAAGCCGCGCCGCCCTGGTGCTCGCCCGGGACGACGCCGAGCTGGTGCTGGTCATCGACGACAACGGCCGCGGGTTCGACCCGGCCACGATCGCCGGGCCGGACGCGCTCGGGCGCCACCAGGGGCTCACCAACATGCGGGATCGAGCCGTCGGCATGGGGGGGACGTTCGCGATCGAGCGCCCGGACGGGCCCGGCACGCGTATCATCGTCCGAGTGCCGGCGTCGTCGGACGCCGCATCCGGGGACCGCCGTCCCCCCGGCACCGAGGAAGAGTGACAGTGACCGACCCCAGCTCGCGTCCCCTGCGACTCCTCGTGGTCGATGACCACGAGGTCGTACGCCAGGGTCTCGTCGCGCTCCTGGATCGCCGCGAAGGCTTCCAGGTCGTGGCCGAGGCCGGAACCGCCGCCGAATTGATCGAGCAGGCCCGCCGCTTCCAGCCCGACATCGTGGTCATGGACGTCCGGCTGCCCGATGGATCGGGGATCGAGGCGTGCCGTGAGATCCGGGCCGAGCTGCCGGCCACGCGGGTCGTGATGCTCACCTCGTACCCGGACGAGGAAGCGGTGCTGTCCGCGATCGTCGCCGGTGCCTCGGGCTACCTGCTCAAGCAGATCCGCGCCCGGGACCTCGTCGCCGCGCTGGAATCGGTCGGCCGCGGCGAGTCGCTGCTCGACCCCGCGGTCACGGAGAAGGTCCTCGAGCGCGTCCGCCGCATCGCGACCGGTGCCTACACGGACGAGATGGCGCAGCTCACCGCGCAGGAGCAGCGGATCCTGCTCCTCGTCGCCGAGGGCAAGACGAACAAGGAGATCGCGGCCGAGGTGTTCCTGTCCGACAAGACGGTCAAGAACTACGTCAGCTCGATCCTTTCGAAGCTGAACCTCGAGCGGCGCGCGCAGGCGGCCGCGTTCGTCGCCAAGCACCGCCTGGACCGCGGCGGCGGGTAGGACGCTCCGGCGACGCCCGACGGCGGCCAGCACGCTCCGGCGGCGCCCGGTGCCGGCCGCGAGCCGCCCGACGCCGGCCGCGAGCCGCCCGACGGCCGGGCAATCCCAATGATGGAAGACGACCTCGTCGGCTGGGGTCGCGTGCTCCGGATCGAGACGCGTGGACGCGTGTCCGGCCGCCCGGCGCGAGCCGTCGTCGGGTACGTGGAACGGCCCGACGGGACGCTGGTGGTCGCAGCCGGCTCGCCGGATGCGGACTGGGCACGCAACCTGTGGTCCGACCCGGCCTGCCGGGTCACGATCGGCGAGGACGTGTTCGAGGCGCAGGCGCGGGAGCTCGACGGCGCCGAGCACCAGGCCGCGGTTCGCGACCTGATCCTGCGCTACGGGACGCCATCCGAGTCGCTGGGCGCCGGGCCGGCGTTCGAGCTGAGGCGGACGCCCGATCCTGCGTGACGGGCGTCGCGCTCATGGGGTCCCCCCGCCAGCAACCCGTGCGTCCCGCCGGCGCAGGGTCCACCGGACCCGCGGACCCTGCCATCCGGCCGGACGGTCCGGCGCGACGTCACCCTATGCTCGCGGCATGCGTATCGTCTCGCCCCAGGAAGCCGTTGCGGGGATCCGGTCCCGCGATCAGATCTATCTCCAGTGCGCGGCCGCGACGCCGTCCGTCCTGCTCGATGCGCTGGTCGCCCGCGCGTCGGAGCTGGAGGCGGTGTCGATCGCCCACCTTCACTGCGAAGGACCCGGCCCGCATCTCGCCCCCGAGATGGCGCCCCACTTCCGGCACCGGGCGCTGTTCATCGGCCCCAACGCCCGCAAGGCCGTCAACGAGGGCCGCGCCGACTTCGTGCCCGTGTTCCTGTCGGACGTGCCCGAGCTGTTCCGGAGCCGCGCGCTCCCGCTCGACGCCGTGTTCGTGAACGCGACGCCACCTGACTCGCACGGGTTCTGCTCCCTGGGCGTGTCCGTCGAGGCGATGCACGCCGCGATCGACGCCGCACGGACCGTCATCGTCCAGTTCAACCACGCCATGCCGCGCACGCTGGGCGAGTCGTTCATCCACGTCAGCCAGATCGATCTCGCGGTCGAGGTCGACCAGCCGCCGTACGAGGTCGCACGCCCGGTGATCGGCGACCTGGAGCGCCGGATCGGCGGGTTCATCGCGGACCTCGTCCCCGACGGCGCCACGCTCCAGCTCGGGATCGGGGCGATCCCGGCGGCCACGGCCGAGCTGCTCACGGACAAGAAGGACCTGGGCATCCACACCGAGATGTTCACCGACGCCGTGGTCGATCTCGTCGAGGCCGGCGTCGTGACCGGCGACCGCAAGGCCCGCAACCGGGGCAAGCTCGTGGTCGCGTTCGTGATGGGTACCCGGCGGCTGTACGAGTTCGTAGATGACAACCCGATGGTCGAGATGCGCTCGGTGGACTTCACCAACGACACGCACGTCATCCGCTCGTTCGACAACATGATCGCGATCAACTCGGCGATCGAGGTCGACCTGTCCGGTCAGGTGGTGGCCGATTCGATCGGCTACCGGATGTACTCGGGCATCGGTGGGCAGATGGATTTCATGCGTGGCGCGGCGCTGGCCCGCGGCGGGCGGCCGATCATCGCGATGCCGTCCACCGGCGGCAGCGACGGCTCGCTGTCGCGGATCACGCCGGCGCTCAAGGAAGGGGCCGGGGTCGTCACGACGCGCGCCCACGTGCAGACGGTCGTGACCGAGTGGGGGGTCGCGGAGCTGTGGGGGCGGAGCCTGCGCGAGCGCGCCAGGGCGCTGATCGCGATCGCCCACCCGGACCACCGCGACCGGCTCATGTTCGAGGCCCGCAAGCACCTGGAGCTGTAGCGCGCGATCCACGCCGCGCCGGCTGCGCCTGGACTTGCGCCGGGCTGGCGCCGGCTCGTCGCCGACTGCCGGCGCCGCCGCTTCGAGCCGTCGCCGCCGCTCGGAGCCGTCGAGCTCCCCGGCAAGACAAAGCCCCCGCCACAGGGCGAGGGCAAGGTTTCGGGTGGGTGCCGGGCGTCCCCTCCGGCACCCACCTCACCGGGCAGTCTCGGCTAGCCGGGTGGCACGCGTGAGTGCCGATCGGACCGCGTTGACGGGACCTGCGGCACCCCGTCGTGGGGCGGCACGGCCAGGGACAGGCGAGCGGCCCGTGGGTCATGCTGGGCAGACGCGGAGGTAGGCCCCGCCGCATTCGCCTGCTGGCCGGACGGGCGGCGCGAGCGCCGGGCACGCCCCTCCCCACGAGGTCGACCATGCGCACCGAACGAGTGCTCATCATGGGCGCCGCGGGCCGCGATTTCCACGACTTCAACGTGGTCTATCGCGATGACCCGTCGGTCGAGGTCGTCGCCTTCACGGCGACGCAGATCCCCGGGATCGCCGATCGCAGGTATCCGGCCGAGCTGGCCGGCGAGCGATACCCGGCCGGGATCCCGATCCGCCCGGAGGGCGAGCTGGAAGCCCTGATCCGCGACCTGGCGGTGGACACCGTCGTGTTCGCCTACAGCGATGTCAGCCACGAGCAGGTCATGCACGCCGCATCACGCGCGATGGCCGCCGGTGCGGACTTCGAGCTGCTCGGCCCGGCGCGCACCATGATCGAGAGCAGCCGCCCGGTCGTGTCCGTGTGCGCCGTGCGAACCGGCTCCGGCAAGAGCCAGACCAGCCGGTATGTCGCGTCGCTGCTCGAGGCCCAGGGGCTCAAGGTGGCGGTCGTCCGGCACCCGATGCCCTACGGGGACCTGGTCGCGCAGCGCGTCCAGCGCTACGAGACGTACGCGGACCTCGACCGGTACGAGACCACGATCGAGGAGCGCGAGGAGTACGAGCCGCATCTCGACGCGGGTCGCCTCGTGTTCGCCGGCGTGGACTACGAGCAGATCCTGCGGGCCGCCGAGGCCGAGTCCGACGTCGTCATCTGGGACGGCGGCAACAACGACCTGCCGTTCTACCGCCCGGACGTCCAGATCGTGGTCGTGGACCCGCTGCGGCCCGGCCACGAGCTGCGCTATCACCCGGGTGAGGCCAACGTGCGCATGGCCGACGTGATCGTGATCAACAAGGTCGACTCAGCGACGCCGGAAGCCCTGGCGACCGTTCGTGCCGGGATCGCCGAGCTCAACCCGCGCGCGACCATCGTCGAGGCCCGATCGTCGCTTGCGCTCGAGGGTGGCGACATCCACGGGCGGTCCGTGGTGGTCGTCGAGGATGGACCCACGCTCACCCACGGTGGCATGACGTACGGTGCCGGGATCGTCGCGGCGAAGCGGTTCGGGGCTGCCGAGGTCGTGGATCCCCGGCCATATGCGACGGGCGAGCTTGCCGCAACGCTGGCCAAGTACCCGGCGCTGGAGCGGCTGCTGCCGGCGATGGGCTACGGCGACAAGCAGATCCACGAGCTCGAGGCCGCGCTGACCGCGATCCCGGCTGACGTGGTGCTGGCGGCGACGCCGATCGACCTCACCCGCGTGCTGTCGGTCCCCAAGCCGATCGTCCGCGTCCGCTACGAGCTGGAGCCCGTCTCGGGAACGCTCGAGGCGCCGCTGGCCCCGGTCATCGCCCGCGCGAAGGCGACGCTCGCCGCGGCTCGCTGAACCGTTCGTTCCGGACCGGCCCGGCCGCCGACGGTGCGGCCGGGCCGGTCCTTGCCCGGCTCGCCGCGGCGCATCCGCGCGGCTCGGCGGTCGCGGGCGGCGCCGGCATGGCTCGCCGGCGCCCCATCCGCGGCACCGCTTGCCGGCACCCCGGTCCGCGACACCCCGGTCCGCGACACGGTCGCTCACTGCGGCATCCCCGGGGCCCCGAGCCCGCCGGCAGGACGGTTCGGGTCATCCAGCACTGAAACGGCTGGTCGTCGCCGGATTCGGAAGACCGGGCACCGAATTCGGGTCAAGTAGTCGTGGTGCGCCTGGGCGACTCGGTTTTCGACCGTCGTGCGCTCGCGTCGTGGACGAGCAGTCGCTTAGCGACTATCTGCCACATCCGCGATCGGAGCGGGGACGGCGAGCGAGCCGCCCCGCTGCGTGCCATCCCAGCGCGCCCCACGGGTCCGGCCGGCCGTTCAGACAGGACTAGCTCCCAGCGCTACCGAACCAGGGTCCGCCGTCCCCAACGAACAGGATCCCGTCGCGCATCAGGAACGGGTTGACCTGCCCTGTCGTGGCAGCCGACGTGTCGCCGGTCAGGGTGAGTTGCGTCCAGTTGATGCCGTCGAGCGAGGTCCAGTACTCGGTGGGCTGGCCGTCGGCACGGATCCCGTAGCCGAGGACGCGGATCCCGTCTCCAGAGAACAGCCCGTTCGCGCTGCCGGCGCCTTCGCCCTGCTGCCACAGGCCCAGAGGGTCCGTTGCGAGAGACCAGGTTCGTCCGTCCGAGGACGCCCAGAACGAGGCGAGGCCGGGGACGGTGGCGGTCGAACTGATTGCCACCAGCCCGCTGCCGCCGGCGTGCACGGCGCTGAACCCGTCGTCCGGATGTGGCTGGACCGTGGCGAGCGACCAGGCAAGGCCATCGCCCGACCACCAGGCAATGGGTGACCCCGTCCCGGTGCCCGTGTCCCCGACGGCGACGAAGCCGGTCCGGAACGCTGCCACGCCCTGCACCTCAGCCGTCGCGGGCCCGGGCAGCGACACGGCCCGCCACGTGCGCCCATCGGTGCTGACGTCGATCCGATTGCGGGTCTCCGCGAGCACCGCGACGATGCCGCCGGGGCCGCCTGCAATATCGCTTTCGCGGCCGAAGCGGAGCGCAGGAGCCGGTGTCGAGGACCAGGTCGTCCCATCGGCCGAGTGCCAGGCGGTCGTCACGCCCGTGGCCGATTCCGTCACGACCAGGATCCCATCAGGAGCGGGTGCTGCCAGCACCGAGCTGGCTGATCCGAGCGTGCCCTCCGGCAGGGTGGTCCAACTGCGGCCATCCCTCGAGATCCAGGCCGGCAGTGGGCTCCTGTCGCCGGTCGTCGCGCCGAGCGCGAGGTAGCCGCCAGACCAGGCGACCACCGACCACGGCCGCGGGTTCCCCGAAGCCGGCGCGAGGTCGAGCGAGGTCCAGGGCAATGTGGACACCGGTGGGATCGATCCGCCCGGCACACCGAGGCTCGGGCTCGGCGTCGGTGCAGGGGAGATGGCGGGCGATGGATGGGGGGTGGCCGAGGCCGCGGGCGTCGGGGTTTCGGGTGACGGGCTCGCCCCGACCGGGGCGAGCAGCCCGCCGGGCCGGAACGCGACGACCAGCGCCACGACGGCGACCGCCGCGATCCCCGTTGCAACGGCAGGCATCCGGCCGAGGAACGCCCATCGGCTCGCGGGACGGGTCATCGCGTCCTCGATCCGGAGGGCGAGCCCGCGGGGGGCGGTGGACGGGTCGAGCGAACGGTAATGGTTGCGCAGATGTTGTTCGAGCTCGTTGTCGGTCATCGGGTTGCCCCTTCCAGGCGACGCTCCGCGTCGAGCGCCGCGCGCAGGTGTTGCAGCGTGGTGTGGAGCCGCGACTTGATCGTTCCCTCGGGAAGCTCGAGCCGTTGCGCGATCTGAGGAACGGTGAGCTCGCGCCCGAACCGCAGCGCGAGGAGCGCCTGCTCGTCCGCGCTCAGGCGGCCGATCGCGGGACCGAGGTCGACCCGGTCCGGTGGCGAGCCCGCGCCCGCCTCGACCGCGGGGTTGAGTGCGACCACGCGCGGCCGCCTCGCCTGGCGTCGGAGCTCGTCGCGACAGACGTTGACCAGGATCCGGGTGAACCAGCCGTCGACGGCGGCGCTGTCGCGCAACGACCGGCGTCGTCGCCACGCGAGCAGCGCAGCCTCCTGGACGCAGTCCTCGGCGAGCTGTCGGTCGCGCAGGATGAACGTGGCCAGCCGGAACGCGTCGTCGATCCGGGCGTGCAGCATCCGCTGCACGGCATCGTCGGCGGTCGCGGTCGTCATCGTCCGGTCGAGCATGGCCCCTCCCCGGAATGCAGGTCTGGAACTTGCTCCCGGATGGACGCTCGACCGGTGCCGATCGTTCGAACTTCGCTCAGGTGCAGGTCAGGACCGAGGTCCCGGCCACCTGCCCGGACGCCAGTCGCGCGAGGGCGATGTTCGCATCGGCCAGCGGATGCGTCTCGATGTCCGTCGCGAGCCCGATCCGCGCCGCCAGCTCCAGGTACTCGGTCGCATCCTCGCGGGTGACATTGGCCACGCTCCGGATCGATCGCTCCCACCACAGGTCGTCGTAGGGCATCGCGGGCAGCTGGTCCAGGTGGATCGCGTTGATCGCGACGATCCCGCCACGATCGAGCGCTCGAAGCGCCGCGGCAACCACGACACCCACCGGCGCGAACGTCACGGCCGCGTCGAGCGCCACCGGAGGACGGGTCTCGATGCCGCCCGCCCACCGTGCGCCGAGCTCGAGCGCCCGCCGCTGCTCCACCGGCGAGCGGGTGGCCACGTAGACGTCGACACCCCACGCGCGGGCGACCTGGAGCGCCTGTCGCGCGGACGCGCCGAACCCGTACAGGCCCAGGCGGGCACCGGCGGCGGATGGGCCGATCCCGGCAACCCGAAGCGCCCGGTACCCGATCACCCCGCCGCACAGGAGGGGTGCCGCCGACAGGTCCGGGAACGAGGCCGGCAGGCGGACGGCGAATGCTGCACGGACGACCATGGCCTCCGCGTACCCGCCGTCGCGATCCCAACCGGTGAACGTCGCGGCCTCGCACAGGTTCTCGCGACCGCTGGCGCAGAACCGGCACGTGCCATCGGTCGCGGCCAGCCAGGTCACCCCGACGCGCTCGCCGACGGCCCAGCCGTCGACGCCGGGCCCGAGCGCGTCGACGACGCCCACCACCTGGTGACCCGGCACGATCGGCAACCGTCGCGGCGCGAGGTCGCCGGTGCAGATCTGGAGATCGGTCCGGCACACGCCGCACGCCGAGACCCGGATCCGCAGCTCACCCTCACTCGGGCTCGGCAGCGGCCGATCCTGGGCGTGCAGGGGGCTGGAGCCGGCCGGTCCGGGTGCCTCGAGCACCATTGCGCGCATGTCGCGAGGGTAGTCCTCGCAGCCCGAGACGGCACGACGCAATGACCGAAGGCCCGGACCGGCCCGGGTTGCAGCGGGCTTGACGTCATGCCCCTGCCGGGACGGGTCACTGATCCGGTGGACCGTGCGGCGGCTCGATCGGGACGAACGGCAGGCGAAGCCGAAGGCCGGCCGGATCGACGATGGAGTCGCCCCCAGGAGACAACGCCATGCACGGAACCACACGCACCCGCCCGCCCCGCGAGCACGCCAGGTCCGGTGTCAATGCGGTGGTCTGGATCGACCGCGGGCACGCCATGATCGTCCGCGGCGCCGCCACCGGGGAGCCGGTCTCCCTCGACCTCCCGATGCCGCGCGCATCCGGCGACATGCCGCCCGTCCTCGCGCAGATCGCGCGTCGGATCGGCGACGTCGACCGGGTCGTGGTCCTCGGAGTGGACGACCTGCGCACGGCGCTCGAGCGCGAGATCGTCGCGATCGGGCACCGGCCGGAGTCGATCCGCGAAGAGTCCGCGTCCGCCGATGTCGACGCGGCCGGCCTGGTCGCGCGCCTCAGGCGGCTCGCGTGAGTCTCGCGGCAGTCGGCCGGTCTGCGTGCGCGGCGTCACCCTGCCCGCGCCCGACGGCGCGGTGCTCCAGCCGACCGGCCCGGCGCACCGGGACCGACGGCACTCCCGGCTCGGCCCGCCCGCGGCGGAGCATTGCCGTGCGGGCCCGGCGTGCGCGATCCGATCGCGCAGTCCGAACCCACAACGAGTGAGGTCAGCCTCGATGTCAGCCTCGTCGTCGCCCTCCCTGCCGTCCACGGATCCCGTCGCGGCCCTCAGCGCCTCGTGGTTCGGAGCGGGGCTGTCGCCCGAGACCGTCGCTCGCCTGGCGGGCATCGCCGAGCTGAAGGACGTTGACCCGGGCGCGGAGCTGACGCGCGAGGGACAGGTCACCGAGGCGTTCGCCATCGTGCTGTCGGGGCGCGTCGCGTTGCGGATGCTGATCCCGGAGCGCGGCATGGTCACGATCCTGACCGTCGAGCCGGGCGACGTCCTCGGCTGGTCGGCGGTCGTGCCTCCCCACCGGGGGACGGCGACGGCCGTCGCGATCGAGCCGGTGCGCCTGCTCGACTTCGAGGGCGAGCGGCTTCGCGCGCTGCTGCGCTCCGACCACGCGCTTGCGGCGTCGGTCTATCCACGGATCCTCGTGGCCGTCAGCCGGCGCCTCTCCGCGACCCGGCTCCAGCTGCTCGACCTGTTCGCCCGCGAGGAGTGGGGACGGCGGGAGATCCAGCCGTGGTGAACGGTGACCATCCGTCCTACCTCCCGTACCCCGGACCCGCGGGTGTGGCGACGGCCGTCACGGCCGCCGACGATGCGGCCGGCCGGACCGCCGGCGCCTGGTTCCTCGCGCGCGCGAACCTCGGCGTCCTGATCGACCTGCTGCGCGGGGACGGCCGGACGGTCGTCGGCCCGACGCTGGTCGACGGAGCGATCACGTACGCCGAGATCGAGAGCGCCGACGACCTGCCGGTCGGCATGGGCGCGGAGCAGGCGCCCGGCAGCTACCGCCTCGTCGATCGAGACGACGAGCGGGTGTTCGGCTACACCGTCGGCCCGATCAGCCCCAAGCGCTGGACGTTCCCGTCTCCGGTCACGCTCAACGTCGGCCACCGCGAGGGCAAGGCCGTGTCGTTCGAGCGCGTCCCGGTCGACCCCCCCAGGCTGGCGTTCCTGGGCGTCAGGGCGTGCGAGCTGGCCGCGATGGGGATCCACGACCGCGTCCTGCTGGGTGGCCCGTACACCGACGAGGACTATCGCGCGCGACGGGCCCAGGTGCTGGTGATCGCGGTCAACTGCACGACCTCGTCGTCGACCTGCTTCTGCACCTCGATGGGCACGGGTCCCGAGGTGCGATCCGGCTACGACCTCGCGCTCACCGAGCTGGATGACGGGTTCGTCGTCAAGGTGGGCACGCCGGCGGGCGCGGACATCCTGGCCCGGCTGCCGGTTCGCGGCGCGGACACGGCCCAGGTGACCACCGCCACCGACGCGGTTGCCGCCGTCGCGACCCGGATGGGCGATCCGGTGCCCACCGCGGGCCTCCATGACCGCCTGATGGCCCAGTTCGACAGCCCCCGCTGGGCGCAGATCGCCGAGCGCTGCCTGTCGTGCGCCAACTGCACGATGGTCTGCCCCACCTGCTTCTGCAACAGCGTCATCCAGCAGACGGACCTCGAGGGCAAGACGTCCACCTCCGAGCGGGTCTGGGACTCGTGCTTCACCGCCGCCTTCGCGCGGGTCGCCGGCGGCAACTTCCGGAGCCGGCCGCGAGACCGGTACCGCCAGTGGCTGACCCACAAGTTCGCGACCTGGATCGACCAGTTCGGCACCTCCGGCTGCGTCGGCTGCGGACGATGCATCACCTGGTGCCCGGTAGGGATCGACGTGCGCGAGGAGCTGCTCGCGATCGCCCCGCCGCTCGCGGCTCGCCCGGAGCCGGCCAAGCCGGCACCGGTTGCCGCGACCCCGGGCTCGTACGTGACGGCGCGGGTCCTGGCCGTGCACCCGGAGACCGCGGATGTGACCACGCTGACCGTGGGCGACGTCGACGCCGCGTTCCTGGGCGGTGAGTTCGGCCAGTTCGCGATGATCGACATCCCGGCCTTCCCGCCGCTGCCGATCTCGATCTCGCGCTTCGGCCGCGATTCGATCGAGTTCACCGTCCGGGCGGCGGGTCCTGCGACGGCTGCGCTCGTGGGGCTCGGTGCCGGCGATGAGATCGGCCTGCGCGGCCCGCTCGGCTCCTCGTGGCCCATCGAGCGCGCGATCGGCCACGACGTCGTGATCGTGACCGGCGGCATCGGCCTTGCGCCGTTGCGCCCGCTGATCGACGGGCTGCTGGCCAAGCGCGACCGGTTCGACGCGATCCGTCTCTACTACGGGGCGCGGACACCGGCCGATCACCTGTACCAGGCGGAGCTGCGGGCCTGGGCGGCCCGCGGCGACATCGACGTCCAGCTCACGGTGGACCGGGCGGGCGACGAGTGGACGGGTCCGGTCGGCGTCGTCACCCACCTGTTCGACCGGGCCACCTGGGACGGCAGTCGTTCGCTCGCGTTCGTGTGCGGGCCGGAGCGGATGATGGAGGCGACGGTCGACGCGCTGGAGAACCGCGGGCTCGCCCCGGACCGGATCTTCGTCACCCTCGAGCGGCACATGCAATGCGGGATCGGCCTGTGCGGCCATTGCCAGATGGGTCGGCTGTTCGTATGCAAGGACGGCCCGGTGTTCGCCCTGTCCGAGCTGGGCGACATCTTCGGCCGGGAGGGGATCTGATGCCGTCGACCGCCACCAAGCCCCGGCTGCGGGTGGGCGTCGTCAAGATGGCCTCCTGCGACGGCTGCCAGCTCACGCTGCTCGATCTCGAGACCGAGCTCCTGGACCTGGCGCAGCGCTTCGAGATCGTCGAGTTCCCGGAGGCGAGCTCCAGCCGCTCGGCCGGCCCGTACGACGTGCTGCTGGTCGAGGGCTCGGTCAGCACGCCCGACCAGGCGGCCGAGATCGTGGAGCTGCGCAAGCAGGCCAAGCGCCTGGTGACCATCGGCGCGTGCGCGAGCTACGGCGGCATCCAGGCCCTGCGCAACTGGTCGGACCACGATGCGATCCGGGCGGCGGTCTACCCGCACCCGGAGTACATCGAGTCGCTGGCCACGGCCACCCCCGTTTCGGAGCACGTCGAGGTCGACGCCGAGCTCCACGGGTGCCCGATCAGCGCCGACCAGCTGCGCGAGCTGCTGGTGTCGGTGGCCGTCGGGCGACGCCCCCAGATCCGCGACGAGGCGGTGTGCCTGGCGTGCAAGCGCCGGAGCGTCGTGTGCGTGATGGTCTCGCAGGGAATCCCGTGCCTGGGGCCGGTCACCCGAAGCGGCTGCGGCGCGCTGTGCCCGCGGTTCGGGCGCGGCTGCTACGGCTGCTACGGCCCGCGCGAGCAGGCCAACCCGGCCAGCCTCGGGCGGACGTTCGCGGCGGACGGCCGCGAGGGGGTCGAGGTCAGCCGCCTGTTTGCCGGGTTCACGGCCTGGTCGGCGCCGTTCCGCGGGGTCATCGACGAGCACGGAGGCCCACCCGGGGTCCTGCCCGCGACGCCGCCGGTCGCCGCCGGCACGGACGAACCGACGGAAGGAGCCGACGATGCACGGCGATGACGGCGGCACGCTCGTCGTCGACGCCCCGGGCGGCGAGCGCGAGTTCAAGGTCGGCTACCTGACCCGGGTCGAGGGCGAGGGCACCCTCAGCCTCAAGGTCCGCGGGACGGACGTCGTCGAGGCGCGACTGAAGATCTTCGAGGCGCCGCGGTACTTCGAGCGGCTGGTCGTGGGCCGCACCGGCGACGAGGTCATCGACATCGTGGCCCGGATCTGCGGGATCTGCCCCATCGCGTACCAGATGTCCGCGGTCCACGGGTTCGAGGACCTGTACGGGATCGAGATCGACCCGGCCGTTCGAGCCCTCCGCCGGGTCCTGTACTGCGGGGAGTGGATCCAGAGCCACGCGCTCCACATCTACCTGCTCCACGCGCCGGACTTCCTGGGCTATCCGTCCGCGCTCGCGATGGCCGCCGACCACCGCGAGGTCGTCGAGCAGGGGCTGGCGATCAAGCGGGTCGGCAACCAGCTGATCGCCGCGCTTGGCGGCCGGCCCGTCCACCCGATCTCGGTGCGTGTCGGCGGGTTCTCGCGGGTGCCCCGGCGGGCGGACCTCGACACCGTGCGGCAGGCGCTCGACGCCGCGGTCGACCAGGCGGCGGCGACCGTTCGCCTGGTCGCGACCTGGGACCCCCCGGCGCTGGTCCACGAGCAGCCGCTGGTGGCCATGCGGCACACGACGGAGTATCCCTACAACGACGGGCGGATCGTGTCCACGGACGGGCTCGACCTCGCGCCCGGCGCCTGGGGCGAGGCCTTCGAGGAGCACCACATCGAGGGCACCAACGCGCTCCATGCGCGCACCCGCGACGGACGGGTGTACCTGCTCGGTCCCACGGCGCGGATCGCGCTCACCGCGGACACGCTGCACCCGATGGCCCGCGAGGCCCTCGAGGCGACCGGGTTGCGCGACGAGATCCGGGTCAACATCCACCGCTCGATCGTCGCCCGCGCCGTCGAGCTGCTCCACGCCTGCGCCGAGGCCCGCGACCTGATCGACGGGTACCGCCCGCCCAGCCGGCCGAAGGTCGAGTTCACGCCCCGTGCCGGCGTGGCGGCGTGGTCAACGGAGGCACCGCGAGGCCTGCTCCATCACCGGTACGAGGTGGACGAGCGGGGGCACGTCGTGCACGCCCAGATCGTCCCGCCGACCAGCCAGAACCAGGGGGCCATCGAGGCCGACCTCGCGGCATTCGCCCCGAGCATCCTCGATCTCCCGCATGCGGAGGCGACCCATCGCCTCGAGATGCTGATCCGGGCCTACGACCCGTGCATCAGCTGCGCCACCCACTTCCTCGATCTCCGGATCGCGGACGCGGGGGCAGGGGAGGGGTTCGAATGACCCAGCTCGCTCCGCCGACCGTTCGACTGCTCGTGTGCGGCAACGCGGACCGCGGTGACGACGGTGCGGCCCTGAGCGCGATCGCCACACTGCTGCCATCGCTGCCGACGGCCATGCTCGAGCGCCTGGAGGTGCGCCGCTGCGGCCACCTGCGGGTCGAGGACCTGATCGACGTCCGGGCCGGCGAGCTCGCGATCGTCGTGGACGCGGCGGTCGGGATCGCCCCCGGCCACGTGGTGACCCTGCCCATCCACCAGATCGTCGGCGACGCCGACGCGCCAACGCCGCGATCGTCGCACGAGCTGCCGGTCGACCAGGTCCTGGGTCTCGCGCAGACCCTCCGGCCGGGTGGCTTGCCCGAGGGTTCGTTCGTCGGGATCGGCGGGCGACGGTTCGGCTATGGCCGGCCGCTGTCGCGCTCGGTGCGTCTCAACATGCCCGCGTTCCAGGCGGCCATCGCCGCGGAGCTGAGCCGGCTGACACGGGTGCCCGGCAAGCCGACCGCATCCGGGTAGCGCGGACGGGAGGGGAGATGACCGTGATCCACGTGGCCGAAACGGCCCAAACGAGGCGTCCCGTCGCCATGCGCCGGGCCGCCGGGTGCGGGCAGCCGCCCGCGGAGGTGCGAGCGTGAACGCCGTGACACCCAATGCGCCGCGCCAGGTCGGCGACCTGATGGCGATCGACCCGGTCCTGGTGCGTGCCGACGCGCCGCTGGCCGAGGCGGCCCGGCTCATGGACAGCCGCCATGTGCACGGTCTCCCGGTCGTCGACGGCGCGAGCACATTGGTCGGGGTGATCAGCCAGACCGACCTGCTGCGCGCCCGCGCCACCGAGTACCTGTGGGCGAACTGGTCCGACCTGCGGGTCCGGCACCTGATGACGAGCCCCGCCCTGACCGTGCACGGCGATGCCCCGTTGGTGCTGGCCGCCCGCAAGATGGAGCGGCACCACGTCCATCGCCTGGTCGTCGTCGCCCCGGGGGACGACGGCCTGCCGATCGGCGTGATCTCGACGACGGACCTGGTCCGCGCGATGTCCGCGGTCTACGACGCCGAGGTTCCGCCGGCCGCGCCCGGTGCGCCCGAGGTCGGTCCCGCGCCATCCGGCGCGTAGCTCACTCGGGCGTTCGGCGGCGTAGGTCGCGCCATCCGGCGGCGTAGGTCGCGCCATCCGGCGCGCAGCCAGCGCGGACGCTCGGCGGCGTGGCTCACGCGGGCGTCCTGCCCGGCCGGCACTGGGCGCGCTCGCTGCGCCGGGCGAGCCAGCCGTGGCGGCGGGCGAGCTTCTCGAGCTCCACCGCGACGAAGCCGACCGTCGACACCCCGAGGACGACGGCGAGCTCCAGCGGGCCAAGCGTCTGAGTCTCGAACAGTGCGTGGAGCGGTGTGACGTAGACCAGTGCCAGCTGGAGCAGCGCGCCGCCCAGGACGGCTCCGGCGAGCGGGAGGTTCGAGCGCATCCCGAGGCTGAGCGTGCTGGCCGTCGTCGAGCGGACCGCGACCGCGTTGCCCAGCTGGAGGAGCGCGAGCGTCGTGAACACCATCGTCTGCCACGCCCAGCCCGCCTCGATCGCGACCCTCTGCAGGACGAGCGTCGCCGCCGCCATCAGGGCGCCGACCCACAGCGCCTGCTGCCACAGACCGCCACCGAGGATCGACTCGTCGCGTCGCCGTGGTGGTCGCGACATCGTCCCGGCATGCACCGGCTCGACGCCCAGGGCGAGCGCGGGCAGACCGTCGGTGACGAGATTGATCCACAGGATCTGGACCGCGAGCAGCGGGATCGGCAGCCCGAGCACCGGCGCCATTGCCATGACCCAGATCTCCGCCGAGTTCGTGGTCAGCATGTAGCGCAGGAAGCGACGGATGTTGTCGTAGATCCGCCGGCCCTCCTCGACCGCCGCCACGATGGTCGCAAAGTCGTCGTCCGCGAGGACCATGTCCGACGCTTCCTTGCTGACCTCGGTCCCGGTGATCCCCATTGCGACGCCGATGTCGGCGAGCTGCAGCGCCGGGGCGTCGTTCACGCCATCGCCGGTCATCGCGACGACCGCGCCGCGGCGGCGCCAGGCCGCGATGATGTCGAGCTTCTGCTCCGGGTTGGTCCGGGCGTACACGCCGATCCGGTCGATCGACTGCGCGAGCTCGTCCGCGCTCATCGCCTCGAGGTCGGCTCCGGTCACGGCAATGCGGCCGTCGCCCAGGATGCCGATCCGCGCGGCGATCGCGCCCGCGGTGAGGGGATGGTCCCCGGTGATCATCACGGGAGTGATCCCGGCAGCGCGGGAGGCGCTGATCGCAGCCGCGACCTGGCGTCGCGGAGGATCCTGCATGGCCACCAGGCCGACCAGCCTGAGGTCATGCTCGGCTGCCGCGATCGGTGCCGGGATCGCCGCCAGCCGTCGATCGGCGAGGGCAAGCACGCGGTACCCGTCGGCAGCGAGGCGCGCGGCAACCTCGAGGGCCTCCGCCGCGTGGCCTGCCTCCTGGGGCGCCAGCAGCGGGATCACGGCCTCGGGCGCACCCTTGAGCGCAACGAGGATTCCATCACCATCCGCGTGGAGGGTCATCATCCGGCGGCGGCTCGCGTCAAAGGTCAGCTCCTCGCTTCGCGGGTGGCGTTCGCAGAGCGCATCGCGATCTGTCCCGTGCCGGGCGACCAGCGCCAGCAGGGCGGCCTCGGTCGGGTCGCCCGTGATCGACCACGCGCCACCAGGATCGACCGGCGGCACAAGTGCAGCGTCATTGCAGATGCCCGCGACCCGCAGCAGGGCGTCGAACCGCTCGTCACCGTCGGGCGCCGGTTCGATGGTGCCGCCGGGGCCGTAGCCGTCCCCCGTCGTCCGGTACTCCGCGGCCGGGGTCCAGACCCGCTCGACGAGCATCCGATTCTCGGTGAGCGTGCCCGTCTTGTCCGAGCAGACCACGCTGACGGACCCCAGTGTCTCCACCGCCGGCAGCCGGCGGACGAGCGCCCGTCGTGCGGCCATCCGCCGGGCGCCGAGGGCGAGCGCGATGGTGATCACGGCCGGCAGGCCCTCGGGGATCGCGGCGACCGCGAGGCTGACAGCGGTGAGGAACATGGTCTCGACGGCTTCGCCCCGCGCCATGCCCATCGCGAACACCACCGCACACACGGCGACCGCGATCCCGGCCAGCTGTGCCCCCAGGCGGGCGAGGCGGTGCTGGAGCGGGGTCTGCTGGTCCGCCTGCCCCTGCAGCAGATCCGCCACACGGCCGATCGCCGTCGCCATCCCGCTGCCGACCACGATCCCGGTGCCGCGCCCGAAGGTGACGGCCGTGCCGCTGAACGCCATGTTGACCTGGTCGCCGAGCAGCGCCGCCGTGACATCGGGCAGGGGATCCGTCGACTTGTCGGCCGGCTCCGATTCGCCGGTCAGCGTCGATTCGTCGATGCGCAGCGCCTTGGCGGAAACCAGTCGGAGGTCGGCCGCCACGAAGTCGCCCACCGCGATCGAGACCAGGTCCCCGGGGACGAGCTCCGGGGCCGGAACGCTGAGCGACATGCCGCCCCGGATCACGGTGGCGACAGGGGAGGTGAGCCGCCGCAGCGCCGCCATCGCCCGCTCGGCGCGATACTCCTGGGTAAATCCGATCAGGGCGTTGAGCACGACGATCGCCAGGATGACGGCCGTGTCCTTGAGGTCGCCGATGAACGCGACGATCGCGGCCGCTCCGATCAGCACCAGGATCATCGGGCTCGTCACCTGCCGCGCCAGGACCTGCCAGACGGACGTGTGTCTGCGGTCCAGCAGCTCGTTGCGGCCGAAACGGACCAGGCGGCTTCCGGCTTCCGCGGGGTCGAGCCCGCGTCCGGGATCCGTGCCCAGGCGGGTGGCGACCGTTTCGGCCGGCAGACGCCACGGCCCCTCGATTGCCGCCGCCGGCACGGGACCGGATCCCGGATCCGCCGTGGCGGAAGCGGAAGGTGGCAGGCGCGCGTGAGCGGGTACGGTCAACGTCAGCTCCCGGTCCGCCGTCGCGGACCTGTCACCAGCATCCAGTGCCGGACGCCCGGGCCCGAGGGCTGATCGTCACGACCGGGTGGGTCCCCGCGCCCGACCGGTCGTGCGGTCGGGCCGGCCGGTGCCCTCCCGCGGCGGCGCGGGATCAGGCGATGACCGACTCCAGACCCGCCTCGTAGCCGGCATCGAACGCGGCGACGTCGAGCTCCACCATCTCCGCGCGGCGCGACCCGAGCAGCACGCTGAGCGCCTCGTGGACGCTCTCGCGCTCGACGAACGGGCGCCGGCCGATGAGGGCACCCAGCGCGACGACCGACACCAGCTTGTCGTCGCCGGCGCGACGGGCGAGCGAGGTGCACGGAACCTGCAGCGCCTCGATGTCCGTGCGCCGCGGCTCCGCCTCGATCAGCGTGGTGTTGACGACCAGCAGCCCGCCACGGGCGACCAGCGGCTCGTACTTGGCCATCGACGGGGGATTGAGGACCACGGCGTGGTCGGCACGATCCACGACGGGAGACCCGATCGGCCGATCGGCGACGATGACCGTGCACGACGCGGTCCCGCCGCGCATCTCGGGGCCGTAGCTGGGGATCCAGATGACCTCGCGTCCCTCGAGCACGGCCGCCTGGGCGAGCACCTTGCCGGCGAACAGGATCCCCTGACCGCCGAACCCGGCGAACAGCGTGGAGCGTTCCATCGTCATGCCTCGGTCCCCGACGCCCGGAGCGGCCGGCCCATCGGCGCGGGCAGCGACGGGGCGATCCCCTTGGCCCGGTCGACGAACACGCCGCCGGGATACGCGTCCATGACCTCGGTCGCGAGGTGGTCCATGGCTTCGGTCGGGGTCATGCCCCAGCCGACGGGGCAGGTCGAGAGCACCTCGACGATCGCGAACCCGTGGCCCTCGACCTGGACGTCGAACGCGCGCCGGATCATCGCCTTCGTCTTGCCGATGAGACCCGGATCCGCGACCGACCCGCGGGCGGCGTACGCAACCCCCGGCAGCAGCGACAGCATCTCGGTCACCGGCAGCGGATACCCCTGCGTCTCGACATCGCGGCCGTTCGGGCTGGAGGTCGTGTGCTGGCCCGCGAGCGTGGTCGGCGCCATCTGGCCGCCGGTCATGCCGTAGATCCCGTTGTTGACAAAGATCACGGTGATCCGCTCGCCGCGGGCGGCCGCGTGGACGATCTCGGCGGTGCCGATCGCGGCCAGGTCGCCGTCGCCCTGGTAGGTGAACACGATCCGGTCCGGCCGGACGCGCTTGACCCCGGTCGCGACAGCCGCGGCGCGCCCGTGCGGCGACTCGACCGCGTCGAGCCGCAGGTAGTCGTAGGCGAACACCGAGCAACCGACCGATCCGACCAGGATCGTGCGGCCCGCGACGTCCATGTCCTCGAGCACCTCGGCGACCAGGCGGTGGATGATGCCGTGGCCGCATCCCGGACAGTAGCTGGTGGGCTGCGCCGACAGCAGCTCCGGTCGGCGGTAGATCGTGCGGGGTGCGGCCGGCGCGTCGGGCTCACCCGCCGCCGGCCGTCGAAGCGCGAGGGGTCCGACCTCGGGCGTCGCGGTCATCGCACACCTTCCTTCGTCATCGGGGTCACCGACCAGGCGCGGCGTGTTGCCGCCAGCACCTCGTCGGGACTGGGCACCATGCCGCCCGTCCGGCCGTGGTGGAACACGGGCACGGCACCTTCGATCGCCAGCCGGACGTCCTCGACCAGCTGCCCGGCGGACAGCTCGACGGCCAGCACCGCCCGGGCACCGGCAGCCGCGCTGCGGAGCTCGGGCGCCGGGAACGGCCACAGCGTGATCGGACGGAACAGCCCGGCCCGCAGCCCGTCGTCCCGGGCGCGCTCGACGGCCGTGCGCGCGATGCGCGCCGCCGTCCCATAGGCGACGAGCACGACCTCGGCATCCTCGAGCGCCTCGCCGGCCCATCGCCGCTCGTGCTCGGTGATGTCCGCGTACACGGCCTGGAGCGTGTCGTTGTGCCGCTCGAGATCCTCGGGCAGCAGGTGGAGCGACCTGACCACCCGCGGCGCGCGGTCCTCGGCGCCGCCGAGCGTCCAGTCGGCCGGCGTGCGCTCGATCGACCGGAACCGCGGCGCGACGGGCTCCATGGCCTGGCCCAGGATGCCGTCCGCGAGCAGGATGACCGGGGTGCGGTACCGCTCGGCCAGCGTGAACGCGTCGCCGACGAGCTCGATCGCCTCCGCGATCGACGACGGCGCCAGCACCGGGGTCCGGTAGTCGCCGTGGCCGTGGCCCTTGGTCGCCTGGAGGTAGTCGCCCTGGGCGGCACCGATGCTGCCGAGCCCCGGTCCGCCGCGCATGACGTTGACCAGCACCACCGGCAGGCGCGAGCCCGCCATGTACGACATCGCCTCGGCCATGAGGCTGATCCCGGGGCTGGAGCTCGATACCAGCACGCGGGCGCCCGCGGCCGATGCACCCAGCGCCATGTTGATCGCGGCCAGCTCGCTCTCGGCCTGGACGAACACCCGGCCCTCCTCGGGCATCCGGCGCGCCATCCATTCGAGCAGCTCGGCCTGGGGCGTGATCGGGTAGCCGAAGTAGGCGTCGCAGCCGGCGGCGATCGCGGCCTCGGCGATCGCCTCGTTGCCCTTCATCAGGACCCGCTCCTCCGCGGGCCGGTCGGATCCGGCCCCGGGTGCGACGAGCGGGCGCTTGCCGGCCCTGGGTGCGACCTTCGTGTGTGCGGTCATCGTCACGCCCCCCTGGGTCGGGCGAAGATCGTGAGCGCCGCGTCAGGACACACCCGCGCGCACTTGGCGCAGCTGGTGCATCCCGCGGCGTCGGTCAGCCGGACGGGATGGTGGCCCATCGCGTTGACGACGCCGACATCGAGCTCGAGAACGTGGGGCTGGCACGCGGCGACGCACAGGCCGCAGCCCTTGCACCGCTCGGTTGAGACAACGACCGGCTGGAACGCCGGGACACCGCGATCGAGCTGCCGAAGTGGGGCATCGACGAGCGGGGTGGACATGGCCATGCAGGCACCTCCGACCTCGAGGATGCCCCCGTCCGGCGGGCTTCGGCAGGGCCGAAGTACTGCCCGCGGCGGGCCGGAGCGCCCGACCATCCCTGCCTGTCGGTCGTGCGACCACGCGCCGTCCCGGGGCTACCCCGCCAACCCCTGGCGGCGCGGTGCGTCGCCCGCCAGGGCACGCACGCGGGCGACGAGCTCCTGCTCGGTCAGCCGCTCCGCCGCCGAGGAGCGCACGTGCCGCCGACGCCCGTGAAGCCGGTCCTCGGCGCGCAGGTTGCGCTCCAGCCGTTCACGCACGATCCCGGGGCCGACGACCGTCACGTCGTCGGTGTCCGGGACATGGCGGGCGACGTCATCCAGGTACGCCCGCAGGTGGCTGCGCCGCGCCCGCTCGGCGGCATCCGCGGTCGCGCCACCGCCGCCGTGACGCGTCGTCGGATCGACCCGCACGTGCGGGGTCGACCGATGCCGGCCGGGTACGTCGGAGCGGATCCGTTCGACGGCCGCGCGGTCGGCCCAGCGGACGATGATCGCCTCCTCGCTGTCGATCCACACGAGGGTTGTCGCGGCCTCGGCGGTCTGCGCGTGCATCGACGCCTCCGATCACCGGGCCAGGGGGCGACCGTCGCGCCTCGTGTCCCGGGCGATTGCGTCGGAGCCGGTGTCTCCGGGCGTCCGATCCATCCTCAGCATGGATGTGCCGCCCGTCACCGGCGAGTGGCATCGGTTGGCGTCGACGATGGCCGATGGCCCGTTGCCGAACGCCCGGCCCGGCGTCGAACCGAGCGGAGGCCGATCCGCACGGCGCGAACCGGGCCGACCGGCCCCTCGACCGGGGGCTGCGGCACCCCACCACATGACCCACGGCACTCATGCGCATCTGCGCATATGGCGATGCTTGGGCCATGGACGAGATCTTGGTGCTGCAGGCAGACATCCTGAAGACCCTCGCGAGCCCCCGGCGGCTGGAGATCCTCCACCGCCTTTCGGAAGGCCCGTGCGAGGTCAGCCGGCTCGCCGACGAGCTCGGGGTCAGCCAGCCCAACATCTCCCAGCATCTGTCGGTGCTGCGAGCCAGTGGCCTGGTGGACGCCGAGCGTGACGGCCGCGAGGTTCGCTACCGGCTGTCGGATCCCGACGTGATCGTCGCCTGTGGCGTGATGCGCGGCGTCCTCACCCGCCGGCTTTCCCGCCTCGGACGCCTGTCCAGCGTTGATCAGGTCACGTCAGACCTTGTCGAGATCCAGTAGCTGAGCGAGGCACGACATCATGGACGAACCCCTCAACCTGGTCCTGTTCTCCGGGACCGACGACAAGCTCCAGGCCGCCGCCGTGCTGACCGCCGGTGCAGCCGCGCTGGGCAAGCAGGTCAACGTGTTCCTCCAGTACTGGGCGCTCGACGCGTTCAGCAAGGCCAGGATCGACGCCGACCACGGGCTCGCCCCGGAAGCCGGCCCCGGTGGCCGGGCCGCCGTCGATGCCCTGGCGAAGGCCGGCCAGGCCAGCTGGGCGGAGACCCTCCGCCAGGCCAAGGACCTCGGCTCGGTCGACATCCAGGCCTGCTCGCTGTCGATGGACCTCCTCCACCTCGAGGCCGAGGACCTCGACCCGCTCGTCGATGGCGTGGAGGGCGTGACCGCCTTCTACCTCAACGCGGGCGAGGGCCAGGTCGTCTTCATCTAGCCCACATGGCGGCGAGCTTCGCCGCGGGAAGGAGCAACGAATGAGCACGGTCACCGCAGATGTGACGGTCGATGCGAAGGGGCTCAACTGCCCGATGCCGATCGTCAAGACCGCGCAGGCCATGAAGGGCCTCGCATCCGGTCAGACCCTGGAGGTCATCGCGACCGACCCGGGGTCCGTCAAGGACTTCGCCGCCTGGTCGAAGACGACCGGCAACGAGATCGTCGAGCAGAGCGCGGACGGCGGCGTGTTCCGCTTCGTCCTTCGCCGAAAGTAGGCCACACGATGGTTGTCGCAGACCTCCCCGTCACCCCCGACACCCTGCCCGAGCCGGCACCCGCGCCGGAGGCGGAGGTCCAGCCCAAGGGCCTCGCGATCATCTGCTACAGCGGTGATCTCGAGAAGACCTGGGCGGCCATGATCCTCGCCTCCACAGCCGGCGCCATGGCGATGCCGACCAAGGTGTTCGTCACCTTCTGGGGCCTCCAGACCTTCGTCCGGGACGACGTCCGCATCACGGGCGAGAACTGGATGCAGAAGATGATGTCGTTCATGCAGCGCCCGGGCATCAGCCACCGCAAGCTCTCGAAGATGAACTTCCTGGGCATGGGCCCGTGGATGATGCGCAAGCTGGCCAGGCAGTACAACGTGGCCAGCCCCAAGGAGCTGCTCGAGATCGCCCAGTCGATGGGCGTCGAGTTCATCCCGTGCCAGATGACGATGGACATGTTCGGCATCAAGCGCGAGGACCTGATCGAGGGCATGGGCGAGCCCGTCGGGGCCGCCACCTACCTGTCCTACGTCGGCGAGGGCTCGTCCCCGCTGTTCATCTAGACGCCAACCGATCGGGCGAACGGTGCGGGCCCCCTCCGTACCGGTTCCGATCGCCCGCATCCCCCGGAAGGGACATTCCGATGACTGAGACCGCAACCGCCCCCACCACCATTCCCGCCATCACCACCACCCTCGACGCCCGCGGCAGCTTCTGCCCCGGACCCCTGATGGAGCTCATCCGGGGCATGCGCGAGGCCGAGACCGGCGACGTCCTGTCGGTCCTGTCCTCGGACAAGGGAAGCAAGACCGACATCCCCAAGTGGATCGAGAAGGCCGGCCACAACCTGATCGGCGTGTTCACCCGCGACGGCTTCGACGAGATCATCGTCGAGAAGGTGCGGTAGCCCCATGAAGCGGGTCGTCGTCCTGGGCGGCGGGGTGGGGGGGACCCTCGCCGCCAACCTCATCGCACGCAAGCTCAAGGGGCCCATCGCGCGCCAGGAGGCCAGGGTCACCGTCGTCGACGCGACCGGCCGCCACACGTACCAGCCCGGCTACATGTACATCGCCATGGGCAACGAGAAGCCCGAACGTCTCGTCCGGTCGGAGAAGTCGCTCCTCGACGGCAACGTCGATCTCGTGGTCGACAAGGTCACCCGCATCGATGCGACGGGGCAGTCGGTCGAGCTTGCGTCGGGCGAGACGCTCCGGTACGACCAGCTGGTGATCGCCACCGGCTCACGGATCATGCCCGAGCTGACCGATGGCTTCGACACCGAGGCGCATCACTTCTACACCCCCGGCGCGGCGGCCAAGCTGCGCAAGGCGCTCGATGCCTTCCAGGGTGGGAGGATCGTGATCGGCATCGCGGGCATCCCCTACAAGTGCCCGCCGGCGCCGCTCGAGGTCGCCTTCCTGATCGAGTCCGAGCTCCGTGCCCGCGGCCTGCGCGAGAAGAGCGAGATCACGTTCCTGTCGCCGATCAACCGGGCGTTCACGATCGAGAGCGTGTCCGAGATGGTGACCCCGATCTTCGAGCAGAAGGGCATCCACCTCGAGCTGCTCGCGGGCATCGCCCAGATCGACCCCCAGCGCAAGGTGGCCATCACCGACGCGTTCGAGGAGCATCCGTACGACCTCCTGATCGTCGTGCCTCCGCACAAGGGCGCGCAGTTCCTGATCGACTCCGGGCTCGCGCCCAAGTCGGGCTGGCTGCCCACCGACCGCCACACGCTCCAGGTCAAGACCGTCGCCAAGGCCGCGCCCGGCCAGGCCGACGAGGACATTCCCCGCTACCCGAACATCCACGCCCTGGGCGACACCACGGACCTGCCCCTCTCGAAGGCGGGGTCGACCGCCCACTTCGAGGCCCCCGTCATCGCCGAACGGGTCGCCGCCGCGGTGCTCGGCAAGAAGCCGGCGGGCAAGCATTCGACCTATGGCGGCAAGGTCATGTGCTTCTTCGAGGTCGGCGACGGCAAGGGCACGCTGCTCCAGTTCGACTACGACCATCCGCCCCGGCCGCCCAAGCCGAACCAGCTGTGGCACCTGGGCAAGATCGTGTTCAACAAGACGTACTGGCACACCGTGCCGAAGGGACGCGTCTAGACCGGACCGGGCCCGATTCCGCGGGCCGTCCACCCAACACAACCCGACGCCCCGGGCGCGGAACCGGCCTCCCTTCCCCCGGTCCGCATCAACCCGGGGCGCCGTGGTGCCCGGCGCAGCGCCGGGTGCCGTGGATGCGTGAGACCCGCCGCCCGACCGTGCCGCCTACAATCGGCGCGTGACCCAACCCCATGCCGTCGCGCGCCGATGAGCGGCCGCGTCTTCCTCCGTTCCTCGTCGCCCAACCCCGCGGTCGCGGTCGAGGCGCATGGCTCCACGATCGTCGACGCACAGGGCCGGGAGTACCTCGATGCCGCGGGTGGCGCGGTCGTCGTGAACGTCGGCCACGGCCGGCGGGAGATCGCCGATCGGATCGCAGAGCAGGCGGCGCGCCTGTCGTACGCGCACGGATCCGCATTCACGACCGCGCCGCTCGAGGCGTATGCCACCGAGGTGGCCGCCCACCTTCCCGTCGAGGACCCGGCGATCTACCCGGTGTCGGGCGGTTCGGAGGCGATCGAGACCGCGCTCAAGCTGGCCCGCGCCGCGCAGATCGCGCGCGGCGAGCCGGACCGCTGGATCGTGTTCGCGCGCTGGGGCAGCTACCACGGCAACACGCTGGGGGCGCTCGACCTGTCCGGGCGCCGGCCGTTGCGCCGGCCGTACGAGGGGTGGCTGGGTCGGTTCCGGCACGTGAGCGCCGCATACCCCTACCGCGGCGCCTACGCAGGGTCCCAGTCGCTGGGCACGACGCAGGAGCTGGTGGATGAGCTGGACCGCGCGTTCACCACCGCCGGTCCGGGCACCGTCGCCGCGTTCGTCGGCGAGCCGGTCGTGGGCGCCACCCTGGGCGCCGTCGCCCCGCCGCCCGGCTACTGGCCCGCGGTTGCCGACGTCTGCCGCCAGCACGGGGTGCTGCTGATCGCCGACGAGGTGATGACCGGCTTCGGGCGCACCGGCAGGTGGTTCGGGATGGACCATGAGCGGGTCCGGCCCGACCTGCTCGTCGCGGCCAAGGGCGCCACCTCCGGGTACTGGCCGTTCGGCTTCGTCGCCGCCTCGGGCGAGCTCCACGACACCGTCACCGGCGCCGGTCCGTTCGTCCATGGCTTCACCTACTCGCACCAGCCCACGGGCGCGGCGGTGGCTCGCGAGGTCCTTCGGATCCTCGAGGCGGAGTCGCTCGTCGAGGCGTCCGCCGTCAAGGGGGAGCGGCTGCTCGGTCTGCTTCGCGACCGGCTCGGCGACCACCCCTCGGTCGGTGACATCCGGGGCCGCGGGCTGATGGTGGGGGTCGAGCTGGTGCGCGACCGCGAGACGACCGAGCCCTACCCGCGGGCATCGCGGCTGGCGGAGACGATCGTGCGCATCGCGCGCGAGCGCGGGCTGCTCCTGTACTCGGGCACCGGCAACGCCGACGGCGTCGATGGCGACGTCATCGTGCTCGGGCCGCCGTTCGTCATCACGGACGACGAGCTCGTTCGGATCGCGGGCGGGCTGGGCGATGCGATCGACCTCGCGCTCGCGGAGATCGGGGCGGCGACGCGAGGCTAGGACGCGCGGAAGGTGCGGCGCCCTGAGCGACCCGCCTCAGGCGCGGACGCGCGATGCGCGGATGAGCAGGATCCCGCCCAGCACGACCAGCAGGATCGGCCACACGAGGTCGTTGAACTCGGGGACCGCGATGCTCGACCCGCCGATCGCCGCGAGGATCACGCCCAGGCCGGCCTGCCATCCCCAGCCCGCGCCGCTCGCCGCGCGGACGGCCGCGATGAACAGGAACGCGACACCCAGGCAGAACGTGCCCACCCCCGGCCCCTCGACGATCCTGGCGGCCGCGAGCAGGTCGGGGGCGGCGAGCGCGGTGATGATCGAGCCCAGGTACAGCGACCCGATGCCGCGGTTGACCAGCCACGAGACGAGGAACGCGACGCCCGCTGCGAGGAACAGGAGCGAGCCCGCCGTGTCGAGCGACGGATAGACCTGGCGCAGCAGCAGGAGCCCGCCGAACACGACCAGGAAGATCCCGAACCAGGGCAGCCGGGTTCGATTGCGCGACCCGCCGAACTCGGTCCATTCCCAGCCGTAGGCTCGTACCCGGCCCGCGTCCAGGACATCGCCCCGCACCGGCTCGTCCCGTCGATCGCTCATCCGCCCATCCTCCGCTGCGTCGTCGCAGAGCGTAGCGCGGTCAGGCGGGGACGATCGCGGCCAGCTCGCGGAACCAGTGCAGCCGCTCCGGCCACGGGACTGCGGCGTTGGCGGGCGAGGTTGACGGCAGGACGAAAAGCCGCGTGTCCCCGATCCGGCGCGCCTGCAGGCCGAGCTCCGGCCGCTGTCCGAACACCCCGCGCCATGCCTCCTTGCCCACGAATGCGAGCACCGCGGGCTGGAGCACCAGCGCGATCCGCTCCAGCCGAGCCGCGCTGCCCGCGAAGTCCGCCGCCCGCAGGTCGCCGGACCCGGGCGTCGTCCGCAGCGCGGCATTGGTGATCCCGATGCGCAGCGCGAGCAGCTCTTCCTGCTCCCGCGGCTCGAGCAGCCGCGGCGTCAGGCCCG
Organism: uncultured Chloroflexia bacterium; assembly: GCA_963749705.1. Taxonomy (GTDB): domain Bacteria; phylum Chloroflexota; class Limnocylindria; order Limnocylindrales; family CSP1-4; genus CAIXZV01. Next base: position 266,869 of record CAVVNQ010000004.1, on the reverse strand, counting down.
AGGCGTAGAGCAGCCGCCAGAAGTCGTTGCGCGGATTGGCGAAGTGGGCGGCCGCGGCGGCGGACACGCGGCCCGGATTGATCCCGACGAGCACCAGCCGCAGCCCAGGCGCCAGGATGTCGGGGACCGCCGACCTTTCGGGGGCATTCCCGCTCCCCCGACGCGCGCCGCCGGCTCGGTCGCCGCCCCGCGTGCCTCGGCCGCCCCGTGCCTCGGCCGGCGCCCGTGCCTCGGCCGCCCCCGGCCATGTCAGGCCGGCGCGTCGCGGGCGGGGATCGCCACCTCGTCCTCGACGTGGCTGAACCCGACCCGATCCGCGAACCGGGACATCAGCCCCGGCGCCCACCAGTTCCAGCGGCCGAGCAGCCGCATCGTGGCCGGAACCACCAGGATGCGCACGATCGTCGCGTCGACCAGGACCGCGATCGCCATCCCGACGCCGATGCTCTTGATCGTGATCGTCTCGGCCAGGGCGAATGCCGCGAACACCGAGACCATGATCGCTGCGGCGCCCGTGATGACGCCCGCGGTCCTCGCCAGCCCCTCCGCAACCGACGCGCGGTTGTCGTCCGTGCGGCGGTAGGCCTCCTGGATCCGCGACAGGAGGAGCACCTCGTAGTCCATCGACAGCCCGAACAGGACGCAGAACATGATGATCGGGTTGCCCGCGATCGTGAACCCGGGCGAGGTGAACGCGAGCTGGTCGCTGAGGTTGCCCTCCTGGAAGATCCAGACCAGGGCGCCGAACGACGCGCTGATCGACAGCAGCGTCATCACGATCGCCTTTGCCGGCAGCACCACCGACCCGAACAGGAGGAACAGGATCGCGCCCATCGCGATCAGGACGACGCCCACCGCGATCGGCGTGCGGTCGGCCTGCGCCTGGAGGAAGTCGTGGCCGGTCGCGGCAAACCCGCCCACCGCGGCGGACAGGCCGGCACCCGGGTCGATCGCGCGGATGACCGGGATGATCGCCGTCCCCTGGGGCGAGGACGTGAGGAGGGGGCTGATGGCATCGAAGCGGACGGTCGAGCCCTGGACGTATCGATCCCACAGCTCCACGAGCTGTGGCGGCCAGGTCGACTTCGGCTGCCCGTAGAGGGCGGCCAGCTGCTGCGCGGTGAGCGGCTGGCCGGTGGCCGGGTTGGGGATGTTGCTGAACGGGCTCTCGACCCGCTCGACCCCGTCGACGGCGGCCAGCTTGTCCGCGTACCCGACGAGCGCCGCGACGTTGGTGCTCGAGGCGGGATCGCCGGGCACGTCCACGAGCGCGATGATCGGCGTGGTCGTGCCCGGCTCGAAGTCGCGCTGAAGTGCGACCGCGGCATCGCGGCTCTCGAGCCCTGCGGGCAGCACGAACGCGTCCGGGATGCCCTGCTCGAGCTGGAGGAACGGCGTGCCCGCGGCGATCAGCAGCGTCAGGGTCGGGATGAGGACGACGATCGGACGCGCCATCACGGCGTTCGCGACCCGCTCCCACCGCGAGCGAGCCGGCCCTTCGTCCGACCGTGGGGCTCGCCCGGTCAGGCCGCGAAGCCGGTCGACCAGGCCGCCGACCGACAGCGCGTCCACCCGCGTGCCGAGCATGCCCAGCAGCGCCGGCAGGAAGGTGAGCGCAAAGAACAGCGATGCCGCGACGGTCAGCATCCCGCCGATGCCGAACGACCGGAGCGCGGGGGCGCTGAACGCGAGCAGCCCGCCCAGCCCGGTCGCGACCGCGATGCCCGAGAACGTGACGGCCTTGCCCGACGTGGCGACCGCGATCTCGACGGCGTCGCCCACGGTGCGCCCGCGGTGCAGCTCCTCGCGGAACCGGCTGACCATGAACAGCGAGTAGTCGATCGCGAGGGCGAGGCCCAGCATCGTCGACACGTTCTGGACGTAGATGCTCATCTCCACCTGCTGTCCGACGATCCAGACCAGGCCCAGGGTGGTGGGGATCGCGAGACCCGCGACCAGGAGCGGGATGCCGGCGGCGAGCAGCGAGGCGAACACGAGCACGAGGACGAGCGCGGCGATCGGCAGCGACACCGTCTCGGCGCGGACCAGGTCCTCCTCGGACTGCTTCGCCGAATCGCGGGTCAGCGGCGCGTACCCACCCAGCAGCAGCTGGATGCCGTCGCCCGGCTGCCGGATCCGGGACTCGAAGCGTGACAGCAGGGGTACCGATTCCTCGTCGGTGACGGTCAGGTTGATCACCACGTAGGCCGCGTTCCCGGCGGTGGCGATGAACCGCGAATCGCCCGTCTGCGCGTAGCCCACCGTGCCGGCGACATCCGGGTCGGTCACCAGGTCGGCGAGCGAGCGCGTGATCGCGGACTGGAACGCGGCGCTCGTCGCGTCGGCGCCGGCGGGCCCGCGAAACAGGGCGATCAGCGTGCCGCGACCCGCGCCGAACTGGGCGGCAAGGCGATCCGAGACGTGGGCGGATTCGGAGCCCGGGTCGAGCCAGCCGCCGGCCGACAGGACGGAGGCGGCGCGGCCGGCACCGGTCGCGCCGGCCAGGCCGACCACGATGGCAAGGACGAGGAAGATCCGGCGTCGCCGGTAGACGAACGCACCCCAGCGGCTGAACATCAGGACTCCGAGTGACGGTGAGCGGGACGTGGGCCGCCGGACGCGCGGGACGGCAAGGAGGACGATACCGAGCATCGATGCTCGGTGCACCGTGGATCCCGGTCTGTGCCGGCGTGGGTCCGCCGCGGGAGCCCGCCCCAGTCCGCCGTGCCCCCTGCGCCAGACCGCGCGTGCCCCGTGCGCCGCGGCCGTCGGCCATTCGCAATCCTCCGCCGCCGCGACGGGGCAGCCGGGCGTCCGCTCCCGGACTACGCTTGCTCCATGTCGCACGTCATGACCGTCCGCGGGCCCGTCGATCCGGGCACGCTCGGGTTCACGCTGCCGCACGAGCACACCCAGATCGCGCTGTGGCACATCCAGAACCGCTGGGACTACTGGGAGCTGACCCGCGACGAGCCGGTCATCCTGGAGGAGCTTCGCCTGTTCCGCGAGGCGGGCGGGACCGCGCTCGCGGACCTGACGCTGCCCGGGAACGGGCGGGATCCACTGTGGCTGCGCACGCTGTCCGAGAAAAGCGGCCTCCACATCGTGATGGGCGGCGGCTGGTACCGGACCGCGTACTACCCGCCAGAGGCGATGATCGACCGCCGATCGGTCGACTCCCTGGCCGAGGAGCTCGTCGCCGACGCGACCGTCGGGGTGGGGGACACCGGGATCCGGACCGGGATCCTGGGGGAGGTCGGCACCGACAAGCCATGGGTCTCACCTGCCGAGGAGCGCGTGTTCCGGGCGGTCGCCCGGGCGGCGCGCCGGACCGGGCTGGCCGTCTCGACCCACGCCGTGCAGAGCGATGTCGGCGCCGCGCAGCTGACGATCCTCGAGGATGAGGGCGTCGATCCCGGCCGCATCGTCATCGGTCACGCCGACAGCTACCCGGTGCTCGACCACTACCTGTCACTGATCAATCGCGGCGCCTCGATCGAGTTCGACTTCCTGGGCATGTCGTTCACGCCGATGGAGAAGTACGGCGAGGGCAAGGTCGTCGAGCTCGTGCTCGAGCTGCTCCACCGCGGCCACATCGATCGCGTCCTGCTCAGCCAGGACGTGTGCCACAACAGCCAGCTGCGCCAATTCGAGGGCAATGGCTACACGCACCTGCAGCTGACGTTCCTGCCGCGCCTTCGGGCCGCCGGGGTGTCCGACGCCGAGATCGACCGGATCACGATCGACAACCCGCGACGGCTACTGACGATCGGATAGGGGAGGGCGGCCCGGCGGCGTGCTGTCGCGATGTTCCGACGCCAGCGAATCCACGATCCCGCAGATCGTATGCATCGCCAGCGAGTGAACCTCCTGGATCCGCGCGGTTGTCATCGAAGGTACGGCGAGCACGAGGTCGGAAGCCTCACCGGCGCGTCCGGGATCGGCGCCTGTCCACGCAACGGCGACGGCCCCCCGCGCACGTGCCGCCCGTAGACCGCGCACGACGCTCTCGCTCCCCCCGCTGGTCGTGATCCCGATCGCGATGTCGCCGGTCTCCGCCAGCGCTTCGATCTGTCGCGCGAACACCTCTTCATACCCGAAATCATTCGCGATGGCGGTGACCGTCGATGGGTCGCTGGACAGGGCGATGGCCGGCAACGGTCGCCTTGGTGCGCTGAAACGACCGAGAAGCTCGGCGGCGAAATGCTGGGCTTCAGCGGCACTTCCCCCGTTCCCAAAGGCGATGAGCTTGTGGCCGGCATTCAGCGCCCGGAACAGCTGCTCGGCGATTGCCCGTACCTGCGGACGGAGCGCACTCGAGTCCGACACGACCCGCTGGTGCTCGTCCCACACCGCCCCGTCGTCAGCCGGGTCGACGACGCGGAATCTGCCGCCGACCTCATGTTGGGATCCTCCGCTCCGCTGCGCCTCACGACCATCGAGCGCGACGACCACCGCGCCCAGCATCCCCGCCAGGTCACCCAGCTGGGCCGCCTCGATGGTGACGCCGTCCGCCAGCCACGGCATCGCCTGGTCGGAGACGATCCGGCGAATGGGCTCGAACAGCATGTCGCCGGCCTTGGCCACGCCTCCGCCGAGAAGCACGAGGTGTGGATTGAACGCGTGGATCATGCTCACGATGCCGGCTCCGAGCATGTCCATGGTCTCGTCCCAGAGCGCACGTGCCATCGGGTCGCCGGCACGAGCGGCGAGCACCACATCCTCGGCGCGAACATCGGAACCCCCGGCCGCGTGCAGGCTGCTGGTTGACCCGGGTGCCACCAGCATCTCTCGCGCGCGCTCCGCGATGCTGGTGCCGGAGCAGTACGCCTCGATGCAGCCAACGGACCCGCAGTGACAGGGCCGGCCGTTGGCACGCACGACGAGATGACCAAGCTCGCCGGCGTTGCCGTTCTCGCCGTGGATGAGTCGCCCATCGACAATCACGCCGCCGCCCACCCCGGTGGAGATCGTGAGGTACACCAGGTTCCTCACGCCCCGTCCGGCCCCGAAGCGATGCTCCGCGAGCGCGGCGGCATTCGCGTCATTCTCGAGGTATGCGGGTCGGCCGAGCGCGGCTTGGACCCGATCGACCACCGGAATGTCGATCCAGCCCGGGTTGTTGAGGGCGTTGTGCACGACGCCACGGGCCGGATCGAGCGGCCCGCCACAGCTGATCCCGATCGCCTCGACGTCCTCCAACGTGACGGTCGCTTCGGCGATGACCGCTCGGCCCATGTCGACGACCCGGGCGATCATCGCGTCCGGACCGTCGGCCGCCTGACTCGGTCGACGAAGACTGGCCAGGACACGCCCATCGGCCGTGGCGACCGCGGCACCCAGGTTGGTGCCGCCGATGTCGATCCCCAGGATCGGCCGTCCGCCAGTCATGCCCGGACCCCCGATCCGCCTCCCTCCAGGCCGACCCCGAAGATCCGTCGTCGCACGATGGCGCTCCGCGGCGACAGGTCGAGCCGGGCGATACCGAGGGCCCCATCGAGGAACACCGGATCACGCCGGTCGAGGGGCAGCGCGACCTCGCGTCCGGTCGCGGCGGATTCGTACGCCGCGAGCGTGGCCTCGAGGATGTGGAGCGCATGCCGGCCGTCCGCTGCCGGCGTCCCACGCTGGTCGAGCGCGGCAGCGAAGTCGGTGATCGCCGGGCTCAGGAAGCCGGCACTCGGCGGTACCTCGACGATGCGGCTGCCGCCACGGTCGGTCAGCTCCAGCTGTTCGAACGGCGCGAATGGGCTCGTTCCGCCGTTGGCATATCGAATGGAGATCCGTCCCTCGGTGCCGCTGATCTCGATGCCTCCCGGTCCGTCTCCCCAGCCGACGTTGGCCAGGGCCACGGAATCGCGACTCTCGAAGCGGCAGATGGCCAGACCTTCAACGCCCCCTGCCGACCGCGCCGTGACGAATCCTGACGCGGTCTCGATCGGCCGACCCAGGAACGCCTCTGCCAGGTAGACGACATGGATCAGGTCCATGAGGACCCCACCGCCCGATGCGGCCGGTTCGTGGCGCCAGGCGGGTCGATACGCGGCTGCACCCGGGTTGTCTGCGGCACCGAGGTAGTTGAGGATCACGACCTCGACGTCGCCGATCGCGCCCGAACCGATCAGCCCCAAGGCCGTGGCGATCTCGGGGAAGAACAGGAAGTTGTGAACCACCCCGAGCGTGACGCCCGAGGTCTCGCAGTCAGCGACCATGGCTTCTCCGATTGCCGGGGAGATCGCCAGGGGCTTCTCGGTCAGGATGTGCTTTCCTCGCCTCGCCGCCTCCCGTACGATCGCCGGCCTCAGGTTCGGAGGCACACAGAGGTCGAGGACCCCGATCTCCGGCCGCTCGAGGAGCTCGGCCACGTCGGCGACGGCGTCACCTGCGGCAAGGCCCCCGGCCGCCATTCCAGCCTGCCGACGGCCCGGATCCGGGTCGGCGACGGCGGCAAGGTGGTAGCCGCTCGGCTGTTCGAGCCAGGCGGGGATATGGCGGCTGAGGCCGATGTTGCCGCAGCCGACGACCGCAACGCCGCGCGCCAGGGAGCTCATCTGGCCCGGCTGGGCTGATCGGCCAGGAACGGTCGCATGAACGCCGCTGCCTGACGTACGCCCTCCTCCGCAGGCTGGTACGGGTCCTCGTTCTCGATGCTCAGGACGCCCTGGTATCCCACAGCCCGGAGGCCCTCGACGAAGGCCGACCAGAACTCCGGCCCATGGCCGACGCCCACGGTGCGGAACGTCCAGGCGCGTTCAGCCGGACTCTCGAACGGACGCCCGTCCAATACCCCTGCGAGCGCCACCTGCTCCGGGACGAGCTGGGTGTCCTTGAGGTGCACGTGATAGATGGCATCTCGCAGCGCGTGGATCACCGCCAGCGGATCCATCTGCTGCCAGAACAGGTGGGATGGATCCAGGTTGGCGCCGATGATCGGCCCCACCTCATCGCGCATCCGGAGCAGTGTCGGGACGTTGTAGACCAGATGCAGCGGATGGAGCTCGAAGGCGATCCGGGTGACCCCAGCGTCCTCGGCACGCCGGGCGAGCCGTCGCCAGACTGCGACCGTCGCGTCCCATTGGCGCTCCCGGAGGTCGACGGCGTCCTGCGGCCACGGATACCAGATCCAGTTGAGCGTCGTTGACCCGGGGCCATCGCCGGGGCAGCCCGACATGCTCACGATCGTCGACACGCCGAGCCGCCCTGCGAGGTCGATGGTCGACTGGATGATGCCCTCGTGTCGGTCGGAGTGCACCGGGTGCATCACCCAGGACGAGCAGTTCAGCGCACCCATCCGGAGCCCGCGGGAGTCGAGCGCGCGGCGAAAGCGCTCGAGCTCACCGGCGTCTGCCAGGAGGCGCTCGATACGCATGTGGGGCGCAGATGACTGACCGCCGGCCGCGATCTCGACAGCGGGCGCACCGATCTCGACGGCCAGATCCAGGGCCCCTTCCAGCGAGAGCTTGCCGACGGAGTCGGTGTACAGAGAAAGCTGCATGGTTGGTCCTTCCGTGTGCATGTCGATGAGATCGGCGCGTCAGAGCTTGCTGAAGCCCGAGGACAGGTAGTCGCTCTTGAGGAAGCGGTCCGCCAGGAACAGCAGCGCGAGGCTGGGGATCAGGAGCACCAGTGAGACGACAGATGCCTGTGTCCGAACGAAACGTTGGCCGAGGAAGGAGAACAGGATCGTCGGGATCGTCTGGTAGTCGGGGGTTCCGATGACATAGGTCAGCGAGAACTCCTCGAGGCTCGCAATGAACGTGAAGATGGCCCCGGCGAAGATCCCCGGCCGGACGAGCGGAAGGTAGATCGTTCGGAGCTTGACGAGCTCGGATGCGCCGAGGTTGCTCGCCGCGTCAGACACCTGGGCCGGGATCGCCTCGAAGCTCGTGGACAGCAGTCGCGCCATGTACGGGAGACCAAGCAACGTGTGCGCGATGACCAGGCCGTGGAAGGTCTGGACCAGGCCGAAGAAGTTGAACACGCGACTCAGGAACAGGGCCACGACCATCCCGGGCATCACCAGCGGCAGGAGCATCAGGATCCTGACCGCTTCCTTTCCGCGAAATGCCCAGCGGCCCATCGCGTACGCCATCGGCAGCGCGACGATGAAGGCCAGGAGCGTCGCAACCGAGGCAAGCGCGTAGCTCGTGACGATCGCAAGCACGATGTCGGTGGACCGGAAGACGTAGTCCCACTGGTAGAGCGACACCGAGGGCGGGAGCATGTCCGGGTAGGACCATCCGTTGTTCGGGTCGACGAGCGACCACGCGACCGCCATGAGGATCGGGACCCCGACCACCACCAGCGCCACGATGATCAGGGCGACCGGCACGGCGTGCTCCCGTATCGCGAGTGCCAGCCTCGCCCCGAGCGGCCTCGACTGTGTGCGCCCGGTCGTCACCGGACGACCCTCACCGTGACCCTCGCCAGGATCGCGAACAGCCATGCGAAGAGCAGCGAGCCAGCCATGATCAGGACCGCGACGACCGCGGCCTGGCCCCATTCCCCGAAGTTCCGTCCGAGCAGGTACATCCGGATCGACAGCGATGCGGGGTAGAGCGGGCCTGCGATCGCGTTCACCGCATAGTCCCCGAACACGCCGATGAACACGAGCGTGATGCCGGTCTGGACGCCTGGGATCGATAGGGGCAGCAGGACGTGGAGAAACACGCGCCACGGGCCGGCGCCGAGATTTCGAGCCGCAGCCTCGAGGTCGGCGGGGATGTTCGCCATGACCGCGGTGAGGATCAGCGCGATGAACGGCAGGTTCTTCCAGATCTGGATCATGACGACGCCGAGGCCCCAGTCATCGTGCGTGAGCCGCAGCGGCTCAGCAAGGAGGCCGATCCTCACCAGCACCTCGTTGAAGATGCCGTGGAACGACATGATGTTGAGGATGAGGAACGCCGCGACCAGGGCCGGCATGAACAGTGGCACGCGGATGAGCGCGTTGAGGGCGCCCTTGCCGGCGAAGCTGCGGCGCAGATAGAGGGCAAGCGGATAGGCGATCACGAGCGCCCCGAAGGCGCTCACCAACGCGATCTTGGCGGAGTAGAAGAAGGAGTCCCACGTCTCTCCGGTGATGGCAGCTGCCCAGCTTCCCAGGCCAACCTCCTCGGTGGACGTGAAGCTGAAGAAGCCGAGGCTCTGCATCGCCGTCATCACCAGGACGGCTGCAAGGAACAGCGCGACAAACCCGACCGCCGGCAGCATCAGCACGCCGATCAGAAGTCGATGGTCCCGTCGGCTCACGAGAACGGCGTCCCGATGATCATCGCGGCCCTCATCGCAGGATCTGGATCCGATCGGCCGGAAGGCTCAGCTCGATGGTGTCGCCGACCTGCCATTGGACCGATCCGGGCCGCTCGAGGCGCATCGTCGTGCCTCCGACGTCGATGGCCACGTCGGTGAGGTTGCCCATGAAGGTCACGCGCGCGATGGTCGCCACGATCCGGTTGCCCGCCCCCTCGTCGAACGGGACCATGTCCTCGGGTCGCCACGAGATGCGCACCTCGCGCTCGCCGGCAGCCGGTCGTGCTCGGGAGACCAGAGTGCCGATCGGCGACTCGAGCCGGCAGCCGTCCGGGTCTTCGGAGACAAGCGTCGCATCGAGGACGTTGGCCTGGCCGATGAACTCCGCGGTGAAGGGCGTCTCCGGATGCCGGTAGATCTGCAGCGGGTCGCCCATCTGCTCGATGCGGCCCTTGTTCATCACGACGATGCGGTCCGAGATGACGAGTGCCTCGGCCTGGTCGTGGGTGACATAGATCGACGTGATGCCAAGTCGTCGCTGCAGCTCCCGGATCTCGATCCTGAGCCGCTCCCGGAGCTTCGCGTCCAGGTTGGACAGTGGTTCGTCGAACAGCAGGATGTCGGGCTGCGTGACGATGGCGCGGGCGAGTGCGACGCGCTGCTGCTGCCCCCCCGAGAGCTCCGTCGGCTTGCGCTTCTCAAGCCCCTCCAGGCCGACCATGGCCATCGCTTCGGCGACCCGCTCCCGGCGCTCTGGTCCCGCGACGTGGCGCATCCGCAGGCCGAACGCGATGTTCTCTGCGATCGTCATATGCGGGAACAGCGCGTATGACTGGAAGACCATCGCCGTCGACCGCTTGTGCGGGGGCACATCGTTCATGAGGCGGCCGTCAAAGCGGATCTCACCTCCGTCGATCTCGACGAGCCCCGCGATTGCCCTCAGCGTCGTCGTCTTGCCGCAGCCGGACGGTCCGAGCAGGGTGACGAACTCACCCTGCTGAACGCTCAGCGTCAGATGGTCTACCGCGATCTGGCCCCCGTACTCCTTGTACAGGTCGACGATCTCTAGGACTGCCACGACACGCAGCGCTCCGTGTTGGGGGCTCTCACCGCTCGATCTCGGGCCTGAGCCATGCTCCGGCGTCCGACCGCCCCGCGAGGAGCAGGTCGACGTCGTCGCCCATGACGCCGTCCACCCCGAGCGCGACCGAGAGGCGAACACTACCCAGGTCGTTGGTGTTCCACGCCCAGATCCCGATTCCGGCATCGTGAAGGTGGTCGACGAGGTCCGCGGAGATCAGCTCCCATCGATGCTGGATCACGGGCGATCCAAGGGCAAGCGCCTGTCGCAGCGTCTCCTCGGGCAGCTGGACTCCACGCTCTGGCAGTCGCTCCGGTGCCATGAGCACCGCTGGCTCGGCCGCCCGGGCTGCAGCGAGGGCGGCGTGGTCGAAGCCCGATATGAACGCCCACGCGGTCGCGTCGTGGGCGGCCACCAGGTTCGCGAGCGCGACCGCGACGGCGGTCGCCTCGGCCGTCGTCGAGCCCTTCGCCTCGAGGCACAGTCCGATCCCGGCGGACCGGGCGAGATCGATGAGCTCCACGGCCCGCGGGATCCGCAGGCCGGCGAACTCCGGTCCGAACCAGGTCCCGGCGTCGAGGCGCGCCAGCTCGTCCCATGACATCTCCGCCACGCGGCCGCGCCCGTCGGTGGTCCGATCGACCGTGTCGTCATGCATCAGGACGAGCTCTCCGTCGGCGCTGAGCAGGGCATCGGCCTCGATCATCTCGGCGCCGTGCTCGATGGCCGCGCGGAACGACGGCATCGTCTGCTCAGGGATCCGCGCTCGGAGCCCTCGATGCGCCACGACCAGCGGCCGCCCAGGCCGGATCCACGACAAGCTCACTCGCCTCGATCCCTCGTTGTCGGCGTTGACAGGACGGTCCGGCCGCTGCTACTGTCCGGACCTCAGACCTTAGACATCATACCTTTGGTGGCGAATGGTAGCACGGTCAAGTTTGACGTCACAAGTTCGTGAGGATCTACGGGCCCGCATCGTCGACGGCCAGCTGGCGCCGGGGAGCCAGCTCCCGCCAGAGATCGAGCTCGCTCGAGCCCTTGGCGTGAGCCGCACGTCGCTGCGCGAGGCCGTGATGCAGCTCGAGCAGGACGGCCTGTTGATCCGGCGCCACGGGCACGGAACGTTCGTGCGCCGGTCGCTCCATGTCCTCCACAGCAGCCTCGATGTGAACCTCAGCGCGACGGAGCTGATCCGGGCGCACGGGATGGTGCCAGGGACGCGCGATCTGCGCCTGCAACGGCAGGCTGCGACCGCGCACGAGGCCGAGCGCCTGGGACTCGAGAACGGTGCTCCCGTCATCGTGCTTGAGCGCGTTCGCACGGCCGATGGTCGGCCCGTTGTCTTCACGCGAGATGTCTTTCCATCGTCCCTGTTCACTGCGGCGGGCGTCGACCCGGACGACCTGCGTGCGGACGGGTTGTCGGTCTACCGGTTCATGGCCGAGCGCCTCGGTCTGTCCGTCGTCGACGGCACCGCTTGGATCCGCCCCGACATCGCCTCGACGTCATTGGCGAGCAGCCTCAACGTCGAGCCGGGAACGCTGATCTTCGTGATCGAGCAGATCGACCGAGACGCGGCTGAGCGGCGGCTGCTGCTCACCTGGGAGCACTACGCGTCAGATGTGTTCGAGTTCGTCATCCACCGTCGGGGTCCTCACCTGGATGCAGGTCCTGACTCTGCGATCCGGTGGGACATGCCAGCCGGCAACCCGCGGAATCGATCGCGCCCCGGAGCCACCGAGTCGCCATGACCCCGGCGTGACCGGTCACTTCACCGAAAGGAGGATGGCCTCACGAAGCCACTGAATCACCTGATCGCTGCTCTGCGGGGCGAGGCCCATCCTCGCGAGCCCCGCCAGAGGTGTCCCAACGTTGTGGAGGGAATCGTGCACAAGAGATTGAACTTCGGCGCCGCCCTCGTGATCGTGTTTTCGCTCGCCGCATGTTCCAGCACGCCCGCGAGCACTCCGACGGCGCCGGCCAGCTCCGAACCGGCCGCCTCCCAGGCGGCTGAGTCCAGCGCAGCGCCGAGTGCTGCTCCCGACTACCTGACCATGTCGCAGGATCAGCTGCTCGAGGCCGCCAAGGTTGAAGGCGACGTTGTCTTCGGGGCCTGGTGGGGAGAGGGCTTCTGGAAGGAAGTCGCCAAGCAGTTCACCGCGAAGTACGGGGTCGAGGCGCGCATCCTGATCGGCAACAACGCGATCGACAAGATCCTGGCCGAGAAGGACCGCGACCAGGGGACGATCGACGTCCAGCTGATCGGCGGGGCGGACGTCAAGACGTCCATCGACGCCGGTCTCTGGTACGGCCCCGTGTACGACGCCCTGCCGGATCACAGCCTCATCGATCCCAAGCTCGCGGCCGTCCAGGAAGGCGTCCAGACGGGTGGCTATCTTGTCCCGATCTACCGCAACCAGATCGGCATGCTGTATGACCCCACCGCCGTCCCGAACCCCGCCGCAGACCTGGGATGAGTTCGCCGCCTGGGTTGCGGCAAACCCGAAGGGCTTCGCCTATCCGGATCCGAACAAGGGCGGCGCCGGCGGGGGCTTCGTCCAGTCCGTGATCGGCGCCCTCACCGGCGGGCTCGACAAGTACGTGGGCGACACGGAAGTCGACCCGGCGAAGATCGCGAACTGGAACCTGGCGTGGGACTGGCTCAAGACGAACAACCCGAACATGAACGTCACGCTGTCCAACGGCGAGGACATGGACATGATCAACCAGGGCTCCGCTTCGATGGCGGTCGCCTGGGATGACGACTCGCAGGCTGCGGTCGCCAACGGGACCCTTCCACAGCGCACCAAGATGTACATCCCCGCGTTCGGTCTTCCGGGCGGTGGTGATACCGCCGGCGTGGTCAAGAATGCCCACAACAAGGCCGGTGCGATCCTGTTCCTCGAGTTCCTCACCAGCCCTGAGATCCAGACGCTGATGAACCAGACCGTGGGCTCGATCCCGTCGCGGACCGACCTCACCAGCATCCCCTCGATCATCTCCGAGGCGGACCGGGCGCAGAACGGCGTCGCCTGGATCCCCGCTCCGTACAAGACCGAGCTTGCTCAGGAGTACACCAAGAACGTCCTGCTCAAGTAGTCTCACCGGCGCCGCGTCAAATGGCGGTGGGCCGACCGTGTGTCGGCCCACCGCCGACGTGAGCCAGTCTTACTCCCGGGCCCGTCCCAGCCGACAAGGATCGTTCGTTCGACATGTCGACTTCCGAACTCGCCAGCGGCGATCCCGGTCAGCGCGCGCCCGACCTGGCCTTCCTCATCGACTACGACGGCACGATCGCGACCATCGACGTGACCGACGAGCTGGTCCGTGTCGCCTCGTCGGAGCGAGCATGGCTTGACCTGGAGCAGGCGTACCGTGCCGGAACCATCGGGACTCGCGCTCTCCTCGAGGCGGAGGCAGGCCTCCTGCCGCAGGACCCATCGACGCTTCGCGAGGTCTTGCGGAATCAGGGACACGACCCGACCTTCGGCCCGTTCGTGGCCGCCGCCAGGGACCTCGGCGCGGTCATCGAGATCGTTAGCGACGGGCTCGGATTCTTCGTGTCGCCGGCGGTGGCTGCACTCGGCCTGGGCGAGATCCCGGTGTTCACGGCAAGCATCGAGTTCGGGGGTGCGAGGCCGAGGATCAGCTTCCCCGCGGGCAACCCCGATTGTCCCGTCTGTGGTACCTGCAAGCGATCCCGGGTCCTGGCGCAGCAGGCGGCCGGCCGTCACGTCGTGTTCGTCGGCGATGGCTTCAGCGATCAGTACGCGGTCGCCTATGCGGACACCGTCTTCGCCAAGGGAAACCTGGTGGCCATCTGCCGCCAGCGGGGGGTGGCTTTCGAGCCCTGGTCGACCTTCGAGGACGTGGAGGCATGGCTGCGCGACCGGGTCGATGAGGGAGGGCTTCCCGGACCTCGACGACGACCGTACATCTGCGGTCCTGAGGCGGAACCCGGGGCGCGGTGAGCAGGAGGGGAGCGACCATGCACAGGACACGCAGGGTCACGGCGGCCCGGGCGACGATCGAGTTCCTGATCGCGCAGTCCGTGGAACGTGACGGGACCGAAGCCCCCTTCTTCCATGGCGTGTTTGGGATCTTTGGGCACGGCAACGTCGCCGGTCTGGGCGAGGCACTCCATGCGACACAGGATCGGATCCGGTTCATCCAGGCGCGCAACGAGCAGGCGATGGTGCATGCGGCCGTCGCCTTTGCCAAGCGACGACGCCGGCTCGGGGCGTTCGCGTGCACCACCTCGATCGGGCCTGGGGCGACAAACCTCGTGACCGGGGCGGCTGCCGCCACGGTCAACCGGCTTCCCGTCCTGCTCCTGCCCGGCGACATCTTCGCGACACGCCGCGTGGCGCCCGTGCTCCAGCAGCTGGAGCGGCCGGAGACGCAGGACATCTCGGTGAACGACTGTCTGCGTCCCGTATCGAGATACTGGGATCGCGTCAACCGCCCGGAACAGTTGATCTCCGCGTTGCCGGCCGCCATGCGCGTTCTCACCTCCCCAACCGAGACTGGAGCGGTCACCCTTGCCTTGCCGCAGGACGTACAGGCGGAGGCATTCGACTTCCCGGTCGAGCTGTTCGAGCGGCGTGTCCACCACATTCCCCGCCCCCGCCCCGATGAAGCGGCGCTCGTGCGCGCGGCGGACCTCCTGATCTCGAGCCGACGGCCGCTGGTGATTGCCGGGGGCGGGGTGCTGTACAGCGATGCATGCGCCGAGTTGGGCATGTTCGCGGAACGGTTCGGGCTGCCGGTCGTCGAGACGCAAGGTGGCAAGGGCGCGCTCCCCTGGGATCATCCGATGCAGCTCGGGGCGATCGGGGTGACCGGTGGCTCGGCCGGCAACGCGGCCGCGCGCGACGCCGATCTCGTCCTGGCGATCGGGACGCGACTTGCCGATTTCACGACCGCGAGCTGGACGGCCTGGCAGGACCCGGGGGTCCAATTCATCGCGCTCAACGTTGCTGAGCTTGACGCGGCGAAGGCCGCGGCCATCGGATTGGTCGCGGACGCGCGATCCGGCCTGGCCGACCTGCAGACGGCGCTGGAGGCGCGCGGCTGGGCTGGGGCCACCACCGAGCGGCGCAGCCATATGGCCACGCTCCGGGAGGCATGGCAGCTGGAGGTGGACCGCGTGTTGATGATGCGTGGCCACGACCATTTGTCCCAGCCGGAGGTGATCGGGATCGTCAATCGTGCGGCTCGCCCCGGGGATGTCCTGGTGCAGGCCGCCGGGGGACTGCCCGGGGACCTGCACAAGCTCTGGCGCACGTCCCGGCCGGGTGACTATCACGTCGAGTATGGCTACTCGACCATGGGCTACGAGATCGCGGGCGGCCTCGGGGCGAAGATGGCATCGCCTGACTCGGAGGTCTTCGTCCTCGTGGGTGATGGCTCCTACCTGATGCTGTCGTCAGAGCTGCTGACCTCGGTCCAGGAGGGGATCCGGCTCACGGTCGTCGTCCTCGACAACCATGGGTTCCAGTGCATCAAGAACCTCGCCAGCGCTTGCGGCGTCCACAATGAGTTCAACTCGTTCCGCTTCCGAGACTCCGCGAGCGGCCGCCTGACCGGAGCCAACCTGCCGATTGACTTCGCAGCCAACGCCAGGAGCCTCGGCGCGCGCGTCCTGCGAGCCGACACGCCCGATGAGCTTGCGGGCGCCCTCGCGGATGCGCGAACCTCGGACCGGACCACGGTGATCGTCGTCGAGATCGACCCAACCGTGAGCGTCCAGGCGTACGGGTCGTGGTGGGATGTCCCGGTCGCGGAAGTCAGCGGCTTCTCATCGGTGCGCAAGGCCCGCCGAGCGTACGAGGAGCGCGTAGCGACGGAGCGACGGCTTGTGTGAGACTCGCGCTACTGCCGGCCAACCGGAGGGCGGCGGGACGGGCCCGAAATCGGCACCTGGCTCGCAGGGTCGCCCGTGCAGGACCACGCCTGCCACCAGCGAGCCTCTGCTCGCGCAAGCCGACGGATGAGCAGGCTCCTCCGTCGATCGGTATCGTCGGGCCGCGATGGCGTTGGCGTTGTCATCGATCCATCGGCTGAACCTCCGACCCTTGCCCACCGCGGATGGCATTGGATTTCGTTCGTCGCTCACACGATGATCCCGGGTCAGACCATCAATCGGTCGGGCGACGAACGCGAGGTCGCTGTCGTCGTGCTCGAGGGGGCCGTTGGGATCGTCGCGGGCTCGCTCGTATTCAACAACGTCGGCAGCCGGAGCTCCGTATTCGAAGACGTTCCAGCCCCGGTCGTGCTGGTCGCGCCCGGAACGCCGTTCCAGGTCCGCGCGGTCACGCCAGCCCTGGTTGCGATCGCCGGCGCGCCTGGTGGCGACGTGCTGCAGACCAGGCTCATCGAACCCGCAACGATGCGCGTGGAGGCTCGGGGCGCGGGTCGTACCTTCCGGACGGTCCGCCACCTGCTGCCGCCCGACGCCGATGCCGGGCGACTCATTCTGGTCGAAGTCGTCACGCCGGGCGGCAATTGGTCCAGCTACCCGCCCCACAAGCACGACACCGAGGATCAACCGCGCGAGAGCCTCCTCGAGGAGCTGTACTACTACCGGTTCGAGAAGCCCCAGGGCTTCGCTCTCCAGCGCATCTACACGACCGACCGATCGCTGGACGATGCCCTCACGCCGATGAATGGTGACGTCGTGCTGGTGCCTCGCGGCTTCCATCCTGTTGGCTGTCCAGCCGGCTACGACTGCTACTACCTCAACGTGATGGCCGGCCCGACCCGCCTGTGGCACTTCACGCTGGATCCAGACCACGCCTGGCTGATGGACTGGGATCCCAGCTCGAGCCCGGGGGACCAAGGGTGAGCGCTACCCAGGTGGCCGTCGGTCCGTAGCGATCAGCCAGGTCGCCACGGGACAGCTGGTCGGAGCTACGAGCCCGCGTCCTGGACAATCGCGCTCGAGCGATCGGTGTCCAGCTCCTGGATCTTGCCGACCTTACGCGCAGACGCCCCACCCTGAAACTCCGCGGCGAGCCAGATGTCCACGAGCATCGTGGCGACGCTCGGCCCGACGACGAGTGCTCCCAGGCACAGGATCTGAGCGTCGTTCGACTTGCGGGCCCGCTCGGCCGAATAGGGATCGCTGACCGACGCAGCCCGCACACCGGCCACCTTGTTGGCGGTCATCGCCATGCCGATGCCGGTGCCACAGAACAGGAGCGCTCGGGGAACGGTGCCATCCGCAACGTCCCGCGCGACGGTGACGGCAATGTCCGGGTAATCGGTCGGAGCCGTGTCGAAGGCGCCATAGTCGACCACGTCGTGGCCGAGTGCGGCGAGGTGTGCCTTGACCGTCTCCTTGAGCGGGTAGCCGAGGTCGTCGGCACCCAGGGCGATCCTCACGACCGATCTCCGGCCATCGCTGACCCCCGCTGGTCATGCAGGAACTGCCCGACGGCGGTCAGGGCGATCGCCATCGATACAGCGCCCGGGTCGGGCGTGCCGCGACTGCGGTCACCGTGGACCGCGGCTCGGCCACGCCGGCTGGACATGCCGGCCGTGTCCGCGGCGGCCTGGCGAGCAACGGCCGCCGCCGCCACCCACGCCTCTGTGACCGACCCTCCGGCCGATCCGCCGAGCTCCGTGACGAATGGCGCAAGGGCGTCCACCATGGTCTTGTCGCCTGGCTTGGCCCCGCCAAGGCTCGCGATCGCATCCAGGGCGGCACGCAGCATCGCGTGGAGGGACGCGACGTCCGGCGCATCCTCCACCAACCGCCGGGCTGGCTCGTCCAGGGTGGCGATGCAGTCGCTGGCAGCCAGCAGCCCCGCTCCCCACAGCGCTCCGGACGCCCCGCCGGCAGCGTCGCTGAACGCGAGTCCGGCGGCCTTGATCACGTCGGCTCCGAGTGGCCCGGCCGCGGCCGCGGCGGCCGCGGCCGCTGACATCCCGCGAACCATGCCAGCGCCGTGATCGCCATCGCCGGCCACCGAGTCGAGGCGGGCGAGGCTCTCGTCCGCGGCCTCGATGGCGACTCTCATCGCATCGAATGCCTGCGCGATGGTCCGCGCGAAGGTTGAGGCGGGTGCGGATGTCGTTTGGTGGCGCGACGAGGGTCGCTCGACTGCCGGGAGGCCGGCAGCGGAAGCTGCCGCGCGAGGTTCGGGGCCAGCGTAGCTGGCGGTTCGATAGCCGGGCGAGCTCGCCGGCGCGGCGAGCAGATCCTCGATCTCGTCGTCCAGCCAGCAAACGCTGAGCGAGCAGCCCGCCATATCGAGCGACGTGACCAACTCCCCGACCTCCGCGTCAACGACATCGACGCCTGCGTCGGAGAGCAGCCGGCCAATCGAACGGTAGAGGACGAACAGCTCCTCATACTTCGTGCTCCCCAGGCCATTGAGCAGCAGGTGTATCCGTGTCGCACCGCTGGGTCGCTCAGCCAGGATCGGCCCCAGGATCACGGCAGCAAGCGCTTCCGCCGGCACCCAGTCGATGGTCTCGATCCCGGGCTCTCCGTGGATCCCGAGGCCGAGGTCGATCCGTCCGGGTGCAACCACGAACAGCGGCTCCGTGCGCCCGGGGAAGGTGCATCCACCGAATGCGACCCCGAAGCTGAATGTCGCCTCGTTGACGCGGCGAGCGAGCCCCTCGACCTCCGCGATCGGAAGGCCCGCATGAGCAGCCGCAGCTGCGGCTCGATAGACGAAGAACCCGCCGGCGACGCCTCGTCGAGCTCGCCGCCGCTCCGAGGGGGCGCTGGCGACGTCGTCCGTCACGAGCACGATCCTGACGTCGATCCCGTCCGACCTCGCTCGCTGGGCTGCGAGTCCGAAGTTCATGACGTCGCCCGAGTAGTTCCCGAAGGCGAGCAGGACCCCGGCGCCACCGTCGAGGGCTCGAATGCAGCGGTACGCCTGCTCGGCCGACGGGCTGGTGAAGATGTCGCCGATGATCGCGCCGTCGCACAGGCCAGGGCCGACGAGCCCGGCGAAGGCGGGGTAGTGGCCAGACCCGCCGCCGATGATCACGGACGCACGCCCGGCGATGGGAGCCGTGATGGACATGACCCCCGACGCGTCCGGAACGCGGCGAAGGTACCTCGAATAGGCTGACACGAGCCCTTCGACGTACTCATCCTTGAAGGTCCGCTCAGAATTGAACACACGGGTCATGTCTCGCCCGCCCCTCCTGGATGCAGATCAAGCATTCGACCGATCTCCTCGCCGACCCCGGTGAGCGACGACTGGATGCTCACCGCGAGCGCCTTGGCATCGTCGGCGAGCGGGTACTCGCGACTCGGGATCGCGATCGTCCGAAGACCGGCCGCCGTTGCCGACCGGATCCCGTTGCTCGAGTCCTCGACGGCGATGCTCTCCGTCGAACTGACACCCAGCCGGCGAATCGCCTCGGCGTAGACGTCAGGGTTTGGCTTCCCTCGCGCGACCTCGGCGCTGGAGACGGTCGCGGAGAAGAATGGCTTGAGCCCCATCGACTCCATTGCCGTATCGATGACCGCGCGTGGCGCGGATGAGGCAAGGGCGATCGGTACGCGGGCCGCCACGCTCGAGACCAGCGCTCCGGCGCCAGGCTGAAGGATGACCCGGCCGGTCTCGTAGCACTCGATGACGTGGCCGATGACCGCTCTCGCCGCGTCCTCGCTCGTCCCCGACGACCGTTCGGCAAGGTAGGCACTCCACTCGCCGACGCTCATCCCCTGGCAGGACCGCGTGTCGTCGACCTGCCAGGCGTAGCCGTGCGCCGCGGCATACGCGGTCCAGCCCTCGTCCCAGAGGTGCTCTGACAGGACCAGGACTCCGTCCAGGTCGAATACGACGCCGCGCGCGGGACGCCTGCCCGTCACGCGCTCGCACGCCAGCTGTTCGATCCCCGATCGGGTCTCACTACGGCTCATGTCAGGCGACCGGGCGACGCAGGTGCGAAAGGACCTCGTACAGCTGGCGATATCGGCCGTACCGCTCCTCGTACAACGCCCGCCGCTGCTGGTCGGGCAGGTAGACGTGATCGACGACTGCCAGGTCCCGGGCAAACTCGAAGTCCGGTCGCAGGCCGAGCGCGACCATCCCGCACGCAGCGGCTCCGACCGCGGCGGCATCCTGCGGTTGCCGTACCGCGTGGATCGGACGACCGAGGATGTCGGCGATGAGCTGTGTCCAGGCAGCACCCATGACCCCGCCGCCGACAGCACGGATCTCGTTGATCGACTGCCCAAAGGCCAGGCCATATTCGAGCGCCCATCGCATCTGGAAGGCCACGCCCTCCATCACGGCGCGGAGCAGATGGGACGGGCCATGCTTGAGGCTGAGGCCGACAAAGGCTGCCCGGACGCGATCGTCAAAGACCGGGACCCGCTCGCCGCTGAGCCAGGGGGCGAACAGCAGCTCGTCCATCTCGTCGACACACCCGGCGACGAGCCGTTCGATCTCTCCGTAGTCAACGGGCGTGCTCGCGCCGAGTGCGCCGATGCTCCTCGCGATCCAATTCAGGGCGCCTCCGCCGGTCGCGATCTCCAGCCACAGGATCCACGCGTCGCGGTCCATGTGGCCCAGCACCCCGAGCTGGCCGTTTGGGTCCGGCAATGGTTCGGCAAGGGTCACGCCGAAGTAGACCGCGGTGCCGAGGCTGACGTGCGTGTCGCCGATCCTCACCGCTCCCGCGCCGACCTGGCTCGCCGCGACATCGCCTGCGCCCACGACGACGGGCGTCCCCGCGATCAACCCCGTGTCATGCGCGACCGGATTCGTGATCACGCCTCCGATTGCCGTCGCCGGTGCCAGGTCCGGCAGGAGCCTCCGGGACACCCCGATCTCGCGACAGACCGCGTCATCCCACTCTCGAGTCCGACGGTCGACGAGCCGAAAGGCAGATGCGCCCGCGAAATCGATGGTCGCCCGGCCCGTGAGATGCATGACGACAGCTTCCTTGCAGTCGAGGAGCTTCGCCGTGGCCCGGTAGACCTCCGGCCGCTGGTCGCGCAGCCAGAGGATCTTCGGGAGGATGTCCTTGCCCGAAACGACGGCCCCGAGCATCTGGTACTGCACATCCGGGGGCATCGTCGCGGCAAGCGCTCTGGCGTTTGGCTCGGACCGCTGGTCGAGCCAGCTGAGCATCGGGATCAGCGGCCGCCCGTCAGTGCCGACCGCCACGAGGTTGAACATCTGGCCCGTGACCGACACGATGGCGATCTCGTGGCCGCCCCCAGGCAGGCCGGCGAGCAGTGACCTGATCGCATCCGACGATGCCGCGAGGATGTCGTCCAGATCCTGATCGATCCAGCCCGCATCACGGGTGGTGACGCCATAGGATCGTGCCGAGCCGCCGACGATGCGGCCGTCCCGGTCGGTGACGATCGCTTTGACGCTGGCAGTGCCCACGTCGAGGGCGAGGATCCGGTCGCCCGTCACGCCGGCTTCCGGGACGCCGGCGCCTCGATGCCGAGGGCCTGGGGGAACAGCTCGAGAAAGCGCGTGTTCTGCTCCGTGGTCCCGACGGTGACCCGGACATGCGAGCCCTGCAGCCGATGCGCTGTCATCGCCCGGATCAGCACATCCTCCGCCCGAAGCGAGTCGACCACCTCCGGCGCCGTACGTCCCGTACGCGAGATGTCAACGAGCAGGAAGTTGCCCTCTGACGGGAACGGGACGATACCCGGCATCTCCTGCAGCTGGGTGTAGAGGCGAGCCCGCTCGCTGCTGATGTAGGCCCGCCGCCGCTCGAGCTCCTGAGGTTCGCCAATGGCGGCGAGCCCACCCCAGATCGACATCAGGGTGAGGCTGAACGGGATCCGTACGCGCTTCACGACATCCATGAGCCAGGGGTCACCAATCGCGTAGCCGATCCGGAGGGCTGCCAGCCCGAACCCCTTGGACATGGTGCGGGTGATGATCAGGTTGGGGTGCGCTGCGACGAGCGGAGCGAACGACTCGGCGTAGCCGCACTCGAGGTACGCCTGGTCGATGATCGTCGGGACGCCAGCCTCGAGCACTGCCCGGACCTCGTCTCCGGTCCAGCCGTTCCCGGTGGGGTTGTTCGGGCTGCACAGGAAGATGGCCTTGGTCCTGGAGCCCACGGCGCGGAGGATCGCCGGCACGTCCAGACCCCACGAGTCGGTCAGGGGAACGAAGACTGGCGTCCCCCCATTGAGACGAGTCTGGGACTCGAAGAATGCATAAGTCGGCGTCGGGATGATCGTCTCGTCGCCAGGGCTGACAAGCACCCTGACGAGGACATCGAGCACTTCGGTGGACCCGTTGCCGAGCACCAGGGATTCGCGTGGGACGCCCGCAAACGCAGCCAGGGCCGAGCTCAGATCCTCTCCGGAATACGGGTAGAGGTTCGAGACGGCCATCGCGTCCATCACCGCACGGACGACGGCTTCGGACGGCGGAAGTGGGCATTCGTTCGACATCAGCCTGGCGAGCTCACGATGCTGCCAGGCGAAGTCGTGATGCGTCGCGTTGTACGGCGCCACGGTCGCAAGACCGGGGCGGACGAAGGAATCGAGCTGGATGGTCACTGGTGCTCCGTAACAGGCGGCGATGGGACGCTGGTCGGCCAACGACGAGTTGAGATTCACGCTGGGTTGGCGACGTCGGGCCTCCGCGGATCGATGACATCGACCTCGTCGGCTGTCAGGTCGGCCCGTTGATTTCGCGTCCGGCGGACCATCAGGCCGAAGACACCCGGGGCGTAGTGCTCTCTCGAGAACAGGACCGGGCGTCCCGAGGTCTCCTTCTCCACCTGGTCCAGGCGGAGCAGGGGGGTGCTACCTCGGGTCCCAAGGCACCTGGCGAGATGTGCCGTGGCCGAAACGGCGGTGACCTCGGCAATGCCACCCGCCAGCTCGATCCCACAGTCGTGCTCCAGATACCGATAGACCGACCCCCCGTCGTAGGTCGTCTTTGCCGTCTCGGTAACGGCGAGCGGGATCACGTCGACGCCATGAACGGCGGGGACTCCGTTCGCCCTGATGATCCGCTCGACATGCAGGACGGGGTCATCCGGGGCAAGCCCAAGCGCCGATCCTGCCCACGGCGGCGCTGGTTGATTCGCGATTCGCACGATCTCGATGCCGAGGGTCGCATTGGCCGCCGCAACGGCCTCCGTGACGCCGACGTCGAGGTCAAGTGCGGTACGGACGAGTGGCTCCTTCCGTGCCACGAAGGTGCCGACCCCGTGAACGCGACTGACGATGCCGTCGGCTTCGAGACTCCTCAGGACCTCTCGCAGGGTCGGCCGGCTGATCTGCAGGTTGAGTGCGAGCTCCGGCTCCGAGGGCAGGCGCATGCCGACAGCGAGGCGACCTCCCGAGATCTCCGCGAGGAGCCGGTCGCGGATCTCGTTGAACAGTGGCTGCCGGCGCTCTGCGGATATCGTTCCTGATCGCATCGTCGTAAGATGTCAGACATCTTGCATCGCGTCAAGACGGCCTGGGACCATGCCTGCTGAGCCGTCGGTTCGGCCCCGGGGCCGCGAAGCTAGCTGCCGCTTCGGAGGACGCTCAGGATGGGCCGGTGGAGGATCCCGTTGGTGGCCAACCCTTCGCCCCGCTCGAGGCTCCGGCGGCCGTCGAAGTCCGTGATCCGTCCGCCCGCCTCCTCCACGATGACCCACGGCGCAGCGAGATCCCAGGGTCCCAGGTCCTGTTCCATCATGCCCTCGGCGGAACCGCCCGCGACGAGGGTGTAGCCGAAGAAGTCGCCCAGGCCGCCCGCGTGGTCGACCTCAGCCAGCAGCGCATCGAAACCATCGGACACGCGTGAGGCGGCCATGTCCGTGATCGAGCGGAACTGCACCGATGCGTGCGTCAATACGTCGACACCGGAAACGGCGAGCTGGCGCCTGACGTCCGGACCATCCGTCATCCAGGCCCCGAGACCCCGCGCCGCGAACCACCGTTGGCGGAGCGCCGGCGCGCTGATGAGTCCGACCTGGATCTCGCCACCACACTCTGCCGCGATCAGGGTCGCAAACAGGGGGATTCCCCGAATGAAGTTGTGCGTGCCGTCAATCGGATCGACATACCAGCGAACGCCGTCATCGTCCTCGTCGCGTCCGTGCTCCTCGCCCGTGATCCGGTGGCCAGGGAAGCTCGACGCAATCCGAGCTCGGATCAGCTCCTCGATGCGGAGGTCCGCGTCGGTGACCGATGAACCATCGGCCTTGGTCGAGATCGCGAGCTCGCGCCGGAACGACGAGCGGGCGATGTCGTCCGCCAGATCGGCCGACGCATGAGCGAAATCGAGCCATGCGCGCAACTCATCGACGCTTGCGCGGCGGAGTGACGCGCTCCACGCCTGCCCGAAGGCCTCGCCCTGGATCATTGCCTGAACTGTATCGCAGCAGAGGCACCGCCCTGAGTCGCGGGTCTCGGGAGGCGTGACGCCGGCGCGCGGCGCCGCGGTGCGCCGCTCGCCTCCCCGGCGCCGGGCGCGATCTCCCGTCCATTTCCATCGTTCGGCACTTTGCTGCGCGCGCCCTGCACGGGGAACCTCCGCGGTGGAGGTTGGGCATGAGCCATCCGGCTGGATCGCTACCCTATGGCGCCGCTCCCGGACGGCGCCGTCTGTCCCACGAGCGCCGGATCCGCTGGGTCCCGGCCGGGCTGCTGGTGCTGTTCCTGATCACCCTGGCGGTGTCGCTGCTCAACGGCCAGGACGTGTTCATCTTCGCCTACATCATGATCGCCTCGTATGCGGTGGGCGGGCCGCGACGCTACGGCCGCCCGTGGAGCGAGCTCGGCGTCAAGCGCGGGTTCGTCGGTGACCTCAGGCGCGTCTGGCACCTGGCCACGCTGGACGCGGTCGTGTTTCAGGTGCTGCCCCCGGCCCTCGGGATCGCGTTCCTGTTCGGCCATGGGGGCGAGCTCGTCGACCACATCACGGCGCGCCTCCCGGTCGATGTCGGCTCCGGGGCCGGGCTGGCCGCCGTCGGGAGCCTGCTGGCGCTCGCGCTCGTGCTCACCCTGGTGGAGGAGATCGTCTATCGGGCCACGATCCAGGAGTACCTGAGCTCGTTCGTCGGCACCCCGGCGGCGATCCTCCTGGCGGCCGTCCTGTTCGGGCTGGCGCACGCCGTCGGCACCTCCGGCAGCCCGGCGGCCGTGCTGGCCGACATCGCCGGGGTCACGCTCGACGGCGTCTTCTTCGGGCTGATCTACGCGAAGACCCACAACCTGCTGGTCACCTGGGCGACCCATTACGCCGCCGACGTCGTCGGCCTGCTCGCCCTGGTGCTCGTGTACCGGACCATGTAGCGGAATCGATGGAGCGACTGCGGTGAACACACACGCCTCCCCCGTCCCGGTCTCGGGTCGGCATTCCCTGCTCGGGTCGGCCGCGCTGACCTCGGTCATGCGCCGGCACCCCATCGTCGCGTTCTTTGCGCTCGCGTACGCGGTTTCGTGGGCGATGCTGCTGGTCCTGTACGGGCTGCTGGGGCTGCCGGCGGCCCTGGTCATCCTGCTCCAGACGCTGGGCCCCACGATTGCGGCGCTGGTGATGGCCGGCATGCTCGACGGACCGGCAGGTCGGCGTCGCCTCCTGGCTCGGATCCGGATCTGGCGGGTCGCGCGCCGCTGGTATGCGTTCGCGCTGCTGGGCATCCCGGCGGCCTCCATCCTGGCTGCGATGGTCATTCCCGGGGCGCTCATCGGCCTGGGGGATGCGTCGGTCGTGAAGCCGGCCATCGAGTTCCTGGTCTACATGGCCGTGGGCTTCTTCAGCGGGCCGCTGTTCGAGGAGCCGGGCTGGCGCGGATTTGCCCTGCCTCGCATGCAGGCCCGGATGGGAGCCCTGCGTGCGACGCTGGTGCTCGGTGCCCTGTGGGCGGCGTGGCACCTGCCCCAGTACCTGGTGCCGGAGTGGGCCGATGAGAATGGCGGTCTCGACCCGGTCCTGATCGTCACGTTCCTGGTCATGGTCGTCGCGATCGCGCCGGTCATGACCTGGCTGTTCAACCGCACGCAGGGCAGCCTGCTGCTCGTCATGCTGGCGCACGCGAGCATCAACGCGGCGCTGGCGGCCTTCGTCGTGGCGAGCTCGGCCCTCGCCGTCGGGCTGCTCGCGCTGGGTTCGCTGTCCGTGGTCCTGATCGTCGCGACCCGAGGCCGTCTCGGCTACGTTCCGTCCGAGGGTCCAGCCTGACCGACACACCCCGGCCGATCCGGGCTCGGGGGATGCGTCAACCGACGGGACGCCCGTCGCGGGCCACGGGCTCGTCGTCGTGCGCGGCTCCGGGCGCGTCAGTCGAGGTGTGCGATCCGCGCCCAGTGCCCGGACCACGGGACGGTCACCTCGGGGCAGACCCAGACGCCCACGCCCTGCTCCTGGTTTGCGAGATCGAGCTCGTTGTCGACGTTCGCGACCAGTCGGCATGTCCCGAGGTCCCAGTAGGTTGCGAAGTCCGAGCTCGTCGCATGGGTGACCACGATCGCGGTCGTCCGGTCGTCCGAGGGCGGGCCCCAGCGGGCGTACGCGTTATGGCCCGAGTAGACCGGCGGCAGCCCGGATCCGAGCAGCTCGATCGCCCCGGCCTCCCCGTAGTTGTCGGTCAGGATCACGGCCCGAGCGCGCTGATCCGCCGACAGGTCCGCAGCGACGCGTGCGACCGTGTCGACGAGCTCGGGCCAGCCGAGCTGCTCCGATGATTCCGCGTAGATGTCGGGGACCGGCGACGCGGCGAACGTCGCCGGCGGCAGGATCGGCAGCACCAGCACCGCGGTGATGGCGAGGGATGCCGTCCCTGACGCCAGAAGCGCACCCCGTCGCAGCAACGGCCGCCCGCGGGGCAGCCAGCGGTCGACGACGATGGCGCCGCCGGCCATCAGCGGCGCATACGTCCCGGCGACGTAGTAGCTCTTGCCACCGGTTGCGACGACCAGCAGCAGCAGGAGCGGGACGGCATAGCCGACGGCCCGCCACGGTCGCGCCGCGGGGTCGCGTGCCAGCCACCACGCTCCCGCGAACGAGATCGGGAACAGCAGCGGACCGGCGAGCAGGAGGATCTCCGGGACCAGCTTGACGCGGCTGTCCGACCCGCCGCTGATGCGCCCCGCCATCTCCAGCTGCGGGAACCCGTTCGACGCCTGCCAGGCCAGGTTGGGGACCCAGATCAGGACGGCGATGGCGAGCCCGGCCCAGGCCCAGGGCGACCGCAGGATGTCCCAGCGGCGCGCCAGCACGAGGCCGCCGACCAGACCGGCGCCGAGGAACAGCAGGATGAGCTTGTTCTCCAGCCCGACGCCCACGGTCACGCCGACCGCCAGCCACAGCCGCGGGTCGGCACCGGCGAGCAGGCGCACCACGAGCCACAGGACCACGGTCCAGGCCAGGAGGTCGAAGGTCGTGGTCGAGTCGAGGTGTCCCGCGGCGAGGTACCCGGAGGCCGCGAGCGTGGCTGCGGCGATCACCTGGGCACGCCGGCTGCCGCCGAGGTCGCACGCGAGGAGTCCCGCCAGGACGACACAGGCACCCACCGCGAGCGCGGGCAGGATCCTGATGGCCGTCGGCGACGCGCCCAGCAGCGCGACCGCAGCCGCCGAGAGCAGCGGCGTCAATGGCCCCTGGTCGTCGTAGCCGAGTGCCGGGTGCTGCCCGGCGACGATGAAGTAGAGCTCGTCGCGGTGGAACCCGTACAGCGGCGAGAGCACCAGCAGCCCGATCACGACCAGGCCCGCGATCGCGAGCACGGGCACGCGTGCGAACGGGATCCTCGGTGCTGAGGTCATCGGTCGTGGTCTCCGATCCGCCGGCTCGGACGCCAGAGGCATCATCCGGGTGCGCCACGGCCGGGCAAGTGCCCGTTGGCACTCGGTGCTGTCACCGATGGTCCTTCCCCTCGCGGGATGGCGGACCGGAGCGGACATCCTCGCGCGCCGCCCGGGTACACGCGGGCGACACGGACGAGGCAGGCGCATCGGATCTCACGACGAGGGTCCGGGATTCGGGGCGGCCAGGACCACCGGATTTCAAGGTGGCCGCGCTGACGAGTGACAGCGCCCGCCCGCCGCCCGCTGGTGCCAGCGGGAGGCGGACGGCAAGGTTCGAGCTAGGTCAGACCAGTGATGCGCACTGACCGAGCGCGTGACCGCCGACGACGTTCTTGGGCTCGCCGGGGAACAGGCCTCCGGCCACACCGGGGTCAATGCCCATGCAGCTGAGGTTCCGCCCGATCGTGTTCTGAACGACGAACGCGAGGCGGCCTTCGTCGCCCGGATCGGTCACGGTGATCTTGGTCAGCGTCGCGTTCTTGCCGATCGTGTTGAACAGGACGCCGAGCCAGTCGGCCGTCACCTCGGTCACCGTGAGGTTGCCGCTGATCGCGTTGTTCTTGATCGACCAGGGAATGTCGCCGCCTCCTCCCGTCAGCGTGACGTTCCCCTTGACCGTGATCCCGTTCAGCAGCACGGTGTTCGCGCCATTGGCGGTCACGTTCCCGTTGACCGTGATCATCGAATGCCCGTCCGGCTCGACGGTGCACGGATGTGCCGTGTTGTGGACCAGCGAGGTCGGCTGGCAGCCCAGGCCCATGAGCGCACCCGCCGCCGCGGTGACGTTGTGGCCGACGGTGATCGTCGACGGCGCGCTCTGCGCATCGAGGAAGGCACCGGCTTCGACGTTCAGGTTCCCGACGATGGTGATCACGGCGTCCGGCGCAACGCCGCAGAAGCCGGTGACCGTGACGCTGCGGTAGGTGCCTGATGAGATGGCACCACCGGAGCACGTGATCGCGGGTGCCGCCTTTGGCCCGGCAGCCATCGCTGGCCCAGCTGGCAGCACAAGCGCTGCCGCGACGGCAAGGGATCCGAGGATCCTGAAGCGTATGGCTCTCTCCATGAGCGCTGACCCTTTCTCTCGCGGTTCGTCCCGCGGGTACACAGGGTCGGTCTCGCCATTGGCCCAGCGCGGTCTTGGCGACCGGATGGGGACGCCGCGCTGGTGGAACCCGCCCCCGAGCGGTTCAGCCACCCTGCCAACGGCAGAGTCTGCATCTGCGGTTGCGCACGCGTCGATCGAGGTTTCGACAAGCTGTGGTTCAGTTTTCGACAACCTTCGGTGCACCGGCGCACGACGTCGGGCCCCCTAGTCCGGGCACCCCCGTCCGGGCACCCGGGGACATCGTTCCAGGTTGGCGGCCGAGGTCCGAGCCGCCGCTCAGTCGGTGAGCGTGGCCTCCACCGAAAGGGCGACGTTCCCCTTGAGCGCCTGCGACACCGGGCAGCCGTTCTTGGCCGCGTCGGCGAGCTCGGCGAACTTCGCCTGGTCGATCCCCGGCACCGTGCCGCTGACGGTGAGCGCGCTGCTGGTGATCCCCCAGCCGGCATCGCCCTTGTCGAACGACACGACGCACCTGATGTCGAGCTTCGTCGCCGGCGTGCCGTTCTTCGCGAGCCCGTTGCTGAACGCCATCGAGAAGCAGGCGGCGTGCGCCGCGGCGATCAGCTCCTCGGGGCTGGTCCGCCCGTTGTGCTCCTCGGTGCGCGACGCCCAAGTCACCGGCAGCCGCGTGATCGAGCCCGAGCTCACGTAGTTGATCGAGCCCGTTCCGCTGACCAGGTCGCCGGCCCAGGTTGTCTCGGCAAAACGCGTGATGCCCATGGATGCTTCTCCTTGCTCGTGGGGCGCCCGCTGGCGCCGATGCGCGCGGGTCGGTGACGCTCCCCCCTAGGTTGCCATGGCCGTGCCACCGGCGGCATCGGAGCCGTCGGCGGCGTCCCGGCCGCCGCGTTCGCTCCATCGACGCCGGACGCCGTCCACGAGCGAGTACAGGACCGGGATCAGGAGCAGGGTCAGGAACGTGGAGCTGAACAGGCCACCGATGACGACCGTGCCCAGCTCGGCGGCGATGATCGAGCCCTGGTTGAAGCCCGCGGCGAGCGGGATCAGCGCCAGGATCGTGGCGATCGCGGTCATCAGGATCGGCCGCACCCGCGTCCGTCCGCCCTCGATCAGCGCGTCATGCGTGGACATCCCCTGCGAGCGCAGCCGTTCGACGAGGTCGAGCAGGACGATCGCATTGGTGACGACGATGCCGATCAGCATCAGGAACCCGATCAGGGCGCTGACGCCGATCGGGCGGCCGGTGAGCAGCAGCGCCGGGAAGGCGCCGATCGTGGCCAGCGGCAGGCTGAACAGGATGATGAACGGCGTGATCAGCGAGTTGAACGTGAGGACCATCGCGAGGTAGACGACCAGGATGGCCACGCCCATCGAGAAGAACAGGCCACCGAAGGCCTCGTTCTGCTGCTGGGTGACACCCGCCAGCCGGACGTCGACGCCATCGGGGATCGACCCCGCCGTGCGCAGGTCGTTGATCGCCTGCTGCACCTGCTGGCTGACCTTGCCGGTGTCGGCCGAGGCGATCTCGGCGCTGATGGATGCCGCAGGCGACTCATCGATCCGGGTGATCGAACCCTGCGTCTCCACCTGCTCGACATCCGCGATGGCGCCCAGAGGCTGCTTGGCCGCGGTTCCGACCGGCAGCGCGCGGAGCTGCGCGAGCGTGGTCACCTGGGTCGGGTCCAGCTGGACGAACACGTCAAGCGGCCCGGGCTGGTCGGCGAGCTGGACGTGCGTGGCCACGGAGCCGACCAGGGCGCCGCGGACCTCGCCGGCAACCTGCGCCGCGGTGAGGCCGACCAGGATCGCCTTGTTGGGATCGGGCCGGACCTGGATCTCGGGCGTCGCCTTGGACAGGTCCGACTTGAGGTTGAGCAGGGCGGTGTTGGCGCCCAGGGCCTCGACCACGAGGTCGTTCACCTTGGCGACCTGTGCGGCGTCGCTGCCCGACACGATCACGTTGAGGTTGTTGGACGTGAACCCGGCGGCCTGCGATACCGCGATGTCGTAGCCGTCGGTCCTGACGGGCGCAAGCTCGTCGGCGAGGACCTTCGAGTACTCGGTGAGATCGACGTCGTCGTCGAGCCGTACCGTCATCCGGGCGCTGTTGGCCGGCCGGCCGCTGAACGCGGCGGTGATCGACTGCAGGCCCGAGTCTCCCTCCCCGGGGACGCTGCTCTGGACGAGCCGCACCTTGGGGTCGGCCTGGAGGATGGCCTCAGCCTGCTTGGTGCGCTCGAGCACGGCATCGGAGCTGACCCCGGCCGGCGGCGCCAGCGTGACGCTGACGATCTTCTCCGACCCGGCGTTGATGAACTGGGTCGGCAGCAGGGGCGCGATGATGCCCGTCGACACGAACAGCAGGATCGAGATCCCGAGCACGCCGAACTTGGTCCAGCGGTTGCGCAGCGCCAGACTGATCGACGGCGTGTAGGCGCGGATCCAGAACGAGTTCCGGGGCTCGCCGCCCTGGTCCACGTTGAGCTTGACGCGGTCGATGATCAGGTAGGCGAGCACCGGGACCACGGTCAGCGCGCATACCAGCGAGGCGAGCAGCGCGAACGTGACCGTGAGCGCGAACGGCAGGAAGAACTGGCTGACCAGCCCGCCCACGAAGCCCAGCGGAAGGAACACGCCGACGGTGGTCACCGTGGCTGCGGTGATCGCGCCGGCCACCTCGCGGGGGCCGTTGATCGCGGCCGTGAGCCGGCTCTCGCCAAGCGATCGATGGCGATAGATGTTCTCGAGGACCACGATCGCGTCGTCGACCACCCGGCCGACCGCCACCGCGAGCCCGCCCAGGGTCATGATGTTGAGCGAGATCCCGCTGAACTGCATGACGACCAGCGCGGTCAGCAGCGACAGCGGGATGCTGACCGCGGCCACCAGCGTCGAGCGCAGGCTGAACAGGAACAGGAAGATGGTGAGGACCGCGAACAGGGCCCCGGTGCCGCCTTCGCGGAGCAGGCCGTCACGCGATTCGATGATGAACGAGGACAGGTCGGACACGATCGTGATCGAGACGCTGGACCCGTTGCGGTCGCCGATCTCTTTGAGCTTGGCGGTCACCTCCTCGGCCACCTGGACCGTGTTCGCGGCCGACGTCTTGGACACCGACAGCGAGAGGGCCGGCTGGCCGTTGGTCCGCGCGTAGCCGGTGGTTGGCACGCCTGCGACCTCGACCGTGCCGAGGTCGCCGATCGTGACCAGCTTCGGCGCCGCCGGCGCGGCGGGCGCTGCGGAGGCGCCCGGCGTCGCGCCGGCACCCGATGCCCCGGCGGCCGGGGT
Source organism: uncultured Chloroflexia bacterium (assembly GCA_963749705.1). Taxonomy (GTDB): domain Bacteria; phylum Chloroflexota; class Limnocylindria; order Limnocylindrales; family CSP1-4; genus CAIXZV01. The sequence continues at coordinate 234,409 of CAVVNQ010000004.1, read as the reverse complement.
CGCGGCCGCAACGCCGACCACCAGCGATCGGATCTGGTCGACGCTGGTGAACGCGCCGATCGTCGACACCGGGATCTTCGTCCCGTCCGCCTGGATCTGGCCGGCGGGGAAGGTGAGGTTGTTGGCGCTCAGGACGCTCGACACCTGGGATGCGGAGATGCCGCTCGCGGTGAGCTTGGCCGGGTCGAGCGTGACCAGCACTCGCTGCGTCTCGCCGCCGGTGATGTCCACGCTGGCGACGCCCTCGAGGCCGAGCAGCGCCGGGCTGATCTCCGTCTGCGCGATCCGGGCGGCCTCGGCCAGCCCGTCCTCCGAGGTTGCCGCGATCGACGCGATGATCACCGGTGAGGCGTTGATGTTGAGCGCGCTCACCTGCGGGGTCACGCCGCTGGGCAGGTTCGCCGCCTGGATGTTCTGCTCGATCTGCGCCCGGACCTCCTTGACGTCGGTGCCGTAGGAGAACTGGGCGATCACGAGCGCGATCGAGTTGGCCGACGTCGACTGCAGCGATTCCAGTCGGGGGACACCCGAGATCGCGCGCTCGATGGGCTTGGTCACCTGCTCGGCAACGTCGGCGGCACCGGCGCCCGGGAGCGGCGCGATGACCGTCAGCACCGGGAACTCGATGTCCGGCAGCAGCTCCTGCTTGAGGCTGCCCCAGGCAGCCAGGCCGGCGACGAACAGGGCCGCCGCCAGCAGGAGCGTGACGCTCCGCTTGCTGACGGCGAACGCGGACAGGCGGCTCATGAACGGTCCTTTCGGGCGGATGGCTCGGGGTCGGTCGGGTTCAGGCGTGTGGCGGCGGCGGTGAGCGCGACGAGCGAACGGCGAACGATGTCGAGGTCGTCGTCCGCAAGCAGCTCGAGCAGCTCGCGCATCTGGCGTGCGTTGAGCTCCCGGAACCGGTCGAGGAACTCGCCGCCGGCCGGGGTCAGGCCGACGACGACCTGGCGGCGATCGACCGCGTCCTCGCGCCGGTAGGCGTACCCCTGGTCCACGATCCGGTCGACCAGGCCGCTCACGGTGGACAGCGAGACGCCGAGGCGCTGGACGAGGTCCGACATGTGGAGCTCGCCCGCCGTCCCGACCAGGTACAGCAGCTTGGCCTGGGGCATCGTCACCGCGATCTCGAGGAACTCCGGCGCGTGGCTGTCGGCCAGCCGCTGCATCAGCGCCTCGTAGCCGTTGATGACCTCGTCGAGCACATCGGCGCGGTTGTGGTGCGTGGGATCGATCTCGAAATTCCTTCGGTTGTGACGGATGCTTCGGTTACACCGTACCAATTCGCCCTGACGATATCGCGAATCCGCGCCGGCCGCGCATAGGCCGTTCGACGGCCGGAGGTACCGGTTCGGCGCGGTCTCGCCTACCATCCGCGGGTGCCTCCCCAGCCCAGGCCCGTGTCACGACCCGTCGCGCGACGGTTCCTCGTCCTGCGCCACCTGCTCGCACCGCCGCGATCGCTGCCCGCCGAGCCGGCGTCGGTCATGCGCGTGGTCGAGCGGCTGGGTTCCCTCCAGTTCGATCCGCTCGAGGTCGCCGGGCGGAACCATGACCTGACATTGCTCGCCCGCGTGGCCGGATACCGGCGGTCGTGGACCGACGCGCTGCTGTACGACACGCGGGAGCTGTACGAGACGTACAACAAGCAGCTGTCGCTGGTGCCGACCGCGGAGCTGCCCTGGTATCGGCTGACCTGGGACCAGGGTCACGACGGGCACCGGGGCGGCGCGTTCGACGAGCACGCTCCGCTGGTCGAGGAGCTGCTCGAGACGATGCGGGCGCGTGGCCCGCTGTCATCGACGGACATCGCGCCGCGTGCGGCCATCGACTGGTACTGGCGGCCCACCAACCAGGTGCGCGCGTTGCTCGAAGCGCTGGCCGAGGCCGGCATCGTGGCCATCGCCCGGCGAGAAGGCAATCGGCGGGTGTACGACCTGTCGGAGCGGCTGTTCCCGGCGGAGCTCCTGGCCCGCCGGCCCCCCGAGGACGAGCAGCTGCGCCACAAGCTGCTGTCCCGCTATCGCGGCAACGGGCTGCTGGCGGCGACCGGCGACTACACGTTGTGGATGGGCATCGGCAAGGCGCCGCGCCGGGCGGTGGTCCACGCGCAGCTCGTCGACGCGGGGGCGATCGTGCCGGTCGAGGTCGAGGGGTTCAGGACGCCCCGGTTCATCCTGGCGGATGAGCTGCCCGTGCTCGACTCGGCCGAGGCAGAGGTCGCGGCGGAGTCCGCGGCCGGCGCGCCGCCGCGACCCGGCGACAGGGAGCCCGGCGCGGCATTCCTGGCGCCGCTCGATCCGCTGGCCTGGGACCGCGACCTGCTGCTCCGGCTGTGGGGCTTCGACTACCGCTGGGAGGTGTACGTGCCGGCCGCGAAGCGGCGCTGGGGCTACTACGTCCTCCCGCTGCTGTACGGGGACCGGTTCGTGGGCCGGATCGAGCCGCGGATCGATCGCCGGAGCGGCACGCTGCGCATCCTCGGGTTGTGGTGGGAAGACGGCTTCGACCCGTTGTCCGGCGCGAACCCCGGGTTCGTCGATGCGTTCGCCGACGCGCTCCGGGCTCACCTGGCGTTCGCGGACCTGGCGAGGGTGGCCATGCCCCGGGTTGCGCGGCACCGGGCGCTGTCAACCGCCCTTCGGGACCGGCTCGGCCCGTCACCGCGCTCCGCCCGGCAAGTGCGGCCGTCGCGCGCCACCGGGACGCCCGCCGGGGCGCCGCGCCGCCGGCCCGATGCTACCCTCGCGGCGATGACGGTCGAGATCCGCAATGCCCGGCCGGACGAGTTCGGCGCCCTGCTGGAGGCGATGACCACCGCCTTCCTCGAGCGTCCCGACGTCGAGCGCGTCGCCGGCATCGTCAGGGAGCGCTGGGATCCGGCACGCACCTGGGGTGCGTTCGAGGGCGATCGTGCCTGCGGAACGTTCCGATCATGGGCCACCGAGCTCACCGTCCCGGGTGGCGGCCGGCTGCCCGCAGCCGCCGTCGCGGGCGTGGCGGTGCTGCCGACCCACCGGCGGCGCGGGATCCTGAGCGCGCTCACCGCCGCCGAGCATGGAGCGATCCGCGAACGGGGCGAGGCCGTCGGCCTGCTGTACGCGTCCGAGTACGGGATCTACGGCCGGTTCGGGTACGGGCCCGGCTGCCGGCTGGCGACGTGGACCATCGACGCATTCGCGACGGGGTTCCACGGAGCGCCTACCTCCGGCGTCGAGCTGGTCACGCCCGGGCCGGCGAGCCGGGACGCGGTCCTGGCCGTGTTCGAGGCGTGGCGGCGGCGCCAGGCCGGCGAGATCCGGCGAAATCCGTTCCGCTGGGGCGATGAGCTGGGGTTGACGGAGCCACCGTGGGGGCGGACGTGGAAGGGGTTCCTCGCGCTCCATCGCGACGAAACGGGCGCGGTAGACGGCTACGCCCGCTACCTCGCCGAGGAGCGCTGGGACGACCGGCAGCCGCGGAACATCCTGCGCGTGAACGACCTGCATGCCCTGACCGATGCGGCAAGGCTCGCGCTGTGGCGCTTCCTTGCCGAGACGGACCTCGTGTCGACCGTGGTGGCTCCCGGCCGCAGCCCGTCGGACCCGCTGCCGTGGCTGCTGACCAACGCGCGCGCGGCGGTCGCCTCGGGGGTGGGCGAGGGGATGTGGGTGCGCCTGTTCGACGTTGCGCGGGCGCTCGAGGCGCGCGCGTACGAACGGACCGACGAGCTGGTGCTCGAGGTGATCGACGGCGAGCTCAACGGCCCGATCCGGCTGGTCCTGGACGCGTCACCGGACGGCGCCACCTGCCGGCCGACGGATCGAACGCCCGACCTGACGCTCCCCGTCGCGGCACTGGGCGCCGCCTACCTCGGCGGATCGCCACTGCGCCGGGCGGTGCTCGCGACCGGCGTCGACGAGCACGTCGCCGGGGCACTGGCCCGCGCCGACGCGCTGTTCCGGGTGCTCGACGAGCCCTGGTGCTCGACGTTCTTCTGATCGGGGAGGGGCTCGCCGGCGGGCGCGGCGCCCTTCCTCGCCGGCGGGCGCGGCGCCCTCCCTCGCCGGCGGGCGCGGCGCCCTTCCTCGCCGCCGCTTCCTGCCAGATGACCGCGAGGCGAGCGTTCGCCGCCGGAACCTGGTTCGGACGCGACCCGCTCCGTGTCTGCAGCGCCGCAGTCCCTGCCAGATGACCGCCTGGCGGGCGATCGTCAGCAGGACGGCGCCTCGCGGCGCGCGAAGCGGCACGGCGCCGCACGATTTCCGCCACGACGGCGCCCCCGCGATGGCCATCGTTCGCGTCCTGGACATGTGTCATGGATTGGAAGGGGCGAAGGGACAAAGGGACCGAGGTCCCGCAGGCGGTCCCGCCGCCCGACCGGGCGCACGCCGCCCGCCCGTCTGTCCGTCCGCCCGCCCGCTCCGGCGCTGCCAGGTGACCCTCGATTGACGGATCGCCCGGTAATTCCGATAATTCCACTAGGGATTAGCCCGCGACCCACGTCCCCGGCGGTCGCGGCGTTCCCGGACCACCGACACCCAGCAGCCCGCGGCGGCGCGCCGCGATCGGAGCAGCGATGACCTCGACCCGCGAAATCGTCCAGGACGAACGCGACAAGTTCGCCTTCCATGACGACATCGTCTACCTGCGCGAGACCAAGCGCGGGCTGACGCGCGACACGGTCGAGGACATCAGCCGGTTCAAGGAAGAGCCGGACTGGATGCTCCAGTTCCGTCTCCGCGCCTACGACCACTTCATGAAGCGGAAGATGCCCAGCTGGGGCGGACGCCTCGACGACATCGACCTCGCCAAGATCGTCTACTACCGGAAGCCGTCCGAGCGCGAGGAGAAGTCCTGGGACGATGTCCCGGAGCAGATCAAGGCGACGTTCGAGAAGCTGGGGATCCCCGAGGCGGAGCGCAAGTTCCTTGCCGGCGTCGGCGCCCAGTACGACTCCGAGGTCGTGTACCACTCGGTGCGCGAGGAGCTGAGCAAGATCGGCGTCGTGTTCATGGGCACGGACCAGGCGCTCAAGGAATACCCGGAGATCTTCCGCGCCCACTTCGGCACCGTCGTCCCGCCCGAGGACAACAAGTTTGCCGCCCTGAACTCCGCCGTGTGGTCGGGCGGCAGCTTCGTGTACGTCCCCAAGGGCGTCGAGGTCCCGCTGCCGCTGCAGGCGTACTTCCGGATCAACGGCGAGAACACCGGCCAGTTCGAGCGGACGCTGATCGTCGTCGACGAGGGCGCCAAGGTCCACTACATCGAAGGCTGCACGGCGCCGATCTACGCCACGGACTCGCTCCATGCCGCGGTCGTCGAGGTCGTCGCGCTGCCGGGATCGAAGGTCCGCTACACGACGATCCAGAACTGGTCGAACGACGTCTACAACCTGGTGACCAAGCGCGCCCACGCGCACGCCAACAGCACGGTCGAGTGGGTGGACGCGAACACCGGCTCCCGGCTGACGATGAAGTACCCGGCGATCTACCTGCGCGGCGAGGGTGCCCGGGCCGAGGTCATCTCGGTCGCGGTCGCGGGCCGTGGCCAGCACCAGGACACCGGCGCCAAGGCCATCCACCTGGCGCCCAACACGACGTCGCGGATCGTGTCCAAGTCGGTGTCCAAGGATGGCGGGCGGGCGACGTACCGCGGCCAGCTCAAGGTGGCGCCGGGCGCGACCGGGGTCACCGCCAGCGTGCGCTGCGATGCGCTGATGCTCGACGACGAGAGCCGCAGCGACACCTACCCGTACATCGACATCCAGGAAGACGACACGACGATGACCCACGAGGCCACCGTCGGCAAGATCTCGGCCGACCAGATCTTCTACCTGATGAGCCGCGGCCTGACCGAGAACGAGGCCCAGAACCTCGTGATCCAGGGGTTCCTCGAGGTGTTCACCAAGGAGCTCCCGATGGAGTACGCGATCGAGTTCAACCGCCTCGTCAAGCTCGAGATGGACGGCTCGCTCGGATGACGGAGGTCGCGGACCCCTCGACCTCCGCCGGTCGCGCCGCGAGGCCGCGCCGGCGAGGACCGGCCGACCTGCCGTTCTCGTTCGTCACCCGCGAGCTGGTCGAATCGGTCGCCGACGCGCACGACGAGCCGCGCTGGCTGCGTGATGACCGCCTTGCCGCCCTCGCGGCGTTCGAGGAGCTGGCCGTCGAGAGCAACCGGCTGTACACGCCATACCTGGACCTGCGGGCAGCCGACCTCGACGCGGCGGCGCCGTACGTGCAGGCGGCGTCGGCCGATGCGGCCAGCGCCGCCGGGATCCCCGATGACGTCGCCGGGCTGCTCGAGCTCAACGAGGCCGAGGTCGCCATCGCGGCGCTGTCGGACGAGGCCCGCGCGGCCGGCGTCCGGCTCCTCACCCTGGGCGAGCTGGTGCGCACCGACGATGGCCTCGCGCGCGAGCTCCTCGCCGGCGGCAACCTCCTCCCTGCCGGTGAGAAGCTCGCGCAGCTCTCTCGCGCCGCGTGGTCGCAGGGCGTCGTCGTGCTGGTCCCGGCCGGCGTCCGCCTCGAGCACCCGATCGTGCTGCGCTGGGTCGTTGGCGCACCGCGCACGCTCATCGCGCGCACGCTGATCGTGCTCGGCGACGGCGCCGAGGCGTCCGTGGTCGAGGAGCTCGTCGCATCCGACGGGGTCGTGGCCGGTGCCCAGGCGCTGCTCTCGAGCACCACCGAGATCCGGCTGGGCGCCCATGCGCGGCTGGCGATGGCCAGCCTCCAGGAGCTCGGCCCGGATCACGTCCTGTTCCAGCAGCGCCGCGCCGAGCTGGGTGAGGCCGCGGACCTGCGCTGGGCGCTCGCCCAGCTGGGCAGCCGGCTGGTCCGCTCGCGGGTGGACAACGTGCTGGCCGGCGACCGGAGCGTCGTCGAGCAGGCCGAGATCGTGTTCGGCGCCGGCGAGCAGCTCCACGACCTCACCTCGTACACGCGCCACCTCGGACGCGATACCACGGGTCAGCTGCTGTCGAAGGGCGCCCTCATGGACCGCTCGCGAAGCTTCATGAAGGGCCTGATCACGATCGAGCGGTCGGCGGTCGGCACCGACAGCTACCTGGGCGAGTTCGGGATGAACCTGTCGAAGTCGGCGCGTGCCGTGGCCATCCCGTCGCTCGAGATCGACCAGCCGGACTGCCGGCGCGCGGCACACTCGTCCTCGGTCGGCCCGATCGACGAGACCCAGCTGTTCTACCTCGAGAGCCGCGGGATCCCGCCCGACGAGGCGCGGAAGTTCATCGTCCTGGGCTTCCTCGAGCCCGTCGTCGCGCGCGTCCCGCTCGCGGACGCGCAGGAGCGACTCCGCGACGCGCTCGAGGCGAAGTGGACGTCGGGCTTCGGCGCCGGCGCCACCACCGCAGCCTGATCCGGGAGCGCGCCCGCGTCATGATGCTCGCGTGAGCCGGCGAATCGACCTCATCGGCGTCGATGAGGTCGCCGAGGGCGAGATGCGCATGGTGTGGGTCGACCAGAGCGATCCCGTGCTCGTGGTGCACGTCAACGGCGAGTTCCACGCGCTCCAGGGGACGTGCTCGCACGAGTACTTCGAGCTCGACCGGGGCTTCCTGACGGCCGGCACGCTCACCTGCGCGCTCCACCTGTCGCGGTTCGACCTGACCGACGGCGAGGCGCTCGATCCACCGGCCGAGCTGCCACTGGCCGTGTATCCCGTCGTCGTCGATGGCGACCGCGTCCTGATCGAGGTCGGCGACGGCCCACTCGAGGTCAACGAGGACGCCTGACGCCCGTCAGTCGATCAGGGTGCCGCCGTTGATGTCCAGGATCTCGCCCGTGATGTAGCCGGCGTGCTCGGAGCACAGGAACGCGACCGCCGCGGCCACCTCGTCGGTCGTTCCCAGGCGGCCGACCGGCACCCGGTCCGCAAGCTCGCGCGTGCTCGCGATCACGTCGGTATCGATGAGCGCGGGGGCGACGGCGTTGGCGGTGATGCCCTCGCGAGCGAACTCGCTGGCGATCGACTTGGTCAGGGTCATCAGCCCTGCCTTCGACGCCGCGAACGCCGCCGAGCGTGCCCCGCCCGACTTGCCGGCCGCGGCGCCGACGGCGACGATCCGGCCGTAGCCCAGCGAGCGCATGCCCGGGATCCCGCGGCGGAGCGTGAAGAACGCCCCGGTGAGGTTGATCGCGATGGTTCGCTCCCACAGCTCCGTCGAGGTCTCGACGAACGGCCCGACGGGAAGGATTCCCGCATTGAGGACCAGCACCGACACCGTGCCCAGCCGGGCCTCGACCTCGGCGAACGCGGCGTCGACGGCGGTCTCGTCGCTCACGTCGCACTCGATGCCCAGCACCCCCTCGTGCTCGGGCGCGGTCAGGTCGAGCCCCGCCACGAGCGCGCCGTTCGCCGCGAGCACCTCGGCGATGCGCTTGCCGATCCCGCGCCCTGCACCGGTCACGACCGCGACGCGGCCCGCGAGCCCTTCGACGTGGATCAACGGATCCTCCTGGATGCGGCTTCGGATCGATCTGGACGAGTGGCGGCGGGACGGACCTGCGGAGCCGGAAGCTGTTGCCGGGCGGCGCCTGCGGCGTCGAGCGTGTCTACGGTAGATCCTCGGACCGGCGCGTGCATCGGCAGCGGGGCGGTGACCTGAGGCCGTGAGGCTCAGAGGATCGGGCCGGCGCCCTGCTCGATCACCGGCTCGAGCTCCGGATCGGAGCGCAGCTGGAGCACGAGCGCACCGGCCAGGACGAGCACGCCGCCCAGGGCCTGGATCGGGGTCAGCGCCTCGCCCAGCAGCAGCCCGGCCAGGAGCACGCCGACCACCGGCTCCCAGAGCATCAGGATCCCGGTCCGGGTGCCGCCGATGGAGCGGACCGCGGTGAGGAACAGCAGCGATGCGATGCCCGCCGCCACGATGCCGGCCAGCAGCAGCACCGGCCACGGATCGGGGGACCGGAACGGCGCGGCCAGGCCGTCCGCCTGGCCGACGACGATCGCCAGCAGCGCTCCGCCGACGGCCGACGTGACCAGGATGAGCAGCGTCGCGGCATCGGCCGGGACGGTGCGATATCCGTTCCGGCTGATCGTCACGAACACGACCTGGCTGGCGGCGGCCGAGAGCCCCAGCAGGATGCCCAGGAGGTCGACGGTGATCCCCGCCGTGGTGTCCATGCCACCGGCCAGCACGAGGACCACGCCCACCGACGACAGGCCGAGCGCACCGATCCGCGAGGGCGTGATCCGCTCCCGCCCGAGCACGACGTCCAGGAATGCGACCCCCGCCGGGTACGTGTAGAACATCATCAGGGCGAGCGCGATCGGGATCCGCCCGAATGCGGTGAACATGGCCACGTTGAGGGTCAGGCCCATGAGCGCGGCGACGGTCAGCGTGAGCCGCCCGCGGCCGCCCAGGTTCCGGAGCGCGGTGGCTGATGTCCGGACGCGGCCCCGCAGCACGATCAGGACCGCCAGGCACGCAACGCCCAGCACGGCGCGCCACGCGGTGAATGCGACGCCGTCCACCCCGGCGTCCGCCGCGAACCGGGACAGGGGGCCGAGGCTTCCGAACATGGTGGCCCCGGCCACGGCGGCGGTGGTCCCGACGACGAAGGCTCGATCGCGGCGCATGGCGGCCCATGGTACCGGCGGGCCGCCGTTTGCCGGCGGCGTCCGATCGGCGTCACGCCTCGACCCCGGTGGCCGGCGCCGTGCGCCGCGGTTCAGCGGTCGAGCAATGTCCCCAGGCCGAGCGTCGTCGCGGTCTCCAGGATCGCGCCGCCGAACACCACGTCCGCGAGCCCGGTCCCGAGGTGCGTGACCACGACGCGTCCGCGCGGCCGTGCCGTTCCGGCCGCGAGCGCCTCGCCGATCATCGCCATGGGGTCGGGGTAGCCGTCGAAGTTGCCCGCGTCCCGATTGGCCAGGAACTGCTCGGTGTGGTCCACGAGGAACAGCCCCGCACCGCGGGCGACCGCCGCCGAGCAGTACGTCGCGTAGTCGACCGGCACGACCAGTGCCTCGGCCGTGAGCCAGGCGTTGGTCATGACCTGGCGCTCCGGTGGGGCGACGAACGACGCCGCGCTGACCACCACATCGGTGCCCTCGACCGCGTCCCGGGCGGACGCGGCGACCTGCGCGGCGCCGATCCCGGGCGTGGTGCGAGCCAGCGCGGCCAGCGCGGCCGCGCGATCCGGGTCTCGGTCGAACACCGACAGCTCGACCCCGGGCAGGACGTGCCCCAGCACCGGGACGTGGCTCGTGCCCTGCACCCCGGCGCCGATGAGCGCCGCCCTCGGCGCCCGTCCGACGACCGCGGGCGCAAACGCCCGGATTGCGACCCCGGACACGGCGGCGGTCCGCTGTGCGGTGATCGGCCCGGCATCGAGGATCGCCGTCGGCAGGCCGGTCTGCGCATCGTTGAGGAGCAGCAGCCCGTGGATCGCCGGCAGCCCCAGCGAGCCATTGGTCGCGAACCCGAGCACCCACTTCATGCCCAGCCGGTCATCGGAGCCATCCGGCCGCAGGCCCGGCAGGAAGGCCGGCATCGCGTGGGCGAAGGCGCCCGTCGGGCGCGGATGCACCCCGATCTTGGGCGGCAGGTCGGCGGGTCCGGCGAGGCCGCGCAGCACGATCTCCGCAAGCTTGAGTCGCTCGGGCAGCGCCGGCATCGCCGCGGTCACGTCGGACGAAGACAGGTAGCGGATCGGCGCCAGCGTGCTCATGGTCTCGAGTGTAGGCCCCCGGCCGAAAGCGCTCATCCCGAGGTCGATCCGTGCGGAGCGGCCTCGCACCGAGCGTCGCGCCCGCGCCCCGCCTCGTGACAAGGTTGGGTACCTTGAACGGGTGAACATCGCGCAGAGCCTCGAAAACCTCAAGCTCGAGCAGGACGCCATCGTCCTGTACGACGCGCTCGCCGCGATCGAGAAGGATGGTCGCCGGGCGGCCGCCTTCCGCCAGATCGCACGCAACGAGCGACGGCATGCCGAGATCTGGGCCGGTCGCCTCACCGAGCTCGGGGCGATCGTGCCCCCCGCCGGTCCTCCCCGCGTCCGGATCCGGCTGATCATCCTGCTCGCCCGAGCCTTCGGCACGGGAGCGGTCTCCGACCTGGTCAAGGCCCTCGAGGGCGACGAGGAGGCCGTCTACGCAGATCAGGCCCAGGCGCCCGAGATCGAGGCAATCGCCGCCGACGAGCGCGAGCACGCCGAGATCTGGAAGCGGCTCGATGCGCAGAAGCAGACGGGCAACGGGCAGCGACAGCGGGCCGGCCGGGCCACCGAGGTCGTTCGCTCGATGGAGCACCCGACGATCGACACGGATTCGCCCGACGCGGCCGACGAGATCGCGAGCGGGGAGCGGTGGCATCGCAGCGCGCGCTCGGGGACCCTCCGGGCCAGCATCTTCGGCGTCTCGGACGGGCTCGTGTCCAACCTGTCGCTGGTGATGGGCGTTGCCGGCGCGTCCGGGCAGGGCGGCTTCATCCTGCTTGCGGGGATCGCCGGATTGCTGGCGGGAGCCTTCAGCATGGCGGCCGGCGAGTACATCTCGATGCAGAGTCAGCGCGAGCTGTTCGAGCGCCAGATCGAGCTGGAGCGCGCGGAGCTCGAGGCCATGCCCCACGAGGAGCAGAAGGAGCTGGCGGCGCTGTACGCGGCCAAGGGCTTCCCGCGGGACGAGGCAGAGCACGTCGCGGCCCGGATGTTCGAGGATCCTGACACGGCGCTCGACGCCCTGATCCGGGAGGAGCTGGGCCTCGATCCCGACGAGCTCGGTTCGCCATGGGGTGCGGCCGCAGGCTCGTTCCTGTCGTTCTGCGTCGGCGCGAGCGTTCCGGTGATCCCGTACCTGTTCGGTGGGGGCGCGGTGATCTTCGGCGTGAGCTTCGGGATCAGCCTGGTCGCGCTGTTCGGCGTCGGAGCGGCCGTGAGCCTGCTCACGGGTCGCAGCCTGCTGTTCTCGGGCTTCCGCCAGCTGGGCCTCGGCGCCGCTGCGGCGGCGGTCACGTACACCGTCGGCAGCATCATCGGGGTCGGCGTCGCGGGGTGAGCGGCCAGGTGATGGGCCACGGCCGCGACCGATGACCCGCGACGGCCTCGGCGACCGGCTTCGGGCGGAGGGCCTGGCCCCGGGCGCCTGGTCGAACGGTCCGGGCGACCGGTACTCGGCCCACGCGCACGACTACGACAAGGTCCTCGTGTGCGCAGCCGGATCGATCCGGTTCGGCCTTCCGGCCCGCGGCGACGAGGTCGCCCTCGCCGTCGGTGACCGGCTGGAGCTGCCCGCGGGAACGGCCCACGATGCGCGGGTCGGGGTCGACGGCGTGACGTGCCTCGAGGCGCACCTGCCCGCGGGCCGGCTCGAGCAGGTGCGGCACATTCCGGCGGGGGACTGGTAGCGACGGCCGAGGGCAGCGATCGCCCGGCGATGCGCCGGACACGACGACGCCCCGGCCGAGACCGGGGCGTTTCGTGGGTTACGCTGAGTGCCGCGGGATCAGTGGCGGCCGAGCGCTGCCCAGAGGAAGGGATTGTCGTGCGGGTCGTTATAGCCTCGCGGCTCCTCGGCGCTCAGCACAATGCTGATCATCGAGAACAGCGCGAGGAGCGCGAATACGGCAACGATGACCATCTTCATGCACCTTTCGCTGCGAGGATTGCCGCGGACCTTTGGGGGTCCCGTCGGACTGTCCGGCGGGGTCGGCATCCAGATGCCCCTTGCATCACCGAGTATACCTATGAATCGTAGGCTCAGCAATCGCATCGCCTAACGAATAGGTACCAGATGAGCCAGAACGACCATCTCAGCAAGACTGATGCCCGACTCCTTGCCATCCTGCAGACGGATGGCCGCCGGTCGTACGCGGACCTCGGCACGGACCTGGGCATGGCGGGGCCGTCAGCGCACGAACGCGTCAAGAAGCTCGAGGCACGGGGCGTGATCCGTGGCTACGCCGCGCGCGTGGATCCCACCGCTGTCGGGTTCATCGTGCTGGCGTACACGTGGGTCACCCAGGCGCCCGGGACGATCGCCACCGATCTCACAGCCGACTTCGCCACGATCCCGGAGATCGAGGAGTGCCACCACATCGCAGGCGAGGCGGACTACCTGCTCAAGATCCGGGCGCGCGACATGGATCACCTGGAGCGGGTCGTGCGGGCGGTCCAGACCACCCGTCATGTGTTCTCGACCGAGACGGACGTCGTGTTCACGACAGGGTTCGAGGGCCGGCCGCTGCCGCTGGTGGACGCGGACGACGATGCACCCGAAACCGCCGGCGAAAGGATGACGTAAGGGATGTCGGAGCGCCGGGTGGACGTGGCCGATGAGGTCGCGCTCGTCCAGGCTGTGGCTACCGGCTCGGAGGAGGCCCTCGCGGCGCTCTATGACCGCCATGCAGGCGGCATCCACGCCGTTGCGCTTCGGCTGACACGCGATCGGCAGATCGCCGAGGAGGTCGTGCAGGAGACATTCCTCGCCCTTTGGAACCGGGCCGAGCTGTTCGATCCGAACGTGGCCTCGCTGGCCACGTGGCTTCGGGCGATCGCTCGCAATCGCACGGTGGACCGCCTTCGTGCGGCGGGTCGTCGGCCGTCGCTCGTGTCGCTGCCCGGATACGGGGAGGCGGACGACGCCGACGCCGGTTTCGAGCGCCTGTCGCCCGATGCCGTCGTGCTCGGAGGGGTGGCGCCCGAGCCGGGCCCGGAGGCGGCCGCGGAGGCTGCCGCGGTCAGGGCCGCCATCGACACGGCGCTCGCCGGGATGACGGACCTCGAACGACGCGTCATCCTGCTGGCGTATCGCGACGGGCTGACCCAGTCCGAGATCTCGGAACGGCTCGGCTGGCCGCTGGGCACGGTGAAGACGCGAACGCGCCGCGCGCTGGCACACCTGCGAACGGCACTGGAAGGGGATGACGGTCCGATCGGGTCGGGCTCGGCATCTCGCGGGATGGATGGTCATGGAACACGCTGAGGCGCTGGAGCGCATCGAGATCGCGGCGGTGGAGCCGGATGGCCTCGAGCGGCTGATGGCGGGCGATACGCCCGACGCGGCCGCGGTCGCCGGCCATCTTGCCGGCTGCCCGTCGTGCACGGCCGAGCTGGGCAGGATCGGCCGGACCGCAGCGATCGCGCGCGACGTCATCGCCGAGCAGCCGGACCCGGCGCTCCGCGAGCGGACGCTGGCGTTCGTGCGGACGGTCGGACGCGAACGGACGGGAATCGCCGCGTCGCGGGCCGGAGCCGGGCCGGACCTCCCGCTGCCGCTGTCCGTGGCCGATGCCCGGACCCGGTCCCTCCGGCGCCCGGTGCGGCTCGCATGGGCGGGCGGGATCGCGGCGGCGCTGGTCGCGGCCGTTGCGATCGGGCTTGCCGTCGGCGGAGCGTTCCAGGGTGACGCGGTCGCCAGCCGCGACGGCCAGATCGCCGTCCTCCGCCAGACCACGACCGTCACGATGCGGATCGAGTCGCAGCCGGATGCCCGATCCGTGTCGCTCGCCGCAACCACGAACGGCAGCGGCGCCGCGGGGGCGCTTGCCTTCTCGCCGGCGACCGGCGACCTGGTGGTGATCGCGACCGGGCTACCGGCCGAGGGCGCGGGGCAGGAGTACGGCTGCTGGGTGGAGGTCAACGGCGAGCGGCGGCGTCTGGGCCGGATGTACTGGGGCGGCGATGTCGCCTCCTGGGCTGGATCGGCCGCCGGGCTTGCAGATCTCCCGGCCGGCACCGTGTTCGGCGTGTCGCTCGGCCCGGTGGGTGGCGGCGCTGACGCGACGCCCGTGCTGACCGGGAGGCTCTGAGGGTCCGACGCCGGACCGACGGCTCACCCGGCGCGTGCCGACTCACCCGCACGTGCCGACTCACCCGCACGTGCCGACTCACCCGGCGCGTGCCGACTCACCCGCACGTGCCGACTCACCCGGCGCGTCAATTCGTCGCCTGCAACGGGGTTTCGGACCAGGTTCGCGTCTTCGTGGCCCGGAACCGCCACGTTGACGTTGCCTTTGATGCATCCCATGCGTCACGGCGGGAGCGCGGCGCCGCACGATCGCGGTTAGGCGGCCCCGTCCGATCCCGGGGGTGTCGCGGGCCGGGGCGGCACATCGCCCGGCGGAGGCACGTCGCCCGGCGGAGGCATGTCGCCCGGCGCAGGCACGTCGCCCGATGCAGGCGGGTCGGCCCGCAACGCGCGCTCGGCATCGGCTGCAGGGGCCGTGGCCGGTGCGTCGACATCCGTCGCCGCCGGATCGTCGTCCATCGCGGCTGCGGCCTGGTCGCCGACCACCCTGGCCTCGACCTCCTGGTCGGCCGCCGCGGCCTCGACAGGGGCATCGGCAAGCGCGAGCTCGTCGGGGTCAACGAGCGTGTCGGGCGGCGGGAACCCGAGGTACCTGCGGTGTGCCCGGAGCACGGCGCGGGCGACCTCGCCGTCGACCGCCGGAAGCTGCAGCGCGCGGGCGATCCAGCCGGCCTCCGCGGCGAGCTCCTCGTCGCCGACCTCCCGCTCTCGCCGGGTCGAGTCGGCGAGGACCAGCCAGGTCAGCGCACCACCGGCGATCAGCCCGACGATCAGCAGCCACCAGTTGAACTCGGCGCTCACCGGGGTCTCTCAGGGCGACAGGTCGGACAGGCGTGCATCGGGCCCGAGGATACTCGACCGGAGCGCCGTTCGCGATCGGGCCGCACGTGGGCGTCGGGCCTCGCCCCCGGCCATCGTCGGGTGACCGGCGATCCGACCCCCGGGCGACCGAACCCGGGGGACCCGATCGCGGGCTACACTGCGCCGACATGCCCCCGATCTCGTTCGCCGTATCTGTCCCGCTGGCCGCCCTGGTATCGGTCCTGGCCATCATCTCGTGGACTCCCGAGCCGATCGCGATCCATCTCGGGCCCGTCCCGGTGTTCTGGTACGGGATCTGCTACGCGGTGGGCATCGCTGCGAGCTACGTGGTCATCACCCGTGAGGCGCGCCGGCGAGGTCTCGATGCCCGGCTCGTGGACAACGGGATCATCATCGTCGCCGTCGCGGCGCTGATCGGCGGCCGGATGTACCACGTCATCGATCAGTGGCGCCTCTACCAGGACGACCTGCTCAAGATCGTCCTGCCGCCGTACACGGGCCTGGGGGTCTACGGCGGCATCTTCACCGGCGTGCTGGCCGCGTGGGTCCTCACCCGGTACTGGAAGCAGTCGTTCTGGCGTTGGGCGGACGTCATCGCGCCCGGCCTGTTCGTGATGCAGGCGATCGGGCGCTGGGGCAACTTCTTCAACCAGGAGCTGTACGGGCCGCCGACCAACGCGCCGTGGGGGATCGCGATCGACTGTGCCCACCGGGTGGCCGAGTTCCCGTGTGATGCGTACCCGGCCGCGACCACGGCGTTCCATCCGCTGTTCCTGTACGAGTCGCTGAGCGGCGTGATCGGGGCGTTCGCGCTGCTGTGGATCGCGCGACGGTACGGACGGCGCATGCGCCCGGGCGACCTGCTGCTCATCTTCCTGATCTGGTACGCGGTGGTCCGGATGGCGCTCGAGACGCTGCGCACGGGCAACTGGACGTTCTTCGGGGTGCCGACGGCGATCGTGATCTCGCTGCTCGCGATTGCCGGCTCGCTGATCGTGCTCGCCATCCGGCATCGGCCCAGCGCGGCGGACGCCGATCGCTGGGGCGAACCGCCCGAGCCCGAGGATGGCGAGGACTGGGTCGAGGTCGACGACGACGACGGCGGGTTCGACGGACCGGACGACGGCCACGAGGGCGACGAGGGAACCGACGACGACGGCGACGACGACCAGGGCGACGACGACGAGGGCGACGACGACGAGGGCGACGACGACGAGGGAGCCGGCGGCGACGATGCCTCCGACACCGATGGGCGTACCGCGACCGACGCCTGACCCGCCGACGCGCCGGCCCCCGACGCTCCGGCCCCCGACGCTCCGGCGCCGGACGTGACCGAACCCGACCTGCCCGCGCCCGACTCCCGCAGGCGACGGCCGCCCCCCGCCCGGATCGCTCCGGAGGCCATGGCGGCGTCGCGCGGCAACGCTCGCGAGGGGCTCGCCTGGCTGGGCCGCGCGCCGGAATCGCGCGCGTCGATGCTGTACCGCGTGATCCGCCTGGTCGCCCGGCTCCTGTTGTTCGGCGTGTTCCGGTTCCGGATCGAAACATCCGGACAGGAGCACCTGCCGCGGACCGGCGGCTACTTCCTGATCGCCGCGGCCCACCGCGGCTGGATGGACCCGTTCGTGGCGATGCACGCGCTGCCCGGCGAGCCACGCTGCTGGTTCCTGGGCTCGGCGCCCTCGACGTTCACCGCCCGCTGGCGGGAGGTCCTCATCCACCGGCTCGGCGGCCTGCTGCCCGTGTGGCGAGGCGGCATCGGAGTCGATCACCACGTGGCATCGGCCGAGGCGGTCATCCGCAACGGCGGCGTGTTCGTCCAGATGCCCGAGGGCACGGTGAGCGGGCCGCCCGGGCGGATCGGGCCGTTCCGCAACGGCGCCGCGCTGATCGCGCTGCGAACCGGCGCGCCGATCGTGCTGCTGGCGATGGCCGGCACGGAGGAGCTGTACATCGGGCGGCGGATGGCGTCCCGCGTCCTCCCGCCTACCAGCGCCCGCGACCTGCTCGGCGACACGTGGGACGGCACGCTCCCGGCGCCGGGATCGCGCGACGAGCTCGACCTCGCCCGCCGGGTCACGGCAGCGTTCGAGGCTCGGCTCGGCCCCGCGGTCGAGGCGCTGTACCCCGGCACGGTGGATCCGCCCGAACGCCCGCGCCGCCTCCGCCGGCGTCTGACGTGGCTGCTCCTGCGACGCGGGCGACTCGACCGCGATCTCGAAGGCGCCTGACGTGCCGCGAGCGCCGGAGCCCGGTCCGCCGGGTATGCTCCGGCGGATGCAGTACGCCGAATCGATCATCGACCTGGTCGGGAACACCCCGCTCGTCCGGATCTCCCGCCTCACTCGTGACCTCGGGCCTGCGGACCGCCGGCCCCTGCTCCTGGCCAAGCTCGAGATGCTCAACCCCGGCGGGTCGGTCAAGGACCGGATCGGGCTGCCGATGATCGAGGCCGCCGAACGCGCCGGCCTGCTCAGGCCCGGCGGCACGATCATCGAGCCCACGTCGGGCAATACCGGCCATGGCCTCGCCATCGCGGCCGCGCTCAAGGGCTACCGCTGCATCTTCGTGATGGCGGACAAGCAGTCGGCCGAGAAGCAGGCCCTGCTCCGTGCGTACGGCGCCGAGGTCGTCCTGTGCCCGACCAACGTCGACCCCGAGTCCCCCGAGAGCTACTACTCGGTCGCGGCCCGGCTTGCCCGGGACATCCCCGGCGCGTTCAAGCCGGACCAGTACTGGAACATGGAGAACCCGGCGGCCCACGAGCGGACCACGGGCCCCGAGATCTGGGCCCAGACCGACGGCCGGATCACGCACCTGGTGGCGTCGGCGGGCACCGGTGGCACGATCTCGGGGATCGGCCACTACCTCAAGGGGCAGAACCCGGGCATCCGGATCGTGGGCGCCGATCCCGAGGGCAGCGTCCTGTCGGGCGATGCCGCGCGCCCGTACCTGACCGAGGGCGTGGGCGAGGACTTCATGCCCGGCACCCATGACCCGGCGGTCGTCGATCGATGGGTCCGCGTGAGCGACCGCGACGCGTTCGCGATGGCGCGCCGGATCACCCGCGAGGAGGGGATCCTGGCCGGCGAATTGTGCGGGACCGCGATGCTCGCAGCGCTCGACGAGGTCGGCCGGATCATGCGCGACGAGCCCGACTCGGCGCCGGACGCGGTCGTGGTCGTGCTCCTGCCCGACGGCGGTCGCAACTACCTGTCGAAGCTGTACAACGACGAGTGGATGCGGGCCAACGGCCTGCTCACCACGAGCGGCGCCGTCACGCACGTCGCGGAGCTGCTGCGCGAGCGCTACCACGAAGGCGACATCCCGGATGTCGTCCTGGCCCGGACGACCGACCGGGTGGGCGAGGCGATCGAGCTGCTCCAGCGCTTCGGGATCAGCCAGCTGCCCGTGTCCGAACAGCCTGACGGCACCGCGCTGGCCGGGATCGTCGGCTCCGTGAGCGAGAAGGGCCTGCTCGAGCGCGCGTATCGGAACCCGGAGCTGGTGGAGCGGACGGTCGGCGAGGTGATGGACGCGCCGCTGCCGACGCTCGACGTGGCGGCGTCGGTCGACGAGGCGTTCGCGTTGCTGTCGGACGGGGCGCCGGCGCTGCTCGCGGTCCGCGACGGGCGCCCGATGGGCGTCGTGACCAAGCTCGACCTGCTCGAGCACCTCGCGCACCGCAAGGGGTAAGGCGCCGCCTCCCCGGCCGGCACCTGGTGCGTGCGGCGCCGGCTGCGGCAACGTGCGTGCGATGATCACGCCATGCCCGACGCCGACGCTCGCGACGCCTTTGCCACCCGCACCGTCCATGCCGGCCAGGAGCCCGACGAGCTGACGGGTGCGGTGGCTCCGCCGATCTACCAGACCTCGACCTACGCCCAGGACGGCGTCGGGAAGCCGCGCCGCGGCTACGAGTACGCCCGAACCCAGAACCCGACCCGGGAGCGGCTCGAGCGGGCCGTCGCGGATCTCGAGGGCGGTCGCCACGGGATCGCGTTTGCGAGCGGCTCGGCGGCGACGGCCGCGATCGCCCAGCTGGCCGCCGCCGGTGAGGAGATCCTGGTCGGCGACGACGTCTACGGCGGCACGTTCCGCTACTTCGAGCGTGTCCACCGGCCGGCGGGATCCGGGAACGCGCGATACGTCGACCTGGCCGGCAAGCCCGAGGCCGTTTGGGAGGGGCTCAACGGGCGGACCCGCCTGGTGTGGTTCGAGACGCCGTCCAACCCGCTGCTCAAGGTCACGGACATCGCGGCCGCGGCCAGGGCGATCCGCGAGTGGGCCGATCAGGCGGGGAGCGACAAGCCACGGCTCGTCGTCGACAACACGTTCGCGTCGCCGGCGCTGCAGCGACCGCTCGAGCTGGGTGCCGACATCGTGTTCCACTCGGCGACCAAGTACCTGGGCGGACACTCGGACGCGATCGTCGGCGTGGTCGTGACCAACGACGACGCCATTGCCGAGCGCCTCCGCTTCCTCCAGAACGCGATGGGCGCGGTTCCCGGTCCGTTCGACTGCTTCCTCGTGCTCCGCGGGCTCCGGACCCTGGCCCTCCGCATGGAGCGGCACAGTGCGAATGCCATGGCCGTTGCCGCGTTCCTGGCGGGTCGAGCGGACGTGGCGGTCGTGCGATATCCCGGCCTGGTGGATGGCCCCCACGCCCATGCGCAGGCCGCGGTTGCGGCTCGCCAGATGCGGCTGGGCGGCGAGCCGGCGTTCGGTGGCATGGTCTCGTTCATCCCGACCGAGGGCGGACCGCACCGGCGAACCGCCGCGCAGCGCGCAACGGTCGTGTGCGGCTCGACGCGCCTGTTCACGCTCGCCGAGTCGCTCGGCGGCGTCGAGTCGCTGATCGAGCTGCCCGCCGCCATGACCCACGCGTCGGTGGCGTCGTCGCCGCTCGAGGTGGACGGGGCGCTGGTGCGGCTCTCGGTCGGCATCGAGGCTGCGGACGACCTCGTCGCGGATCTCGCGCAGGCGCTCGACCGGGCGTAGGCGCGCGGTCGGGGACGGCGCGCCGGCGAAAGACCCTCGCGCCACCGGAAGACGCTCGCGCCACCGATTGACACCCGTGCCGGCGCGGCGCACCATTGCTATGTCGTAATCCGATGTAGGTGGCGTCTGTGAACCGGGATCCCCTGCGCAGCCAGCTGCTCAAGGGCGCGATGGCCTACCTCGTGCTCTCGGTGCTGCGCGACGGCGAGCTCTACGGCTACCAGATCGCCGCCCTGATCCGCGACCGGAGCGAGGGTGCCTTCGTGCCCAGCGAAGGCTCGCTCTACCCGACGCTGCATCGGCTGGAGACGGAGGGGGCGCTGACGGCCACCTGGCGCGCGGGCGACCGTGGACCGCGCCGCCGGTGGTATCGCATCACCCAGGCCGGAAGCGCGATGCTCGCGAGCCACGCCCGCGAGTGGGACGACTTCAGCGACGCGATCGTACGCGTCGCGGGCGCGTCCCCGGAGGTGTCCGGTGCCTGAGGAACGCGAACGTTTCCTGTCCGAGGTCCGCGCCCGGCTGGACCTCCCGGCACCGATCGCCGGCGACGTCCTCGAGGAGCTCGCGGGCCACCTCGACGATGCCGTGGCTGCCCTGCGCGCGTCCGGCTACGAGGCGGGCGACGCGGACCGGCGCGCGATCCGGCAGATGGGCGATCCGCGGCAGCTCGCCGCGGCCATGGGCCGCGCGCATCGTGGCCGCCGGCAGGTGCTGGCGGCGATCGGTGGCGGGGCTCGGGTGGTCCTGGTCGAGGGATTCCGGACGTACCTGTTCGCGCTCTTCGTCCTCGCGATCGCCTCGATCCTTGCCATCCCGATTGCGTCGACGGTGCTTCATGCGCTGGGCCGGTCGACATCGAGCTACTTCGGTGGGCCGGTGGGCAGCCTGGTCACGGTCGTCGCCACCGGCCTTGGATTCGCATACCTGGGATGGATCGTGCCCGCGCGCGTTGCCGGTCCGGCGGTGCGCTCGGTGCGGGGCGTGCGCGCGGTCGTTGCGGCGCTGGGTCTTGCGATCGGGTCGGCAGGGACGTGGCTGCTCGTCCCGCTCGCCATGGATCCGGTCCTGGCCGTCGGCCTGCCGCTGGCGCCGTTCGCCTTCGCCGTCGCCGCGCTCCGCGCACCCGAGCGCCCGACGATCCGGGTCGGGCTCCTGCCTGCCGCGGTGCTGGCCCTGGCCCTGGTGATCCCGATGACGCTCGTCGCGCTTGCCACGACCACGGACTCCGATCGCGGTGGCTGGACGGCCGACACGTCGCCGATCGGCGCAGCGCCGCCGGCCGCCGACGTGGCGAACACCGGCGCCCAGCTCTCGTGGTCGGCGTTTGGCGACGGGTACGGGCAGGTCAGCATCGACCTCGGCCCGGAGGCTTCCGTCCTGGTGACCCGCTATCCGACGCTGAAGGTCGAGGTCTGGCCTGCCGTCGACGTGGACGGCGTCGTCCGGTTCGGCTCCGCGCCGCTGCTCGTGGTTTCGGCCCGCAGCGCGCCGACGGTCGACCTGTCGTGGTCGCTGCCGCACCCGCGTGACCGGATCACGACCGCGTCGTTCGTCGTCGGGATTGCGGCGGATGGCGGGCGGACGGTCCTTGCCGAGGACCTGTGGCTCGAACCGACGCCGCCCTGGACGGGCACGCTCGTCGACTGGTGGTTCGGCGGCTGAGTCGGCTCGGTCCGCAGGCGCGCGATCGGGCGATGACCCGGCGGCGTCACGATGGGCGGCCGTTTGTCGTGATGATGTCTGACACCGATCAGCACGACGCCGGGACGGGCATAACGGGTCGGATTGACCACTGGGGCGCATCACGACGACGCGATCGGCCGCTTGGTGACGCCTGCGGGTGATCGCGCCGGCGAGGGGAACGCCGGACGTCGGCGCCGAGGACGCTCGTCGAACGCCGGCAACCCAGCGCCTGGTCCCGGGGCCGCGTGCGAGACGTGACCTTCGGCCGTTGGCCGGCGGTCCGAATGAACGGTTACAATGCACCGAAACCGATTCGCAACCCTTGACTGCGAAAGCCGACTCCCGGGCGATCCGCCCGTCACGCGCGGCCGGTCACGTGCCCCAGCGCGGGCCGCAGGCCCGCACCGCAGTCGAGGTACCAAGCATGGCGATCACGACCTCTCCAACGTCCCGGATCGGCGGCAGCCTGCTGACCAACCTCTCGACCGCCGAGCTCTACGAGCGGGCGATCGCGGCCGGTGAGGGCGAGATCGCGGCCGAGGGTCCGCTCGTCGTGCGGACCGGGCAGCACACCGGTCGCTCGCCCAAGGACAAGTTCGTCGTCCGCGAGCCCTGGAGCCAGGACAAGGTCTGGTGGGGCGAGGTCAACCACGAGATCAGCGAGGCACACTACGACCGGCTCCGCGAGCGGCTGATGGCGTATGTCGCGGACAAGCAGCTGTACGCGCAGGACATGTACATCGGCGCCCACCCGTCGCACCGGCGCAGCCTGCGCGTGTACACCGAGACGGCGTGGGCGAGCATCTTCGCGCGCAACCTGTTCCGCCGGCCGCCGCGCGAGGACCTGGAGGGCTTCACGCCCAACTTCACGATCATCAACGTGCCCAGCTTCGAGGCCGACCCGACGACCGAAGGCACCCGCAGCTCGACCGCGATCCTGCTCCACCTGCAGCGGATGGAGGTGATCATCGTCGGGACCATGTACGCGGGCGAGATCAAGAAGTCCGCGTTCACGGTCATGAACTACCTGATGCCCGACGAGGGCGTGCTCCCGATGCACTCCTCGATCAACGTCGGCAAGGCCGGTGACGCATGCGTGTTCTTCGGCCTCTCGGGCACCGGCAAGACGACGCTGTCCGCCGATCCGATGCGCAGCCTGATCGGCGACGACGAGCATGGCTGGGGTGACGGCTACACGTTCAACTTCGAGGGCGGCTGCTACGCCAAGACGATCCGCCTGTCGTCGATGTACGAGCCCGACATCTTCGCGGCAACGAAGCGCTTCGGGACGATCCTCGAGAACGTCGACATCGACCCCGCCACCCGCGAGCTGGACCTCGACTCGGAGCGGTTCACCGAGAACACCCGCGGCGCCTACCCCCTGCACTTCATCGGCAATGCGGATCCCACCGGGGTGGCCGGCGGTCCGCGCAACGTCGTGTTCCTGACCGCCGATGCGTTCGGCGTGCTGCCGCCGATCAGCCGGCTCACCCGGGAGCAGGCGGCGTATCACTTCATCAGCGGATACACGGCCAAGCTCGCGGGCACCGAGATCGGCGTCAAGGAGCCGTCGGCGACGTTCTCGGCCGCGTTCGGTGCCCCCTTCCTGCCCCGCCACCCGGGGGAGTACGCCGACATGCTGGTGAGCCGTCTGGAGCAGTTTGACGTTCCCGTCTGGCTGGTCAACACGGGCTGGACGGCCGGACCCTACGGCACCGGCCACCGGATGAACATCGACCACACCCGGAACATGGTCCGGGCAGCGCTGAGCGGGGAGCTCGAAGGCGTCGAGACCGTCGATGACCCGATCTTCCGGATCGCCGTCCCGGTGGCGGTGCCCGGCGTACCCGATGAGGTCCTCGTGCCGCGCAACAACTGGCCCGATCCGGCGGCCTACGACGCGGCCGCCCGGAAGCTCGCCACGATGTTCCACGACAACTTCGCGAAGTACGCCGACGGCGTCAGCGTGGCGATCCGCGAGGCCGGGCCGGTCCCGCTCGACGCCAGCAAGCCCGCGGGCTGACGGAGGAGATCACCGGGGACGCGGGGAGCGACGCACACGCACGCGCGGCGGGCCGGGCCACGGGTCCGGCGGCCGCGATCCACCAGGCCCAAGGAGGCGCTCGAGTCATGGCACGCAACAAGGTCACCGTCATCGGCGCAGGCAACGTCGGCGCCACCACCGCGCAGCGGATCGCGGAAGCAGGGCTGGCCGACGTCGTCCTCGTCGACATCGTCGACGGCCTGCCGCAGGGCAAGGGGCTCGACCTCGCCGAGGCAGCCCCGGTCGTGGGGCACGACGCGCGGATCCTGGGCACCAACGACTATGCGGACACGGCCGGGTCCGACATCATCGTCGTCACGTCCGGGATCCCGCGCAAGCCGGGCATGAGCCGCGACGACCTGATCGCGACCAACGCGGGCATCGTGGGCGGCGTGGTCAAGGCCGCCGCAGCGGTCTCGCCGGACGCGATCCTGATCGTGGTCACCAACCCGCTCGACGTCATGTGCCACGTGGCGATGCGCGCGTCCGGGTTCCCGCGCGAGCGCGTGCTGGGGATGGCCGGGGTGCTGGACTCCGCCCGGTTCCGGACGTTCATCGCGATGGAGCTGGGTGTGTCCGTGGAGGACGTTCACGCGTTCGTGCTCGGCGGTCACGGCGACACCATGGTCCCGCTGTCGCGCTACTCGACCGTCGCGGGCGTGCCGATCACGGAGCTGCTGCCGGCCGAGCGGGTCAAGGCGCTCGAGGCCAGGACCGCGAACGGCGGCGCCGAGATCGTGGCGCTGCTCAAGACGGGCTCCGCGTACTACGCCCCCGCGGCGTCGACGTTCGAGATGGTCGACGCCATCCTGCGCGACCGGAAGCGCGTCCTGCCGTGCGCCACGTACCTCCAGGGCGAGTTCGGCGTCGATGGGCTGTTCGTGGGCGTGCCGGTGGTGCTCGGCAAGGGCGGGCTCGAGCGGGTGTTCGAGATCACGCTCACCGACGAGGAGCGCGTCGCGTTCGACCGCTCGGTGGCGGCCGTCAAGGACCTGGTCGCCGCGCTTCCCGCCTGACCCGCGCGGCGGCCACGCCCGCCGCGGTCGGCCGATTGCTCCAGCGGCCCGGCGACCGCGCGCGTCCCCGGGCGGACGCGTTCGTGGTGCGCGGGGGCAACGTTTCGTGCCCTCCTGCCCGGGAGATGCCGAAAGGACGGTGACACCGGCTGTCGGCCCACGGTACCTTCCGGGTACGCGTGGCTGGAGGGCCGCCGATTTCCTGAGCCCGGGCGTTCGGTCATGTCGCCAGCGCAGCGGCGCGCGCCGGGTCGGGAGGAGTCCAGGCATCGCCTGAGGAGGACCATGAACCGGAGAGCGCTCGCCTCTGTCGCCGGCACGCTGCTGCTGCTCGCAGCGCTGATGCCGACCGCGGTCATCGCGAAGTCCGCCGATGCCGGCCGCTTCACGAAGGATGGGATCTACATCGTCCAGCTCGCCGAGATGCCCGTGGTGGCGTACAAGGGCGACATCAAGGGCCTCAAGGCGACCGCGCCGGGCCAGGCCAGGAAGATCGATCCGACCTCGGCCGCGGTCGTCGCCTACTCGGCCTTCCTCAAGGGCCGCCACGACGCCAAGGTCAAGGCGGTCGGCGGCAACAAGGTCTACGACTACGTCTACACCTACAACGGCTTTGCCGCGCGGCTGACGGCGGCCCAGGCGAACAAGCTGGCCCACGACGCCGGCGTCGTCGCCATCTCGCCCGACGAGATCCGCACGGCCGACACGTCCTCGACGCCCGCCTTCCTCGGGCTCACGGCCCCCGGTGGCCTGTGGGATCAGCTCGGCGGTGTCAAGAGCGCCGGCGAGGACATCATCATCGGCGACGTCGACTCCGGCATCTGGCCCGAGTCGCTGAGCTTCAGCGACCGCGTCGACAAGTACACCGGCCAGCCGAGCAACGCGCCGGGCGCCAAGCTCGCCTACCACCAGGTTCCCGGCTGGCACGGCAAGTGCGTGTCCGGCGAGGACTTCAAGAAGACCTCCGACTGCAACGAGAAGCTGATCGGCGCCCAGTACTTCAACGCGTCGCTGGGCGGCGACGCCGGCGTCGATGCGACCAAGCCCTGGGAGTTCAACTCTCCGCGCGACTACAACGGCCATGGCACGCATACCGCGTCCACCGCCGGCGGCAACTACAACACCCCGACCACCGGGCCCGCAGCGGCGTTCGGCCCGATCAGCGGCATGGCGCCGCGGGCGCGGATCGCGATGTACAAGGCCCTGTGGTCGACCGAGGATGCCTCGACCGCGAGCGGCTCAACCTCGGACCTCGTGGCCGCCATCGATGCCGCCGTCCATGACGGCGTCGACGTCATCAACTACTCGATCAGCGGCACCACGACGAACTTCGCCGACCCGGTCGAGATCTCGTTCCTGTTCGCCGCGGACGCCGGCATCTTCGTCGCCGAGTCCGCCGGCAACAGCGGTCCGACCAGCGGCACCGTCGCGCACCCGTCGCCGTGGACGACCACGGTCGCCGCGGGCACCCACAACCGTGACGGCCAGGGCTCGGTCACGCTTGGCAACGGTGAGACCTACGACGGCGCCTCAGTGGCGACCGCGGTTGGCCCCGCGCCCCTGATCAACGCCACCGACGCCGGCCTGTCCGGTGCCGACCCGACGCACGTCGCGCTGTGCTACAGCTCGGCCGATCCGGATGGCAACGCCCTCGATCCGGCCAAGGTCGCGGGCAAGATCGTCGTGTGCGAGCGCGGCGTCACGGCCCGGGTCAACAAGAGCCTGGCCGTCCAGGAAGCCGGCGGTGTCGGCATGATCCTGGTCAACACCAGCCCGAACTCGATCAACGCGGACTTCCACTTCGTGCCGTCGGTGCACCTCGAGGACACCGATCGTGCTGCCGTCGAGGCGTACGCCGCAACGGCGGGGGCAACCGCGACGATCAACCAGGCCACCATCGTCTACGACGCACCGGCGCCGTTCACGGCGTCGTTCTCGTCCCGTGGCCCGCTGGCCGCCGGTGGTGGCGACGTGCTCAAGCCGGACGTCATCGCGCCAGGCCAGGACATCCTCGCCGCGGTCGCGCCGCCAGGCAACCACGGCTTCGACTTCAACCTCTACAGCGGCACCTCGATGTCCAGCCCGCACGTGGCCGGCATCGCCGCGCTGCTGATGGACCTGCACCCGAGCTGGTCGCCGATGGCGGTCAAGTCGGCGCTGATGACCTCGGCGTATGACGTGCTCGACGGCGGCACGCCGGCCCCCAGCGACAACCCGATCCTGATCTTCCGCCAGGGCGCGGGGCACGTCGCCCCGAACTCCGCGGCGGATCCCGGCCTCGTGTACGACGCAGGCTGGAATGACTGGCTGGCATTCCTGTGCGGCGGCTCGTCGGCCGTCGGTGCCGGAACCTGCAGCGCCCTCCAGGGCCTTGGGTACTCGACCGACCTGAGCGACTACAACAGCGCCTCGATCGCCATCGGCGATCTCGCCGGCGTCCAGACCGTGACCCGCCGGGTCACCAACGTCGGCGGCGCGAAGGCGACCTACACGGCGTCCGTGTTCGGGATGACCGGCATCGACACCTCGGTGTCGCCCGCATCGCTGACGCTCAAGCCCGGCGAGACCGGGACGTTCACCGTCACCTTCACCGAGGACAGCGCGCCGCTCGGCACGTACACGGGCGGCCAGCTGACCTGGACCGACGGCACCCACAACGTGCGCGTCCCGATGGTCATCCGGCCGGTCCCGATCGCCGCTCCGGCGGAGGTCGCGGGCTCGGCGGACGCCGTCAGCTATTCGGTCGTGACCGGCTACGCCGGCACGCTCGAGTTCGCCGCTCGCGGCCTCGCCGCTGCGGAGGAGACGGCCGCGAACGTGACCCAGGATCCGGACCAGACGTTCGACCCGGCCGACTCGACCGGGACCTACGCCATGACGTTCTCGGTTCCGGCGGGCACCAGCCTGCTCCGGGTGGGCATCGACGAGAGCGCGATCGCCAACCCGGGGACGGATCTGGACGTCTTCCTGTACAAGGCCGACAAGCTCGTCGGCCAGTCGGCCGACGGTGATTCCAACGAGATGGTGACCCTCAAGGCACCCGCCGCCGGCGACTACACCGTCTACGTCCACGGCTTCAACACCGCGGGCGCGAGCACCGACTTCACGCTCTTCGAGTGGCTGGTGCCAATGGCGGACGAGGGCAACGTCGTCCTCCCCGCGACGGCGACGGCCACGGTCGGTGGCACCGTCGATGTCGGCCTCACGTTCACCGGCCTCACGCCGGGCGCGTGGTATCTGGGCCAGATCGTGTACAGCGACGGCACGAACGACATCGGCTCCACGATCATCAGCGTCAAGTAGCTGCCAAGCCGGCGTCCGTCGCCCGACGGACGCTCCAGCCGACCTGAAGACCGAGGCCCCCGGCACCGCCGGGGGCCTCGCGATTCGCTCGTGACCCGACGGCGCCGGTGCCGCCTGCAGGCGCAGGCGCTCGACGGTTCAGCCGACCGGTAGACTCGCCGTCGTGCATCCCCTGATCCCCCTGACCGCGGTCATCAAGCTGACGTTCGTCCCCATCGTCACGATCGGGGACTGGCACGTTCGCCTCGAGACGATCGCGCTGGCGGTCGTGATCCTGGCCACGCTCGTGCTGGCGGTCCTGATCGCCCGCCGCACGCCGGTCGACCCGTTCCTTCCTCCCGATGACCCCGAGACGGAGGAGGTCGAGGCCAACCACCTCCGCGCCGACGACCTGCTGTACATCGCCGTGGCGTCGCTGCCGGGCGCGGTCGCGGGCGGACGGCTCGGCTACGTGCTCACCCATCTCGACTACTACGGCGCCAACCCGTCGGCGGTCCTCGACCCCACGCAGGGCGCCTTCCAGCTGTCGCTGGCCGTGGTCGGCGGGACATTCACGGCGGCGATCATCGCCGCCCTCCTGGGTGCGCCGGTCCGGCGCTGGATGCACGCGCTGATCCTTCCCCTCCTGTTCGGCCTCGCCGCCGGCAAGGCCGCCATGATCCTCGGCGGCGACGGCCAGGGACTGCCGTTCGATGGAGCCTGGGCGACCGCGTACGTCGGACCCGGACCGTGGGGATCGCTGGCACCCGAGATCCCCTCGCATCCGGCGCAGCTGTACGAGGCGCTGGCCACCGCCGGCGTGCTGGTCGTCGTGATCGGGCTGCTCGCCGGCGGACGGTTCTGGCGGGGCACGGGCGCCGCGTTCGTGGTCGGGATCGGGCTGTGGGCAGCCGCGCGCGCGGCGGTTGCGACGACGTGGCGAGACCCGGCCGTGCTCGGACCGCTCAACGCCGACCAGCTGATCTCGATCGGGATCGCCACGGTCGCCGCGCTGGTGTTCGTTGCGCGCTGGATCGCCCGGGTCCTGCGGCGGCGGCGCGCCCAACGCCCGGCGCAACGCCCGGGGCGCGGTCCGGACTGGCCCGAGCCGGAGAGCCGGCCCAGGTTCTGATCCGCCGCGCGCGACGGCGACGCGCGACGATCCGCCGCGCTCGGCGGTGGCCGCGCCCGATGGCTTCGAGGCCCCTCCGGCAGGGCCCGATTTGTGCTTCGCGGTAGAGTGGCAGGGTCGCCGGCTTCATCGTCCCGTGAGGTTTGCCCTGATGACCCAGCTCGCCGTCCCCGCGGGCTCTCCCGCATCCCAGACCCTTCCCACCGTTGGCCACTGGATCGGCGGACACCCCGCAGCGGGTTCGTCCGGCCGGCAGGGCCCCGTGTTCGATCCCGCGACGGGCGCCCAGACCCGGTGGGTCGACTTCGCCTCCACCGACGAGGTGGATCTTGCGGTCGCGGCCGCGAAGGCCGCGTATCCGGCCTGGCGCGCCACCTCGCTGTCAAAGCGGACGGAGATCCTGTTCCGGATCCGGAACCTGGTCGACCAGCATCGTCGCGACCTGGCGGCGCTGCTCACCGCGGAGCACGGCAAGGTCCCTTCCGATGCCCTGGGCGAGATCGCACGAGGCGTCGAGAACCTCGAGTTCGCGTGTGGCGTCCAGCACCTGCTCAAGGGCGGCTTCAGCGAGCAGGCGTCGACCGGCGTGGACGTCAAGCAGATCCGCCAGCCGCTGGGCGTCGTGGCGGGGATCACGCCGTTCAACTTCCCGGCGATGGTGCCGATGTGGATGTTCGCCAACGCGATCGCGTGCGGCAACACGTTCCTGCTCAAGCCGTCCGAGAAGGACCCGTCCGCGTCCATGCTGATGGCCGAGCTGCTGCGCGACGCCGGCGTGCCCGAGGGCGTGTTCAGCGTCATCCAGGGCGACAAGGTGGCCGTCGACGCGATCCTGGCGCACCCCGACATCGCGGCCGTCTCGTTCGTCGGCTCGACGCCCATCGCGCGCTACATCTACGAGACCGGGACGCGCAACGGGAAGCGGGTCCAGGCGCTGGGCGGGGCCAAGAACCACATGCTGGTGCTGCCCGACGCGGACATCGACATGGCGGCCGACGCGGCGGTCTCGGCGGCATTCGGGTCGTCGGGCGAGCGGTGCATGGCGATCGCCACGGTCGTCGCGGTGGGCGGCGTCGCGGATCCGCTGGTCGAGGCGATCCGCGCCCGGCTGCCCAGGATCACCGTCGGCCCGGGGTCGGACGGAGCCGCCGAGATGGGGCCGCTGGTCACCCGGCAGCATCGCGACAAGGTGGCCTCGTACCTCGACAGTGCAACGGCACAGGGCGCGACCATCGTCGCCGACGGGCGCGACCACCCGCTGTTCCGGGAGTCCGACGGATTCTTCCTCGGGGTCTCGCTGATCGACGACGTCAGGCCCGAGATGGACTGCTATCGCGACGAGATCTTCGGGCCCGTGCTCACGGTCACCCGGGTGGACAGCTACGAGGACGGGCTGCGGCTGATCAACGACAACCCGTACGGCAACGGGACCGCGATCTTCACCCGCGACGGGGGCGCGGCCCGCCAGTTCGAGTTCGAGGTCAACGTGGGCATGGTCGGTGTCAACGTGCCGATCCCGGTGCCGGTCGCGTACTACAGCTTCGGCGGCTGGAAGGCGTCGCTGTTCGGCGACCTGCACATGTACGGGCCCGACGGGATCCAGTTCTACACGCGGTCGAAGGTCGTGACCTCGCGCTGGCCCGATCCGGGCACGTCATCGGTGGACCTGGGCTTCCCGCACACGCGGTAGGGGATCGCAGCTCCCGCGGGCGAAGGTGCCGGCTGCGCCGGCGGGTCGAACCACGGGGCGCCGCGGGAGGCGGACCTCAACCGTCCCGGCGCCGCTCCACAACGAGCAGGGTCAGGTCGTCGAACGGCGGGGCCTCGCCGCGGAAGGTTCGGACGTCGTCCATGATCGTGTCCACGATCACGTCGGCCGATCGCCCGCACGCACGGCCCACCATCGCCAGCAGGCGATCATCGCCGTAGAACCCGCGGTCCCGATCGCGTGCGTCGGTGACCCCGTCGGTGTACATCACGAGGGCATCGCCCGGATCCAGCCGGCCCTCCTGCTCCACGAAGGTCGTATCGCCGGCCAGCCCCAGGATCGTCCCGCCCGCCTCGAGTGGCTCAACCCCGCCGGTGCAGCGGGCGATGAGCGGCGCCTCGTGCCCGGCCCCTGCGTAGCGGACGACGCCCGTCGCCGTGTCCAGGACGAGGAGCACCGCGGTCACCATGAGCGCCGTCGCGCGCTCGGTCACGAGGATCCGGTTGACGCGGGCAAGGGCGTCGGCGGGACCCGGGGCGTTGTCGGTCGCCGCGTGGAGCAGGGCGCGAACGTCCGCCATCAGCAGCGCCGCCGCGATGCCCTTGCCGGTGACATCCGCGACCAGCAGCCCCACCCGATCCAGCTGGCCGCGGACGGGGAACGCGTCGAACAGGTCGCCACCGACCTCGAGCGCCGGCTCGTAGGCCGCCGCGAACGTCCAGCCGGCGATGACCGGGAAGCGCCTCGGGACCAGGGCCAGCTGGATCCGGCGCCCGATGGCGAGCTCGTGGTCCAGTCGCGCCCGCGCCGCGCGGTCGTCCGCATGCGCCTCGACCAGCTGGAGGCTGCGGGCGACGAGCTCGAGCAGCGCGGGCTCGACGGCGGCCGTGCCCCGGACGGCCCCGGCCGGCCGGCCGTCGCGGATCATCGCGTGGGCCCGGCCGGGGGCCTCTCCCGGCGACCGGCCCGCGACGACGCGGCCATCCACGTCGACCAGCGCGATCGGCTCGCCGCCCGCGACGGACGAGGCGAGCGCCAGCAGCTCCGCGATCTCGGTCGTGTCGAGCGCCGCGTCGGCGCCTGGTTTGGACGCGGTCATCGTCCGCGCGTCCGTTCTCGTTGGGCGTCGCGAGCCGCGGTCAGCCGGCGCCACCAGCCGCCAGCGCGGCGTCCCGGGTCTCGAACACCGGCATCAGGCGCTTGAGCCCGGTGCGGTCGAGGACGCGATCGACGGCCGGACCTGGCGCCACCAGGCGCACGTGATCGAGCGATGCCCCGCCGTCGATGTCCGTGCCGATGTCATGGATCGCCTGCCAGCCCGCCTCGAGGTCGGGCGGCTCGTGTCCCTGGAACACCCGGGCGAGGCTGTGGAGCGCGACGATGCCCGAGCTGGCCATGAACGTCAGCCCGGCGAGGTCGAGGACCAGCACCCGCGCCCCGCCGACGTACAGCTGCCGCCCGGTCGCGATCAGGTCCGCGAAGTTCGACGCATCGAGCTCGCCCTCGAGGCCGATCACCGCGACCGTGGGAGAGGGCTGGTCCACCGTCGTGTTCATGCGTTGCCTCCAGCGTTCACGGACCGGCGAGCCCGGCGCAGCGTGACCTCGTTGCCACCGCCATCGCGATGACGGTGCCCGATCGACCCCATCAGATCCCGCATCAGGTAGATGCCCATGCCCCCCGGGCGACGCCGTTCCAGCGGGACCGACGGGTCGAACGGAGGTGCATCGGCGGGGTCGAACACGGGTGCCCGATCCCGGACCTGGACCACGATCTCCGCCCCGTCTCGACCGAGCTCGATCTCGACCGGACCGCGGCTGCCACGATACCCGTGCCGGCCGACATTCGTCACCCATTCGTCGACGGCCTGGACGAGATCGCCGATGGCCTCGTCGTCGGCGCCGAGCGCGGCCGAGGTCGTGCGGACGAACGCGCGGACCTCCGCCAGGTGCGCCGGGTCGACATCGAGGCGCAGGGTGGAGCCTGACGGGGGCGCCGGTGCCGGATGGGGGTCGCGGTCAGCCACGCGATCCCTCGACGGTATCCGCGGACGTGGAGCGGCGCACGGTGAACCTCGCACGTGGGAGCCGGCCGGCATCGGGCCGACGAGCCTCGCGGCCCGGCCGCCATCGTAGCGATTCGCCGCGCGGCGTCCCAGCGGGTCAGCGGGTCGCCCGCAGGATCGCGGCCAGCTCCTCGTCCGTGAGCGTCACCGGGTTGGTACGCATCGAGCTCCCGCGCGAACCCGCGACGATGGCCGGGATGTCGTCCTCGCCGATCCCGAACTCGCGCAGCCGGGGGATCGCCAGCGTCGCGGTGAGCTCGCTGAGCGCGATCACCAGGGCGCCGCGCGCCTCCTGGTCGCTCGACGTGTCCGGCAGCCCGGCGAACAACCGGCCCAGGACCGCGTACCGGCGAAGGGCCGGGGCGTCGGGATCGCGTTCCGCAAGCGCGCCGATGTTGACCGCGGTCACGGCGGCGAGGGTCGATCCGCAGGCGGCGCCGTGCGGGACCGGGAACAGCGCACCGAGCGGCGACGCCAGCCCGTGGACCGCGCCCAGGCCGGCATGGGCGAGACAGATCCCGGAAAGCAGGGCGGCCAGCGCCATCCGCTCGCGGGCGGCAGGGGCGCCCGGCCCGTCGGGCTCGGCATGCCATGCGGGCAGCCCGTCGCGCGCGGCCTCGAGCCCGGCGATCGCAAGCGCATCGGTCACGGGTCCAGCCCGGAGCGACACGTACGACTCGAGCAGCTGGGTCAGGGCGTCCATGCCGTTGGCGGCGATGTGATCGGGCGTCGCCCCGTCCAGCAGGTCCGGGTCCACGATGGCGTCAGCCGCGACCAGCCGCTCGTCGCGGAACGAGCGCTTGAAGCCGCCCGGGCCGCGCTCGCTGATCACGGCATTGCGGGTGGCCTCGCTCCCGGTGCCCGCCGTGGTCGGCACGGCGACCAGCGGCACCCCGGGTCCGGGGTAGGGGACCTGTGGCCCGACGCCCTCGAGGTGGTCGAGGATCGAGGTTCCGGTGCGCAGCAGCCCGGCGATCGCCTTGGCCGCGTCGAGCGCGCTGCCACCGCCCACGGCGAGGACCACCTCGACGGCCGCGTCACGGTGGGCGTCGACCGCGCCGTCGACCAGCGCGGGGCCGGGCTCGCCCGAGACGGTCACCTCGCCCACGATCTCGACGCCCGCTGCCGCCAGCCCGGCCACGAGGGCATCCCGGCGCCCCGACGCAGCCAGGGAGCGGCCACCGGTGACCAGCAGCGCGCGCCGGCCGTGGCCGGCGACGACCGCAGGCACCCGTTCGACGGTGCCGGCGCCGAACAGGATCCTGGGCAGCCGCCCGAGCGTGAACGGCGGAACCGCGTGTGCGGGCGGGAGCTCCGGGTGGCTCGTCGGCGGCGCGCCGTGCGCGAGGTTCGGGGCCGCGTCGGTCACTCGGACACCGGCGTCTCGGGAAACAGCCCCGTGTACCGGACGCCGTGACGCGGCTCGACCAGCCAGTCGGCCACGGCCTCGCGCCAGGCGTCGTAGTGGGGGGTCAGCTTGTGCGCCTGCGCGGCATCCTCGTCCACGTACCACTCGTAGAGCAGGAACCGGTCGGGGTCATCGACCGAGCGCAGGACGTCGAACCGGAGGTTGCCCGGCTCGCGCGTCGATGCCTCGTGGTTGGCCCGTGTGGCGTCGATGAACGCATCGATGTGCTCGGGCTTGACGTGGACGTGGACGAGGTTGACGAACATCGCTGGCTCCCTTTCGCCTGAGCTTCAGCCCTGATCGTAGGACGTTCGTGCGCGGGGCAGGTCGATGGCCATCTGCGACCGGCCGGACGATGCGCCACGGATCGACCTCCGGCACTGGCCGCCGTCGCGCCGCACGAGCACGCTCCGTTCGACCGGGCGCGGGCATGGGCGTGCGGCAGGAGGTGGACGATGGCGCGACAGTTCGTGATCCAGCTCCGCAACCACCCGGGCGAGCTCGCCCACGTGGCGAGGGCGTTCGCGGCGCGCGGCATCGACCTTCACCAGGTTGCGTGTGCGGGAGCCGGGCCATTCGCGTGCATGTTCGTGACGACCAGCGACGACGACGCAGCGCGCGAGGTGCTCCACGGGTTGGGCGCCCTGTACATGGAGGGCGAGCCGATCCGGGTGAGCGTCGAGGATTGCCCGGGCGGCCTGGCCGACGTGAGCGAGCGGCTCGCGGCCGCGGGGGTCAACGTCGTCGGCGTGCTGCCCGTGGGACGTCAGGGAACGATGATGGAGCTGACCCTGTGCGTCGACGATGAGATGGCCGCGCGCCGGGCGCTGGGGCTCGAGAACTCGGAGCTCGCCGGCGTGCGCTGACCGCCGGCGGCTCGGTCGCATCTGCCGGGGATCAGCCGATCCCGAGCGTCACCCGCACCCCGAAGCCGGCCGCGACGCCCAGCTCGATGGCCCACGCGATGGTCGCGGCGCCGACCGCGGTCAGGGCTGCCATGAACGCCAACGCGGCCACGAACCGCTGCCGGCGACGTTCCCGGCGGGCGGCGGGTCCGTCCGCCTCCCACCATGGGTCACGGCGACGGAGCAGCGAGATCGACGGCATCGGGGGCACCTCCTGGAGTCGCTCGAGTGTGCGCCGATGTGCCCCCTTCGTCGAGCCTGACATCCGACCCCTGACCAAGGTCCGGGCGGTGCCGGTGGTCAGCCGATCGCGGGCGGAACATCGCGAACGGCCGGGATCACCTCGCGGCCGTAGATCTCCAGCAGCTCCTCCTCGTTGCCGTTCATGAGGTAGACGTTGAACTGGCTGACACCCGCCTCGGCCAGCGCCCGCAGCCGCTCGATGTGCTGATCCACGGAGCCCAGCACGCAGAACCGGTCGACGATGTCGTCGCTCACGAACGAGGCGTTTGAGCTGCCCACCTCCGCGTGGTGGAGGTAGTCGTAGCCCTCGCGGTTCCGGACGTACTGGGTGAGCTCCTCGGGCAGGTCGTCGCGAGGGTACTTGTTGACCAGGTCCACGACGTGGTTCCCGACCATGGCCGGGAACCATCGGGTCCGATCGCGGCCCTCGGCCAGGTCGCCGACGTGCGCCGGGGCGGCCGACATGACCCTGATCGAGTCCGGGTCGCGACCCGCCTCGGCGGCCGACGTACGGACCTGCGACACGAACCAGCGGATGAGGTCCGGATCGCCGATCTGGAGCATCGCCCCGTCCGCGATCCGCCCGGTGAGCTTGAGGGCAACCGGGCCGTAGCCGGCGATCCACACCGGAAGCCGATGCCCCGGGCTCCAGGGCAGCTCGAGCATCGTGCCCTCGAACTCGATCGGCCGTCTCTCGACCAGCGCCCGGATCACGTGGACCGCCTGCTCGAGGTCCTTCATCGTCGTGGGGCTCTTGCCCAGGACGCGTCGGGCGGAGTCGCCGCGGCCGATGCCCAGGTCCATCCGCCCGCCCGAGAGCTCGTCCATCACGGCCAGCGCGGACGCCGTCACGGACGGCTCGCGCGTGGCGGGGTTGGTCACGCAGGTGCCCAGCCGCATCGTGGTCGTGGCCTGGGCCATCAGCGTCAGCAGCGGGTACGGATCCCGCCACAGGACGTGGCTGTCGAACAGCCAGCCGTACTCGAACCCGGCCGCCTCGGCCTGCTTCGTGAGGGCGATCGTGCGCTCGATCGTGTGGTCAGGTTTCAGCGTGAACCCGAACTGCATCGAGGTCCTCCTGCTCTCCGCCTCCGGAGAATCAAAGGGGCTCGGCTGCCCTCCTCCTGGCAGCCGAGCCGCGCGGGATGATACCGGATCCGGTTCCGATGTCGACCGTGCTGATCGGCCTGTTTCTTACGGCGCCACCAGGTCCCCGTACTGGTCGGGACGGCGGTCGCGGTAGAACTGCCAGGTCTGGCGGACCTCGGTCACGAGGTCGAGGTCCATGTCGCGGATGATCAGCTCCTCGTCGTGCGCGGAGCCGGCACCGCCGATGATCTGGCCCCGCGGATCGGCGAAGTAGCTCTGGCCGTAGAAGTCGTCATCGCCCAATGGCTCGATGCCCACCCGGTTGATGGTGCCCACGAAGTAGCCGTTGGCGACCGCGTGGCTGATCTGCTCCACCCGCCACAGGTACTCGGACAGGCCGCGGCTGGTGGCACTCGGGATGAACACCATCTCGGCCCCGTTGAGCCCCAGCGCCCGCGCGCCCTCGGGGAAGTGGCGGTCGTAGCAGATGTACACGCCCACCTTGCCCACCGCGGTCTGGAACACCGGGTAGCCGAGGTTGCCCGGGCGGAAGTAGTACTTCTCCCAGAACCCCTTCACGTGCGGGATGTGGGTCTTGCGGTACTTGCCCAGGTACGACCCGTCGGCATCGATCACGGCCGCGGTGTTGTAGTAGATGCCCGAGGCCGTGCCGTCCTCCTCGTACATCGGCACCACCAGGACCATGCCCGTCTCCTTGGCCAGCGCCTGCATGCGCTTGGTCGTGGGGCCGTCGGGGATGAGCTCGGTGTAGCTGTAGTAGCTGGGCTCCTGCACCTGGCAGAAGTAGGGGCCGTAGAACAGCTCCTGGAACAGCATCACCTGGGCGCCTTGCTTGGCCGCCTCGTGCGCGTAGCCCTCGTGCTTCTGGATCATCGACTCCTTGTCGCCGGTCCAGGTTGCCTGCAGGAGCGCGCCTCGGACGATACGGGGCATCGCGTCAGCCTCCTCCACGGCGCGCGCCGTGCACGGTGGCGCGCGAGATACGACCCGGGCCGTCCGTGCCCGGCAAGAGAGCGAAGGATACGCCGGTGGCGCGGGCGCCGGCTGGGGTCAGCGCTCCTTCGCGAACACCTCGGTGAACTCGCGGCATCGGCCGTCGGCATCGAACCGGCACAGGAACACGTTGTGATAGGTGCGCTGCTCGTGCGGGTAGCGGCTGATCCCGGTGGCGACCACGCGATCGCCGTCGACCGCCCAGGGCTGGTATTCCGCCTCCCAGCTGCCGGGCTGATCCTGGTTGTCGCGCCACGATGCGACGATCGCGGCCCGCCCGCGAACCGGCTCGTCCCACGGGTGGTAGCGATACTCGGCATCCTCGCTGAACAGGTTGCCGATGGCGTCGGGATCGTAGCTCCGCCAGGCCTCGATGTAGCCGTCCAGCCAGCGCGCCGCGTCGTCGTGGGTCATGCTCCGGGCCTCCGTGGTGCGGCGCTGTCCGCGCCGCCGTAACCGGTATTGTGCCACCTTATGGTTACGGCGCAAGTGAAGCGACGGAGGCGCGGCGGCGGCGCGGCGACCCGACCGGCGCTCAGCCTTCGACCTCGGGCACGTCCGACACCTGCCGGACGCGGGGCAGTGGGGACCGGACCAGGAGCAGGATCGAGACGGCCATCCCGGCCCAGCCGATCGCGATCCCGCCCCGGACGCCGATCCAGCCTGCGACGGCCGCGGCGAGGAGCGCCCCGATGGGGTAGGCGATCCCGTGCGACACGACCTCGAGCGTGGCGTTCACGCGCCCCAGGATCCGGTCCGGGCTGAGGCCCTGGATGAGCGAGATCTCGGCGACGCCCTCGATCGTCTGGAGCCCGTCGCCGACCAGCTGCGGGATGAACACCATCGCCGTTGCCACCAGGATCGGCCCCTGCGCGAGCGGCGTGAGGACGCCCAGCACCGCCGCCAGCGTCGCGGTCCCGATCAGGCTGGGCCCCAGCCCGTAGGCCCGGATGACGCGGGCAGCGAAGAACGACCCGATCAGCGACCCCACGCCGCCCGCGGAGACCACGATGCCCAGCAGGAACGGCGTCAGATGGAGGTCCTGGATCAGGTAGATCGTGTACAGGACGCCGTAGAACGACCCCGCGATGTGGGCGATGACCGAGCGCGCCGCGATCGGCAGCAGGACCGGATGGCGACGCACGAGGAGCAGCCCCTCGACGATCTCGCCGCGGATGGGCGTCGCCGTCGTCCGGACCGGTCGTGCGGGCTCGGGCGTCCGGATCAGGAGCAGGCTCACGGCCGAGAACGCGAACGACACCGCGTCGACGAACAGCGCGAACGGGGCGCTCACGGCCTGGACGAGCGCGCCGGCCAGCCCCGGCCCACCGATCTCCGCGAGCGACGAGCTCGTCGCCAGCTTGCTGTTGCCGTCGACGACCCGCTCGATCCCGATCAGCGAGGGCACGTACGCGGGGTACGCGGCATCGAACAGGGCGCCCAGGCTGGCTTCGATGAACGTCACGATGTACAGCTGCTCGATCCGCAGGACCCCGGCCACGTAGGCGATCGGGATCGACGCCAGGAGCAGCGCCCGCAGCGCGTCGGTCCAGATCAGCAGCGGGCGGCGGCGGACGCGATCGGCCCACGCCCCGGCGAACAGCCCCACCAGGAGCACGGCGAGGCTCGCCGACACCACCAGCGCGGCCATCTCCCAGGGGCCTGCGCCCAGGACCAGCAGGGCGGCGAGCGGCACCGCGGTCCGGGTCACGACCGAGCCGAGCTCGGACACGGTCTGACCCGCCCACAGCTTGAGGAAGTCGGCGTGTCGCCAGAGCGATGGAGTCATCACGGTCGCCGAAGGCTAGCGGCTCGCGAGGCGCTCCGCACGTCGTCCGGGCGACCTGCGCGTCGTCCACGGCTTGCGCGTCGACCCGGCGCCGTGGCCTTGCCCGGGGGTGCTGCGCGTCGTCCACGGCTTGCGCGTCGACCCGGCGCCGTACGCCTGCCCGGGCGCCTTGCGTGTCGCCCGGGCGCAGGCGATGATCTCGACGGCTCGTCCCGGCCGATGGCGTCCGGGTCGGCGCTGAGCGAAGGAGCCAGGAATGACCCGGGTCCAGGGGCCGACCGAGACCGACGCGGCGATGGCACGTGCCGCCGAGCTGGCGCGCGAGTTCGTGCAGACGCTGGCTGAGCGACCCGTGCACGCGACATCCTCCCTCGCGACGCTCAGGGAGCGCTTCGGCGGCGCGCTGCCCGACGAGCCCGAGGACCCGGTCGCGGTGATCGAGGCGCTTGCGGCGAACGCGGACGGCGGCATCATCGCGAGCGCCGGTCCGCGGTACTTCGGGTTCGTGATCGGCGGGGGACTGCCCGCCGCCGTCGGCGCGGACTGGCTGACGACCGCCTGGGACCAGAACGCCGGGTTGTACGTCATCGGCCCTGCCGCGGCCGTCGCCGAGGAGGTGGCGGGTGCGTGGATGGCGGAGCTGTTCGGGCTGCCGCCGACGGTGAGCGTTGGGTTCACGACCGGGGCGACGATGGCCACGTTCACCGGCCTCGCCGCGGGTCGCCATGCGCTGCTCGGCCGGGCGGGCTGGGACGTCGAGCGGCAGGGCCTGTTCGGCGCGCCGGAGATCCCGGTCATCGTGAGCGACGAATTGCACGTCACGATCTTCGCCGCCCTGCAGATGCTGGGTCTCGGCCGCGACCGGGTGATCCGGATCCCGACCGACGAGCAGGGCCGGATGCGCCCGGATGCCCTGGCGGACGTGCTCGCCGCGCTCGACCGGCCCGCGCTGGTCTGCGCGCAGGCGGGCAACGTGAACACGGGCGCGTTCGATCCGCTGCCGCCGATCGTGGATGCCGTCCGGGCGAACGGCGGCTGGCTGCACGTCGATGGGGCGTTCGGGCTGTGGGCCGCGGCCGATCCGGCGCGCCGCCACCTGGTCGAGGGCGTGGGGCTCGCCGACTCGTGGACGACCGACGCGCACAAGTGGCTCAACGTGCCCTATGACTCCGGCGTCTCGTTTGTCGCCGACCCGTCGGCCCACCAGGCCGCGATGACCCTCGGGGCGGCGTACTACGTCGAGACGACCGGTGCCGAGCGCGATCCCTACAACTGGGTCGCCGAGTCATCGCGGCGCGCGCGCGGCTTCACGGTGTGGGCCGCGCTCCGCTCGCTGGGGCGTCGTGGCGTCGCCGACCTGGTGGCTCGGACCTCGGACCATGCCCGCCGGTTCGCGAGCGGCCTCGACGGGACGGCGGGAGCTCGCGTGCTCAACGACGTCGTGCTCAACCAGGTGCTGGTCCGGTTCGACGACCCGTCCGGTGACGACGCGGCCGGGGATGCCCGAACGGACGCCGTGATCGCCGCCGTCCAGCGCGACGGGACGCTGTGGCTGGGCGGGACGACGTGGCACGGCAGGCGCGCGATGCGGATCTCGGTTTCGGGCTGGTCGACGACCGAGGCCGACGTCGAGGCCTCGATCGCGGTGATCCGCGGGCTCGCCGGCCTGTCCGCGTCGGGATAGCCCGTTTCGCGTCGGATCGCCCGTTCGCGTCGGATCGCCCGTTCGCGTCCGGATCGCCTGCTCCGCGTACGGATCGCCCGTGCCGTCCGGATCGCCTGCCATCTGTCCACCAGGCGAGCACTCGCCGGTGCCCGAGGATCCTTGTGCGACCTCCGCATGACACGCGCTCGTCTCCCGGGCACCAGGGACCGTATTGGCACGCGCGATGGTCGACTCGGACGGATCCGGTGGCCAACGCTCGCGAGGTGGGCATCTGACAGGGGGCAGCGATTCCGTCAGGCGAGCGGCGGAGGTGAGCGGCGGAAGCGAGGCGAGCAGCGGAACAGCGGCAACGAGGCGAGAAGCCAGCAGTGAGCGCGGGGCCGGTGTCGATCTCAGGCCGATCGACCCGGGCCGGCTCCCGGCGTCCGGCCCTGTCACGGCGGCGGCCGTGTGCTGTAATGACCGCAACGACCGTGCCCCCGCGTGCCACGTCCCGCCACGGGGCTCTCGACGTCACCTGAACACGGGCCGGCCACCGCGGCCCGGATCGGAGGATTCATGGGCATCAGCGCCGCGCCGGGCATGACCAGTGAGGAGATCGTCTCCCTGTCCCGGGCTCACACCCTGTTCTCGTGGTCCGTGCAGGGCGCCATCGACCCGATCGCCATCGATCACGCCGAAGGCGTCTACCTGTACACGCCGGAAGGCAAGCGGATCCTGGACTTCAACGCCCAGCTGATGTCGGTCAACATCGGCCACGGCGACCGCCGCGTGATCGACGCGATCACCGAGCAGGCGACGAAGCTCCAGTTCGTCCAGCCGGCGTTCGCGACCGAGGTCCGCGCCCGGCTGGGCGCGAAGATGGCCGAGATCCTGCCGGGCGACATGAACAAGGTGTTCTTCACGCTCGGTGGCGCGGAGGCGATCGAGAACGCGATCAAGCTGGCCCGCCACTACACCGGCCGCTACAAGCTGCTCGCCCGGTACCGCTCTTACCACGGGGCGACCTTCGGCGCGATGACGCTCACCGGCGACTACCGCCGCTGGGCCAACGAGCCGGGGCTGGTCGGCGTCGTCCGTTACCCCGACACCCACCGCTGGGGGGAGCCGGAGCCGCGTTCGGCCGAGGAGGCGCTCAACGGCCTCGAGGACGTGATCAAGTACGAGGGTCCGCAGACGATCGCGGCGGTGTTCCTCGAGACGGTCGTGGGCACCAACGGCATCCTCATCCCGCCCGACGGGTACCTCAAGGGCGTCCGCGAGCTGTGCGACAAGTACGGCATCCTGATGGTCGCCGACGAGGTCATGGCGGGCTTCGGGCGCACCGGCCGCTGGTTCGCGGTCGACAACTGGGACGTCGTGCCCGACCTGATGACGATGGCCAAGGGCCTCACCTCGAGCTACCTGCCGCTCGGCGCCGTCGCGATGCGTGACTTCATCTCCGAGGCGATGGACTCGAAGATGTTCTTCGGCGGCCTCACCTACAGCAGCCACCCGATCAGCCTCGCCGCCGCGCTGGCCACGATCGGCGTGTACGAGGAGGACGACCTGATCGGCAATGCCGCCCGCCTTGGTCCGGTCATGCGCGCCCACCACGAGGCGCTCGCGGCCAAGCACCCGTCGGTCGGCGCGCACCGCAGCATCGGGCTGTTCGGGATCATCGACCTGGTCCGCTCGCGCGACCCGTGGACCCCGCTGACCCCGTTCAACGGGACCAGCGACGAGATGAAGGCGATCGGCAAGTTCTTCCGCGCCAACGGCCTGTACACGATGATGGCCAACAACTCGATCCATACCAACCCGCCGCTGTGCATCACCGAGGAGCAGCTGGCGGAGGGCTTCGAGGTCATCGATCGTGCCCTGGACATCGCCGACGAGGCGGTGACCGGATAGCACTCCCGGCGGGGGTCGTGGAGCCCCGGCCGATCGTCCGGATCCGCGGCGTCCGCAAGGCGTTTGCCGGGGGTCCGGACGGCGGGACCCTGG
The DNA here is from genome assembly GCA_963749705.1 of uncultured Chloroflexia bacterium. Lineage (GTDB taxonomy): Bacteria > Chloroflexota > Limnocylindria > Limnocylindrales > CSP1-4 > CAIXZV01. Next base: position 190,799 of record CAVVNQ010000004.1, on the reverse strand, counting down.
CGCTCGACGGGATCGACCTCGACGTCGCCCAGGGCGAGCTCGTGTCGCTCATCGGCCCGTCGGGGTGTGGCAAGTCAACGCTCCTGCGGGTCGTCGGCGATCTCGTCGAGCCGGACGCGGGCGAGGTTGTCGTCAATGGCAAGCCACCGGCCGGCGCGCGCCTGGACCACGACTACGGCATGGTGTTCCAGGCGCCCGTCCTGTTCGAGTGGCGGACGGTCGAGGACAACATCGCGCTGCCGCTCGAGATCCTCGGCATGGCCGCCCGCTCGCGCGCCGCGCGGGCCCGCGAGATGCTGGATCTGGTCGAGCTCGGGGCGTTCGGCGGGCACCGGCCGTCGCAGCTGTCGGGGGGCATGCAGCAGCGCGTCTCGATCGCCCGGGCGCTGTCCTTCCAGCCGCCGATCCTGCTCATGGACGAGCCGTTCGGTGCCCTGGACGAGATGACCCGCGAGCGGATGAACGACGAGCTGCTCAGGATCTGGGCGCTGACCGGGACCACGATCGTGTTCGTGACCCATTCCGTGCCCGAGGCGGTCTACCTGTCGTCGCGGATCGCGGTCATGAGCCCGCGACCGGGGCGGATCACGCAGGTGGTCGAGGTCGACCTGCCACGGCCGCGGTCGGACCGGACCCGCGCGACGGACCGCTACTTCCGGCTCGTGACGGAGGTTCGGGAGGCGCTTCGAGCCGGAGACGCGGCCTGAGGCCGTGGACCCGGCGGCCCAGGCGGCCGGTGCAGCCCTGACGCGAGGGCGGCCAGCGCCCCCCGCGCCCCCCGCCGACGGTCGCCTCGTGGCTCAGATGATGCGCACGGAGGCCGCCCCGCCGGTGACCGTCACCGTCACGCGGTCCCTCGCCGATGCGTAGCCGGGCGTCTCCTGGCGCCCGCTGGTGGAGACCAGCCCCTTGGACGTCACCCGTGCCTCGACGCCCGGCGGCACCTGGAAGCTGAGGCTCGCCGCGCCGCCCTCGACCCGGATCGGGACCTCGCCCCGCGGCCTGGGCAGCACGAGGCGCAGCTCGGCGGCACCGATCGATACGGTCGCCGATGTGACATCGATCCCCGACAGGTCGAACGCAAAGTCGCCGGCACCACCCTGGAGATCGAGCACCGTCGGCGTATCCCCGGCGACCGCGATCCGCCATTCCATCCCGGTCCGCCAGCTCCAGCCCCACCAGGATGTCGACGGGGACAGGCGAACGCGCTGGACATCCCCCAGGCGTTCCACGCGGCTCTCGATCATCGGGTCGGTGGCCTCCACCTCGACCAGCTGGCTGGCGCCGCCGGCCAGCCGGTATCGGCCGGCGCCCAGGCGCAGCGACAGCTCGAGGCGGCTCGCGCCATCGGACGGGATCGCAAGCGACGACACGCCGGTGCCGCGCTGGCGGCTGGCGCCGAGCGCGCCCGCGAGCACGACCAGCCCCACCGCGATCAGGAGGATCGGCCAGGTGACCGCCCAGTCGAAGCTCAGCACGCCCGTGTTCTGGAGCAGGAACAGGACGCCGATCACGAGCAGGATCACCCCGCCGATGAGCGCGGGGTCGACCCCGCCACGACCGCCGTTCGACATCGACAAGCCTCCAGGCACCAGGCGCCGGCGTCATCATGAATGGCCGGCCGAAGGGCAACCCGGTGTGGGATTGATCTTGTCACGATCGAACCGGGCCGCGGGTGCCGCGATCGATGGGCGGATGCCGCCACCGAACCGGGGCCATTTGACGAAATCGCACGTTCGTTCGATGGTAGGGGCGCATGTCGCAGGCGCCGGACGCGATTCCGTCAGTCCGAAGCGCGCGGCCAGATCGGAACTCCCATGGCTCGCACACCCTTCGCGCCGCCCGAGGCGGACATCGTCGTCAGCAGCGACGGCTATTTCGACGTCTATCCGACCGCGACCCGGTCGGCCGGTCACAGGCCCGCCTACCGCGGCCGTCTCGTCGAGCTCGGGGCCGGGATCCGCGGCGCGGACGACCGGCTGGCGGTGCGGCCCTCGTCCACGGCGCTCGCGGAGGCCGTCGGCGCATGGTCGACCATCCACGGTGCGGCGGCCGCTCGGGGTGAGCTCGGTCGCGGCCGGGACGGGAACGAACCCGCCGTCTGAGATCGTGGCTCGTCGGGAACGCGTCCCGGCCGTCATCGGACCGTCACGCACCGCGGCTAGGGTTGCCAGATGGCGACGATTCCGAGGCGCGGTGCCACGCTGATCACCTTGACGGCGCCCAGTTCCGCGTCGGCGGCGGCCTGAATTGCCCGGCCTGCTCGCCGTCGCCTTCCTGGCTGGCGTCCTCACGATCCTCGGGCCGTGCTCGCTGCCGATCCTCCCGCTCGTGGTCGGCGCGGCGGGCACGGGACGTTCTGCGCGCGTGGCCGGGGTGGTCGCGGGGTTCGCCGGCACGTTCCTGCTCACGACCGTCCTGATCGCGGGCGTCCTCGCTGCGGCCGGGCTGACCACCCAGCCATTGCGACTCGCCGCCGCGGCCGTATTCGTGGCCGCCGGCGTGCTCCTTGCCTGGCCGCGGGCGGGTGACTGGCTCACGCGCCACGCGCCGCGATCCACGGAGCGGCCCAAGGCGCTGGGCCCGCGCGGGGATCTGGCGGCCGGCCTGACGCTGGGCGCCGGGATCGGGTTGCTGTGGGCGCCGTGCGTGGGCCCGGTGATGGCGACCGTGATCGCCGCGGCCGTGGTCGACGGACCGGGGATCGATACCGTGACGATCGCCATCGCCTACGTGGCCGGGGCCGCGGTCCCGCTCGCCGCGATCGCCCTTGGCGGCCGCGCCGTCGCCGCACGCCTCGGTGGCGTCGTCCGTGGTCTGCGGTTGCGCCAGGGCTATGGCGTGGTGATGCTCGCGGCCGGCCTGCTCGTTGCCAGCGGCCTCGACCTGCGGCTCCAGTCGGCGTTCGCCGCGCAGCCGTCGCAGGCCACGGCGGCAGGGGCGAGCGACGCGCCCGTTGACCTCGTCGTCCCGCTCCAGGACCTGGGTCCCGCGCCGGAGTTCACGGGCATCACCAGCTGGATCAACAGCGCACCGCTCACGATGGCGTCGCTGCGCGGCAAGGTCGTGCTCGTCCACTTCTGGACCTTTGCGTGCATCAACTGCATCCACGTCCAGCCGTACGTCAAGGCGTGGTACGACAGGTACGCCCCGGACGGGCTGGTCGTGGTCGGCGTGCACACGCCGGAGCTCTCGTTCGAGCGGGACCTTGCCAACGTGCGGCAGGCCGTGGCCGACGATGGGGTCACGTTTCCGGTCGCGTTCGACCCCGAGTTCGCCACCTGGCGCACCTACGACAACCACTACTGGCCGGCGTTCTACTTCGTCGATCGCGAGGGCGTGGTCCGCTACTACAGCGCCGGCGAGGGCGGCTACGACACCGCCGAGGCCGTGATCCGGGAGCTGCTCGCAGGCTCGTGACACCCCGAGGCTTGCACTGCCGGTAGCATCAGGATCAGCTCCTGACGCGTCCGGCCACGAGGGACTCCGTTGAGCAGCCCGACCCCGTCGTTCTCCGCCGCCGCGACGATCGCGCCCGCGCCTGCGCGCCGGCTGAAGCTGCTCGATCGCTATCTCACGGTGTGGATCTTCCTGGCCATGGCGGTCGGCGTCGGTCTCGGGACCCTGGCGCCCGACATCGTCCCGTTCCTCGATCGCCTGAGCGTTGGCACGACCTCGATCCCGATCGCCATCGGGCTGATCCTGATGATGTACCCGCCGTTGGCGAAGGTCCGCTACGAGGAGATCGGGCGCGTGTTCCGGAACGTGAAGGTGCTCGCCCTGTCCCTCGTCCAGAACTGGATCATCGGCCCGCTGCTGATGTTCGCGCTCGCGGTCATCTTCCTGCGCGACCAGCCGGAGTACATGGTGGGCCTGATCATGATCGGCCTCGCCCGGTGCATCGCCATGGTCATCGTGTGGAACGACCTGGCCCGCGGCGACCCGGAGTACGTCGCGGCCCTGGTCGCGCTCAACTCGATCTTCCAGGTCCTGTTCTACTCGGTGTTCGCCTACCTGTTCATCACGGTCCTGCCGACCTGGATCGGCCTCCAGGGGATCGCCGTCGACATCACGATCGGCCAGATCGCCCAGAGCGTGTTCATCTACCTGGGCATCCCGTTCCTCGCCGGGATCATCACGCGGTACACGCTGATCCGGGCCAGGGGACGAGCGTGGTACGAGGGCACGTTCGTGCCGCGGATCAGCCCGATCACGCTCGTCGCGCTGCTGTTCACGATCATCGTGATGTTCTCGCTCAAGGGCGAGAACATCGTGGCGCTGCCGTTCGACGTGGTGCGGATCGCGGTCCCGCTGCTCATCTACTTCGTGGTGATGTTCTTCATCACCTTCTACATGAGCCTGCGCAGCGGGGCGACGTACGGCCAGACGACCGCGCTGTCGTTCACGGCCGCGTCCAACAACTTCGAGCTTGCGATCGCGGTGGCGGTCGCCACCTTCGGCATCGGGAGTGGTGCGGCGTTCGCGGCGGTCATCGGTCCCCTGGTCGAGGTGCCCGTGCTCATCTCGCTCGTCAACGTGGCCCTGTGGCTCGGCCGCCGCTACTACCCGGACGACGCCGCCACCGGCGTTGCCGGCTCCCGGGAGGCCGCGACGCCGTGATTCAGGAGCAGCACGCGATGGCGGCGGCCGCCGTCGCGAGTGAGCTCGGGGTCGACCCGGCACGCGGCCTGGACGCGGACGAGGCGCGTCGGCGGGGCGTGGAGGCAGGTCCCAACGCGCTCGAGGAGACCAGCCGCCGGCCCGTGTGGCGGATGGTCGTCGAAGCGCTCACCGAGCCGTTCATCATCATGCTGATCATCGCGGGCGTGCTCGCGATCGCCGTCGGCGAGGTGCGTGACGGCGTCCTGATCCTGGTCGCGCTCCTGCCGATCGTGGGCGCGGACGTCGTCACCGAGTACCGCGGTGAACGGGCGCTCGAGGCGTTGCGCGACGCATCGGCCCCCGTCGCCCGCGTCCGTCGCGACGGCGCGGTCGCGCTGGTGGCCGCGACCACGCTCGTCCCGGGTGACGTGGTCCTGCTCCAGGCCGGCGACGTCGTGCCCGCCGATCTCCGGGTCAACCGGGCCGAGCGGCTGCTCCTCGATCGGAGCGTCCTGACGGGCGAGTCGATCCCCGAGGAGGCGCGCGTCGAAGCCGACCCGGCCGACGCGCCGCTCGCGAGCCGGCGCTCGATCGCCTACTCGGGGACGAGCGTGGTCGGCGGCCGGGGCGAGGGCATCGTCGTCGCGATCGGCGCGGCGACCGAGTTCGGGCGGATCGCGGGCAGCCTCGCGTCCGAGGAGCGCCGCCGCTCGCCGCTCCAGCGCGAGCTCGATCGGCTCGTCCGGATCCTGCTCGTCGTCGCGCTCGCACTGATCGCGTTCACGACCGGGATCGGCTTCGTCCGCGGCCACGCGCTGGGCGAGAACATCCTCGCCGGCGTCTCCGCCGCCATCGCGGCGATCCCCGAGGAGCCGCCGGTCCTGCTGGCGGTGATCCTCGGTCTGGGGGCGTACCGGCTGCTGCGGCGTGGCGTCCTCGTCCGGCGGCTCAACGCCGAGGAGACGCTGGGCGCGGTCGACCTCATCGTCACCGACAAGACCGGGACGATCACGCAGAACCGCCTCGCGGTGTCGTCAGTCCGGACGCCTGCGGGGTCCGTCGACGACCCCGTCGAGCGCCGCGAGCTCCTCGAGCAGGCGTTGCGGGCGGAGGAGGACGCGTGGCCGAGCGAGGACATCGCGCCGGCGTCGTTCACCCGCGCGCTGCGGACCGCGGTCACCGAGGCGGGCGGCGTCACCCGGCTGGACGCGGCCGATCTCGTCGACGCGACCCCGGCCTCCGACGCGCACCCCGTGACGCGCACCGACGCCCGCCGCGACGGCCACGTCGAGGGGCTTGCCCTGGGCGCCCCGGAGGTCGTGCTCGGCTACGTCGAGTCGCCCGCCGGCGGCCCGGGTGAGCGAGACCGCTGGGCGGACCTGATCGAGGTGTCGGCGGCCGCCGGCGAGCGCCTGGTCGGCCTCGCCCGGCGGATCGACGACGGTCCGTGGGAGATGCGGGCGCTGGTCGGCTTCGCGGATCCCATCCGGCCGGGGATCGCCGACGCGATGTCGGTCGCCGCCGCGGCCGGCATCCAGGTCCTGGTCGTCACCGGGGACCATCCGGGGACGGCCGCGACGATCGCCGCCGAGGCGGGGCTGCGCGGCGAGCGCATCGTCACCGGCGAGGAGCTCGCGACCTGGGATGACGCGCGGCTCGCGGCCGAGCTTCCGGACCTCCATGTCGTCGCGCGCTCGACCCCCGAGCAGAAGCGCCGCCTGGTCGCGGCGGCGCGCACCGACCGGCGGATCGTGGCCGTGACCGGCGACGGGGTGAACGACGCGCCGGCCCTCCACGGCGCGGACGTGGCCGTGGCCATGGGCAGCGGCACCGCGGTCGCGCGGGAGGCGTCCGACCTCGTCCTGGGCGACGACTCGTTCGCGACCCTGATGTACGGGCTCGCCGAGGGCCGGCGCATCGTCGACAACGTCCAGAAGGGACTCGTGTTCCTGCTGTCGACGCATATGGCGTTCCTCGGCTTCATCTTCATCTCGACGATCTTCGTGACCCAGAGCCAGGTGCTCCTCCCCCTCCAGATCCTGTGGATGGAGCTGTTCATCGACCTGTCCACCTCGATCGCCTTCGAGCGCGAGCCGCCGGAGCCCGAGGTCATGACCCGCGCCCCACGATCTGCGACTGCGCCGCTGCTCACCAACGGGATCCTGGGCGGCGTTGCGCTCGCCGGCGCGTTCACCGCGATCGCCGCACTCGTCGTCATGCTCGCGCGCGGCGGGACCTTCGAGCATGCCGCGTGGCTCGCCTACACGGTCCTCGTGGTCGGCCAGTGCGTCCGCGCCTACTGGAACCGGAGCGTCCACGAGCCGATCCATCGGCTCGGGCGCAACGGCCTCCTGCTTGGTGCCTGCCTTGCCGCCTTCGCCATCCAGGTGCTGATCCCGTACGTCCCGGTGCTCGCGGAGGCGTTCCGGGCGACGCCGCTCGACGCCGTCGAGTGGGTGGTGGTCGCGATCGTCGCGTTCATGCCCGCGGTCGCGGCGGAGGCGATCCGGACGCTGGGGCGGGGCCGGAGGCTGTGGGTGGCCTGACGATCGATGGGGCCCGGTGAGGGACCCGTACTCCGGTGATGACCGAACCCCGGCGACGGCCGCGCCGGGCACGTGGTCAGCCGCCGGGAGGCTCGAACGCCGCGCACAGCATCCCGTAGTACGTCGGGACCTCGTACGACAGCAGCTCCGGTCGCCACGTCTCGCCGATCGCGCCGAGCAGCATCAGCATCTGCCACCAGGAGTCCGGCTTTGCGCTTTCGATCAGGGCCGGGTCGAGGTCGCGCAACGCGCCGAGGCGGCCCTCGCGGAGGATGGCCGCCACGGTCTCGTCGAACGTGCGTGCGGCCGGGTCGAAGCCGTACGGACCGTCCGCGAGGTGGGCGTGGGCCTGGTCCGCGCTCGCCACCAGCGCGACCCGGCGGCCGTCGGCGGCGATGGCACGGGCGATCGCGGTCCCTGCGGCGACGTGGACGTCGATCGGGAGGTCGCGCGCCGGGGCGACGATCACGACGGGCACCGGGGGGTCTCGCCGGCCGCCGAGGTACCACAGCGGGATGAGGCTGCCCCAGTCGAGCGGCATGACGGCCTCGGCCGGGTCGTTGCCGCCATAGCTCACGCCGACCGCCGGGATCCCGGCGGCGCCCATCTCCTGGACCAGTGCCATGGCGAGCCCGCGGTCGACGGGGAGGTCGAGCGAGATCGCCGGTGCCTCGTCCAGGGTTCCGGACGTGCGCCCCGCGATCACGACGGCCAGGTGTCCATCGACATGGATCCCGTGCGGCGTGAGCACGACGACGACGTCCGGGTCCGCGGCATCGAACCGGCGCCCGAGCGCCGCCATGCCCGCCTGCGTGGCGGATGCGAGGTCCCGGGTCCCGGGCGGGCAGGCGTCGGGGATCGCCAGGTCGCCGTGCGGCGCGATGCACGCGAACACGAGACCGCTGCCCGAGGGCCGAGCCGCGGGCGGCTCGGGCGCTCGCACCCCGGGCGATCGCGGCTCGGGCGCTCGCTCCCCGGACGCACCCGGCTCGGGCGATCGGGTCGTCACGGCTCCAGGGCGATGTCGGTGGCGCCCCTCAGCATCGAGCGAGTCCCTGGGTGCCGTTCATGCCCGGGATCGTAAGCCCTCACCGCCCTCGGCGGCCCGCCGCGGCCTTCGCCAGACGCCTACCCCAGCTCGTTGCGGCGGCGGGTCAGGTAGGCGGTCTCGGCGGTGTTGCCCGCCAGCTCGATGGCCCTGTCGTACGCCTCGCGCGACGCCTGGGTACGGTCCAGCCGGCGCAGCAGGTCGGCACGCGTCGCGTGGTACGCGTGGTAGCCCGTCAACGCGTCCGCAAGACGGTCGACCTCCGCCAGGGCGACCCGCGGGCCGTCAAGCTCGCCCACGGCGATGGCCCGGTTGAGGGCGACGATCGGCGATGGATCGAGGCGGACGAGCTGATCGTAGAGGGCGACGACCTGCCACCAATCGGTGTCGTGGGCGTCGCGGGCGGACGTGTGCACGGCGTTGATCGCCGCCAGGATCTGGTAGCGGCCCGGAGCGATCCCCGAGGCCAGGCGCTCGCGCACCAGCCGATGACCCTCCTCGATCAGCGCCGCGTCCCAGGCGCCACGATCCTGGACGTCGAGGGGGACGAGCTCGCCGCTCGCGGAGACCCGGGCGGGGCGGCGCGCCTCGGTGAGGAGCATCAGCGCCAGCAGCCCGGTCACCTCACCGTCGCGCGGCATCAGCGCGTGGATCAGGCGGGCGAGCCGGATCGCCTCGGCCGTCAGGTCGTGCCGTACGGGATCCGTGTCGGGACCGGTGGCCAGGTAGCCCTCGTTGAACACGAGGTACAGGACGGCCAGGACGCCCGAGACCCGCGCCGGGAGATCCTCCGCTGACGGCACTCGATAGGGGATGCGAGCCGCCTTGATCTTGGCCTTGGCCCGGGTGATCCGCCGGCCCATCGCGCCCTCCTGCACCAGGAAGGCGCGGGCGATCTCGGGCACGGTCAGGCCACCGACCATCCGCAGCGTCAGGGCGACCCGCGTGTCCATCGCGAGCGCCGGGTGGCTGCAGGTGAAGATCAGCCGAAGCCGGTCGTCGTCGATGGCGCCGGTCGGCTCGGGCGGGTCATCGCCGGACAGCACCAGGGCGGCCATGTGTTTGTCCTCGCGCTTGTGCTCGCGCCGGATCCGGTCGATGGCCTTGCGGGTGGCGGTGGTCGTCAGCCAGCCCCCCGGGTTGGGCGGCACGCCGTCGCCGGGCCACCGCTCCACGGCCGTCGCGAACGCCTCGGCGGCGGCTTCCTCGGCCACGTCGAGGTCACCGAACCGCCGGGTCAGGGCGGCGACCACCCGAGCCCACTCTTCGCGGTGGACCCGGGCAATCGTCGCCTGGACGTCGGTCACGGGCTTCCGGGTCCTCATCACAGGAACGGGCGCACCTCGACCTTCCGGTTGCAGGCCTTCGACCCCTCGGCGGCGATCCTGAGCGCCGTGTCGATGTCGGGGGCCTCGATGATCCAGAACCCGGCAAGGAACTCCTTCGACTCCACGAACGGCCCGTCGGAGAACACTGCAGCCCCATCCCGATTGTCGATGACGGTGGCGGCACTGGGCGACCCGAGGCCGCCGGCGAAGACCCAGCGGCCATCGGCCTGGAGCCGGTCGTTGAAGGCGTCGATGGCCGCCATCTCGGAGGGGGTGGCGAGGGTGGCCTGGTCGTGGATCACGGAAACCAGGTACTGCATCACGGAGCATCTCCTGCGGTTTGTGGCACCCGTGGTGGGCTGCCACTCACCAATGCTACGAACATCGCCGCCCCAGATCAGACATCGTCGACCAGATCAGACGTTCCTGCCCCAGGACCCGGTGCGGGCGCACCTGTGTCGCGCCTCCGCCGGACCTGGATGCGGTCCGGCCGACGCGTGGGCGTCCCGGCCAACCCTTCAGGATCAGGGCTTCTCGACCGGCGCCACCAGCCCCAGCCGGTCGCCGATGATGGCGGCCTCGGCACGGTTGGTGGCAGCCAGCTTGCCCATCAGGTTGGACACGTGGACGCTCACGGTCTTGTCGCTGATGAACAGCGCCTCGCCGATGCGGCGGTTGGTCCAGCCGGCGGCGAGGTAGCCGAGCACCTCGCGCTCGCGCCTTGTCAGGGGCTCGACGAGCTCGGTGGGTCGGTCGACGGCCGGCTTCATGGGTGTCGGCAGCCGGTCATCGATCGGGGCCGCGGTCAGCCCGGGAGCCGTCGCGGCGGCCGTGGTCGCATCCGCGGTCTCAAGCTCGATGCGCGCTCGTCGCGCGAGGTCGCGGATGGCCCGCTCGAGACCGGCCGCACCGAGCTCTGCCGCCGTCGCAAGGGCGTGCGCGAGCTCGGCGGTCGCCTCGGACCGGGAACCCCCGCGCTCGAGGATCGCCTCGGCCAGCCAGTGACGCACCCGGGCGATGTCGTACGGGTTGCCGACCGCCTCACACCGCTCGAGGGCGGTCCGCCAGGTGCCCGGATCGGCTCGATGCTCCACCCGGGTGAGCAGGGCCACGGCCATCGCCGCGTCGGCAAGCGTCGTGGCCACCAAGGGTTCGCCGGCCTCGGTCACGCGCTGGGCGAGGTTCCGGGCCCAGCCGGCGAGGTTGCGGGCGATGTCGAGTGCCTCGGCCTCCGCCTCCGCATCCCGCCGGATCCGCGCCTCGAACGCGAGCTCGGCCTCGGCCTGGAGGCCGAACAGCGCGAATGGACGCAGGTCGGGATATGTGTTCCGAGTCCTGGCCGGCACGGACGCGAATGCCATGGCCACGGTTTCGCGGAGCTCGGTCCATTCGCCCCGGGCGAGCGCGACCTCGGCACGGGCCGACAGGCACCCGACCGGTACCAGCCGGTCGACGAGCGCCAGACTTGGGTCGGCGGCAGCCAACGCAGCCAGCCTGGCAGCCTCCTCGACCCGCCCTCGGCGTGCCCAGACCACGGCTGCGACCGCGGCGAACTCCAGGTGCTCCGCAACGTCGTGCTCGGCGAGCATGGCCTCCATCACCGACTCCGCCTCACGCCATCGTCCGAGTCCAAGCAGGGCGGTCACGCGAGCGTCATGCAGCCACCAGCCCCACAATCGGACGACGCCGAGCTCCCTGATGCGCGCGACATACCGATCGTGGTACTCGAGCACAAGGCTCCAGAGGCCGACGCTGTTCAGGCCGGTGCACAACGAATGCGCCGCAAAGACCATGATCCTCCGGTCGTCGACCTGCTCCGCGAGCTCGAACACGCGCGTCAGGAGCTCGATGGCCGCCCCGTGTTGCGACCGCCCAAGATGGGTCGCGCCCAGCACTCCGAGCGCTGCTGGTTCCACCATCGGGAACTCGTGCCGCGGGTCGAGCTCGAGGGCGCGCCGGGCGATCGGCACCGCCCGGTCCAGCTGCAGCCGCCAGCCCAGGTAGGCCGCGCGCACGACGAGGACCTGCGCCGCCGCCGGCGGTGCGTCAATGGCCGGGACGAGGCGGACCGCCTGGGCGATGTGAAGGTCGGCGGCTCGCGCGTCCACGGTGTTCAGGGTCAGGCCGAGCTGCTGGTGGGCCAGCGCGGCCCGCATCGGATCGGTGCGTGCGTCGATACGCTCGAGGGCCTGATCTGCCAGGTCCGCGGCCCGTCCACGGTCCCCGAGGGCCCACGCAACCTCGGCGGCCCGAAGCAGGGCCGCCGGGTGGTCGAAGCCCTCGACCTCGCTCGGGGCCGGCCAGGCCTCGAGGGCGCGGGTCCAGTGGGCATCGGCCTCGGCGTACGCGCGGGCGTCGGCCGCGGCGACGGCCGCCCGCACGCTGGCCTCTACGGCGAGCTCGGTGTCGTGGGCCGCCCAGCGGTGGTGAGCGATCTCGGCCGCGATCCGGGCCGGCTCCCCGTCGTCGTCGGTCCCGGCCTCGAGCAGGTCCGCGATCCGGCGGTGGAGCGCGGTCCGCTCGCCCGGCAGCAGGTCGTCGACGATTGCCTCGGCGAGGAGCGCATGCCGGGGCTCGAACCGCTCCCCGGACTCGTGGTGCACGGTGGTCAGCACCTGGGCGTCGAGTATCTCGCGGATCCCGGCGGCGAGCCGGTCGGCCGGGAGCCCGGTCACGTCGCCGAGGAGCTGCTCTGCGGCAGGTCGGCCGAGGATGGCGGAAGCGCGGGCAATCGGCAGCGCGTCGCGCCCCAGGCCCTCGACACGGTCGAGGAACCCGTCGCGGAGCGTCTCGGGCAGCCCATGGTGACCGGTGCCGGCGCGGGCGCTCGCCACGAGCTCGATCGCGAACAGCGGGTTGCCTTCGGACCGCCGGACGATCCGGTCCACGAGCGAAGGATCCGCGTCGGGCCCGAGCATCTCGGCGACATCGCGGCGCAGGTCGTCGGCCTCGAGCGGGTGCAGCTCCAGGCGCTCCACCTGGTCGAGGCGGCCCAGCTCAGCCAGCCACGGTCGGAGTGGATGCCGGCGGTGGAGCTCGTCGATGCGATACGTGGCGAGCGCGAGGATCCGCTCGGTCCGCAGGTTGCGGACGAGGTAGGAAAGCAGGTCGCGGCTCGAGCGGTCGGCCCAGTGGAGATCCTCGAGGACGAGCAGCAGCGGCGCCTCGGCGGCAACCCCGAGCAGGTAGGTCAGGACGGCCTCGAACAGGCGAGCCCGGGCGAGCGACTCGTCGGGCTCGGGTGGGATCGAGACCGGCGCAGACGAGTCCAGCGACCGCAGCGCGGGCACCAGGCGGTGAAGCTCGGCCCGTGACGCCGGCGGCAGCGATGCGAGCGCCACCGCGGCGTCGTATCCAGGCCCGCTCGACAACGCGAGAGTACGGAGGATCTGGATGAACGGCACGTACGGGAGGCTTCCGCCCGCGACCGGGACGCACCCACCGGTGGCGATGACGCGCTCGCCGCCAGGCCGCCCGAGATGCTCGCGCACCAGGCGGGTCTTGCCGATGCCAGCGTCGCCGCCAACGAGGATGAAGCGCGGCTCGCCGTGCACGACCCGATTCCAAGCCGCCTCCAGCTGCTCGAGCTCGGCCTGGCGTCCGATGAACGCGAAGGACGTATCGCGAGGCACGTCCTCAAGCATAGTCAGCATGTCCTGGTCGGCAGTCTGGCCACATCTGGCAGCACCCCGGGAGCGAGGGCCCAGCGGCCATTGAACGGTGCTGGACCCCCGGTGACCTGTGCGCGGTGGGTGCCGCCGGATCACGGACGTGCGTCAGCGAGCCGGCCGCTGCGGGTTGTCTCAATGCGACCTCCAGCCGCGTTCAGAAGGCCGGCACCCTGGCGTTGCGTCCGGTCGCTGGCGAGCGAACGATGCTGATCGCGTTCTGGTCGAGTCGCTGTGGCGCGGCCTGCTGCGAGTCAACGGCCGGAACCCTGACGTTTCGGCCGGTCGTTGGCGATGCCATGATCACGGTGCCGTCCACCGGGTCGGAATAGTTGCGGTTGGGTGCGCCCGGGGGCGGAGGCAGGATGCTCGCCGGCCCGGAAGTGGTGGTCGTGTCCATGGGTGCGGGAAAGGCGAGGGCGCTCGTGCCGCCCAGCAGGGTGGTGGCGAGGGCCAGGGTGAGGCCGAACCCGACCTTGTAGGGGCGTTCATTCCGCATCGTGTCGTTCTCCTTTGATCAGTTCCGGTACAGGCGCGGATGCCTCGTCACCGGCTCGGCCTGACGGGACTGGCTCCGCGGTGGTGGCGCCCGGCCGACGGGCGTGTCTCGAACCTACGGCGCAGGGGTGCCGGGCACATCGGGACAAGCCTTAGATCAGCGGATGCCGACCCTCAGTTCTTGTGCCCGGGTGGCTGAGGCCTCAGCCGACTGCACGGTCGATCAGAGTCCCGGCCGGCGCGAGCGCCAGGGCAGGTCGAGGCCCCAGGGACATGTGGAATTGGTGGTAATTGCGGACGCAACGAACCGTTGGTCTTTCGGCTGCGGATGCACGCGGGTCGTTGACCCGATCACGTCGCGACGGAGACAGCCGGCGGGCAGGCTACATTCGAGGCCGGCTCTGAGTCGGAGCAGAGCGGCGAACGGTACGTTTGCCCTCGGCCAGCGGGATGGTGGTGAGGAGCCTCGAGAACCGTATCGCTCCGTCGCTCGTCTTTACGGGCACCATGAGAGCCGCCGCGCTCGTCCTGACCCATGAGATGGGGGAGATCGATCTGACCGTGCCGCGCACAGACGCAGAGGTTCTGATCGTGGCGTCCGCTCGGGCGGGGATCGACCGGCGCTATCGGCTGGCCGGCCTGCTGCTGGGCAACGCCGCCGATGCCGAAGACGCCACGCAGGAGGCGATGCTTCGCGCGTGGCGCTCCGCGGCGTCGCTGCGCGATTTCTCACGCGTCGACGCCTGGCTCGATGGGATCCTGGTCAACGTCTGCCGCGATCGCATGCGGCGGCGAAAGCTCGTTCGGTTCATCGTCCTCGCCGATGGGGCGACCGGGCCAGCGCTCGATCCTTTCCAGGCCGTGGTCGACCGCGACGAGGTCGCCCGAGCGATGCGGGGCCTCGATGCGGACCAGCGGATCGTCGTCGTCCTGCACTACTGGGCCGGCGTGACGCTCGAGGGCGTCGCCGACCGTTTGGGCTGGCCCCTGGGCACCGTCAAGTCGCGCCTGCACCGCGCGCTCCAGCAGATGCGGGCGAGCCTCGAGGGGGCCTCGGTACCTGCGGAGGACGCCCGATGAGCGACGACCTCGACCGCAGGTTGCGCGAGCGCCTCAGTGATTGGGATCTGCCGTCCGCGCCGAGCAGCCTCCGCAATGCGGTGGACCAGCTCGGGGCCGAGCCTTCGGGGCGACGGGAGCCGAGGTGGCGTGGCGTACTTCGGGCCGTCCCGGTGCTGGCCGCTGCGGTCATGGTCGTCGCGGTCCTCGCTTGGGGCGGTGGCATCCCCTTTGGCGTGTCATCGGGGGCGACGCCGAGTCAGACCCCGATGATCTCGCGGACGCCTTCGGCTGGCGCCGCGACGGAGAACCCGAAACCATCCGGGTCGATCGTTCCGTGGCTCCACCAGACGACCTTCACGGCCCCGTCGCCGACGCCTGTCGTGATCCCGTCGGGGACGCCGACCTGTCTTCCCGGCGATCTCACCGCGTCAGCCGGGTGGCAGGGCGGCGGCGGGCAGATGCTCGGATCGCTCACTGTGACGAACGTTGGTCAGCACGCATGCCTCCTTCGGGGCAGCCCACGTCTCGTCGAGTTGCGGTCCGCCAGGGCGATCGTTGAGCCGATCACCTACCACGCCGAGCCCAGCGACGGCAGCAGCGACCCGAGCGTCATCGCGGGTCCGGTCCTGCTCGAGCCAGGCGGGACGGCAGGGGCGTTCCTGTGGTGGTCGAACTGGTGTGGCACAACGACCCCGGTCGTCACCTCCCTGACCGTCACCCTTCCGTCGGGAGGAGCCCCCATCGACGCCGGTCCAACGTCGTTCGGGCCAGGGATCGGCGGGGTGCCCCGGTGCGACGTGCCGTCCGCGGCGTCCACCTTCACCGCTTACGCCTTCACCCCGGTCGCGCCGGAGCAGCCTCCGTCTCCGCCGCAGCCGGCATCAGTGGTGCTGTCCGTGCCGTCGTCGGCCACTGCCGGGGCCGACCTCGTCTACTACGTGACGCTCACGAACCTCGGGACGCAGCCCGCCCCACTCGATCCCTGTCCCACCTACTCCGAGAACCTGGTCCTCGGCGGCGTGGCGCTCAAGCTGCCCACCGTCCAGCGTCTCCTGCTGAACTGCGCCGCCATCGCACCGGCACTGGCACCCGGAGCCAGCGTCACGCTCGAGATGCGACTGCCGGTCGGCGCAGGGGTCGTGCCGGGTCCGGCCATCCTGCACTGGGACATGGACCCAGGCGGTTCCCTCGACACGAGCTCGGCAAGCCCGGAGGCCGCTCTCACGATCGTGGCGCCGTAGGGCGACGCTCACCTCACAACGACCACCTGCCGCTCGTGCTCGTCCTCGCAGTCGCTGATCGATAGTGGTTGAGGTCGTCGATGATCAGCCGGTGTTCCCGGTCCCGAACTGGCGGTCACCCGCGTCCCCGAGGCCGGGCATGATGTAGCCCTTGTCGTTCAACTGGCGGTCGAGCGCGGCGGCGTAGATCTCGACGTCGGGATGCGCCTTGAGCACTGCCTCGACGCCTTCCGGGGCCGCGATGAGGTTGACGAGCTTGATGCGCACCGCGCCCCAGCGCTTGAGGACGTCGATGGCCGCGCTGGCCGAGCCGCCGGTCGCGAGCATCGGGTCGAGGATCAGGCACAGGTCGACGGTCGCGCTGTTGGGCAGCTTGTTGTAGTACTCGACCGGGCGCAGCGTCCGCTCGTCGCGGAACAGGCCGAGGTGCCAGACCTGGGCGGTGGGCATGAGCTCGAGGAAGGCGTCGACCATGCCCAGGCCGGCGCGCAGGATCGGGATGAACCCGATGCGGTCGGCGAGCTCCTCGCCCTGCATGGTCTCGATCGGGGTGGTCACGTCGAGCGGTTGCGTCCGGGCGTCCGCCAGGGCCTCGTAGCCGAGGAGCCAGGAAAGCTCTCGCACGACCTCGCGGAACTTCTTGGGCTCGGTGGCCTGGTCGCGGAGGATGCCCAGCTTGTGGCGCACCGCCGGGTGCTGCGAGACGTGGAGGTTGGGCGAGGCTGCCACGGGGATCCCTCACGCTGCGGTGGTCGGGTCGGCGGACGCGGCCGGTCGGAGGCGACCGTCCTCCGGATCGTCGCGAATCCTAGCGCGGGCCGGGGCGGTGGTGCGGGGGAACCTGGGCTCTCTCGATGGGTCGACAGCCCCTGACAGATGGCCGCGGGGCGAGCACTAGCCACCGTGGCCGGGCGATCCAACCGGATCCGCAGGCTCCGTGACGTGGGCAAAGTCGTGAATCGGCCCGATAGTGTCCACCTGGCGAGCAGGTGTCAGGGATCCGCGGGGCACCGGTGGCGAACGCTCGCATGGCGGACAACTGTCAGGCGAGCCGATGGCCGAGGCGACGACCGAGCCGATGGCCGAGGCGGCGACCGAGCCGATGATCGAGGCGATGCTCGAGCCGGCGACCAAACCCGGTGCGCTTGCGCACCGCCTCTCGGGCCTCGCGCTCTCGTGCCGGAACCGCGACATCGGGCCCGCGCTATGCTCGATGTTCATGGCTGCTCGAACCCCGACCCGGTCTCCGCGCAGCGCCGGCGGCATGCCGGCCGCCGCCCCGCGCGCACCGCGATGGAGCGCTGCTCCGGTCCTGGTCAGGCAGACGCGGAACGGCGTTGTCGAGTCGGTCCATCGGGGTGACGTGGTCGAGGTCGACGCCACGGGCCGGATGCTGCGCCTGATCGGTGAGCCGGATCGCCTCGTCTACCTGCGATCGACGGTCAAGCCGTTCGGCCTGATGGGGCTCCTGCGCGCGGGCGGTCAGCGCGAGTTCGACCTGACGAGCGAGGAGCTGGCCGTGATGGCGTCGAGCCATTCCGGCGAGGACGTTCACGTACGAACGATCCAGGCGATGTACCGCCGGATCGGCATCCCGCAGGGGATCCTGGCGTGCGGGACCGAGGGCATGCCGCTCGACGCGCTGACCGCGGCCCGCCTCGCGCGCGACGGCGAGCGCCCCGGTCCGCTGCGCCACATGTGCTCCGGCCAGCACTCGGTGTTCATCCTGCTCGCCAAGCTCGGCGGATGGGAGCTGGAGACCTACTGGCAGTCGACGCATCCAGCCCACGTCGCGTACCAGGAGGCGGTCGCCGCCGCCTACAACGTGCGTCCGGACCAGCTGCGCACCGGGCTCGATGGCTGCGGCGTGCTCACCTACGCGTTCCCGCTGCGCGAGGTCGCGCGCGCATTCGCGATCCTCGCCGACCCGTCGGCGCTTCCCTCGGACGATCCACGGGTGGCGCTGGAACGCCAGTACCTCACCGTCCGGGACGCGATGATCGCCCATCCCGAGCTGGTCGCCGGGACGCGCGACCGGCTCGACACATCGCTCATGAAGGCCATCGACGGACGGCTCGTGAGCAAGAGCGGGATGGAGGCGCTGCGCGCGATCGGCATCCTGCGCGGCCCTCGCGGGAACGGCGCGGTGGCGCCCGCCACCGGCATGGCGATCAAGATCGAGGACGGCGACGGGTCCGGCCGCGGGACATGGTCCGCATCCGTCGAGGCGCTTCGCCAGGCGGGCGTTCTGGACGGGCAGCCGCTGCGCGCCCTGGCTCGCTACCACCGGCCGGTCACACTGGACCCGCACGGCCGGACCGGCGCGGAAGCGATCTCGGGCTTCGAGCTCGCGCCCGTGGGCGAGCTGGTCGGCTGACGATGGCGATGGGCGACGACGGCCACGGGTTGACGACCTCGACCGCCTGACGACGAACCGTCGCTCGACGGCCGGGTCGCTCCGGCTGACGGAGGTATGCGTCCCATGACCAACCAGGGAGACCCATACCGGATCCTCGGGATCCGCGCGGGCGCCTCCCTGATCGAGATCCGCTCCGCGTACCGCCGCCTCGCCAAGCAGTACCACCCGGACGCCGCCGGCGAGCGGGCGCTGCCGCGGTTCCTCGCCATCCAGGCCGCCTACGAGCGCCTCGTCGACGGCGAGGGGCGCCTGCGGGGCGCCGGTCAGGGCTCCGATGCGCGAGCCGCCGGTGCCGGCGGGCGCGGCGGATCGGCCCGCGATCGCGAGCCGTGGCGGGCGGATCCCGATCGTGCCCGGGCATCACGAGATGCGTGGCGGGCCCGCCGATCCGGGTTCCGGGACCCGGGCACGACGGACGCAGCCGCGGGAGCGTCCGACGCTCCCCGTCCGGGATCGGCCGGCCGCCGGCGGCAGGGCTCGGGCGGTGGAGCGGGTGCAGCCGGCACGGGTGCAGCCGGCACGGGGGCAGCGAGCGCGGGTGCAGCCGGCGGGACGGGTCGGCGCGACGGCCGAACCGCGCCCGGCGACCGTCCGGGTCGCCGATCGCCTCGAGGCCCCCGGAAGGCAACCCCCGGGTCGACGACCTATGACGAGGCCGCCGAGATGCCCCGCGACCCGGAGTGGGGCGGCGGTGCCTGGTACGGCCCGTCATCGGGCACGTTCTGGACGATCAACCCGCGCGAATATGCCGATCCGCGCAAGCACGGTCCCGAATACCAGGCCCGCGCCCGCCGGGCTGCGGAGGGCGAGACGGCCCCGGGTGGCGAACGGGAGGTCCCGGCCATGCCGGGACCGGTTGCCGACGCCGACGCCACGGGCGAGCGCGTCGACCTGCGCTGGGATGGCAGCCGCGGCACCACCACCGCACGGGGCGAGGGCGAGTGGGCGACCGGCCGATGGGCGTACGACGCCACCGAACCCCCCGGCCCGCCGGGCGGAGCGCAGGCCCGG
Source organism: uncultured Chloroflexia bacterium (assembly GCA_963749705.1). GTDB lineage: Bacteria > Chloroflexota > Limnocylindria > Limnocylindrales > CSP1-4 > CAIXZV01. The sequence continues at coordinate 171,376 of CAVVNQ010000004.1, read as the reverse complement.
GCGGCCGGGGACGCACGGCGCGCGCGCGTCGAGCCCGCCGGCGGGGGCCGGCCGAGCCGGCCCGGACATGGCGGACCTGCCGGACCTCGAGGCGCTTGCCCGTCGCGCGTCGCCCGCGAGCCTGCTCGCCCTCGCCCAGCGCCCCGAGCGTCGCTGGCGGCTCCTGCTCGCGCTCATCGGCTGGCCACCGATCGGCTTCGCGCTGGGCACCCTGCTGTCCACGATCACCGGATGCGCCACGTACACGGCGGCGTGCACCGAACCGCTGCCCGTCCTCCCGATCGCGGTACAACCCGTCGTCATCGCGGCCCTGTTCCTGGTCGGGCCATTGGCCGCGATGTCCGCGTTCGGGTCGATCGTCGCCCTGGCCGTGGCGCTGCCGGTGGCCGCCGTGCTGGCGGTCGGCTCCGGGCCCGGGAGCCGGGCCGGTGCCCCCGTGCTGGGCGCCGCGATCGCGGTCGCCTGGCTCGCCGCCGTCATCGCCGGCGTTCGCGGCACGTGGCGCTTCCGTCGCGGCGACGACCGATCCCCGCCGTAGACTTGATCCATGCGTCGACACGATCCGGCGGACATCTCGGCCGCCGCCCAGGAGTACCTGCTGGCGCTGCGCGTGATGGCGTCCGACGGTCGGGCGGCGACGACCGCGCAGGTCGGGCGCCAGGTCGGGGTCACCACGCAGGCGGCGAGCGAGATGTGCCGCCGGCTGGGCGCGGACGGCCTGCTCGAGACGACGGCCGGCCGGGGCCTCGCGCTGACCACAGCCGGGCGCACGGCCGCCGATGCGATCTTCCGCCGGCACGCCCTGCTCGAGTGGCTGCTCACCTCGGTCGTGGGGCTGTCCTGGGCTGAGAGCGACGTCGAGGCGATGCGGCTCCAGGGCGCCCTGTCGCCGCGCGTCGAGGCGAAGCTGGACGAGCTGTTGGGCCACCCGGAGACGTGTCCGCACGGCAACCCGATCGACCTCGAGACGGCCCGGCGCCGTCCCGACGGGACCCCCCTGTCGGAGCTCGAATCGGGGTCCCGGGCGACCGTGCTCCGGATCACCGAGGAGGCCGAGGAGGACGCCGGCCTGCTGTCCTACCTCGAGGCGCGGGCGCTGACGCCGGGAGCACACATCACCGTGCTGGCGCGATCGGAGTCGCTGGACTCGCTCACGCTCGACGGCCCGCGCGGGCGGGCCACCCTCGGTCTCCGCCCGGCGGCGCTGATCCGCGTGATCGCCGGGGATGCCGATCCGTCGCTGTTCCACCAGGTGCCGGCGCCGCTCGCCGGATAGGTCTGTCGGCGTCAGGACTGCCTGGTCGGCTGGTCCTGTGGTCTCCGGCGCCACGAGATCGCCTCGACGGTTGGCCAGGCGGGCGCCAGGCCAAGAACCGTGGCGCCACAGGCCACGAGGAGACCCCGGGCACCGAGGTTGTGCCGTCAGGCCAGGATTCGTGGCGCCACAGGCGACGAGGAGACCGCGGGGCACCGAGGTGGGGCCGCCAGGCCAGGATTCGTGGCGCCACACGCCACAGACACCGAGTTGGTTGCGGGCCCGGGTCCTGACGCCCGCGCCCCTACAATCGGTCCATGGCCGCCGATATCCGCGTCCGCATCGCACCCAGCCCGACAGGCCCCCTCCACATCGGGACGGCGCGCACGGCGCTGTTCAACTACCTGTACGCGCGGCGGGTGGGCGGCACGTTCGTGCTCCGGCTTGAGGACACGGACGTGGCACGGAGCACGGAAGCGTATGAGAAGGACATCCTCGACGGCCTCCACTGGCTGGGGATCAGCTGGGATGAGGGACCCGGCGTGGCCGGCCTGGAGGAGGCCGGCCCGTACGCGCCGTACCGACAGATGCAGCGGCTCGACACCTACGCGGCGGCCGCGGCTCGACTCCTGGCCGCGGACCAGGCGTACCCCTGCTTCTGCACGGCCGAGGAGCTGGCCGCCGATCGCCGGGCGCAGGAGCTCGCGAAGGAGCCGCCGCGCTACAACGGGCGGTGCGCGCGGCTGACCGAGACCGAGCGCGCGGAACGGGTTGCCCAGGGCCGCGCCGCCGCGACGCGGTTCCGGGTCCGGGCCGGTGTCGTGGGCTGGAACGACCTCGTGCGGGACCGGGTCGAGATCGACACCGACAACCTGGGCGGCGACTTCGTGATCCAGCGCGCCGACGGGACGCCGCTGTACCACTTCACGGTCGTCGTGGACGACGCCGCGATGGAGATCAGCCACGTGATCCGTGGCGAGGACCACATCAGCAACACCCCCAAGCACATCCTGCTGTTCGAGGCGCTTGGATACCCGGTGCCGGCGTTCGCCCACCTGCCGCTCATCCTCAACCCCGACGGGACCAAGATGAGCAAGCGCAAGAGCCAGACCGCGGTTGCCGACTACATCGCGCAGGGCTTCGTCCGCGAGGCGCTCGTCAACTACTTCGCGTTCCTCGGCTGGTCGCCGGGGACCGAGGAGGAGGTGTTCACGCTGGCGGAGCTCGAGCAGCGGTTCGAGCTGGACAAGGTCCAGAAGGGTGGCGCCCGGTTCGATCGCGACCGGCTGGAATGGCTCAACGGCCAGTGGATCCGGCGGCTGGACGACGACGACCTGGTCGAGCGGCTGCGGCCGTTCATCGAGGCCGCGGCGGTTGCCGGCGAGATCGACCGGACGCCCGACGAGGGCGAGCTTCGGGCCCTGCTGCCGATCGTGCGCGAGCGGCTGCCAACGCTCGCGGCGATCGTCGACCTGGTGGGATTCCTGTGGGTCGACGACCTTGAGGTGGATCCCGCGACGATCCGGCCCAAGCGCTGGGACGCCGAGACCACGATCAGCGGCCTGGTCGCCGCGCGCGAGGTGCTCGCCGCCCACGACGCGGTGACCTGGGAGGCCGACGAGCTCGAGCCGCCGCTCCGCGCGCTGGGTGAGGCTCGAGGCTGGAAGGCCGGCGACCTGTTCATGGCGATCCGCGTGGCGACCACGGGTCGGACGGCGACACCACCGCTGTTCGACACCCTCGTCGCGCTCGGCCGGGACCGGACCCTTGCCCGGCTCGACGCCGCGATTGCCGGGCTCGAGCGGCCTTCGGCCAGGCCCGCAACCTGAGGCGCGACCTCGAGTGACCTTCAGCAACGTCGAGCGACCACCATGGCAATGCAGGCGTCGGACGTACCGCGGGCGGTGGCTGCGGCCATGTCGACCGCCTCGGCCCTCGGCTTGAGCGTGGACGAGGCGGTCGTCGTTCACGTCTCGAACAGGTTTGCGCTGCGCCTGCTGCCGTCCGACGTTCTGGCGCGCGTGGCGCTCGCAGCGCACGAGGCAGCAGCACTCGAGGTCGAACTTGCAGCACGGCTGGCCGCAACGGACAGTCCCGTGGCGCTCCTCGAACCTCGCGTGGCGCCGCGGGTCTACGAGCGCGACGGCTATTCGATCACGCTGTGGACCTATTACGAGCCCCTGCCGGCTCGCCAGCTCCTACCGACCGAGTACGCCGGCGCGCTCGCGCGGCTTCACGATGCGATGCGGCACGTCGATGTCGCGGCGCCGCATTTCATGGATCGGGTGAGGGACGCCAAGCGACTGGTCGAGAGCCGCGACCGGACTCCGGCGGTCGCCGACGTGGACCGGGACCTTCTCGGGAACACGTTCAGCCGCGCGATGCGCGCGATCGCGGGGCGACGCGCCGCGGAGCAGCTGCTGCACGGCGAGCCCCACCCCGGGAACGTCCTCAACACCCGGATCGGCCCGCGGTTCATCGACCTCGAGACTTGCTGTCGCGGTCCGGTCGAATTCGACCTCGCCCATGTCCCGAAAGAGGTCAGCGGGTGCTACCCGGGCATCGATCAGGCGCTGCTCTCCGAGTGCCGCGTCCTCGTCCTTGCGATGGTCGCGGCCTGGCGGCTGGACCCTGAAGACCAGCTTCCGAGCGGGAGACAGGCTGCCGTGGAGCTCCTCGCCGCGTTGCGGGCTGGCCCACCGTACCCGGCGCTCGGCGCCATCTCCGGCCTCAACTGAGGCCGAGTGGAGCAGCGTCGCACGCCGACCCGACACGTGACATTCGGTAACGTCGAACGAGCCCATACTCGGCCCGCTGACCGGCGCCGCAGGCACGGGTGGCCGGGGATCGATTCGTGCAACGATGATCATCCGGCGCGCCCGTGCTTCGGGCGCTCGCACTCGAGTCGCGGTATCGCTCCTTGACGACCTCGAACCGTTCGTTAACAGGCGCAGGGCACGCTCCTGCGGACATGACCCGCACCATCCTCGTCGTCGATGACGAGACCACCCTGCGCGAGACCCTGGTCGAGGCCCTCGAGACGGAGGGCTACCGGGCCATCCCCGCCGCCGACGGGCGCGAGGCGCTCGAGCGATTTCGCGCGGACCGCCCCGACCTCGTCCTGCTCGACCTGATGCTGCCCCTGCTGTCCGGGGTCGAGGTCTGTCGCATCCTCCGCGCGGAATTGTCGGTGCCGATCATCATGCTCACCGCCAAGGACGCCGAGGTCGACAAGGTGGTCGGCCTCGAGCTGGGTGCGGACGACTACGTGACCAAGCCGTTCAGCCTTCGCGAGCTCACCGCGCGGATCCGGGCGATCTTCCGCCGGGCGGACCAGGCAGCCGCGGCGGCCGCAACCGATGTGCCGCCGCTGGTCGATCTGGGGCGCGTCCAGCTCGACCTCGCCGGCCACCGCCTCATCCGCGACGGCGAGCGCGTCGCGGTCAAGCCCAAGGCGTTCGAGCTGCTCGCGTTTCTGGTCCGCAACCCGGGCCAGGTGTTCACTCGGGACCAGCTGCTGGAACATGTCTGGGGATACGACTACGCGGGCGAGACGCGCACCGTGGACGTGCATATCCACTGGCTGCGGAGCGAGATCGAGCTCGACCCGGCGGCGCCGCGGCTGCTGCACACGGTGCGCGGCGTGGGTTACGCGTTCCGGCGCGATTGACGCGGCTGCGATCATCGGTGGCCATGGGAACCAGATCGATCGGCCTGCCGGACGAGGTCGATGCCTATGTCCGGCGCTGGGGCGTCCGCGAACCCGAGATCCTCGGCCGCCTGCGCGCGGAGACGGCGTCGCACCCCCGCGCCGGGATGCAGATCTCGCCCGACCAGGGGGCGCTCCTGGGGCTCCTGGTCGAGCTGATCGACGCGCGCCGGTGCCTCGAGATCGGGACGTTCACCGGGTACTCGTCGCTCGCGGTGGCGCTGGCCATGCCGGACGACGGCGCGATCGTGTGCTGCGACGTCTCGGACGACTACACCTCGATCGCCCGCCGCTACTGGGCTGACGCCGGCGTCGCGCACAAGGTGGACCTCCGGCTGGGACCGGCGGTCGACACCCTGGACCGGCTGCTCGCGGATGGCGCGGCAGCCACCTTCGACCTCGCCTTCATCGATGCCGACAAGCCTGGCTATCCCGCCTACTGGGAGCGCTGTGTCGCCCTCGTCCGGCCGGGCGGCGTGATCGCGATCGACAACGTCCTGTGGGGCGGCGCGGTCGCCGATCCTTCGGTCGATGATGCCTCCACGCGAGCGATCCGCGAGGTCAACGAGCTCGTCGCCTCGGACACCCGGGTGCGGCACGTGATGCTCGCCATCGCGGACGGCATGACGATCGCCCGCAGGCAGTAGGGCACCCGACCCAGAGCCGGCAATTGCCCGACGTGGGAAACTGCAGGTTCGTGGAGGCCGGATTTGCAGGTTGATCGCAAGGCGCCGGAACAGCCGCTCGACGCGCCCGCAGCGGACGCGCTCGAGAAGTTCGACGCGCCCGCCGGCTCAACGTCCGCCGGCCCGACGCCCGCCGAGGACCCGCCCGCGGAGCACGACGCGTTCGCCGGATCCGCGTTCCCGCCGATCGGTGACTACGCCTTCCTGTCCGACGGCGAGGTCACGGCCCTGGTGGCGCCCAGCGGCACGGTCGAGTGGATGTGCCTGCCGAGGTTCGACTCCCCGAGCGTGTTCGGCGCGATCCTGGACCGGGACGCCGGCGGCTTCCGCCTGGGCCCCGCGGATGTCATGGTCCCCGTCGCGCGGCGCTACCTGCCGGGCACGATGGTGCTCGAGACCAGCTGGGGGACGCCGGGTGGCGGCTGGGTGATCATCCGCGACGTGCTGCTCATGGGGCCGTGGCACAACACCGAGGAGCGGTCGCATACCCAGCGCCGGGCGCCGACCGACTACGACGCAGAGCACGTGCTGCTGCGGACCGTCCGGTGCGTCAACGGCGAGGTGCAGCTGACCCTCGACTGCGAGCCGGTGTTCGACTATGGGCGAGCGCTGGGGGTATGGAGCTACACCGGCGCCGACTACAGCCAGGGCATCTGTCGCGGCCCGGACGACATGTCGGTCACGCTCACGAGCGACATGCGGATGGGCTTCGAGGGTCCGCGCGCGATCGCGCGGACGCTGATCAAGGAGGGCGAGACGCGCTTCGCGGCGCTGTCCTGGGGTGCCGGCCGGCCGCCGCAGACGGTCGAGGAGGGCATCGGGCGGCTGACCTGGACCGCGCATCACTGGCAGCACTGGCTGGCCCGGGGCCGGTTCCCGGACCATCCCTGGCGGTCGCACCTCCAGCGCTCGGCGCTGACGCTCAAGGGCCTTGCCTACGCGCCGACCGGCGCGATCGCGGCCGCCGCGACCACGTCGCTGCCCGAGACACCCGGCGGCGAGCGCAACTGGGACTATCGCTACAGCTGGGTCCGCGACTCGACGTTCGCGCTGTGGGGCCTGTACACGCTCGGCTTCGACTGGGAGGCGAACGACTTCTTCTACTTCCTTGCCGACATGGCCGGGGAGGACGGCAGCATCCAGGTCATGTACGGCGTCGGCGGCGAGCGGACGCTCAGCGAGGAGACCCTCGACCACCTGTCCGGCTACGAGGGCTCACGGCCGGTCCGGATCGGCAATGCGGCGTACAGCCAGCAGCAGCATGACGTGTGGGGCGCGATCCTCGACTCGTTCTACCTCCACACCACGTCACGTGACCGGCTCGACGATCGCATGTGGCCCATCCTCAGCGGGCTCGTCGAGGCGGCGATCGGGCATTGGCGCGAGCCGGATCGCGGGATCTGGGAGGTGCGCGGCGAGCCCAGGCACTTCACGTCGTCCAAGGTGATGTGCTGGGTCGCGGCGGATCGCGGGGTCCGGCTCGCACACCTGCGCGGCGAGGCGGAGATCGCGACGCGCTGGCAGGCGGCGGCCGACGAGATCCGGGCGGACGTCCTGGCCAATGCGGTCGACGCGCGCGGCGTGTTCACCCAGCACTACGACACGACCGCCCTCGACGCGTCGCTGCTGCTGCTGCCCCTGGTCCGCTTCCTGCCCGCCGACGACGAGCGGATCCGCCGCACGGTGCTCGCCATCGCGGACGAGCTGACCGAGGACGGGCTGGTGCTGCGCTACCGCACCGAGCACACCGACGACGGGCTGTCGGGCGAGGAGGGCAGCTTCACGATCTGCTCGTTCTGGCTGGTGTCCGCGCTGGTGCAGATCGGCGAGATCGCCCGCGGCCGGCGCCTGTGCGAGCGGCTGCTGTCGTTGGCGAGCTCGCTCGACCTGTACGGCGAGGAGATCGACGCGGAGACCGGCCGCCAGCTGGGCAACTTCCCGCAGGCGTTCACCCACCTGGCGTTGATCAACGCGGTGATGCACGTGATCGACGCCGAGGGCCGGCACCCGCACGCGGGCATGCGCTCGTCGGCGTCCCGGGATGTCCGGATGGAGCGCGCCAAGTCGGCATCGATGGGTCCCCGGTCCGAGGACGAGGACGAGATCGTGGACGAGGGCGACGCGACCTCGGACGACTGACCCGCCGGCGGCACCTCGCGTTCGACGACCGACCCGCCGGCCTCGCGTGTCCGGCCGTGGCCGCGAGCTCAGCTCTTGGCGAGGATCCGCTCGATCACCTCGGCCGCGTCCTCGGCCGCGTCGATCGTCTCCTCGAGCGTCCGGTACAGGTCGCGAAGCTTGATCACCTCGAGCGGGTCGAGCTGGCCGTGGAACAGCCGTCCGATGGCCGACCTCGACAGCCCGTCCGCCTGGTGCTCGAGGTCGTGGACGATGGCCAGGTGCCGGCCGATGTCCTTGCCACGCTCGAGCTTGTGCAGCGCCTCGACCAGCTGGACCGCCTGGGCGGTGAGGATGCCGACCAGCTGCCTGGCTGCATCGTCGGGCTCCGTGATGCGGTAGATCGTGAACGTCTCCGCGGCCGCCTGGATGCCGTCGACGACATCGTCGAGCAGGACGCCCAGCTCGTGGATGTCCTCGCGATCGAAGGGGGTGATGAAGCTCCGTTCGAGACGGCCGGCGAGCTCGTCGTCGATCTCGTCGCCGCGCTTCTCGAGCGCCTGGATCTCGGCGATGCGCTCGTCAAGACGGTCGTACGTCCCGACCATCTCCTCGAGCTTGCGGGCGGCCTCGAGCAGGTTCTCGCCGTCCCTGATGAACAGCTCGAAGAACTTCTCGTCGCGTGGGATCAGGCGGACCATCGCGGGCCTCCGGTGGCGGGCTGGGGTGGGGTGGGGGTCGAGCGGATGGTGGTCATCGGAGCCCGATTGCGTTGAGGACGACCCAGGTCAGGCCGCCGACGAGCGCCGCGGCGGGGATCGTGAGCACCCAGGCGACCAGGATCCGGCGCGCGACGCCCCAGCGCACGGCGCGCACGCCCCGGCTGGCCCCGACGCCCATGATCGCGCTCGAGATCACGTGCGTGGTCGACACGGGCATGCCGAGGTGGGCGGTGACCAGCAGCACGGTCGCCGCGGTCGTCTCGGCGGCGAACCCGTGGATCGGCTCGAGCTGGACCACGCGCTGTCCCATCGTGTGCATGATCCGCCAGCCACCGATGGCCGTGCCCAGCGAGATCGCCGACGCCGCGATCACGATCACCCAGGCGGGCACGTCGTTGGTCGGGATGACCCCGGCCGAGAACAGGGCGAGCGTGATGATGCCCATCGTCTTCTGCGCGTCGTTGGAGCCGTGCGCGAACGCCATGTAGCCGGCGGAGAACACCTGTAATCGCCGGAACGCGGTGCCCAGCGGCTTGCGCGCCGCCCCTCGGAAGATCCACGTGAGCGCGACCATCAGGACCAGCGCCAGGACGAAGCCCGCGATCGGGGACGTGATCAGCGGGATCACCACCTTGTTGAAGATCCCGTCGAGCTTGAACGAGCCGGTGCCCACCGCCGTGGCCGTCGCTCCAAGCAGGCCGCCGATGAGGGCGTGGCTGCTCGAGCTCGGCAGGCCGAGCAGCCACGTGATGAGGTTCCAGGCGATCGCGCCGATGAGCGCGGCGGCGACCACGACCTGGGTCGTGGTCTGCTCGTCGACCAGCCCGGCACCGATGGTCTTGGCCACGGCGGTGCCGGCAAACGCGCCGATGAAGTTGAACGCAGTCGCCATCAGCAGGGCGTACTGGGGGCGCAGCGCGCGGGTCGCCACGGAGGTCGCGATGGCGTTCGCGGTGTCGTGGAAGCCGTTGATGTAGTCGAACACGACCGCCAGCGCGAGCACGGCGATCAGCATCAGGTTCAGGGCTTCGATCGGACGATCCTCGGGCACATCGACCGGACCGGGGCAGGTTCCGGGGGCCTCCAGCATATCGGCTGACCGGGGTCATCGTGAACGCGCCGATGTACCTGCGCTGACCATGACGGGTCACCTTGTCGTCACGGGTTTGGCGTGCGGTCCGGCGCTGCCCGCGCAACGGGACTCCGATCCTCGCAGGCCATCGGTGCTGACCACGGCGGCCGTCCGGCTCTGGGAACCGCAGGCCGCGATGCGACATCCTCGCCGCAACGTCCGGTCGATCATGGGAGGAGCTCGCTCCATGCCGGTCCTTGTCACGTACTCCAGTCGCCATGGCTCGACGCAGGGGATCGCCGAGCGGATCGCGGAGCGGCTTCAGGCCCGCGGCTTCGAGGCCGAGACGCGCCCTGCCCGAGGAGTCCGCGATGCAGCGCGGTACGACGCGTTCGTCGTCGGCGGTGCCGCCTACATGTTCCACTGGCTCAAGGACTCGACCTCGTTCGTCCGCCGCAATCGGGCGCTGCTCGCCCAGCGGCCCACGTGGTTGTTCAGCAGCGGCCCGATCGGCACGGACACGGTCGACAAGCAGGGCCGCGACGTCCTCGATGCGACCGTCCCCAAGGAGTTCCCCGGGCTGCGCGATGCGATCCATCCCCGGGGCGAGAAGGTGTTCTTCGGCGCGCTCGATCCCGATGCCAAGCCGATCGGCCTCGCCGAACGCTTCATGACCCTGCTGCCGGCCGCCAAGGCCTCGCTGCCCGCGGGCGACTTCCGGGACTGGCCCGCGATCGACGCCTGGGCCGACGAGATCGCCGACGGCCTCGGTACCGCAGGCGCGCCGGGGCGCTGAACCCTGCGGCGTGGGCTGACGCTGAGCCACGGCACGAGCGAGGTCCCCGGGCGCGCCCGGGGAGCCGGCAATCACGCCCGCCATGCGCCGGTCGCCGGTATCCTTCGCGCCATGCGCCTGAGCCAGCTGTTCTTCACCACCCTGCGCGACGATCCCGCCGACGTGGAGATGCCGTCGCATCGGCTGCTGCTCCGGGCCGGCTACATTCGCCCGCTGGGATCCGGGATCTACTCGCTGCTGCCCCTGGGCAAGCGCGTCAACGACCGGGTGGAGCAGGTCATTCGCGAGGAGCAGGACCGGATCGGTGGCCAGGAGATGGAGATGCCGGTCGTCCACCCGGCCGACATCTGGCGGGCGAGCGGCCGCTACGACGCGATCGGGCCCGAGCTGACCCGGTTCAAGGACCGCAACGGCCGGGACATGGTGCTCGCGATGACGCACGAGGAGGTCGTCGGCATCCTGCTGTCCGAGATCGTGCGGTCGTATCGCCAGCTGCCGATGATGGTCTACCACTTCCAGACCAAGTGGCGGGACGAGCCGCGCGCCCGCGCCGGGCTGATCCGGGTGCGCGAGTTCGTGATGAAGGACGCCTACAGCTGCGATCGGGACGCGGCCGGGCTCGATGCGAGCTACCAGGCGCAGTACGAGGCCTACTCGCGCACGTTCGAACGGCTGGGGCTGGAGACGGTCGCGGTCTCGAGCGACGTCGGCATCATGGGCGGCAGCCAGGCGCACGAGTTCATGGTCCTCAACCCGGCCGGCGAGGACGTCCTCGTCCTGTGCGAGGCCTGCGGGTACGCGGCGAACCGCCAGGTCGCCCGGATCACCCGCCCGTCGGCCGGCGACGAGGCGCCCCTCGCCCTCGAGGAGGTGGCAACGCCCGGGACGACCACCATCGCCAGCCTGGCCGCGTTCCTGGACGTCCCCGAGGCACGCACCGCGAAAGCCGCGTTCTTCGTGACCGGCGACGGACGCCTCGTGACCGCGATCGTGCGCGGCGACCTCGAGGTCAACGAGACCAAGCTGGCCAACGCGGTGGGCGCCAGCACGGGCCTCCGGCCGGCGACCGCCGAGGAGATCCAGGCCGCCGGCATGGAGCCGGGGTACGGGTCGCCGATCGGGGCACACGGCACCGTGGTCGTCGTCGACGAGCTCGTCGCCCGCTCGCCGAACCTCGTCGCGGGCGCCAACCGCGTCGGGTTCCACTACCGGAACGTCAACGTCGGGCGCGACTTCACGCCCGACACGACGGCCGACATCACGAACGCCCGCGAGGGCGACCCGTGCCCCACCTGCGGGGAGCCCGTGATCCTGCGCAACGGGATCGAGGTCGGCAACATCTTCAAGCTCGGCACCAAGTTCACCGACGCCGCCGGCGCGACCTACCTGGGCGAGGACGGCCAGGCCCACCCCATCGTCATGGGCTCGTACGGGATCGGGGTCGGGCGCAACGTCGCCTGCATCGTCGAGGCCCACCACGACGAGAAGGGAATCGCCTGGCCGGCCGAGGTCGCGCCCTATCGCGCGCACCTGGTCGCCCTGGGCGCGAACCGGGAGCCGAAGGTGACCGAGGTCGCCGAGGCGCTGCACGCGACCGCCGCGGCGGCCGGACCGCGCCGCGAGATCCTGTACGACGACCGCGACGAATCGCCGGGCGTCAAGCTGACCGACGCGGAGCTGCTGGGAATGCCCTGGATCCTGACCGTCAGCCCGCGGTCGCTGGCGGCGGGCGGGATCGAGGTCACCAACCGGGCCACGGGCGAACGGTCCGTCCGCTCCCTGGACGAGGTCACCGCGTTCCTCACCGGGCAGGCGGCGAGCCCGGCCTGAGGCCGGCGCCCGGGACGATCCGGCCCGATGCCGCGCCCGCTGGTACCCGACGAGGACCTGTACGCCCGGCTCGAGGTGGCGGTCGACGCCTCGCCCGAGGCGATCGAGCTTGCCTGGCGCGCGCTGCTCAAGCGGCATCACCCGGACGTCGCCGGCGAGGACGCGGCGTCGCTGGAGCGGGCCAAGCGGATCAACGTCGCCCACGACTGGCTGAGCGACCCCGGCCTTCGGGCGCGCTACGACCGTGAGCATCTCGGGCTCACCGGCGGCCGCACCGGTGTCCGGCACGGACGCTCTCCGCGTCGGGCCGCGTCGGCCGCGCCCGTGCCGCCTCCGTCCGCGCGTGCACCGGCAGCCCGTCGGGCACGGCCGACCCGTCCCAGCCTGTTCCGCGGCGACCCCACGACCGTGCTTGCCCGGTTCCTCGCGCGGGTGGAGCGCCTGACCGGCGACGAGCTGGACCGGCTCGCCGAGTCGGAGCCGCCGCCGATCGCGTTCCTGGCCACGATCCGCCGGTTCCTCGCGCCCGACGCGCGGGCCGCCTTTGCCGATGCGGAGGCCGTGCTCGCCAAGCGGGTGCCGCACGAGCGATGGGCAGAGGCGGGCGTGCGCGAAGGCCTGCTTGGCGTCGCCGCGGAGGTGGTCCTGGCGGCGTTCCTCGACGACATGCTGGCGGAGCCCTTCCGGGGACGCGCCCGCGAGCGGCTGCTGCGAGCGTGGGAAGCCTCCATTGACCAGCCCCGGTACGGACCCAACGGCGCTGACGTGGTCGCGTTCCGCTCGAGGGCCGGGACGCTCACCGCCGGCGAGGTCGCCACGCTGATCCGCCGATCGCAGGGGATCGCCGGCGACGACCGGCCCTGGCCGGCCGCGCTGAGCCTCGATGAGGACGAGGCGCTCAGGATCTCGGCGGTGCTCGCGGCGCGGGACGTGGCAGCGGCGATGCCGGTCGCGGGCCTGTCGCCGGCCGCGGTGACCCGCGGCCGGCGGCTCCTCGCGCGCCTGGGCCACGTGGTCGCGCTGCGGCACGCGTTCCCGCGCGCGGCCTACGCGACGCTGCTTGCGCCGTTCGCCGAGGCGACGGGCGCGGAGACGACGCGCCCGGTGCCGCCCCCGGGGGTGTCGCGGACGCGCTGAGTCGCGCGGCTGCCCGGTCGCGGCGTCTGCTCGGTCACAGGTGCGTCCTGCGGCACGCGCTCGGCCACCCCCGTGCGATCCTGTTGCGCGATGGATGCCGTGTTCGTCATCGCCGTCGCCGGGCTCTCGCTCGCGCTCGTCGCGGCGCTGGTTGCGCTGCGCAATCGCGCCGCCGAGATGGACGACCTCGTCGCCGCCGGGTCACGGGGACCCGCCGGGTCGGGGGCAGTCGACGGATCCGGCGCGCCCGCCGGTTCGGGCGCGCCTGCCGGGTCGCGTCCGGCCCTCGCTGACCTGCATCCGGGGCCTGCGGCGCCGGATGACCAGGGACCCGAGCCGCTCGAGGGCCTGATGCCGGTCGGGGTGCTCCACTTCGACGCAGACCGGCGCGTCGACCGGGCAAGCGACCGGGCGCACGCCCTGCTCGAGATCCGTCCCGGTCGGCTGATCGGCCGGACCGTCATGGAGACGTTCCTCGACGCCCGCGTCGAGGCGCTGGTCGACGGCGTCCCCGACGGCGGCACGGCCACCGGCGAGACGAGGGTCGGTGCACGCGAGCCGCGCACGGTGGTCCTCCGGGTCCACCGCCCGCTCGACGGTGGCACCTGGATCGTGCTCGAGGACGTGACCGAGCTCCGCCGCCTGCAGCAGATCCGGGCCGAGTTCATCGACAACCTGAGCCATGAGCTGCGGACCCCGCTGACCACGGTCAGCCTGCTGGCGGAGACCCTGGCCCGCGATGCAGAGAGCGCCGACGTCCCGCCACGCATGCGCGAGCGGATCGCGAAGGTCGAGGTCGAGACCGGCCACCTCGTCCAGATGGTCAGCGAGCTGCTCGACCTGGCGAGGATCGAGGGCGGCACCGAGATCCGCCTGGCCGACGACGTGGACCTGGGCCAGCTGGCAGCCGCGTCGACGGACCGGCTGCGGCTGTTCGCCGAGCGCCAGGGCGTGGACCTGACCGTCGAGGTGGACCCGGCCGCGCCGCCGGTCCGTGGCGACGAAGAGCGGTTGGGGCAGGTGGTCGTCAACCTGGTCCACAACGCGGTCAAGTTCAGCCCCGACGGGGGCGTGGTCACCGTCGACGTCCGCTCGGACGCCGGTGACGTGGTCGTGTCGGTCACCGACCACGGGATCGGGATCTCGGCCACCGACGCCGCCCGGATCTTCGAGCGCTTCTACAAGGCCGATCGCGCCCGCGTGCGCGGCGGCGGGACTGGCCTGGGGCTCGCGATCGCCCGCCACGTCGTGGAGCGTCACGGCGGCCGCATCTGGGTTGCGTCGGAGGAGGGACGTGGCTCCACGTTCGCGTTCGCGATCCCCGCGCTGGCGGTCGCACCGGCCGCGACGGGCGGCGGGCCGGCGCCGGACCTCCCGTCGCCGGACCTCCCGCCGCAACACCCCGAACGATGAACCCGGCCGCACGTCATGGAGGGCGGATGGATCGCCTGCTCGTCGCCACGCTCAACATCCTCAACCTCGCGGATCGCTGGGCGGAGCGGCTGCCGCTGCTGCTGGCGGACATGGCGGCCCTCCAGCCGGACCTGATCGGGCTCCAGGAGGTGGTCTACCCGATGCAGCAGGACCGGCTGCTCGGTGCGGCGGGTGAGGGCCGCTACGAGGCCGTTCGCGGCTGGGCGGGGCGGCCCGAGTACGGCAACAGCCTGCTGGTGCGCTCCGGGCTTGCCGCGGTCGACGTCGATCGGCTGGACCTGGGCCTCTCGCGCGCGGCACACCGCGCCCGGATCGTGTTGCCCGAAGGCGCCACGCTGGTGTTCGCGGTCACGCATCTCCACCATCTGACCGCCGACCACGAGTTGCGCCTGCGCCAGGTCGATGCGCTGCTGCCATGGCTGGATGGATCACTGGCCCACGACGCGATGATCGTCGTCGGCGACTTCAACGCGCGCCCCGGCGATCCGGCTCATGCCCGGATGCTGGCCGCCGGCTTCCGGTCCGCGTTTGCGGAGGCGAACGGCGCCGAGCCCGAGGTCACCTGGCCGTCCGGCCTCCAGGCGCCGGCCATGGACGCGGATGGGGAACCCGGCTGCCTCGACTACATCTGGGTTCGCGGGGCCGTGCAGGTGGACGGGGCCCGGCTCGCGTTCGACCGGCCGGCGGTGGAGGACCCGACGCTCTACCCGTCGGACCACCTGGGGATCGCCGCGCACGTCGCGATCGGGCGGGGGACCGGGACCTGATCGCAGACGACCCCGGTCCGGGTGCGGGGGACCGGGACCTGATCGCGGACGACCCCGGCCCGGACGCGGGGACCCGGATCCTCCGCCTGGCCCATCGCGGCGACTGGCGGCACGCGCCGGAGAACTCGCTCGCCGCCCTCCTCGCGGCAACCGCGATCGCGGGCTGCGACGGCGTCGAGCTCGACGTCCGGATCGCGGGCGACGGCGTCCCGGTCCTGCTCCACGACCGGACGCTCGCCCGCGTCCAGCACCGACCGGAGCGCGTGGACGAGCTCGCCGCAGCGGAGCTCGGTGCGGCCGGCGTCCCCGACCTCGCCTCGGTGCTGCGTGCGCTCCCTCCCGCGACGTTCCTCGACGTCGAGCTCAAGGGGACGGACCACGGGCCGGCGACCGCGACGATCCTGCGCGAGGCCCGTGGCGAGCATCCCGGCACGGCCGTGATCTCGTCCTTCGAGGACTCGACGCTGGCGGCGATGGCGGCGCACCTTCCCGGCTGGACGCGCTGGCTCAACGCCGATGAACTGGCGCCGGCGACGATCGCCCGCGCGGTCCGGCTCGGCTGCCGGGCGATCTCCGTTCGCTGGACCGCGATCACGCCCGCGTCGCTGGCTCGCGTTCGCGCGGTCGGGCTCGGGCTGGCCGCGTGGACCGTGCCGACCCGCGGGGCGGTCGAGCGGCTGGCTGCGCTCGGGGTGGCGGCAGCGTGCGTCGAGGGCGACGCGCTCGACGCCGCGCGATAGCCGCCATCGTGGCCGCCGCAGGCCGTCGCGGATGATCGGGTACCGTGAGCGGCGATGGGAACTGCGAACCGGCATCGGATGAAGCGGCTGCTCGGCGGCGCCCTGCTGGCCGGCATCCTCGTCGTCGCCGCGTGCGGCGATGGCACGGCAACGCCGACGCCATCGCCGGGGGCCCCGACCGCAGCCGCCGGTTCCGCGAGCCCCGCGACGGGTCCGCTGGTCGGGATCGCCCTGCCGGCCAGCGCGTCATCGCGCTGGTCCGCCGCCGGCGACAGCCTCGTGAGCGAGCTGTCGGCGCTCGGCCATGCCGCCGACCTGCAGTTCGCCGCGGATGACCCGGCAACCCAGGTGTCCCAGGTCGAGCAGATGATCAAGGAGGGCGCGAAGGCCCTCGTGATCGCGCCCGTCGATGGCACGACGCTGACCGACACCCTGCAGCACGCCTCGGATGCCGGCATCCGGGTCGTCGCCTACGCCCGCCTGATCCGGAGCTCGCCGAACGTCGACTACTTCGTGACCTTCGACGACTTCAAGGTCGGCGTCCTCCAGGCAAGGTCCATCGTCGATACGCTCGACCTCAGGAACGCCGCCGGGCCGTTCAACATCGAGCTGTTCGCCGGCGCACCCGACGATGCCACGGCCGCGCTCCAGCACGACGGCGCGATGTCGATCCTCCAGCCGTTCATCGACCGCGGCGCGCTCGTCGTCCAGTCCGGTGAGACGGAGTTCCCGGCGCAGGTGGCCACGCTCGGCTGGGACCCCGCCACCGCCGGCACGCGACTCGCCGGCATCCTGGCCAAGCACTACGCCGGCACGCGACTCGACGCGGTCCTGGCACCGTCCGACGCCATCAGCCGGGCCCTCATCGCGTCGCTCAAGCAGGCCGGCTACTACACCACAGACCAGCCCGGCCCCGTGGTCACCGGACGGGACGCGGAGCTGGCATCGACGCAGTCCATCCTCGCGGGCGAGCAGACCTCGACCGTGTTCGAGGACGGGCGCGTGCTCGCGGCCGAGGCCGCGACGATGGTCGACCAGGCGATCAAGGGCACGACGGTCGACGTCAATGACACGTCGACCTGGAACAACGGGACCAAGATCGTTCCATCGTTCCTGGTTGACGTGGTCGGCGTGACCATGGACAACGCGCGACAGGTGCTGGTCGACAGCGGGCACTTCACGCCCGCCCAGCTCGGAGGCCAGCCGTAGTCCGCCACGATCGGAGCACGAACATGGCGATCAACCGGGCAGGGGTGCGCGATGGCAGCCGGGGAGAGGACGCCCTCGTCCTCGAGGCGGCCGGTGCGCGCGTGGTCGTCGATGCGCACCACGGTGGCCGGCTCGCCTCCGTGCTCGTCGCGAGCCGGGAGCTCCTGGTGACGGATCGCGACCGCGGGCCCATGTACTGGGGCGCGTTTCCGATGGCCCCGTGGGCGGGCCGGGTCCGCCATGGCCGGTTCTCGTTCGCGGGCCGCGAGCACCAGCTCCCGTTGGGCATGCCGCCGCACGCCATCCACGGCGTCGTCTACGACCGTCCGTGGCGCGTGGTGGACCCCAAGACCATCGCGATCGACCTCGACGCCAGGTGGCCGTTCCAGGGCTCCGTGACGCAGCATTTCGCGCTGGACGAGGACGGGCTCGAGGTGACGATGACCCTCGAGGCCGCGGAGCCGATGCCCGCGACGATCGGCTGGCACCCGTGGTTCCGCCGGGTCCTCGAGCCCGGCGAGGTCCCGGTCGCGCTGGACCTCGCCGCGGACGAGATGCTGGTCCGAGACGCGGAAGGGATGCCCAGCGGCCGGCGGGTGCCGCCCTCGGCGGGCCCATGGGACGATGCGTTCACGGGGCTCCAGCGTGACCCGGTGCTCGTGTGGCCCGGCCAGCTGCGGCTCGAGCTGTCGTCCGACTGTGCCTGGTGGGTCGTGTACACGGAGCCGGATGACTCGATCTGCGTGGAGCCCCAGAGCGGGCCGCCGGACGCCCTGAACGGGGAGGCGGACGTGGTCGGCCCGGGGTCACCGTTGACCCACAAGATGCGCTGGCGGTGGACGCGCGCCTGAGGGACGGCGCCGGCCCCGACCGCCGCGCCCGCGGTCTCACCCGCCCGGCACGAGCTCCGGCGGCACCAGGTAGCGCAGGATCCCGCGACCCGCGGGCGCGCGTCCTGGCAGGTCCACCCGGGCGAGCGCGCCCTTGCGCATCGGCAGGCCCGGCAGCCCGACCAGCTCGCCCAGCAGCTCCGAGAAGTCGGGGTCGTGGCCGACGATGCACGGCCGGTCGACCGGCCCGGCGGCACCCAGGATGTCATCGAGCACCGACGCGTCCAGCGGGCCGGTCAGGCGGGCATCGACAGCGACCGGGGCGCCGACGGCCGCCGCCACGATCCGTGCCGTCTCCTCTGCACGCACCTTGGGCGAGGTGATGAACAGGTCCGGCGGCTCGTCGATGGCGGCGAGCAGCCGGCCCAGCCGCTCGGCCTGGCCGCGCCCCTTGTCGGACAGGGGACGATCCGCGTCGTCGCCCTGCCAGCGCTGGGGGTTGCCGGCGTGGGCATGGCGGAGCAGGAACAGCGGGTGGACCCCCGGATCGGCGGTCACGGGTTGAGGTCCTCGACCTCGCCGGAGGCCAGGAACACGATGTCCTCCGCGATGTTCGTGACCCGATCCCCGATGCGCTCCAGGTAGTGCGAGGCGAACAGGATCCGGGTGCCGGGCTCCACGTTCGCGGGGTCGTCGCGCATCAGCACCAGCACCCGGTCGAAGATCGCGTGGTACAGGTCGTCGACCTGGTCGTCCAGCCTGGCGACCTCGCGCGCCTGGGCCTCGTCCACCTCGACCAGCGCGCGAATGATCCCGTGCACCAGCTCGGCCACCCGCTCGCCGAGGGTCGGGAGGTCCACGAAGTTCCCCATCGGGGGATACGGGGCCAGCTTGCGCGCCTGCTTGGCGACCGAGCCGGCGTGGTCGCCCATCCGCTCCAGCTCGTACGAGACATGGTCCAGCGTGAGCAGGTAGCGAAGGTCGCGCGCGACCGGGTTCTGGGTGGCGATCACGGCGGCGATCATCGCGGTCGCCTTGCGCTGCACCTCGTTGATCTGCCGGTCGTCGATGATCACCCGCAGCGCCGCATCCGCGTCGTGTGCGATCAGCGCGGCGATCGCGGCACGGATCTGCGACTCGACCAGCGAGCCCATGCGCAGGACGTTGTCCTTGACCTCGCCGATCTCGCGGTCGTACGTCGATCGGATCGGGTGCCGCGGCTCGGCCGGGAGGGGGATGGTCGCGTCGCGGGCCGCCTCTGCCAGGGCGGCGACCTCCGCCTCGAGGCTGGCCGCGGTCGGCGTCTCGTTGTCCGTCATCGTCGCCTCCCGTCTCAGCCGAACCGGCCGGACACGTAGTCCTCGGTCAGCCGGTCGGCCGGGTTGGTGAAGATCGTGGTCGTGTCGGCCATCTCCACAAGGTAGCCCGCCCGGTCGTCGTCCATGTTGAAGAACGCCGTCTGATCGCTCACCCGGGCCGCCTGCTGCATGTTGTGGGTCACGATCACGATCGTGTAGTTGGCCCGCAGCTCGTGCATCAGCTCCTCGATCCGCAGCGTCGCGACCGGGTCGAGCGCGGACGCCGGCTCGTCCATCAGCAGCACGGCCGGGTCCACCGCCAGGGCGCGCGCGATGCACAGCCGCTGCTGCTGGCCGCCCGACAGCGACGTTCCGGGCTGCCGGAGCTTGTCCTTCACGTCGTCCCACAGGGCCGCGGACCGGAGGCAGCGCTCGACCGTCTCGTCGAGCAATGACCGGGGGTGACGCCCCGTGAGCCGCAGCCCCGCGACCACGTTGTCGTAGATCGACATGGTGGGGAACGGGTTCGGCCGCTGGAACACCATCCCGATCACCCGCCGCAGCTGGACCGGGTCCACGTCGTCGGCGTACAGGTCGATGCCGTCGAGCAGCAGCTGGCCCTCGATGTGGGCGCCGGGGACCAGCTCGTGCATCCGGTTGAGGCTTCGCAGGAACGTGCTCTTGCCACAGCCGGACGGCCCGATGATGGCCGTGACCGCGTGCGGCCGGATGGTCATCGAGACGTCGCGCACGGCCCTGAACGAGCCGTAGTACGCGGACAGGCCCCGGATCTCGATCCTGCCGCTCGTCGCCTCGGCGGCACCCGGCGCCGGCGTGTCCCGGGCGGCCGGATCGGGCGGCACCGCGCGCCGGACGACCGCGCCCTCCGACGCCGACGGGGTCGCGGGATCGCGCGCGGGCTGGTGCGACGCCCCGCCCGGCTCGGTCGACGGCGCCGTCCCCGGCTCGGTCGACGGCTCGAGGTTCGGCGGTGTGGTCAGGTTCACGGTCATGGCTCCCTCAACCGGCCCGCTGGCCCCAGGTGCGGAACCGCACCAGGACGTTGATCACGAGCACGAATGCCAGCAGCAGGAATGCGGCACCCCAGGCCTGCTGGTTCAGCGCCTCGTACGGCTGCCGGGCATTGACATAGATGAAGATCGGCAGGGCGTCCATCGGCCGCCCGAAGTCACCCACGTTCACGAGGCGGCTGCCGAGTGCCGTGAACAGCAGGGGAGCAGTCTCGCCCATCGCGCGGGCGATGGCCAGCATGAGGCCGGTCAGGATCCCGGACAGCCCGGTGGGGATGACGACCGAGAGCACCGTCCGCCAGACCGGGATGCCCAGCGACAGCGACGCCTCCCGGAGCGTGCCGGGGACGATCTTGAGCATCTCCTCGGTCGTGCGCATGATCACCGGGACCATGATCACGGCCAGGGCCACCGCGCCGGCGAACGCGTTGAACTGCTTGAACGGCAGCACCAGGAAGCTGAACACGAAGATCCCGACCAGGATCGACGGGACGCCCACCAGGACGTCGGCCGCGAACCGGATCACGCGGGCGGACCGCCGGTCGCTGAACTCGTTGACGTACACGCCGGCGAGGATCCCGAACGGGACCGCCAGCAGCGTGGCCAGGCCGACCAGCTGGAGCGAGCCAAGGATCGCCGCCAGCGCACCCCCGCCGACGCCCAAGCGCCTTCGGCGGCCTGGTCAGCAGGTCGAGGTTGAGGGCACCGATGCCGTTGATCGTCACGAACGCGACGATGAACGCGAGCGGCACGATCCCGCTGATCGCTGCGAGCAGCGCGATGGCGCGGAACGTGCGGTCGACCAGGCTGCGGCGACGATCGGACGCCGACCTCCTGAGCACGCCCCGGGCAGCGACGGCGGGGGAGCCTGCGGTCATGCCATCACTCCGTGCCGACCGCGCCGGCGACCCGCCACACCAGCAACCGGGCCACGATGTTGAGCCCGATCGTCAGCACCAGCAGGATCAGGCCGAGGGCGATGAGGCTCGAGGTCTGGAGCCCGACCGACGCCTCGTTGAAGGTCGTCGCGATCTTGGACGCGATGGTCTGCGACTGGTCGAACAGCGACGTCGGGATGTCCTGCGCGTTGCCGATGACCATGGTCACGGCCATCGTCTCGCCCAGCGCGCGGCCCAGGCCCAGGATCACCGCCCCGGCGATGCCCGACCTGGCCGCCGGCAGGACGGCCCTGGTGACCACCTCCCAGCGCGTGGCGCCGAGGGCGAACATTGCTTCGCGCTGGGCCATCGGCACCGAGGTGATGACCTCGCGCGAGACGGACACGATGGTGGGCAGGATCATGATCGCGAGGATGACGCCGGCGGCGAACAGCCCGATCCCCAGCGGCGGCCCCTCGAAGATGCTGATCGAGCCGCCGAGGGTGCTCACGAGGAAGGACTCGACGGTCAGCTTGAGGAACGGCGTCAGCACGAACACGCCCCACAGGCCGATGACGACGGATGGGACCGCTGCGATCAGCTCGACCAGGAACGTGAGCGGGATCGCGACCCGGCGCGGCGCGAGCTCCGAGAGGTAGATCGCGGTGAGCAGCGCGATCGGTGTGGCGATGACCAGCGCGATCGCGGCGGACAGGAGCGTGCCGACGATGTACGGCAGCGCACCGAAGATCCGGTTGACCGGGTCCCAGGTCGTGCCCGTGATGAACTCGACGATCCCGAAGTGCGTCAGGGCCTCGGTGCTGCTCAGCGTCAGCATCGCCGCCAGCAGGATCAGGATCCCGACGACCGCATACGCGGCGAGGCCCGATCCGCCACGGAACAGGCGGTCGGCGACCTTGCCCGAGCCGGAGGCAAGCCGTCGTCCGGGGACCTGGAGCGTCGTCATGCGGTGATCCTCGAATGGCGGGGAAGGGTCACGTTGCCAAGGGTAGTGCCGACGAACGGGACCGACCGGTCCCGCTCCGAGATGCGGGACCGGTCGGCGGAGGAGGGAGTGCGAGGGATTGGCTCAGGGCCAGACGGCGGACCCGTTGGCCATGACCTTGTGGAGCTCGTCGAGCGACTTCTGCTGGATCGGGGCGGGGAGCGGTGCGTAGCCCAGCCCGTCCTCGTCCGCCTGGCCGTCGGTCAGCGCCCAGTAGGTGAACGCGACCATCGCCTGCGCCTTGTCAGCGTCGGTCCAGTCGACCGGGATCAGCAGGTAGGTGTAGGAAGCGATCGGATAGGTCGAGGCGCCCGCACCGTTGATGATCGGGGCCTGGCGGAAGTCGGCGGGGAAGGTGGTGGCGGCGGCTTCCGCGGCAGCGGTGACGCCGGCGGTCGATCCGGCGACGAACTGGCCGTCGGCGTTCTTGACCTTGGCCGACGTCAGCCCGGCCTGCGCGGCGTAGTTGAGCTCGACGTAGCCCACCGTCCCGTCGGTCTGCTTGACGCCGCCGGCGACGCCGTCGTTGCCCGGGGCACCGATGCCCACCGGCCAGTTGACCTCCTTGCCCGCACCGGGACCCGCGTGCCAGTCAGGGCTGACCGTGTCGAGGTAGGTGGTGAAGGCGTTGGTCGTGCCCGAGCCGTCGCTGCGATGGACGACCGTGACCGCGAGGTCGGGGAGCGTGACGCCGGGATTGAGCGCCGCGATCTTCGGGTCGTTCCAGTTGGTGATCGTGCCCAGGAAGATCCCGGCCACCGCGTCGGCGTCGAGGTTCAGGTCGGTCACGCCCGGGACGTTAAAGATCACCACGACGGCGCCCAGCGCGGTCGGGACATGGAGCAGCGTGACGCCGGCCGGGAGCGCGGAGATCTCGCTGTCCTTCATCGCTGCATCGGATGCGCCGAAGTCCACGGTCTGCTCGGTGATGGCCTTGATGCCACCGCCGGAGCCGATCGCCTGGTAGTCGAACTGGATGTTGCCGTGCAGCTCCGTGTACTTCTCGAACCAGACCTGGTACAGGGGGGCCGGGAAGGTGGCACCGGCGCCCTGGAGCACGAGGCTCGCCGTGCCGGGCTCGGGTCCGGTCATCGCGTCGCCCGAGGATCCGGGAGCCATGCTTGCCGCCGACTGGTCGGTGGGCGCGGTGGTGGCGCCGGAGCCGCCGCAGGCGGCGACGAACATGGTCGCGGCGAGGGCGATCGCGCCGAGGCGCCTCGCAGGGGTGATGGTCACCAGGACTCCTCCGTGGGTTGGCCGGCGCCACGCGCCGTGCAGTGATTCCGTCTCTTGCCGCTCTCACGTTCGAGCCCGGCCGTCAACGGCTGATGTGCGGACCGTTAAGTGCGGGTTAACGCTTCGGTGGATGCCGCTCGGGATCCGTGCACGAATCGCGGTCCCGTTCCGGGTCGGTCATCGAACGTGAGCGATCGGGCGCCGCAGCACGTCATGCGGTCACGCCGGCCTCGCAGGGTGGCCGCGGGTGGGGCAGACTTGTGCGGTGGGTGATCACGACAGGACCGACTGGCGTCGGAGCGGCGAGACGAGCGGGCTCGACAACCCGTTTGCGGGCGCGCCGGGTGGTCTGGACGTGCCGCCGACGGGCACAGGGTTGCCGCGCGCGGGCGGCGTCCGCGAGACGCCGGACCAGGAGCCGGCCGACGACGCAATGTCGAAGCGCGAGGCAAAGGCCGGCAGGCGCGCCGCGAAGAAGGCGAAAGCCGCCCGCAAGGCCGCGCGCAAGGCGGAACGGAAGGCCATAAGGAAGGAAGCGAAACGGCGGGCCAGGGCGGCGCGGCGGGAGGCGGCCGCCGCCGAGAAGGCGGCGCAACGGGCGGCCAAGGCAGCAAAGCGGGCGGCGAAAGCAGCCCGCAGGATCGAACGAACGGCCGCGGACGTCGCCGCAACGGCGGTCGATGTGCATGCGGATGCTCGGCGGGTCAAGCGAGAGCGCGCGGCGCGGGTCGCCGTGCCCGCGCCCGAGCCCGTACCGGAGCAGGCAGAGCAATCGGGCGAGATGGCCGCAGCTGCCGAAGCGGTGCTCCAGGAGGTCGCCGATCTCGTCCGCCAGACCGCTGAGCCCGCTGCGTCGCGGATCGTCGACCGTGTCGGGCGGCGCGAGCGCGACCCCGAACCGGAGGCCGAGGTCGAATCGGAACCCGAGGTCGGATCGGCGCCCGAGCCCGAGCCCGAACCCGAGCCCGAACCCGAACCTGCCCTCGAGCCCGAACCGGCCATCGAGCCGGAGCCCGAACTCGCCCTCGAGCCCGAACCTGCCATCGAGCCGGAGCCCGAACTCGCCCTCGAGCCCGAACCCGAGCCCGAACTCGCCCTGGAGCCGGAACCGGAGTCTGAGCCCGAGCCGGCCCTCGAGCTCGAACCTGAGCCGCCCCTCGAGGCGGAACCCGAACCCGAGCCAGGACCACGGCAGCCGGCGTTCGCAACGCCGTCCGATCCGTGGCCGGTCGAGCCGCCATTCGCCATGTCACCCGATCGAACCGGCTTCGCCTTTGACGCCCAGGTCGCGCCGCCGTACATGTCGAGTCCCGATGACGATGTTCCGGACGCCTACGACGTGGCCCCCGTCGCGCCGGACGAACCGTCCGCCGCCCCCGAACCGTCCACCGCCGCCGAGCCGGAGCTCGCAGCTGACCTGCCGCCGGCAGCCGCCGCCGGGTTGGAGCCCCAGGGACCGTCGGTGACCGTGATCGAGATCTCCCGGCCGCTGCTGGTGACCGGTCCCGAGCTCGTCGTCGGTGCATCCATCGACATCGGCGCCAACAGCGTCCATCTCCTGGTCGCCGCGGCCGGGGGCCACCAGCTCGATCCGATGCTCGACGAATTGGTGTTCCTCGGGCTGGGCGATCGCGTGGCGACGGATGGCTTCCTCGGTGCGACCGCGCGCGATGACCTCGTCGCTGCCCTGGCGACATACGCGGAGGCCGCCCGGAACCTCGGTGCCGTCGAGGTCGTGCTGATGGGCACCGAGCCGATCCGGCGCGCCGCCGATGCCGCGATCCTCGTCCGCGACGTCGAGGCGCGTACTGGCCTGCCGCTGTACGTCCTCGACCACCGTGAAGAGGGCATGCTCACGCTGGCGGGCGTCACGATGGGACGGGCCGCCGGTCGCGAGATCATGGTCGTCGACATCGGCGGCGGCAGCTCCGAGATCGTCGTCTCCTCGCCGGGCGAGCCCGCCCGGTGCATCGGCCTGCCGCTCGGATCAGCGCGCCTGACGCAGGATCACGTTCGATCCGATCCGCCCACGATGGACGAGATCGACGCCATGGTCATCGACGCTCGACGCGTCATCGCCGACGCGCCCGACGCCCGTCCCGAGGAGATGGTCGCGGTCGGCGGAACCGCGTCCAACCTGTTGCGGATCCTGCCGGGACGGACGTCCGACAGCATCCTCACCAGCCGCCGCGTGACGATCGCGCTCGCGATGCTGACGGTCGGGACCAGTGCCGACACCGCGGCGCGTCACACGCTCCGCCACACCCGGGCCAGGATCCTGCCGGCCGGCGCCGTGATCGTGGACGCGATCCTGGACCGGTACGGCGTCGACCGCCTGCGCGTGTCCGAGGCGGGCATCCGGGAAGGGGCGATCCTGGTGAGTGCCATCGCGGGTCGTGCCTGGCGGGACCGGTTGCCCGTCCTGGCCGGCGGCTGGGAGGGCTAGGCCTACAGGCCCGCCACGAGCCGGCCGAGCGCGCGACGGAAGGCGAGGCTCGACAACCCGCGCCAGGGTCCGCCGACGGTCCGCCGGAGCCGCGCGAGCTCCCGCTCCCGATCGACGAGATAGCGGCCGATCGCCGCGCTCTCGAGCTCCGTGAGGTCGCCCGCGTGCTCCACCAGGTACTGGCGCGCAAGGGCCGCCGCCACGTCCGCGTCGTGGAGCCAGCCGAGGTGGTCCTGGAGCGCGACGATCTTCTCGATGACCGGGCCGGCGTCACGTCCCAGCGCCTCGCGCACGAACTCCAGCGTGTAGCGCAGCCACTTGGCCGCGATCCGGAGGTCGTGGAGGGTGGTCACGTCGGCCCACCTGAGCACGGGCTCGTAGGCGCGAACGCCCTCGTACGCCGCCCAGATCCGCGACGGCATCGTGTCCCGCACGCGGTGGGGCTGGGTCGGCCCGACCGGGAGAGCGCCCGCTCCCTCGGCCTGGACGAACTCCACGTACCCGTCGACCCATTTGCGGTAGCGGCCCGAGTCGAGCTCCCGGAGCAGGACCTCGCGGGCACCTTCGCGCTGCCCGCGCCACCCCTGGATCAGCCGGTCGAAGGCCGCCGCCTCGCGTGCCGGCAGCTGGGCACGATGCATCTCGGCGGCCCCGATCAGCACATCGAGGTCCCGGACCGCACCCAGGTCCCGGGCGACCTCGCGCAGCCGGACCCGGTGGCGGGCCGTCGCCTTGCGGTCGAACGCCTCGCCGAACACGCGCCAGGCGGCGCGCTGTCGCCGCGTCGCCACGCGCATCGCGTGCAGCTCCGCGTCGTCGCGGCCGACGCGGGTGCCGGGCTCGCGGGCGATCATCCGGGCCAGGTGGAACCGGAGCACCTTCCGACCCGCCTCGGCGAGGTGGTCCTCGGAGATGACACCCGGCGCCTTGGGGACGGTGATCCGCGGGACGGCCGGCTCCGGCGCCTGGGTCGCGGTCACGTCCGTGCCCGACGCGGGCACCTCGACCGGTCCGGCAGCCACGCTCGTCCGGGGGCCCTGGGGTGCCTCGCGAAGGTCGCCCGTGCCCGCCCGGTCGTGGGCGACGGCCTCCAGCGCCCGTTCGAGCTTCGACGATTCGGCGGGGACCAGCTCCTCGACCTCGGCGAGCAGGTCAGCGAGCGGTTCGAGCGCCGCCTCGCCGCCCTCGATGAGCTCCACCTCGAGCTCGGCGAACCGGTCCAGCACCCGCTCGCCGGCCACGATCTCCACGTCATCGACGGACAGCTCGACGACGACCCCCTCGCGCCCGTACGTTCGCTTGTGCCGTGTCTGCCGGACGGTCACGAGGTCGCTCAGCGGCGCACCGCCCAGCAGCTCGAGCACGGCGGTGCGAGCCGCGGAGTCGGGCCACGCATCGGGTGGGACCTCGGCGATCGCCGGGCCCTCCAGCTCCTCGCGCCGGTGGAGCGCGCCGTCCTCGGCGTCAGAGCGGAGGGACTTGAGCGTGAGCACCGTGACATCGCCCGCCGACCGGAACCGTCCCGCGTAGCCGGCCGCCGCCAGCCGGCCGTCGGCCGTGTCGACGTACCGGTCCTCGTGCCGGACCGTCGCCGCGGGCGCCAGCGCGGCGAACCCGGCCAGGTCGTCGGCGGCGATCAGCCGGGTCCCGGCGCCCGTCCCGGACATGCGGAACTTGAGCTCGACCTCGACCACGCCGCCGGGTCGCGGGATGGCGACATCGGTCACGCGCGCGGGTCCATCGATCCGACGTTCGAGTGCGGCCGTCTGGGCACGTCCGCGGCGGCTGCGGCGGCCGCGGCATCCTGCTTGAGCACGGCGAACGTGTCGATCTCGCCCGCGGCCGACGTCAGCACCTCGGTCCGGACCCATCGGCCGTCGGACTGCAGCTGCCACGAGCGGCGGTCATCGGCCAGCATGACCTCGATGATCCGCGCGAGCCGGACCTGCGCCTCGTGATCCTCGACCGGGGTCACGACCTCGACCCGCCGATCGAGGTTGCGCTCCATCAGGTCCGCCGACCCGATGTACCACTCAGGGCGCCCGCCGTTGGCGAACATCCAGATCCGCGAGTGCTCCAGGAACTCGCCGATGATCGAGCGCGCGCGCGCCCGCTCGGAGGCACCGGGGACGCCGGGGACCAGGCAGCACGCGCCCCGGATGATGCACTCGATCTCGACGCCCGCCCGCGCCGCCTCGTACAGCGCCTCGACCACCTGGGTGTCGACCAGCGAGTTGACCTTGATCACGATCCGGGCCTGCTGGCCCGCACGGGCATTCGCCGCCTCCCGCTCGACCAGCTCGAGGAAGCGCGACCGGAGCGTCATCGGCGCCACGAGCAGGCGGCGGAACACGCTCTGGCGTGACAGCCCGGTGAGCACGTTGAACAGGTCCGTGACGTCCGCGCCCAGCTCCTCGCGGCACGAGAGCAGGCCGAGATCCACGTACAGGCGCGCCGTCCGCGAGTTGTAGTTGCCGGTGCCGATGTGGACGTAGCGCCGGAGCCCGTTGCCCTCGCGCCGGACGACGAGCGCGACCTTGCAGTGGGTCTTGAGGCCGACCAGCCCGTACACGACGTGGGCGCCCGCCTGCTCAAGCTTGCGCGCCCAGACGATGTTGACCTCCTCGTCGAAGCGCGCCTTGATCTCGACCAGGACCACGACCTGCTTGCCCTGCTCCGCCGCGCGGATCAGCGCCTTGACGATGGGCGAGTCGCCCGACGTCCGGTACAGGGTCTGCTTGATGGTCAGCACCAGGGGGTCGTCCGCGGCCTGCGAGATGAACCGCTCGACCGAGGCGGTGAACGAGTCGTACGGGTGATGGAGGAGCAGGTCCCCGGCCCGCATCTGCGCGAACACGTCGACCGGCTCGTCCTCGTCCGGCGGCAGCAGCCGCTGGGGCACGACCGGCGTGAAGGTCGGCGCCTTGAGGTCGGGACGGTCGAGCTCGGCGAGCTGCCACAGCGCCGTGAGGTCCATCATCCCGGCGACCTCGAAGCTGTCGTCCTCGCGCAGCCCGATGCCGTTGATCAGGATCTTGCGCGTCAGCTCCGGCATCGAGCGCTCGACCTCGAGCCGGACCGCCTCGCCGAACCGCCGCCGCCGGACCTCTTCCTCGATCGCGAGCAGCAGGTCGTCCGCCTCGTCCTCCTCGATCGCGATGTCCGCGTCGCGGGTGACCCGGAACAGGTGCGTCTCGAGGATCTCCATGCCCCGGAACAGCTCGTCGAGGTTGGCCTCGATGACCTGGTCCAGGAGCACGAACCGGTCGCGCTCGACCTCGAACAGGCGGGGCAGGATCGGCGGGATCTTGACCCGCGCGAACCGCTTCTCGCCCGTCTCGGGGTCCCGCAGCCCGACCGCGATCGAGAGCGACAGGGTGCTGATGTACGGGAACGGGTGTCCCGGATCCACGGCGAGCGGCGTCAGGACCGGGAAGATCTCGTCGTGGAACCGGCGCCGGAGCGTGTCGTGGTGCTCGGGAACGTCGTCGTAGTCCACGATCTCGACGCCCTCGCCGGCGAGCTCCTCGCGGATCGTGGCGAAGATCAGGGAATGCTCGGCGACGAGGTCCCGGACCCGGGCCCGGATCGCGTCCAGCTGCTTGGCCGGGGTCAGGCCGTCCGAGGACAGGTGCTGCGAGCCGGCCAGGTCCTGCCGGCGCAACCCGGACACGCGAACCTGGAAGAACTCGTCGAGGTTGGACGCGAAGATCGCGAGGAACTTGACGCGCTCGAGGATCGGGTTGCGCGTGTCGCGGGCCTCGTGGAGCACGCGGGCGTTGAACTCGATCCACGACAGCTCGCGGTTGAGGATCGGGGCCTTATGGTCGTGCACCGCCCGCCGTCGGCCGCGGGACGCGGCGCGGGGTCCGGGAGCGGGTCGAACGGCGGTCATGATCCTCTCGCAGGCGTGCCCGCCGGGCGCGAGACGGGGGACGCGGGCGTGACGCGAGCCACGTCACCCGAACCCGGTCGGACGGCCGAGAATAGCACGCAGCCGCACGCGGCCCCCGTTCGGTCGCCCGGCCCGGAGCCTCGACCGGGCCAGGGTGAAGCCCCGGCTACCGCTCCGCGACGTACCGCCGCTCGCCGGTGCGCGGGTCGACGAACACGCGCATCGGGACGCGCGTCGTTGGATCCACGAACCGTTCGTCGGTCGGCTGGAAGCGCGCATCCGGGACGGCCGTTTCGCCGCCTCCCAGGCCGTGGCCATCGCCCGACTGCTCCGCCGTGAGCGAGCGGTAGCGGGTCCGCTCGAGGATCACGGCGGCGATCAGCAGCGCACCGGGAACGAACAGGAACAGGGCCGAGAACGCGTCACCGGACGGGCCGGTGGTCGCGGCCACCGCGATGCCGCCGACCAGGAGCAGGACGCCGGCCGTCCCGATGACGGCTCGAGCGAGCGCCACGCCCACGGGCTATTCCAGCGGCTGTGCGGCGCCCGCGTCCGGCGTGACCACGACCGCGGTCCCGTAGGCGACGATCTCGGTCATGGTCGATGCCATCTCCGAGGAGTCGAAGCGCATCGAGATGACGCCGTTGGCGCCCATCATGGTCGCGTTCTGGACCATGCGGTCGACGGCCTGGCGGCGGGTGTCCTCGAGCAGGCTGGTGTACTCGTGGATCTCGCCGCCGGCGATCGAGCGAAGGCTCGCGACCAGGTTCCCGCCCAGGCCGCGGCTGCGGACGACGAGGCCGAACACCTGGCCCTTGGTCTCGGTCACGCGGTGGCCGGCGATGAACGGCGCAGTCGAGATGATCATTGGTCTCCTCCATGCCAGTGGCGGTCGCTCGCCTGAGCGGTCGCCCGGGGCTCGTGCTCGTGACGCTGGGCGCGGGCGCGCGTGCACTCGGCGCACGGGCAGCGGTCGCGCAGCAGCATGAACGTGTGATAGCCCGTGTGGTGTCCGTCGCCCCAGGTCACCTGGACCGCATAGGAACCCACCAGGGCGACATCGACCAGCGTCGTCTGGTCCGGCGTGAGCGTCGGGTTGGTGTCGAGCCAGCCCGGCTGGCCCGCCTCGCCGCGACAGTACGCGCAGGGGCACAGCCAGCGCAGGGTCGCGGCGTCGTATGCCGTCTGGTGCCCGTCCGCCCACTCCAGCCGGAGCGTCCCGGCCGTGCGGTCCGCGTCGATGCGGACGGGTGTCGTCGATCTCGGGTCCTGCACGCTCCGATCGTACTCTCGCCGGGCCGCGGGCACCGTGCGGCACCGGGCCGTGTCCACCGTGCGGGGCCGGGCCGCCACCGGGACCTTCATCGTGTCGTCGATGCGGACTATCCCGCAATGGCCTCGGGCCGGGGCCCCGGTATGCTCGGGCGCGAATGGCGCTCGTGGTCGATCACCTGTCCAAGCGGTTCGGAGCCGTCGTGGCCGTCGATGACCTCACGTTCGAGGTCGCCCCGGGCCAGGTGTTCGGATTCCTCGGGGCGAATGGCGCGGGCAAGACGACGACCATGCGGATCGCGGTCGGCGTGCTCGAGCCCGACGCGGGGCAGGTGACGTGGCGCGGGATGCCGAGCGCCCGGCTGCCGCGATCGACCTGGGGCTACCTCCCCGAGGAGCGCGGCCTGTACCCCCGGATGCGGGTGCTCGACCAGCTGCTGTTCTTCGCCGGACTCCACGGGATGCCGCGCGAGCGTGCCCGGCGGGAGGCGCTGGCGTGGCTCCGGCGGTTCCGCGCGGAGGATCTCGTCGGACGCAAGGCCGAGCAGCTGTCCAAGGGCAACCAGCAGAAGGTCCAGTTCATCGCCGCGGTCCTGCACGATCCCCAGGTGCTGCTCATGGACGAGCCGTTCTCGGGGCTCGATCCGGTCAACGTGATGCTCCTGCGCGAGGCGTTCCTCGAGCTCCGCGACCGCGGCCGGACCGTCGTGTTCTCGACCCATTCGATGGACGTCGCGGAATCGCTGTGCGAGGCGGTCGCGATCGTCGACCGGGGCAGGATGGTCGTCGGGGGTCCGGTGCGCGAGGTCCGCCGGTCGACCGGCCGGCGGCTGGTCCGGATCTCGGTTGCCGGCGACCATCGCCTCCCGTGGCTGAGCGCGGTGCCCGGGACGCGGATCATCCAGGCGGGGATGGATCGCTCGTCGGTGGAGCTCGATCCCGGGGTCGAGCCGGAGTCGGTGCTGCTGGCGGCCGTCGCCGCCGGCGCCCGCGTGCTCCACTTCGAGGCAGCCGATCCGACCCTCGAGCAGGTGTTCATCGACCATGTCGGCCATCCCCCGGAGGACGAGCGCCGTCTCGCGCCCGGTGACCCCGACTCGCCCGAGTCTCGTGTCGGGGACGCGGCATGAGCGGCGAGCAGGATCCGCGCGTCGAGCAGGATCCGCGCGTCGACGTGCGGCCCGACGTCGGGCTCGGCAGCATCGGGCTCGGCAGCATCGGGCTCGGCAACATCGGGCTGGTCGCGCGGCGCGAGTACGCCGAGCGGGTCCGGGCCCGGGCATTCGTGTTCTCGACGGTGCTGCTCGCAGGCCTGGCCGTGATGATCGCGCTCATCCCGCTCGCGGTCCGGTTCGTGGACCAGGTCACGGTGACCCGGATCGCGGTGGTCGCCGACGAGCAGACGCTCGGGGACCGGGCCGTGTCGGTCATGGACGGCTTCCTCAACGCACGGCTCGACTCCGGCGCCGCGGCCAGCCGCCGCTTCGACTTCGAGCGCCAGGACGACGCCGCCGCCGCGGCCGCCGAGGTCCGGGACGGATCGCTGGCGGGTGCCGTGCTGATCACGCGCGGCCCGGATGGCGGCCTCGACTTCCGGGTGCTGACCGTGGGGGCGCTGAGCCAGGATCGCGCGCAGCTGCTGCAGATCGGGGCGTTCGCCGTTGGGATCCTCGACTGGACGGCGACCCAGCCGCCCAGCAGCCGGCAGTTCGTCGCACCCACGTTCAACGTCGTGGATCCGGGCGCCACGGGCGGCGCCGGTGGCGGCGACACCATCGACACCGCCGAGTACGCGAGTCGCCGCATCGTGGGCATCGTGTTCGTGGTCCTGTCGTTCCTAACCCTCGTGTTCTACGGCCTGTGGGTCGCCGCGGGCGTGGTCGCCGAGAAGGCCAGCCGGGTCATGGAGCTGCTCATCTCGGCGGGCACCGCACCGCAGCTGGTGCTGGGCAAGATCCTCGGGATCGGCCTGTCCGGGTTGACCCAGGTGGCGCTCGTGCTGGCGCCGGCGCTCGCGGCACTGCTCCTGTCGGGCAGGATCGGCAACGCGCTGCTGGGCGAGGACCCGGGGTCCGCGTCGTCCCTGGCGGGGCTGTCGCCCGGACTCCTGGCGGCGTTCCTCGTCTACTTCGTGCTCGGGTTCGCGCTCTATGCGTCGCTGTACGCGGGTGCCGGCTCGCTGCTCAGTCGCGCGGAGGATCTCCAGGTCATCGCGCTGCCCCTGTCGATCCCGGCGATCGCCGGGTACCTGCCCGCGGTGCTCGCCCTGAGCGGCGGCAGCTCGTCGATCATCCGGATCGCGTCCTACATCCCGATCTGGAGCCCGTTCGTGATGCTGTCCCGGCTCTCGGTCGGGCGCGTGGAGCCCTGGGAGCTGGCGCTCTCGATCGGGCTGTTGCTGCTGACGGTGCCGCTGGCGATGTGGTTCTCGATCCGCGTGTTCCGCGCCGGCGTCCTGATGTACGGGCAGCCGCCGGGGCTCCGCGCGTTCGCGCGGGCGGTCCGCGGCTAGCGACCCGTCCGGCCAGGCGCCCCCGGCGACCCGCCGCGGCCGGGTTACCCGTCCGGGTCGTCGTCGAACGGGAGGCGTCGGAACAGCGCGAGGACGGGCGCGGTGCCGCTGGGCGCCGGGCCGTCGATCCCGCCGTCGCCGGTCATCCCCGCCTCGGCCTCGGTTTCGCCCTCGCCCGCGACCGCACCGGGGGTCGCGAGGATCGACCGCCACAGCGTGCTCCGGACGCCGGGCAGGTACGGGCTCGACCGCCGCCGGGCCAGCACCCCGGCGATCCCCTGGGCGACGACCGCGTCGAACAGCGCCCGGCCCTCGCCGACGATCGCGGGCACGACCACGACCTCGTCGCCCGGTCGCAGGACGGCGCGCAGCTGCTGGCGCCGCTTGTCGAGCGGCTGGTTGAGCAGCCACCGGCCGTCGAGGTGGAGGATGTCGAACACGAGGAACGCGACCGGACGCCCCGGCCGCCCGCTCAGCCGTTCGCGCAGCGCCTGGTCGTCGGCGCGCCCTCGCCCGTCGACCAGGACGAGCTCGCCGTCGAGCACCGCGGAGCGCGCCGCCACGCGCACGGCAAGCCCGGCGAGCTCCGGCAGCCGCTCGACCAGCTCCAGCCCGTTGGGATCGACCAGCCGTACGTCGCCGCCGCCCGCCCGGTCCGCGGGCCCGACGAAGGCCAGGACCCGGTGACCGCCCCAGGTGGGCTCGAACAGGAAGTCAGGCGCGTCGAAGGCATCGGCAACGGCCGTGGGCCACATCGGGGCCACGTCACCGGGGCGGGGGAGCGCCGGATCGAGCCGGAGAGAGAGCTGCTCGGCCATCGAGCCCCGATGGTAGCCCGTCCCTCCGCGCTAGACTGCCGGCAATCCCCGGCGCACCCTGGCGCCCGCTGCGGGCCGGCCGCCCGCCCACCCGGAGGGGCCCGTGCCCAGACCCGCACGCCCGGAGGACCTGTACCGCCTCCGCATTCCATTCGACCCCAGGCTGTCGCCCGACGGCCGGATGGTCGCATTCAGCGTCAGGACGACGGCGCCCGGCAGTGACGCGTATCGGTCGGCGATCTGGGCGGCCCCGGCCGACGGCTCGGGCGACGCTCGCCGGCTCACGATCGGCGCCCGGAACGACAGCCAGGCGCGCTTCTCGCCCGACGGGACCACGCTGGCCTTCGTCAGCGACCGGCGACTGTTCGCCGAAGATGAGCCGGGCCGACCGAAGGACCCGAGGGATCGAGACGACTGCTTCCAGGTCCACCTGCTCCCGCTCGACGGCGGCGAGGCCCATCGGCTCACGGACCTGCCGCGCGGTGTCGAGGCGCTCTCGTGGTCGCCCGATGGCCGGATGATCGCGGTCCTGACCTACTCGGTCGGGGCGACGATGGACGAGGAGAAGCGGCGTCGGCGCCGGCCACCCAAGCCCGCGCCGGGGGCCGTGCCGCGGTCCGACTTCCGGTACATCGACCGCCTCCACTACATGGCCAACGGGGTCGGTTTCGTCGACGATCGCATCGCGCACCTGTGGCTGGTCGACGTGGCAACGGGAGCGGCACGCCCGCTCGTCGTCGGAGGCACGTCGGTCGAATCGCCGGCGTGGTCGCCCGATGGGAGCAGGATCGCGTTCGCGGCCAACCGCGGCCGGCACCCGGACGTCGAGTCCCGATCGGGGATCTACGCGGTCGACGTCGCCACCGGGACCGTCACCACCATCGCCGGGGGCCCGGACCCGCTGTTCCGGGAGCCGGCATGGCTGCCCGACGGGTCGGCGATCGTCGCGCTCGGTGACCGGTTCCCGCGGGGCGAGTACCGGACCGGGATCTGGCGGTTCGCCGCCGACGGTGCGGATGCCGGCCGAAACGGCGGCGAGGACCTGCTGGCGACGAGCGAGCTCAAGCCCGATGCCGGGATGAACAGCGACGTCGCGATGGGTGAACGCTCGCGGCTTGCCGTCTCGGCCGATGGCGAGCACGTCCTGTTCACGGCGCCGATCGAGGGCAGCGTCGAGGCATGGCGCGTCCCGGTGGGCGGTGGTTCCGCACCCGAGCGCCTGACCACGGATCACCACTACCTGTCGGGCTGGGATCATGGCCGGGTCGCCGGCCGCGACGCGATCGTCGCCGTGCGGTCGACGGCCGTGTCGTTCCCCGAGGTCGTCGTCTACGACCTGCATGGCGGCGGTCACGCGGCCGGTGCGCGGCCGCTGAGCAACCTCAACACCGTGCTCGCGGGGGAGATCGACTGGGTCGCCCCGGTCGAGCGCCGCTGGACGAGCGACGGACGCGAGATCCAGGGCTGGCTGCTGCCCGCCGGAGCGGGCCGGCAGCCTCTCGCACTCGAGATCCACGGCGGTCCCCACACGCTCTACGGCTGGGCGCCGACCCTCGAGTGGCAGATCCTCGCGGGTGCCGGCGTCTCGGTGCTCGCCGCCAACCCGCGCGGGTCGGAGGGATACGGCGAGGCCTTCAACCGCGCGAACCTCGGCGACTGGGGCGATGGCCCGATGGCGGACGTGCTCGCCGGCGTCGACCAGGCGATCGCCGACGGCCTCGCCGACCCGGATCGCCTGGGCATCACGGGCGGCTCCTACGGCGGCTACCTCACGAACTGGATCGTGGGCCGGACCAACCGCTTCCGTGCCGCGGTCACCTGCCGCTCGGTCGCGGACATGCGGATGCTGTTCCTGACCGGCGACATCTCGAACGCCGAGTGGGCGTGGACCGAGTTCGGTCGCCGGCCATGGGACGACCCTGCGTACTTCGATTCGATCTCGCCGATCTCGCGGGCTCCCGACATCCACACGCCGCTGCTGATCCAGCACTCGGAGCGCGACATCCGGACGACCATCGGCCAGGCCGAGGCCCTGTTCACCGTCCTGCGCTCGCTGCGGCGGCCGGTGCGCTTCATGCGCGTCCCGGAGGAGTCCCACGAGCTGACCCGCGGCGGGGTGCCGTTCCGCCGCGCCGAGAACCTGGTCCAGGTCCGCGACTGGTTCGTCCACTTCCTGGTCCACGGTGCGCGGCGCCTGCCGCCCGCGCCGAGGAACCGCGCGGGCGCCTGACGGCGGTCTGGCTCGGCGCCGGCGGGTCAGAACGGCCGGGCGACCCCGTTCGCGGGTGCGGCCGGCCGGCGACCGGCGTACAGTCGCGATCCAATGACCATCCAGCCGACCGGCGCCAAGCCGGGCACCCGTTCATGAGCCCGGGCATCCCGTTCATGAGCCCGGGCATCCCGTTCCTTAGCGTGCGCGGATCGCATCGCGATGTCGGCCGCCAGGTCGGCGAGGCGACCGCCGAGGTCCTCCGGCAGGCGGTCGCCTTCGACGACGAGCTACCGGCCGGCCGGACCCGTGACCAGCAGCTCGCGCTCGCGACGGCGTACCGCGATGCGACGCTCCGCGCGACGCCATGGCTGGTGGACGAGATCGACGGCGCTGCGGACGGCGCGCGAGTCGATCCGATCGCCCTGTTCGCCGCCTCGATCGAGGAGATCTGGTCGATCCGTCCGTCGCAGGCGACCGCGGGTGCGGTCGTGGACGGCCGCTGCACGGACCTGGTTGCGGGGCCCCCGGCGACCGCCGACGGCCACGTGTTGATCGCGCACAACAACGACCTGGCCCCGGCCTCGGAGGATTCGATCATCGCCATCGAGTGGCGGGTGCCCGGGGAGCCGGTCGTGTTCTCGCTCGGGATCGGCCCCTGGATCAGCGTCGGCTGGAACGCGGCCGGCCTGTCGCTGACCGGCAACGAGCTGTCACCCAACGATGAGCGGGTCGGGGTCCCGCGCCTGCTGATGGTCCGCGAGCAGCTCACCGCGACCTCGCTCGACGAGGCCGTGCGGATGACGCTGCGGCCCGACCGTGCGTCCTCGTACAACACCGTGCTCGCGCACCGCGACGGGCGCGTCGTCAACGTCGAGGGATCGGCCACCGATGCCGAGCTGGGCGGGTTGACCCGCGGCGGGACGTTCGCACACACGAACCACTACGCGTGCGAGCCGATGCTTCGCTATGAGGGTGATCCGGCGTACGCGCGCCGCTCCGCGGTTCGGCTGGGGCGCGCCCTGGAGCTGCTGGATGGCCCGGACCGCGAAGGGCCGGCTGCGGGTTCAATCACGGCGGACACGTTGCTCGCGGCCCTGTCCGATCACGCGTCGACGCCATCGATCTGTCGCCACGACGACGGTGCGGAGACCTCGACCACCGCGTTCTGGTGTGTCGCCGACGTCACCGCGGGCGAGATCAGGTACGGGCGCGGACAGCCCTGCCTCGGCCGCGAGGGCCGGTTCCGGTTCGACTGAGGCGCGGCGGCTTGGTGGCTGCCCCTCGCATGCGTACCACGCTTACCGGGCCGGAAATGCGGCGCCCGAAGGACTCCTGTGCCGCCGAATCGAGCGCCGTGAGCGTGTCGCGAACGGGTCGTGGGGTCGTTCCCGGTGCTCGCGTGCCCGATCGGCCGGGTTCTGGCGCTCGCTAAACGTGGTGGGCATACGGCGGCCCGCTACGCCGGCGCCGCCTCCAGCGGAGCGTCCAGCCCGTCGAGCCGCCGCACGCCCGGCACGGTCCTGGCCAGGAACTCGAGCACGATCCGCGTCTGGCGGACCCGTTCCTCGATGTCGTACGACGCATGTCCCGTCGCGTACGTGTACACCTGCGGCTCGACGCCACGCGCGCGCAGCCGCTCGACGTAGTTCCACACCTGGCGGATCGGGCAGCGGCTGTCGTTCTCGCCGGCGAGGATCAGCAGCGGTGCGCGGACATCGTCGGCGTACGTGATCGGGTTGCGCTCCACGAACAGGTCCGGCACCGTCTCGGGCGACCCGCCGAACAGCGCACGGTCGAGCGCCTGCAGGGTGGGAGCCTCGTCCTCGTAGGCCGCGATGTAGTCGGCCACGGGCACGCCGCCGATGCCGGCGACCCAGCGCCCAGGGTGGCGGCCCATGCCCAGCAGCGTGATGTACCCGCCCCATGACCAGCCGGCGAGCACCGCTCGAGACGGGTCCGCGAGGCCCCGGGCGACGAGGTCGTCGAGCCCGGCAAGGACGTCCTCGAGCTCGAGGAAGCCGACGTTGCCGGTGAGCGCATCGCGCCATTGCCGGCCGAACCCCTCGGATCCACGGTAGTTGACCATCGCGACCAGGAAGCCGGCGTCCACGTGTGCCTGGATGTCGGGCGCCCACCGGTCCATGTCGGTGGATTGCGGGCCACCGTGCACGCGCATCATCACGGGGTGCGGCCCGGGCCCCTCGGGGTGGACGAGGAAGCCGTGCACTTGCTGCCCGTCGGGATTGGCGAACCACCAGGATTCGAACGGCCGGCCCGCCGGCGCCGGGGCTCCATCGGCGACCAGGAGCGGCGTCGGCGAGCCCACCGCCAGGAGCATCGCCGGATGCTCGCCGGCATGGACGCGATACCACACGGAGCCGTCGGGCCGGACGGCCGCGGCGGTGATCGAGCCCAGCACCGTGTCGAGGGCCTCGACGCGTCCGCCGGCCAGGTCGTAGCGATGGAGGCGGTGGCGGCCCTCGACGAGCTGCTGCAGGAGGAGCGCCGAGCCATCCGGCCACCAGCCGACCGGCTCCACCGGCCCCTCGAGGTCGATGTCGAGGTCGATGACCTCACCGCTGTCCGTGTCCCACAGGGCCGGCCGCCGATCGCCGGTCCGCTCGTGCGTGATCGCGATGCGGCGGTCGCCGGGCACGGGCGAGAAGCCGAACCCCGCGAGCTCGAGCCCCGGATCCCGCAGGTCGCGGACGGTCTCGCCGGTGTCGGCGTCGATCGCCCGCAGCGACGGGTGCAGGACGTCGCCGTCCTCCATGATCTCGAGCACGACGACCGCGTCGTCGGCCGACAGGGCGTTGCGGTCCACCGACGCGATCACGCCCCAGCCTCCGGCCAGCCGGACCGGCTGCCGGTGGGCGTGGATCCGGCGCGCAGCCGAGCCGTTGGCCGCGGTCCACACCGAGAACCCGTCGATCGAGCTGACCACGGCGACCGAGCGCGTCCGGCCGATCGCGAGGCCCTCGGACCAGCCCCTGGGCAACCCTTCGATCAACGGCTCGGGCGCGACGTCCTCGTCGAACGGGGCGATCACGAAGGTACCTGTCTCATCTCCCGTGTCGTCGCGGAACCAGATCACCCCCGTGCCATCGCGGGTCGGCCGGCCCTCGGTGACCCCGACGGGGTCCCGGGTGACCTGCCGGCGACGGCCGGTGGCCCGGTCCCAGGTGTGGAGCTGGTAGCTCCCGCTCTCGGTGGAGGCGACCACGATCCTGTCCGGCGCCTCCGCTGACCATGACGGAAAGGACAGGACGGGCGCGCGGAAACGGCGCTCCCACAACGGAAGGTTCGACATGGCGGCAGGGTAGCGCGCGGAGGGGGGCGTCGTTCGGGTCATCGACCAACCACGCTCCGCGCCCAGCGCAGCAGCCGCGCCGACGCGAGCGCATCGAGCTCGTCGAACGAGATCCACGCCGCCATGTCGGTGGATCCGTCAGCCTCGTGGCGAAGCTCGCCGTCGTCGGCGCTCGCCCGGTACACGAGCCCGACCGCGTGGATTCGGTCGCCGCTCGGCGTCTCCCCGGGCTCGAGCACGGTCGATCGGACCGCGACGAGGCTGCCGACCCTGACCGTCAGGCCGGTCTCCTCGGCCACCTCGCGGACGACGCCGTCGACCGGGTCCTCCCCGAACCGGAGCCCGCCCCCGGGCAGCGTCCACTCGCCGGCTCCCGGCGACCCGGCGGCGACACGGACCAGGACCACCCGCCCGTCGTCCTCGATCCACGCGTAGGCGGCAAGGCGGACGCGCCGGGGGACCCCGTCGTCCGGGGTCATTCGGCCGCGCGGCGGCGTGCGGGTCGAGCGCGGTTGGGCGTGCGCCGCGCCACCGTCGACGCATCGCCCACCGGCTTCGCGAGCTCCACCGCGTCGACGATCCCCACCACCAGCGTGCGGACCGGCGCGTCCCGCGCGTCCAGGATCTGGCGCGCGGAGTTCCCTTCGTCCATGAGCAGCACCGTCTCGCCCGGGCCGGCACCCACGGTGTCGACGGCGATCAGGTACCCGCCCGCGTCGGCGCCCTCAGGATCGAGCAGGTCGCACAGCAGCAGCTTGCGGCCGTCGAACAGCGGCACGTTGATCGTCGAGGTGACCGTGGCGACCACCCGCGCGAGCTTCATGGCGTGCCCCTTCCGCGTGACGGCGCCCGCTTCCGGCGCGTCGCGGGATGGCCGGCGGATGGCGCCCCCGCTCCGCGTGGTTCGCCGGTTCCGCGTGGGTCGCGCTCCCCATCGGTGGCGACCGCGTCCACGATGCCCACGATCGCATGGTCGACCGGTACGAACGGCTCGTCCAGGGCGAGCGACGCCTCGCGGGCGGCGACGATGTACACGAGCTCGCCGGGTCCGGCCATCCGGACCGCGTCCGCGGCGACGACCGGCGTCCCCTCGGCCTGCTGCCGCCGGTCGAGCGGCTGCACGATCAGCAGCGGGACGCCCTCGAGCCCGGGCGACTTGATCGTCGCCACGACGGTGCCGATGACCCGCGCGAGCTGCATCTCAGGCGTCCTCTCGAGCGGCAATCCGGTCGCGGAACCGGGAGTCGGCCTCGAGGTTGACGCGCATCTCGCCATGGAGCTGGGGGATCACGCGGGAGATCGAGCGCGCGGCGGCGCCGATCCGGTCGCGGCCAAGCTCGACCGCCGCCTCGACATCGGCTACGCCGCCGCCGAACAGCAGGTACGCCTTGCCGCCGATGCCGTCGGCGAGGCGAAGCTCGAGCAGCCGGACCCGCGCGCCCTTCACCCCGGCGTCGGCCGCATCGATGATCGCGGCCACCGTCTGGGTCTCGATGATCCCCAGTGCCTCGCCCGAAGATGCTCGCCGGGTGCCGCGGATCGCGGCCACCACCTGGGGATGGACGTCCGGGAGCAGGACGACGTCGAGGATCGATGGTCCGCCGACGGCGCGCCCGGCCTCGAGCGCCTCCTCGACGTCCGCGACCGCCCCGCCCACGAGCACCAGGTACTTGCCGGGGTGGACGGTCCCGGCGTAGATGACGTCGATGGGGGAGCGCTTGGCCATCGCATCGCCGGTCTCGATCCCGACGGCGATCGAGTCGAGCTCGAGCAGGGCGATGGCCGGCTGCATGGTCAGACGATCCGGAGCGCGCCGACGACGGTGATCCGCCGCTCGCGCGAGAAGGTCCGCGGCCGGGTCAGGCCGTCGCCGGTGGGGGAGGCGATGGAGAACGACGAGAACCCCTCGCCGCCCTCGCCCAGCCCCGCGAAGTTGGGTCCGTTGGCCACGAAGATGCTGCAGTTCATGGCCCGGGCCATGCGCGTGATCGTGTCCACGTTGGTCGAGTGGATCGACGCGGTGTGCCGGAACCCATGCTCGGCTCGGACGGCGAGGTCGATCGCCTGGTCGACGGTCCCGACCCGCACCACGGGGAGCACCGGCATCATCTGCTCGGTCCACACCAGGCTGTGATCCCGCGGCACCTCCGCGATCAGCAGCCGCGGCTCGGGCTCCACGCTGACCCCGATCTCGGCCAGGATCTTCGCGGCGTCGCGGCCGATCCAGGCGGGGTTGATGACGCCGGGCTTGCCCGGCTCGCCGAGCTCCCGGAAGATCACCCGCTCCAGGCGTCGGAGCTCGTGCTCCTTGAGCAGGTAGGCGCCGTTGTGGGTCATCGCGCGGATCAGCCGGTCCGCGACCGAGTCCACGACCAGCACGACCTTCTCGTCGGTGCAGATGATGTTGTTGTCGAACGACGCGCCGCGCACGATGTCGCGGCCCGCGCGCTCGACGTCCGCCGTCTGGTCGACCACCGCGGGCGGGTTGCCGGGGCCGGCCGTGATCGCCCGCTTGTCGGTCCGCAGCGCCTCGCGGACGACGCCCGGACCACCGGTGACCAGCAGCACCCGGACGCCGGGGTGGCTCATCAGGGCCCGGGCGCTGTCGATCGTCGGCTCCACGATCGCGGTCACCAGGTCCGACGGGCCGCCGGCGCCGACGATCGCGCGGTTGATCAGGCGGATCGTCTCCGCGGAGCTTCGTTTCGCGTTGGGGTGGGCGTTGAACACGACCGCGTTGCCGGCGGACACGATGCTGATCGTGTTGTTGATCACCGTGGAGGTCGGGTTGGTGACCGGCGTGATCGCGGCCACGACACCGAACGGCGCCCACTCCGTGACCATCATGCCCAGGCTGCCGGACACCGCCTCGACCTCGAGGTCCTCGGGGCCCGCCGCCTTCATCGTCACCAGGCGGTTCTTGACGACCTTGTCCTCGTACCGCCCGAGGTGCGTCTCCTGATGGGCCATCCGCGCGAGCTGCTCCGCGTGGTCGAGCATCGACTGCCGGATCGCCTCGATGATCACCCGCCGCCCGTCGAGGCCCATGGACTGGAACTCGCGGAACGCGCCGGTGGCCGCCGCGACCGCGTCGTCGATCGTGGCGTGGATCCCGTCGCCCAGCTCGGTGGGCGCGGCGGCCAGCTCGGCCTCGGCGCGCAGCGCCGTGCCCACCCGGCCCTCGGAGGCGGCGTCGATCCGCCGCCTGACGCGCTCGATGATGTCCTGGATGTCGCGCTCGCTGAGGTCGCTCATCGGCTACTTCCGATAGATCTCACGACCGCCGACCTCCCAGGTGTCGACGATCGCCATGATCACGGCGTCGCACGGTCGATCCCTGGTCATCTCGGTCTGGCGCGCGGAGCTGCCCGTCGCGTACAGGACGACCTCGCCCACCCCGGCGCCCACGGCGTCGGCGGCGACGACGTAGCCGCCGCCCTCGTGGTTGTCGGTGTCGAGCTGGCGCACGAGGAGCAGCTTCCAGCCCTCGATCAGCGGTTCCTTGCGGCTGGAGACGACCGTTCCG
This sequence comes from uncultured Chloroflexia bacterium, assembly GCA_963749705.1. GTDB lineage: Bacteria > Chloroflexota > Limnocylindria > Limnocylindrales > CSP1-4 > CAIXZV01. The sequence continues at coordinate 127,631 of CAVVNQ010000004.1, read as the reverse complement.
GCCACCCGTCCAAGGAGCATGGCTTCCTCCCGGGTCCGGGCCGCGATCGCGCTGCGACCGCGGCCCCTGGTGCGAACGTCAGTCGTCGCCCTTCTCGCCCTTGGCCTGCTCGGCACGACCGAGCGGGAGGACGAGGTCCACGTTGCTGTGCGGCCGCGCGATGACGTGGCTGGTGACCACCTCGCCGACCTTGGTGGCGGCCCGGACGCCCGCCTCGACGGCCGCCTTGACCGCCGCGACGTCACCGCGCACGACCGCGGTCACGTAGCCGCCGCCGGTCTTCTCGTAGCTCACCAGCTCGACCTTGGCCGCCTTGACCATCGCGTCGGCCGCCTCGACCATCGCGGCGAACCCGCGCGCCTCGATCATGCCCAGTGCTTCAGCCATCGATCCTCTCCTTCGCCGTTGTGATTGCCGGTATTGGTGGTGGGTGTCAGCTCTTGGCCTCGCGGCCGTCGAGGCCCTCGATCGAGGCCAGCGCCGCGCGCCAGCCGACGTCGATGTCCCGTTCCTCGCCGCCCAGGTAGATCCGGCCCATCGAGCCGAACGAGCGGACCTCGAGGATGTTGATGTGGGCCGCCTTCTCCGCCTCGTTGGCGGCGAGGGCCGCGTAGGCCGCGGGCTCGAGCTCGAGCACGTACAGCGTCTCGCCCGGGATCAGCATCTGGCCGTGGCGGGTGCGGTTGATCAGCTGCGCCTGGTGATCGTCGATGCGGCGGATGATCTGGCTGGACAGGATCCGGGGCTTGATCCGGTCCGTCTCCTCGAGCCCGATCTCGCGCAGGATGGCCGCCCCGGCCGCCCGGACCTCCGCCTGCGAGGGGGAGTGGACCTCGAGCATGCCGTAGTAGCGCTCGATGATCTGCATCCCCGGCTTGACCGAGGTGGACTTGAGGGCGATGTCCGTCAGCCGGTTGATCTCGATGCCCGGCGACACCTCGATCGACAGCGACGCATCGCCGGCCAGCGGCAGGAACCCCTGCGCGACGGTCCCCAGGAACGCGGCGTACTGCGCCTGGAGGCTGTCGAGGAAGACATAGGCGCGAAGGTCAATATTGCTCACGCGCTCCCCTCTCTCCTGTGACGATCTTGACGCCGGCGGAGGCCCCGATCCGGGTGGCGCCGGCGGCGATCATGTCCTGGACATCCTCGGCGGTACGGATCCCGCCCGAGGCCTTGACGCCCATCCGTGAGCCCACCGCCTCGCGCATGAGGGCGACGTCGAACACGGTCGCGCCACCCGAGGCGTAGCCGGTGGAGGTCTTGACGAAGTCAGCCTTGGCCTCCTTCGCGAGGTGACACGCGATGACCTTCTCCTCGTCGGTGAGGAGCGCGGTCTCGATGATCACCTTGTTGAGGGCCCCGGACTCGTGGCATGCGTCGGAGACGCGATCGATGTCCTCGCGGACCGCGTCCAGCATGCCGCTCTTGAGCGCCCCGATGTTGATCACCATGTCGATCTCGCGCGCCCCGTCGCGGATGGCGCGGCGCGCCTCCATGGCCTTGACCTCGGTCGTCGCGGCGCCGAACGGGAAGCCGATCACCGAGGCGACCGCGACATCGGTCCCGCGCACGTTGTCCGCCGCGCGTCGGATCCAGGTGGGGTTGATGCACACCGCCGCGAAGTGGTGCTCGACGGCCTCCGCGCACAGGCGGTCGATGTCGGCCGCGGTGGCGTCGGGGCGGAGCAGGGTGTGGTCGATGTAGCCGGCGAGGTCCAGCGGCACGTCGCTGCCCCGGCCGTGGTACGCGATCCGGCTGGCGCCGTTGGTCACGACGTCGCGGACCTTGTCCGCGCAATGCGCGGCGCACGACCCGCCGCAGTTGATGCACGTCTCGCCGCCCAGCGAGAACGTCGCCAGCACCTCCCGCGTGATCGTCTCGATCAGCAGGTCCCGGTCATCGATCGTCGTCATCGCGTCCCAACCCCGGTGCCGTCCTTCAGGTAGTGCCGCTCGATGGCGGTGATCTTGTCGACGCGGGCCGCGTGGCGACCCGGCCCCCAGGGCGTGGCCAGCCACTCGGTCACGATGTCGAGCGCAAGCCCGGCGCCGATGAGCCGCGCCCCGAGCGTGAGCACGTTGGCGTGATTGTGCTCGCGGCTGTTGCGTGCCGTTGAGAGGTCGTAGCACATGGCGGCGCGTACGCCGGGCACCTTGTTGGCGGCCATGCACGAGCCGATGCCGGCGCCGTCCACGACGATCCCGACGCTGCACGTGCCGTCGGCGACCAGCTTCGCGACGGCCAGCGCGAGATCCGGGTAGTCGACCGCGTCCTCGCTGCCGGTCCCGCAGTCGTGGACCGCGTGGCCGCGCTCGGCCAGCGCCTGCCGGAGCTGCTCCTTGAGCCGGAAGCCGCCATGGTCGGCGCCGATGGCGATGGAGGACGGACGCTGCCCGTCGGCGGCCCCGGCATCGATGTGTGCGGCCGCCGTCGTCGGGGCGACCGTGGCCGAGGGTACGTACACGGCGTCGACGATGCGCCGGACCACGTCCCGCACGTCCTGCTCGGTGGGGCGGATCCGCGGCTCAGCCATGCGCAACCAGCCAGTCAGCCGTTCCTTCGTCGGTGATCAGGGTGTTCACGCAGCCCGCGCGGATGGCCGCGAGCGCGATGGGACCGCGACCGGGTCCGGCGGCGAGCCCGATGGTGTGGTCCTTGGCCGCGAGCTCGTCGAGCGGCAGGCCGACCGTGCGCTGGTCGAGGTCCGGCAGCGCGATCCGGCCGTCGGGTGCGAGGAACCGGCCCAGGATGTCGCCGACCGCGCCCGCCCGGCGCAGGAGCTTCCGGTCCGCGGGCGCCACGAACCCGGACTCCACGAGGACGCTGCCGGGCTCCGGGATGCCGAGGCTGAACACGGCGAACGGCGCCCGCCGGGCCGCCTGCAGCGTGTCGCCCACGGACGGGTCCGCCTCGAGCGCGGTCCGCAGCGCGGCCGACCCCACGATCGCCGGCGCGGGCATGAGCCGGATCGATCCGCCGCTGGTGACCCCGAACCGGTCCACGATCTCGCCGGCACGCGTCGGCGTCGCCGAGCGTGACGTCGCCCCGTTGAGCTGGACGATCTCGGTCGCGGTCGTCCAGCCCGGCTCCAGGGCACGGGCCAGCTCGAGCATCGTCCGGCCCCACGACACGCCGATCGCGCCCGTCGGTCGGATCTCGGCGAGATACCGGGCGGCAGCCCTGGCCACCGCCTCCCGCGCGACGGCGGTCGCGGCCTCGACCGACCCCTCCGCGGTGACCGGACCGGACCCGGCGTCGGCGACGACCGCCGCGCGCAGCCCGAAGCGGGCGACCAGCTGCTCCTCGATCTCGACCAGCCGGGCGGCGGGGTGGACGATCTCGATCCGCACGATCGACTCGCGGACCGCCCGGTCCAGCAGCCTGCCGACCTTGAACCGGCTCAGACCGAGCCTCGCGCCGATCTCCTCCTGGGTCAGCGCCATGCCGTAGTACATCCGCGCGACGCGAACGAGCAGGCGCGGATCCGAGGCGCCGCGAACCGGGGCAGCGACGGTCGTCACGCGCGCCCCGCGTTGCTCATGTGCGTACATCAATGCTCATATGTGCAGGTCGCATGCTAGGTCCGGCCACGAGCCGTGTCAACCTGCCGATCCGCTGCCGCGGGCGGTCGTGGCGTCGACGGGCCTGCGCTCCGGCGGGTTGGCGCGGCCCGCCGCGAGGCAGTAGCCTCCAGCCATGACCAGCCAGGAAACGTCCGGCGAACCGGCGCTGATCGTGGTCGCCGGCGAGGCGCTGATCGACCTGATCGTGCTCGCCGACGGACGGCTGGTGCCGGCACCCGGTGGCGGACCGTACAACACTGCCCGGGCCGTCGCCCGCCTGGGGGTTCCGGTGGCCTGGATCGGCGGGCTGTCGTCGGATCGCTTCGGGCGGATGCTGGAGACCGGGCTCGTCCGCGACGGCGTGTCGCTCGACCACGTCCAGCGAACTGACCTGCCGACGACGCTCGCCCTGGCCGAGCTCGACGAGCACGGCGTCGCGGCGTACCGGTTCTACGTGGATGGGACGTCCGCGCCGGCGGTGGACATCGGGCCGCTCCAAGCCGGGCTGCCGGCAGCGACGCGCGCCGTGCACCTGGGCACGCTGGGGTTCGTGCTCGAGCCGATGGCCACCACGCTGGAATCGCTGGCGGCGACGCTTCCCGATGACGTGATCCTCATGGTCGATCCCAACTGCCGGCCATCGATCACCGCCGATCCGGATGGCTACCGGGCGCGGGTGGCGCGCGTGATGGAGCGGACCGACGTGGTCAAGGTCAGCGCCGACGACCTCGCCTACCTGCAGCCGGGGGTCCCGCTGCCCGAGGCGGTCGCCCGGCTGGCCGGGGATGGCGACCGGGTCGTCCTGCTCACCGACGGCGGTCGCTCGGTCACGGTGCACGCGGGGGGTGCGAACCACGTGGTGCCGGTCCCGAGGGTGCGGGTCGTCGACACGGTGGGTGCGGGCGATACGTTCGGCGGTGCCTTCCTCGCCGCCATCGTCCGCGCCGGGGTGGGACGAGCAGGCCTCCATGACGCCCGGTCGGCGCTCGACGCGGCGCGGTTCGCGGTCCGCGCGTCCGCGATGGCCTGCGAGCGAGCCGGCGCCGATCCGCCGACGCTCGCCGAGCTCGGCGGCTGGCCGGCGGCCGGATCCGGGTAGTCGGGCGAACCGGCGGCGGCGAACACGCATCCGGCGAGTGCTTCGCCGACCCGCAACGAGCGGTCCGCCGGCCAGGGTCCGGACCCTAGACTTCGCGCGTGGATCCGCTCGCCCTCGCCTTCATCGCGCTGGCGGCGGTCCTCCACGCCGCGTGGAACGTGCTGCTCAAGACCGCGGACGACCCGCTGTGGACCGCGACGGTCGGGCTCGTCGCGGTGTCCGTGGTGCTCGTGCCCGCGGTGGCGGTGGGGTGGCTGACGCTGGGACGGCCCGCGATCCCCAACGACGCGTGGCTGCTTGGCGTGGCCTCGGGCGGGGTGGAGGTGGTGTACTTCCTGTTCCTCGCCGCGGCCTACCGTCGCGGCGACCTGTCGCTCGTGTACCCGCTCGCGCGCGGCAGCGCACCGCTGCTCGCGATCATCCTGGGTGTCGGCGTCCTGGGCGAGCGACTGGCGCCCGGGGCGATCCTGGGCGTCGCGCTCCTGGTCGCGAGCCTGCTCATCGTCCAACGGCCGTGGCGCCTGCTGCGCGCGGCAGAGGCGCGCGACGATCGATCCGCGGCCGGGTTCGCGCTGCTCACGGGCGCGATGATCGCCTCGTACTCGGCCATCGATCGCGTGGGCGTCCAGCTCGTGCCACCGTGGCTGTACGCGGGGATCCTGTGGCCGACGGGCGCGCTCGGGCTTGGCCTGATCGCCATCGTCCGGGCCCGGCGCGGCGATCTTCCAGTCGCCACGATGGGGGTCGGGGCAGCCCGCCGGCGCGCGGTGTCGGCGGGCGTGCTCACGGTCGCCGCGTACGGGCTGGTCCTGGCGGCCCTGCAGCGCGCACCGCTCGCCGTGGTGGCCCCGCTCCGCGAGTCCGCCGTGCTCCTCGCCACCACCTGGGGCGTCGTCCGGCTGCGCGAGGCCCGGGACCCCGGCGAGGTGTCCCGCCGGATCGTCGGGGCTATGCTGGTCCTGGCGGGAGCCGGCGTGCTCGCCATCGCCCGCTGAGCATGCCCAGAACGCACAGAGGTCCCGAATGCCCCGACTGACCCTCGGCTACAAGGCGTCCGCAGAGCAGTTTCCGCCCCGCCGCCTGCTGGACCTCGCGGTGGCGGCCGAGGCCGCGGGGTTCGACTCCGTATGGACGAGCGACCACTTCCAGCCCTGGCGCCACACCGACGGTCATGCCCCCAACGCGCTCGTCTGGCTGGGTGCCGCGACCCAGGCGACCCAGCGGGTGACGCTGGGTACGAGCGTGCTCACCCCTTCATTCCGATACAACCCCGCGATCGTTGCCCAGGCGTTCGCGACCCTGGCCTGCCTGGCCCCCGGACGGGTGATCCTGGGCGTCGGCACCGGGGAGTCGATGAACGAGGTCCCCGTAGGCGTGGACTGGCCCGAACAGAAGGAGCGGTTCGCGCGGCTCAAGGAGGCGGTGACCCTCATCGGGCGGCTATGGCGCGAGGAGTTCGTCGACTTCAGCGGCGAGTTCTTCCGCACCCACGAGGCGACGGTCTATGATCGCCCGGACACGCCCGTCCCGATCTACATCGCGGCCTCGGGTCCGGCCGCGGCGAGGCTCGCCGGGCGGATCGCCGACGGGTTCATCTGCACCAGCGGCAAGGGTGCCGAGCTGTACACCGACACCCTCCTGCCGGCGCTCGCCGAGGGGGCCGCGAAGGTCGGGCGGGACGCCGCGGCGATGGACCGGATGATCGAGATGAAGGTCAGCTTCGACCCCGATCGTTCGCGGGCGATGGAGGACACCAAGGTCTGGGCGGCGCTGGCCCTGCCGGGCGAGATGAAGGTCGGCGTCCACGACCCGCGCCAGATGGAGATCCTCGCCAAGCACGCCGAGCCCTACGCGCACACCCGCTGGCTCGTGTCCGACGATCCCGACGAGCACGTGGACCAGATCGCCCCGTACCTCTCCTACGGGCTCAACCACCTCGTGTTCCACTTCCCGGGCAACGACCAGGAGACGGCCATCGCGCGCTACGGGAAGGTCATCCTGCCGAGGCTTCGCGAGCGCTTCGGCTGACGCCACGCCGCCGCGCCGGCGGCATCGCGCTTCGGCGCCCTGGACGGGTCCACGATGGTCCGCATTCGCCTGCTGTTCGTGCTCAACGGCGCCGAGATTGCCGTGCTGGGTCCGTTCGCCTCCGTGATCCTCGCGGGCCGTGGGTTCAGCCCGGCCGTGATCGGCCTGGTGACGGCGCTCACCTCGGTCGCGTTCATCGTGTCGGTGTCCGTGTGGGGCCACCTGGGCGATGTCGTGCTCGGGCGCGCCCGGGCGCTCAGCGTGTCGATCCTGCTGGCGGCGGGGCTGCTGGTGCTGTTCCTGCTTCCGTTGCCGCCGCTTGCGGTGGGGGCCGCCTATGTCGCGTATGCCGCCTGCTACGGCGCCGCGGGACCCCTGTCCGATGCGCTGGCGGTCAACGCGATGCGTGACCCCGGGCGCGAGTACGGGCGGGTCCGCAGTGGGTCGAGCGCGGCGTTCGCGGTCGCGGCGGTCGCATTCGGGGTGCTGTACGGGGCGCTCGGGTACTGGCCGGCCGGGGTCATGTTCCTCGTGTTGGCGGTCGCGATCGCGCTGGTCGCGCGCCGGATCCCGGACCTGGGGCGCGCGCAGCTCACCGCGCACCGTCGCGGCGGCGCGATCCGCGAGGCATTCGCGGTCGACCCGGCCATGCCCCGGGTCCTGGTCGCGGTCGGCCTGGCGTACGTCGGCGTGTTCGCCGGCTTCACGTTCCTGTCGCTGCGGATCGTCGAGCTGGGCGGCGGGGCGCCCGAGGTGGCCCTGTCATCCGCGGTCGCGGCCGCCGCCGAGGTCGGTGCCATGGTCGCCGCTGGCCGTGCGGTGCCCCGGATCGGGATCCGGGGCCTGTTCGTGGTGTCGGTGGCCCTGTACGTGTCGGCGTTCCTGCTGTGGGCGGTGCTCGGGTCGGCGCTCGCGATCGTTGCCTCCCGGCTGATCTCGGGGGTCGGGTTTGCGGGGCTGTGGATCGCGAGCGTGATGACCATCCAGCAGGTGATGCCGCCGCGCCTCCAGGGATCGGGGCAGGCGTTGATCTCGATCACCACGGCGGGGGTGGCGGCGTTCCTGGCCAACGTCGTCGGCGGGCTCCTGTACGCCGAGGGCGGGCCCCAGGTCCTGTTCGGGATCTCCGCGTTGCTCGCCGTGGCGGGCGCGCTGGTGGGTTGGCGCTATCTCCCGGCCAGGGGCGCGCGTCGGTGGCGTCGGACCGATGTGCCGCTGGGCGGCGGCGATGCGCTCAGGGACTGATCGCCCGTGCCGACGCGCCGTCCGGACCGCCGCGCGGTGTCCGGCGGCCCGTGGTCGGCTCCGCCGGCCGACCTAGAATTCATCAACCGACGAATCGTCGGTGGCGGCTTCCCGCACCTGGAGCCAACAGTGCACAGCGTGGCGCCCTCCCAAGCTGACGCGGCGGCCGCGGCCCGGCCCGCGGTCCGCGCGGTCGACCTGGTCAAGGCCTTCGGTCCGTTGCGCGCGGTCGATGGGGTGTCGTTCGAGCTCGCGCCCGGCCGCATCTACGGGATCCTGGGCCCCAACGGATCCGGCAAGACGACGCTGATCCGGCTGCTGACGGGGATGGCGCGCGCCACGTCCGGCCACACCGAGGTGCTGGGCGTCCGGATGCCATCGCGGTCCAACCTGAGCCGGATCGGGTACATGACCCAGAGCGACGGGATCTACCCGGCGCTGACCGTAGGCGAGAACGCGCGGTTCTTCGCCGCGGTCTACGGCGTCGATGGCGACGCGCCGGTGGTCGAGGCGCTCGAGCTCGTCAACCTGGCCGATCGAACCGAGTCGGTCGCGGGCACGCTGTCGGGTGGCCAGCGTCGCCGGCTGTCGCTGGCGTGCGCGCTCGTCCACCGCCCGACGATCCTGTTCCTCGATGAGCCGACGGTGGGCATCGACCCGCTGCTCCGGGTCGAGTTCTGGACCCACTTCCGCAAGCTCGCCGCGGACGGGATCACCCTGATCGTATCGAGCCACGTGATGGACGAGGCCGATCGGTGCGACGAGCTGCTGTTCATGCGAGCGGGCCGGATCATCGCGCGCGGCACCGGAGGTGACCTGCGGGCCGCCGCCGCCACCGACGACCTCGAGCAGGCCTTCCTCCAGTTCGCCGGCGAGACGGAGGCCGCCCGATGAACCCGCGTCGCCTGCGAGCCCTGTTCCGGCGCGTCGTCCAGGAGATCCGGCGCGACCGTCCGTCGCTCGCCCTCCTGTTCATCGCGCCCGTCCTGATGACCGGGCTGCTCACGTTCATCCTGCGCGAGGGCGAAACCCCGGCGGTCAACGTCGCCGTGGTCGAGACCGGGGTTCCCGCGACGGTCTTCGTCCAGAACCTCCGGCTCGGCGTCGCTGCCGATGGTGGGACGGTGACGCAGGTGCCGGACGAGGCAGCGGCTCGGGCCGCCGTCGCGGACGGGACGGCGTCGATCGGGATCATCCTGCCGGCCGACAAGGGGGTCGGGAGCACGGTCACCCTGATCACCAACGGCCTCGATCCATTCGCGGAGGCCACCCAGGTGGGCATCGTGACCAAGGCGCTCATCGGCGTGATGACGTCGGGCGCGATGCCGGCGATCGAGCACGTCACGGTGTACGGGACGCCCAGCGCGGACCCGATCGCGCCGTACGCACCGGCGATCATCGGGTTCTTCGTCTACTTCTTCGTGTATATCCTGACCGGGGTCAGCTTCCTGCGGGAGCGGACCGGTGGCACGCTCGAGCGCCTGATGGCGACGCCGGTCACGCGCGGCGAGGTCGTCGCCGGGTACACGCTGGGCTTTGCCCTGTTCGCGACGCTCCAGGTCGCGATCCTGCTCACCTGGACGCTGGGGACGGTGCACGTCGCCTCGATCGGGCCGCTGCCCGCGTTCTCGATCGGCCTCGGGGTCGAGCTGGCGGGCAGCCCGCTGGTCGCGTTCCTGGTGGTGCTGCTGGTCGCCATCGGCGCCGTGAGCCTGGGCATCTTCCTGTCGACGTTCGCCCGGACCGAGCTCCAGATCGTCCAGTTCATCCCGCTCGTGATCGTCCCCCAGTTCCTGCTGTCCGGGATCCTGATCCCGATCAGCGGCCTGCCGGGGCTGCTGCAGCCGCTGGCCGCGGTGATGCCCGTCACGTACGCGGTGGACGGCCTGCGCCAGGTGCTGATCCGGGGTGCGGACCTCGCGACGCCCGAGCTCCAGCTCGATCTCGGCGTGCTCGCGCTGATCGCCGTGTTCTTCGCCGTGATCGCGTCGCTCACGATCCGCCGCGACGTGGCGTGACATGAGCCTCGATGCCGCGTCGGAGGCGGCCCTCGCGCGCGACCCTGCGGCGCTTCGCGATGCGCTGGTCAGGCTCGATCCGGTCGCCGCCGCTCGGCCCGACGACGTGCGCGTCGTGCATGCGCCCGGGCGCGTGAACCTGATCGGCGAGCACACGGACTACAACGAGGGGTTCGTGCTCCCGTTCGCGATCGACCTCGGGATCTCGATCGCCCTCGTCCCCACCGACGACGACCGGGTGGCGCTGACGCTGGCGGCGAGCGGCGAGACCGGCGGGTTCGACGTCCATGCGGTGGGTGAGCGGCGGGACTCGTGGCTCGACTACGTGGCCGGCATGGCCTGGGCCCTGGACGAGGCGGGCACCGGGCCGCGCGGGTTTCGCGGGTTGCTCGCCTCGGACCTCCCGCAGGCCGCCGGGCTGTCATCGTCGGCGGCGATCGAGGTGGTGGCCGCCTGGGCGCTGTCCGGCGGTGACCGGCCGCCGCTCGACCCGATGCGCCTGGTCCATGTCGTCCAGCGCTCGGAGAACGGCTACATCGGGCTCAACAACGGGATCATGGATCAGTTCGCGTGCGTCTTCGGCGAGCCGGGCCGGGCGCTCCTGCTCGACTGCCGGTCGCTCGAGCACCGGTCGGTGCCGCTGCCGCTGGACGACGTCGCGCTGGTCGCCTGCCACTCGGGATCGCCGCGCAAGCTCGAGGCATCCGCGTACAACGAGCGTCGCGCGCAGTGCGAGGCGGCCGTCGCGGCGATCGCCGCGGTCGAGCCTGGGGTGACCGCCCTGCGTGACGTCACGCCCTCGATGCTCGACCGGGTGCGAGACCGGCTGGCCCCGGTCGCCGCCCGCCGGGCCGAGCACATCGTCGCCGAGAACCAGCGGGTGCTGGACTCGATCGCGGCATTCGAGGCCGGCGACCTCGACACCGTGGGCCGCCTGTTCTACGCGAGCCACGCGTCGCTCCGCGACCTGTACGAGGTGAGCAGCCCGGAGCTCGACGCGCTGGTGGAGATCGCGCGGGCGACGCCGGGGGTGATCGGCGCCCGGCTGACCGGGGCGGGGTTCGGCGGCTGCACGATCAACCTCGTGCGCCGGGACGCGGTGGACGCGCTGCGCGAGGCGGTGCTGCGCGACTACCCGGCCCGGACGGGGCTGGTGCCGCGGGTGTTCCCGGTCGAGGCGAACGCGGGGGCGCGGCGGCTCGCCTGATCGCAGCCTGGCGGCGTCCGCCGGACGATCGTCCCGTTGACGGCGTCGCACCCGCCTTCCACAGTGGCCAACGATCCCATGCTGCACATCGTTGTTCCCGTACGTCGCGCCGGTCGCGTCCTGGTGCTCGCGGTCACCATCGCCGCGTGTGCCGCGGGCCCGGCGACGCCCGCGGCCGACCCCGCCGCATCGACGGGGGCGAGCGCCCCGAGCGCCGGCACCCCGAGCGCCGGCACCCCGTCGGCCGCGACCAGCCCGTGCGCATCGAGCGCGTCATCGGCGGACGCGATCGGCGCCCTTGCCCGCCACGGGCCGGACACGGGCGCCTGGGTGGGGATGAACCTCGACTGGGGGTCGCAGACCGTCGCACAGCTCGAGGCGGAGCTGGGCCGGCCACCCGCCGACGTCGTGAGCTTCGTGGCGTTCCCGCTCACCGACGGCGACGCGGCCAACCTCGACGCCGCGGCGGACCAGGCCGCGAGCGCCGGGGCCGTCCTGGTCGTCACGCTCGAGCCATGGGGCGGGCTGGCCGCGGTGACCGACGCCGTCGCCGCGAATCTCGCGACCCGGCTCGCCCGCTATGGCGCGGCACGTGTGCCCACGATCGTCCGGTTCGCGCACGAGATGAACGGCAGCTGGTATCCGTGGGGCCAGGATCCGGCGGCCTATGTCGCGGCGTTCCGTCGGGTCGCCGATGCGGTGCACGCCGGCTCGCCGACGTCCGCGATGCTGTGGGCGCCCAACCAGGGAGACGGCTACCCATACGCCGGCGGCCGGTACGGGGCCGCGCCCGGCAGCCCGGCGGCCACGACCCTTGACACCGACGGCGACGGGATCCTGGACGCGACCGACGATCCGTACGCGCCGTACTGGCCGGGACCCGGGTACGTGGACTGGGTCGGCATGAGCCTGTACTTCTGGGGTCTGGCGTATCCGTGGGGCGAGAACGAGCTCCCGCCTGACGGTGCGTTCGTGGGCCTGATGACGGGGTCGGCGTCGGTTCCGGACTTCTACACCGGCTACGCGGAGCGGTTCTCGAAGCCGCTGGCGATCGTCGAGACCGCCGCGTTCTACCGTCCCGGCGCGGGTGGGGCGGGGGAGTCGGAGATCAAGCGTGCGTGGCTTGGTCAGGTGTTCGGGACGCAGGCATCGGTCCGCTTCCCGTGGCTCCGGATGGTCAACTGGTTCGAGTGGCGCAAGACGGAAGCCGAGGTCGACGCGGTCGTGGACTGGCGGATCGCGGCCGATCCGACGCTCCGAGCCGCCTTCCTCGCGGCGCTGGGCGAGGGGTTCACGCTGGGCCCGGCGGTCCCGCCCGTCGTGGCCGGAGAAGGCTGCGGCGGCTGACCCTCAGGCTCGATCGAGCTCGAACAGTCGCGCCTCGAAGTCGCCCCGGATCACGCGCTCCCCGTCGTGCATCCGGACCCCCGCGGCCTGCGGCTCGCGGGGCTCGATCGCCAGCCCCACGGCCATCAGCTCGTCTCCGGCCCGGTCCATCACCCCGTCAGGAGCCCCGAGGCTGTCCGACCATGCCCTGACCCGGTACCGGGCGGCCGGATCGAGGCCGCGCAGCCGAAGCCGGTTGCGCACGGGCAGCGGGTGGGACAGGACTCGGTAGTGGGCGACGATCGCGTGGCCCCCGTCACCATCGACCACCATCCAGGCCGTCTCGTTGCCGTCGCCCTCGAACGGGCTCCGGAGCCGCAGGAACCGTCCGTGCTGGAGGAGCTCGCGGCGCTCGACGTACCAGGCGATCTGCGTTCGGACCGCATCGTGCTCGGCCGCGCTCATCGCGGTCGGATCCAGCTCGTACCCGAACACGCCGAACATCGCGACCGCGGCGCGGGTCGAGATCGGGACGATCCGGCCCGTCTGATGGTTGGGCACGGCGGACACGTGGGCCGCCATCGACGACACCGGGTACACGAGCGACGTGCCCCACTGGATCCGGAGCCGCTCGACCGCATCCGTGTCGTCGCTGGTCCAGGTCTGCGGGGCGTAGGCCAGCATGCCGGGGTCGAAGCGCCCACCGCCGCTGGCGCACGACTCGAACAGGATGTCCGGGAACCGCTCGACCAGCCGTCGGTACAGCTCGTACACGCCGAGGATGTAGCGGTGGAGCAGCTCGCCCTGGCGGTCGGCGGGCAGCGACGGCGTCCATGGCTCGGTGATGTTGCGGTTCATGTCCCACTTGACGTAGTCGATCGGCGCGCTCGAGAGGACCGCGATCAGCGCGTCGGCCAGGTGGTCGACGACCTCGGGTCGCGACAGGTCGAGGACGAGCTGCTGGCGGCTCTCGGTGTGCGGCCGGCCGGGCACACCGATCGCCCAGTCGGGATGCGCGCGGTACAGGTCGCTGTCGGGGTTGACCATCTCGGGCTCGATCCACAGGCCGAAGCGCAGCCCGAGCCCGTGGAGGTCGCGCGCGAGCGCCTCGAGCCCGCCGGGCAGCTTGCGCCGGTCGACGATCCAGTCGCCCAGCGACGAGTCGTCGTTGTTGCGGTGGCCGAACCAGCCGTCGTCGAGCACGAACAGCTCGACGCCCAGCTCCCGGGCCTTGGTGGCCATGGCGACCAGCCGGTCGTGGTCGAAGTCGAAGAACGTGCCCTCCCAGTTGTTGAGCACCACCGGCCGGGGCCGGTCGCGCCACGGGCCGCGGACGAGCCGGGATCCGTACAGGCCGTGGAACGCCTCGCTGAGGCCGCCGAGGCCCTCGCCGGACCAGGCGAGGACGGCTTCCGGCGTGGTGAACGCGGCATCTGGCTCGAGCCGCCAGGCGAACGTCTCCGGGTTGATGCCGATCCGCAGCCGCGCCGTCCGCAGCGGCTCCACCTCCGCCTCGGCCAGGAAGCTGCCCGAGTAGACAAGGCTCAGGCCGAGTGCCTCGCCGGTGTCCTCGGTCGTGTGCGCCCGGCGCAGGGCGAGGAACGGGTTGTGCTCCAGGCCCGACGCTCCCCGCGCGCTGCCCACCGACTGCCGGCCGGGAACCAGCGGACGGTCCTGGACGTGACGCTCGCGTGCCCAGGCGCCGCTGAGCGTCATCAGGGCCCAGTCGGCGTCGGGCAGGTCCAGCGACGCGCTCATCGCGCAGCGCACGGTCAGCGCCGCCGCGCCGCGATTGGCCAGCATCATCGAGCGCGCCACGATCGGCCGGTCCGCGAACAGCGTGAGGCGGAGCGTGACACGCAGCCCGGTGGGCGCGTCGTCGAGGTCGATCTCGAGCGTCTCCGCCTCGGCAGGATCTTCGACGTACGTCGACGGCAGGCCCTGGAGGTCCGGCTTGCCGGCCAGGATCCGATGGCCCGCGTAGCGGAGGTCGAGGACGGTCGAGCCGTCCGCAGCCTCGACGACGAGCGCCGGGATCCGCCAGTCGCCGACGCCCGGGACCGGGACCTCGAGCGCGACGGGCTCACCGACGCGGTTCGAGAACCCGCTGAACGCGTCGGGGCCGAGGTGGCGCAGCGAGCCACCGGCCGCCAGCGGCGCACCCGCGTGGAGATGGCCGAGCCAGCCGTTCTCGAGCACCCGCAGCGCATAGCTGATCCGGCCGTTCGCGAGGTGCCATTCGCGAGCGTCCTCGTCCCAGTGGATCGTCATGTCGGGCGGATCCTCATGCGGGGGTGGTCTCCGTCGAGATCGTCCACGCCCAGCGGTACGTGCCCGGGCGCAGGACGTACGGCTCGAGGGTATCCGGCCCGCAGCTGGCGGTGCCCACGCCACGATGCGCGGCATCGAGATGGACGATCGTCTCGGGGCACGGTCGCAGCTCGTCGTCATGGGCCGCCGCGTCGAGGTCGACCGCCCGCAGGTGCGTGACCGAGACCTGGCGCGGCCGGTCGAGGTCGAGCCGGACCCCGGCGCCGCGTCCGGAGATGCGCAGCCAGCGCGTGTCGGCGTGCCCGCCGTTCTCCTGCGGCCGCAGGTAGCGCGTCGCCGCGTCCGTCACCGTCGACCGCCATCGGCCGACCTGCCCGCCGCGCCGGCGGTCGGGGTACGTCTCGTGCGGCCCGCGACCGAACCATTCGAGGTCCTCGTGGCCGGCGGCCAGCTCGAGCACGGTCCCCACCCGCGGCAGGTCGTCGAGGATCGCCGGCACCTCGACCGCCTCATCGACACGGATCCGGCCGTCGGGCGCGACCGCCATCCGCTGGACGTGCGCCAGCTCGATCCCGGTCCCGGTCGTCCACGTCGACCGGACCGTCACCGCATCGGCCGCGCGCTCGATGCTCTCCAGGCGACGGGTCAGGCTCGCCAGTCCCCAGCCGGCCCAGCGCTGCGCCATGCCGCCGATCCGGTCGTTGTCGGTGGGCGCCCGCCACAGGGACAGGGCCGGCGGCGCCGCGAACGCGGGGAGGAGGAGCTGCCCCGCTTCGTTCAGGACGACGCCGCCGGTCCAGCCCGCCGCCGTCGAGGCGGCGGCGCCGGGCCCGGTTGCCGCATCGAGCGGCACCTGTGCCCAGCCCATCTCGTGGCCCGCCGGCGCCCATCCGGTGGCGTCGGCGGTCAGGAACCGCAGGGTGAGCCAGCGTTCGCCGCCCTCCGGTGGCAGGCGCCAGCCGGGGATGGTCACCTCGGCCCGGTCACCCGGGGCGATCGAGGGCAGCGGCAGGTCGCCGCCGGTGACCGGCTCGCCGTCGACGGTCACCTCCCAGGTGGCGCGCAGCCAGCCGTTGTCGCGGAACTCGCCCCGGTTCTCGAGGGCGGCTCGTCCCTCGCGCGCGGCGGCGATGGCGGTGTCGTCGGTCGCGGCCCGGACCGGAGACGCGAGGTGCATGTGCTCGAACATCGCGGGCTTTGGCCGCCGGTCCGGGAACACCATCCCGTCGAGCACGAACGTCCCGTCGTTGGGCACGTCGCCGAAGTCGCCGCCGTAGGCGGCGCGCACCGTCCCGTCGGGCAGCAGCTGGTCGAGGCCGTGGTCGCGCCACTCCCAGATGAACCCGCCCTGGAGCCCGGGCGTGGCCTCGATCGCGTCCCAGTGCTCGGCCAGCGTGCCGTTGCTGTTGCCCATCGCGTGGCTGAACTCGCACATGATCAGCGGGTGCCGCTGGAGGCCTGACCGGGCGTGCGCGACGATCGCCGAGATGGGCGGGTACATCGGGCAGGTGAGGTCGCTCGCCGTCTGGGCGCTGGTCCAGTCGAACCGGATCGCGCCCTCGTAGTGGAGCGGCCGCGAGGGGTCCGCCCTACGCGCCCAGCCGGCGGCCGCGTCATGGTTGGCGCCGTAGCCCGATTCGTTGCCCAGCGACCAGGAGATGATCGAGGGGTGGTGCCGGTCGCGTTCGATCATCCGCGCGACCCGGTCCACGAACGCCGCCCGGTAGCGAGGGTCGTGGCACACGTCGTCGTACCAGCCGTGGGACTCGATGTCCGCCTCGTCGATGACGTACAGCCCCAGCTCGTCGCACACGTCGAGCAGGTACGGGTCGTTGGGGTAATGCGAGGTGCGCAGCGCGTTGAAGCCCCACCGCTTCATCGCGATCACATCGGCGAGCATGTCCTCGGCCGACACCACCCTTCCGGTCCGGCGGTCGAAGTCGTGGCGGTTGACGCCGCGGATGAGCACGGCCCGCCCGTTGACCAGCAGTTCGACACCGCGAACCTCGATCCGCCGGAAGCCGATCGGGCGCTCGATCCGCTCCGTGACCTTGCCGTCCGGCGCGCGGAGTACGACGCTCAGCGTCCGCAGCGCGGGCACCTCCGCGGACCACGGCGTCACGCCGTCGATCCGGGCGCCGAGCCGTGCGCGGCCGACGCGGGGCGGCCGGACCACCGCTTCCGCCTCCCGCCATCGCGCCTGGTCCTCCGGGTCGGTGAGCGTGCCCGATGCGTTGAGGCTTTGGAGGTCGAGGATCCCGCGCCGGGGCGGCCCCGGCACCACGAACGCGCCCGGACCGCGATCGGCCGTGGGTGCGTCCGGCACGACCGCGACCAGCGGCGCCGCGACGCCCTCGATCGCGGCCTCCACCAGCCAGCCGGGCTCCAGCGCCGAGCCATCGGGCCAGCCCAGCGCGACCTCGAGCTCCAGCGTCCCGGTCGCGAGATCCGGGTCCAGCCCGGTGTCGATTCGGAGATCGGCCAGATGCACCGGACCGGTCGCGTACAGGAACACAGAGCGGGTGATCCCGCCGTGCCACCACTGGTCCTGGTCCTCGATGAACGACGCGTCGGACCACTTGACGACGGTCAGCCGCAGGTCGTTGGCGCCCGGTCGCAGCCAGGCCGCTGATCTCGAACTCGGCGGCCAGGTGCGAGTCCTTGCTGATGCCCACCTCGACGCCGTTGAGCTGCGCGACGAGCACGCTCTCTGCAGCTCCGACGTGGAGCACGATCCGACGGTCCGCCCACGCGGCCGGCACCTCGAACGAGCGCTCGTAGACGCCCGTCGGGTTCTCCTCGGGCGTGGCCGGCGGCCGGTCGGGGAACGGCATCTGGACGTTGGTGTAGATCGGGCCATCCCAGGTGTCCTGCATCGTCCAGCAACCCGGGACGTCGATCTCGCGCCAGGAGTCGCCGTCGCCGACCGGATCGTCCGGCCGGTGGAGCAGCTGGAACCGCCAGGTCCCGTCGAGCTCGAGCCGGTCGAGGTGGGGGACGGCATGCATCGGCAGCCGGCCACGGCCGGTCAGCTCCGGGTCGGCCCACGGCGCGGGCGACATCGTGCGGTTCCTCCTCGACCCGGCCCAGGTGGCCGGGGGTCGCATGTCAGCCCTTGGTCGAGCCCAGGGTCAGGCCGGCGACGAAGTGCTTCTGGAGCGCGAAGTACACGATCAGCGTCGGCAACGCAACGAGAAGCGCCCCCGCCGCGAGCAGGTTGTTGTCGGTGAAGAACTGGCCCGACAGCTGGCTGAGGGCCGGGGTGATCGGGAACTTGGCGCCCGTCCGCATGAGCAGGAGGCCCCAGAAGAAGTCGTTGTAGATCCATGTGAACTCGAGCGTGGCAAGCGCCGCCAGCGCCGGGCGGGTGAGCGGCAGGAGCACGGACCAGTAGGTCTTCCACACGGACGCCCCGTCCATCACTGCCGCCTCGTTGATCTCCTTGGGAACCTGCTTGAAGTAGTTGGACAGCACGAACGTGCAGAACCCGAGCTGGAACGCAATATGGATCGCGATCATCCCGAAGAACGTGTCGTACCAGATCCCGCGGTCGGCCAGCGGCGAGAACAGCGGCAGCGCGAGGTACATCCGGTACAGCGGGGTGATCACGACCTGCTGGGGCAGCAGGTTGCCGGCCGTGAACAGCATCAGCATCGCGACGTTGAACCGGAAGCTGTAGCGCGACACCGCGAACGCGATCATGGACGCGAAGAACAGGACCAGGATCATCGCCGGCACGACCACGATCAGCGTGTCGAACAGGTGCAGCCACAGGTCCATCCCCTTGGCGGCGTTGAAGAAGTTGTCGAGGTTGTAGGCACCGCCGACCGACACGTAGCCCAGCCGGGCCGTCTCGCCGTAGGGCCGGAACGCGGTGTAGATCGTCCACGCGAGCGGGAAGATCCACAGCACGCACATCGCGATCAGGAACGCGTGGGTGCCGTACTTCGGCCGACGCCCCTTCTTCCTGGCGACGGTGGCCTGGGCGTGCGGGAGCGTGGCCGCGGTCACGCCGGCTCCTCGCGCAGCACCCGGTACAGGTAGAAGCTGATCGGGCCGATCGAGATCAGCAGCAGGATCACCGCGATCGCGGACCCGAACCCGACCAGGCTCGCCTCACCCAGCAGGTTCGTGGTGATCAGGACCGACAGCAGACCGAGGCCGTTGAGGCCCTTGTTGATGATGTACACGATGTCGAACGCGCGCAGCGACTCGATCACGGTCACCACCAGGACCACGACGTTGATCGGCGCGAGGACCGGGAACACCACCCGGAAGAACGTCTGGCGGGCGTTCGCACCGTCGATCGAGGCCGCCTCCCGGAGTGTGTTGTCCACGCTCTTCAGCCCCGCCAGGTAGAGGACCATGATGTAGCCGACGTGGCGCCAGCTGGCGGCGACCATCACGGCGGCGAAGTTGAGCCCGCGGGTCCCCAGCCAGTCGATCGTGGTGCCCGATGTGACCCACCGCTGGTCGCCGGTGACCAGGACCAGCATGTTGTTGATGAACCCCTGGCCGGGGGAGTAGATCAGCTCCCAGATGAAGCCGACGATCGCCAGTGACAGCACGACCGGCATGTACAGCACGCTCTGGTAGATCCGGGTGCCCCGGATGTTCTGGTCCAGGATCACGGCCATCAGCATGCCCAGCGGCGTGGCGATGAACAGGAACACCACCAGCCAGATGATGTTGTTCTGGAGCGCAGGCCAGAACGGCTGGTAGAGGTTGACCAGAGTGTCGTAGTTCTTGAGCCCGACGAACTTGATCTTGTCCAGCCCGCCGATGCCGTTCCAGTCGGTGAATGACAGGATGATCGAGCCCAGGGTCGGCAGCCAGATCAGGAAGATGTGGATGAAGGCCGGGATCCCGACCATGAGCGCCAGGGTCACCTTGTCGCGACGCGTGAGCAGGCTGAACCGCCGCCGTGAGCGACGCGGACCCGTGGCCGATGGGCCCTGGGACAGGGACGCCCCGCCGGTGCTGGCCGGCGGGGCGCTCTGCGGAACGGACTGCGTCATGGGGCGCTCGTTCGTTGGCCTCAGCTGGTGATCACTGCGGCGGCAGGCTGTCGTAGAAGTCCTGGATGCCGGACAGGAACTTGTCCAGGTCCTGCGACGGGTCGCCCAGGAAGTTCTGGATGAACCCCTGCATCCCGTTCGCGCCCGCGAAGTCCGGCCTGGTGTCCCGGTCCATGAACTGGGCGAGCTTGTTGGATCCGGCGAGGATCCCAGCCGCCGTCGTCTGCCACGCCGTGTAGGTGCTCGTGTCGCCGTCCTTGCCGACAAACACGTTGTTGGGGCTCGACTTGAGGAAGATGCCCTCGGCCTCGCCGGTCGCCAGGTACTCCAGGAACGCCTTCGCCTGGTCCACGTTGACCGCCTTCGCGGCCACCATGAACCCGTCGATCGGGGCGTCGATCGCCATCTCGCTGTCGTACTCGTTCCCGAAGACCGGGAACGGGAACATGTCCAGATCGTCATGGACAGCCGGGTCGGTTGCCTGCTCGCCCAGGAAGGTGCCGAGGAAGTACATGCCGGCCTTATTGCTGAGCATGTCCTGGCAGGCCTCCTGCCAGGTCTTGCCCAACGGTTGCGGATCGAAGTAGGGGAGCAGCTCCGCCCACTTCTGGAACACGGCCTTGGTCTTCGCGTCCGTCCACTTCTCCTTGCCGGCCATGAGCCCGATGTGGTAGTCGTAGCCGTTCATCCGCATGTTGAGGATGTCGAACGTGCCCATCGCGGGCCAGCCGTCCTTATCGCCGAACGCGAGCGGGATGAGCCCATCGGCCTTCATCTTGTCGCCAAGCGCCGTGAACTCGCTGAGTGTCTTGGGGACCGTGTAGCCCTTCTCGGTGAAGAAGCTCTTCCGGTACGCGACGCCCCACGGGTAGTTGTAGAACGGGACGAAGTACTGCTTGCCGTCGGCGCCGGTCGAGGCGGCCTTGATGGGGTCGGTGAAGTTCGAGCCGACCTGACTCCAGACGTCGCTGATATCGAGGGCCAGGCCCTGGGCGGCGAAGAACTGCATCCGGTAGCCGGCGAACCAGGTGAACGCATCGTCCGGTGTCGCCTGCAGGTACGCGTTGATCGTGTCCTGGAACTTGCCGTGCTCGACCGTGTTGACGTTGACGGTGATGCTCGTCTTCGCGGTGAAGGCGTCGACGACGGCCTGCATCGCGTCCTTGGGGACCTGGTCGGAGTAGTTCGACCCGAACGTCAGGCTGCCCGTGACCGGGGCCATGGACTCGGGCGGGGCAGCAGACGCAGCCGGTGCGGTTGACGAGGCCGGGGGCGCCGTGGTCGCGCCCGCGGAGCCGCAGGCCGCGAGGAAGGCGGAGACTCCGCCCAGCGCCGCGACAGCAGCGCCTCCCTTGAGCACCTGGCGGCGCGTGACGGAAAGGTGGCCGTCGTGATCAGCCATGCTGAAACCTCCTCCGCGACCTTCCGCGATGCACATGCGGGCCGGGCCGACAAGTGGGATTGTTGCGACCAGATTGCGCAATGTCAAGAGACTCGCGCGGATTCGAACAACTTTTTTTGTGCGAGTGCGTTGACTTAGGTGCTTTCCGGGATCAAGATGATAATGCGCCGGTCGGTCGATCGCGGGCCGGAGCGTCGGGCCCAGCGCGATCGACACGACCTCGAGGAAACGCCGGAGCGATGCTCGCCCGCCAGCGTCAGGCACTCATCCTCGATCGCGTCCGCGCGTCGGGCGCGGTCCGCGTGGTCGAGCTCGCGCGGGAGCTCGACGTCTCCGACATGACGGTTCGTCGCGATCTCGAGGTGCTCCACGAGCAGGGTCTGCTCGAGAAGGTGCACGGCGGTGCGACGGCGCTGTCCGGGCTGGCCTCGTACGAGCCCGGCTTCACCGCGAAGACCTCGCTGCAGCAGGCAGAGAAGTCGGCGATCGCCGCCGCCGCGGTGGAGCTGGTCGAGCCGGGCATGTCGATCGCGATCTCGGCCGGGACCACCACCCACGTGCTCGCGCGCAGGGTCGCCGAGGTGCCGGGCGTGACCATCGTGACCAACTCCATCCGGGTCGCGGACGTGCTGCACCGCACCGGGCGGCGCGACCAGACGGTGATCCTCACCGGCGGCGTACGCACCCGCTCGGAGGCGCTGGTCGGGCCGTTCGCCGTCGCCCAGATTCGTACCGTCCACCTCGATCTCGCGTTCATGGGCGTCCACGGGATGGATGCGCATGCCGGGTTCACGTGTCCCAACCTGAGCGAGGCCGAGACGGACCGGGCGCTGATCGACGCGAGCCGCCGGCTCATCGTGGTCGCGGATCACGCGAAATGGGGGGTCGTCGGGATCGCGACGATCGCGCGTCTCGACCAGGCGGATGTCGTGGTTACCGACAGTGGGCTGGACGGACGAGGCCCTGGGCATCCTCCGGGATGCGGTCCCCGAGGTCGTCGTCGTCGATGCCGGCGAAGGCGCCCAGGAGGAAGCCGATGCCGTAGTGGTCGCGGACGACGAGCTTTCGGCCATGGGGGTGTCGATCCGTGCCAACTGACCCGGCTGCGAGGCCGGACGACGAGGCGCTCGGGGCGCTCGATGACGAGCCCCACCGCCGTTTCAACGCCCTGACCGGCGAATGGGTGCTGGTCTCCGCGGGACGGACGCTCCGGCCGTGGCTGGGCGCCGAGGAGCCGGAGCCGCCCGAGCATCGGCCGGCATTCGACCCGGAGTGCTACCTGTGTCCGGGCAACACCCGCGTCAACGGCGAGGTCAACCCGGCCTACGACCGCACGTTCGTGTTCACCAACGACTTCGCCGCGCTCCGGCCGGACACGTCGGCGGTGCGCCTGGGTGACGGCCTGTTCCGTGCCCAGGGCACGCGTGGCACGTGCCGGGTCGTGTGCTTCTCGCCGCGTCACGACCTGACCCTGGCGGGGATGTCGGAGGCCGAGATCCGGGGCGTCATCGACGTCTGGGCGGAGCAGACGACCGAGCTCGGTCGTGACTACCGGTGGGTCCAGGTGTTCGAGAACCGGGGCGAGGCGATGGGCGCGTCCAACCCGCACCCGCACGGCCAGATCTGGTCGGGCGACGCGCTTCCGGTGGAGGCGACCCGCGAGGACGAGTCCCAGTCGCGATACCTCGCCGACCACGGACGACGCCTGCTCGCGGACTACGCGGCTGCCGAGCGTGACGGACCGCGCGTCGTCGCGGCCCACGGGGCGTGGCTGGCCGTCGTCCCGTTCTGGGCCGCGTGGCCGTTCGAGACGCTGCTCATCCCGCGCTTCCCGGCATCCCGGCTGGCCGACGTCGGCGACGAGGACCGCGACGCGCTGGCGGCGGCGCTGCGGGACCTCACCCGCCGCTACGACGCGCTGTTCGGGCGCCAGTTCCCGTACTCGATGGGCTGGCACCAGGCGCCGTTCGGCAGCGCGGAGACCGGGCACTGGCAGGTGCACGCGCACTTCTACCCGCCGCTGCTGCGGGCCACGGTGCGCAAGTTCATGGTCGGCTACGAGCTGCTCGCCGAGCCGCAGCGGGACCTGACGGCCGAGGAGGCCGCCGAGCGCCTGCGCGCCGTGGTGCCGTCGGCCGCGCGCTGAGCCTCGCCGCGCGCCGTCGGCCGCGCGCTGAGCCTTGCCGCCATCGGCCGCGGCCACCGCGCGGTGGCCCCGGTCGCACCGCTCCGGCCGCGGCACGCGGCGACCGCGTTCCGCCCGATCCCGCCATGGACACCCGGTACGATGGCTCCCTACGCGGCACGGAGGCTTCATGCAGTTGTGGGGCGGTCGGTTCGGCGAGGGGCCGGACGCGCGGATGGCGGAGTTCACGCGCTCGATCGAGATCGATGCGGTGCTCGCGCTGGACGACATCGCCGGCTCGATCGCGCACGTCCGCGGGCTCGGGCGCGCCGGGCTGCTGACCGAGGACGAGGTCGCGGTCCTCGAGCGCGGGCTGGTCGGGCTGCGCGAGGACGTCGAAGCTGGAGCCATCGCCTGGGATCCGGCCCTCGAGGACGTCCACATGAACCTGGAGACGCTGCTCACCGAGCGCGTCGGCAGCGTGGGCGGCAAGCTGCATACCGGACGCTCGCGCAACGACCAGGTCGCCACCGACCTCCGGCTGTGGACCCGGCGTGCCGTGGACCGGCTCGTCGCGGGGATCGTCGGCCTGGAGCAGGCGCTGGTGGACCTCGCCGAGCGCGAGGGCGACGCCGTGCTGCCCGGCACGACCCACATCCAGCCCGCCCAGCCGGTGCTCCTCGCGCATCACCTGCTGGCCTACGTCGAGATGCTCGAGCGTGACCGGGGCCGCCTCCTCGATGCCCGCCGCCGGCTCAACGTCTCGCCCCTGGGAGCCGGTGCGCTGGCCGGCGCGGGATACCCGCTCGACCGCGAGACCACCGCCGCGGAGCTCGGCTTCGACGGCGTGACGGCCAACTCGCTCGACGCCGTGTCCGACCGTGACTTCGTGGTCGAGGTGCTGGCAGCGGTGGCCCTCGCGATGGTCCACCTCAGCCGCCTGGCCGAGGAGATCACCTGGTGGTCCAACCCCCGGTTCGGGTTCGTCCACGTCGCCGACGCGTTCTCGACCGGGTCGTCGATGATGCCCAACAAGAAGAACCCGGATCCGGCGGAGCTCGTCCGCGGGCGCGCCGCCGGCGTCATCGGCGCCCTGGCGGGCATGCTCACGCTGCTCAAGGGGCTGCCGCTGGCCTACCAGCGCGACCTCCAGGAGGACAAGCCGCCGCTGTTCGCCGCCGTGTCGACGCTCGACGCGTCGCTGGGGGTGATGGCCGGGCTGATCGAGACGCTCGTCATCGACCGGGCCCGAATGCAGGCCGCGGCGGAGGAGGGCTACACGACGGCGACCGCGCTTGCCGACGCGCTGGTCATGCGCGGGGTCCCGTTCCGTGCCGCCCACCACATCGTCGGGGGGCTCGTCGGGGGCGCCGAGGCCGAGGGAGTTGCGACGCTCGCGGCACTGCCCGACGAGGCGTTCAGGTCGGCGCTCGACGGCAGCGACGATCCGGTCGCGCGGGGGCTCCGTCGCCAGAAGGGGATCGTGGCCCAGCTCCGCGCCGCGACGACGATCGAAGGAGCCCTGGCGAGCGCGGATGTCACCGGTGGGACGGCGCCGGCGCGCGTTGCCGCGGCGCTGGCGGAGGCGAGGTCCCGGCTCGAGGGCTGACGGGCACCCGTCCGCCGCATCCGCGGGGGAGCGGGCGCCGGCGTCAGAGCTCCCGTGTGGTCGCGATCGCCAGGTCCCGCACGAGGTGTGGATCGCGCGCCCAGGCACGCGCGAGGATCACGTGCAGCTCGGCGGCGGCGCGCCCGTGGGGCAGCTCGATCGTGGGCAGGGCAACATCCGGCACGGTCCCCGCGACCTCGACCACCTGGTCCGACGCCAGCTCCATCGCGGGTGCCACGACGGCCGACCAGGGCACGAGCGTCTGGTCGAACCCGCCGGAGACGGTGGATTCGACCCTCACCCGGAGCTCCATCCGGATCTCCTGGAGTCGCATCGGCGACGAAGGCCGCAGCGAGAGCTGGCCGCGGAACGGCTCCCCCGGGACCAGGGGGACGGGGTCGATGCGAATGGAGCCGGTGACGCCGCCTGCCTGCGCGTCCGCTGCCTCGAACAGGGCGAACTCGCCCACGTGGACCACGCCGGCGCGCAGCAGCGCGGTCGGCTGGAGGATGCGCACCGGCACCTCGATCGAGCTGTCGCGTCCGCCCTCGATGTCCAGCTTGGCCTCGACGGCCCAGGAGACGCCCGCGACGTCGGCTTCGAGCGTGGCCGGGCCGAGACCCGGGACGGGGATCTGGATGTCGAGCTCGCGGGTCTCCCCCGCGGCGAGCCGGATGGGCGCCACCGCGAGCACCGGGACGCGCGGCTGGTCCTGGTGCCCGGTGCGGGTCTCCGTGTGGCTGTGGCCCTCGCTGTCCGTCGTCGTGACGTGGTACTTCCAGTGCTCCTCGCCGCGCAGCGTCACGACCAGCCCGCGAGCCTCCACCGCGCGCCGCGCGGCCACCGTCACATGCCCGCCCACGAGGCGCCCCGGCAGCAGCCGGTCGCGGTCGAGCCGCAGCACCCAGTCCACGCCGCCCGAGGATCCGGTCCATTGGCTCGTCATCGATCGCTCCCTGTCGCCCGGCGGCGTGGCGTGTCGACGAGCGACATCGACGCACCGCCACCGGCGTTCTCGCTGGGCATCGACGGTGCGGCCGCCGTGCGGCCGACCCACGCCGCCACCTCCGCCCGCCGTGTGAACCCCAGTTTGGCAAGGATGTGCTCCACGTGCGACGTGGCCGTGCGCGGGGCGATGCCCAGCTCCAGCGCGATCTCGCTGTTGGTCGACCCCGCCGCGATGAGCCGGGCGACCGTGTACTCGCGTGCCGTGAGCGGCGCCCACGGAGGCACCGGACCGGTGCGTGACCGCAGCCTGGCCAGCAGGTCCGCTGCGGCCCGCCGCAGCGGCGCCGAGTCCAGCTGGTCGGCGATCCCCTCCGCCTCGAGCGCGATCCGCCGCGCCTCGCCCGGCAGGTTGGAGCGCGCGAGCGCGACCGCGAGGTCGAGCGCCGCCCAGGATCCCTCCCACGTCCGTTGATGCTCGTGCCACTGGCGGCGCGCGATGTCCAGCGACGCACGTGCGCGTCCCGTGGCGCCGTTTGCGAGCTCCACCAGGCCGCGCGCATGGTCGATCGCCGGCATGGTGCCGGGGATCCCGCGATGGGCCACGGCGGCGGACACCCGGGTGGTCCAGGCAGCCGCCGCGGCCGGATCGCCGGCCGCCAGATGCGCTCGCGCGCCCGTGACGAGGAACGGGAACAGGTAGGCAGCGTCGGCCACGGCGTCGGAGGCCGCTTCGCCCTTCTCGCACCAGGCGATGGCGCGATGCGGATCGCCGGCGAGCAGCGCCGCCTCGGCCAGGCCCCACACGGCGGGCGAGATCCGCTGGAGCTCGGCCATCTGCTCGCCCAGCTCGAGCGCCTCCGTGAGGATCCGTTGCGCATCGTCGAGATGCCCGCGGCCGACATTGACGTAGCCGAGCACGTGGAGCGCGGTGATCCGGGTCGTGATGCCGCCCCGGCCGTCGGCAAGGGCATGTGCCGCGAGCCGCTCGGCGTCGGGCCAGGCGCCACTCGCCCAGCGTACGTGACCGAGGTGCGCGGCCATGTAATGGCGATGGTTCCAGAGCTCGACGCGCTCTGCCAGCTCGATGCCCTCGCCGAGCCAGCGTTCGGCGCGCCCGTACTCGACGAGCACCGAGGCGCACGAGCCGATCATCCGGTACGCGCGGGCAGCCTCCGACTCGCGGTGCGCCGATCGGGCCTCGGCGACCGCGCGCTCGAGCAGCGCCCAGCCCTCGTCCATGCGCCCCGCGAACACCAGGCACGAGCCGACGGTCGCGGCAACGTCCAGCTCGATGCCCTGCTCGCCGGTCTCGATGGCCAGCTCACGGCCCGCCTCGCCGTACGCGATCGCGGTCTCGAGCCGGCGATCGAGCATGTTGGCTGCCGCCAGCCCCGACAGCAGCCTGGCGCGCACGGCTCGTGTCGCGGTGTCGTCGGGGACCGCCTCCAGTGCGCGGACCGCGGCCTCCAGTCGCTCGGACCGGGCCTGCAGGTCGTCGCCCAGCAGGTGTCGGACGGCAACCTGGCGCGGCACGAGCGCCGATGCCGCCCGGAGATCACCGACGCGGCGCAGCAGCTCGATCGCCTCCTCGTAGCTCCGGTCGGCGTTGTCGTTGGCGTCGGTGGCGGCCGCCTCGTCGGCGAGCGCGGCGAGCATCGAAGCGCGGTCCTGGGGCTGCAGCTCGGGTGGTGCGGTCCGCCGCGCCCGTTCGAGCAGCTCGAGCGCCTCGCGATGGGCGGACATGGCGGCCGCGCGGCGCCCGCCCTCGAGCGCGGCCGCGAAGGCCTCGGCGCTGCGGCCGGCTTCCTCCAGGTGGGTCGACCGGAAGGCGGCATCGAACCGTGGATCCGTCGCCGCGGCGTCGGCGACGCGGCCGTGCAGGCGACGGCGCACATGCGCCGGCACCTGCCGGTACAGCGCGTCGCGGATCAGCGCGTGCCGAAAGTCGAGGCGACCCGCATCGGCCGTCTCGGCCACGAAGTACGCGGTCTCGAGCTCCCGGAGCGGTGCGGACAGCTGGTCCGCGGAGCGGTCGACGACGCCCGCCAGGAGGGACACGTCGAACGACCGGCCGATGACGGCGGCGGCATCGGCCACCCGGCGCGCCCGGACGGAGAGTCGCCCCGCTCGCAGCAGGATGGCCTCGTCGAGCGTTTCCGGGACCACCGTCGACGCGATCGCTTCCGGACCCGCCGCCCGCACCACCGCGAGGAGCTCCTCGACGTGCAGTGGCACGCCGTCGGAGCGCTCGTGGATCGACATCACCAGGTCTCGCGGCGCGGGCAGCCCGGTTCCGAGGATCAGGGTCGCCATGGACGCCGTCCCGTCGCGATCCAGGCGGCTGACGCGCGTCTCCTCCGCGAGGCGCCCCGCCAGCAGCCGCGCGCGCCACTCGCGCATCGGGACGCGGGGGTACAGCTCGTCGCTCCGGTATGTCGCGAGGACCATGAGCGGCAGCTCCGGCAGCCGTCGCGCGAGCGCCCCGACGATCTCCAGCGTCAGGTCGTCCGCCCAGTGGAGATCCTCGAGCGTGAGCATCACCGGCGTCCGCGCCGGCAGACCCGCGAGCAGATCGACCACGTCCAGCATGAGGATGCGCCGCCGCCGATGCGCGTCGCCCGCCGTCGGCGCCCTGTCGCCAGGCCCACCGAGCAGCTCGCCCAGCGCCGCACCGACGCGGTCGAGCCCGGGGATCCGGCCGAGGGAGCGCGCAAGGTCGATGAACACGCCACCGGCCACCTCGAGGTCACGCGGGTAGGCGATCCCTCTCGCGATCACGAAGCCCGCCGACACGGCGCGTCGCTCGATTGCCCCGGCCAGCCGCGTCTTGCCGATCCCGGCTTCACCGGCGAGGCACAGCAACCCGCCGCGCGACGCGGCAGCTTCACGCAGGCGTCGGCCCGCCAGCGCCAGCAGGTCGTCGCGACCCACGAGGACCGGGCAGATCACGAGCTCGTTCGTCGCCATCCCGCCGTGGAGTCTACGTGCATCTCGCGACCCCTCATCGGTAGATCGACCGATGACGGACTCGCCGCGATCAGCCAGTCTCGGGGCAGGGTACGACCGGCGTCCCACATTCCGGAGGTGGCAAATGGCGAAGTTCATGGATGTGCACGAAGGGTTCTTCGGCGTCACCGGCGAGCAGCTCCAGGAGGCCCACGACCGCGACCTCGCGATCGAGGACACGGAGGGCGTGCACTTCGAGCATGCGTGGCTCGATCCCGAGGCGGGCAAGGTGTTCTGCCTCGCGTCGGGCCCCTCGAAGGAGGCGGTGATGCGGATCCACGAGCAGGCGGGGCATCCCACGCCCGAGGTCTACGAGCTCAGCGTCGAGGTCTGAACCCTGGATCGCGACACAGTTCCCACGACAACGGAGGATCGATTTCAATGACGCACACCCGAACCGCATCGAGGCTCGGCATCGCCGCCGCGACCGCCGCCCTTGCCCTCAGCATGGTTGCCGGCACCGCGATGGCCGGCGAGATCACCGGCAACGGCCAGCTGAAGGATGTCCACGGTCGATCCGACTGCGCCTATTCGGGCCAGGAGGACCTCCAGTGGTACACCGATGACAGTGACTCCACGCTCAAGGCCGTCGCAACCAAGGGAGATCCGGGTCACGCCCAGTCGTGGGGCCAGATCCCCAAGGCGGTCCGCGATCAGCTCACGTTGATCGGGCTCAACCCCGGCATCGCCTGCAATCCGAACCTGAGCACCTTCGAGGGGTAGTCGCAACTTCGCCGGCACCCCGGCCCCGGTCGTTCCCGTCGCGGGCGACCGGGGCCGTTCCATGCCCGCGGGATCCTGCCGCCGGACAGAGAGTCAGCGACGGGCGCCGATTGCCGCCGCGGTCACCGACGTGGCCGGTGCCGCGGCGCTGGCAGCCGCCGGTCGGATCGCGACGGTCCACGCGGCGATCTCGGAGCGCCGGCTGGCACCGAGCTTGGTCAGGATGTGCTCGACGTGGGCGCTGACGGTCTTGGGCGACAGGCCCAGCCGGCCCGCGATCTCGCCATTGGTGAGGCCATCAGCGACGCTCCGGGCGATCTCGTACTCCCGGGCCGTCAGCGGCCGCCACGGTTCCTCCTCCCCGCCGCGTCCGCGCGCGATGTCGGTCAGCTCCGCGGCCCGGGCGAGCAGCGGCGGGCTGTCAAGGCGCTCGGCGAGCGCCTTGATGTCGCGCATGAGCGGGATCGCCTCCGCCTGGCGGTTGGCCCGCAGGAGGCAGGCAGCGAGGTCGAGGCGGGCCCACGTCGCTTCCCAGATCCGGGCCAGGGCGTCCCAGCCGTCGACCGCGGCCTCGAGCGCGGTGCGGGCGGCCACGGTCGATCCCGCCGCAAGGCGGATCAACCCCTCAGCGTTGTCGATGGCGGGTTGCGCGCGCCGCCCCCATCCGGCGAGCATCGGCCGCACCTGGTCGGACCAGCGCTCGGCGGCCTCGGGTCGGCGAGCGGCGAGGTGCGCTCGCACGCCGGTGACCAGGAACGGGATCAGCAGCGCCCGCTCGCCGGTCGCGGCGGCCAGCTCCAGCGCCTCGCTGCAGCGCTCGATGGCGACCTGCGGCTCGCCCGACACCAGCGCCGTCTCGGCCATGCCCCACAGCGCGGGCATGATCAGCTCGACCTCGCCGGTCGCGCGCCCGATCTCGAGCGAGGCGTTGAACAGGCCGCGGGCGCGATCCACCTGCCCCCGACCGAACGCGACGAAGCCGAGCGCGTCACGCGAGCCCAGCGTGCCGCGGCGGCTGCCGGGTTCGACGATCTCGATCTCGGCGGCCGGGATCGTATCGTCCCATCGCCCCTGCGCCCAGGCAACGTGCGCCGACGTGGCCGCGAGCACGTGGCGACAGTACGACTGCTCGATCTCGTCCGCGTAGCGCAGGCCCTCCCGAAGCCCGACCTCCGCGCTCGGATAGTCCATCACCCGGATCGCGACGGCGGCCGCCCACCGGTACGCCGTCACACCGGTGCTCTCCATGCGCAGGTCGCGCGCCTCGCGCGCGATCCGGAGCATGGTCGCGAGCCCGGTGTCGACCTGCCCCGCCAGCACGTCCACGCTCGCGGCGATGAAGTCGATGCCGCGCGTGTCGGTGTTCCCCGACGCGAGCCACAGCGATCGCGCCTCATCGATCAACGAGGCGGCCTCGTCGAGCTGGACCCGGTCAAGGCTGACGAGGGCCTGGAACAGGCGGAGGTCGGACATGAGCGACGCCCGCTCGGCCGATTCCGGCAGCTCGCGGAGCTCCGATTCGGCCTGGTCGAGCAGTCGCAGGCGATCCGACGCGGGCCGGACGTCCCGGCGCGCGACGCCCGCCTCGTTGAGCAGCGCAGCCGCCGCGCCGGCCGGCAGGCCGGCCTCGACATACCAGCGGCGCGCCAGCCTGGCGGCCTCGACCATCACAGCGACGTCATCAACCGCGGCGGCCGCCTCGAAGTAGCCGTCGTACAGCTCGGCGCGCTCGAGGGCCGGGAGATCCTCGGGGATGTTCGCCGCGGCCCTGGCGTACAGCTCGAATGACTCGCGCCGGCTCGTCATCGCTCCGGCCGCGCGCGCGCCGGCGAGGGCGGCGCGGAACGCCTGCGCCCTGAGGCCGGCTCGCTCGAAGTGGACGGATGCATGGACCTCCGAGGCGCCCGCAAGCTGCGCGCCGAACTCCCCGGCCCGCGCGTGCATCCGTCGCAGGTCGGCGGCCGGCACGCTCTCGTACAGGGCGTCGCGCAGCAGCTGGTGGCGGAAGTCGTAATAGCCACGGTCGAGGAAGTCGAAGGGATACAGGAACGAGCTGGCGACGAGCTCGGCGAGGGGCGCGTCGAGCTCATGCAGCGGCCGGTCCAGGACGCCCGCCAGGACCTCCGGGACGAAGCAGCGCCCGATCACGGCGCCGGCCCGCGCGACCTCGCGCGCCGCCGGCGACAGTCGTCCGGCGCGGGCGAGGATCGCGTCCTCGATCGTGTCCGGGACCACGGCCTCGCGGATGGCACGGCCATCCTGGCGGGCGTCGTCGCTGAGCGCGCCGAGGAGCTCCTCGATGTGGAGCGGGATCCCGTCCGTCCGCTCGAACACCGCCTTGACCACCTCGCGGGGCGCCGGCAGGCCGGTGCCCAGGATGAGCGTCGTGACCAGCGCCGTCTGTTCGTAGGTCATTGGGCTCAGCCGTGCCTCCTCGGCCAGTCGCTGGCTGAGCAGGCGGGCGCGCCACTCACGGTGATACGAACCAGCCGGGAGCTCGTCGGCACGGTACGCGCCCACGAGCAGGAGCGGCATGCCGCGGCCCATGCGCGCCAGCTCGCCGATCACCTCGAGGCTGATCTCGTCGGCCCACTGGAGGTCATCGAACACCAGGACGGTGGGCGCCTCGACGGATGTGATGATCCGTTCGGCGATGTCGCGGACGAGCAGCCGCCGCGAGCCGAGGTTGTCGCCGCCCTGCCCGCCGCGGATCTCCAGCAGGTCGTCGCCGAGCGTGCCGAACTCGGGCAGCCGGCGCATGGTCCGGGCGAGGTCGAGGATCGATGCCAGCGGTACCTGCCGGTCCTGCGGGGCGAGATCGCCCTTCGAGATCCGGAAGCCCGCGCCGCCCGCCTTGCGCAGGATGGCCGCCAGCAACCGGGTCTTGCCGATGCCCGCCTCGCCGGCCAGGAGCAGCAGCTGACCATGGCCATCGGCTGCCTCCGCGAGCCGGCGCTCCGCAAGCTCAAGCAGGTCGTCGCGACCGACCAGGATCGGGCTCAGCAGGGGACGCACCTGGCTCATGGTTTGCAGAGTGTACGACCGGAGCCAGATGACGCATCGGGCAAATGACCGATGTCCCCGGCTCGCGGCCGATGGCGGTGCCGACTCGCACCGGCGTCCGTCCGGCCGCCGGACCCGGTTCCGTCGGCCCTACCGGTTGCCTGCGGCCGCGCTACGATCGCTCGAACGTCCGGAGGCCGCCATGCTCACGCTCGACACCATCCGCGAGGCGCCCAAGGCGCTGCTCCACGACCACCTCGACGGCGGTCTTCGCCCCGCGACGATCGTGGATCTCGCCCGCGAGTACGGCTACCGCGACCTGCCGACGCAGGACGTGGAGGCGCTGGGGGCGTGGTTCCGCCGCGGCGCCGACCGCAAGTCGCTGGAGCTGTACCTCGAGACCTTCCAGCACACGATCGGCGTGCTCCAGGATCGCGATGCCATCGTCCGCGTGTCCGCCGAGTGCGTCGAGGACCTGGCCGCGGACGGCGTCGTGTATGCGGAGATCCGGTACGCGCCAGAGCTGTCGGTCGAGAAGGGCCTGACCCTGGACGAGGTCGTCGAGGCCAACCTCGAGGGCTTCCGGGTCGGCATGGCGAACGCGGAGGCCGCCGGGCGGCCGATCGTGGTCCGCGCGCTGATCACGGCCATGCGCCAGGCGGCGCGGTCGATGGAGATCGCGGAGCTGGCGGTGAGGTGGCGCGATGCCGGTGTGGTCGGCTTCGACATCGCCGGGCCCGAGGCCGGCTACCGGCCCACGCGCCACCTCGACGCGTTCGAGCACGTCCGGCGCGAGAACTTCCACATCACGATCCATGCCGGTGAATCGTTCGGGCTGCCGTCGATCTGGGAGGCGCTCCAGCTGTGCGGCGCCGAGCGACTGGGGCACGGCGTCCGCATGGTCGACGACATCACCGTCCACGAGGACGGGACGGTCTCGATGGGCCGGCTGGCGGCATTTGCCCGCGACCGCCGCGTGCCCCTCGAGATGTGCCCGACCTCGAACGTGCACACGGGCGCGGCGGCGTCGATCGAGGAGCACCCGTTCGATCTGCTCCGCCGGCTCCGGTTCCGGGTGACGGTCAACACCGACAACCGGCTGATGAGCGGGGTCTCGCTGTCGTCCGAGTTTCAGGCGCTGGACGCCGCGTTCGGGATCGGGCTGGGCGAGATGGAATGGCTCACGATCAACGCGCTCAAGTCCGCGTTCGTCGCGTTCGACGAGCGGCTGCGCCTGATCAGCGAGGTCGTCAAGCCGCGCTACGCGCACCTGCGCGCCCGCGAGTCGCTGGTGGTGACCTCGCTCGGGTAGGGCGATCCGGCGGCCGGCGGCAGTGCGTCGGTCGCGTCAGGCGATGGGCAGCGACACCACGAACCGCGACCCGCCGTAGCCGTTCTTCTCGATCCAGACCCGGCCGCCCATCGCCTCCATCAGCCGTCGGGCGGCGAACAGCCCGATGCCCGATCCGCGCGCGCGCAGGCGATCGACGCGCACGTACGGCTGGAACACGGCCTCCCAGTCGTTGATCGGGACGCCCGGCCCATCGTCGGTGATGTAGACCTGCACCTCGTCGTCGTGGCGCCACACGCCGATCGAGACCGCGACCTCCGGCGGCGCGTACTTCGCCTCGTTGTCGAGGATCTGCTCGAGCACCTGGCGGAAGCGGGCCTCGTCGCCCCGGGCGACGACCGGGTGGGTGGGCGGGTCCCAGCGGACGGCGCGGGTACGGAGCAGCAGCGCCAGGTTGCCCACGGTGGCGCCGATCGCCGTGACCACGTCGAACGGGTCGCGGAGCAGGCCGGTCAGCCCCTCGCCGCGCACCGACGCGAGGATCGAGTCCACCAGCCGGTCGAGTCTCGTGACCTGGTCGATGGCGCTCTCGCGCCAGGTCTCGACGAGGTTCCGGTTGCCGCCCTCGCCATCGGTGGCCTCGTCGGCAAGCAGGTCGACGTACGCGCGGACCACCGCCAGCGGCGTGCGCAGCTCGTGGGTCACGACCGCGAGCAGCTCCGCCCGGGCCGCGTCCAGCTGCGACAGCCGGTCGAGCTGCGCCTCCGCCTCGGCCTGCAGGCGGCCCTTCTCCACGATGCCGGCCAGCAGGGCCGCGATCGTCGACAGGAACTCGACCTCGTCGGGCGTGAACGCCCGGATGCCCGCGGTCTGGACGTTGAGCACCCCGACCACCGCCTCGTTCCAGATCAGCGGGACGGACAGCATCCCGTGCAGCTGGACGTTGTCGAAGCCGCGCACCCAGCTGAATCGCGGATCGGCGGTCACGTCGCGCGACGTGACCGGCAATCGCGTCTCGGCGGCACGGCCGGTGATGCCCTCGCCCAGCCGCAGCGTGACCTGGCCGACCTTGGCCACGTCGAGCCCGTTGGTCGCCGCGAGCGTCAGCCGCCGCCCATCGCGGTCGAGCAGGTAGAACGAGCAGACCTCGACGCCCAGGGCCACCGTCGTCCGGTCGACCAGCGTTCGCATCAGCTCGTCCCAGTCGCGAGCCTGCGTGGCGAGCTGCGCGAACTCGTGGAGGAACGCCAGCTGGTCGACGCGCGGCGCGGCGGCCGTGCCCGCGGATGCACGGCGGCGCCGTCCCATGGCGCGGCCGGTGCCCGATTCCGACGTGGTGGTCACCGCGACAGCCTACCCGGCGTCGGGCGCACCGGATGGCCCGCCGGGCGCGGGCGCGCGGGAGCGGCCCCCGGCGACGGGGTCAGCGGCCGCCGGTCTCGCCGGCCACGGCGTCGCCCGTGACGCTGGTCGGCAGGCCCTCGAGCAACGGCTCGGTCCACGTCCACGCCGCGCCGTGGTGCTTGCCCACGGCGCCGTGGCGCGCGGCCTCGACCCGCAGCGGCAGCCCGAAGATCTCGATGAACCCGACCGCGGACGCGTGGTCGAAGGCGTCGCCCTCGTCGTAGGTGGCGAGGTTCTTGTCGTACAGGCTGAGCGGGGAGCGCCGGCCGACGACGATCGCCCGCCCGTGGTCCAGCCGCATCCGCACGTCACCCGAGACCACCCGTTGCGAGGACAGCGCGTAGGTCCGGAGGTCGCGCGACAGGGCGCTGAACCACAGCCCGTCGTAGATGATCTGCGACAGCTCGTCGGCGACGAGGCGGTTGAACCGCAGCTGCTCCTTGGACAGCACGAGCCCTTCGAGCGCGTGATGGGCCGTGTGCAGGATCACGGCCGCCGGGGCCTCGTAGATCTCGCGGCTCTTGATCCCCACCAGGCGATCCTCGACGTGATCGATCCGGCCCACGCCATGGGCGCCGCCGACGTCGTGGAGCCGCTGGACCAGCTCCACCGAGCCCATTGGCTGGCCGTCGATCGACACCGGGATTCCGCCCTCGAACCCGATCACGAGATCGACCGGGTCGGGCGCATCGCCCGGCGCGACGGTCCACTCGTACGCATCGGGCGGCGGGGTCACCCACGGGTCCTCGAGCACGCCCGTCTCGCACGAGCGCCCCCACAGGTTGACGTCGATCGAGTACGGAGACGCCTTGGTGATCGGGATCTCGATGCCGCGCTCGATCGCGTAGTCGATCTCCTGGTCGCGCGACAGGCCCATGCCCACCCGCATCGGCGCGATCACCTCGAGCCCGGGGTCGAGCGCGTGGACCGCGATGTCGAAGCGAACCTGGTCGTTGCCCTTGCCGGTGCACCCGTGGGCGACGGCGTCGGCACCCTCTTTCTGGGCAACCTCGACCAGGAGCTGCGCGAGCAGGGGTCGTGCGAGCGCGGTCGCCAGGGGATAGGCGCCCTGGTAGACGGCCCCGGACTGGAGCGCGCGCCACGCGTACTGCTGGATGAACGTCTCGCGGGCGTCGACGACGTACGCCTTCGACGCGCCGGCCTTGATCGCGCGCCGCTCTACCCCTTCGCGCATCGAGCCTCCACCGAGGTCGACGGTCAGGGTGATCACCTCGACGCCGTACTGTTCCTTGAGCCAGGCGACGGCGACGGAGGTATCGAGGCCTCCGGAATAGGCAAGCACGACCTTGTTCATCGGGACATGGCCTCCGTGGGGATCGCCGGCTCCACCGGCGCCTGGATCGCTTGGAACCGATCGAGCCAGCGCTCCAGGGCGGGCTCGTCGGGGAACAGGACGATGAGCGTGTTGTCCCCGGCGACGGTACCGACCTGCTCGGCGAGGGTGGATTCGTCGATCGCCTGGGCAATGACGTTGGCGGTGCCGGGCTGGCCCGTGAGGACGAGGATCAGGCCGCTGCGCCCGACGGTGACCGGGATGTCGCCCAGGATCCGGCGCAGCCGCTCGTCGGACGGCGGACGCTGCGCGGGCGCGAGATCCTCGGGGTTGACGTAGGCGGCGTGGTCGCCGCGCATGACCTTGGCCAGGCCGAGCTCCGCGATGTCGCGGCTGACCGTCGCCTGGGTGACCTCGAACCCGAGCGCGGAGAGCGCGGCGACGAGCTCGCCCTGGCTGCCGATGGGACGGCTCGCCACGAGGCGGCGGATGGCGGCGTGGCGATCCCGCTTGGCGAGCATCGGCTCAGGCCGCGCCGGCGTGGGCGTGCGCCGACACGCGGGTGCCGAAGGTCGGATCGGTCAGGGCGCGGGCGAGCGCAGCGGGTGCGGCGGCATCCACGATGACCGCCTCGGCACCCTCCCAGGTCAGCGCCGCCAGCGCGGCCTTGACCTTGGGCACCATGCCGCCGCTGATCGTTCCATCGGCGATCAGCGCCTCGGCCTCCTCGATCGAGATCGAGGTGAGTCGCTCGCCGGCGGCGTTGCGCACGCCATCGACGTCCGTCATCAGGACCAGCTGGCGAGCGCCGAGCCCGGCGGCGATGCCCGCGGCTGCATCGTCCGCGTTGACGTTGCACACGATGCCCTCCTCGTCGCGCGCAAGCGGCGCGACGACCGGCACCTGGCCGGCGACGAGCAGCGAGTCGAGCAGGTCGCGGCGCACGCCGACGACGGTCGCGACCAGGCCGATCTCGGGCACCCGCTGCCCGATGAGCAGCCCGCCGTCCACGCCGGACAGCCCCACGGCATCGCAGCCCACGTCGTGGAGCGCGGCCACCAGCTCGCTGTTGACGACCCCGCGGAGGACCGCCGCGGCGACCTCGAGGGCGGCGGGATCGGTGACCCGCAGCCCGCCCTCGAACCGCGACGGCACGCCCAGCCGCTCCAGCCACTCGGTCATGCGCTTGCCACCGCCGTGCACCAGCACGACCGGCCGCTTGCGCGCGATCGTGGCCACCTCGGCCAGCACCTGGCGCTGCTCGCTGAGGGTCGTCCCGCCGAGCTTGACGACGACGATCTCGCTCATGTCGTGTACTCCGAGTTCTCGCGCACGTACGCTTCGGTCAGGTCACATCCAAAGGCCTCGCCGGTGCCGCCGCCCAGCCCCAGATCGAGCCGGAGCAGGACCTCGTCGCCGCCCATCGCCTCACGCGCCGCGACCTTGTCGATCGGGACGGGGCCGCCGCGCGGGCCGTCGTACACGAGGTGGCCGGCGATCGCGATCCGCAACCGGGCGGGATCGACGGCGGCGGGGGATCCTGCCCGGGCGGCCGCGTCCGCGCGGGGCATGCCCGACGCCTCGAGGATCGCCGCATCGGCCAGCGTCGCGTTGCCGGCGGCGCCCGCGAGACGGCCCCAGTTGGGGTCGCGGCCATGGACCGCGGCCTTGACCAGCGACGACGAGATCACCGCTCGCGCAACCGCCCGCGCGTCGGCATCGTCGGCGGCGCCCGAGACCTGGCAGGTGATCAGCGCCGTGGCGCCCTCGCCGTCCGCCGCCTGCTGTCGGGCCAGGTCCCGTGCGACGGCCTCGATCCCGGCCGCGAGCGCGCGCCGGGCGCCATCGTCATCGCCGGCGGGGACCGCGGCGGCGCGTCCGGATGCCAGCACGAACACCGTGTCGTTGGTGCTCGTGTCGCCGTCGACGGACAGCTGGTCCCAGGTCGTCGCTGCGGCGCCCCGGAGCAGCGCGTGCAGCGTCGCGGGGTCCGCGGGCGCGTCGGTCAGGACCACCGACAGCATCGTCGCCATGCGCGGGTGGATCATCCCGACACCCTTGGCGATCCCGGTGACGGTGACGCTGACGGCCGCCGCGCCCCCCGTACCCGGCAGCAGCACGGTCGTCGACGCCGTCTTGGTCGTCGTGTCGGTGGTTCGCAGCGCCAGCGCCGCATTCGTGAGCGCGTCATCGGTCGCGGCCAGCCCTCCGCCGGTCACCCGCGCGATCTCCGCGGTCACCCGGTCGACGGGCAGCCGGATCCCGATGATCCCGGTCGAGACGTGGAGGATCTCCGTGGTCGGCGAACCCAGGGCCGCGGCGACCGCCTCGCCGATCGCGACCTGGTCGGCGTCGCCGTCGGGCCCGGTGGCGCAGTTCGCGCTGCCCGAGGTCCCGATCACCGCGCGCGCGAGGCCGGCAGCGGCATCCGTGCCGCCGGTCGCCCGCAGGTTCGCCCGCGACAGGCGGACCGGCGCCGCGGCGACCCGGTTGGGGGTGAACACCGCGGCCGCCGGCACAGCGCCATCCTCCGCGACGATCAGCGCGAAGTCGTGGCGTCCGGAGAACTTGATGCCCGCGCGGGTCCCGGCGGCGACGAACCCGGCGGGGATGCGCGCGGCGCGGTCGACCGGCGGACGGTCCGCGGGGAGCGGCGCGAGCAGCGGGTCGGTCGCGATGGACATCAAGGGAACCTCGGAGCGTTTAAGGGCGCCGTCAGGGCGCGAGGGGAAGCTGGAGGAGGCCGGCCGTCTCGGGCAGGCCGTGGACGATGTTGAACGCCTGGATCGCCTGGCCGGCCGCTCCCTTCACCAGGTTGTCGAGGACGGCGATCGCGAGGATCCGCCCGTTGCGCTCGTCCAGCCGGCACCACACGCGGAGCTCGTTGCTGCCCAGGACGTGCTTGGTCGCGGGCGGCGTGTCGGTCACGGTGATGAACGGCTCGCCGGCGTAGGCGGCCGCATACAGCTGGTCGAGCTCGGCCTGCGTCACGGCGCGGGTCGGCCGGACGTGGCAGGCGGAGAGGATCCCCCGGGTCATCGGGATCAGGTGAGGCAGGAAGTCGATGCCGCGGACGCCGGGGTTCGAGGTGGTGTCCTGCCCCAGCGCGCCCAGCTCCTGCTCGATCTCGCCGATGTGGCGATGCGTGAACACGCCGTATGCCCTGACGCTCTCGTTGACCTCGCCGAAGTGGAGGTCGGCCTTCGGGTCCCGGCCGGCCCCGGACACGCCGCTCTTGGCGTCCACGACGAGGTCGCCGATCAGCCCCGCCCGGGCGAGCGGCGCGAGTGCGAGGATCGAGGTCGTCGCATAGCAGCCGGGTGCACCGACGATCGCGCCGGGCGTCGTCCCCAACGCGGCGAGCTCCGCGCGGTGCAGCTCCGGCAGGCCGTAGACGGCGCCCGAGAGGAGGTCGGGGCGGGGGTGCTCGAGGTGATACCAGGTCGGGTAGTCGGCGGGGTCCCGGAGGCGGAAGTCCGGGCCCAGGTCGATCACGCTCCGCTCGCGTCCGAGGAGCTCGTCGATGCGTGCGGCCACCGCGCCGTGGGGCAGGGCGGTGAACACCGCCTCGGCGTCGTCGGGCACGGTGTCGAACACGCGCAGGTCCTGCGTCGCGAGATGGGGGTGGATGCCCGCGACGGGGTCGCCCTTCCGCTCACGCCCGACGAGTCCCACGATCCGGGCGTGCGGGTGCAGCGCGAGCAGGCGGATCAGCTCCGCGCCGACGTATCCCGTCGCACCCACGATCGCGACGCGGAGCGGATCGCCGCCCAGCGCACGCGTGCCGCGCGCGACCGCCGTCGGCGCTGCGCCGGGCACCGCGTCCGGGGCAGGGGAGGCCTCGGAATGACGGCCCGCCTCGATCGCCGCGCCCGTCGAGTCCGCGCTCACCGGCGCGCGCAGCGGCTCGCCGGCCGCAGGCTCGAGGGGCTGGAGATCGGGCGGAGGGTCGTCACAGCATGAGTATACAGGAGCATTGCATAGTCATGCAATTGGAGTTGGCCGACGGTCGGCGGCCGGTCGTCGATCAGGCGCCGAGGATTGCCAGCTGCGCCGCCTCGGCCTCGAACTGCTCGTGGTACAGCCGCGAGTACAGGCCGCCCTTCGCGATCAGCTCGCGGTGCGTGCCGCGCTCGACGATCCGCCCGTGGTCGAACACCAGGATCCGATCGGCGCGCAGGATCGTCGACAGGCGGTGCGCGATCGCGATCGTGGTACGACCCTCGGTCAGCCGGCTCAGGGCGGCCTGGATCAGCCGCTCGCTCACGGTGTCGAGCGACGACGTCGCCTCGTCGAGGATCAGGATCCGGGGATCCTTGAGCAGCACCCGGGCGATCGCGATCCGCTGCTTCTCACCACCCGAGAGCTTGTAGCCGCGCTCGCCGACGATCGTGTCGAACCCGTCGGCCAGCTCCGCGATCCGGTCACCGATGGCCGCCGCCGCGACCGCCGCCTCGAGCTCCTCCTGCGTCGCATCGGGCTTCGCGTACAGCAGGTTGTCCCGGATCGAGGCGTGGAACAGGTACGTCTCCTGGGTCACGAAGCCGATGATCCGGCCGAGCGACGCCAGCCGGATCTGCCGGACATCGATGCCGTCGATCTCGACGCTTCCGGCAGCGACGTCGTACAGGCGCGGGATGAGGTAGGTGGTCGTGGTCTTGCCGGCCCCCGACGGGCCGACGAGCGCGACCAGCTCCCCGGGTCGCGCCTGGAACGAGACATCGTCGAGGCCGAACGGCTGGGCGGGCTCGGCCGCCGTCCCCCCGGCCGCCGCCCCGTCACCGGGCTGCGCATCGCCGGCGACCGGGACGAGCTCGCGCGCCGCCGCCTCGGCCACGGCCGGGTTGGCCTCGCCGTCCACGGCCGCCGCCTCGTCGCCCGGCGACGCCTCGCCCGCCGACGACGGCTCGCTGGGATAGCGGAAGCTGACATCGCGGAACGCGACGGCGCCGCGGACGTCGGCGGGCTCGAGCGCGATCGCGTCCGGCGCGTCCACGATCTCGGGATCGAGGTCCAGGTACTCGAAGATGCGGTCGAACAGCGCGAGCGAGCCCTGGATCTCGACCTGGACGTTGAGCAGCTGGCCCATCGGGAAGAACAGCCGGCTCTGGAGCGTGGTGAACGCCACGATGTCGCCGGCGGTCGGCGCGCTCGGGTCGCCGTTCGCCGCGAGCGTCCCGGCCAGCCAGTACACGAACGCCGGCGTGATCGAGAAGATCGTGCCGATGATCATGAAGAACCAGCGCCCGACCATCGCCTGGCGGATCTGCAGCCGGGCCAGCTCGAGGTTGAGCGCGCTGAACCTCGCCACGGATCGGTCCTGCGCGCCGAACGTCTTGCCCAGCAGCATGCCCGACACGGACAGCGTCTCCTCGGTCACGGCGCTCATCTCGGCCAGGCGCTTCTGGGTCTCGCTGCTGACCTGTCGTCGGACCCGGCCCACGCGCGCGGTGAGCACGAGAAAGAACGGAAGCATCCCGAGCGACAGCAGGGTGAGGCGCCAGTCGATGAGCACCATCGCGACCATCGTGCTCAGGGCGACGGCCACGTTGGAGGTCACCGAGCTCGCCGTGTCGGTCACGACCCGCTGGACGCCGCCGACGTCGTTGGCCAGGCGGCTCTGGATCTCGCCCGTCCGGGTGGCGGTGAAGAACCGGAGCGGCATCCGCTGCAGGTGGGCGTAGAGCGCGTTCCGCAGATCCTGCATCACGCTCTGGCCGATGAGATTGTTGAGATAGCTCTGCCCGACGCCGATCAGGCCGGACACGATCGGCAGCACGATCATCAGCCCGACGTAGAGGTTCAGCTTGTCGAACTGGTGGCCGACGATGACGTCATCGATCAGCAGCTTGAGCAGGTACGGATTGACGAGCCCGACCAGGCTCGTGACGAGAATTGCCACGAGCACGACGACGATCTGGCCACGGTAGGGCCCGAAGAAGGTCGTGATCCGGCGCGCGGTGCGGCCGCGCCGCTCGGGGGGTACCCGATCGAACTCGTCCGACGGGGGCGTCAGGCGGCCCCCCGTGGTGGATCCGCCGGCGCGCGCCAGCGACCGCATCCCACCGCCTCGAAAGCTCATCGATGGGACCCTAGCACGCGACCCCGATCGTTGCGGCGGCAACGGTTGGCGATCGCCAGGCCGCGCGCCTGCCCACCGCTCGCCCGCCAGACCCACCGCTCGCCTGCCGATCGCGCCCCTGCCAGATGTCCGCCAGGCGACCCTTCGCCGGCCCCACGTCGCGCCCGTGGCCGGATCCGGGCACCAGGAGCCGCCCGTGGCCGCCAGCTGCCTGCCAGATGTCCGCCAGACGGTCCGGCGTCGGCCGATTGTCCGCCCTGGCGGCGACCGCCTGGTGTTGCCACCGGCTTACGTCCGCGACGTGGGCATGTGTCAGGAAGTCGGGGGTGAGAACGTGCTTGGGGGCGTGAACGGGCTGGGGGCGAGAACGGGCTGGGGGCGAGAACGGGCTGGGGGCGTGAACGGGCTGGGGGACGAGAACGCGCTGGGGGACGAGAACGCGCTGGGGGGCCGCGTCGGCGGCTTGCGCCGGGACGCCCTGACGCCGCGACGCCGTGGCGCCCGGGCTACCAGACGGTCGCGGGCGTCGGCTCCGCGATCCCCTTGGCCTCGAGCCACTTCTCGACGTCGATCGCGGCCCTGCAGCCATCGCCCGCGGCGGTGACCGCCTGGCGGTAGCGGTGATCGCGGACGTCACCGGCGATGAACACGCCTTCGATCTGGCTCTCGGTGTGGTCGTGCGCGACGAGGTAGCCCTTCTCGTCGGCGTCGAGCCAGTCCCGGAACACGTCGGTGTTGGGCTTGTGGCCGATGGCGATGAACAGGCCGTCCATCGCGAGCTCGCGCTCATCGCCGGTCCGGGTGTCGCGCAGCCGCAGCCCCTCGACCTTGGCGTCGCCCAGGACCTCGGCGACCTCGGTGTTGGTGTGGACCTCGATCTTGGGGTGACCGTACGTGCGGTCGATCATGATCTTCGATGCCCGGAACCCGTCCCGCCGGTGGAGGAGGTGGACCTTGCTCGCGAACCGCGTCAGGTAGTTCGCCTCCTCCATGGCCGAATCGCCGCCGCCGACGACGGCGATCTCGCGATCCCGGAAGAAGAACCCGTCGCAGGTGGCGCAGGCGGACACGCCGCGACCGCGCAGGCGCTGCTCGCTCTCGAGGTTGAGCCACAGCGCGGACGCGCCGGTCGCGATGATCACGCTGTCGCCGCGATACTCGGCGCCGCGCGCCCACACCCGGAACGGACGGACCGAGAAGTCGGCGCGGTCGATGTCCACGTCCACGAACCGGGCGCCGAACCGCTCGGCCTGGGCGCGGAACTTCGCCATCAGGTCGGGACCGTCGATGCCGTCGGGGAAGCCCGGATAGTTCTCGACCTCGCTGGTGAGCATCAGCTGACCGCCGGGCGCCGAGCCCGCGATCACGAGCGGCTCCAGGTTCGCGCGGGCGGCGTAGATCGCGGCGGTCAGGCCGGCGGGCCCGGAGCCGATGATCAGCACCTTCGACTCGCTGCGCCGGGCCGCGTCGGCTTCGTCCACCGGGCCGCCCGGGACCGGGATCGCATCGGACGGCGCGTCCGAGATGATCGAGATCGCACCGAACGGATTGAGCCCGGGAGCCGGGCCAGCGGGGCTCGCGGGGCGCGTGTCCGCCGGCGGCGCCCCGCTCTGGCCGGCGCCCGCCAGAGGCGTCGTCGCGTCCGGCCCGAAGTTGATCTTCATGGTGCCCAGCCCGCCGCCGGTGCCGTTGTCGTCGCTGCTCGCGGCGTCGTCGCCGTGCTGCTCGTCGCTCATCGTGGGATTGTCATCTCTGCGTGAAGGCGTGTCCTGACCCAAGCGTAGCACGATTGATGCATACCCCCTGGGGGTATCCGCCGAGGTTGCGACATCGACGGTCCGCCGCTCGCTACAGCTCGCGCAGCTGCGGCAGGACGTCGCGGCCGAGGATCTCGATCGTTCGCGGGTCCCAGACGTCGCGGACGCCGAAGATCACGTGCTGGGCG
Organism: uncultured Chloroflexia bacterium; assembly: GCA_963749705.1. Taxonomy (GTDB): domain Bacteria; phylum Chloroflexota; class Limnocylindria; order Limnocylindrales; family CSP1-4; genus CAIXZV01. Next base: position 83,021 of record CAVVNQ010000004.1, on the reverse strand, counting down.
CCGGCGTCCGCGAGCTCGCCGAACCGGTCGACCACCTGCGCCGGGCTGTCGCCGGGTCGTCCGTCAAGCGCCAGGCTCACGGACTGGAGGGTCGATCGCTCGATCTCCTCGGGATCGCGCCCGATCGCCTCGCAGTGCTCGCGCAGGACCTCGTACTTGTGGTGGATCCGGTGGGGGTCGCCGAACACGTTGCATGCGTCCGCGTACTGGGCGACCAGCCGAAGCGTCTTCCGCTCACCGCCACCGCCGATCATGATCGGGGGGTGCGGCCGCGACAGGGCCTGGGGCGAGTTCATCAGGCGCGTCGCACGGTAGTACGTGCCCTCGAACGCCGCCTCGCTGCCGCGCTCGCCCTGCCACATGCCATGGGCGATCTGCAGCGTCTCCTCGAGCATCCCGAACCGCTCGCCAAGGGGCGGGAACGGGAACCCGAGCCCGTGCGACTCCTCCTCGTTCCATGCGGCGCCGATGCCCAGCCAGGCACGGCCTCCGGACAGCACGTCGAGCGTCGTTGCCGCCTTGACCCACAGGCCCGGCAATCGGTAGTGGACGCCGCCCACCATCAGCCCCAGCCGTGCGGTGGTGGAGTGCGCGGCCATGAAGCCGAGCGCGGTCCAGCCCTCGAGCATCGGCTCCTCGGCTCGCCCCACGCCACGGATCTGGAAGAAGTGGTCCATGACCCAGATGGAGTCGAAGCCGGCGTCGTCGGCCGCGCGAACGATGCGCCCGAGCGTGGGGCCGATCGCCTCTGCGCCGTCGGGCCAGGTGAACGACGAGATCTGCAGTCCTGCCTTCATGTCTCGAGAGTAGCGCGGGCGGTGCCCGATCGCGCGGGCGGGCGCGGCTATGCGGTGGCCGCCACGGGCCGGATGTTCGGCACTGCCAGATTGCGCGGGATCAGCGGAACAGGTCGTTCTCGACGGGCATCAGCAGCTCGCGGATCGTGCCCTCGCCACGAGGCGGGTTCGCGCCGCGGATCAGCGCCACCGGTCGCCCGGCGGTCTTGCCCAGCGCGAGCTCGGCCGCCGATGCCAGCTCGTCGGCGACGGCGCGCACGGTCGTCTTCATGACGCGCCCGTCCGCGTCGGGCACGCCCCGGAGATCCTCGAGCGGCACGATCCCGGACACGCCCAGGGCCACGTCCACGATGCCCCACCGCCAGGGTCGTCCGAAGCTGTCCGAGATGACCACGGGCAGGTCGTGGCCGAACCGGGTCCGGATCGCCACGCGGATCCGTCCCGCGGAGGCGTCCGGGTCGTGCGGCAGCAGCGTGACCAGGTCGCCCGATCCCGGGCCGACGTTGGAGGCATCGATGCCGCCGTTGGCGCACACGAACCCGTGCTCGGTCTCCGTGATCAGGACGCCCCGCTCCATCCGGACCACCCGCCGCGCCTCGCGCAGCACCACCTCGATCTGGCGCGCGTCGCGGTCCCATGCCGCTGCCCAGTCCACGGCCTCGGCGCGCGGCGTGACCGTCCGCAGGTCGACGACCGCACCCTCCGCCTTGGACACGACCTTCTGGGTCACGACCAGGACGTCGCCGGCCTGCAGCGGCAGCGCGCCGGCGGTCGCCTCGAGGGCGTCCCCGATCAGCCGCCCCAGGTCGTCGCCGATCCCCACCTCCGGCATGCCCGCCAGCGCCAGGATCTCGACGCGGCCCTCGCCGGCCTCGCTCGGGATCTCGTCGCGATCGTTGGCCGCCTCACTCGACACCGAGCGCCTCCGGTCGTGCGGCCGAGACGAGCAGCAGGTCGTCCGGCGTGTCGAGGTCCAGGCCGAGGTCACCCGGGACCTCGACGAACGCGGCATCCGCCGACGACGCGAGCCAGGCATGCGCCGCCCGGCTGTCGCCACCGAACGCGGGATCGATGACGTCGGGTGGATCGAGCAGCAGGGCGTTGGTGCCACGCCCGTGCCGGTCCGGGACCAGGACCACGCTTGGCGAGCCGGCATCGTCGCCGGCGCGCAGGAGCGCAGACAGGGCGGCCGGCGACACGGCGGGAAGGTCGCCCGGGACCACGAGCAGGCGGGTGGCCGCCGGCGCCGCCAGCCGGGCCTCCTGGAGCGCCGGATTGAGGCCGCGCGACCGCTGGAGGACCGGGCGCGCGCCCTCGCCGAGTGCCAGCTCGAGCACCTCCGGGTCCGGCGACACGACGATGGCCTCCTCGACGCCGGGAGTCGCGAGCGACGCCGCGATCGAGCGCCGGAGCAGGCGCGTCACGAGGTCCCGACGCTCCTCGGCATCGAGCACGGAGCCCAGCCGGGACTTCGCGCCCTCGAACGAGCGCACCGGGATGACCGCGGTGGCGGGGCGGGGGAGGGTGGGCTCGCTTACGCCGGGGGGCTCGCTGTGCACCACGAGATGCTAGCGCGTGGCCCGCCGGCATCGACCCTCGGGCTGTACGGTTGTCGCGGTCCGGCCGCCGCGGCCGCGACCTTCGCCGGCGGGCGCCAAGGGAGAACGATGGACGACGAGTTTGGAGAACGCTTCCGTGCGGCTGCGGCTGCGTGCACCCGGACGGTCACCCGGCACCGTGCCCGGACGCCCGCCGAGATGCTCCGGGCGCTCGCGGACGCCGCCGACGAGCTCGGGCTGGACGAGTGGGACGTGTACGCGGAGCGCGGTCCCGTGGCCCGGCTCGAGGCGGAGGTGGCGGAGCTGCTGGGCAAGGCCGCCGCGGCGTTCTTCCCCAGCGGCGTCATGGCCCAGCAGTGCGCGCTGCGAGTGTGGACGGACCGTGCAGCGACGCACCGCGTCGCGATGCCGGACCTGAGCCACCTCCTCGTCCACGAGCTGGATGGCCCGCGCCTGGTCCATGGGCTGGAGATCGAGCACCTCACCACCGGCCGCCACGTGGCAACCGCGGACGATCTGGCCAGGCTTCCGGGCCGCATCGCGGCCATCCTGGTGGAGCTGCCCCTCCGCGATGCCGGCTGCCTGCTGCCGACGTGGGTGGAGCTCGAGGGGCTGGCCGCGGCCGCGCACGAGCGGGACATCCGGGTTCATTTCGACGGGGCGCGGCTGTGGGAGGCGCAGCCGTTCTACGATCGTCCGCTGGCGGACATCGCGGCGCTCGCGGACAGCGTCTACGTGTCGTTCTACAAGGGCCTCGACGGGTTGGCCGGGGCGTGCCTGGCGGGCCCCGCGGACTTCGTGGACGAGGCCCGGCGCTGGCGCAGGCGGATGGGCGGCACCGTCTACCGGATGACGCCCGAGGCGGTCGGCGCGCTTGTCGGCCTGCGCGAGCGGCTGCCCCTGATGGGCGCCTGCGTCGCATGGGCCCGGTCGCTTGCCGCGGCGTTGCCCGCCGGGGTGACCCCGAACCCGCCGGTCCCGCACACCAACACGTTCGAGCTGTTCGCCGCGGGCGATGCCGCCACGGTCAACGAGCGGTTGCTGTCCTTCGTGACCGAGCAACGGCTGCTGCTGAGCGGCCCCTGGCGGCCGGCCGATGAGCCGGGCCGGATCACGACGGAGCTTGCGATCGGAGACTCGGCGCTGGAGCTCGATCCGGTCGAGATCGCCGGCCGGCTGGGGGCGCTGATCGCCGGCTGACACGCCGCTGCACCCTCGCGCAGCCACCCCGACCCGCGCCGGCCGGTCCGGCACCGGGCCGGCTCAGGATTGCGAGACGGCCGCGAGGACCTCGCCGGCGAGGCGACTGCGCGACGGGTCGTCGCTCATGACCGTGTCGGTCACGACCGCGCGCAGGCCGAGCGCCTCGATCTCCGGGGCAAGCGAGGCATCCACGGAATCGAGCACGAACACGTCCGCGAGATCGGCGTAGCCGCGCGCGACGCCGAGGGCGGACGCCTCACGCCCGAGCGAGGCGAGCATCCGGTCCGCAGGCCCCTTGAGCGCACGTCCGCCGATGATCGGGCTCACTGCCGCCACCGGCACGCCGCGCCGCCGCGCCTCGTCGATGGCCTCGCGCATGCCCCGCACCGCGAGGATCGGGGCCACGGACACGATCGGGTTCGACGGGCAGACGATGATCGCGTCGGCCGCCCGGAGGGCTGCGATCACCTCGGGCGTCGGCGTTGCCGCCTCGATGCCGGCGAACCGGACCTCGTCGACCTCGGGTTCCTGGCGCCGGTGGACGAAGTACTCCTGGAACTCCAGCCAGCCGTCGGCGGCGTGGACCTCGGTCGCGACCTGCGCGTCCGTCATCGGGAGGACAGCCGCCGCCAGCCCGAGCGACGTCTGGATCCCCAGGCACACCTCGGTCAGGCGTCCGCCGGCAGCGACCCGTGCCGTGCGCACGATGTGGAGCGCGAGATCCCGGTCACCCAGCCCGAACCAGGTCTCCTCGCCGTACATGCCCAGCTGGGCCATGGCCGCGTGCGTGTCGCCCTCGATCCCCCAGCCCAGCGCCGCCTGCTCCATCCCGGCCAGGTTGTAGACGACGGTGTCGTGGTCGGGCATGACCAGCAGCCCGTGGCGGATGCAGTCGTCGCCGGTGTTGACGATGACCGAGAGGCGATCGCCCACGTGCGCCTGGAGGCCGTCCGCGAGCTTGGCGCCGCCCACGCCCCCGGCAAGGGCGACGACCCCTCCGCCCGTCACCGCGTCAATCCTCGAGATGCTCGTGGATGCCCGTGACGCGGATCCGGAAGGTCACCCTCGACTGGCCCCGGAACGCCGCGATCGAATTGTCGCCGGGGCCCTCCGGATGGTAACGATGCGCCAGCGCGACGATGTCGTCCTGCGCGCGCGGACGGCTGTCATCGATCTCCTCGACGACCCCGGTCAGGCCGATCCATCGATACAGGTCCGCGCCGTCGACGACCGAGATCGCCACGCGCCGGTCGCGCGCGAGGTTGCTGCACCAGCGGCGCGGCATCCGCCCGTTGAGCAGCACTCGGCCGTCGGGATCGAGCCGGTACCACACGACGGTCTGGCGAGGGCTCCCGTCGGGGTCGATCGTGGCGACGGACGCGATATGGGGATGAGCGAGGAAGTCGCGGGCGGGATCGGTCAGGATGTCGGTCTCATCAGGCATGCCGCCATGGTAGGCGAGCCCGGGCATATGGCCGCGCCGCGGTGGACGCGATCCCAGGTTAGAGGCCCGCGCCGCGCGCCGGCCCCGTGTCGCGGTCACGCGCTCAGCGCAGCCGCTCGCCGGCCTCCAGCGCGACGTCCAGCCGGTTCTCCGGCGGGGCCAGCGGGCAGGCCCAGGCCGGGTCGAACGCACACGACGGCTGGAACGCGAAGTTCGCGTCCACGATCAGCGTCCCGGCCGCGGGATCGCCCCCGAGGTCCGCGCCCTTGCCCGTATCCAGCAGGTAGCGCCCGGCGCCGTATGTCCCGGATCCGTTGGTGGCGTCCCGGACGGGCAGGAACAGGCCTCCCGCGTAGCCGTCCATCCAGTACACCGCGAGGCGCCGGAGGCCCGCCGGCAGCTGGAGCTCGACGTGTCCCAGGCGGCGGAATGAGAGCCGGTCATCGCCACTGTTGGGCAGCGAGATGCCCAAGCCGACGTCGGGGGTCGCGGGCGCCGGCTCCACGGCGACCGAGAACCGAAGCGCCGGGTCGTACGGCCAGACCAGGGTGCGGAAGGTCGCGCGCTCGACGGCGGGGACCGGCGACTGGGGGTGGCCTCGATACAGCGCCTCGCGCTCGCGACGCCAGGCCTCCCGGGCGGCCGGCGGATCCGTCGCCGCCATCGTGCGGACCTCCGCGTACAGCTCGAACACGCGCCGCCGCCAGTCCGCCAGCCACAGCCGCGCCGGGGTCGACGCGAACCCGGCATCCTGCTCGTGCATCCGATCATCCTAGGCGCCGGCGGCTCATGCGAGAATGCCCTGCAGCTTGCAGGAGGACGGTCGGTGGCGGAACTGGCGGAGATCGGGGTGTTCGGGGGCTCGGGCTTCTACTCGCTGCTCGAGGACGTGCGCGAGATCAAGGTCGACACGCCCTACGGCCCGCCATCGGACAGCTTCTTCCTGGCGACGGTCGACGGCCGGCGAGTGGCGTTCCTGCCGCGCCACGGGCGACGGCACACGATCCCGCCCCACCGGATCAACTACCGGGCGAACGTGTGGGCGATGCGCTCGCTGGGCGTCAAGGCGGTGATCAGCCCGTGCGCCGCCGGCTCGCTCCAGCTCCACGTCGAGCCGGGTCATTTCGTGGTCACCGACCAGTTCGTCGACCGGACCTCGGGGCGTGACCACACCTTCTTCGACGGCCCCATCGTGTCCCACGTCTCATCGGCCGAGACCTACGACCCGACGCTGCGGCAGCTGGCGATCGACGTGATCCGCGAGCACGGGATCACGGTCCACGAGGGCGGCACCGTGGTCGTGATCCAGGGTCCTCGCTTCTCGACCAAGGCGGAGTCGAAGTGGTTCAGCGATGCCGGCTGGGAGGTCATCAACATGACCCAGTACCCGGAGGCATACCTGTGCCGGGAGCTGGGCATGGCGGTCGTCAACATCGCGCTCATCACGGATTACGACGCCGGCGTCCTCGAGGGCACCGAGGCGGTCACCGCCCACGACGTGCTGGAGGTGTTCAACCGCAACGCGGAGGCGATCCGCAAGGTGGTGCTGGACATGATCGCGCGGTTCCCGGCGGATCTCGACGGGCTGGGGGCGAAGGACGCCCTCGCGTTCACGCGCGGCGACGGCCACGCGGTGTCGCCGGACGACATCCGGCTGTACGAGACCGAGCTGTAGGTCTGGCCGACCAACACCGGAGATCGTCGTCGGACGATCCGTGGCACCATCGAGGGCTCCACCCGATCCGGCGACCCGCCGCCCACACGCAACGGACGAGATGACCTCCACGCCTTCCCAGCTGCCCTCGGCAACCGAGCCGCTCCACGGTTGCGTGCGCTGCGGCGCGCGGATCCCGCTGTCGGAGTCGATGTGCGAGCGCTGCAACCCGCTCGGCCTCCGGGCCCCCGGCGCATCGCAGGCGCACGGCACGGTGTTCGTCGCGATCGGCGCGGCCGTCGTCATGCTCGCCGTGCTCGCACGGCTCGCCATCACCAATGTCGGGCCGTTCACCTCGGAGGTCACGGGGATCCAGCCCGACCCGGCCGGCCTGCGGGTGACGATCTCGATCACCAACACGGGCTCGTCGGCGGGCCGGACCACGTGCCGGATCGACGACCCGTCGCTGCGCGGGATCGGACCCGAGACCGCGTACGTCCAGAGCCCGATGGTGGACGGCGGGGCCACGGTGTCGTTCGATGCCGTGGTGGTGTCGCTGGGCACGACGGCCCGGCCGCTGACCGCGGACTGCGGGTCGTGACGGCGGCCGACCCCGGTCCCGGCCGATCTGCCGGCGACCCCGGCCCTGGCGTCTCTGCCGCCGACGCGGCGTTCGCCATCGAGATCGCCGAGCTGGCCGGGCGCGTGCTGCTGGAGCGCTACGAGCGGGTCGAGCAGATCGATCACAAGTCGGCGCGCGACGTGGTCACCGAGGTCGACCACCTCTCGGAGCGGCTGATCCTCGACGCGATCCGGACGCGGTTCCCGGGCGACGGGATCCTGGCCGAGGAGTCGGGGGCGCATCACGGGGCCGGTTCCGGGCCCGCGGCCGCCGGCTCCGGTGACGGCGCCGGCCCGGAGGATGAAGGGCTGGCGCGCCGGCTCGAGCATGGGCGGACCTGGATCGTGGACCCGCTCGACGGGACCATCAACTACGCCAATGGCATCCCCGTGTTCTGCGTCTCGGTCGGCCTGATCGTCGATGGCCGGCCGGCGGCCGGCGCGGTCCACGACCCGATGCGCATGGAGACGTTCTCGGCGACCGCCGACGGTCCGGCCCTGCTCAACGGGCGCCCGACGACCGCGTCGGACAAGGAGCTGCTCAGCGACTTCGTGGTGTCGCTGGCGCTCGGCGGACGCGCCGTGGCCACGCGTGGGCGTGCCGTCCGACGGGCGATCCGGGTCTCGCGCAACATGGGCTCGGCCGCGCTGGCGCTCGCGTACGTCGCCAACGGACGCTTCGACGCGTTCGTCCAGTCCGGCGGCATGTCGGCGTGGGATGTCGCCGCCGCCGGATTGATCGCCGAGCGTGCGGGCGCGACCGTCACCGATACCGCGGGTGGTCCGTGGTTCGACGTGGCCAAGGCAACCCGGGCATTCGGCGTGGTCGCCGCCCCGCCGTCCCACCATGCAGCCCTGCTCCGGCTTGCCGGGGAGGCGGCGCCGCGCCCCTGACCGAACGGCGCCCGGGCGAGGTCGTCAGGACGCCTGCGGGGCGCGCCACCGGTGCGGTCGCTCCCGCAGCCGGTCGAGGCCCCACGCATCGCAGAAAGCCGACCACGCCTCACGATCCGCGCCGTCCCAGCGGAGCTCGTCCACGCTCGCCTCCGGGATCGGCACCCCGTCAGCGGCGGTCCGCAGCCGGGCCAGGTCGCGGTACAGCAGCGCATCGGCCATCTGGTCGCGCAGCGTCGCCGCCAGTCCCACGGGGTTGCGCAGCCCGGGAACGTCCCAGGCGCTGCCCGAGACCGGGATGTCCTCCAGGTGCCCGTAGCGGGCGAGCACCGCCGATGCGGACTTGTCGCCCCAGCCCGGCAGCCCCGGGAACCCGTCCGCCGCATCGCCCACCAGCGCCAGCCGGTCGGGCACGCTGGCCGGCGGCACCCCCCACTTCGCCCGCACGCCCGCATCGTCGTAGGTCACGTCGCGACGACGATCCCAGAGCACCACCCGCGCGTCGCGGACGCATTGCGCCATGTCCTTGTCGGGCGTGCAGATCACGACCCGGTCCACGCGCGGGTCGGCTGCGAACCGGTCGGCGGCCGCCGCGATCGCGTCGTCGGCCTCGTACTCGACCATCGGCCACAGGACGAGCCCCAGCGCCTCGATCGCCTGCTCCGCGATGGGGAACTGGGCGAGCAGCTCCTGCGGGACCCCGGCATCGGTCTTGTAGCCCGGATACAGGTCATTGCGGAACGAGCGGATGACGCGGTCGGTCGCGCAGCCGACGTGGGTCGCCCCCTGCTCGCGCAGCAGGTAGCACAGCTGCTCGACCAGGCCGCTGACACCGGACAGCACCACGCCGTCGCGGCCGAGGACGGGCGGACGCGGCGAGAAGTGGGCGCGAAACAGCTCGTAGGTCGCGTCGACCAGGTGGACGTCCATCTCCGCGGGCCGTCAGCCGCCGGCCGTCAGCCGTCGGCCGAGCCGGTCTCCACCAGCCGCTTGAGCCGGTGGAGGTCGGCCTGGAAGATCGCGCGCAGGATCGGCCCCGTGACGACCGCCGCGAGCTCGGGCAGCACCGGGGCGGCGAGCGTCTCCTCCCAGCGCACGATCGTCGTACTGCCGTCGGCACCCGGCTCGAGCGTGATCAGGCCGCCGCCCGAGAACAGGCCCTCGTGCCGGATCGCGTACCGGTTGGGCCTGTCCAGCTCGGTCACCTCGACCGGATCGCTGACCGGGATCCCGAAGATCCGGACGGTCGCCACGCCGCGGGTGCCCACGGCCACGGGTCCCGGCGTGAGCACCTCGACCCGCTTCATCTCGCGCATCCATTCGGTCTGGAGCGGGATGTCCGCGACCACCGCCCACGTCTCCTCGATCGGCGCGTCCACGACGGCCAGCATCCGCAGCGGCGTCACCGGCGCATCGCCGCGACGCGCCTTCAGGGCGAGGTCGATGACGAACGCGCCGGCCGTCCCGAGCGCCGCCAGCACCGCCAGCCGCCGGATCATCGGGCGCCGCTCCCGGTTCCCAGCTGCTCTGACCTCGTCAGCCTGACCCCGGCGGCCCGCAGGTCCGCGAGCGAGCGGTCGCCGTCACCGGGCTCGAGATCGACCGCCGCCACGGCATCGATCAGCACGGTGGTCGCAAGGCCCAGCCGGACCGCGTCGAGCGCGGTCGCCTTGACGCAATAGTCGGTTGCCAGCCCGGCCACGACCACGTCGGTCACCGCAGCCTCCTGCAGCAGGCCCTCGAGCATCGTCGGGATCGACTCGCCCGTGACCGGGTCGCGCATCGTGAACCCGGAGTAGCCGTCCTCGCCGTTGGCGCCCTTGCGCACGATCGCCGTGCCGTCAGGGACGGCGAGGGCGGGATGGAGCTCGGCGCCCCAGGTCCCCTGGACGCAGTGGTCCGGCCACACGCCGCCGTCCTTTGCGAAGTGCGGCGTGTGCCGTGGGTGCCAGTCCTGGGTGCACACCACGAGCGCTCCGCCCGCGTTCGCCAGGGCGACCTGCTCGTTGATCGCCGCGATGACGTCCGCACCCCCGCGGACGCTGAGGCTGCCTCCCGGATCCGCAAAGTCGTTCTGGACGTCGACCACGATCAGGGCGACGCCGCGACGGTACCTGTGCATGGACGGAAGCGTACCCCGGCGTCATCGTGCGTGACCGCGCGGATGCGGCCGGGTTCAGGGTTCGCCGGCACCGGGCGTCTGCGGGCGCGCTCGGCCCGTGCATCGTGTCCTCGACATCGAGCAGGTACCCGATCCCCTGGAAGGTGCGGATGCGACCTGGGTCGCCCGGCCTGGCGCCCAGCTTGCGGCGGACCCGCGACACCCAGACGCGGAGGTACTGCAGGTCGTCGCGGTACTCGGGTCCCCAGACCTTGGTCAGCAGCTCGCTGTGCAGGACGACCTTGCCGGCGTTGCCCGCCAGGTGCTGGAGCAGGAGCCACTCCGTCCGCGACAGCTGGACGAGCGTCCCGGCGCGGGTGACCATCCGACGCTCGAGGTCGATCTCGATGTCGTCGAAGCGGAGCACGCCGGCGGCGGGCTGCGTGCCGCCGGAGCGTCGGATCACGGCGCGCACGCGCGCCGCCAGCTCGTCCGGGTGGAACGGCTTGGCGATGTAGTCGTCCGCGCCGAGGTCGAGGCCCTTCGCCTTGTCCGACGTCGATCCCTTGGCGGTGAGCAGGATCACCGGCACCGGGCGGCGCTCGCGCAGCTGGCGCATCACCTCGATGCCGTCGAGGTCCGGCATCACGATGTCGAGCAGGACGATGTCCGGGCGGACCTCCTCGGCCTTGGCAAGCGCCTCTTCGCCTCCCGCCGCGGTGAGCACCCGGAACCCCTCCTCCGAGAGTGCGATCGAGACGAGCTTGGTGATCCTCGGCTCGTCGTCGGCGACGAGGACGAGGGGCTGAGCGCTCAGGCCGGATACCTCCGCATCGACCCTAGTGTGCGCCTCGCGCACAAAGTCGACGCGCTCCGCGACGGCCGCGGCCGCGCCATCCGTGGGCCGGCGCCGGTCGAACCGACCGCCGCGTGGTCTGCCAGGGACCGCGAGCCGCCCGCATCGGGGCTACCCTGTACGCCGCCCGGGCGAGCACCGCCCTGCGTCCACGGAGCCCAGATGTACTTCGACGAGTTCAAGCACCAGCTGCCCGACGTCGACGAGGCAGAGACCCGCGAGTGGCTCGAATCGCTCGACCAGGTCGTCGCCGACGGCGGCGAGAACCGCGCCCGCTTCCTGATGTTCAAGCTGCTCAAACGTGCGCGCCAGCTGCACGTCGGCCTGCCGAGCCTGACGAGCACCCGGTACATCAACACCATCAGCCCCGAGCAGGAGCCGTTCTTCCCGGGTGACGAGCAGCTCGAGCGCCGGATCCGGCGGCTGATCCGCTGGAACGCGGTGGCGATGGTCCTGCGGGCGAACAACCGGTACCCCGGGCTCGGCGGCCACCTGGCCACCTACGCCTCGGCGGCCAGCCTGTACGAGGTCGGCTTCAACCACTTCTTCCAGGGCAAGGACCACCCGGGCGGCGGCGACCAGGTCTTCTTCCAGGGCCACGCGGCGCCCGGGATCTACGCGCGCGCCTTCCTCGAGGGCCGCCTCGACGAGGACGCGCTCGATCACTTCCGGCGCGAGGTCGGTGGCAAGGGCCTCAGCTCGTACCCCCACCCGCGCCTGATGCCGGACTTCTGGGAGTTCCCCACGGTCTCGATGGGGCTCGGGCCGCTGGCCGCGATCTACCAGGCCCGGTTCAACCGATACCTGGCCAATCGCGGCATCCGCGACACGTCGGCGCAGCGCGTGTGGGCGTTCCTGGGCGATGGCGAGATGGACGAGCCCGAGTCGATCGCCGGGATCTCGCTGGCGGCCCGCGAGGGGCTGGACAACCTGACCTTCGTCATCAACTGCAACCTCCAGCGGCTGGACGGTCCCGTCCGAGGGAACGGCAAGATCATCCAGGAGCTCGAGGGGCTGTTCCGCGGCGCCGGCTGGAACGTGATCAAGGTCGTCTGGGGTCGCGAGTGGGACGAGCTCCTGGCGCGCGACGTCGACGGCGTCCTGGTCGAGAAGATGAACGACACCCTCGACGGCGAGTTCCAGAAGTTCTCCGTCTCGAGCGGCGACTACGTCCGCGAGCGGTTCTTCGGGCCGGATCCGCGCCTGCGCCGCCTGGTCGAGCACCTGTCCGACGATGACCTGCTGCACCTGCGCCGGGGTGGTCACGACTATCGCAAGGTCTACGCCGCGTACAAGGCCGCCACCGAGTACCGCGGCGCGCCGACGGTCGTGCTGGCCAAGACCGTCAAGGGCTGGACCCTTGGCGCCGGCGTCGAGGCGCGCAACATCACGCACCAGGCAAAGAAGCTGAGCGAGGCGGAGCTGCGCGTGTTCCGCGACCGCCTGGAGCTGCCGATCCCGGACGCCAAGCTCAAGGACGCGCCGTACTTCCATCCCGGACCCGAATCCGAGGAAGTCCGGTACATGATCGAGCGCCGCGCCCAGCTGGGAGGCCCGGTGCCGCGACGCGTCGTGCGCGCCCAGCCGCTGCCGGCGCCCGGTGGCAACGTGGACAAGGAGTTCGACGCGGGCAGTGCGACCGCGGTCTCGACCACGATGGTGTTCACCCGACTGCTGCGGAACCTGATGCGCGACCCGCAGATCGGGCAACGGATCGTGCCGATCATCCCCGACGAGGCGCGCACGTTCGGCATGGACCCGCTGTTCAAGGAAGCCGGCATCTATGCGGCGCTCGGGCAGCGCTACGAGCCCGTGGATTCCGAGCTCCTGCTCTCGTATCGCGAGGCAACCGACGGCCAGGTCCTCGAGGAGGGGATCAACGAGGCGGGGTCGATGGCCTCGTTCCAGGCCGCGGGCACGTCCTACGCGACCCACGGCGAGCCGATGGTGCCGTTCTACATCTACTACTCGATGTTCGGGTTCCAGCGGACCGGCGACCAGGCATGGCTGTTCGGCGACCAGCGGGGGCGCGGCTTCATGCTCGGTGCGACGGCCGGGCGGACCACGCTCGCAGGCGAGGGCCTCCAGCACGACGACGGCCAGTCGCATGTCCTGGCATCGACGATCCCGGTCATCCGCGCCTATGACCCGGCGTTCGCGTACGAGCTGGCGACGGTGATCCGCGAGGGGATCGGGCGCATGTACGGCGACGGCGAGGACGTCTTCTACTACGTCAGCCTGTACAACGAGAACTACCCGCAGCCGCCCAGGCCGGACGGTGTCGACGAGGGGATCATCAAGGGGATCTACCGCTACGCCGCGGCGCCCGAGCTCGAGAACCCGCTGGGCCAGGTGCGGCTGGTGGGGTCCGGCTCGATCATGCAGCAGGTGATCGCCGCCCGGGACGTCCTGGCCGAGCAGTTCGGCGTCGCCGCCGAGGTGTACTCGGCGACGTCGTTCCAGCAGCTCCGCCACGAGGCGCTCGCGGTCGACCGCTGGAACCGGCTCAACCCGGACCAGGAGCCGCGGGTGCCGTACGTGAGCAGCGTGCTGGGTGCCGACGGCGGCCCGATCGTGGTCGCCACGGACTGGATCCGCTCGCTTCCGGACATGGTCGCCCGCTGGGTTCCGCAGCCATACCTCACGCTGGGCACCGATGGGTTCGGCAGGAGCGACACGCGCGAGGCGCTGCGGGGGTACTTCGAGATCGATCCGCCGCACATCGTGGCGGCGGCGCTGGCCGGCCTTGCCCGCACCGGCGCGATCGACGGCACGCGCGCCGCGGCGATGATCCGGGAGCTCGGCGTCGACCCCGAGGCGCAGGATCCGCTCGCGCGCTGACCACCGTCCATGAGTACGCCGCACGACCCGGGAGGGGACCGGATCGTGCGGCGTGAGGCCCGTTGCCGGCCCCGTCACAGGCTCGGCATCGGCGGATGAAACGTTGTTCGCCGCCAAGTCTAGGACCCGCATGTGATCGATCTCGGCTGTGACGGTTGCGTGCGCATTACAGGCGCATGTCAGCCTGGCGGATCGCGTCCGGCACCCGCCGGGGAACGGCCCTGCCACGATGGGTAAGGGGCGCTTGATCGAGATCGGCAAGGGCGCTTGACGAGTCCGTCGGACGCGCCCTAGCATCTCGTCGTTCCGATGGCCGCGGCGTCCCCGCGTCCCAACCCCGCCACAGGAGCACGTCCCTTGGATGTCGGTTCCTTCACGAGCGGCCTGCTCACCGGTCTCCGCGAGGGGGTCGAGGCGGCGCTGATCGTCAGCATCATCCTGTCCTACCTCGGCCGAACCGGGAACCGGGCGCAGTTCGGGCGGATCTGGGCCGGCACCGCCGCCGCGATCGTGCTGAGCCTGCTCGCGGGACTGGTGCTGTTCATCACGGTCGGCGAGCTGCCGGAGCCGTACGAGCAGCTGTTCGAGGCCCTGGCGATGCTGCTGGCCTGCGCGGTCGTGACCTGGATGCTGTTCTGGATGCGCCGCCAGTCGGCCTCGGTGCGGAGCGACCTCCACGCCGCGCTCGAGCGCGCGCTGTCCGACGGGTCGGTCCTGGGCCTGGCCGTGCTCGCCTTCAGCGCGGTCATCCGCGAGGGCCTCGAGACGTCCCTGTTCCTGGTCGGCCAGGCCACCTCCGTCCGCAGCGGCGCGCCAAGCGTGCTCCTGGGCGCCGTCGCCGGGCTCGGGATCGCCGCGCTGCTGGGTGTCGGGTTCTACCGCGGCGCGCGCCTGATCGACCTTCGGGTGTTCTTCCGCTGGACGGGGATCGCGCTGATCTTCATCGCGGCCGGCCTCGTGTCGCGGGCGATCCACGAGCTCGTCGAGATCGGCTGGGTTCCCGTCGGGTCCTCGATCGCGTTCGACATCTCGCGCACCCTGCCACACGAGGCGATCGCGGGCGCTCCGGGTGGAGCCGTCCTGGTCGTCGGCCAGCTGCTGCGCGCGCTGCTCGGCTACACCTCGCAGCCCGAGGTCATCACGCTGCTCGTGTGGGCGGCCTACGTCGTCGCCGTCCTGGCGCTGTTCCTGCGGCCGGTGCGGCGACTGCCCGCAGCGACCAGCGCCGCGCCCGAGGTGAGCACGGCCTCCCGGCCGGCCGGGTAGCCCTCGGACCGGCCGCGATCAGCCCTTCGCGACCAGCCGCAGCAGCTCGCCGCCGGCGATGTCGGTCAGGTAGACCTCGCCGTCCTCGCCGGTGCCCAGCGAGCTGATGGCACGCCCGGTCTCCGCGAGCGTGATCGGCGGCTGCCGGGCCGCGAAGCCGGCATCGATCGCCCACAGCGTGCCCGCGCAATAGTCCGAGAACAGGTATGCGCCACGGAGGTCCGCGATCGCGGCACCGTGGTAGACGACGCCGCCGATGATCGAGCACCCTGTCGGGTGCGGGTACTCCGACACGGGCATGGTCACGCCCCGGGGGTCGCAGCCGGTGTCCGGGTTGTAGCAGTGGGCGCCTTCCCAGCGGCGCCAGCCAAAGTCGAGCCCACGCGACCCAGCCGGCGCGACATCGACCTCCTCCCACGCGCTCTGACCCACGTCGCCGATCCACAGGTTGCCGGTCGCAGGGTCGATGCTGTCGCGGAACGGGTTGCGCAGCCCGAAGTGGAGGATCTCCGGCAACGCCCCGGGCCGTCCCACGAACGGGTTGTCCGCCGGGATCCCGTATGCCTGCCCGGACGCCGCACCGAGCACGTCGATCCGCAGGATCTTGCCCAGCAGCGTGTCCAGGCTGCTGGCACGGTTCTCGGGGTCGCCGCCGCTGCCGCCGTCGCCCAGCCCGATCAGCAGCATGCCGTCAGCATCGAACCCGATCCAGCCCCCGTTGTGATTCGCGTACGGCTGCTTCGCCGTGAGCAGGATCCGCTCGGATGCCGCGTCGGCGACATCGGGGTTGTCCGGGGACAGGCGGAACTCCGAGATCGTGGTGTCTCCCTGCGTGTCCGAGTAATGCACGTAGAACGTCGTCCGGCCGGCGCCGAAGCCGGGCGGGAAGGCGAGGCCGAGCAACCCGCGTTCGCCGCCGGCGGCGACGCGGCTGGAAATGTCCAGGAACGGGGTCGCCAGCACGTTCCCATTGCGGACGATCCGGATCCGGCCGCCCTGCTCGAGCACGAACAGGCGCCCCGAGCCGTCGCGCTGCCGGGGTGACGAACAAGGGCTGCGCGAAGCCCGATGCGACGGGGTCAACGGTCACGGAGACGGCGGCCAGGTCCGGGCGTTCGGATCCGGCGACGCCGGACGCGGTCGGCCCCGGCGTCGGCCTCGAGCTCGGAGTGGCCGCCGGCGTCGAGGCTGGCGTGGTCGCCGGCGTTGCGACGCCGGACTCACCCGACGTGGCGACGGGCGTTCCGGCGGGGGATCGGGACGTGTCCCCGCCGCATGCGACCAGGCCAGCGACGAGGGCGAGGGTCATCGGCAGGGCAAGGGGCCGGATCGGCGTGCTGGTGCCGGTGACCGGCCTGTGGCGCTTCATCAGTTGGCCACAGGGTACCGGCATGGACCGTGACCCACCCTGGCCGCGCTTCGAGCGCGACGAGATCCGGCTGGTGGGCCGGGGTGGTCGGTCAGCCGCCGGTGCGGACCCGGTCGACGCGTGCCGCGAACGTCTCGGCCTGGAGCGCGGTCTGCCCGTCCTCGTCGTGCCGGAACAGCACGTAGGCATCCAGCCCGTCGTCGAGGAACGGGACCAGGCGCCGGGCCCAGGCATCGAGCGCCGCTTCGTCGTAGGCGGCTCGTCGCAGGCGGAGGTACAGGAACGGGCCGGTGCGACGGATGTCGGGCGGGTCGTCCACCTCGTCGAGATCCGTCGTGCACAGGACGGCGCCGGCGGCACGCAGCGCGGCGAACACCTCGTCCGCCTGCCACGACGCGTGCTGGGCCTCGAGCACGAGGGGAAGGCTCGCGGGCCATGCGCGGAGCAGGCCCTCCAGCCGCTCGTCGTTGCGCGGAACCTCACCCGGAACGCGGAACAGGACGCCGCCCAGCCGTGCCCCGAACTCCGGCAGCGTCTCCGTCAGCCACGGGACCGAGGTCGCGGGATCCGCGTACAGCGCCCGGATGCTCGCCCCGCGCTGGGCCTTGACGATGAACCGGAAGCCGGCGGGCGTCGCCGAGCACCAGGCGCGGATCCGGTCCACGGTGGGGCGCGCGTAGAACGTGTTGTTGAGCTCGCAGGCAGGCAGCCGGGCGGCATAGTGGCTGAGGCGCCCGCGTGCGGGAAGCCCGTCGGGGTAGAAGCGTGGCGCCCAGCCGGCGTACGCGAAGCCGCTGGTGCCGGCCAGAACGCGTCCCGGCTGCCGGGCGACGTCCGGCGTCAGCCTTCCTCCGTGGCCCGGCCGGGATCCGCCTCGGCGTTGCAGCCGAGCTCGTCGATCACCTGGTCCAGCCCGCGCTTGATCGCCGCCCGATCGTCGGCCGCGATCACGTCCAGGAAGTACCGCTGCACCCCGGCGAGGTGCGTCTGCGACGCCGTGCGCAGCCGCTGGACGCCGGTCGTGGTCAGGATCGCCTCCGCGCCGCGCGCATCGGTTGCGCACGCGGATCGCCTGACCATGCCGCCCGCCTCGAGCCGATCGACCAGCCGCGTGAGCCCGCTGCGCGACAGCAGCACGCGCTCCGCGAGGGCGCTCATGCGCAGGCGCCGTCCGGGGCTGCCGGCGAGCTGGATCAGCGCGTCGTACTCCGCGAGCGACAGGCGGTGGGCCGTCTGCAGCTCCTCGTCCATCCGCCTGGTGAGGCGCGCATGCGCGTGCAGGAAGCTGCGCCAGGCATCAAGTCGCCCGTCATCGCCGGTCGGGATGGCGGGCGCCGAGGCGGCATCGGGGGACGTCGCGTCGCCCTTGACGAGCTCCGTTGTCATGGGCTCATGCTACCGCATCCGCGAGGTAGTTGCCAATGCAATTACCTGTTTGGGCGGCCGACCCCGGCGGTCAAACGGATGGGTCGCGCCGCCATCCGGGCCCGGCCGCCGAACCGGCGATCGTGACTCGCGCTAGCATCGAGGCTCCGCCACCGTGAGGAGCTCCATGTCCGCAATCGACGTCGACGCGCTCCGCGCCCGCTTCCCGGCCCTCGCCATCCGGCAGGACGGACGACCCGTGGCGTTGTTCGACGGTCCGGGCGGGACGCAGGTCCCGGACACCGTGATCGAGGCGGTCTCGCGCTACTACCGCGAGTCCAACGCCAATCACGACGGACCGTTCCTCACCTCGCAGCGCAGCGATGCCGTGCTCGAGGACGCGCACGTGGCCCTGGCCGACCTGCTCAACGCCGCCGATCCATCCGAGATCAAGTTCGGCGCCAACATGACCACCCTCACGATGCACGTGGCGCGATCGATCGCGGCCTCGCTCCAGCCGGGTGACGAGATCGTGGTCACCAGCCTCGATCACGAGGCGAACGTCGGACCGTGGCGCAGCGCCGCGGCGGACCGCGGCCTCCCGGTCCGGACCGTCGACATCCGGACGGACGACGTCACCCTCGACATCGAGGCGTTCGACGCGATCCTCCACGGCCGGCCGAAGCTCGTGGCGTTCGGCTGGGCGTCGAACGCGGTGGGGTCGATCAACCCCGTCGCCGAGCTGGTCCGCCGCGCCCACGAGGCGGGGGCGATGACCTACGTGGACGCCGTCCACGCCGCGCCGCACCTGCCGATCGACGTCCAGGCCATCGGCACCGACTTCCTGGCCTGCTCCGCGTACAAGTTCTTCGGCCCCCACGTCGGCATCCTCTACGGCCGCCGCGACGTGCTCGACGCCCTGCCCAGCTACAAGCTCCGCCCGGCCTACGACCGGTTCGAGACGGGCACCCTCAACCACGAGGGGATCGCCGGATCGCTCGCAGCGGTCGAGTACATCGCCGGGGTGGGGGAGCGATACGGGACCGAGCTCGAGGCGCAGTTCCCGGGCATGACCGGGCGCCGCCTCCACGCCCACACCGGGATGGCCGCGATCCGCGCCTACGAGATGCCGCTGTTCGAGCGGCTGCTCGACGGTCTCGAGTCGATCCCGGGGCTCCGAACCTGGGGCATCGTGGACCGCGCCCGGTTCGCCGAGCGCACGCCGACCGCCGCGGTGACCCTCGCCGGCGTCTCCGCCGAGGCTGCGGCGACGGCGCTGGGTGCGCGGGGGATCGCGACCTGGTGGGGCGACTTCTACGCCGTCGGCCCGATCGAGCGGCTGGGCCTCGAGCCCGATGGCGTGCTGCGGATCGGGCTCACCCACTACAACACGGCGGCCGAGGTGGACCGGCTGGTCGACGAGCTCCGGGAGATCGCGGTGCGCGCCGGTTGACGGCAGCGGTAGGCGTGCGGCCGGCCCCCGGTCCTAGCGCCAGCTCTCGGGATCGAACAGGAAGAACGTCGTGATCGCCCACTGCTCGCGGACGATCGCCCAACGCTCGGAGATCCGCTCGGGCAGGGGACGCTCCCGGAGCGGCCCAGCCAGGGAACGTTCCGCGAGCCGGCCGGCCCCGATGACCGCCGGACGTTCGCGTCGTACGGTGCCCTCGACCCGGATCGATCCGTGCCACGCGAGGGCGCGAACGGAGACGCGGTCGATGCGCTGGAGCGCGACGTAGCCCGCCATCGGCGGATGCTACGCGACGAGGCCACCCGGATGGAAGCCCGGGCCCTGTCCCGGCCGCGAGCCGCGGCCATGATCGTCGGCGGTTCGCGCGACGTATCCTGCGTGCCATGACCCAGCCCGAGCCGCGCGCCTTTGGCGCCCAGAGCATGGTGGCGCCGCTGCTCGACGTGCTGGTCAATGCGCCCGGACCGGCGTTCGCGGCAGCCTACGACCACCCCGGGGCCGGGTTCCTGCGACCCGTCGACATCGAGCGCGCTCGGCGCGAGCACGACGGCCTGGTCGAGACCCTCGACCGGCTCGGCGTCCGCGTCCATCGGCTCGAGACCGAGACCGACGATCCGGACCTGGTCTACGTGTTCGACCCGATGCTCATCGCGGACGGCGGCGCCATCCCGCTCCGACCCGGCAAGCCGAACCGGGCCGGCGAGCCGGCCGTGCTCGAGGCATGGACGGCGGCGCACGGGATCCCGACGCTGGGACGGATCGAGGGGCCGGGCACGGTCGAGGGCGGCGACACGTTCTGGCTTCGTCCTGACCTGCTGTGCATCGGGCGGACGCTGCGGACGAACGACGCCGGTGCACGCCAGCTGGCGTCGATCGTGGGTGGCGACGTGCGCATCTTCGACGTCCCGTACTGGAAGGGCCCGGCCGAGCTCGTGCACCTGCTGTCGGTGATCTCGCCGGTGGCCGATGACGTGGCGGTCGTGTTCCTGCCACTGCTGCCCGCAGGCCTGTACGAGCTGCTCGCGGACCTCGGCGTCCGCCTGGTGCAGGTCCCCGAGGCCGAGTACCCGACGCTGGGCTGCAACGTGCTGGCCGTCCGCCCGGGCGTGGTCGTCGTGGCCGAGGGCAACGACGGTACCCGGCGGGGGCTCGAGGCGGCCGGCTGCGAGGTCCACGCGATCCCGCTGGGCGAGGTTGGCGAGAACGGATCGGGCGGGGTGACCTGCCTGACCCGGCCCGTCCTGCGGGCATGAGCACAGAGGACGATCGGTCGCCGACCGAGCGATCGCCGGATCAGGCCGCGGGGCTGTCGGACCTGGCACGCGCGGCAGCCGATGCCGTCGACCCCGCCGCAACCGCCGCCGATCTTGCGGCCCTGGTCCGAATCCCGAGCGTCACCGGCGACGAGTGGACGATCGCCGGCAACCTCGCGGACCGGCTCGAGGCGCTGGGCATGACCGTCGAGGTGTTCCACCCGGATCCCTCGGCGATCCGGGACGACCCGGCCTGGCCCGGAGAGGAGGTGGCCCGGACCACGCTCCCGGTGGTGCTCGGGCGAGTCGGCCGGCCCGGTGGACGGCGGCTGGTCCTGTCCGGGCACATGGACGTCGTCCCGCCCGGGGATCCCGCCACGTGGACCGGCGATCCGTTCTCGGGCGACATCCGCGACGGCGAGCTGTCGGGACGCGGCGCCTGCGACATGAAGGGCGGGCTCGCCGCGATCCTGGCCGCGGTGCGCGCGCTCCGGGCAGCCGATGCGTTGTCGCGGCTCGACGGCGAGCTCATCGTGGCCCTCGTCCCGAGCGAGGAGGACGGAGGGCAGGGGACGCTCGCGGCGATCCGGGCCGGTGCGACCGGCGACATGGCGATCATCCCCGAGCCGTCCCGGCTCGACATCGTCGTGGCCCACGCCGGCGCCATCACGTTCCGGCTCACGGTCCCGGGGCGTGCCGCGCATGCGAGCCGCCGCCTCGAAGGCGTGTCCGCGCTCGACAACCTGGCCACGATCGTCCGCGCGCTCGAGGCCGACGAGGCCGCCCGCAACGCGGACGAGACGGACCCGCTGATGACCGCGCTCGGGCTCCCGTACCCGACGATCATCGGGACGGTCGCCGGCGGCGAGTGGAAGTCGACGGTCATGGACCGGGTGGTCGCCGGCGGGCGGTATGGCGTCCGGCTGGGCCAGACCCCCGAGGCCGCCGCGGACGAGCTCCGGGCCTGCGTCGCGGCCGCGTGCGACGCCGACCCGTTCCTCCGCGAGCATCCCGCCACGATCGAGATCGACGGGGCGCGCTTCGGCTCGGCGCGGGTGGCCGGCGATCATCCGCTGCCCGTTGGCCTGGCCGCGGTCGCGGAGGCGGTGACCGGCCGCCGGCCGCAGGCCCTGGGCGTCCCCTACGGCGCCGACATGCGGCTGCTCATCGACGTGGGCGAGACGCCATGCGTCATCTTCGGGCCGGGTGACGTCCGCCTCGCGCACGCCGCGGACGAGCACGTGGCGCTCGCGGAGGTCGAGGCGTGCGCGCGGGTGCTGGCGGCGTGGGTCGTCACGGAGCTCGCCGGCTGACGGATCGGAACACACCCGACCGGACGACCCCGCGATGGGCGAGGCCGGCCGTCGAGCCCGGTCACCGGACGCGCGCGGCAGCCTCGATGGCCAGGCACAGGCCGTTTGCCAGTCGCATCTGGCGCGGGGTCCGGCAGGCGACACGAACCAGCTCCGGGGACGCGACGACGGCGGCCACGCATCGGGCCCGCGACGTGGCCACGTTGAGCCGATTGAGCGAGTACAGGAACTCCATGCCGCGTGGCGCGTCCTCGGGTGTCGAGGTCGCCATCGCGTAGATGCTCACCGGGCGCTCCTGGCCCTGGAAGCGGTCGACCGTGCCGACGAAGGGCCGGCCGAGCCCGGCCGCGGCGAATGCCCGCTCGATCGCGGCGACGTGCGCGTTGTACGGCGCGACGATCACGATGTCGTCGAGCGTCATGGCCGTCTCAACGCCATCCGCGTCGACCCAGGTTGCGCCGGCATCCAGGAGCTCCCGGACCAGCGCGACGACCGCCGCCGACTCCTCCGGCGAGTCGGTGTCGTTGCCCAGGTGTGGGACGGGCTGGTAGCGCAGCCCCGTCCCCGCCAGTCGGGCGTGATCCTCGAACAGCGTCAGCGGACCGGCCAGGACCCGCTGGCGCTCGAGGCCCGGGACGGGGTGCAGCCGCCCGGCATAGAACGCCCCGGACGTGAACTCGCACACATCTGGGTGCAGCCGCCAGGTGCGTTCGAGGAACAGGCCCTCGGCGGGTCCGATCGTCGGACGGTCCGGCTTGACGTACGCGGGGTCGGCGAGGAGGTGGGCGAGGGCGCTCCGCTCGGCTCCCGGCGGATGGCTGCCCTGCGTCGGCTGGTCGAGCTGCTGCGGATCCCCGAGGAGCACGATGGTACGGGCGGCGGGTGCGCAGGCGAGCACGTTGGCCAGGCTCATCTGGCCCGCCTCGTCAACGACCAGGACGTCGACCAGCGGCGCGGGCCGCGACATCTCGGATCGCGCCCAGGTCCACGACACCGCGCCGACCACGTTGACCGTGCGGCCACGGAGCCCGGCCTCGACCGCGGCGTTGTCGGCCAGCGGGACGGCCGCGGCGGACGTGGGCTCCTGGCCGTTCTTCGGCTTCTGCCCGATGCGCACGCCGTCCCCGGGGCGGGCTGCCCGGGCGACCTCGTCGAGCACGTGCCCGATGACCTTGTGGCTGTTGGCGACGACGCCGACCCGACGGCCCTCGCGAACGAGCCGGACGATGAGCCGCGCCCCCGTCCACGTCTTGCCCGAACCCGGCGGACCCTGGATGGGGAGCACGCCGCCGGGCATCGCGAGCACCAGCCGGATCGCCGCGTCGAGCGCGGTCTCGCCGTCACGGCGAAGGGGCTCGCCTTCGTGCCCGGGGATCGCCGGCGGGGTGCGCAGCAGCAGGGCTCGCGCCGCCGCGAGATCCGGCTCGTCCGGCGCGAGGCCCTCGGGCTGCGACAGCCCGTGGGCCGCCACCCACTCGCCGGTCCTGAGCAGGCTTTCGGCGTGCTCGCGGGTGGGGACGACGCCCAGCGGCACGAGCGAGTGGGGGAGCTCGATGTTGAACAGGCCCGGACCGCGCTTGAGCTCGATGATCCGCTCGACATCGTCGATCCGGAACACGCTCCCCGCGGATTGTTTTGTCACCGGGTCGGTCACCTCGGTGTCGGTGTCGATCCGGTGGTCCTGCGGCGGGTACCGGAAACGGTAGATCCGCGACTGCTTCTCGGGCCACGGGTCCGCCACCAGCTCCAGGCCCGCGAGCGGCTCGCGCTCCTCGAGCAGGTCCTCCTCGCTCTTCTTGAGCAGGTCGAAGTAGCGCCAGTACGCGGACTTGTCCTCGCGCCGGTGCCACGTGAGCAGCTGCGCGAGCAGCCAGCGACCCGCGACGTCGGGCTGGTCCGCGCGCGCCACCGGATCGCCCGGGTCGTCCGGGGTGAGGGTTGCCATCAGCTCGGCGACCCGCAGGTCACGCGCCTTGAGGTCCGCGGACGGCTCGCCCGCATCCGGCTCCGGCCGGGCGAGCTCGCCCTCGCGGGCAACCAGGTCGGCCCGCCGCTCCTCCAGCCAGTCGCGAAGCTTCCAGTTGCTGACCACGTCGTCCCGGTTGTAGCCCTCGATCTCGGACAGGATCCGCGGGCCGTCATCCACCGGTGCGTCGGGGCCCAGCTCGAGCCACGTCTCGAACGCGACGATGCTGCTGCCGGCGTCCTTGAGCGCCACCTCGCGCTCGAGGGCGTACAGCGGCTCGATCCGCTTGATCGAGTAGCTCTCGACGCCCGCCCGGATCCCCTGGCGCACGACCCGGAACAGGTCGACCAGCACCCCGCCCCGCATCAGCCGGTCCACCTCCAGCTCGCGCGTGCCATGGCGCTGGGCGAGCCGCGCCAGCGCGGTCCGCTCATAGGCCGCGTAGTGGTAGACGTGCAGCCGGTCGTCCTCCGCCCAGCGGTCCATGATCAGGTCGACCGTCCGCTCGAACGCCGCCTTCTCGCCTGCCCAGGTGACCTGGCCGTCCTCATCGAGGCTCCAGATCGCGTGGAACTTCGGGCCGGGCGTCTCGCCGGAACCGGCGTAGCGGGGATCGTCCTCGGTCAGCCGGGGCTCGAGGATGCCGAACAGGTAGTCCACACCGTCGTCGAGCGCGAACGGATCCCCCTCGAGGTCAAGGAACAGGTCACCGGGGCTGGGTTCGGGCAGGCCCAGCAGGCCGCGCATCGGGACGGGCGTGCGATCCTCGGCGCGCTCGAGCGGGAGCAGCTCCCACAGCACCTCGCCGCGATCCTCGCTCTGGACCTGGATCCGGGCCTGCTCGTGGACGCGCGCCAGCGCCTCCGGTCCGACGCCCTCGAGCGGCGGACCCATCGGCAGCGCCAGCCCGGCCAGCCCGCGCCGCGTGGCCACCCCGCGGCGCTTGAGCGCTCGCCGCTGGCGGCTGGTCGCGCCGGCAACCAGGCTGAGATCGTCGTCCGCGCGGCGCTGCGTCCGGCACGACGGGTTCCAGCGGCAGACGTCGCAGTGCTCGACCGGCTCGGGGTACGTGGCGATGGGCGGGTAGACGGGCTCCGGAGCCCCGTCGCCGCGCAGCCCGACGGCCGCCTCGAACTCCGCCTTCACCTGGCGGTAGTAGGCCATGAAGTCGTCGACGCGGAGCTTGTCCGTGGGCCGGGCGCGCCCGCCGAGCACGACGTAGAGGTGCTCGGGCTGACGTCCCTGGATCGCCGCCAGCTGCTCCACGTACGAGCAGATCTGGAGGATCGCCGATGCCTTGACGTGGCGGGCCAGCTTGGTGTCCGCGACCTCGTAGTGCCACGGCCCGAACGCGCTGTGCGGCTCGCCCGGATCGTGATCCCGGCGAAGGAGGAAGTCCGCATGCCCGCGCCAGGTCCCGTCGAAGAACGTCGCCTGGTACACGACGTCGGCGCGGGCCCGCATGGCGTCGATCGTCTGGACGGCGGCGGCGCGCAGCTCCGCCCCCGGGTCACGCGGCGCAGGATCGGGGACCTCGGCGGCCGGCGGCACGCCTTCGACGAGCGCCACCTCCATCGACGAGGGGCAGGACCGCCGAGCCGTCCTTCTCGATCTCGATCACCCGCAGGCCCTGCGCCCGTAGGTCCTCGAGGTACCGTCGCTCGTGCTCCAGGCCGCGCTTGGCGACGAGCTCGATCGACGGGTCGTTGCGGACCGGCTTCTCGACCAGGCCGAACATGGCGGCCCGCTCGAGCGCAAGGCGATGCCCGCAGGCGAGGAAGCCCACGAGATCCGTGGCGGCGTAGACGGGTCGTCCGTCGATCAGGTGCATGCACCGGGAATGCTACGGGCCCGTCGTGCCACCTTGCCTGTCACGGCCGTCGGCAGCGAGCGCCGGCGCCTCGATCAGGCGGGACGAAGCGACCGCCACAGGTTGACGGCCCACTGCCAGTCGGTGGCCTCGTCGAATACGATCCGGATCCTGGCGCCACGCCCGGGAACCGCCGAATAGCCCTCCAGCACGGCAACCTCGATCCCGGAGCTTGCATCCGTGCCGATGCGCGCAGTTCCGAGAAGGTCGCCGTCGCGGTGGTTGAGCACGCTGTCACCGAGGCTTGGGGCGACCTGGGCGAGGAACGTCTCGGGTGGCATGGGGTCCCGCTCGGTTCCGATGACGCCTCCCGCGAGGGTCACGGCGCGGCCCCGGTCGCGGCCCCGCCATTCCTCACCGGTCCGGCGCTCGGAGAAGTCTCCGGGCACCTCGAGCGACCAGCCATCCTGGACGACCGTGACCGGCCGCCGGCGGTAGCCCACGGGCGTCGGCGACGCGTCCGCCGATGCGGCCCGAGCGGTGACACGGTGCTCGATCGGATCGCTGACACCGCGCAGGCTGATCATCTCCTGCCACTCGCGCCAGGGGTAGGGGAGCGACGGGTCCATCGGCAGCGCTCGACGGAGATGATGGAGCGCTTCGTCGAACGCCGCGACCTCCGTGTCGTCCGTCGGGGGCCGCCACCGGATCTCGGTCCACATGAGGCACAGCGCCCGGTTCAGGTGATACCGGGCATCCATGGCGTCCAACCACCACGGCCGGATATCGCGCGCAATCCTCGCGTCCCGCGCGGCGCGGTCCAGCCAGTCGTCGTCGCGAGGTCCGAGCGGGGTCACGATCGCACTCGACGAGGAGAACCTCGTTCCCGTTCGCAACCCCACGTGGATCCCGGTCTCACCGCCGCGGCGAAGCTCCAGCACCCGCCCCAGCGACTGCCCGAGACCCGTGAGGTGCGCCCGCTCCACGTCCTCGCGCTCGAGCAGCTGCTCCCTCGCCTGTCCCACCGCGTGGTTCCCCGGCACCACATCCGTGGGCCGTGCCCCTGCCGGGTCCTCGAGCCACACGATCCCCAGGGCCAGACCGAGGCGCTCGAGCAGGCGGGCGACGAACGTGTGATACCCGGGACCGACCGCGGTCACGTCCGCCGACGCGCGCACACGGCCGGTCGCATCGGTGGCGATGGTGACCGGCTCGGCCGCCGGATGGACGTCGACGGTGAGCTCGATGTCGCCGCCGGGGGTCGGGTCGCGGTGCATCGAGCGGACTGCCTGACCGTGCTCGCGAGCGATCCACTCCTGGGCGTCGGCCAGCAGCCGATCCGGCGCCGGCTGCCGTGGAATGATGCCCCGCTTTGCTGCCTGCCCGACGACCCCGAACGTAAGCCCCACGGCCTGCCACCCTGCTCCTGCGCCACCGTTCCCGACGATAGCCCCGCGGCGATCGTGCAGCGACCCGTTGCGGATGGCCGTTCGTACCATCGCGGGCAGCCGACGGTCACGGGCGACGGCTCGACGATCCCGTCGCGGCGCTCCTGCGCGTCGCCTACACTCCGCCCGTGGAACCGGAACGCAGGCCACCGAACCGCATCGACGCCGACGGCCACCGCCAGGTCGCGCCCACCTGGGAGAGCCTCGTCGATCGCCAGATCCGCGAGGCGATGGAGGACGGCGCGTTCGACGACCTGCCGTACCGCGGCGAGCCCATTCCCCTTGGTGACGACACGTTCGCCGGAGAGTGGGCGATGGCCTACCGGATGCTCCGGAACGCGGGTGCGGCACCGCCCTGGATCGAGGCCGACAAGCAGGTGCGCGAGCTGCTCGTCCGGCGTGACGCGATCGTCGCCCGGGCGCGGGCGGCGTCGCCTGTCGGCCGAGGGCGATACCGGACCGAGCTCGAGCGGCTGGTCATCGAGATCAACGCGGCCATCGCCCGGCTCAACGCCGAGGCGCCCACGGACCGGCAGCACCGCCGACCGCTCGCGGTGGCCGAGGAGCTGGCCCGGCTGGAGGCGCTGGACCCGGCGCCGGATCAGGGGTCGTCCGGCCGAGGTGGCGGCTAGGATCGACGGGCCGCGACGCTGGGAAGCGAGGCGCGGACCGGCTCGCCAACGGCCCGCCGCCCGGCCGGTCACCGCACCTTGTGCAGCGCCAATGGCTCGCCGTCGACCTCGATGACGTCGTTCGCATCGAGCGGCAGGCCGAGGATCCGCTTCACCGTCGAGCGTGCGGTCACGGCGTGCGTCACGCCTTCGTGCTCGAGCTCGGCCGTCAGCGTGATGTCGTGCGGCAGCACGCGAGACGCTCTGGCCACCTCGTGCCCGTCGACCTCGAGTGACAGCGTCTTGAGCACGTTCTCGCGCACCAGCTCGATCGAGTGCCCCGCGAACGTGCCCTGGTAGCGATCGCCCGTGATCCCCATGCCGGCCCTCCGATCTTCGTAGCCACACGCCTTAGTACACTCCGCCGGTGGCTGATCGTCCGGCGAATCTGTCCCTCGGCCCGCCTCGTTCGCTCGAGGCGCTGATGATGGCACCCGACCGCCCGCCAATCCGTGTGCGCCGCGCCACGCCGTCGCACGCGACGGCGATCCGCGACATCGCGCAGTCCGCCTGGCGAGCCACCTACCGCGGCATGCTCCGGGACGAGACCATCGAGTGGTTCGTCGAGCGGGCCTATTCCGAGGAGCGCGTCGCCCTCCGGATCGAGCGCCACGAGACGTGGGTCGCAGAGCTGGACGGGGTGGTGACCGCGTTCGCCGAGACGGCCGTGGAGCCCGAGGAGCCCGACCGGGTGACGCTGGTCGCGATCTACGCCAACCCCGGGATGCGTGGTCGTGGCCTCGGCAGCGCCCTGCTCGACGCGATCATCGACGCCCACCCGGACCTGCCCATCGTGGCCGACGTGCTGGCCGGCAACCGGCTGGGCGAGGTGTTCTACGAGGCGCGCGGCTTCGAGCCGCGCGAGCAGATCGACGAGCAGCTGGGCGCGGAGCTCGTGGTCGAGCGCCGCTGGTGGCGGCCGGCGGTCACCGGCTGATCGGTCAATTCGCCGCCCCGCGGTCGCGCTCGCCGCCGCGCGCCGTCAGCCCCCGAACAGCGCCGCCACCGCGTCGCCGAACACCTCGGTGTGGCGGTCGACGTCCGCCGCCGTCGTGTCGGGCGACATCAGCGCCATGTTGTGGAACGGCGTCATCAGCACGCCCCGGTTCATCGCCCACAGGTGAAGGAAGCGCTCCAGGTCCGTGTCGCCGTGCGCCCACTGCTCGGAGCCGTTGCGCGGCCGGTCGGGCATGAAATGGTATTCGGCGCGAGCCCCCAAACGGGTCACGTGCCACGGGACGTCGTGGGCGCGGATGACGCCGTCGACGCCGGCCTCGAATCGCTCGCCGAGCGGGATCATCCGGGCGAACGCCTCGTCGGTCAGCACCTCGGTCAGCGTCGCCCGGATCGCCGCCAGCGACAGGGCGTTGCCGGCCAGCGTGCCACCGATGCCGCCGACGTCGGAGTCCTCCCACGAGATCGTCGCCCGGATCCGCTCACCGACCTCCTCGGTGAAGCCGTATGCGCCGGCCGGGATCCCGCCGCCGATCGTCTTGCCGATCGTGAGCAGGTCCGGGTGGAGGTCGTGGGCGCCCGTATAGCCGCCGGGTCCGGCGCAGATCGTGTGCGTCTCGTCGTTGATCAGCAGCGTGCCGTGCCGCCGGGTCAGCTCGCGCACGGCCTCGTGATAGCCGGGATCCGGGAGCACGATGCCGACGTTGGTCAGCGCCGGCTCCATCAGCGCCGCCGCGACGTCGCCATGGGCGAGCTCGCGCTCCAGCGCGTCGAGGTCGTTGATCTCCACGACCCTCGTGGTCTCCGACGGCGGGACGGGCGGCCCGAGGTTGCCGCGCCGGGCCTCGATGGTGCCGTCGTCCGCGATCCAGGCGAAGGTCTCGTCGACGGACCCGTGGTAGTTGTGGTTGTGGACGAGGATCTTCGGCCGGCCGGTGATGGCGCGGGCGAGCCGGATCGCGAACCGGTTGGCATCGGTGGCCGTGAGCGTGAACTGCCACCAGCGGAGCCCGAACCGGCGCTGGAGCTCGTCGCCGGCGACGATCGCGTCCTCGGTCGGGAGCATGTGGGTGATGCCCCGGCGGAGCTGGCGTTCGACGGCCCGAACCGTCGCGTCCGGCCCGTGGCCAGCCATCGCCCCCGTGTCGCCGAGGCAGAAGTCCACGTACTCGTGGCCGTCGACATCGGTGAACCGGGCGCCGTGCGCCTCGTCGACGAACAGCGGCCAGCTGCCGGCCCACTTGATCATCCAGTTCATCGGCACGCCGTCGAGGAGCGAGCCCTTGGCGCGCTCCCAGAGCGCCCGTGATCGCGGGTTGGCGCGCTCGAACGCCGCGCGCTCCGTGGCCATCAGCCGATCTAGGCGATCACGATCGAGGGTCCGGGCGCCGCCCATGGGTTCGCTCCTTCCCGGTCACCACGACCGGCTGCTCGCTGTCGGGCCGATCATCGCGCCTGCGTCGCGCCGCCGTTGGTGCGTCGCGTGGCGCGCACCGGCGCGTGCCGCCGCTACGGGCCGGGCCGCCGAACACGCGAGGCAACCCCGAGGCGTGCCCGATATGCGTACCACCCTTACGGAGCCACGGATCGGCGCGTGTCGCCGTCGAGGGGGCAACGGGAAGGCCGCGTCTGCGCGCGGTGCATGCGTCCTGCGCATACGGTGCACACGCGACGGCGAACAGACGATCCGGTGAGCGGTTCAGGCGTCGGGGTAGGGCCTCGTAAGCGTGGTACGCATACGCGGAGGGAGGGTCGGCACCGGTTGCGAAGGTGGTACCGGTGGAGAGCCCCCTCGTGCGCAGACAAGGTTTACCTTCTGACAGAGAAGGTTTACTATCGCTCGGTCGCGAGCAGCCGGCTGCACGGAACGGCCGGAGCCACGGACCACGCACCGAACCACCGAGCGGGGACCACGCACCGTACGGGACCACGCGACGACCACGGCATCCTCGGTGCTCCGCGCTCGACCGCCACCAATCCGCCGGAAGGAGGCAGCCTTGGCCACTGAACCCGCAGATGTCCTGATCATCGGCGCCGGCGCCACGGGCGGCGTGGTCGCGCTCCGCCTTGCGGAGGCCGGGTTCAGCGTGGTGTGCCTCGAGCAGGGACGGTGGCACGACCGATCGGAATACCGGGGCTCGGAGCTCGACTGGGAGCTCACGATGCGCAAGCAGTGGGCGACCAGCCCCAACATCCGGCGCCTGCCGGAGGACTATCCGATCGACGAGCGCGATACCGCGGTGTCGCCGCTCATGTTCTCCGCGGTCGGCGGTTCGATGCTCATCTTCGCCGGAGCGTGGCCCCGGATGCTGCCGTCGGACTTCCGCGTGCGCTCGCTCGATGGAATTGCCGACGACTGGCCGCTGGACTACGAGGAGCTGCGGCCGTACTACGAGCGCACGGACCGACAGTTCGGCGTTTCTGGCATGGGCGGTGACCCGGCGTACCCGCCCGGAGGCGAGGACCCGCCCCTGCCGCCGCTGCCGCTGGGCGCAGGGGGCCTCAAGGTCGCGCGAGCCCACGCGCGGCTGGGCTGGCACTGGTGGCCCGAGCCCAACTCGATCCTGTCGGTGCCCTACGACGGGCGTCATCCGTGCGTGCAGCGTGGCACCTGCCAGCAGGGATGCGGTGAGGGCGCCAAGGCATCGACCGACCTCACCCACTGGCCGAAGGCGATCGGGCTCGGAGCGCAGCTGGTCACGGGTGCCCGCGTGCGGCGGCTCGAGACGAATGCCGCCGGGCTGGTCACGGGCGCCACCTGGCTGGATGCCGACGGCGGCGAGCATTTCCAGGCAGCTCGGGTCGTGGTCCTGGCGGCGAACGCGATCGGGACCACCCGGCTGCTGCTGCTATCGGCCTCACCTGCGCATCGCGACGGTCTGGCCAACTCGTCGGGACTGGTCGGCCGGCGGCTGATGATGCACCCGTTCGCCAACGTCGGTGGCCTGTTCGACGAGGACCTCGAGAGCTGGCAGGGCCAGTTCGGCTGCTCGATCGAATCGTTCGAGTTCTACGAGACCGACGAGCGGCGCGGCTTCGTCCGGGGCGCCAAGTGGGGCCTCGCACCCACGTTCGGCCCGATCAACGCGGCACTCCCCAGTCGGGCCGGGACGCAGGTCTGGGGCCCGGACCACCACCTGCACGTCCGGTCGCACCTGGGCCGCGGCGCGAACTGGGGCCTGTTCGGCGAGGACCTGCCGGACGAGGCCAACCAGGTGGTCCTTTCGACGACCATGGCCGACGCCTCCGGCATCCCTGCCCCGGAGATCCACTACCAGGTGTCGGATAACTCGCGCCGGCTGCTGGACTTCCACATCGAGAAGGCGTCCGAGTCGCTGCGCGAGGCAGGGGCGCACACGATCGAGGTCGACCGGCTGATGCGCTACTCGGGCTGGCACCTGCTGGGAACGGCGCGGATGGGCGACGACCCCGCCACCTCGGTGGTCGATCGTTGGAACCGAACCCACGACGTCCCGAACCTGTACATCGCCGACGGAAGCTGCTTCGTCACCTCTGGCGGCGTCAACCCGACCTCGACCATCTCCGCGCTCGCCCTTCGTGCCGCGGACCACATGGTGGAGACGCGCTTCAACCAGCAGGTGCCGGCATGAGCGCCGCCCGCCCGCCCCAGGACACCGGTGCGAGCCGGGACGCGGGCCCCGCGAACGCATCGAGCACGGGCGCGATGCCCGACCCACTCGCCGCAATCGATGGCGGCCGCCGCGCACGCTTCTCGGCCGTGGCGGCGCACCTCATCCCCGATGCCCACGGCATGCCGTCGGCCGGCGACGTGATCGACGACGTCCGGCTTCGGTTCGTGCTTCGCGCACGACCCGATCTGCTCGACGACCTGTTGGCGGCACTCAGACCGGAGCTCGGCGAGGATCCGCCCGCGCGGCTGGATGCGCTCGCACGTGAAGAGCCGGACCTTCACTCAACGCTCGTGTCCGTGGTGGTGTTCGGCTACTACACCGACGGCGACGTTCGCGAACGGCTCGGCTACCCGGGCCAGGAGGCAAAGACGCTGTATTCGTGGAAGGTGCCGGACTTCATCGAGGAGGGCCTCACGGACAAGGTGATCGCCCGGGGGCCGGTGTGGAGAGATCCGGCGACCGGCCATCGCGCCGTGATCCGCTGACACGGCCGGTCCGCTGTCGACGGTCGACGCCGATGGCAGCGGCCAACACCGTCGACCGCGGCACGCCCCGCCGCTCACGGCCAGCAGAACAGGGAGATGAACATGGTCGCAACCGCCTCGACAGCATGGCTGGAGCCGTTCCTCGGTGATTGGCGGCCCGGTACCGGCGAGCCACTGGAGACGCGCGAGCCGGCGACCGGACGACCGCTGATCACGGTCACCCAGTCGACGGCGGAGGACGTCGCGAGGGCGGCTGCGGCCGCTGCCGCAGCACAGCCCGCGTGGGCCGAGACGAGCTACATCGAGCGGGCGCGGATCCTTCGCCGCGCGGCGGAGATCTACGAATCCCATCGGGACGAGCTGGGTGCCTGGACGCAGCGCGAGACGGGCGCGGTGCACACCAAGATGCACCATGAGCAGAACTTCACCGTGCAGGAGATCCTCAACGCGGCGACGATGCCGTCGCAGCCGTACGGCTCGCTGGTCCCGTCCGCGCAGTCGGGCCGGCTGTCGATGGTCCGGCGCATCCCGGTCGGCGTGGTCGGGGCGATCACGCCCTGGAACTCGCCCAGCGTGCTCGGGATGCGCGTCGTCGCACCGGCGCTGGCCCTGGGCAACGCGGTGGTGCTCAAGCCCGACCCGCAGACCCCGGTGTGCGGCGGGGCGATGTTCGCGGCGGTGTTCGCCGAGGCGGGCCTCCCGGAGGGACTGCTCCAGGTCGTGGTCGGCGGGGCGCAGACCGGCGAGGCGATCGTCACCGACCCGCGTGTCGATGCCGTGTCGTTCACCGGGTCGACGGTCGCCGGCCGGCGGGTCGGGGAGCTCGCGGGCGGGCGACTCAAGAAGGTGTCGCTGGAGCTGGGTGGCAACAACGCGTTCGTCGTCCTCGACGACGCGGACCTCGACGCCGCCGCATCCGCCGGTGCCTACGCCTCGTTCCAGTTCCAGGGCCAGGTCTGCTTCGCGGTCGGACGGCACATCGTCCATCGCAGCGTCGTGGGCGACTACGTCGACGCCCTGGTCGAGAAGGCGCGACGCCTCCGGACCGGGGATCCGTACCGCGAGGACGTCGACCTCGGTCCGATCGTCAACGAGAAGCAGCTCGCCCGGGTGGACGGCATCGTCCGGCGATCGATCGAAGGGGGTGCGCGGCTGGTCGAAGGCGGCACCCACGAGGGCCTGTTCTACCGACCCACCGTCCTCGCGGACGTGACCACGGATCTGCCGGTGTGGACCGAGGAGACGTTCGGGCCGGTCGCGCCGATCGTCGTGTTCGACACCGACGAGGAGGCCCTGGCGCTGGCCAACGACAGCGAGCACGGGCTCGCCGGCGCCGTCTACTCGCGCTCGATCTCCCGCGGGCTGGCCATCGCGCAGCGGATCCGGAGCGGCATGGTCCATGTCAACGACCAGACGGTGAACGACGAGGCGGTCATCCCGTTCGGCGGCATGGGGGCCTCGGGCAACGGCTCCCGCTTCGGTGGCGCCGCCAACTGGGACGAGTTCACCCAGTGGCAGTGGGTGACCGTGCGGGACGAGGCCAAGTCGTATCCGTTCCCGTACTGATGTCGTCGATCACCGAGGTCGCCCGGCTGGCGGGCGTCTCGATCGCGACGGCCTCGCGGGTCGTGTCCGCGGCCGACTACCCCGTCAGCCCGGGCACTCGCGAGCGCGTGCTCGAGGCGGCCCGGACGCTCGACTACGTGCCCAACGCGCTCGCCCGCGGGCTGCTCAAGAGCCAGGTCCCGGTCGTGGGCGTCCTGGTCCACGACATCACGGACCCGTACTTCTCCGAGGTCGTCCGCGGGGTCGAGGACGCGGCCTCGGCGTCCGGCTACCTCGTCATCACGTGCAGCTCGGAGCGGGACGCCGCCCGCGAGAGCTCGTACGTCAGGTTGCTGCGCTCGATCCGGGCGGCCGCGATCATCTTTGCCGGCAGCGGGATCGACGACCCCGCGCTCAACGAGGAGCTGCCGCGGCACGTGGCCGCGATGCGTGACAACGGTGCCGCCGTGGTCCACCTGTCGCCGCACGCCATGGGTCCGCCGGAGATCGGCGTCGACAACGGCGAGGGTGTTGCGTCGATGGTGGCGGCGCTGGTCGGTCTCGGGCATCGCCGTATCGCGTTCCTCGCCGGACCGCCGCTCCTGTACGTCGCGCGGGAACGCCTGGCGGGGTACCGGCGTGGCCTCGCAGAGGCCGGGATCCCGTTCGACGCCGACCTCGTGATCGACACGTCCTTTGACCACGTCGGTGGAGCACTCGGCGTGGACCACCTGCTCGCGGGCCATGCCCCGTTCACGGCCATCTGCTGCGCCAACGACCTGCTCGCGCTGGGTGCCCTGGAGCGGCTGGGGGAGCTGGGCATCGAGGTCCCTCGGGCGGTCTCCGTGGCGGGCTTCGACGACATCCGAACGGCGGCGATCACCTCGCCCAGCCTGTCCACCGTCCGCCTGCCGCTGCGCGAGATGGGGCGCCGCGGGTTCGCCTATGCCGCGCGCGTGCTGGGCGGCGATCCCGCGGAGCCCACGACGCTTCCGACCGAGGTGATCCTCCGCGAATCCACGAGCACACCGCCGGCACACGCGCTGCCGGCGAACTCGGCGAACCCCTCGAGCGAGCCGGCCACCACCCCAGCCACAGCCAGCACCGTCCATGGAGGAACCAGATGAGCCTCAACCTGCGCGGCATCGTGCCCGCCTGCGTGGTCACGTTCGACGCCGACGGGCGGTTCGACGAGGCGGCGTACCGGCGCTACCTCCAGTGGCTCCTGCCCCAGGGCCCGGTGGCGCTCGCGATCAACGCGGACACCGGAGAGGGCCCCCACCTGTGGCCCGACGAGCGCGAGCGGGTGCTCCGGGTCGCGGTGGACGAGGCCGGCGACATCCCGGTGGTGGCCGGCCTGTCGGCCTCGTTCACGGCCCAGGCGGTGGAGGAGGCGAAGCGCGCCGAGGGCGCAGGAGCACGCGGGCTGCTGGTGTTCCCGATCCCCGCCTACCAGGGGACGCCGCTCGATCCGGCGATCCCGGTCGCCTACCACGAGGCCGTCGCCCGCGGCTGCGGCTTGCCCCTGATCGCCTTCCAGCTCCAGCCAGCGCTGGGTGGCGTGATCTTCAGCGAGGAGACGCTCGGCCGGATCGCCGCGATCGACAGCGTGGTCGCCCTCAAGGAGGCGTCGTTTGACGCCCGCCTGTACCTGGCCACGCGGCGGATGATCGAGCGCCTGCCCCGCCCGATCGACCTGCTGACCGGCGACGACAACTTCGTGTACGAGTCGTTCGTGATGGGCGCCGAGGGGGCCCTGATCGGGTTCGGGACGCTGGCCACCGACCTCCAGGTGAAGATGGTCCGGCTCACCCGCGAGGGTCGCTGGGACGAGGCGCGCCAGATCTGGGAGCGGATCCTGCCACTCGAGGAGGCCGTCTACGGCCAGCCGGTGCGCGACTATCGGGCTCGTACCAAGGTCGCCCTCCAGCACCTCGGCGTCATCGACAGCACGGTGATGCGGCCACCGCTCACGCCCGTGTCCGAGGAGGCGGCTGCGCGCGTCCGCGAGGCGCTCGACGCGGCGGGCCTCGCCTGATGCCGGACTCGCTCGCGGGGCGCGTGGTCCTGGTCACCGGCAGCAGCCGGGGCATCGGCGCGGAGGTCGCCGTCAAGGCCGCCGGAGAAGGGGCTCGGGTCGCCGTCCACTTTCACCGATCGCCGGATGGCGCCGACGCCACCGCCGCACGCGCGCGAGACGCCGGCGCCGAGGTCGACGTGTTCGGTGCCGACATCGCCGACGGATCGGCCGCCGAGGGCCTGGTCGCGCGGGTCATCGATCGCTTCGGCCGGATCGACGGCCTGGTCAACAACGCGGGGCTGACGCAGGTGGGGCCGTTCCTCGAGATCACGCCCGAGGCGTGGGATGCCGTGTTGCGAACCGATCTCACGGCCGCCTTCCACACCTGTCGTGCTGCGCTGCCGGGAATGATCTCCCAGGGGGGCGGCACGATCGTCAACGTCGCCTCGCGGCTCGGCCAGATGGGAATCGCCGAGACCGCGGCCTACAGCGCCGCCAAGGCCGGGCTCATCGGCCTGACGCGGGCACTGGCGCGCGAGTTCGGCCCCAAGGGGATCCGGATCAACGCCGTTGCGCCGGGCATGACCGTGACCGGCATGACGACGGAGCTCGCCGACAGCGAGGAGGGCCGGCGACGGCTGGTGGACATGCCGCTCGGACGGTTCGGACGCGCGGACGAGGTCGCGGACACGGTGATGTTCCTGCTGTCCGATGCCTCGGCCCTGTTCCTGGGCCAGACGCTCAACCCGAATGCCGGGGGGTATATGCCGTGACCACCGTGGTGGACGTCCGCGACGCCGTCGGCCTCGTCCGTGACGGGATGACGCTCCTGATCGCCGGCTCGGGCGCCGGTCATGCCCTGCCGCAGCGATTCATCGACGAGCTGGCGGCGGTGTACACGGCCGAGGGCCGGCCACGTGACCTGACCACCGTCCGCGTGGTGGGCATCGGCGACTTCGCGGAGCGCGGCTTCTCGCAGCTCGGCCTGCCCGGGCTGATGCGCCGCACCATCGGCAGCAACATCGGC
Organism: uncultured Chloroflexia bacterium; assembly: GCA_963749705.1. Taxonomy (GTDB): domain Bacteria; phylum Chloroflexota; class Limnocylindria; order Limnocylindrales; family CSP1-4; genus CAIXZV01. The sequence goes on along the minus strand of CAVVNQ010000004.1, from coordinate 45,435 downwards.
AACGAGCCGCGGCTGGGCGCGCTGGTGGAGGCGAACGAGCTCGAGTCCTACTCCTTCCCACAGGGCGTCCTGTCGCAGCTGATGCGCGAGATCGCCGCCGGAAGGCCGGGCCTGGTGACCCACGTCGGTCTCGGGACGTATGTCGATCCGCGCCAGACGGGCGGCCGGCAGAACGCCCGGACGACGGAGGACCTGGTCGAGGTCGTCACGCTGCGCGGGCGCGAGTGGCTCCTGTTCCATGCGTTCCCGATCGACGTCGCGGTGATCCGGGGAACCACGGCGGACGAGGACGGGAACCTGACCATGGAGGACGAGGCCGTCCAGGGCGAGATGCTGGCGATGGCGATGGCCGCCCGCAACAGCGGCGGCATCGTGATCGCGCAGGTTCGCCAGCTCGCGCGACGAGGCGGTCTTCCGCAGCGGGACGTGAAGGTGCCCGGGGCGCTCGTCGACCACGTGTACGTCGACCCGGACCAGTGGCAGACGTACATCACGCGTGATTCGCCGTACTACGCCGGGGCGCTGCGCAAGCCCGTCGTGCCCGAGCCGCCGCTGCCGCTCGACGTGCGCAAGATCATCGCCCGGCGCTCGCTGCTGGAGTTCCCGCCGGGTGCGATCTGCAACCTCGGGTTCGGGATCAGCCAGCTCATCGGGCGGGTCGCCTGGGAGGAGGGGATCACCGACCGGCTCACGCTGACGGTGGAGCAGGGGATCTTCGGCGGCGTCCCGGTCGCCGGCAACGAGGGCGGTGCCGGCTTCAACTACCAGGCGATGATCGACCAGCCCTACATGTTCGACTTCTACGACGGTGGCGGGCTCGATATCGCCAGCCTGTCGTTCGCGGAGGTGGACGCGGAGGGCAACGTGAACGTCCACGCCTTCGAGGGGCGGGTCCGCGGCCCGGGCGGCTTCCCCAACATCAGCGCCCGGACGCCCCGCATCAACTTCGTGGGCACCCTGACGGCGCAGGGACTGCAGCTCGAGATCGACGGCGGCGTGCGGATCGTCAACGAAGGGGGCCTGCACAAGTTCGTTCCCCGGGTTCGGGAGGTCTCGTTCAATGGGCCGCTCGCGCGCGAGCGCGGGCAGCAGGTCCGGTACATCACCGATCGGGCCGTGTTCGCCCTTGCTGACGACGGGCTGGTGCTGACCGAGGTCGCGCCGGGGATCGATGTCGAGCGGGACGTCCTGGGCCGCATGGGCTTCCGGCCCCGCGTCGCCGGCGACCTGCGCGCCATGGACACCCGACTCTACGCCGCGGGACCGATGGGCCTGGCGGCGGACTTCGGAGTCGCCGGATGAGCGGCCTGATCTCGCTCGAGCTCGGCCCCGTCGCCCACCTCGAGCTCGTCAACCCGCCGCTCAACCTGGTCACGGCCGAGCTGATCGGCGAGCTGCGTGACGCGCTGGCGACGCTCTCCGCCGCGTCAGCCGACGCCGTGCGCGCGGTTGTCGTGAGCGGTCGCGGGGACCGCGCGTTCAGCGCCGGATCGCACGTGGGAGAGTTCGAGGCCCAGCGGGGACCCGCGGGTCGGGATCGGCTGGAGCTCGAGCAACGCGCGTGGACCGAGCTCGCACGGCTGCCGATGCCGACGATCGCGGCGATCGAGGGCAACGCCCTCGGTGGCGGCCTCGAGCTCGCCCTGTGCTGCGACCTGCGGATCGCCTCCGCCAGCGCCCGCCTGGGCATGCCGGAGGTCCGGCTCGCGGTCATCCCGGGCAGCGGCGGCACCCAACGGCTGCCGCGGATCGTGGGCCCGGCCCGGGCCAAGGAGCTGATCCTGGCCGGCCGCGTCCTGACCGCCGAGGCGGCGGAGCGCATCGGCCTGGTCAACGCGGTCGTCCCGGCGGGCGAGGCGCTGGCCGCCGCGGACGCCCTCGCGCGCGAGATCAGCGCGCGTGGCCCGGTCGCCGTTCGCGAGGCAAAGCGGCTGATCGACGATGCCGCGGACATCGACCTGGACGCCGGCCTGTCGGCCGAGCTGGCCGCGTCCGCGCGCGTGTTTGCGACGGACGACATGCTCGAGGGCGCGGCGGCCTTCTTCGACAAGCGAGAGCCAGGGTATCGAGGCCGATGAGGCCGACGCACAGGAGGAGCACGCTCCATGAGTGAGATCGGCCGGTTCGGTGTCTTCCTTCCGTCCTACATCTGGGAGGGCGACGGTGCCGAACGCGCCCGGGGAGTCAAGTCCTTCGCGCGCGAGGTCGAGGAGCTGGGCTTCGACTCCCTGTTCATCACGGACCACCTGCTCGCGGCTCGTCGCTTCTACTCCGTCAACTGGCTGGAGCCGCTGATGAGCCTGGCCGTGGCAGCGGGCGCCACCGAGCGGGTCCGGCTCGGGACGTCGATCCTGATCATGCCGCTGCGCAACCCGGTCATCCTGGCCAAGGAGCTGGCCACGCTCCAGTTCCTATCGGACAATCGGGTCATCCTCGGCGCGGGCGTGGGCTGGAACGACGCGGAGTACGGGGCCGTCGGGGTAAAGAAGTCCGAGCGCGGCCGCCGCACCGACGAGATGCTCGACATCATGATGCCCCTTCTCGAAGGGGACACCGTCAGCTACCACGGTCGCTACTACTCGGTGGACGGCGTGTTCATCGAGCCGCGGACGACACAGCGGCCGCTGCTCTGGATCGGCGGCGGCTCCCAGCTGGCGGACCCGAAGTCCCCGGACGTACCCCGGTTCGTGGAGTCGGTGAAGGCGCGAACGATCCGCTCCGACGGCTGGATTGCCCGCCCGACATGCCCGCCGCCGGACATCGCCCGCGACTGGACGGAGCTCCAGGCCGCCATGCGTGCAGCCGGACGGGATCCGCAGAACACGCTGGTCACGCACGAGAACTTCCTCCATCTCGTGCTGACCACGGATCCCGCCAAGGCCCGTGAGGAGCAACACCGGGCGTTCCTCAAGGTGATGAGCAACGAGCGGGGGCCGAAGTACCTCGAGACCGTCTACCTGTTCGGCACGCCGGATGAGATCATCGCCTCCCTGCAGGCGAGGGTGGACGCGGGGGTCGAGTACTTCTTCCTCCACACGATGACCCCGGACCCGGCCCAGCTTCAGCAGTGGGTGGACGAGATCATCCCCAATGTGACGTTCCCGCCCACCGCCGGTCCGGTTCGCCGCCCGCCCCGCGTCTGGCCACGATGACCCGATACGTCGCCCTGCTCGGCAAGCCGCTTCGCCGCCGGCACTCCCAGGTCATGCACGACGCGGCGTTCGCGGCTGCCGGGATCGATGCACGCTACGTGCTCAGGGAGCTCGACCCCGACGCGGTCGAGGACGCGGTCCGCGCGGCGCGGGGGCCGGAATGGCTCGGGCTCGGGGTCACCGCGCCGTACAAGCGGGTCGTCGCCGGGCTGTGCGACGAGGTGGAGGCCGAAGCGGAGACGATCGGGGCCGTCAACAACGTGGTGCGGGAAGCCGACGGGCGGCTGGTGGGGTTCAACTCCGACGCGCCGGGGTTCGTGGCTGGTGTCGAGATCGCGATGGGTCGACCGCTGGACGGGCTCGAGGTCGTCGTAGCCGGTGCCGGTGGAGCGGCGCACGCGGTGGTCTACGCCTGTCTCTCGGCCGGTGCGCGACGGGTCATCATCGGCAACCGTACGGTCGCGGGCGCCACGGCCCTGGTCGAACGGCTCGCGGCGGTGGGCTCGGGCGATTGCGCGGCGATGGCACTGGGTGACCCGGGGTTCGGCGCCGCGCTGGCGACGGCCGACCTTGCCGTCAATGCCACGACGGTGGGCATGGTCGATCCCGGGACGACGATCGACGTCCATGCCCTGCCCGCGCGGGCGACCGTGTTCGACCTGGTCTATGTCCCGTTCGAGACGCCGCTCCTGCGTGCCGCGCGTGCCCGCGGCCTGCGCGCGGCCAACGGGTCGGAGATGCTCATCGCCCAGGCCGCGATCGCGTTCGAGCGCTGGACGGGCGTGGGTGGCATGGCGGACGTGATGCGGGCCGCCGTCAGCCCGATGCTCGCCGACGCCGGCGCGCGGGCCTGACGATGCGCCTCGTAACGATCGACGTGGACGGGTCGAGCTCGGCGGCCGTCGTGGACGGCGACCGTGCGCTCGATCTGGCGGGCGCGCCGTCCGGCCTCGGATCCGTGCGTGAGATCGCCGCCGGGGGTCAGCGCGCGCTGGCCCGCGTGAGCGAGTGGACGGCCCGGCAGGGCGACGCGGCGTGGCGCCCGATGGCCGGCATGACGCTCGGCCCCGTGGTGCCCGACCCGGGTGCGATCTACGCCATCGGGCTCAACTACGGCGAGCCGGGCGAGCCGGCCGCCGCGCGGCCGCCGCGTCCGCTCGTCTACGGCAAGGCACCGACGTCCGTCATCGGACATGGCGCGGTCGTCGCCTGGGATCGAACACTGACGGCGAACGTGGACGCCGAGGTGGAGCTGGGTATCGTGATCGGCGAGCCGGCGTTCGACGTCTCGCCGGGTGAGGCGATGCGCCACGTGTTCGGCTACACGTGCATCAACGACATCTCGTCGCGCGACCCGTGGCTCGACGGCGACCAGTGGCTGCTGGGCAAGTCGATGCCCGGGTTCTGCCCTGTCGGCCCAGCGCTGGTGACCCGCGACGAGCTCGACCCGCTGGACCTCCGGTTGGAATGCACCATCAACGGCGATCCGATCCAGGATGGGCGCACCGGCAGGATGCGGTACACGATCCCCGAGATCGTCGCGTTCCTCAGCCGCCATGCCGTGCTGCGGCCGGGCGACCTGATCGCGACCGGAACGCCGGCTCGGCTGGCCATCCCACCGGGGCCTGACCGCCGCCTGCAGCCGGGCGACATCGTGTGCGTCTCGATCGAACGGATCGGCGAGCTGACCACCACCATCGGATGAGGCGAGGAGGACCCGCGCGATGAAGCCGGCAACCGTGTTCATGGGCGAGATGACCGACCCGGAGGTGGCGGCGTTCCTGGCCGAACATCGGACGGTGATCGTGCCGGTCGGCTCCACCGAGCAGCACGGCCCGCACGGCCCGCTCGCGACCGATGTCCTCATCCCGGTCGAGGTGGCGCGACGCGTCGCTCCGCAGGTGGACGCGCTGGTCGCTCCGTCCGTCAACTACGGGCTGTCCTACCCGCACGTCGGGTTCACGGGCGTCGTCCATATCCGGATCCCGACGTTCATGGCCCTGATCGAGGACGTGTGCGCGTCGCTCGCCTCCATCGGCTTCCGGCGGATCGTGTTCCTCAACGGCCACTACGACAACACGTATGCGATTGCCTATGCCTGCGCGAACGTCCGAGAGCGGCTGCCCGATGGCGTGGACGCGTTCCCGATCAACTACTGGGACGGCATGACCCCGGCCGAGGCCGCCGAGTACTTCGATCCGTCCAACGGCCTGCACGCAAACAAGGGCGAGACGTCGGCGGTGCTGGCGATCAACCCGGATCTCGTCGACATGGACCGGGCGAACGTCGAGTTCCCGCCGTTTCCCGATGTCGCGGGTCCCGCCGCCGTTCACACCGCGTTCTTCTTCTCGGCGCCGGGCTCGGTGCACCGGGCGACCCACTCCGGGACCTGGGGCGACGCCCGCGGCGCGACGGCCGAGTTCGGCGAGCGCTACCTGGAGGTGGTCACCGACGCGACCGTCCGGATGCTCGCGGACATCGATCGCACCTTCGAGGCGATGCCACCCCGCTGATGACGCCGGAAACACGAAGGCCGGCCCTCAGGGCCGGCCGACGGTCAGACCCGGGCGGGAGCGAAGTGTCCCTGCCGCGGGGTCGTATCAGTTGAGCCTGCGAACGTAACCGCAGATCTCGCAATGGGCGACACCGCCGAGCTCGTCGATGACGAGGAAGCTGGTGCAGCCGTTGGTGGCGCAGTAGAGCCGGTTCGCTGCGACGGCTCGGCGGCGCATTCGGCGCATCGAGCTGGCGCGATGCGCCACGGCGTTCGTGGTGGCGCGGGTGAGCATGTGACGAGAGTTCCTTTCCCGGCAGCCCATCGGGTTGGGATGGGTGCCTTGCCGCTCCAACGGCCGGACATACGGGGCCGGAGCGGCGTTCGTTTGGTGCCCGGCGCGGCGGAGGTTGCGCGGTTTGGCGTCGACCTGTCGGCCGCGTTCACTCGGGCGATACCTGTAGAGCATCGGGCCGATGGTCGATTCTGTCAAACCACCCGTTCGGGCCATGCCCACCCGGACCCCGACTCCCGTCGCCGATCGGGCCAGGTCACGCCGGCGGAGGATACCCGGTGATGCGTCGAATCTCGCCGTACAGCGGCTTCAGCCGGTCGTACAGCCGCAGGTAGACCGCGTGATACATGTCGTCGTACATGGCGCGGGTCGCCGGATCCGGGTCGCGGGTCTCGGCGATCCGCGTCATCGCGGCGACCGCCGCCTCGAACGTGGGGTGGATCCCCAGCCCGACCGCGGCATCGATCGCGGCCCCCAGCCCGGACGTCTCGTGGGTGTGCGGGCGCGAGGTGGGCAGCCCGAACACGTCGGCGGTGAGCTGGACGGCGGACGGGCTCTGGCTGCCACCGCCCGAGACCCGCAGCTCGCGGATCGGCACCTTCGTTCGTCGCACCGTCCGCTCGGCGCCTTCGCGCAACGCGTACGCGAGCCCCTCGAGGATGGCCCGATACAGGTGGGCACGGGTATGCACGTCGCCCCAGCCGATGACGGCACCCTTGGCCTCGGGGCCCGGGATCCGCACGCCCGGCGACCAGTACGGCTGGAGCACGAGGCCCATCGAGCCGGCCGGGGTCGCGGCAACCAGCTCGTCGAACAGCGCCTCGGTCTCCACGCCCAGCTCCGCGGCGCGGGCGACCTCGGCCGCCCCGAACTCGCGCTTGAACCATTCGATCATCCAGTAGCCGCGATAGACGTTGACCTCGAGGCTGTAGGCGCCGGGGACCGCGGCGGGGTAGGGGGGCACGACCGGGATGACCTCGACGTACCGGCGATGGGTGGTGTTGATGGAGGCCGTGGTGCCCAGCGAGATCGCGCCCACGTGCGGGTCGAGCGCCCCGGACCCGAGCACCTCGCACGCCTTGTCCCCCGCGGCGGCGATCAACGGCAGGCCCGCGGGGATCCCCGTCGCCTCGGCGGCGGCGGCGCTGATGGTCCCGAGCATGCCGCCCGGCGGCACCAGCCGGGGCAGCCACGCGGGCTCGACCGGAACCGCCTGCCATTTCCAGTCGCCCGGCTTCGCCCAGCGAAGCGCCTTGTAGTCGAACGGGAGGTAGCCCACCTGGGCGGCCACCGAGTCCGCGAGCTCCCCGGTCAGGCGATGGGTGAGGAAGCCCGACAGCAGCAGGTACCGCCGGACCTGCGCCCATACCCCGGGCTCACGGGCGCGGATGACGTTCGCCTCGGCCTCGGCCTGGAACATCGCCACCGTCTCGGTCACGCGAGCGGCGCGGAACAGGACGCCCCACCGGCCGCCGATCCTGGGCAGCCCCTCGACGCGGCAGCGATCGAGCCAGATCATCGCCCGCCGCAGCGGCTCGCCGGCCTCATCGGTGACGACGACGGTCCCACGCTGGGTCGTGAGCGCGACGCCGGCCAGTGCGTCGCGACGGCCATCGGGCATCGCCCACAGCTGCCGGCACGCCTCACCGATCGCACGCCAGAACAGGTCCGGATCCTGCTCGCAGCAGCCGGGAGGCCCGTCGACGTACGGCTCGATCGGGACCTTCGCGCGGGCCAGCAGGTTCCCGGCCGGGTCGAACACCATCGCCCGGACGCTCTGCGTCCCGACATCGAGCGCCAGCAGGCGGTCGGCGGTCATCGGGTCCCCGCCGCCGTGATGCGGCGCCGTCGGCGATCATGGGGCCCCGTCGGCGCGGTCACGCGGCCCCGTCGGCGACCGTGTCGCGGCCTCGTCGTCACCGACGTCCGTCCACGAGCAGCACGCCGGGGTTCATCAGCCCGTCGGGATCGAACGTCCGCACGATCGACTCCAGCGCCGCCATCCCGAGCGGCCCCTTCTCCGACGACAGGTACGGCGCATGGTCCGTCCCGATCCCGTGGTGATGGCTGATCGTCGCGCCCTCGGCGACGATCGCCTCCGAGGCCGCGCGCTTGATGGCCTGCCACCGGTCGAGCGTCTCGTCCGGATCCGGCCCCAGGCGGAACAGGTACGTCAGGTACAGGCTCGACCCTGACGGGTACAGGTGCGACAGGTGCGTGAACAGGTGGACGCGCTCGCCGCGCGGCGCGAGTGCCCCTGCGACGGCCGCCTCGAGGCCGGCGAGCAGCGATGGGACGTGCGTCCAGTCGGTCGCGGTCTCGAGCGTGTCCGAGCCGTAGCCGGCCGACCACAGCGCGTTGCGCAGGTACGGTGAGCGGAAGCGGGTCCTGGACCAGGTCGCGGCCAGACCGGGAACCCGGACCGCGTGGAACCCGCGCAGGATCGACACGGCCTCGGCACGCGCCGCGCGAGCCACGCGCCGTCGACCGGAGGCACCCAGCAGCACCAGGGCCCAGTCGGCAGGCTGGCGCCGCGCACGAAGGTATGCGCCGAGCGCCGTCGTCTGCATCGGGCGTTCCGCGAAGGCCAGCAGCGTCTGCGTCTCGGCGGGCGTCGACAGTCGCAGCAGCGACAGGCCCGGTCGCGCCTGGGCGACCGCACGCACCGCCTCGTGCGCCGCCGCCCAGCCGGGCAGGGCCCAGGCCTCCAGCAGGTCGACCTCGGGCAGCGGCGTCGTGCGCAGGATCACGTCGGTCAGGATCCCCAGCCGGCCCTCCGACCCCAGCACCAGCTGGCGCACGTCCGGCCCGGCCGCCGAGCCCGGGTACGGGGCCATGTCGAGCGTACCGGCCGGCGCCTGGAGCCGCCCGCCGGCGTACAGCTGTTCGATCCGCCCGACGCCCATGCTCCGCAGCCCGGACCCGCGCGCCGCGACCCAGCCCCCGACCGTCGCCAGCTCCCAGGACTGCGGCTCGTGGCCCACGGTCAGTCCGACGCCCGCCAGCGTGGTCGCGAGCGCCGGGCCGGTCGTCCCGCTGCCCGCCGTGACCAGGCCGCTGCGCTCGTCGACCGACCGGACGCCGGCGAGCCGGCCCAGGTCCACGGTGATCACCGGATCTGGCAGCGCCCGGACGGACACGCCGCCCACGACGCTGGTGCCGCCGCCGTACGGCACGAGTCGCGCGCCGACGCTCCGCGCGTGGTCGATCAGCTCGCGAACCTGGGTGTCGTCGATCGGGCGCGCGACCGCGTCGGGAACTGCGTCGATGCGACCCGACCGGAGCGCGACGAGGTCCGGGAACGACTGGCCGCGCGCCCGCCGCACGCGCAGCTCCGGATCGTCCGACAGGGCCGGATATGCGCTCAGCCTCGAGGCGGGGACCGCGGCAACCACGTCCTCGAGGACGGCATCGACCGGCGGCGTCGCGGGTCCGAGCCGCTGCTCGAGCAACCGGCGCGCGCCGCGGCCCAGCTCCGTGTCGTCGCCATCGTCGCCCCAGCCGTTCCAGCGTCTCACCCGTCCATCCTGCCCCAACGAGGGCGGTCGCATCGGCCGTCCGCGCGTGGGCCCCGAGGACGCGCCCGCATCGCGGCGAAGATCCGTCCGGCGGCGAGGCACGCGTTGCCGAGGGGAGCCCTCAGCGCGCGCAGGCCCAGCCACCCGTTCGGGCAGCCCGTTCGCCCCCGCCGTTGCCCGAACGGACCGCCGGAGCCCCGTGCGCCGCGCGATCCTTTGTCCACGGCACGTTCCGAGGGTTGGTCATTGGTCGCAGATCGGATACCGAAGCGCCCCCCGATCGGCCCGCTGGCAGGCGGCCAGCGGTTGCCGGCGGACCGGGCCGCCGCACCGCCGGAGCTGCTGGCGCGCGCATTCGGCCCCGCCGCCGCCCAGGTCCTGGCATTTCAGCGGCTGGCCGGCAACCGCGCCACGGCGAGCTGGGTTGCGCCCACGCCCACGGTGCAGCGGCTCGACATCTACAGCCGACCCGCCGCCGAGTCGTCGCCGCTGCCGGCGGACACGGCGGCCGAGTTCGCACGCCAGGTGGAGGCCGGCAACCAGGCCGAGGCGCTGCGCGTGGCCGTGGCGGCGATGACGGCTCGCGGGGAGCTCGATCCGAAGCTCCTCCGGACGTCGGGGGCGGGCGACCTGTGGGAGATCGGGGACGTCGGCGCGATGGGAGCCGTGGCGTCGTTCCGGGCCTCGTTCGCCGATCCGGATGATCCGTCACGACGGCTGCCGAACCCGCGCTTCAAGGTGAGCCCGCGGATCCTCGGCCCGGGCCGGCCCGGCGCGCTCGAGCAGCTCCACGCGACGCTCCTCCACGAGTATCGCCACGTCGAGCAGCAGGCGGAGCGTGTGAACCGGCCGGCGGAGACGGGCCCGGACCGGGAGCCCGGCTACGGCAACGATCCCGACGAGTTCGACGCCTACCTGTCCGAGGTCGAGTCCGCGCATTCCAGCAGCCATATGCGCACCGCCGCGCTGCAGGCCGGCGTGGGCTGGGAGTTCCTCGCTGAAGCCGACCGGGAGCCGTTCCGGGCTCGCTGGACGGCGGCCCAGGCGCGCATCCGGCGGGTGCTGGGCGTGCCGGTCGAGGACGTGCTGAGCAGCCCGGCGGCGGAGCGCTATCGGGCGCAGCTCCGCCAGCTGGCGCAGCAGGCGCGCGAGGCCCGGGAGCGCAACGCCGAGCGGTCAGGCTCGGCCCGATGAGCGGCGCGTCATCGACCCGGGGTATCGTGCCGCCATGAAGGGCGATCGAGTCGAGATCGTGGTCGACACCGGGCACGGGACCCAGACGTTCGAGATCCTCGCGTCGCGCAACGGGCGCCGGCTCGAGGTCACGACCGCGCGCGGCGTGGTGGAGGTCACCGAGGTCACCCGCGGCGGGACACCGGTCCGCACGGGACGGTTCATGGCCAGCCGCGTCGTGGCGCTCGTCGAGCACCCGGCGCTGGAGTCCGACGGGGCGCGGGTCGAGGTCGAGACGCGGCGGCGGATGTCGCCGTCCGACGGGCGATCGCGTCGAGCGCGCGATGCTGACCACCCGGCCACGGCGCGGCGACCCGATGCGGACCAGCTGGCGCTGATCGGCGAGGTCGCCGATGCGAGCGACGGGCTACCGGTGGACCGGGAACCCTGACGACCGGGCCGTCGCGGTCAGACCGGCGGCCAGGGAAGGGCCGGGCGTCCGGGCTCGGGTTGCGGGAACACGCCGGCGGCGAGCAGCCGGTCGATGCGGCGCGCGGTCGCGTTGACCTCGATCGGGTCGAGCAGCTCCCGCAGGGTCACCCCGAGCGCGCCATCGAGATCCGACCGCAGCGACCGCAGCACGTCGACCTCGTCGGGTGCGAACGGCTCGCCGCGCCAGTTCCAGAGGACCGTCCGCAGCTTGGGCACGGGCGAGAACGTGACCCCGTGATCGACGCCGTACACGTGGCCGCCGGTGACCGGGAGCAGGTGCCCGGCCTTGCGATCGGTGTTGTTGAGCGCGGCATCGAACACCGCGATCCGCCGCAGGCGCGTGTCCGAATCGACCACCAGGCCCACCGGGTCGACCGACTCGTCGACCTGGATCCACAGCTGGACCATCCCCACGCCGAACGGCCCGTCGCGCAGCACCGTCGGCGGCACCACGTTCCACGGGGTGGCCTGCGACGCGACGAACGCCGCAACCTCGCGCCGCGACAGCGTTCGATCGGGGAAGTCGTCGAGCGGACGCTCGCCGGCGACCGGCTTGTAGATGCACGTCGCGACGAGCTCGGCGGCGGCGTCCGCGCCACCGCCCGTGTCCCGCCGGGTCGCCAGGCAGAGCAGGGCATTGTTGCTCGAGGCGTACAGCCGGCCGACGATCTCGAGATCGCCGTTGCGCAGGAGGTCGAGCGCGTCGTCGGTGTCCAGGACCGGCATCGGGAGGTCGAGCGCGCCGATCTCCTGCGCCTCCTCGTCAAGGTCTGCCGGGGACGGCTCGTCCACCTCGGCGTCCCGTGCGCCCGCCTGCTCCCGGTCGCGATCGTCCACTGGACCGCTCCCCGCGCTCAGTTCAGCCGGTGCCCGTTCCGACGCGGACACAGGTGGCCCTGGGGATCCAGCGGCTCGCCGCACAGGGGGCACGGTGGCCGCCCGGACGCGAGGACACGGACCGCACGGGCCACGAACTCGCGCGCGGCGAGCGGCGTGACGCGGATGCGCAGGACATCGGGTCCTTCCTCGTCGTCGTCATCGGCGAGGTCCTCCGCGGCGTCCTCGTCATCGACATCGACAAGCTCCAGCGCCTCGACCAGGACCAGGTCGTCGCCGGTATCCCAGCCGAGCGTCAGGGTTCCGACCCGGAACGCCTCGTTGATCGGCTCGTCCAGCGGCCCGGGATCGCCGGTCAGGGTGTCGTCCTCGGCCGCGCCCTCGATCCCCCTGCGCTCGAGCTCATCGAGCAGCTCGTCGAGACGCTGGGCGAGCGCGGCAACCTGGACCTTCTCGAGCGCGACCGAGACGATCCGGGCGCCGTCGCGGGCCTGGAGGAAGAACACGCGATTGCCCGGCTCGCCGACGGTGCCGGCGATGAAGCGGTCTGGGGTGTCGAACAGGTAGCGGTGTCTGGTCATCCGGATCGGTTGCTGCGTGGGGGAGCGGCGGGACGCCGGGAGGAGAGCGTACCGGAAGTGCACGGATGGTGGCCCCGTGGCGGGCGCCGCGGCCAGGCACGGCCGCTGCGTCGCGCAGGCGGGTCAGGACACGGACACCGAGACCTGGTGATGGCCGCGGGCGCCATCCGGATCCGGCCGAGTCCGCTCCGCGGTCTGCACGGCGCCGGTCCCGTCGGTCGCGCGGACCTCCAGCGTGTGGTCCCCGGCGGTCGCCTGCCAGGCGAGCTTCCACTGGACCCAGGTCGACGCGCTCAGCTCCGTCGCAAGCGTGGCCGCCTGCCAGTCGCCACCATCGATCGATACCTCGACCTTCGAGATCCCTCGATCGGGCGCCCATGCGACGCCGGCGATGGCGACGGCACCCGGGCTCAACCGGGCCCCGTGCTGCGGAACGTCGATCCGGGACTGCGTCAGGATCGGCGCCTCCTTCGCCCAGCCGCGGGGAACCCAGTAGGCGTCGAACGCCTCGAGCGTCGTGAGCTCGATGTCGCTCAGCCACTTGGTGGCGGACACGTACCCGTACAGGCCGGGGACGATGAGCCGGGCGGGGAAGCCGTGCTCCGCCGGCAGCGGGGCGTCGTTCATCTTGACCGCGATCATCGCGTCACGCGGGGTGTCCGTGATCCACGTCGTGGGGAACCCGGCCGTCCAGCCGTCGACGGAACGCGGCACGATCTGCGTCGCCCCGGGCTGGATGCCGGCCATGTCGAGCACGTCCATCAACCGAACGCCCGTCCATTTCGCGTTGCCCACGAGATCGCCGCCGACCTGGTTGCTGACGCAGGCGATGGTGACGTAGCGCTCGATCAGGGGCAGCTGCACGAGCTCGGCGAAGGTCAACGTGACCTCGCGATCGACCATGCCGTGGACCCTGAGCTGCCAGCCTTCGACGTCAATCGCCGGTGTGATCAATGCAGTGTCGATGCGATAGAAACGGCCGTTGGGCATCACGACGGGGGTGATCCCCGCGACGGCGAACGAGGCATCCGGTGGTGGTGACGGCGCGGGATCGACGGCGTCGGGGATGGTGTCGCCGGCGACGGTCACCTCGGTCGCGCGCCGCTCCAGCAGGTACCGGCCGACGCCGCCGCCCGCGATCGCCAGGCCGCCCAGCACGCCGGCGCGGACGAGGAACCCGCGGCGCCCGTCGTCCAGGCGCGGCACGCTCGAGGTCACGTGGCCGATCTCGGCGGCGCTCAGCAGGATGGACAGCGCCTGGACGGCCGCGACGGCCTGCACCGCGGCGACCACCAGGACGAGCGGCAGGGACGCGGTCGGATCCTGGAGCGAGGCGACGAACCCGACCACGACGACGCCCAGGATGACCGCGTTCGCGGCACTGGTCGAACGCCGCGCGAGGATGCCGACCCCGGCTCCCACGGCAAGGACCGCGACCGCGATCATGATGATCAGCGCGATCTTGTCGTTGGTTCCGAACAGCGAGACCATGAGGTCCTTGGAGCCGGGCGGGGCGAGGTCGATGATCACCGACCCGACGGCTGCCACCGGCGACGGCGCGCCGACCAGGATCCCGGCGCCGAGCTCACCCACGCCCAGCGCGACGGCCGCCGCCACGATGCCGGCGATCGCCGCGCGCAGCCCTCCCGCTTCGGGACGGCGGCGGGGCTGGCTGTCAGGGTTCGGGTTCGGTTGTGTCATCGCGTTGGCCTGGTCACCGGTAGGGGTTGGTGGATCGCCGGTCTGATCGACCCACTCTCGCACGTGGCGATGACGGCTCGGTGACATGCGCCGCCCGATCCGCGGCCGATCCGGCGGCCGGTCGATCCGCCGGAGGGTCCGCCAGCGGATACGCCGGCCGGCGCGCTGACGGCCGCGGCGGCGTGACCGCTACGCGCGGACCTCCTGGCGCAGGAACAGGACGTAGGCGAGGGCGAACATCGCGACCGTGAGCGCGACGAGCACGACGATCTGCGGCCACACGATCAGGATGCTCTGGTCCAGCGACAGCAGGCTCGGCAGCTGCTCCTGCGCGCTCTGGTACTGACCCAGGTTGCCCAGGCCGAGCACGCTCTTGGTCGACGGGTTCATGACCGCCGTGACGATGTCCTGGTACAGCGTCGCGGGCGAGATCCGCAGGAACAGCTGCTGGGCGGAGTTCGATGCGAACGCGTCGTTGATGGTCCCGGACGTGTTGATCGGGAACAGCGCATCGGCAGCCAGCGGGAGCAGGAACTGACCGAACAGGATCAGCCCCAGCCAGGTCCCGAACCCGACCAGCGCCGCGGACGCCGCGCCGCGGATCACGACCGACAGCAGCAGCGCGAAGGCCAGCCAGAACGACGCATACAGGATCGTCGCCAGCCACCAGCCCACGACCCGGGCCACCTCCTCGGGCGCCGGGATGATACCCAGCCGGACGATGCCGATCGCCGAGATGAGCACGATCAGGACGCCCAGCATGACCGCGATCACGGCGATCCCCGCCGCGAACTTGCCGTTGACGACGTCGTCACGGTGGATCGGCTGGGCGAGCAGCCGCGACAGCGTCCCCTGGGTGCGCTCGCTGTTGATCCCGTCGAACCCGAACGCGATCCCCACCAGCGGCACCAGCAGGGCCGCGAACGCGACCGTGGTCATGCCCCCGACGGACTTCGACCCGACCACGAACAGGGCGAGGAACACGGCCGGCTGGCCGGAGATCTTGGGCGCCGATGCGGTGATCTCGGTCGAGATGAAGTACAGCGGGATCACGGCTGCGGCCCCGATGACCAGGAGCAGCACGATGAACCGGATGCTCTCGACGTGGTCGGTGAACTCCTTGGCGGCGATGGTGCGCCAGCCGCCCGACGGGGCTCGCTCCGCTCGCCGGGTTGCCCGGGTCGACACGGGGTGCGGGGTGTCAGCGGACGCCATCGAGACCCTCCGGGACGTAGCGGCGGTACAGCTCCAGCAGGTCGGACCCGCGGAGCCGCAGGTGGACGAGCGATACCCCGGCGTCGGCGAGCGCCGTGGCCAGCGGCGCCGCGACGTCGGACGAGGCGGTCACCACCCGGAGGCGCTCGCTGCGCTCGTGCGGTGCGACGGACATCACGCCCGGGATCTTCATGGCCACCGGGTCGATCGTCGCCGGATCACCGTCAACCCCGACCTCGAGCTCGACCAGCCGGTCGCCACCCCGGGCGAGCTCGTCGAGCGGCCCGGCGGCGACCAGCCTGCCGGCGGCGAAGAAGCCGACGCGGTCGCACAGGGACTGGACCTGGCCGAGGATGTGGGACGACAGGAGCACCGTGAGGTTGTGCTCCGCGACCAGGCGCCGGAGCAGCGCGAGCAGCTCCTCGACGCCGGCGGGGTCGATCGCGATGGTGGGTTCGTCGAGGATCAGCACCGACGGCCGCTTGACGAGCGCGTCGGCGATGCCCAGCCGCTGGCGCATCCCGCGGGAGTACGTCTCGGTCTTGTGATCGGCGGCATCGTGGAGGCGCACCTCGCCCAGCAGCTCGTCGATCCGGGCCTCGGCATCCCGGCGCGGCAGGCCGTTGAGCTTCGCGGTGTAGCGCAGGTTCTCGCGGCCGGTCATCGCGCCGTAGAAGCCCACGTTGTCGGGCAGGTAGCCCACGGTGCGCTTGACCGCCAGCGGCTCGCGGGTGGGGTCGAGGCCCACGACGCGCACCACGCCCCGGGTCGGATCGGTGAGCCCGAGCAGCATCAGGACGGTCGTCGTCTTGCCCGCGCCGTTGGGCCCCAGCAGCCCGAACACCTCACCGGCCCGGATCGTGAGGTCGAGCGAGTCGACGGCCGTGAACTCGCCGTACATCTTGGTCAGCCGCCGGGCGACGATGACGGCATCGTCGGGCACGTCCGCGAGCAGCGATGCGACGGTCCGGCGGCGCCGTTCGCGCGGCGCATTGCCGCGTGACGAGGCGTCGCCGCCCGACGGGGCGCTGCTGCCGACCTCCCAGGGGCGGATCGGACGGCCTTCGGGCGTCGCGGCGTCGGTGCCCGGGACCTCCTGGTCCGTCCCGGCGTCCCCCGACAGCCGGTCCGTCGTCGCCGGCCTTGCCATCAGGCCGCTTCGCGGTCGGCGCCTCGATCTCGTGCCCCGACGCCCGTCGGACGGGGGCGTCCGCTCGTCGGCCATGGGCTAGCGACGCCCGTAGGTCCGGAAGACCCAGTACAGGCCTGCGAACACGGCGACGATCAGGACGACGCCCACGATCCACCAGAACTGCGGCGTCTCGACCCGCACCCGGATGGTCGTGCTGCCGCTGGCCTCGGCGCCCTTGGCGTTCACGGTGACGTTGTAATCGCCCGCGATCGCGTCGCCGCTGGGCGTGATCTGCATCGTCACGGTCGACGAGGCATTGGGCGCGATGGAGTCGATGGTCGCGGGATCGAAGTTGACGGTCCAGTTGGTTGGCGCGGACCCCGACGGCTTCACGCTGGTGACCGGTGCCGTGCCGTTGTTGGTGATGGTGATCTGCATGTCGTGCTCGCTGCCCGCGTTGGCGCTCGTCGAGAGGACGAGGTCCGGCGTGGACACGTCGAGCTTGTAGGTACCCGTGATCACCACCTGCAGGTCCGTGGTCACCGTCTTGCCGCCGCCGGTGACGGTGACCTTGAGCGGGTACGTGTCCGCGGCCGCGTCGGTCGGTGGCGTCGCGCTCACGGTGATGTTGGAGGTGCTGCCCGCGTTCACCTTGGTGCTCGTGGCCTGCGCCTCGCCGGCCGGCTTCGCCGTCACGGCCCAGCCATCGGGTCCGGTGGCGTCCATCGAGAACGTGGCCTCGACGGCGGTCTGGTTGTGGATCGTCAGGTTGAACGTGTAGGTGGAGCTCGAGGGACCGCGCAGCTCGGGGAAGTCGGCGGTCAGCGTCACGTCGCCCGCGGCGGCATCGGCCACGCGGATCGAGAGGGTGAGGCTGTCGGTCAGCGAGCCCGAGCCTGCCTGGACCGTGATGCTCGTCACGCCGGGCGCCGTCCCATCGGGGATCTCCACGTCGAGCGTCAGGTCCGGCGGTGACTTCGGATCGACGTACACGCCCTCGACCGTCAGCCCGCCACCGCGGAACCTGGCCGTCCAGCCGTCAGGAACGCCCGCCGTCTTGAGGTCGACCTTGCGTGCGGTCGCGACGTCGACCGAGAGCTTGAACGATGCCGTCGTCCCGGGCTCGGCCACGATCGCGGGGAACGGGGTGGTCACGGTGAGGCCGCTGGCGGCCGTCACGATCGGGACGGCTGGTCCCGCCGCAATGGCGAGCAGACCAAGGAGGAGGGCGAGACGGCCGGCCATGAGGGAGCGGCTCGTGGGCCCGGAAGCGCGATCCGACATGCGCATCTCCGCGTTGACAAGCGATGGCATGGGCGTCGCCCATGGGAGGAATCGGCGAGGATCCCCCGACCTCGACCGCGGGGATCATAGACGGGATTTTCTGAGAGCACGCTGAGAGGCGTGGCGAGCGGCGGCCCCGAGCGTGCGCTGCCGCCGTCGCAGCCCGGACCTAGCCGGCCGGCGAGGAGGTGGCGGCCGGTGCCGCGACCGTTGCCCCCGGCGTGGGCGGTGCCGGCGGCTGCGATGGCGTGGGGGTCGGGGAGGGCGGCGGCGTCGGCGTTCCCCCCGGCGGCGACGGTGTCGGCGTGGGGGTGGGCGTGGTGCTCGGTGACGGCGCTTCCGACGGGATCGCGCTCGGGGACTCGGATGGCGAGGGGCAGACGACGGCGGACGCGTCCGGCGAGGCAAGCGGATCGACGGACGCCGGCGGCGCGCCCGAGTCGAGCGGCGTCGCGCACGGGTCGATCGACACGCTGGGCGTCGGCGTCGAACAGCCGCCCCCGCCGAGCAGCGGCCCCCAGGACTTGCCGTAGGGGTTGAACGTGCGGTTGTAGAAGTACGAGGTCAGCGTCCCCTTGGGCCCGCCCCGGACGTTCGTTCCGCGCTGGGCGCGTGCCAGCCAGGCGCGATCCGCGGTCAGCCACGCATCGTGATCGCGCTCGAAGCCCGCGGTCTGGAGCACCGCTTCTCCGCACCGGGCGTCCTGCGGCACGCCGCTCGACGGCGTCGTGCCGTCGAGGAACAGCTCCTGGACCGCAGGCGCGCCGGCATCCGCGGCCAGCCCGGTCCACGGATCGACCGCGGCAGTCTTGAGGCCGCCCGGCCGGGTGAAGTCCGCGATCGCCCAGCCCTTGGTCGCCTCGTTGAGGAACCCCTGCCAGACGTAGGTGCTGACATCGAGGGAGAACACCGGGGACCCGGACTTGCTGACGAGCGAGTTGTCCGAGTTGCCATTCCACACGCCGACGGCGAGTGCGTACTCGCCCTGGTCACGGTCGGCCGCGGCCGGCGGCGCAATGTAGCCGTATGCGCTGAGGTCCTTCGCATCGTTGTTGGTGCCGGTCTTCAGGGCCGCGGGACGTCGAGCCTTGCCGTCCGTGACCTCGAACTTGCCCCAGTACGGGTTCTGCTTGGGGTCGGTGTTGCCGGCCAGGATGTCGGTCATGATCCCGGCCGCGCCGTCGCCGATCGCCTGCGCGGGCGCCGGCCGGTCCGCCTCCGACACGAGCGTTTCCCCCTTGCTGTCGGTGACCGTGCGGATCGTCGTCTGCTCGGCCAGCTGGCCCCCGTCCGCAAGCGTGCCGTACGCGCGGACGAGGTCGGCGGGGTGGATCTCCTCGACGCCCAGCGCGAACGACAGGCCGGCGTCCGTCGGCCCTCCCTTGAACCGCACGCCCATGTCCTCGGCCTTGGCCTGGATCCGCCCGGTTCCGATCACCGCGACTGCCTTGACCGCCGGGATGTTGAGCGAGAAGCGCAGCGCATCGCGCATCCGGACGGGCCCTCGCTCGTAGTTGTCGGCGTCCTTCGGCGTGTACCCGCCACCGAAGTCCGTGACGACGTCCATGAACATCGTCGCAGCGGTGATCTGCCGGGAGTCGATGCCGGTGGCGTAGACGACCGGCTTGAAGGCCGAGCCAGGCTGGCGCCAGCCGTCGCTCAGGACGTCGAACCGGGGCTGGAACTTGGGCGTGGACTTGGTCGCGTAGTAGTCCGCGCTGCCGACGTAGGCGACGATGTCACCGGTCTGGTAGTCGATGGCGATCATCGCGCTGTTGTGCAGGTCCTTCGAGCGCAGGTTGGCCATCCAGCTGGCGTAGGTCAGGCCGAGCGCCTTGGCCGCGGCCTTGGGGTCCTTCGCGTGGGGCACGATGGCGGCGGCCTTGACCCACTTCTCGGCGATGCCCTGGAGCCGCGTGTCGAGCGTCGTCGTGATCGTCAACCCGCCACGCTCGAGGGTGGGGCAGGTCTCGACGCCGTCGCCGCACACGCGGGTGGCGAGCTCCTTGCGGACCTGCCACACGAACTGGGGCGCGGTCCAGCGCGGCGTCGTCTGGGGCGCGAGGACGATCGGCTCGAGCTTCGCGGCCTCGAAGTCCGCGGTCGTGTACGTCGATCCGGTGAGCGGCGTGCGTCCCTTCTCCATCAGGTCCAGCACCAGGTTCCGCCGCTGCGCGATGGGCGTGTCGAGCGGCACGACCAGCCGCGTGTCGGTGCACGTGTCCGGGTCCTGGCTGGGATCGGCGCACTCCTCGATCGCGTTCTGGACGAGGTCGTAGGACGACGGCGCCTTGGGGATCGCGGCCAGGATTGCCGCCTGGGCCAGCGTCAGGTCCTGCAGCTCGACCCCGAAGTAGCTCTTGGCGGCCGCCTTCACCCCATACGACTCGTTGCCGTAGTAGTTCTGGTTGAGGTAAGCGGCCATGATCCGCTGCTTGCCCGCCTCGCCCGGAAAGGCCCGGGTGAGCCGGATCGACTGGATGACCTCGCGCAGCTTGCGGTCGATCGAGCGCTGGGTCTGGGCCGTGCCCTCGGCGTTGAGCAGGCGCTGGCGGACGAGCTGCTGGGTGATCGTCGATGCGCCGCGGGCCTGTCCCCGCAACGCGTCAAGCCCGGCCGCGAAGATCCCGATCGTGTCGAACCCCGAGTTCTCCCAGAACGTCCGGTCCTCGACGGCCGTCGTCGCGTCGACCAGGACCGGCGGGATCTGGTCGAACGTCACGGTCTCGCGGTTGAACTCGCCGAACCGGGCCAGCTCGACCGTTCCGGTCCGGTCCAGGATCACCGATTGCTGCGGCAGCTCGATCTGCTCGAGTGCCGATGGGTCGGGCAGGTCGCTCCTGAGCGACACGTAGGTCGCGACGGCGATCATGGCGCCGACCGCGCCGAGCAGGACCAACGCCCCGAACAGCAGCAGCGCCATGCTGCCGGCAGCCCCGAAGCCGGTCTGCCGCCGGCGGGCCGCGCTGCGCGTCGGGCGTGGCGCGAGATCCTGGTCGGTGGGCTCGTGCGTCATGGCGGAAGGATGCCCCGGTCACGTCGATCGTGCTCACGGGGTTGACCGGGAATGGGACGCCCGTCCGGGATGGGCCTTGACGCCGGGGCCGGCGCTATCCCTTGCGCAATGCGTCGCGGATGTCGGTCAGCAGCTTGACCTCGTCGGATGGCTCGGGCGGCGGCGCCGGAGCCGGCTCCTTGATCATCGCCCGGCCGACGAGGAACACGACAAGCGCGATCACGATGAACGCGATGACCGTGTTGATGAACGCACCCCAGCGGATCGCCACCTCGGTCGCGGCATCGCCGTTGACGGCATCCTTGAGCACGATCTTGAGGCTGTCGAAGTCGACCCCACCAAGGGCGAGCCCGATCGGCGGCATGATGATGTCGTTGACCAATGAGGTGACGACATTGTTCAGCGCGACGCCGATGATCACGCCGATCGCCAGCGCAAGGGCGTTCGTCTTGAGCAGGAACGCCTTGAACTCGGTCAGCATCCGCCTCTTCCTCCGTTCCCTCCCGGCCTCGATGGCCCGGCCATAGGGTACGTCCTGGGTCCGCCCCCGGCGAGGCATCGGCGACGCGGCTCGGGTGCGCGGCGGCGGGCGCGATCGTCCTTGCCTGCCGCGACCGCCTACAGCCCGAACCGCTCGATCGCCCGGGTCGCGAGCCGTCCGCCGATCGCCAGCGAGCTCGTCGCTGCGGGCGACGGGGCGTTGCGCACGTGGAGCACGCGATCACCGCCCGCGAGGTCGAAGTCGTCGACCAGCGATCCGTCGCGGCCGAGGGCCTGGGCACGGACCCCGGACGGCCCGAACCGCAGCTGGCTCGCCGAGATGGCCGGAACGTACCGCTGGACCTCGCGCGTGAACGCGGCCCGGTTCGCGTCGCGCCACATCTCGGCGGCCCCCGTCCGCCAGAACCGGCGGGCGAGGCGGAGGAAGCCCGGATCAAGGAGCGTGCCGGCGAGGTCGCGCAGGGACACGTCCCGGCGCCGGTAGCCGGCTCGCTTGAACGCCAGGACGGCGTTCGGCCCGGCCCACACCTGTCCGTCGATCCGCCGCGTCAGGTGGACGCCGAGGAATGGGAACCGTGGATCGGGCACGGGGTAGATCAGCCCGTTGACGAGTGCCGCCGCGTCCGGGTCGAGCGTGTAGTAGTCGCCCCGGAACGGCACGATCCGCGGGGAGTCGGAGGTCCTGTCACCCGTCAGCGCCGCCACGCGATCCGACCACAGGCCCGCGCAGGCGATGACCGAGCGTGCGCGCAGGGCACCGGCCGGCGTCTCGATGACCAGCGCGTCGGTTCGACGACGGATGGCGACGACCGGTCGGGACAGCTCGATGACGCCCCCGCGCGCCTCGACATCGGCGGCGTAGGCGTCGGTCACGCGGGCGAAGTCGACGATCCCAGTGCGCGGGCTCCACAGCGCCCGGATCCCGGCCGCGTGGGGCTCCAGCTCGCGGATGCGTTCGGGACCGACCTCCTCGAGGCCGTCGACGCCGTTCGCGAGGCCGCGCTCGCGGAGCGCTGCAAGCCGCGGCAGCTCGGATTCGTCGAGCGCGACCACCAGCTTGCCCGGGAAGGCGATCGGGATCCCGTGGTCCTCGCAATAGCGCTCGAGCAGGCCCTTGCCCTCGCGGCACAGGATCGCCTTCTGCGATCCAGGTGCGTAGTACAGGCCGGCATGGACGACGCCCGAGTTGTGACCCGACTGGTGCGCGCCGACGCGGGCCTCGCGCTCGAGCACGGTGATCCTGAGGCCGGGTCGTGCCTCGAGCAGCCGGAGCGCCGTGGCCAGGCCCACGATACCCGCGCCGATGACAGCGACGTCGACCAGGTCCGCGGAGTCGTGCAAGGCCGATCAGCGCCGGGCGAGGATGTTGAGCAGGCGATCGACGAACCCGGCCTGCGCGGGGTTGAGGCGGCGGCGAGCCTCCACCGGGCGGAGCCACGCGACTCGGTCGAGCTCGGGCACCGTCACCGTGCGCCCGGATCGCGGCGGCCACTCGAGCTCGACTCGCATGCTCTCGACCGTCGCCGGGTCGAGGTCGCCCTCGACGCCCCAGGCACGCACGACCTTGCCCGACCGCATCCGGACCTCTCCCAGCTCGAGATAGGGTCCGCCCGGGGGCTGGTGACCGGTCTCCTCGCGGAACTCCCGCCGTGCCGCATCCAGGAGGTCGACCTCGTCGTCGTTCGGGGCTCCCTTGGGCAGCGACCAGGCGCCCATGTCGCGACGCGCCCACATCGGTCCACCGGGGTGGGCGACCAGGACCTCGATCCCGTCCTCGGTGCGACGGAAGAGCAACAGGCCGGCTGACAGCTTGGGCATCGGGGATCCGAACGGGCGAGCGCACACGAAAGCGCCCGAAGGAACCGTACCGTACCGACACGCCCACGCCACTGCCAAGCAAGCTCGGCCTTGTCGCAGCGGCCCCGGTATCCAGCCACCTCGTCGGCCTTGCGGTCGTCGTGGCGGCGGTTCGGGGACCCGGTCCGATGATCACTCACCGGTCCGGCGTCTGTACCACCGGCCCCTTCGGGCAAACCGAACGATATCCGCCGGCGGGGAGGGGGACAACGCACTTGTCCACGAAGTTGGGTCGGGCGGCCCGGAAGTTGTCCACACTTCCATCCACCCGTGGACAACATGTGGAGCGGCAGGGCCGAGCCGGACCCCACCAGGCAGGCCGGGCGGCCCTCGCGCGTGCAACCCCGGCGCCGGCGGCGCGACCGGGTCGCGATCGGCTGGGAGCGGTTGGGTCAGCCGCCGTCGGCGACGACGCCGCGCGCCGTGCCGGCCGGGGCGACCTCGTGGTGGCGGAGGCAGCGCGCCTCGTACGTTTCGACCGCGGGCGACTCGAAGCCGCCGATGACGATGAGCGGGTCGTCCACAGCGGCCGGCCGGCCGCCGACCAGCCGCTGGGTCCGGGTCGCGGTGTCGCCGCACACGACGCAGATCGCGGTGAGCATCGTGATCTCGTCGGCGACCGCGAGCAGGTCCGGCATCGATCCGAACGGGCGGCCCGCGAAGTCCGTGTTGAGGCCGCTGGCGATGACGTGACGGCCGCTCTGTCGCAGCGTCTCCACGACGCGGACGAGGCTGTCGTCGAAGAACTGCGCCTCCTCGATGCCGACGAGGTCCGCGTCGCGCTCGCGGGACAGCGACAGGATCTCGACCGGATCCGAGCGCGAAACGAGCACGGACGGGTAGCGCGCCTTGCTCCGGCTCTCCGCGTACTCGGCGGGCGTCCGGTCGTCGACGTCCGGGCGGACGAGGAGGATCCGGCGCTTGGCGATCTCCGCGCGGCGGAGGAGTCGCAGCAGCTCGTCGGTCTTGCCGGAGGACATGCACCCGGCGATGACGTGGAGCCAGGGATCGGCACGGAACAGCACGCAACGATCCTACCGGGTGCAGGGGCCGTGGCGTGGCATCGCCCGCCTCGCCCGGATAGCCTTCCGGCGATGGGAGCGATCGAGACCACGGGGCTGACCAAGCACTACCGGGCGACCGACTGGCGCCGTCGGTCCCTCGCGGCGCCGGTCCGCGCCCTTGACGACTGCACGCTCGAGGTGCGCGAGGGCGAGATCTTCGGCTTCCTGGGCCCCAACGGCGCCGGCAAGAGCACCCTGATCAGGCTGCTGCTCGGCTTGATCCACCCCACCGCGGGTCAGGCACGGGTGCTCGGGCTCGACATCGGCGCCGACTCGGTCGCGATCCGCGCCCGTGTGGGCTACCTGCCCGGCGGCATCGCGCTCTATGACGGCCTCACCGGCGACCGCCACCTCGAATACCTGGCCGAGCTTTCGGATCGGGCGCCCTCGCGGCGTGCGGAGCTGTGCGATCGATTGGAGCTGTCGGCCCGGATCCTGCGCCGGCCGATCCGCGAGTACTCGCGGGGGATGCGCCAGAAGATCGGCATCGTCCAGGCGCTCCAGCACGATCCGGAGCTGGCGATCCTCGACGAGCCGTCCGAGGGGCTGGACCCGCTGATGCAGCGCGCGTTCTACGACATCCTGGACGGCATCCGGCAGGCGGGCCGCACGGTGTTCCTCTCGTCCCACGTCCTGTCCGAGGTCGAACGCGTGTGTGACCGGGTCGCGATCGTGCGCGAGGGCCGGCTGGTCGCGCTCGAGGACATCGGAAGCCTGCTGGCGAGGCGCAAGCGGCGGGTCGAGCTGCGCCTTGGAGGCCCCGCGCCTGACCTGTCGGCCGTGGCGGGCGTCAGCGAGCTGACCGTAAGCGACGGGTGGCTGCGCTGCGCGCTCGAGGGAGATCCGCGCCCGTTCCTGGCCGCCCTCGACATCGCGTCGATCGACGACCTGACCATCGAGCCCGCCCGCCTCGAGGACGCCTTCCTCGAGCTGTATTCAGGTGACGGGGCGGCCGCGTCGGAGGGTGTCGCTGCCGCGCCGGCGGATGCCGCGGGGCGTCGGCGATGACGCGGCTGCTGAGCCTGCCCCTGCTGCGCCACACCTGGCAGACGCAGCGCGCCCGGGTGGCGCTGATCGCGCTGGCGCTGGCGATCTGGTCGTTCCTGATGCCGGTGATCTACGCGACGTTCGGCCGGCAGATGGAGGCGATCATGGAGTCGGGGATCATCCCCGACGCCTTCCTGCGGCTGCTCGGTGCCGACCCGTTCAGCCTCAACGGCGCCGTCGCGCTGGGCTCGTCGCACCCGTTCGCGATCGCCCTCCAGGTCGCCTATCCGGTGGGCTTCGCGGCGGCGGCGATCGCCGGCGAGCGCCAGCGCGGGACGCTCGAGGTGCTGCTGTCGCGCCCCATCTCCCGGCGCGCGGTGTTCCTGACGCTGCTGCTGGCGATCCTTTCGTTCGCGGTCATCACGACGGTCGCGGAGCTGGCGGGCACCCTCGCCGGTGCGGCGGCGTACGGGAACCTGGGCCGGCTCGACGCTGGTGACCTGGTCCTGCTCGCCGTCAACACCGTCCTCCTGCTCGCCGCCCTGGCCGGGATCTCGCTGGCGGCTTCGGCGTCGGTCGATCGCCTGCCGCCGGCGCTGGGGATCGGGTTCGCGGTCGTCCTCGCCGGCTACGTGCTCGAGGTCCTGGGCACGCTGTGGCCGGATGCCGCGTTCCTCCAGCCGATCTCGCCGTTCCATTACCTGCAGCCCCTGGAGATCCTGGCCGGCCGTGGAGCGGCATCGGACCCGCTCGTGCTCGCCTTGGTCGCCGTCGCCTTCACGGCGTTCGGCCTGTGGGTCTTCCCGAGGCGGGACCTGGCGGCGCCGACCTGAGCACGCATCGTGCCGTTCGCCCGGGGCGGTCCCGGCGACGGTCTCAGCGGGGCGGACCCGCCTCCACCCGGGCCAGCAGCCTGTCCATCGAGCCACGTGTCGGCGACAGGCTCTCCAGCCACCAGGTCGCGCCCGCGTCCTCGTAGGCCCGCACGAGCTCGCGCTCGGACGGCTCCGAGAGCGCAAACAGGGCGACATCGAACGGGGCGTCCGACCGGCCCGCGATCTCCCGCTCGCCGTTCACGCGGTTCACCATCTCGCCGAAGGCGGCCGGCGTCAACGCCATCCCGGAGCCATCCTCGGACGTGGCGATCCCGATCCAGCCGTCCCAGCGCGCTGCGCGCCGGAGCGCACCCGGCTTCATGCCCCCCAGCCAGATCGGCGGCCGGGGCGGCTCCGCCGGCGCCTGGCACACGGCGATCCCCCGAGCCGTGTAGGCCGGACCGTCGTGGGTGACGACCTCGGCCCGGAGGTAGGCGTCGACGAGCCCGATGCTCTCGTCCATCAACGCGGTTCGAGTCCCGTCGAACGGCTCGCCGAAGGCCTCGAAGTCGGCCCGGTCCCCGCCGCTGCCCACGCCGAGCACGAACCGGCCCTCGGTCCACCGGTCCAGGGTCCAGGCCGACTGTGCGACCAGCTGCGGCCGGTGGCGGGGCAGGGCGACGACGGACAGGATGAGCCGCAGCCGGGTCGTCGCTGACGCGACCGCCGCAAGGGTTACGAACGGATCGCTGGCCGTCGTGCCCATGCCGAGGCCCAGGCTGTCCCAGATGGACAGGCCGTCCCAGCCCGCAGCCTCCGCGGCGACGGCGAGCCGGACGATGGCGTGCGGATCCGCCAGCTCGCCCAGCGGCGCGATGTCGATCGCGTAGCGCATCGATGTCTCCTCGATGGCGCCCGACGCTCAGGCGGGGGTGAGCTCCGGTGGCGTCGACCAGGAATGGAGCGTGGCCATGTAGTTGGCACGCTCGAACGCCGACGGATCCTCGATGGCGGCGGCGCTCGCGCTCCCGCGCAGCTGGGCGACCGACTCGTACTCGCGCTCCTCCATCCAGGCCACCAGCCCGGACTCGACGGAGCGAACGTGCTCCGGACCGTTGCGCAGCACGGCCGACGTCATCATCACCACGTCGGCGCCGACCAGCAGCCCCTTGACCGCATCCGTCCCGGAGTGGATCCCCGAGGTCGCGGCGATCGCCACGTCCGGGCCGAGCTGCGGGCGGAGGATCGCGATCCAGCGCAGCGGCAGGCGCAGGTCGGTCGGGTGGCTCAGGTCCACGCGGTTGACGATGTCCAGCGTCTCCAGATCGAGGTCGGGCTGGTAGAAGCGGTTGAACAGGACCAACCCGTCCGCCCCGGCGGCACGTACCGCGGCGGCGAAGCTCGCAAACGCCGAGTAGTAGGGGCTCAGCTTGACCGCGAGCGGGATCGTCACCGCGGCTCGCACGGCGGCGATCAGCTCCAGGTCGGCGGCCTCGCGATCGTCGGCGGTCATCGCCGGGTCCGCCGCGACGTGGTACAGGTTGAGCTCGAGCGCATCGGCGCCTGCATCCTGGATCAGCCGCGCGTAGCGCACCCAGCCACCCACCGTCGTGGCGTTGAGGCTGGCGATGATCGGCACGCCCAGCTCGGCCTTGTACCGCTCGAGCCGGGCGAGGTAGCGGTCCCCGGTGCCGAAGTAGGTCGCGATCGACGGGAAGTAGTTGATGGCCTCCGCAAACTGCTCGGTGCCGGCGTCGAGCGACCGGCTGAGCTCGAGCTCCTCGTTGAGGATCTCCTCCTCGAACAGCGACGGCAGCACGATTGCCGCGGCACCCGCCGCCTCGAGCTGGCGCGCCGAGGCCAGCTCGCCGGTCAGTGGCGACGCGGACGCGACGATGGGTGAGCGAAGGTCGAGGCCCAGGTAGCTGGTGCGCAGGTCGACGGTCATGCCGGTTGCCCCTTCCCGTTGTCGCTGCCGATCGTGATCGCTGCGGCCTCGTCGTCCGCGTGGGTGTCGACCGGCTCGATGTGCGGCACGCTGCGGTGGATCCCGGCCAGCTGCTGGTAGTAGCGCCATCGCTCGTCGGCATCGGCCTGGGCCAGCGCGGCGAGCTCCGCGGCCCGCTCCGGGTTCGTGCGCTCGAGGATCGCGAACCGCGTCTCGGTGGCCACGAAGTCCCGGACCGGGATCGATGGCTTGCCGGAGTCCAGCTTGAATGGCTGGCCGTCCTCGACCTCGCTGGGCTGGTATCGGTACAGCGGCCAGTAGCCGCTCTTGACCGCGTCCTTCTGGTGGGACATCGACTTGCTCATGTCGATCCCGTGCGCGATGCACGTGCTGTAGGCGATGACCAGGGACGGCCCCGGCCAGGCATCCGCCTCGAGCAGCGCCTTGATCGTCTGGGCGTCGTTGGCACCCATCGAGACCTGGGCCACGAACACGTTGCCGTAGGAGCGGGCGATGGCGCCCAGGTCCTTCTTGGCGGTGGGCTTGCCCGCCGCCGCGAACTTGGCCACGGCACCGCGCGGGGTGGCCTTGGACGCCTGGCCACCGGTGTTGGAGTAGACCTCGGTGTCGAGGACCAGGACGTTGACGTTGCGACCCGAGCTCAGGACCTGGTCGAGGCCGCCGAACCCGATGTCGTATGCCCACCCGTCGCCGCCGATGATCCAGACGCCCTGGCGGACGAGGTCGGCGCTCACCGCGAGCAGCTGCCGGGCATCGGCGGCATGGTCGCCGTCGACGCCTGCGAGCGCCAGGCGGAGGCGCTCCACGCGGGCCCGCTGCGCGGCAACCTCCGGGTCGCTGTCCTGGGGGCTGTCGAGCAGCTCCCGGACCAGGTCCTCCCCGACGACCGGGGCGAGCTTCTCGAGCAGCG
The DNA here is from genome assembly GCA_963749705.1 of uncultured Chloroflexia bacterium. Classification (GTDB taxonomy): domain Bacteria; phylum Chloroflexota; class Limnocylindria; order Limnocylindrales; family CSP1-4; genus CAIXZV01. The sequence continues at coordinate 16,442 of CAVVNQ010000004.1, read as the reverse complement.
ATCGCGCGAGGCCGTTCTGGGCGTCGGCCGCGAGCCGCATCCCGAGACCGAACTCGGCGTTGTCCTCGAACAGCGAGTTTGCCCACGCGGGCCCGCGTCCCTCGGCGTTCGAGGTCCACGGCGTGGTCGGCAGGTTGGCGCCGTAGATCGAGGAGCAGCCGGTCGCGTTGGCCACGATCATCCGGTCGCCGAACAGCTGGCTCACCAGGCGCAGGTAGGGGGTCTCGCCGCAGCCGTTGCAGGCGAGCGAGAACTCGAACAGGGGATCGAGCACGGCCGCGCCCTTGACGGTGTCGTGCGGGATCAGGCCGCGATCGAGCGGCGGGATCTGGAGGAAGAAGTCGAAGTTCGGCCGCTCCAGGTCGCGATGGTCCTCGGCCGGCTCCATGTTGATCGACTTGTGCTTGACCTCGGTCTTGCTCTTGGCCGGGCAGACGTCCACGCACACGCCGCACCCGGTGCAGTCGTCCGGGGCGACCTGGATCGTGATCCGGTGATCCAGCAGGTCCCGCGACTTGAACTCCTTGCTCTGGAAGCTCGCGGGAGCACCGTCCTCGGCGCCGGCCGGGAACACCTTCATCCGGATCGCGGCGTGCGGGCAGACCATCGCGCACTTGCCGCAGTCGATGCAGATCGAGGGGTCCCAGATCGGGATCTCGTGGGCGATCGCGCGCTTCTCGTACTTCGTGGTCCCGACCGGGAAGCTCCCGTCCACGGGGAACGCGCTGACCGGCAGCAGGTCGCCGTCGCCGGCCATGAGGGCCGCGGTCACGTGCTTCACGAAGTCCGGGGCGGTGTCCGGTACGAGCAGCGGGATCTCGTGGCCGGTGGCCACCGGGCCCAGCTTGACGTGACCGAGCCGCTCGATCGAGAGGTCGATGGCGGCGAAGTTGCGGTCCACGACGGACTGGCCGCGCTTGGCGTACGTCTTCTCGACGTTGTTCTTGATCCGCGCGATCGCATCGGCGGCCGGCAGCACACCCGACAGGTGGAAGAAGCAGGGCTGCATCACCGTGTTGATGCGGTTGCCCATGCCGACCTCGGTGGCGACCGCGAACGCGTCGATGACCCACAGGTCGATCGACTTGTCGATCAGCTGCTGCTGGACCTCGCGCGGGAGGTGCTCCCAGACCTCGTCGGGACCGTAGGGCGAGTTGAGCAGGAACGTCGCGCCCGGCTTGGCCGCGTCGAGCACGCCGATCTTCTCGAGCAGGCCGAACTGGTGGCAGGCGATGAAGTCGGCCGCGCCGATGAGATACGCCGACCTGATCGGCTTCGGTCCGAACCGGAGGTGCGAGACGGTGATCCCGCCCGACTTCTTGGAGTCGTAGACGAAGTAGCCCTGGGCGAACAGGTCCGTGCCCTCGCCGATGATCTTGACCGAGGCCTTGTTGGCGCCGACCGTCCCGTCCGAGCCGAGCCCGAAGAACAGCGCCTGGACCTCGCCCTTGGGGCGGGGAGTGCTGAACTCCGCCTCGATCGGCAGGCTCAGGTGGGTGACGTCGTCGTAGATGCCGACCGTGAAGTGCCGCTTGGGCCGGTCCGTCGCCAGCTCGTCGAAGATCGGCTTGACCATCCCCGGCGTGAGCTCCTTGGACGACAGGCCGTAGCGGCCACCGAACACCCGGGGCGCGGTGGCGAACGGCGGCTCGTCCGCGTCCATCGCCTCGGCGATCGTGGCGACCAGCGCCTGGTACATCGGCTCACCGACCGCGCCCGGCTCCTTGGTCCGGTCGAGGACCGCGATCGATCGAACGCTCGACGGCAGGGCCGCGAGGACCGCCTCGGAGGGGAACGGCTGGAACAGGCGGATGCACAGCGTCCCGACCTTCTCGCCGCCGGCGACGAGCGCGTCGACGGTCTCCTCGACCGCGCCCGCGCCCGAGCCCATGATCACGATCACGCGCTCCGCGTCGGGGGCGCCGTGGTAGTCGGCGAGGCTGTAGTGCCGGCCGGTCCGCTCGCCGAGCTCGTCCATGACCTGCTGGACGACCCCGGGCACCGCGTCGTAGAACGGGTTGCACGCCTCGCGTGCCTGGAAGAACGCGTCAGGGTTCTGGGCGGTGCCCCGCACCACGGGTGCCTCCGGCGTGAGGCCGCGTGACCGGAACGCGAGCACGTCGTCCGCCCGCACGAGGGCCTTCAGGTCCGCCTCGGACAGCAGCGCGATCTTGTTGACCTCGTGCGAGGTCCGGAAGCCGTCGAAGAAGTGCAGGAACGGGACCCGGGTCCGCAGCGTTGCCGCATGGGCCACCAGCGCGAAGTCGTGCGCCTCCTGGACCGATCCGGCGGCCAGCATCGCCCAGCCCGTCGCGCGAGCATGCATCACGTCGCTGTGGTCGCCGAAGATCGACAGGGCATGGGTCGCGATGGTCCGCGCCGCCACGTGGATGACCGCAGGCGTCAGCTCGCCCGCGATCTTGAACATGTTGGGGATCATCAGCAGCAGGCCCTGGGAGGCCGTGAAGGTCGTGGCCAGCGCGCCCTTCTGGAGCGCGCCGTGCATCGCGCCCGCGGCGCCACCCTCCGACTGCATCTCGACGACGTCGGGCACCGTGCCCCACAGGTTCGGCTTGCCGGCCGCCGCCCAGTCGTCGCAGTGCTCCGCCATCGGCGAGGCAGGGGTGATCGGGAAGATCGAGATGACCTCGCTCAGCGGATAGGCGACACGCGCGGCCGCTTCGTTGCCATCGAGGCATTCCCAGCGCTGATCCATGGGTTGCTGCATCCTTTCGGGCGGCGCCGGCCACCCGGACTCTGGGGGCGACGGGGCGTGGAGACGTGCGGGCGGCGCGGCCCGGGCTCCATCGATAGTTTGCGCCTCGGGCGCCGAACGTTGGCAGTCGTTCGGACCTGTCATTTCGGCCCGGCGGTCACCGGAATTGCCCGGACGGCACGGGTCCGAAGGGCCAGGCGGCCCGGCGATGCCGGCGCGGGCGGCGCTCGGATGCGCCGGTGCCGGCGCCCGCTACGACGGCGTTTCGGGCTCCTCGATGGGCGGTACCAGCGGCGATCCGGTGATCAACCGGGTCGAGCGACCGCGGGTCAGGAACGACCACGCCCACCGCACGGACACCACGATCCGGTTCGCGAACCCGATCAGGTACAGGATGTGGATCCCCAGCCACAGCAGCCAGGCGGTGAACCCGCCCTGCCGGCCGAGCGGTCCGAGCCACGGGATGTTGGTCACCCCGGACAGCCGGCCGATGACCGCGACCTCCCCCCGATCGCTGTAGTGGAACCGGTGCGTCACCTCCCCGTCCAGGCGCCGCAGGACCGTCTGCCCCGCGTACTTGCCAGCCTGGATGCCGCCCTGCGCGACACCCGGGACCGGGCGGTCGCGCTTCCACGGTTGCACTGCCGCATCGCCGACCAGGAAGATCTCGGGATGCCCGGGAATGGTGAGGTCGGGTCCCACACGGACGCGCCCGCTGCGATCGGTCTCGGCGCCGGTCGCCTCGGCGACCTTGCGTCCGAACGACGAGGCCAGCACGCCCGCGGCCCACAGCACCGTCCGGCATGGGATCTGCTCGGGGCCCGACGGCGTCTCGACATGGACGCCCTCGGCATCGATGCCCACGACCCGGGTGCCGGTGCGCACCGTGACGCCCAGACGTTCCAGCTGGCGCGCCGCCGACGCCGACCGGTCGGGCGGGTAGGGCGGCAGGATCCGGTCCAGCGCCTCGACCAGGTAGATGCATGCATCCTGGGGTCGGATCGACCGGAAGTCCTGGCGCAGCGTGTCGTTGGCGATCTCGCCCAGGGCGCCGGCGAGCTCCGCGCCCGTCGGGCCGCCGCCCACGATCACGAACGTCATCCACGCCCGGCGAAGCTCCGGCACGGCCTCGCGCTCGGCTGCCTCGAAGGCGATCAGGATCCGCCGCCGGATCTCGATGGCGTCGTCGATGGTCTTGAGGCCGGGCGCGAACGGCGCCCATTCATCGTGGCCAAAGTACGAGTGGTGGGCGCCGGTGGCCACGATCAGGGTGTCGTACGGGAGCCGCAGGCCGTCGGAGAGCTCGACCTCGCGGGTCGCCGGATCCAGGCCAACTGCCTCGCCCAGGAGCACGCGCGTGTTGCGTTGCCTCCGGAAGATCGATCGCAACGGCTGGGCGATGTCGCCCGGGGACAGGGCGCCGGTCGCCACCTGGTACAGCAGGGGCTGGAACAGGTGGTGGTTCCGGCGGTCGACGAGGGTGACGGCGACCCGATTGCCCGCCTTGCCCAGGGTCCGTGTCGCATACAGGCCGGCAAAGCCGCCACCGATCACGACGACGCGGTGCGGGGTAGGGGACAGCGGCGCTGTCGGCGCGGCTGCCGCGGGACGCTCGGCCATGAGCCAGATGCTATCCGGGAGCGTCAACGGCCCGGCGCCGACGCCTCCGCCTCGTGCCGACCGGATCCGTGAGCGGAGCTAGGTACCCTCGGCGTGGCGATGATCAACCAGGCCGAGGCGGTAGGCCAGGGCGGCCGCCTCACCGCGGCCCGTGACTCCCAGCTTGCCCAGGATGTTGGATACGTGCACCCCGGCGGTGCTCTGGCTGATGAACAGCTCGTCCGCGATCTGGCGATTGGTCCGACCGATCGCGATCAGTGCGAGCACCTCGCCTTCGCGTGCGGTGAGCCCCAGATCCGTGGCGGGATCCGGGCCAACCTCGGCGTCTGGCGCCTGCTGATCGATCCTGAGCCGGGCCCTCGCCGCAAGCGCCGTCAGCTCCTGGGCCATCGGCTCGGCTCCCAGGCGACGGGCCTCGTCGAGCGCCGCGCGCAGCGCGGCGGCTGCGAGGCTGCGGTCCCCCCGCGACGCAAGCCTGGCCTCGGCCTCGCGCCAGCGCGCATATGCGACCGAGTAAGGGCGGTGCAATCGCCGCCAGGCTTCCCCTACACGGACCCAGGCCGCGGCGTCTGGCCGCCGGTGGAGCCGCGTGACCTCGGCCTCGCATTGCAGCAGCCACGCTTCCGAGCCCGCGGTGAAGACCGGGCGCGTTGCGACGACGTCCTCGTGGCGAGCCCGGATCGCCGCCAGCAGCCGTGTGGCGGCGGCGACGGCGCGCTGCTCGGCGTCGGTCGATCGTCTGGCAACGGACAGCTCGGCGAGATCTGCCGCGGCTCGCAGGCCCATGGCGTACAGCTCCCCGATCCGTACCTCCGGCGTGAGGTCGATCTTCGGAATGGCAGCCAGCAGCTGGTCGAGGGCCTGTCCCGGTCGCCCCTGCCAGATCGCCAGCAGCGCGAGACTTGCCTCGACCGGGACGACGAACTGGATGTCCACGGCACGCTGGGCAAGCGGGGCCAGTGGCCGAAGTCGCTCGGCGGCCTCGTCGAACCGTCCACGCGACAGGGCGAGGCGGCCGAGGAGCTCCTGCTCCAGGATCCCGTTGATGCCCAGTGATCCGACGTCCTCGGCACGGCTGACGGCTCGCTCGCACTCGTCCCAGCGACCGAGCCGGAACAGGCAGTCGGCCTCGTTGCACAGCATGTGCGCTCCGAAGAACCGGATGAGCCCGAGGCGGTCGGAGACGACGACGCCGTGCCGCGCTGCCTCGACCGCCTCGTCGAGCCGGTCCGCGAGGTCGAGCAGCCAGATGAGGTTCGCGTGCGCTCGGCCGATGTCATCGACGATGCCCACCTCCTCTGCGATGGCGAGCGCGGCCCGGATGTCCCGCATGCCGCTGTCGATGTCTCCCGAGACGCCAAGGCCGAGTGCAAGCGAGTTCAGGGCGTGGCCCTCGATGTCGCGGGCGCCGATCGCACGAGCGATGGTGAGCGCCTCCTGCGCCACGACCTGCGACTCGCCGAAGCGCGCCTCGAGGGCGAGGATCTGGGCGAGCCCGGCCATGGCCCGCGCCCTGGCCTCGGATGGGGGATCGCCGGGGATCACCCGCACCGCGGTGGCGTACGCTTCGCCTGCCAGCACGCCCTGGCCCGCGATCCATGCGAACCGCCCCAGCCGCTCGTGCAGCAGGCCGTAGCGGACCGGATCCGTGTGCTCGTCGACGAGCCGAATTGCCGTCTGGATGTGCGCAACAGCTCGCGCGGGCTCGTGGAACCGCGCCACGCCGGCCAGCGCCGCCAGGAGGTCCACGCGGTCGCGGCCCGCTCGCGCCTCCGCGTCGGGGACCTGGTCCCACATCCCCACCGCGAACTCGTATTGCGTGACCGCTTCCGCAAATGCATATGCGGCTTCGGCCGCCACCCCCGCCGCGACGGCCCAGCCGAGCGCCCGCGGCAGGTCGTTCGCCGCGTGCCAGTGGTAGGCGAGCTCGGCGGCGTGGGACGAGTCGCTCCCGCAGCATGCCTCGAGCGTCCTGGCGAACGCGGAATGCAGGCGACTCCGCTCACCGGGCAGCAGATCGTCGTAGATCGCCTCCTGGACCAGCGAGTGACGGAAGGCGTACCGCTCCGTGCCAGACGATGGATCCCCGACCAGCACCTGGCGGGCAACCGCCTCGCGCAGGGCGTCGTACAGCGTCGCCTCGTCGATCGCCGCGGCCTGGGCCACCAGCGAGGGATCGACCCGCTGTCCGGTGGCGGATGCAATCCGCAGGAACTCCTGCGTCGGCTCGCCGAGGTCCGCGATCCGCCCCAGCAGGACGTCACGGAGCGACGACGGCAGCTCCGTCGTGCCGTCCTCGCCCGCTGCCGCCAGGAGCTCCTCGGCGAAGAACGCGTTGCCGCCGGACCGCGCGTGGATCGACTCGACGAGCGAGGACGGCAGGTCATGCCCCGCGATCGCACGAAGCTGATCGGCCGATTCCCGCGCGTCAAATGGCGACAGCTCGATCCGCTCGACGTGACCGCTGCGACCGAGCTCCGCGATGAACGGGAGCAGCGCGTGGCGCCGGTGGAGCTCATCGGAGCGATAGGTGAGCACGAGCATCACGCCCGTGTCGCGCAGGTTCCGTACCAGGAACCCGAGCAGGTCGCGGGTCGATCGATCGGACCAGTGAAGGTCCTCGATGATCAGCACGACGGGCGCGATGGCAGCAAGGCGCTCCAGGACGCCGAGCAGCAGCTCGAACAGCCGTGCCTGCGCGAAGTCGATGCTCGGTCCGGGAAGATCGACGCGCGGCCCGGGATCGAGGTCAGGCACCAACCGCGCGAGCTCTGCGCGGCCCTGTCCGAGGACCAGCTCGAGGAGCTCCGGGTCGGAGCGCCGGTACAGGCCTCGAAGTGCCTCGGCGATGGGGGCGTATGGAAGGGCTCCGTCACCCAGGACCAGGCAGCCGCCGACGAGCACCCGCCCGTTGTCGGCCGCCGCCAGCTGCCCGAGCTCGGTGATCAGCCGCGTCTTTCCGACGCCCGCCTCGCCGCCGATCAGGATGGTGCTGCCATGGCCCGCCCGGGTGCCATCCAGCGCAGTCTGCAGCCGCTGCATCTCATCGCGACGCCCGATCATGACCGGGCTCGAGACGTGGGTCGCCATGGCGGCGATTATGCGGTCGGTCATCCCCATCGCACTACCAGCTCACGGGTCCGTGGGAGCGGTCGCGGAACATCTGTCTCGATCGAGTCTCGTCAGGACTGATCTCGCGTCCGACGGTCGTAACCCAGGCCGTCGCGCGAGTCGACGCCGAAGGCGGTGGCGAGATGACCGAGCAGCGCGAGCAGCCCGGTCACCCCGATCAGCACCAGCAGTCCATCCATGGTCGATCCTCCAATTTCGTCTTCGTGATCTGCAGGTCTTCGGCCCTAGGCGGCAATGGCCAGCCGCCGCACCAGGCGCCCGAGCGCGACAAGCGGACGGGCCTGCCGGTGGTGAGGCGCCGGTGTTGCTGCTGCTCGCACGGCACCTGCAAGCTGGTTGCGCTCGGCTTCGCGCGTCCGCTCGCGGATCTGCTCCTGGATCAGGTCGCTTGCGATGTGGTACGGGATCATCTCCGTGTTCCTCCGGTCTCGATGGTGTCGGGCCTGCTGCCCGCCGAGATCCAGAGTCGGCCTAAATAGGGGCCGCGCACATCAATAGAGATCCGTATCTGTCCGCGCGATGGCGACCGATTCTCGGCCGGCAACCGCGGCACGGGCGCGCTCCGACGCGAACAAGCGCCCAGGCCATCTGCAGCGGCACGCGTCGCGCCCGCACGACGCGCGAGCGGGTCAGAAACCCCCTGGCCGCAGCTTCAGGCGGAGGTCACGGTCTCGCGGTAGGCGAGCCAGGATGCAGACACGTGCTGCCAGTACCAGCCGTCGCAGTCCGGACACAGCTGATCATCCTCGGTGGCCGGTCGCGTGCCTGCCGCAGAGACATCGGCCCAGCACCTGGACTGGCGGGCATCGTCGCGTGCCCAGCCGAAGAAGTGCGCGACGCCGGGCGCGGCGTCGCTGACGCGCCAGGCGTCGTCATCGAGCGGGCGGGGAGTCACGTACCGCATCACCCGCCCAGTGAGCACGGCCGCCGCACGGTTCGCAATGGCACAGAGGTACCTGGTCCGGGCTGGGGCCTGCTGACACCCGGGCACCGGGTTCGCCGCTAGGTCGACCGGTCCGGGTCTGATCCGGTCGTCCGACCAAGCGCTCCCCGCGGTCCGTGGTGGGCCAGGTAGCCCGAAACCTGCGCCCGCCGGTCGAGGTCCATCTTGCCCAGGATCGCGCTGACGTAGTTCTTGACCGTCTTCTCGGACAGGAACACGGCAGCGGCGATCTGCCGGTTCGTCTGGCCCGCCGCGAGCAGCGGAAGGATCTCCCGCTCGCGCGGCGTCAGGGTGCTTGCCCCGTCCGGATCGACCCCGCTTGCCATCCGCCGGATCCGCTCCAGGATCGTCCCGGTCACCGCCGGATCGAGCATGGATTCGCCGCGGCCGACGGCCTCGAGCGTGCGGACGAGCTCCGCGCTCCTTGCCTGCTTGAGCACGTATCCGCGCGCGCCCGCGAGGATCGCGTCCAGCACGTCGATCTCGTCCGGCGAGCTGGTCAGGAACACGACGGCCATGTCCGGGAATTCCTCGCGCACCAGCCGGCAGGCCTCGATCCCCGACGCGTCGGGAAGGCTGACGTCCATCAGGATGAGGTCGGGCACGAACCGCCGCGCCTGGGCCACCGCCTCCGCGCAGGTCCCGGCCTCGGCGATCACCTCGAACTGCCCGCGGCGGTCGAGGTATGCGATCAGCCCCTTGCGGACGACCTCGTGGTCGTCGACGACGAGGAGCCGGATCGGGCTTGCGGGGTTGTGCATCTGGGCGAGCATGCCTGTCCGGGGGCGCGAGCGCAATGGGGTCGGAGAACGGGTCCGTCCTGCCGGGGTCGCGCCGAGACCGTCGTCGAGGTCGCCCGGCCGGAACGTGACCGGCGGGGAGGGCTCGACCCACCTCGGCTCCTGATCGAGCCGTCGCGGCGTCGGTCCCTCGATGGCCCGTCCGGCTACGAGAAGCGGAGGCTGTCGAGGACGGGCTGAGCCTCGGCCACAACGGCATCGAACTGGTCGATGGCGCCCTCGACTGTGATCGCCACCAGGGTGCCGGCGACGGACAGGAGTGCCAGCCGGACCTTGATCGTATTGCCGAATGCATAACCCTGGTGGTCCCCCGCGATGAACCCGTAGTTCGTCTCCGCGTCGGTCGTCACGTCGAACACGACCCCACTGGCGCCACCGATCGAGATCGGCTGGGCGGCGGTCAGGTGGAGCCCGACGTTCCGGGCCATCTCGGCAGCCATCGCGGCAGGATCGGCACCGTCCGGGACCGGCTCGGTCTCCTGATCCTCGCAGCAGGCGGTGAACACCTGGGTCACGACGCCGACGAAGATGTAGGTGGGACCCTTCTCGAGATCGAAGGTGTTCGGCTCCGGGATCGTTGCGGTCCAACCGCCATCCACGGTGAACACGACGGCTGGTGACGAAGAGACCTGGTACCTGCCGGCGGCAAGATCCCCGGCCGTCAGGGGGATGGGTGTCGGGGTCGGCGTCGGGACAGCCGTTGGAGCAGGCGTCGGCGGCGTCGGGGTGGGGCTCTGTGTCGCGGTAGGCTCGGTCGTTGCCGTCGCCGGCGCGGTGGCGGGTGCCGCTCCGGTGCAGGCGGCGACGACCGACGTGGCCATCAGCAGCGCCGCGGCAGCGCCCAGTGCCCGTCGACCCCGACCGCGCCAGGGGTTCGACGTGACGCCACGAGGTGCGAGCTCCAACACGATCGCCTTCCTCCCTTGCCCGCGGGCTGCATGCCGACCATGGCGCGGGCATTCTCGACGGGGATTGCCGCCGATGCGCCGGAATCCGTCGGGACACCGAACCTGATCTGGGATCACCCGTAACCCCCCCACCTCCCGCGGCACGGGGGCGGCGCTGCTGGTCTCGGACGCTACTAGCGAACCGTCGCCTGGATCGTCGCCGTGCAGACACCGTCGCTCGCGACCCATTCATACGTCCCCTGGTCCCTGGCGCCGAGGGGGTCCGTCCAGTAGTAGTGGCCAAGGACGACCGTGCCGGTGGCGTCGGCGACGAAGGTCTCGGAGTTGATAGCGCCATATGGCGCCGTCTCCGTGAAGGTGATCTCGTGACCCGGTGCGAACCCAGATCCCGTCAGGTTGTGCTGGATGGGGCCCTTGGCCGGTGGGATGTCCCACGCAAGCGCACACCCGCCCCCAACCGAGGTCCCGGAGGCCGTCGGGGTGGGCGCCATGCTCGGTGTCTGGCGGGCGCCTGGACTCGGCGCGCTGCTGGATGCGGGTCTCGCAGACGGACGTCTCGACCGCCGCCGCCAACGCCGGGCGCGTTCCCGGATGCGAGATACGAGGACGCGACGAGCCCGAAGACGACGGCCACGGCGAGGATGCCGGTCGCGGCGACCGGCCCAAGCGCGGGGAATGGCCACGGAACCAAGAGCCGGAGGCGCGACCGGCTTCGCTCGCGCTCGAGCTCTCCATGCAGGTGCTCGAGGAACTTGGGGTCAGCCTTCGTGATCGAGTCCTCGTGGTCGCGGAGCAATGCGCGCAACCGGTGATCGGGGATCATCGACGGCCTCCGTGGAACGCCGCCTCAAACGATGCGCGAGCGCGACGCAACAGGGATTCGGTGGCGTGCTCCGAGCGACCGATCGCCCTGGCAACCTCGCGCACCGGCAGGTCGTCGACGAACCTGAGCATCAGCACCGTCCGCTGGTCGAGCGTCAGCTGCTGCAGCGCAGCGGAAACAAGGTCGCGGGTTTCGACGGCATTGGCGTAATCGGCTGTCACCGTGTCGATCTCCCGGACGAGCTCACGTGCACGGCCGTTGTCCCGGCGGGTGGCTCGAACGTGTCGGAGCAGCCGATGGCGCGCGACGCCCATCATCCATGGGATGGGATCCGAGCGACCGTCGTAGGTCCTAGGGTTCCGGATGATTTCGACGAACGTCTCCTGGGTCAGCTCCTCGGCGATCGCCTTTGATCCGGTCCGGCTATAGAGGAAGGCATACACGCGGGGCGAGGTTTCCTCGTAGAACTGGCGGAATCGGCCGTCGTCCTTGATGACCGCCCGTAGGTCGAATCGCGACCTGGTCTCGTGAGCGGCGTCGGCCGTGCTCCGCCGGAACACCCGTATTGCCTCCCTCGCTCCCGGATCCGTCGGGCCCATCCGGGCTTCGCGTCAGATCCTGAGGTCTCTGGCCAGCCAGCTGCCGAGGGGACCTGCGTCCGGTGCTCGAATTCTGCTCGGGAGGGCAAGGTCGAGGGCCGCGCATTGGGCCCCGCGCTGGGCGAATGGCTGGCGAGGAAGGACTCGAACCTTCAATTTCCTGATCCAGAGTCAGGTGCCTTACCAATTTGGCCACTCGCCAGTGGTCGGGCGCCGGCGTCGGCCCCCGGGGCCCGTCGCGGGCCGACCGAGAGTCTAGCGCGAGCATCGCGCCGCGCCCATGCCACCCGAACGCGCCCAAGACGGACCGGGCGGACGCGCCGAAGGACGCAGCGAACGCTTCGGACGCCACCCCGTTATGGTGCTGCCATGCTCCGCTACGGCCTGAGCCTCCCGGACGGCGGCGAGTGCGGGGACCCGCGCTTCCTGCTCGCGCTGGCCGAGCGTGCCGAGGCGGCCGGTTGGGACGGCCTGTTCCTCGAGGACTACATCAGCTACCAGGGCGATCCCCACGCCCCGACCGCCGACGTCTGGACCACGCTGGGCGCCATCGCGGTGCGCACGACGCGGATGATCCTGGGCACATCGGTCACCCCGCTTCCGCGACGGCGACCATGGAAGGTGGCCCGCGAGGCGGCGGCCATCGACCAGCTGTCCGAGGGCAGGTTCGTGCTCGGCGTGGGTATCGGCGATGCGGACGACTACGTGGTAGCGGATGCGAGCCTCACGCACTTCGGAGAGGAGCGTGATCGGCGGACGCGCGCGGAGATGCTGGACGAAGCGCTCATCATCATCGACGGGCTGTGGCGCGGAGAGCCATTCCGATTCGAGGGCCGCCACTATCGAATCGACGAGGTCACGTTCCTGCCTCGCCCGATCCAGCAGCCACGGATCCCGATCTGGGTCGGCGGCGGCTACCCGTTGCCGGGCCCGACCCGTCGCGCGCTCCGCTGGGACGGCTCGCTGCTGTACAAGGCGGGTGGCGCGGCGAGCGCCCAGGACGAGGACGCGGACGAGCGGATGACGGCCGACGACGTTCGGGCGCTCCGCGAGCTCGCCGGTGATCGCCCATACGACATCGCCGTCGGCGGGTCCCCGCGGGGCGGCGACATCGACGCCGAGCGGGCCCACATCCGGGACATCGAGGCGGCCGGGGCGACATGGTGGATCGAATGGGTTCCGCCCGGTGACCGACCGACGATGGGCCGGGCGGTCGATGCCGGGCCGCTCCGCGACGGGTAGGGCGTCAACGATCCCGGGACGCGGGTGCCGCGACGTCAGTCCGGGATGACGAAGTGGCGCCGGCAGCGGGCCTGATAGGTCTCGGTGCCGCCCACGTTGGCCGAGACGAGCGCATCAGCGCCGACCGGGGCAGCGTCGACGCGCACGTGGAACACGGCTTCCTCGCCGCACACCGAGCAGATCGCGGTGAGCTTGTCGACGCGCTCTGCGAGCGCCATCAGCGTCGGCAGCGGCTCGAACGGCCGGCCGTCGAAGGTGACGTCGAGCCCGGCCACGATCACGACCAGGCCGCGCGCCGCGAGCCGGCCGGCAACGGGCACCAGGCCCGGTCCGAAGAACTGCGCCTCGTCGATGGCGACCACGTCGGTCTCGTCGGGGACGGCCGGCTCGATGTCATCGGGGGTCGCGGCCGCCAGGGCAGGGAAGTCGACGCCGGCGTGCGAGGAAAGGCGATCCGTCCCGTGGCGCGTGTCGAGCGCGTGGTTGAGGACGACCACCCGCCGCCCTGCGATCACCGATCGACGGACGCGCCGCACCAGCTCCTCGGTCTTGCCCGCGAACATCGGGCCGCACACGACCTCGATCCGTCCGATCCGCGCCGCCCGCTCGACATCGCCCATGCCCACAGGATTGCACCTCGCGCGGCTCCGCGACGCGGCTGGGCCGGCGCGAGCCCGTCCCGGTCGGCGCCAGCCTGTCCCGCATGTGCGTGACCGACCGTATCCTCCGGCCGCGACGGCACTTGCCCGTGGGCGGGCATGGATGATCTCCTGACCGGCGAGCGAGTGAGGTGCCGATGACGCAGATGCAGGTCCGGGATGTCTCGCTGTTCGTCGACGTCGTCGGGCGCGGCGATCCGTTGCTGCTGATGCATGGCGGACCGGGGGCGGACCACTGGACCATGCGCCCGTTCCGGCAGCTGGCGGACCGGCGAACGCTGGTGTTCTACGACCACCGATGCAACGGACGGTCCGAGGGAACGCCGGTCGAGTCCATGACCTGGGACAACCTGACCGCCGATGCCGACGCGCTGCGCGAGGCCCTGGGCTTCGACCGATGGGCCGTGCTCGGGCATTCGTTCGGGGGCATGGTTGCCCTCGAGTACGCGTTGCGCTACCCCGATCGGCTGAGCCATCTCATCCTGCTCGACACCGGCGCCGAGGGCCGATGGTCGGTCACCGAGGCGGCCCGGGAGCTCGCGCGGCGCGGCGCCAGCCCGCACAAGGTGGAGCTGGTGCGGCGCTGGTTCAACGGCGAGTTCGAGCCACGCGAGATGATGCCGATCCTGATTCGGATCGGCGATGCGTATGCCTCCGAGCCAAGCCTGCTCCACACGCTCCGCGACATGCTTGGGGGCCAGTGGCGGACGAAGCTCCGACCCGAGGCGCTCATCTTCGCCGGCCGCCGGCTGCTGCCGGGCTGGACGGTGATGAGCCGGTTGGGCGAGATCGAAGCCCCCACACTGGTGATCGCCGGTCGCGATGACTTCATCTTTCCCCCCGAGCACCAGCGCGAGCTTGCGGCGGCGATCCCGGACGCGCGCCATCACCTCGTCGACCGCGCGGGCCACAATGCGCATTCGGAGCGTCGCGACGAGGTGATGACCGTCGTCGGCGACTTCCTGCGCGAGCGCCGGCCGTCCGATGCTGCCGTGGCGCCAGGTGAACCGGACGGCGGGCGGCCGACCACCCAGCCGACGATGCGACGATGACACCTGCCGAACGTGCGGCGCGGGGCCTCGCCACGTACCGGGAGGGATCGCTCCACGCTGCGCTGAAGGAGCGCTACGCTCGGGCGGTCGCCGGCGCGCGTGTCGAGACCGCGGTCGACGGCTTCGTGATCGATATCGTCGCGCCCGACGAGCTGATCGAGATCCAGACCAGCGGCTTCGCCTCGGCCCGCCGCAAGCTCGAGCAGCTCGTGGTGCGCCATCGCGTCGTCCTCGTCCACCCGATGCCGGTCGAGAAATGGCTGATCGTCGTTGACGCTGACGGAGCGATCGTGCGGCGCCGGCGATCGCCGCGGCGGGCGCAGCCGCTCGACCTGTTCGACGAGCTGGTATCCATCCCGGCGCTGCTCACCGATGCCGGCTTCCGGATCGAGCTGGTGCTGACGTCCGAGGAGGAGATCCGGGGCCCCGTGCCGGACGGCGCCCGGTACCGCTACCCACGCGCGTGGTGGCGCCTGGACCGGCGGCTCGTCGACGTCGTGGAGACGCGCCGGATCGACGGACCCGAGGACCTGCTCGCCTTGCTGCCGGCCGGCCTCCGGGACACGTTCACGACCGCGGACATCGTGGCTGCCTCGGGGCGCTCGAAGCGGCTCGCGATGCGCGCGGTCTACTGCCTCGAGCGCTGCGGGGTGATCGAGCGGGTCGGCCGCCGCGGCCGGTTCAACGAGTACCGGCAGCTGGCCTCGAGACCGGTGGGTTAGCCGAACAGGACCTGCTGGCCGTACCCGGGCGCGCCTTCGAGCTCGAGCATCCGCCGCTTCGTCGCCAGGCCACCCGGCGCCGAGAAGCCGGTCAGCGCGCCGTTCGCCGCGACGACGCGGTGGCAGGGCACGATGATCGGGAACGGGTTGCGGGCAAGCGCGGTGCCGACGTCCCGCGCCGCGTCGGGCCGACCGATCGCCCGGGCGATCTGGCCGTACGAGCGTGTCATGCCCGGCTCGATCTCCCTCGTCGCGGCGTACACCGCCCGCCGAAACTCGTCCAGGTCGTGTTCGTCGAGCGGGACGTCGCGCAGGTCGGCCGCACCGCCGGCCATCACGGCCGTCATGCCCTCGATCGCTGCACGCACGAATGGCGGCACGTCCGTGTGGGCCAGATCTGCGGGATCGGGGTGCACGGATCGCGACGGCAGCAGCACGCGCGTGATCCCGTGGTCGTTCCAGCGAACGGCACATCGCCCGAGCGCGGTCTCGAAGGTGGCCATCCGGCCCGTCACCATCTCCATCGGAATCCTGAACACGCATGACAGCCCGACGGTTGCATCGGTCAACCTGCGTCTCCAGGCGCCAGATCATATCTGTTGACGAGAATACGACTGGTGGCCATGATCCATATCATGAGCAGTCGAGTAGGGGAGCGCGGCCAGATCACGATCGCCAAGGCCATCCGCGAGGAGCTCGGCATCTACGCGGGAGACGAGACGGTCCAGCGCGTCGAGGAAGGGCGGATCGTGATCGAGGTCGTCCCGGGCAGGCACCGCCGATCGCTCGCCGGGTCGCTTCGCGACAAGGTCGGCCGACGACCTGAGGACGAGACGTGGTCCGTCCTTCGCGACGCGGCCTGGAACACGGTGGATCCGGACCGGAAGGCGTGATCGGCGTCGACACGTCGGTCATCGTCCGGTATCTGGTCGGCACGCCACCCGACCAGGCGAAACACGCGGCCGCGCTGATCGACGACGACACCGCGGAGATCGGCGTGTCGGTGGTCGCCCTTGCCGAATGCGCGCATGTGCTCCGGACGCAGTACGGCGTCGACCAGCGGAGCATCATCGACAGCCTCATCGACCTCGTCCAACGGGCCAACATCCAGGTCGTGGATGCCAACGCCGAGCAACTGGTCGCGATGCTCGTGCGCGCGAGATCGATGCCCGGCAGGCCGATCACCGACGCGATGATCGTGGCGGCGCTCGCCGCCGCGGACGCGG
>CAVVNQ010000003.1:0-647183 GCA_963749705.1 uncultured Chloroflexia bacterium | reverse complement strand
ACTACGAGGGCTGGCTCACGATCACCGCGTGGGCACAGGCAACGCGGCAGATCCGGATCGGGCTCATGGTCGGCGCCAACACGTTCCGCGCTCCGACGCTCACGGCGAAGATGGCAACCACGCTCGACCACATCTCGAACGGCCGCGCCATCCTGGGCATCGGCGGAGCGTGGTTCGAGGAGGAGCACGAGGCCTTCGGGCTCGAGTTCGGGTCGGGGTTTCCGGAGCGGCTTCGATGGCTGGGCGAGGCGCTGCCGGTGATGCGCGGCATGCTCGACGGCACCGAGCCTACGGCGCGCGGTGATCACTATCGGTCGAAGAGCACCCGCAACCTGCCGCGGCCGATCCAGGCGCACCTGCCGATCTGCGTCGGCGGCGGCGGCGAGAAGGTGACCCTCAAGCTGGCCGCGAGGTACGCCGACATGAACAACCTCGGCGGCAGCGTCGAAACCGTTCGGCGCAAGGAGGCGATCCTCGTCCAGCACTGCGAGACCGTCGGTCGCGACCCGGCGGAGATCGAGCGGACGGTCGGCGCGGGCGCCGTCGTGATCCGAGACAACCGGGCCGAGGCCGAGCGGATCTTCCACGAGGCGTTCGACCGGAACCGCATTGCGAACCACTGGACGGAGCAGCCCGTCGGGACGCCGGAGGACGTGGCCGAGAGGCTCGCCCCGTACCTCGACCTCGGCTACCGGCACCTCATCGCGGGATTCCCCGCGAACTACGACGAGGAGTCGATGACCCGCTTCGCGACCGAGGTCCGGCCGCTGCTGGAGCGCGCCTGACCCTGGTCCCCCGCCGCTTGGGCGTCACCATCGGTTGCCCCGCGGCGTTTGGAGCGGAACCGCCGGACCTTGTCCCGGTTGCCGCACGTGGTCATGTCGCACCAGCGCCGCCGGCCCGCTCGTGACGTGTCCTCGAACACCCAGCGGCAACCGTCGTTGGCGCACACCCGGAACCGCGACGTCTCGCCGGCCGCGATCGCGTCCACCAGTGGCTGGACGATCCGAGCCAGTGCCTCACCCGTCGGATCGTCGTCCGCGTGCCGATGGCCCACCGTGATCCCGGTCAGGCCGGCCTCGAGCTCGATCGTCCCGATGCGTCGCAGCACGTCGTTGACCATCTGCGATCGAATCCTCCGGGGGCGTGTGCCCGTCGACCTCCGCGTCCCACACGTGCCGCAGCGCCGCTCGCGTGTCGTGCAACCGGCCGAGCCATGCCTCGCCGTCGCGCGCCGCCTGGGCACGGAGCGACCCCTCGTGGGCGAGGCCGCGCTCGGTGAAATAGGCCACCGCGGAGTCGACGGTCGGCATGTGCTCCTCGGGGATCCCGGCCGTCAGCTCCTCGCTGTTGATGAAATCGAGGCATGCCTCGAGGTCGGCGCTGTGCGCGTGCGCCGGCGCTGGCTCATGGCCCTTCGAGGGCCGGATCTGTGGTGTGGGTGCGTGGGTCATCGGGTGCTCGGTCATTAGCGTGTAACCACCGTATACCTATTGACAGGTTACATGCAAGCCGGTAGCATGGCGTAACCAGTAAATAAGACATAGCCGGTTACGTTTCCGGCCTCGTGGAGACCGCTGATGGACAACCTGATCCCCGCCCTTCTGTCCGCTCTTGCCCTGCTGGGCGCGCTCGCAGCGATCGCCGGCGTCGAGAGCCGGGACGGGTTCGACCCCAACAACGACTGACATCGGAGGAGCAGCACCATGTGGCAGGTAAACGCAATGATCGCACTGGACCTCGCGCGCGAGCGCGCGAGGGAGGTGGAAGCGAACGCGGCGCGATGGCGCCAGAGCAACGTCGCCGACGCGGAGCGCGAGGCGCGCCGCGCGCGGACGCTGAGCCCGGTCCGTGCCCTGATCGCCGCGCTGCTGCGCGGTTTGAGCACGGGCGCGGACTCGGTTGCTGTCGCGACCTGCCGGGCCGCCACCCGGGTGGAGGGTCGCCCGGCGTAACCTCCCGGCGAAGGCAGCGGCAGTCCGGGAGTCCCTGAATGCGCGATATCGCAGCGGCGTCGTGGGGCGAGTCCAGCATCGACCTGTTCTGGGTCGATGACCGGCGCAGCCTGTGGCATCGGGCATCCAGGGACGGCGTCTGGAGTGCCTCGGAATCTCTGGGCGGCGAGCTGGCCTCGCCGCCTGCCGTCACCGCCTGGGCGGTCGACCGGATGGAGGCGTTCGCGATCTTCGACGACGGAACGCTCCGAAACAGGTACTGGGACGGCGAGACCTGGCATCCCTGGGAGTCGCTGGGTGGCGAGCTTGCACCGGGTGTGGCTCCAGCGGCCACCTCGTGGGGCCCCGACCGGCTGGACGTGTTTGCGCGCGGTCTCGACGGCGGCACCTGGCACCGATGGTGGGACGGATCTGTCTGGGTCCCGTGGGAGACGCTGCCCGATGGGTAGCCATCGACGCCCGCGGGGGTCGGACGCTCACGCCATAAGCAGCCGATAAGTCGGCGAGGGTACTGTCCGCATTGGACAGCCGCCTCGCCGGAAGTGCCCCCGACGAGGCGGTTGTTCCCCCATCGCCCGCCGCCAGGCCCGCCGGGGAGCGATCCAACCCTTGGAGCCTTCCAGCGCGCCCTGGCGCGCCCTCGAATCCACCGAATCTGGCGACACGACGACCGGCGGCGCGGCGTCCGGCGCCGGCACGGAGCCTGAACCGCGGACGGTCCCATGGCTGGCCGTCGCGATCGTGCTCGCGATCGGATGCGCAGCACTCGGCGCGTTCTTCCTCGGGAGCCATTCGGGCACGGTCGTCACGGTCGATGGGGCGACGGCGCTCGGCGCCACGTCCGATCCTGGCGCGCCCTCGGGGATGCCTCCTGGGACGCCGGGCGGCGAGATCGTCGTCGAGGTCGGCGGCGCTGTTGCGCATCCCGGCCTGTACCGCCTGGTCGCCGGAGCGCGGATCGGCGACGCCATCGCCGCCGCGGGCGGCTACGGTCCGCGGGTTGACACGGTCGCGGCCGATCTCCGGCTGAACCTGGCGGCCATCCTCCACGACGGCGACGAGGTGCACGTTCCGAGCCGGGACGAGGCTGCCACCTCGCCCGGGGCGGCCGGCTCCGGCGCACCGGGTGGCGGTGCGGGACCGGGTGGCGGGACCGGGCTCATCGACGTCAACACCGCGAACGCCGAGCAGCTCGACACGCTGCCGGGCATCGGGCCCGCGACGGCCGCCAAGATCATCGCCGCGCGCGAGGAGCAGCGGTTCAGGTCGATCGACGAGCTCGGGTCGCGGAAGGTGGTCGGGGCCGCGACGTTGGCCAAGATCCGCCCGCTCGTGACCGTCGGTCCATGAGCTCCGCCCGGGCCGGTGCTCCACGGAGCGCCTGGCTCGCCGGCGGCGCGGCGATCGCCGCGGGTGCGGCGTGGCTGGGCATGTCCCCCCTGGTGGCGATGGTCGCCGGCCCGCTGCTCATCGCCGCGCCGTTCGCCGCGCGCGGTGCGAGGCGAAGCCGGTGGCGACCCCGGGCCGTGGCGCTCGGGCTTGGCCTGCTGCTGCTGGCGATCCGCCTGGTCGCCGGACCGGCGGCCATGGCCCCACCCGTCCTCGACGACAGCCAGATTGGTCCGTGGACGGCGACGGTCGAGTCGATGGGATCGCCGCGCGACGGCCACCAGACGGCGAGGCTGCGGCTCCAGGTCGACCGGGGGGAGGTGATCGTTGCCGCGACCCTGCCGGCCTTCCCGGAGATCGCCGCCGGCGACCTGATCGAGGTCGACGGGCGCGTTCGCCCGCCGCCGCCGGATGATCCCTACGGGCAGTACCTGACCCGTACGGGCGCGTCGGGAACGCTCCAGGCGCGATCGGTGAGGGTGCCGGATCAGGCGTCGCAGGTCACGCTCCAGTCCGCCCGTGACGGTGCGGGCGACGCGCTCCGGGCCGCGCTGCCCGAGCCCGAGGCCGGCCTGGCTGCCGGGATCCTCATCGGCCTTCGGGAGCGCGTCGATCGGCAGCTCGCGGCGGACTTCGCCACGGCCGGTGTCAGCCACGTCGTCGCGATCTCCGGTTGGAACATCGCGATCGTCGCCGGGCTCGTCGGCGCGATGCTCCGCGGTCGCCCGAAGCGGCTGGTCGCGGTGATCGTCGCGGGCACGATCGTCGCGTACGTGGTCGCGGCCGGCGCATCGCCCTCGGTCGTGCGGGCCGCGGTGATGGCGGCGGTCGTGCTGCTCGCCCGAGAGACCGGCCGTGCCGGGCGCGCTCCGGCCGCGCTTGCCTGGGCGGCCGCGATCCTGCTGCTCGCCGACCCGCGGATGATCGGTGATGCCGGCTTTCGCCTGTCGGTGCTGGCGACCGCCGGCCTGCTCGCATGGGCGAACCCGCTGGCCGCTCGGATCCGGGGAGTGAGCGGTGGACGCGTCCCGGGCTGGCTCGCCGAGAGCCTCGGCATCTCGCTGGCCGCCCAGGCCGCGACGCTGCCGGATGTCGTGGCGACGTTCGGGCGTCTCTCGCTCGTCGCGCCGTTCGTGAACCTCGCGGTCGTGCCGCTGGTGCCGCCGGCGATGGCCGGCGGCGTCCTCGCCCTTGGCGGCGGCGCGCTCGTGGCGCTCGGCCTGCCGCCGGTCGTGGCAACGATCGCGGGACTGCCCGGATGGCTGCTCCTCCACGTCATCGTGGCCATGGTCCGGATCGGCGCGGGTCTCCCGTTCGCGGCCGTCGAGATCCCCGCCGAGCTCGCGGTGCCGGCTGCGGGCCTGGTCGCGGTCGGGATCGCGGCCGTGATCGCGCTGTTGCCGGCGATGCGCAGGAGGTGGCGTCGACCCCGGCGGACGAGGCCCGCGTCCCCGGCTCGCACGGGCCGGAGGCCGCAGCCCGGTACCTCGGCGCGCAGCCGCGAGGGCAGACCGCGTCTCGGGACATCGCAACGGGTCCTGCTGGTCGGGCTGGCCGTCGTCATCGCGATCGGATCGGCCGCCGTTGCCAGCGCGGCCGGCCGCGAGACACGCCTCACCGTGCTCGACATCGGCCAGGGGGACGCCATCCTGGTCGAGAGCCGGGGCGGGGGTCGGATGCTCGTCGACGGTGGCCCCGACCCCGACCGCCTGCTGCTCGAGCTCGATGCCCGGATCCCACCCTGGGACCGCCGGATCGACGTGATCGTCCTCACGCACCCGCACGAGGATCATGTCGCGGGGCTGGTGCGCGTCCTCGCCCGGTATTCGGTCGGCCGCGTGTTCGAGCCCGGCATGCGTGGCCCCGGTCCGGGCTGGGCGGCGTGGGACAGGGCGCTGCGCGATGGACCGCCACGGGGGCAGCTGGCCACGGGCGCGAGGATCGAGCTCGGCGAGATCAGGCTGACGGTCCTGTGGCCCGATCCCGGCACCGTGCCGGTCGAGCCCGCGGCGACGGGGGCCGGGATCAATGACGTCTCGATCGTGCTCCTGGGCGAGGCGGAGGGCCGCCGGTTCCTGCTGACCGGCGACATCGAGGAAACGGTGGATCCGACGCTGGTTGCGCGTGGTCTGCCGCACGTGGACGTGCTCAAGGTGGCCCACCACGGGAGCGCCACCGCGACGACGCAGGCATTCCTCGACGCCGTCCGTCCGACGGTCGCGGCCATCTCGGTGGGGACGGGCAACACCTACGGTCACCCGGCCCACGCGACCCTGTCGAGGCTCGTTGCCAGCGGTGCCCGCGTCCTGCGCACGGACCTCGACGGCTCGATTGAGGCCGACCTCCGGGCGAACGGGGTCGTCGTGCGCACGACGGGTGGTCGCGCGTCGACCGGCAGCCGAACATGGTCACCCGCCGTCCGGACGGCGTCGCTCGGATACGATCCCTACCATGACGATCCCGGCGCGCCACGAGGCCGCCCGCCTGCTCTGCTCCCTGGATCCGCCCGAGTGGCTGCTGCGGCATTCGTGCGCCGTGGCGGACGTCGCCGCCTGGCTCGCCGTACGCGCCCGGTCCAGCGATCAGGAGGTGGACGTGGAGCTGGCGGCGGTCGCTGCGCTGCTGCACGACGTGGACAAGCTGCCCTCGGTCGTGGTGCCGGACCGCCTCCGCCACGGGGAAGGCTCGGCGTGGTGGCTCGCCGACCGCGGATGGCCCGAGCTCGCGCCGGTCGTTCGCGATCACCCGGTCACACGGCTCGCGGAGCCTTCGAGCGTCACCTGGTCGCGGACCGCAAGCCTCGAAGCGCGGATCGTCGCCTACGCCGACAAGCGCGCCGGACAGCACCTGGAACCGATGGACGCGCGGTTCGCCTCTTGGCGGCGGCGCTACCCCGCCGGGCCGGCGGATCCCTCGGCCGGCGACGGAACGTCGGGATCCGGCTGGGACGACGTGGTGGCCGAGCGGGTGCTCGCCCGGGCGCGTGAGCTCGAGGCCGCCGTGTGCCGGGCTGCCGGCGTCGCCCCGGCTGACGTGCGCCGGCTTCGATGGGCCACGCGCGCGGTCCGCGAGCACGCGGCATGAGTGGCGACGTCCCGGTCGTCGCGTACTACCGGGGTGACGACGGCTGGTCGCTGGATCGCGCGGCGGCCCTGATCGCGCGCCGGATCGAGCAGGACACCGGGATGGCGCCCGATCGCTGGCGGGTCGCCGCGGCCGAGACCAGTGCCGCGGCCATCGGCGAGCGCGTCGCGACGGCCCCGATGTTCGGCGGGGGCACGGTCGCCGTGGTGCTCGACCCGGGTCCTCTCCTCCGGTCCAGGGCGGAACGCGAGGCGGTCGAGGGAGCGATCCGGAGCGTCGCGCCGGGCAACGCCCTGGTGTTCATCGAGCAGGGCGATGGCGGCGGCCGCAGGTCCGCGGCACTCCAGGGGCTCGAGACCACCGTTCGCGCCGCGGGTGGCGAGGTCAAGGTGTTCAAGGCGCCGCGCGAGGGCGAGCTGGCCGCGTGGATCCGGGGACGGGCGGAGGAGCGCGGCATGAAGATGACGCCTCCGGCGGCGCGCGAGCTGGCGCGGCGGGTCGGCGGCTTCGTGCGTGAAGGCGACGTCGACCGGCAGCGGCAGAGTGCGCTGGCCATCGGCGAGCTGGACAAGCTTGCGCTCTACCGGCCCGATGGCGAGGTCGGCGAGGAGGACGTGAAGGCGCTCGTGTCCGAGGTCGTCCCCGACTCGACCTGGGCCGCCCTCGACGCCATCGCGGAACGGCGCGAGTCCGTGGCGGGCCCGCTGCTCGACCACCTGCTGGAGACGGTTCCGGAGCCTGTGATCCTGGTCCAGCTCCATCGCCGGCTGCGCGAGCTGATCATCGCCGCCGACCACGCCGCGTCCCGGGGCAAGCCGGCCGACCTGGTCAAGCTGATCGGCGGACACCCGTTCCGGGCCCAGAAGCTGGCCGAGCAGGCACGCCGCTGGACGCTGCCGGAGCTCGAGGCCGCGCTCGACGGCGTGCTCGAGCTCGACGCGATGGTCAAGGGAGCGCCGGACTCCGGATCCACCGAGCGCCAGCGCCGGCTTGCGTTCGCGCTGTGGGTGCGCGATCGCATCGCGCCCAATTCCGGTCTCGTAACGAAGCCCGGCGTCGTGCCGGTGCCCGGCGGTGCGCCGGGCCGGGGTCGATAGCGGCCGAGGAGCCCGCGGCCCCGGGTCGCGTCGGGTTCCGGGCCGCCCGAGCGCTCAGTCGGCGGCGGACCAGGCCTCTTCCTGGAGCACCACGTCGCTCTCGATGGCGAACACGCAGCGGCCGTCGCCAAGGTCGAGGAGCTCGATCAGCTCGGGATCGATGTACAGCTGGTGGCAGTCCTCGCAGAGCCCGCCCGGGATCCCGAAGCACAGCCGCTCCGTCCGGTCCGACAGCCGAAACGTGGTGTCGAAGCGGGTGATGATCAGGCGGCGGGTGCAGCTGGGGCAGCGATCGCGCAGGCCCGACAAGGTCAATCTCCGGGTGGGGTCGGCCCCGACGGCGGACCACCTGCCACGGATGCTAGGAACGGTGCCCTTGGCGGGACATGACCCAGCGGTACCCCTGCGGGAGGTACCACCACCGGTTGCGCCGCGCGAGGTGCGCGGGACGCCGCGACCGAGCCCGCGTCGGCGCGGTCCTACTGGACGCGCAGGACGATCCTGGCGCCCGACCAGTGCCGCTCGAGCTGGTAGTAGTCGCGCTCGGGCGGCGTGAACACGTGGACGATCACCGACCCGAAATCGAGCAGCACCCAATGCGACTCGGCGGCGCCCTCGCGCCCGATCGACCGGACGCCCTCGTCGCGCAGTCCGCCCACGATCCCGTCCGCGATCGCGGCGATCTGGCGCTCCGTTCCGCCGGAGCAGATGACGAACGCATCCGCCAGCGTCGTCAGCTCGCCCAGGTCGAGAAGCACGATGTCGGCCGCCTTCTTGTCCTCGGCCAGCTCGACGATCCGTCGGGCGAGGTCGAGCGGAGCTTGGTCGGTTCCCGGGGCGGCCGTCTCACGGGCGGGCAGCCCGTCCGGGCGGGGGGCGATCGGGGTGGCGGGATCGGTCACAGGGTCAAGGTCCTCACGACGGGTCGGTGTACAGGTGATGGTCGGCGATGTAGGCGGCGACCGCCTCGGGCACGAGATAGCGGACCGAGCGGCCCGCGGCGGCCCGGCGCCGCACCACGCTACCCGAGATGGGCAACAGGGGCCCCGACAGGAAGGTGATCCGGCCGGCCCGCGCTGGAAACCGGCGCTCCGCCCAGGCAGCCCCGAGCGCGGTGTGGCCGCCACGCGGCACGACGGCGAGCCGGCACAGGTCCAGGATCCGCTCCGGATCTCGCCAGGCCGGAAAGCCGGCCAGCGCCTCGGAGGACAGGATGAACCACGGGTCGCCGATCCCCGCGGTGCGCAGCTCGCTGAGCGTGTCGACCGTGAACGATGGTCCGCCCCGGTCGAGCTCGATCGGGCTCACCTCGAACGCCGGGTTCGTTGCCACCGCGAGCTCGAGCATCGCGAGGCGATGACGCGGGTCGGTCACCGGCTGGCCCGGCTTGTGCGGCGGGATGGCGGCAGGCACGAACACGACACGCTCCAGCCCGAGCGTCTCGCGCGCCTCCTCGCCGATCGCGAGGTGCCCGTGGTGGATGGGGTCGAACGTGCCGCCGAGCAGCCCGACGCTGCCGGGCGTGATCGGAGCCGGCGGCGCGATCCCGGCCGACGCCTGGTCACCGGGCACGATCCGGTCACCGGGCACGATCCGGCCCCCGGGCAGGTCCGGCCACCGGTCACGCGTCGTCCTCGCGCGGCTCCCACTCGAGCTCCTGACCGCCGATCCGCACGGTGTCGCCGGGCCGGACGCCCGCCTTGCGCAGGGCGGCGTCGATGCCCAGCCGGACCAGCTCGCGCTGGAAGCGCCCCGCCGACTCATCGACCTCGAAGTTGGTCTGGGCGACCAGCCGTTCGATGCGCTTTCCGCGGATGCGATAGGCGCCGTCCTCGCGCTCCATCGTGAATCCATCGCCGGCGGCCTCGATCCGGTGCACGACGACGCCGGCCGGGTCCGGCGGTGCGGCCAGCTCGTCCGCGTCGGGCAACAGCTCGCCGACCGCCGCGCGCAGCGCGTCGAGGCCCTCCCCCGTCTCCGCGGAGATCGCCAGCGACGGGATCCCGGCCCGACGCGTCACTGTCTGGAACCCGGTCCATGCCGTGCGCGCGGCTGGCAGGTCGAGCTTGTTGAACACGACCAGGATCGGCCGGGCCAGGAGCGCGGGGTCATGGGCCTCGAGCTCCTCCCGGATCACGTCCATGTCCCGTCCCGGGTCATTCGACGACCCGTCCACGACGTGGAGCAGGATCCGCGTCCGCTCGACGTGGCGCAGGAAGGCGTGGCCGAGACCCGCCCCCGACGATGCCCCCTCGATGAGCCCCGGCACGTCGGCGATCGTCGGCCGGCGGCCATCGTCGATCCCGAGATCCATCACCCCCAGGTTTGGCTCGAGCGTGGTGAACGGGTAGTCGGCGATCTTCGGGCGTGCCGCGGTCAGGGCGGCCAGCAACGTGGACTTGCCGGCATTGGGCAGGCCAACCAGGCCGACGTCCGCGATCAGCCGCAGCTCGAGCCGGATCGTCCGCTCCTCGCCTGGCTCGCCCTTCTGCGCGTGCTTGGGCGCCTGGTGGGTCGAGGTCGCGAAGTGGACGTTCCCCAGGCCGCCGCGACCCCCGCGCCCGACCATGACCTCCTGGCTCACGGCGACGAGGTCGGCGAGCAGGGCGCCCGACTCGCCATCGAGCACCGCGGTCCCGGGCGGCACCGGGAGGTAGAGATCCTCGCCGGCCTTGCCATGGCGCTTGGATCGTTCGCCACGACCACCGGGCGAGGCGCTGAAATGGTGCTTGTAGCGGAAGTCGCGGAGCGTCGTCTGGCCGACGTCCACGCGCAGGTACACGGAACCACCCCGCCCGCCGTCCCCGCCGTCGGGGCCACCGCGGGGAACGTGGGCCTCACGCCGGAAGGTGGCCGCTCCGTCGCCGCCCGCCCCGGCGCGCACCACGATGCGGACCTCATCGAGGAACATCGTGCTCATTGTCGCATGGAGATGCGCTTCCCCCGGCACCCGGGCCGGGCGGCGGGTGTGCGGGCGACCGCCTAGAAGTAGCGGAGCGGGTTGACGCGCGTCCCGCCGTTCCAGATCGGCCCGATCCAGACCTCGAAGTGCAGGTGCGGTCCGGTCGCGTCACCGGTCGCGCCGATCCGCCCGACCTGGTGTCCACGCGATACCGACTGCCCGGCACCGACCGTGATCGCCGACATGTGGTTGTAGGTGGTGTACAGGTTGCTGCCGTGCGAGATCCAGACCTGGTAGCCGCCGCCATTGTTCTTCCAGCCGGCGAAGATCACCTTGCCCGAGGCCGCCGCGATGACCGGGCTGCCGTACGCGGCGGCGATGTCGATCGCGTAATGGCCGTAGTGGTAGTACTGGCTGATGTAGTTGCCGCCGCCGACCACGGGCCACTTGAACACGCCGCCGGAGTACTTGGCCGTGCTCGATGACGACGAGCTGCCGCCACTCGACCGGACCACCACCTTTGGCTTGGGCGTCGGCTTGGGCGTCGGGATGGCCGCGCCGCGCGCGCCCGGCAGGACCAGCACCTGGCCGACCACCAGGGTGGGGTCCTCGAG
This sequence comes from uncultured Chloroflexia bacterium, assembly GCA_963749705.1. GTDB lineage: Bacteria > Chloroflexota > Limnocylindria > Limnocylindrales > CSP1-4 > CAIXZV01. The sequence goes on along the minus strand of CAVVNQ010000003.1, from coordinate 636,142 downwards.
CCCGTTGAGATCGATGATGTCGGTCGGGTCTGAGCTGTACTTGGCGGCGAGCGAATCGAGCGTGTCATTCTCGGTGACCGTCACGACCACGCCATTGACCGGCGGGATGCGCAGGGTCTGCCCGACATGGAGCTCGTCCTTCGAGGTGAGCTTGTTCGACCACCACAGCGTCATCATCGAGACGCCGAAATGGCGGGCGATCGTGACCAGGGTGTCGCCGGACTTGACGCGATAGGTCTGGATCAGGCTTGCGCCGTCCTCGACGGTCGTCTGCGGGGCGTACCCGGTCAGCAGCGTGCCGTCGTCAAGGAATGCGCCTGCCTGGGTCAGCGTCGTATCCGCGCCCGGAGCGGTGTCGGCGCCATCGGGCAGCACGACCGGCTCGAACGTCGGGCCGTCGCCGGAACCGAGGCCCGCCGCAAGGTCCGAGTCGCTCAGCCCAATCGGTGGCACGGCGCCCCCGCCGCCGATCGCCAGCCGGACGTCCCCGCCGCCACCCCGCGTGCCACCGACGGCACCCTGGGGCGTGTTGGGGAGGATCGCAAACAGCGAGGCCAGGGCAACGATCGCCGCGACGGCGAGCGGCAGTGCGCGCTCCGCGGTCCGGAACGGCTGGAGACCCGCTGCGAGCGATGCGCTCAGCGCGCGGAGGTGGATTGGGAGACCGCCACGCAACCACCCGCGAACCGCGCGAGCGGTGCGAATGCTGCGGCCGTTGATACGGGAGGCCGATGATGCTCGAGGGCGGTCGTCACGCAGCCTGGGTGCAGGTCGCTGCGCGCCGTCCATGGGCTTCTGCAATACGGTCTCCTGGCAGGACGATCATCGCCCGGTGTCCCTCACCGGGAGGCAGGCAGGCGGATCGTCTGGGGTCGCGATGTAGCGTCGGGTCGCCCCCGCGACCGTGCCCGGGCATCCGGGGCAGCCTCCAACTCGGCCGAACCGTACCAGACGGCCCGAGGGTCGTGCAAACGTCACCGCCCGCCCTGCCGGGGCCGCAATGGGCCCAATTTACGGGCCGAACTTCCCGATTCTCGGTAATTCGCCGCCGTCGCGAGACGGCCGCAGGCGGGCGGCCCGGCCGACCGTCCGCAGCCCGGCGGACCGTCAGTCGAGGCTCTTGGTCAGCGTCGCCAGGAACTGCGCGTTGTCCTCGGTCTTCGCGATCCGGTTCAGCAGCAGCTCGATGCCTTCGTTGGTGCCCACCGCGGACAGCATCCGGCGCATGGTCCAGACCATCTTGAGCGTGCCTTCCTCGAGCAGCAGCTCCTCGCGCCGGGTGCCCGAGCGCTGGACGTCGATGGCCGGGAAGATCCGCTTCTCGGCGAGCTTGCGATCGAGGATCAGCTCGCTGTTGCCGGTGCCCTTGAACTCCTCGTAGATCACGTCGTCCATGCGCGATCCGGTGTCGACCAGGCAGGTCCCGATGATCGTGAGGCTGCCACCCTCCTCGATCTTGCGCGCGGCCCCGAAGAACCGCTTGGGCGGGTACAGCGCGATCGGATCGATGCCGCCTGAGAGGGTGCGGCCGCTGGGCGGAAGGGCGAGGTTGTACGCGCGCGCGAGACGGGTGATCGAGTCCAGCAGGATGACCACGTCGCGGCCGGTCTCGACCTGTCGCTTGGCGATCTCGAGCGCCATCTCGGCGACGTGCGTGTGGTTCTCGGTCGGCTCGTCGAACGTGGAGCTGATCACCTCGCCGTCGACCGAGCGGCGCATGTCGGTGACCTCCTCGGGCCGCTCGCCGATCAGGGCGACCATGAGCAGGACCTCGGGATAGTTGGCGGTGATCCCGTTGGCGATCGCCTTGAGCAGCATCGTCTTGCCGGCCTTGGGCGGGCTGACGATGAGCGCGCGCTGGCCCTTGCCCAGCGGGTTGACGAGGTTGACGAGGCGCTGGCTGAGGTTCTTCGGATCCGACTCGAGGTTGATCAGCTCGATCGGGTGGATCGGCGTGAGGTCGCCGAAGTGCGGCCGCCGGCGCGCGGTGTCGGTGTCGACGCCATTCACGCTGTCGACCCGGATCAGGCCCCAGAACTTCTCGCCCTCGCGCGGAGCCCGGACGGCTCCGGTGACTCGGTCGCCGACCCTGAGGCCGAACCGGCGCACCTGGCTCGAGGACACGTACACGTCATCCTGGCTGGGCAGCAGGCCGTGACGGCGCATGAACCCGTAGCCCTCGTCCACGATGTCCAGGATCCCGAACGCGTAGTCAAGGCCGGCGCGCTCGGTCTGCGCCTGGAGGATGAGGTCGACGAGATCGTCGCGGCGGTTCGAGGGCTCGGCGCCGATGTCGAGGCGCGCGCCGACCTCGCGCAGCTCCTTGACGGACATCTCGATGAGGTCGCGAATGTCGAGGTCGTTGCGCTCGCGCGCCGCCTCGAGCTCGGCAACCTCGTCCTGCTCGGTAACGGGCAGGCGGCTGGTCTGGGATCGACGACGAGGCCGGCGGTTGCGGCTCGAACGCTGGTCGGGGCCGTTCGGCATGGGTTTGGGCAAGCTCCAGGGTGGAGTCCGGCACCGGCATGATCCGGTGGGGGAACGATGATTCGCACCATGGGCCGTTGCTCGCGCGGAATCGGGGACCGTCGCGCGCGGCCGATGGGGATACGGCGAGGATATCGCGCCGGATGCGGCCACGTCAACGATTTGCGCCCCGACCGTTTGCGCCCGGCGATATAGTTCATGACGTGGATAGTCCGTATCGTGGAGCATCTGCCGTGACCATGGAGGTCGACCGGACCACGCCGCCGCCGGCCGCGGCCCGCGCGGACCGGATCCTTGAGGTCGTGCCGCGCCTGGGTCAGCGCATCCGGCGCAAGATGCGCGAAGGAGCGGAGCCCGGGCTGTCGGTGCCCCAGTTCCGCGTGCTCCGGCTGGTCGGCCACGAGCCAGGAATCGGCGTGTCGGCGATCGCGGAGCGCCTGGGGACGAGCGTCACGGCGACGTCCGGCCTGGTCGACCGCCTGGTCCGCGCCGGCGAGATCCGGCGCGAGACCGACGATGCCGAGCGGCGCCGGATCCATCTGCGGCTGTCACCGGCCGGGCAGGCGCGCATCGACCGGGCTGAGGCGGCGACCCGTGCGTGGCTCTCAGCCGAGGTTTCGACCCTCGGCCCGGACGATCTCGACCGCCTGGATGCCGCGCTCGACGTGCTCGCGCGCCTGGGGGCCGGAGACGTCGCGTGAGCGCCCAGCCCGTTCGGTCCGAGTCGCCGCCGGCTGCGGTGCGTCCGTCCACGGCGAGCGCGTCCGAGGTTCTTACGTCCGCGGTGCACCCGTCCGCGGTGCACCCGTCCGCGGTGCTCGCGTCCGACGTGGCCGCATCCGAGGTGGCCGCACCGGCGGGCGATCCCCATCAGAGCGCGATCCATATCCGGGGTCTTACGCGCCGCTTCGGTGACCAGGTGGCCGTCGACGAGCTCGACCTGGACATCGCCCGTGACGAGGTGTTCGGCCTGCTGGGGCCGAACGGCGCCGGCAAGACCACGACGATCAAGATGCTGACCACCCTGTTGCGCCCGAACGCGGGCGAGGCGTGGGTCGCCGGGGCGTCGGTCGGCGGCCGGCCGGCCGTCGTGCGCGAGCGCATCGGCTACGTCCCCCAGGCGGTCTCGGCCGACGGCCTGCTGACCGGACGCGAGAACATGCGGCTGTCCGCGCGGCTGTACCACCTGCCGCGCAGCGAGCACGACGGGCTCATTCGCGAGGCCATCGCGTTCATGGACCTCGACGCGGCCGCGGATCGCCAGGTCCGCACCTACTCGGGCGGCATGGTCAGGCGGCTGGAGCTCGCGATGGCGATGCTCCACCGGCCGGCGGTGCTGTTCCTCGACGAACCCACCGTCGGCCTGGACCCGACCGCGCGGCTCGCGGTCTGGGAGCACATCGAGCGTCTCCGCGCGACGGTCTCGATGACGATCCTGATCACCACCCACTACATGGAGGAGGCCGACGCGCTGTGCGACCGGATCGCGTTCATGCATCGCGGCCGGATCGTGGCCCTCGGCACACCCGACGCGCTCAAGGCACAGATCGGTCCCGACGCGACGCTGGACGACGTGTTCGGCCGGGTCACGGGCGCGGATCTCGACACCGGAGGCAGCTTCCGTGATCTCGTTCGAACGCGCCGCACCGCGCGCCGGCTGGGCTGACCGGCGACCGCTGCGCCTCGTGACCGACGCGGTCACGATCGCATCGGCCGAGGTGACCAAGCTCCGCCACGACCCGCTGGAGCTGGTGACCCGAGCCGTCCAGCCGCTGCTGTGGCTGCTCGTGTTCGGCCAGGTGCTGGCCGGCGCGCGGGCCATCCCGACCGGCGACCTCAGCTACATCGACTACCTCGCACCCGGGATCCTGTCCCAGAGCGCGCTGTTCATGGCCATCTTCTTCGGGATCACGGTCATCTGGGAGCGCGACGTCGGCCTGCTGCACAAGGTGCTGGCCAGCCCCGCCTCACGAGCCGGCGTGGTCCTGGGCAAGGCGACGGCCGGCAGCGTGCGCGGGCTCGCGCAGGCCGTCATCGTGTACGTGATCTCGCTGGCGATCGGGGTCCACGTGCGGCTGGAGCCGCTGCCGGTCGTCGGGGTCGTGACCGTGGTGGCGCTCGGATCGGCCGTGTTCGCGACGTTCTCGATGCTGGTGGCCACGTTCGTCCGCACGCGCGAGCGGTTCATGGGCATCGGCCAGGTCATGACGATGCCGGTGTTCTTCGCGAGCAGCGCGATCTACCCGGTGTCGATGATGCCCGCCTGGCTGCAGACGGTCGCGGCCCTGAACCCGCTGACCTACATGGTGGACGCGACCCGATCGCTGATGATCGTGGGTGCTCCCAGCGCCCGTGGGGTCATTGTTCGACATCACGGTGCTGGCGGCGGTGCTGGTCGTGCTGGTCGCGGCGACCGCGAGGACGCTGCCCAGGCTGGCGGAGTAGCGGCTCGACCCACGGTCGGACACGAGCCGTCTCGGCGGCGCGGCTGCTCGGCGGGCTACCTGCTGCGAGCGGCGACCGCGGCCCTGGCCGCCTCCCAGTCCTTCTTGAACCGGACGATCCCCGCGTCGGTCAGCGGGTGGTGGACCATCTGCTGGAGCACCTTGAACGGCAGCGTCGCGATGTGCGCGCCCGCCAGCGCCGACTCGGTGACGTGGCGCGGATGGCGGATCGAGGCGGACAGCACCTCGGCGTCGTAGTCGTAGGAGTTGATGATGTCCGACAGCTCGCGGATGACGATCATCCCCTCCTCGTTGATGTCGTCCAGCCGGCCGACGAACGGCGACAGGAGCGACGCCCCGGCCTTCGCGGCGAGGAGCCCCTGGTTGGCCGTGAAGATCAGGGTGCAGTTGGTCTTGATGCCCTCGGCCTTGAAGCGCTTGATCGCCTCGAGGCCGTTCTCGGTCATCGGGACCTTGACCACGATGTTGTCGGCGAGCTTCGCGAAATGGCGGCCCTCGCTGAGCATCCCCTCGACATCATCGGCGACGACCTCGGCCGAGACCGGCCCCGGGGTGATGCCGCAGATCTCCGTGAGCACGTCGTCGTACGACCTGCCTTCGACGCGCGCGTACAGCGACGGGTTGGTGGTGACGCCGTCGATCACGCCCCAGCGGACGCCGGTGCGGATCTCTTCGATGTCGGCGGTGTCGAGGAACAGCTTCATGGTCGGGACCTCTCGGGCAGCTCAGTTCGTACAGGGCTGAGTCTACCGGGAGCGGGCCCGTTCGCCGTCCAGGCCGGATCGACGGTCAGGAGGCCTGGGTGGCCTCCGCCGGCACGTCGCCAGCGGGTTCGGGAGCGTCGATCGCCGGTCCGGGCCCGACCGCGGTCAGGCGTGGCTCGGCGCCGTCCCGCAGCGCGAGCGCCGTGGACACGAACCCATGGAACAGCGGATGCGGCCGCTCTGGCCGGGACTTGAACTCCGGGTGGAACTGGCTGGCCACGAACCAGGGGTGGTCCTTCAGCTCCACGATCTCGACCAGGCGGCTGTCGGGCGAGATCCCGCTCAGCAGCATGCCGGCCGCCTCGAGCGTCTGCCGGTAGCGGTTGTTGACCTCGAACCGGTGGCGATGCCGTTCGTAGATGACCTCCTGGCCGTAGACCGCGCGGGCCTTGGAGCCCTCGACCAGGCGGGCCGGGTACAGGCCGAGGCGCATCGTGCCGCCCTTGTCCTCGAGGTCGCGCTGGTCCGGCATGAAGTCGATCACGGGGTTCGTTGTGAACATGTCGAACTCGGTCGAGTTGACGTCCGTCGAGCCGATGACCTCGCGCGCGAACTCGATCACCGCGCACTGGAGCCCGAGGCACAGGCCGAGGTACGGGATCCGCCGCTCGCGCGCCCAGTGCGCGGCCAGCACCTTGCCCTCGATCCCGCGGTGGCCGAAGCCACCGGGGACGATCACGCCGGCCGCGCCCTCGAGGCGCTCGCCGACGTTGTCGGCGGTCAGCTGCTCGCTGTCCACCCAGCGCACCTTCGCGTCGACGCCGCTCGCCCACGCCGCGTGGCGGAGCGCCTCGGTCACCGACAGGTAGGCGTCCGGCAGCTCGATGTACTTGCCGACGAGCGCGATCTCGAGCATGGGTTTGGGGGCCTTGATCCTCGCCACCAGCGCTCGCCAGCCGCCCAGATCCGGGGCCACGTCCGGGTCGCCCAGCCCGAGCTCGCGCACGACGAGCCGGCCCAGGCCGAACGATTCGAACTGGAGCGGGACCTCGTAGATCGTCTCCGCCGTGGGAGCCGGGATCACCGCGTCGACATCGACATCGGTGAACAGCGCGATCTTCTCGCGGATCTCGTGCGGAACCTCGCTGTCGGACCGGAGCACGATCACGTCCGGCTGGATGCCGATCCCGCGCAGCTCCTTGACCGAGTGCTGGGTGGGCTTGGTCTTGAGCTCTCCCGTCGCCGCCAGCGCCGGCAGCAGCGTCACGTGGACGTACAGCACGTTGTTGCGGCCCACGTCCTTGCGCATCTGGCGGATCGCCTCGAGGAACGGCAGGCTCTCGATGTCGCCGACCGTGCCGCCGACCTCCACGATGACCACGTCCGGGTCGCCGTCTCGCGACACGCGCGTGATCCGCTCCTTGATCTCGTTCGTGATGTGCGGGATCACCTGGACGGTGCCGCCCAGGTAGTCGCCGCGACGCTCCTTGCCGATCACGGCCTGGTAGATGCGGCCGGTGGTGACGTTGGAGCCCTGGGACAGGTTCTCGTCGATGAAGCGCTCGTAGTGGCCGAGGTCCAGGTCCGTCTCCGCGCCGTCGTCGGTGACGAACACCTCGCCGTGCTGGTACGGGCTCATCGTGCCCGGATCCACGTTGATGTACGGGTCGAGCTTGAGGATCGAGACCTTGAAGCCCCGCGCCTTGAGCAGGCGGCCGACGCTGGCGGCGGTGATGCCCTTGCCCAGTGAGGAGGTCACGCCTCCGGTCACAAAGACATACTTCGCCATGGGTCGCGGTCCTCCGGGGGTTTTTCCAATGCTATCGAATCCCGGGACCCGATGCCAGCCCTCGAGGTCGTTCCGGGACCACGGTCCATCGGGCGGGCCGGCAGCCGGGGACCGCGCCGACCTGCGTATGCGCACCATGCTTACGCAACCGCACGTGCGGGCTCGTCCGTCCGCCTGCCGGCCACCGCATGCCTGCTGCGCATATCTGAGCCTCCTGGACGTGCGGCTCGCCGCCGGAATGGCGTCGCCGGAGCGATCCGAGGCCCGGTAAACGTGACAGGCATTCGACAGTGGCCGGGGCGACCCTGCGGTCGCCGCCAAGGCTCGGCCGGGAGCGTCCCGGCCGGAACGTCGCCGCCCCCGACGCCGGGACCCGGGATGACGACAAGGTGCGACCATTCGGGGTCGAGATGGAGGGCTGATGGAATTCATCGATGTGGTGATGAAGCGCCGTGCCGTACGGCGGTTCGAGGAGGGCGGGGTCGAGCTCGAGGTCATCGAGCGGATCGCGCGGCTGGCGCAGCGAACGCCCTCGGCCGGGTTCAGCCAGGGTCAGCGCCTGATCGTCGTCACCGACCCGGCGGTGCGCCGGGAGATCGCCCGGATCTGCGGCGAGGAGGCCTACGAGGCCGACTTCGGACCCTGGATCAGCGAGTGCGCGGCACAGTTCATCCCGTGCGTCAGCGAGACGATCTACCACCGGCGCTACCAGGAGCCGGACAAGACGCTCGACGACGGCTCGGAGATCGAGTGGCCGGTGCCGTTCTGGTGGGTGGACATCGGCGCCACCATGCAGAACGTCATGCTGGCGGCGGTGAACGAGGGCCTGGGCTGCGGGTTCGTCGGCCCGGACATCGACGGATTGCGCGCCTGCCTCGCGATCCCCGATGCATTCGTGCCGATCGGCGTGATGCCGGTGGGGCGGCCGCTGCCGGACGTCCGGTCGCCATCGCTCAAGCGCGGCTGGGTCCCGTTCGAGGACTTCGCGCACTGGGATCGCTGGTGACGCGGCCGCGCCACAGGTCGGCGCCGTTGCTCGTCGCGCCTGCGTGATGCCCACGTCGATCCTGCCGCCGCTGCGCGCCGTGCTGGCCCTGTTCCTCCCGCTTGCGTTCGTCATCACGTTCGGCTGCGGGCTCGCGTACGGGGTCGAGCAGCAGGCGCTCCGCTCGGGGGCCAACTCGCCCCAGCTGCAGATGGCCGAGGATGCAGCGGCCGCGCTCGACGCCGGGGCGCCGCCGTCCTCGCTGGTCACGGCGCACGCGGTGGACGTCGCGACCAGCCTGTCGCCGTTCCTCGTCGTCTTCGACACCTCGGGCTCGGTGCTCGCGACCGACGGGGTCCTCGACGGTCACGATCCGGTCCCGCCGGCGGGCGTCCTCGAGGGTGCGCGGCAGCACCCGCCGGACACCGTGACGTGGCAGCCACGCAGCGGCGTGCGCATCGCGCAGGTCAGCGTCCCGTGGCGTGGCGGCACGGTCCTGGCCGGCCGATCGCTGCGCGAGGTCGAGCGGCGGATCGACCAGCTCCTGGCCCTCGTGGCGGCGGCCTGGCTCGCCGGCATCGCGGGCGCCGCAGTGGTCTCGGTGGCGGGCGCGTGGCTGTGGAGGGGCGACGCAGCCGGAGCGCTGCCACCACGTTGATGCCACGCCGCGACGAGCCGGCGACGTGCGGGTCGCGGGCGGTCAGGCGGCCGGGGGATCGAAGCGTCCCGGGCCCCACACCTCCGCGCCGCAGAACAGTGGCCGAGGGCGCGGGCCGGGCAGCGCGGACGGGTCGGCAGCGAAGGCATCGAGCTGCCGGTCGAGCCAGGCATGGATCTCGGAGAACTCGGTCCAGCGCTCGAACGGCCAGCCGTTCTCGACGCACAGCCGCACCAGCGCGTGCTTGGCGAACACCACGTCCGAGTAGCCCGCGGCGTAGCGATCGGACTCGCCGTCCCCGATGAACACGACGGCACGGCCTGCGGCCTGGTGGGCGAGGACGCGGTTCCGCTTGCACGTGCCGCATACGTAGCAGTCCGGGCTGCCGTTGGGAAAGTCGATCCGGGCACCATCGGGACCGAACGTGGTCTCGGCGGTGACGACCGGGACCTGCCCGACGCCGAGCGATCGAAGGGCCGGCCCAATGAAGAAGCCGAACCCGTCGGACACGACCTCGACCGGGACCCCGGCGGCGAGCGCCCGCTCGGCAAACGGGCGGAACGTCTCGTCGTGCGGCTGCGCGGCGGCCTTGGCCAGCAGCGACGCCGGATCGGCGCGGATCAGCCCGATCTCCCACGCCATAAGCCGTCGCGAGCCGACCCGTCCCGCATCGTAGTCGGCGACGTGCGCCTCCCAGTCGGCGTTCACGAACTCGGCCATCAGCGTGTCGGAGACGTCGGTCCGGGCGATCGTGCCGTCGTAGTCGACGAGGATCGCCAGCGGCGGCTGGCCGGCCCCGAGCGGCGGGACCGGGAGCGGCCGGACGGCGGCGCTCGCGGGCGGATCGGGCAGGTCGCCGGTCATCGCCTGGAGTCGGTCATCGGGCCGAGCGGGTCATCGAGCCGCGGCGTCATCGAGCCGATCCGACACGCGCGCGAACCCGGCCCGGGACGAGGCCCGGCTGGCGAAGCAGCCAGACGCCGATCACGATCACGACGCCGCCGAGCACCTGCGCGGGCCGCACCGTCTCGGCGAGCACGACCGCACCGAGGGCAACCGCACCGGCCGGCACCAGGAACTGGAGTGACATCACCCGGGTCGGTCCGGCCAGACGGATGGCGTTGAACACGATGACGTTGGCGATCGCGGCCGCGAGCGCTCCCGAGTACAGGACACCCGCCACGGCCGCGGGGGTCACCCCGACCGGCGGCGACGTGACCGCCTCCCAGACGCCGAACGGGAGCAGGAACACGGCGCCCCCGAGGACTGCCCACGCGGTCGCCCGGAGCGGATCGATGCGCCGCAGCAGCCGGGCACCGGCCGTGGTGTACACGGCCCACAGCGCCGCCGCCGCGAGCGTGAGCAGGTCACCGGTGAGCGACGCGCCCAGCCGGAGCTCGTGCCCGGCCGCGATGACGATGGCCACCCCGCCGAAGGCCACGATCGCCCCGGCCAGCTTCGGCGGCGTCAGGCGGTCGAGGCCGACCGCTCCCGCGAGCAATGCCACGAGCACGGGCGACGACGCGATGATCAGGGCCGAGTCGCCTGCGGTGATCTGGGTCAGCCCGACCGTCCACAACAGCTGGTAGCAGCCGAACCCGAGCACGCCCAGGCCCATCAGGATCCAGCCATCACGCCCGGGCCAGCGGATGGACCCGGATCGCCACCGGACGATCAGGAACATCGTGACCAGGGCCACGCCCCAGCGAAGCGCGGTGAACGTGAGGGGACCGAACACGCCGATCGTGGCCTTGACCACCACGAAGTTGGCGGACCAGATCGCCACCGTGATCAGCACGGCCGCTTCGGCGAGCCGTCGCTCACGGCCGAGCGCGGCGGACGCAGGCACGAAGACGCCCGCCGGATCGGCGGGCGTCGGGTCGGGCTCAGTGGCGACGGCGGGCGGGCCGCCCGTCGCCGTGGGCTCGTCGATCAGGTGCCTTCCTGCTCGAGCTCGAGCGCCTCCTCGTCATCCTCTTCGGTGAGCTTCAGCCAGATGAACAATCCGGCCAGAACCACGAGCGGGATCACGATCAACGCGCCAAGGGTCACCCCGAGGGCGACCGCCACGGTTCGCAGCGCCTTCATCGGGTCGGGCCTCCTTCACTACGACGAACTGCCCTGATTGTGCCCGGTGCTTCGCGGGCTGTCACGCGCCGGTTGTCACGCGCCGGCTGTCGAGTCCGTGGCGGACTCGGGCACCCGAAGGGTCGGCCCCTGTGCGATGAGATCGGCGATATCTTCCCGGGTGAACTCCGCGATCTGGTGGCGAACCCCGGCGTGTCCGCCGACCAGGAGCCGGATCACGTACGCACCATCCTGCTCCAGCAGGAAGACGTCCCTCGGCTTCTGGCCGTCCATCCAGCGGCCGATCACGCGGAGTGCCTGCTCGTACGGGCCGGCATGCGGATCGACGGCCGCGCCGGCCTCTCCGCGCCGCGCCGCAGCTTCCTCCATGAACTTGGCGATGTCATCGTCGAGGAAGGTCAGCGTCTCCTTGACGATCGAGCCGACCGATTCCGACCAGGCGCCACTGTCTGCACCGGCCGCGACCAGGCCCTGGACGATGAACCCGTCCGGGACCTCGAGCAGCAGGATGTCGCGGGTGCCGCGAGTGTCGAGGAACGCCCCGATCGAACGAAAGACCTCTTCGAAGTCCTGCCGCGGGCTGCCTTCGTAGATCCGCATTGGCTGCTCCCTCGCTGCGGCCCCACCACCCCGTCGTCGCGAAACGGCCGACTCGAGTCCCGGACCGGGCTGGCGCTCGTCCCTCGCGCGCCATTACGCTCGCCGGACGCTGGCGGTTGTCGCGAGTGTACTGAGCCCCCCTGCGGCAGACAAGGCGCATGCGCCGCGATCGGCCGATGCGCCGGCGCGGCGCGGGGCATTGGGGGCACCCGATGATTGGGTGCCTCGGTGATCAGTCCGACGAGGGCCCCGGCGTCATCGCCCCGAGCTCGACCGCGAGCATCCCCGCCACTCGAGCATCGTTGACGATCAGCGCGATGTTCGCGGCGACCGAGGCGCCATCGGTGATCGCGGCGATCCGGGCCAGCAGCCAGGGGGTCAGCTCCGGACCGGCCACGCCGGTGTGATCGGCCTCGCGCAGGGCCTGCGCGACGGCGGCGCGGGTCACGTCGTCGGGGAGCGCGTCTCCCTCGGGCACCGGGATGCACACCAGGACACCCGATCCGAGGTCGAGGCCGTGGTGGGCCGCAACCAGTCGGGCGGCGGCCGGGATGTCCGGGACGGTGAGCGGTGCCCGGATCCCGCTGCCGCGGGCGTAGAAGCCCGGTAGCTCGTCGGTGCCGATCGCGACCACCGGGACCCCGTGCGTCTCGAGGTACTCGAGCGTCAGCGGCACGTCGAGGATCGCCTTGGGGCCGGCGCACACGACCGCGACCGGCGTCCGGGACAGCTCCTCCAGGTCGGACGAGATGTCGAAGGTCGGCAGCGCGCCGCCCAGGGCACCGCGGTGCACGCCGCCGATGCCGCCCGTCGCGAACACGCGGATGCCGGCGGCGTGCGCGGCGATCATCGTCGCCGACACGGTCGTCGCGCCCCAGCCGCCGGATGCGACGGCGGCCGCGAGGCTCGGCCGGGCAACCTTGAGCACGGACCCCTGGGGGGCCATCGCCAGGGTCTCCAGGTCGCTCCCCGAGAGGCCGACCAGGAGCCGTCCCCCGTTGAGCGCCACGGTCGCGGGGATCGCGCCCGAGGCCCGAACCGCGAGCTCCGACGCCGCCGCCACCTCGAGGTTCTGCGGATACGGCAGCCCGTGGCTGATGAGGGTCGACTCGAGCGCGACCACCGGCCGGCCGGCGTTGAGTGCCTCGGCCACCTCGGGTGCGATCGACAGGCGTTCGGGCTGGACCATTGATCGAGGGTACCCCGGGCGAACCGGCGGGCGCACCGCCCCGCGTTCGCCAGCCCCCGATCGCGGCGGGCTCGAAGGTACCGGAGCGCGGGCCGTGACGCTCGGGCCGCGTTCAGCCCTCGCGCGCGAGCGCGACGGCCTCGGACTGGGACAATGCCCGGCCCTCGGCCCAGGCAACCTCGAACGCCGTCCGGCTCAGGGCAGCCTGCGCCCGCTCGACGAACCCATCGAACTCCGGCTCCTCGTCGAAGGCAAGCCGTGCGTGCGACGATTCTCGTAGCCCGTCCGCGGCGCCCAGGAGTCGTGCCGCGCGCGTCGCGTCGCCTCGTTCCACCATGACGTAGGCGATGTTCTCCAGTTGGTTGGCGATCGCGCCCTTGTGGCCCAGGTGGACCCAGCCGCCGATGGTCTCGCGGTACATCGCGAGGGCCTCGTCGAGGCGCCCACCGCGCCGAAGGGCGTGAGCGAGATCGCTCCGGCACGCAAGCACGAAGCGTTCGTCACCCAGCTCCATGAACCGCTCGATCGCGGTCCCGAAGGCAACGATCGCCTCATCCGTTCGTCCCTCGCGCCCGAGCGCACGGCCCTGCGCCATGGATGCCGCGCCGATCGCGTACGGGCTGCCGGATTTGCGGGCAGCCGCGATGCCGCGCGCGAGCATCGCCGCCCCGACCTCGGGATCGAACGAGCCCAGGCTGGCACCCGCGAAGGCCGCGGCCATTGCCACCAGCCATGATTTGCCGATCTCGTCGGCGAGGTCGGCTGCCTCCTCGAACAGCTGGCGCACGTTGATGCCGTCCGGCCCTGCCCGACCGGTGAACACCGTGGCCACCGCGAGGCCGCCGATCGCGTACAGCCGCGCGGTAGGGTCCCCGGACGCCTCGGCAAGGGTGACGGCCTCCTCGGCCCACGGGATCGCGGTCAGCCCGTGACCGGACATCGCCCACAGCCGCGCGGCCTCGCCCAGCAGCCTGGCGGCCAGCGCCTGGTCGGCAGGGTCCGCGTCCGGCCGGCCGGCGACCCGGGCCCGGGCGATCTCGATCGCCGCTACCAGACGCGCGTCGTTGTCCTCCGAGATCACGCGCGTCGCCCAGTAGCCGAGCATCGCGGTCGCCATCCGGACAGCCGTCCAGGGTGCGGCCTCGAGACCCCACTCGAGCGCGGCGCCGAGGTTGTCGAGCTCGTCGTCGAGTCGGTCCAGCCAGTCCACCATCGCCGGACCCCGGAGCGGGTCTTCGGCCTCGGCGGCAAGCGCCGCATACACCGCGAGGTGACGATCGGCCACGGCCGACGCCTCGCCCGATTCGATCAGCTTCTCCCGGGCGTACTGGCGGATCGTCTCGAGCATCCGGTAGCGCGTCGTGGTGCCCCGCTCCGCCAGCACCAGCGAGCGATCGACGAGCCGCGTCAGACCGTCGGCGAGATCGACCGGATCGAGGGGACGCTCGCCGTCGCCGACGATCTGCGCGGCCATGGGCACGGTCCACCCGCCCGTGAACACGGACAGCCGCCGCAGCAGCTGACGGTCCTCCTCCGTGAGCAGGTCCCAGCTCCAGTCGATCAGGGCGTGGAGCGTCTGCTGACGCGGAACGGCCGTCCGGCGACCGCCGGCCAGCAGCCGGAACCGGTCACCGAGCCGGAGCGCGATGTCCTCGGGCGACATCGCCGACACCCGGGCCGCGGCCAGCTCGATCGCGAGCGGGATGCCGTCGAGGCGGCGACAGATCTCCGCGACCGACGAGACGTTGTCGGTGCCGAGCACGAACGAGGGGTCGGCGCTGGCCGCGCGCTCGGTGAACAGCCGGACGGCCTCGGTGGACGATGCGGCCGCGACATCGCCCGGGTCGATGCCCGCGCCGGGCACCGCGCCCGCCACGGTGGGGCAGGACAGCGACTGGAGCTGGAGCACGGCCTCACCCGGCACCGCGAGCGCCTCGCGACTGGTGGCCAGGACGCGCAGGCCCGGGGCTCCGGCCAGCATCGTGTCCGCGAACCGGGCAACGCCGTCGACCAGGTGCTCCGCGTTATCGAGCAGCAGCAGCAGCTCCTTGTCGGCGAGGAACGCCGCGACGGTCGCGCCTGCGGGCACGCCGGGCACCTCCGGCGCGCCGAGCGCGCGGGCGACCTCGGACGCGATCTGCGAGGGATCGCTCAGCGGCGCCAGCTCCGCCAGCCAGACGCCGTCCGGGTACTGGTCGAGGAGCCGCCCGGCGGCCTCGAGCATCAGCCGCGTCTTGCCCGTTCCGCCGGTCCCGATCAGGGTGAGCAGCCGGTGCCGCGCGATCAGCGACACGACCTCGTCGAGCTGCTTCTCACGGCCGATGAAGCTGGTCAGCTGGACGGGCAGGTTGGAGCGCCTGGTGCTCAGCGAACGCAACGGCGGGAAGGTCCGCGGCAGGTCATCGACCACGACCTGGTACACCTGCTCCGGCCGGTCGATGTCGCGCAATCGATGCGAGCCGAGGTCCACGAGGTCAATCGACGCGGGCAGCTCCTCGCGGGCCAGGACGGCGGCCACGGAGGAGCAGATCACCTGGCCGCCGTGGGCGATCGCGAGGATCCGCGCGACCCGGTTGAGCGCAGGCCCGAAGTAGTCGCCGTCGCGCGACTCGGCGGTGCCGGAATGGAGCGCCATGCGAACCCGAAGCGGACCTGTCTCCCCCCACGTCGCGTCGCGCAGCCCCCGCTGTGCGGCAAGCGCGGCGTCGAGGGCCGCGACCGGGCCGCCGAACACCGCGAGGATCCCGTCGCCGGTGGTCTTGATCACGGTGCCGTCGCGCGCCTCGATGCTCGAGCGCAGGATCCGGTCGTGCTGGGCGAGCGCGGAGCCCATCACCGCGGCGTGGGTCTCCCACAGGCGGGTGCTGCCCTCGATGTCGGTGAACAGGAACGTCGACAGCGTGGCGCCGCCGACGGGGGCCGGGGCGAGAGGCGTCGTGGCTGGGAGCTGGGGAGACGGGACGCCGTACATCGCCCGGATCGTACCCCGTGGGCGGACGCACGAGGATCCGCAACGGATGCCCGGCCGGTCTGCGACAGGCGAACCGTGGCGCGGATCCGGCACGCGGACGGCCGCCGCCGGGTCTAGGCTCAGGTCATGCCCGAACCCGATCGCCGCCCGCCCACTGCCCCCGGTCCCGACATCGTCCACCGGCAGGTCGTGCTCGAGGAGCACGATCTCGCCCCGGACGGGTCGTTCGCGATCGTCAGCCGCCGGTTCGCGCGTGGCAATGCGTACGCCTCCAACCTGTATCTCGTGCCCGTCGCTGCCGCCCGCGATCGCGGCGCGGTGCCGGCGTCCCGCCAGCTCACCCGCGGCACGGCCAGGGACATGCGACCGGCGATCTCGCCCGACGGGACGCGGGTGGCGTTCACCCGATGCGCGCCCGGCGACGATGATGCGGCGCTGTTCGTGCTCGCGATCGACGGCGGCGAGGCCGATCAACGGACGACCGGGCTCGGGGTGGGCGAGATCGCGTGGTCACCGGACGGGCGGTGGATCGCATTCACCTCGGAAGCCGGCCCCCAGCGCCTGATCGTGGGGCCGACCGCGGACGGGCAGAAGCCGCTCGCCCGCCACGTGACCCGCCTCGACTGGCGCTACGACGAGATGGGCTATCTCGATCGCCGGAGCCAGCTCCACGTGGTGGGCGCGGCGGGCGGAGGGCGAGCCAGGCAGCTCACGGACGTCGAGGGCGGCGTGTCCGGCATCACCTGGCGCCCGGACGGCGGCGCGCTCGCGTTCACGGCGGATCCCAGGCCGGACGCCGATCGCCACGCCAGAACGTCAATCTGGGAGGTCCCGTTCGATGGTCGCCGCCGCGGTGGCACCGTCGAGGCGCGTGAGCTGATGTCGCTCCAGGGGCCCGTCCGGGCTCCGGCCTACTCGCCGAGCGGCCGCCTCATCGCCGGCGTCGGTGTTGACGACCCCGACGGGTTCGACGACATCTCCCCCACGCTCTACGTCGGCCCGGTCGACGGTACCGCCCCGGCGGTCCCGCTCGCACCGGATCTCGACCGTCCCGTCGGCTGCTGGATCGACACCGATCTCACCGGCTGGCAGGCGGCGTCACGGCCGGGACCCACCTGGGTCGGCGAGTCGGCGATCGTGGTCCTGGTCTCCGATCGTGCCCGCTCGCATCCGTGGCGCTTCCCGGTTGATCCCGCGACCGGCCGGTCGGGGGGCGACCCGGTTCGACTGGCCGACGGGGACGCCGTCGCCGTCAGCCTCGCCGTCGCCGGCGGCACGATCACCGTCACCGCGACGCACGGGACGCGACCCCCGGAGCTGTACGAGGTCCAGCCGGACGGCGCCCTGCGACGCCTGACCACGCTCGGGTCGGCCTGGACGAACCGGCTCGCCTGGCCCGACATGCGACGCGTCCTCGCGCCCGGCCCCGGTGGGCCGATCGAGACCTGGATCGCCTCGCCGGCGGGCGCCGAAGACACGCCCCTGCCGACGATCGTCGACGTCCATGGCGGACCGCTCGGCGCCTGGGCGCCGGCGCCCTCGATCGAGGTCGTGCTGCTGTGCGCCCGGGGCTACCGCGTCGTCCTCCCCAACATCCGAGGTTCGGCGACGTACGGGCGGGACTGGATCCGGCCGCAGCTGGGCGACTGGGGCGGCGTCGACGCCGCCGACGTGCACGCAGCCCTCGACCACGCCATCGCCATCGGCCTCGCGGATCCGGAACGCCTGGGGGCCCTCGGGCTCTCGTACGGCGGGTTCATGGTCAACTGGCTGGTCGGCACGACCGACCGCTTCCGCGCTGCGGTGTCCGAGAACGGGGTCACCAACCAGGTCTCCGCCTGGGCCCACAGCGACGAGGGTCCCGAGTACTGCCGGACCGCACGCATGGGCGACGCGACCACCCCCGACGGCGTCGAGCAGCTGTGGCGCCAGTCACCGCTGCGCCATGTGGCCAACGTGCACACGCCGCTGCTGATGCTCCAGGCCGAGGCCGATCGCCGTTGCCCGCCCGCGGACAACGAGCAGTACTTCGTCGCGCTGCGGTGGCTGGGTCGGGAGGTCGAGTACGTCCTGTACCCCGAGGAGTTCCACGTGTACCAGGCGTCCGGCCGGCCGGATCGCCGCATCGATCGCATGACCCGGATGCTCGACTGGTTCGACCGGTTCATCGGCGTCGGGTCCGCGAGCGCGGCCGGCGATGCCGCCGCGAGCGAGGCCGGCGCGGGCGGCTGACCCCACCCGTCCGTCCGGATCCTCAGCCCAGCGACAGCTCGCCCGGCGGGTTCGACAGGTGCCGGCGTGCCAGCCGGTTGCCCGCCAGCGCCGCCCGCTGCAACGCCGGCGTCTGCGCGGCGGACCGACGGCGCGCCTCGAGCCACGCGTTGAGGAAGCCCGCGTCGAATGCGTCGCCCGCGCCGGTCGAATTGGTCGTCGCGATCGGCATCGTGACGACCTCGAACTTGAGCCGCTCATCTCCGATGCGGGTGAGCACGGTCGCACCCATCCGGCCGCGCTTGACGATCGCGATCGGGGCGAGATCGAGCAGGCCGTCGGTCCGGCGTGCACCGATCAGCGCCTCCGCCTCCTCGACCGTCGCGAACAGCAGGTCCGGCGCGGCATCGCGCAGCAGCTGGAGCGCGGCGCGGCGACCCACCGAGAGCAGCGGACCGACGGACGCCAGGTCGATCGTGACCGCAGCCCCCGCCGCCCGGGCCAGCCGGGCGGCCGCCTGGCCCGCATCACCCAGCGGTGAGCCGATCAGCGAGTAGGCGGGCATGTGGAGCGCGTCGGCGCCACGGAACCAGCCGGGCCGCAGGTCGTCCGGGCGCAACCGATCCGCGGCGCCCCGATCGGCGACGAACGACCGCTCTCCGCCCGGCTCGACCAGCACGCCGACGCGTCCCGTCCGGGCACCGGCCACCCGAACCGCGCGGACGATGACGCCGTCCGCCTCGACCGCGGCCACGAGCGCCCGGCCCGGGCCGTCGCGACCGACGGCCGTGATGAACGTGGTGCGTGCACCCAGCCGTCCCAGCCAGCGGGCCGTCGACGCTGCCGAGCCGCCCTGTCGCAGCAGTGCCAGACCCGGAACGTCCGTGCCCCGTTCGAGCTCGCGCGCGGGCGCGAGCACCACGTCCAGGACGAGGTCACCGAGCACGACGACACGCACGCCGCCGGCGGCAAGCCGTCGATGCGCGGCGCGTCGGCTGCCGCGTCCGGGAAGGCGTCGCGGATCGGGGAGCTCGGGCATCTGCCGAGGATAGCGCCGCCGGGCATCGGCGAGGCACGCGGTACGATTGCGGCCCGCGGCCCGATCCGTCGCGCCGGTCCGATCGCCCGGCGCCCCCACGCCGGACCGATCCCGCGATCGTGCACCGGAGGCATCGATGACCATCGACACGGACCGCCTCGACCTGCTCGCCGTCAACACCATCCGCACGCTGTCCATCGACGGGGTCCAGAAGGCCAACTCCGGGCATCCCGGCGCCCCCATGGGGGCGGCGCCGATGGCCTACGTGCTCTGGACGCGCCACCTGCGGCATGCGCCGAGCAACCCCAAGTGGCCGAACCGGGACCGCTTCGTGCTGTCCGCGGGCCACGCCTCGATGCTGCTGTACTCGCTCCTCCACCTCACCGGCTACGACGTCTCGCTCGACGACCTCAAGGCGTTCCGGCAATGGGGCTCGATCACCCCGGGCCACCCGGAGCTCGGTCTGACCCCGGGCGTCGAGGCGACCACGGGCCCACTGGGCCAGGGGCTGGTCAACGCCGTCGGCATGGCGATCGCGGAGCGGCGGCTCGCCGCGGAGTTCAATCGCGACGGCCACGAGATCATCGATCATCGGACCTACGTCATCTGCTCCGACGGCGACCTCCAGGAAGGCATCACGGCCGAGGCAAGCTCGCTGGCCGGGCACCTGCGGCTGGGCAAGCTGATCGTCCTGTACGACGACAACCGGGTCCAGCTCGACGGACCGACCGCGTGGGCGTTCTCGGAGGACGTGCTGGCGCGGTACGACGCATACGGCTGGCACACCCAGCGCGTCGAGGATGGCAACGACCTCGCCGCGATCAATGCCGCCATCGAGGCCGCCAAGGCGGACGACCGGCCATCGATGATCGCGGTCCGGACGCATATCGGGTTCGGCAGCCCGAACAAGCAGGACACACAGAAGGCGCATGGGTCACCGCTGGGTCCGGACGAGGTCCGGCTCACGAAGGAGGCCTACGGCTGGGACCCGGACAAGACGTTCTACGTCCCCGACGAGGCCCGGGCGCGGTTTCGAGCGGCGGTCGGGACCGGCGAGACGCTCGTCAGCGAGTGGGATTCGCGGTTCTACGCCTATCGCGATGCCTTCCCGGAGGCCGCCGCGGAGCTCCGTCGCCGGATGACCGGCGCAGGCCTGGCGGCCGGCTGGGACGCCGCGCTCAACGTGTACGAGACGGGCTCCGAGGTCGCGACCCGCAACGCCAGCCAGGACGTGATCCAGACGCTGGCGGGCGCCTTGCCCGAGCTGTTCGGCGGGTCCGCGGACCTGTCCGAGTCCAACCTGACCGACGTCAAGGCCCTGGGTCCCGACCACTTCGAGGCGGATCATGCCGGCCGGAACCTGCGCTTCGGCGTCCGCGAGCACGCCATGGGCGGGATCGTCAACGGGATCGCCTGTCACGGCGGCTTCCTCCCGTATGGCGCGACGTTCCTGACGTTCAGCGACTACATGCGCGGCGCCGTCCGGCTCGCCGCGCTGTCGAGCCTGCACCTGGTGTATGTCTGGACCCACGACTCGGTGGGCCTGGGCGAGGACGGCCCGACACACCAGCCGGTCGAGCACTATGCCGCGCTGCGGGCGATCCCCAACCTGTGGTTCGTCCGTCCCGGCGATGCCAACGAGGCCGCGGCGGCGTGGGCGCTGGCGGTGGAGCGCCCATGGATCGAGGGCGCGGGCAGCGGGCCGGTGGCGCTGGCGCTGACCCGCCAGAAGCTGCCGACGCTTCCCGGAACGAGCGAGCTCGCTCGCGAGGGCGTCCGCCGCGGCGGTTACGTGCTCCGCGAGGCAGCGGGCGGCACGCCGCAGCTGATCCTGATCGCGACCGGCTCGGAGCTCCAGCTCGCCTTCCACGCCGCGGAGGCGCTCGAGGCGGACGGCATCCCGAGTCGCGTGGTGAGCCTGCCCTGCTGGGAGCGCTTCGAGGCACAGGACGCGGCCTACCGCGACGAGGTCCTGCCACCCGCGGTCCGCAGGCGCGTCACGGTCGAGGCGGGCGTCTCGCTGGGCTGGGAACGCTGGGCCGGCGACGAAGGCGCGATCATCGGGATCGACCACTTCGGCGCGAGCGCGCCGGCCGGCACCATCTTCCGGGAGTTCGGCTTCACGGCCGAGCGGGTCGCCGAGGCCGGTCGCGCCGTGGTCCGGGACGGTCTCCGCGGCCGCCTCCCGACGCTCCACTCCCCGCATCCCGCCGAGCACTGAGGGGTCCACGATGCGAGTCGCGGTCGCCGCGGATCACGCGGGCGTCACCTTCAAGCGGGACCTCATCGCGAAGCTGGCCGCCATCGTGGGCGACGAGCACGAGCTGATCGACCTGGGCGGCGACGGATCCGACCCCGAGGACGACTATCCCGACTTCTCGCAGGCGCTGGGCCTCGCGGTCCGGGACGGGCGAGCCGACCGGGGGATCCTCGTGTGTGGCTCCGGGGTCGGCGCCTCGATCGCGGCCAACAAGATCCGGGGTGTCCGGGCCGCGATCTGCCACGACACGTACTCGGCCCACCAGGGCGTGGAGCACGACGACATGAACGTGCTCACCATGGGCGCCCGCGTGATCGGCATCGAGCCGGCGGTCGAGTGCTCGTTGGCGTTCCTGGCGGCCCGGTTCTCGGGCGAGCCGCGCCACCGGCGCCGGCTGGGCAAGGTCCTCGCGATCGAGGCCGAGTCGATGGGCGGACCGCCGGCGGCCTGATCGGGCGGACGCGCGGACGGTCGCCGGCACCGGCTGCCGCGTCCCGGCGATGCGCCGTGACCGGCGCGGTCATGGCCGTTCCGGACGCGGACCGGCCGAGGGACCTATGCTCTTGAGGTCGTCTCGGAGGCGAGCGCGACAGCCCAACGGAGAACCTGCGCATGGGAAACGACCTCGACCATCGATGGCGAACGGTCGTCAGCGCCGGAAGGCTGGCCTAGGGGTGGCGCCCAAGCGTGGGTCGCCGGCCGCGGTGACCGCGCCCGCGACGGGAGCCCCGGCCACAACCGCGAACAAGGACGCCCCGGCCAGGAAGGATGCCCCGCGGACGATGCGCGAGCTGCGCCTCGCCGCCGAGGGTCGCCGCAAGGCGCCGACGGGCAAGTCGGTCGACAACCCGCTGCGCGAGGGCCTGCGCCTGGAGCGGGTCCCGGATCCGGCGACGTTCGTGCTGTTCGGGGCGACCGGCGATCTCGCCCATCGCAAGGTCGTGCCCGCGCTGTACCAGCTGTGGCGCACCGGCCTGCTGCCCCACGAGTTCATGATCGTCGCCGTCGGCCGCCGGCCCTACACCGACGAGGCGTTCCGCGACGAGCTGCGGGCCTCGCTCGACCGGCACTCTCGGGTGCTCCCGGTCGACGACGAGGACTGGGACGAGCTCGCCCAGCGGATCGTCTACCACCGCGGCGACTTCGCCGACCCGGCGGCGTTCAGCGACCTCAGCGTGCGGCTCGACCTGCTCGACGAGACGAGCGGCACGCGCTGCAACCGCCTCTACTACCTGGCCACGCAGCCGTCGGCGTTCGCCGAGATCGTGGCCCAGCTCGGACGGGTGGGGCTGGATCACGAGCGCCACGACGGTGGCTGGCGACGGGTCGTCATCGAGAAGCCGTTCGGGCGAGACCTCGAGTCGGCGATCCGCCTCAACCGGGAGGTGGGCAAGGTCTTCCGCGAGCGGCAGGTCTACCGCATCGACCACTACCTGGGCAAGGAGACCGTCCGCAACCTGCTGGTGTTCCGCTTCGGCAACGGCATCTTCGAGCCGATCTGGAACCGCCGGCACATCGACCACGTGCAGATCACGGTCGCCGAATTGATCGGCATCGAGGGTCGCGCCGCGTTCTACGAGGAGACCGGCGCCAGCCGCGACTTCCTCCAGAACCACCTGCTCCAGCTGCTGTCGCTGGTGGCGATGGAGCCGCCGGCGACGTTCGAGGCCGACGCCCTGCGGGACGAGAAGGTCAAGGTCCTGCGCGCCATCACCGGGCTCAGCTCGGAGCAGGCCAGCCGGGACGTCGTCCGCGGGCAGTACGGCCCCGGCTGGGTGGCGGCGATGCCGGTGGTCGGCTATCGCCAGGAGGACGAGGTCGATCCCCAATCGGAGACGGAGACGTTCATCGCGGCGCGGCTGACGATCGACGACTGGCGGTGGTCAGGGGTTCCGTTCTACCTGCGCATGGGCAAGCGGCTGCCGAAGCGGGCGACCGAGATCGCGATCCAGTTCAAGGAGGTCCCGCACCAGCTGTTCAAGGACAGTGCGACCAATCCCGAGGCGAACCTGCTCGCGATGCGGATCCAGCCGGACGAGGGGATCATGCTGCGGTTCGGCGCCAAGGTCCCCGGCCTGGGCATCGACGTCCGCAACGTGACCATGGACTTCACCTATGGCTCGGCGTTCCAGACCGACAGCCCCGACGCCTACGAGACGCTCATCCTCGACGCGCTGCTGGGCGATGCGTCGCTGTTCACCCGGGCGGACGAGGTCGAGGAGGCGTGGGCGATCGTGGACCCCGTCATCAGCTCCTGGGCGGACGCGCCCGCGCCCGACTTCCCCAACTACGGGGCCGGCACCTGGGGCCCGGAGGCGGCCGAGGACCTGCTCGCCCGTGAGGGCCGCCGGTGGCGCCGGATCTGAGCGCGACCGGGCGCACGACCGACGGCCGGGTGGCGCTGGCCCGGCGGCCGCGACCCGGCGAGCCGGTGCTCCGATGGCAGTCCCACGCGTCGTCGATCGACGGCATCGAGAGCGAGCTGGCGCGGATCTGGGCCGAGCCCGACCTGATGCTCGAGGGCGACGACTCGCCCGGCGGCCGGTACATCGCCGCGCGCACGAGCGTGATGAACCTGGTGGTGATCGCCCGCCAGCCCGAGATCGCGGAGCGCGCCGCGGAGACGATGAGCCGGCTCACCGGCCGCCACCCGTCGCGGACCCTGCTCGTCACGTCCGCCGATCCGGACGGGCCGTCCTGGCTCGATGCGCGGATCCAGGCCCACTGCGTGCTGCCACGGGTCGATGCGCCGGAGACCTGCGCGGAGCTGATCTTCCTGACCGCCGGCGGTGACACGGGTCGCCACCTCTCGGCGCTCGTCGCCCCGCTGCTGATCCACGACCTGCCGGTGACCGTCTGGTGGCCGAGCGAGCCGCCGCTGGACGGCGATGCCGCCCGGGCGCTGCTCCGCGGTGCCGACCGGCTGGTGATCGACGGCGCCTCGTGGTCGGGCGATGGCCTCGGGCGCCTTCGCCAGCTTGCCGCGCTGTACGACCGGCACGACCGCCTGTCGATCCGCGACTTCGCCCTGGTCCGTCAGTCGCGCTGGCGCGACGCGATCGCGTCCATCTTCGATGTCCCCGACTTCCTGCCGTTCGTAAGGAGCATCCGGCGGATCGCGGTGACGTACGCCACGCACGACGAGACCGGGGAGCCGGGAACGACCAACGTGATCAAGCCGCTCTACCACGTCGCGTGGCTGGCCTCACGGCTGGGCATGCGCGTGGTCTCGCCGCTGAGGCCGTTCGATGCCGTGCGGCGCCCGGCCCGTCCCCGGCCCGGCGAGCGGCCGCCGATGCACCGCGGTCTGCAGGCGAAGCTGCGTGACTCGACGGGGATGGTCTCGGTCGTCATCCGGCCGATCGCGTCGGATGCGCCGGCCGGGACGACGCTGCGCGTGGAGCTGCTCGCCGAGCGGCGCGGCTCGGAGCTCCGGGCGGACGTGACGGCCGCCGCGGACGACGTCCATTGCCACACCTGGCTGGACGGTGTCCAGGCCATCGACCGGACCTTCCGCGCACCCCGGCGCAACGACGTCGACCTGCTCAGCGAGGCGCTCGAGGTCGGCGGCCGGGACCCGATGTCGGTCGACTCGACGCGCATGGCGGCCCGGCTCGCGGACCCGGCCATAGGTTCCGGATCCCACCGCTCCGGCTGAGCCCGACGGCCGGCGGACGTGATCCGGCCAACCCGGTGCGTGGCCGCGATCCACGCCGATACCCGAGGTTCGAATGATGCCCACCGAGACGCCCTCCACGCTTCCCGAGCTGCGGATCCTGCCGTCGCCCGACGCGGTGGCCGACGCGGCTGCCACGGAGATCGCGCGGCTCCTGGCCGCGTCGATCGCGGAGCGCGGGATCGCCCACTGGTCGACCACTGGCGGATCCGCCGCGCCGCCGATCTACCGCCGGCTCCGGGTTCCGCCGCTGCGCGACACGGTCGCCTGGGACCGGGTCCACGTGTGGTGGGGCGACGACCGGTTCGTCCCGACCGACCACCCCCAGTCCAACGTGCTGCCGCTGGAGCAGGTGCTGCTGGAGTCCGGCGGCGACGAGACGGAGTCCGGGGCGACCAGCGCGGACGTCGGGGGCGGCGGCGTCGGCATCCGGATCCCGGCCGGGAACCTGCATCCGGTGCCCGTGGCTGCGGCGATCGCCCGCGCCGGCGGACCGCGCTGGGCCGCCGCCACATACGCGACCGAGCTGCGGGACGCCGGTCCGGGCGCCGGACCTGACGGCGTGCCCGTGTTCGACCTGATCATCCTCGGCGTCGGACCCGACGGACACATCCTGTCGGTGTTCCCGGGATCCCCGGTCTGGGACGACCCGGCGATGTGCGTCGCGGTCGCCGCACCGAGCCACGTCGAGCCCCACCTCGAGCGGGTGACGATGCATCCCCGCGTCCTCGCCGCCGCCAGGACGGTGCTGGTCGTGACCAGCGGCGCGTCCAAGGCGGCGCCGCTCGGCAGGGCGTGGACGGGCGACGACGTTCGCGAGCTCCCCGTGCGGGCGGCGCGGACGGGGAACGCGATCTGGCTGCTCGACCGCGACGCCGCGGCCGACCTGCCGCGGGGATAGCGGCCCCCGCCGTCGTGGTCGCCCCGTTTTCGGACGCGCCGAGCTCGTTCGTCGCGTCCCGCGACGGGACGCCGATCGCGGTGTTCTCCGCCGGCGCCGGCCCGGACCTGGTGCTCGTCCACGGCACGACCGCGGACCACCGGACGTGGCGCGTCGTCGGACCCCGGCTTGCCCTCCGCCACAGGCTGCATGCGATCGACCGCCGGGGCCGGGGACGCTCGGGGGATGGCGCCTCGTACGCCATCGCGCGCGAGCTCGAGGATGTCGCCGCCGTGGCCGACACGCTCGCCGGCGCATCGCGCCGACCGGTCGACGTGGTCGGTCACTCGCTGGGCGGCCGGATCGCGCTGGGGGCGAGCCTGCGGACCGAGAACGTGCGCCGCGTTGTGGCGTACGAGGGCGCCCCGACCCGCCCACGCGGTGCGGCCGCGGGTGCCGACGATGATCAAGCGGATGATCGCGCGGACGACCCGGACGGTGACCGTCTCCTCGCACGACTTCGCGCGGACCTCGCCGCCGGCGATCTCGAGACGCTCCTGGCGCGGTTCATGACGGAGGCCACGGGCATGACCGCCGAGGACCTCGACCGGTTCCGGGCCGACCCGGTCTGGCCGCTGCGCGTCGCCGCGGCACCGACCATCATCCGCGAGCTCGAGGCCGCCCGGTCCGACGCGGAGGTGTCGCTGGAGGCGATCGGCCGGGTCCGGGTACCGGTGCTCCAGCTGGCCGGATCGCGGTCGCCGGCCGCGTTTCGCAACGGCGCCCGGGCGCTCGACGCGCGGCTGCGTGACGGCCGGCTCATGATCATCGACGGTGCCCGCCACGCCGCGCATCACACGCATCCGGACCGGTTCATCGCCGCCGTCGAGGCGTTCCTCGAGGACTAGCGGCGCGGCCACCGGTCGGGCAAACTCCACGTCATGGAAAGCTTGCTTGGCTGGTTGATCATCGGGCTGCTTGCCGGCTCCGTGTCCGGCTGGGTGGTCGGCGTCCGCAGCGCGCAGGGCTGCCTGCCCACGATCGTGGTCGGGATCGTCGGGGCGATCGTCGGCGGCTGGCTGGCCGAGCAGATGGGCCTGCCGCGCGAGCAGGGGTTCGTCGGCGCCCTGGTGCTCGCGACCCTGGGCGCGATCGTGGTCCGGGTCGTGCTCAAGGCGATCGAAGGCCGGCGCTGACGACGGCGCGTCCCCGCGCCATGACCCGGCACCCCGGCCATCGGGCTACCATCAGGTCATGACCGACCCCGCCCCCGCCGCCGACACGCGTCCCTACTCCCCCGGCCTCGAGGGCATCGTCGCCGGGGAGAGCGCACTGTCCTCGATCGATGGCGCCGCCGGGCGTCTGCTGTATCGCGGCTACCGGATCGGCGACCTCGTCGCACACGGCTCGTTCGCGGCGGTCGCGGAGCTGCTGTGGACCGGCGACTGGCAACCCGACTCGCGGATGCCCTGCCAGCCGGTGCCGGCACCCGTGATGGCGGCGCTGCGGGCACTCCCGCACGATGCGAAGCCGATGGACGCGCTGCGGACCGCGGTCTCGGTGTGGGGCGCGACGACGAGCCCGGCCTGGCCCCCCACCCCCGAGCAGGCGCGGGCGTTGACGGCGTTCTCGCCGTCCGCGCTGGCGGCGTTCGCCCGGATCCGCCGGGGCCTCGAGCCGGTCGACCCGAACCCGGACCTCGACC
This sequence comes from uncultured Chloroflexia bacterium, assembly GCA_963749705.1. Classification (GTDB taxonomy): domain Bacteria; phylum Chloroflexota; class Limnocylindria; order Limnocylindrales; family CSP1-4; genus CAIXZV01. The sequence goes on along the minus strand of CAVVNQ010000003.1, from coordinate 608,435 downwards.
TCGTCGCGGGCTATCTCTACCAGATCAACGGCGAGCGCCCGGACGACGCCACGGCGCGCGCGCTGGACGCCTATTTCGTCGTGGGCGCCGAGCACGGGTTCAACGCCTCCACGTTCACGGCCCGGGTCATCACCTCGACCCGCAGCGACCTTGCGTCCGCGGTGTGCGGCGCGATCGGTGCGTTGAAGGGGCCGCTCCATGGCGGCGCGCCGTCGGAGGTGGTCGAGCAGATCCACCAGGTGGGCACGCCGGAGCGCGCCGAGGCCTGGGTCCGCGACGCGCTCGCCCGCGGCGAGCGGCTGATGGGCTTCGGTCACCGGGTGTACCGGGCCTACGACCCGCGCGCGGCCGCGCTGCGCCAGGTCGCGGAGGGGATGGAGCATCGGCCGGACTGGCTGGACCTGGCGATCGCGGTGGAGGATGTCGCGCTCCGCGTCCTCGCCGAGAAGTACCCGGACCGCCCGCTCAAGACCAACGTCGAGTACTACGCCGCGCCGGTGCTGATGGGCGTTGGGCTCACGCCGGACCTGTTTCCCGCCACATTCGCGCTCGCGCGTCACGCGGGCTGGACCGCCCACGCGATCGAGCAGGGCGCCGCGAACCGGCTGATCCGCCCGACCGTGCGCTACATCGGTCCCGCCGAGCGACCGCTGCCCGAGGCGTAGCGCTCGGGTCGGTCGGTGGAGGGCGCAGGCCGGCCGGCGGCTACAGGTAGCCGCGCCGGCGGAAGAACAGCAGCACCCCGACGAGGGTCACCGCCATCACCGCGATGATCGCCCAGAACTCGGACAGGCTGCCATCCCCGGGAAGGTCGACGTTCATCCCGCCGATGCTCGCCAGCAGCGTGAGCGGCAGCATCGCGACGCTGAACGCCGTCAGCACGCGCAGGCTCTGGTTGAGCCGGTGTGAGAGCACCGATTCGTTCGAATCCTCGAGCGCCTCGGCGACCTCCTTGTAGTTCTCGAGCACGTCCCAGATCCGCTCCGCCGCATCGGTGATGTCGTCGAAGTAGATGTCCAGGTCCTCGGCCAGGTAGCGCTGCTTGGTGCGCTCGAGATCGCGCAGCACGGCGCGCATCGGCCGGACGACGCGCCGGAAGTTGATGATCTCCTGCTTGACCTCGGACAGGTCGCGCACGATCTCGGCCGACCGGCCCTCGAAGATGTCGTCCTCGAGCTTGTCCAGCTTGGCGCCCATCTTGCGCAGCATCGGAAACGAGGCATCGACACAGGTGTCGACGATCCGGTACAGGAGGTAGCCGGTGCCCTTTGCGAACACCGGGTCGCGGACCTCCTCGCGCTCGCGATAGCGCTCGAACATCGCGGCCAGGGGCGGGATCGTCTGGTCGGTCAGGGTGATCAGGTAGTCCGGTCCGACGAACAGGTCCAGCTCTGCGGTGAGCAGTCGCCCGCTGCGCTTGTCGAACACCGGGAAGTGGAGAACGATGAACAGGTAGTCATCGTAGGCATCGAGCTTGGGGCGCTGGTTGCGGGAGGCGACGTCCTCGATCGCCAGCGGGTGGAAGCCGAACTCCTGCTCGAGCCACGCACGGTCCGCCTCGCGCGGGTGCTCCAGGGTCAGCCAGCGGACGCCGGCCGCGGCGATGACGTCAGGTCCGCGAGCCTCGGGGTTCGTCCCGGTCGCGGCGCCACTCGGCCGCGCGGCACGGCGCAACGGCCGCAGCGGCAGGTTCGGCACCTGGAGGACCTCCGGTTTCCATCGATCGATCGTAACCCACGTGGTGCGGGGGCAGGACGCTCGCCGGGCAGCCGCCGGCGCGGAGCTGGTCCGTGGACCCTTGGCAGGACGCCGATGCCCTGCCCCGCCGGGCCGGCCGGTCAAATGATAGCCAGCAGGCAACTATTCGGTATGCTTGACAGCGTGCTCGACGCTGACCTCCGCTCACCCATTCTGGAGCGTCGGGCTGCCCTCACCCGGTCCCTGGCGCGAGCGGTCCCCGAAGCCCGTTCCCGGGCGAGCGCCGGCCGGCCTGGCTGGTTGCGCGTGCCGCGGGACCCGATCGGCCGCGCACGGGACACGCTCCAGCGCGGGCCGGCCGGGCTGGTCACCCTCGCGGTGCTCACCGGTCTGGGCGCGGGCCTGGGCGCGATCGCCTTCCGCTGGCTCATCGGCGCGTTCACGGTGGTGTTCACGGGGCAGTCCGATTACGGCGCCGTCAGTCGGCCGACGCACCCGGACCTGCCGTTCCTGGGCATCTGGTTCATCGTGGCCGTGCCCGTGGTGGGTGGCCTGCTGTACGGCCCCCTGATCGATCGCTTCGCGCGCGAGGCGCGCGGCCACGGCGTCCCGGAGGTCATGCTCGCGGTCGCGGAGCGGGGCGGGCGGATCCGGCCACGCGTCGCGATCGTCAAGTCGCTCGCGTCGGCGATCTGCCTGGGCTCGGGGGGATCGGTCGGCCGCGAGGGCCCGATCGTCCAGATCGGCTCGGCGCTGGGCTCGGCCATCGGCCAGACCCTCCGAGTCGGCGAATCGAGCCTCCGGCTGCTCGTCGCCTGCGGCGCTGCCGGTGGCATCTCGGCCACGTTCAACGCCCCGATCGCAGGGGTGTTCTTCGCGCTCGAGCTGATCCTCCGCGACTTCGAGATCCGGTCGTTCGGGTCGGTCGTGCTGGCGTCGGTCACAGCTGACGTGGTCAGCCGGGCCGCGTTCGGGTCCAGCTCCTTCCTGCCGTTGCCGCCGTTCACGATCGTCAACGCCTGGGAGTACCCGCTGTACGCGACGCTGGGCCTCGTGGCGGCAGGCGTAGGGATCGGGTTCAGCCGGGTGCTGTATGGCATGGAGGATGTCATCGACCGGCTGTGGGAGCCGCGGCCGGAGTGGCTGCGCCCGGTCGCGGGCGGGCTCGCCCTGGGGCTGCTGCTGCTGGCGCTGCCACAGCTGTACGGCGTCGGCTACGCGCCGCTGGAGCAGGCCATCGGCGGTCACGACGCGCTCGAGCTCCTTCTGCTGCTGCTCGTCGGCAAGGTGATCGCGACCAGCCTCACCATCGGGATCGGCGGCTCGGGCGGCGTGTTCGCCCCATCCCTGTTCATCGGCGGCATGCTGGGCACGGCCTTCGGCGTGGTCGTCAACTCGCTGTTCCCGGGCATGGTCGCGCCGGCCGGCGCCTACGGCCTGGTGGGCATGGGCGCCGTGTTCGCGGCGGCGGCCCACGCGCCGATCACGTCGGTCCTGATCCTGTTCGAGCTGACCGGCGACTACACGGTGATCCTGCCGCTGATGACGGCGATCGCGGTCTCGGCCGGGTTGTCGGCGCTGCTGACGCCCGAGACGATCTACACGCTCAAGCTCCGGCGGCGGGGCATCGATGTCCGGCGCGGACGGGCGGCCAGCGTCATGGACCTGATCACGGTGCGTGACGCGATGCGCCCGGTTCCCGAGCCGGTGTCAACGGCCGCACCCCTGGGCGAGGTCGTCGACCGGCTGATCGCGGCGGGCGTCGAATCGCTGCCCGTCGTGGACGAGGCCGGCGTGTACAGCGGGATCGTCACCGCAGACGGTGCCGAGCAGCAGATGCGGACGAACTCGCTGGACATGACCGCGGGCGAGCTTGCCGAGCACGTGCCGGCGGTTGGCGCCGACGAGACGCTCGAGGAAGCCCTCGAGCAGCTGCTGGCCCACGGGACTGCCGGCGTGCCGGTGCTCGATGCCGGCGACGGACGTGTGGTCGGCTGGCTGACGCATCGGGACGTCCTGCGCGCCTACAACGGAGGCGGCGCGGGCAGGAGCCCCGGCAGTGCCCCGGTCGGCGGCGCACCGCTCGGCGGCGCACCGCTCGGCGGACCCCCGGCCGGCAGCGATGCCGGGGCGCCCGCGGGTCCTGCGGTCGCCGGGGTGCGACCCACGGGTTCGATCGAGCGCCACGTGGGCCCGTCGTGGCTGGGCGGCTTCCGCATCCTCGATCTCGAGTTCACGTCGGACGACGCGCCCGTCGGCGTCCCGATCGCCGACCTGCCCTGGCCGACGCTGGCGCTGCCGATCATGGTCCGGCGCGAGGGGCTCCGCTTCGCCCCCACGTCAGCGACCGTGCTCCAGGTCGGGGATCGCGTCACCGTGCTCGTCGAGCGCGAGCTGGCGACGGACTTCGCGGACCGACTGGCCGCGGCCATCGCGTCCGCCCGGGTCGCGGACACCCCCGAGGATCCGGCGATCGCCGACGGTTGACGCCGACCCGTCGATCCGGGGATCGGGACGCTACGGGACGCCGGTCGGCTCGGCCGTCGTCGCCGGCTGGGCGTGGTCGCGCCCCGTCCCGCGCAGCCCGAGCACGGCGGCCCCGGCGAGGAACACGATCCCGCCGGCAACGAACGGGCCGCCGGCGCCGCCGGCCGCGGCCAGCCCGCCGCCGATCGCCGGGCCCAGGATCCCCGCCACGTACAGCGGCAGGTACACGAGGTTCAGGGTGGCCGAGCGGCGCTCCGCCGGCACGTCGCTCGCGAGCATGGCGAACACCATCGCGCCGGTGGTCGCAACGGCCGCACCGAGCACGACGGCCACCACGACCAACGCGCCCAGCTCCGGGACGACGGGCATCAGGATGCTGGCCCCGCCGCCGGCGATCAGCGCCGCGATGAGCACCGGCCGGAACCCCACCTGGTCGCCCAGCCAGCCGGCGCCCGGCGAGGCGATCGCCCCCACCAGCGACGCCACGCCCATCACGAGCGCGATCCCGGTTGCAAGCCCGGCGCCGGTCCCGACCAGGTCCTCGACGAGGACCGGCGTGTACGGACGGGACATCTGGTTGGCCAGGAACACGACCCCGTAGATCACGAACACCCGACGGACGGCCGGGTCGGCAAACACGCCGCGCACCGCCCCGAACGCCAGCCGCAGGACCGGACCCACGGGGATCACCTCGGGTCGCACCTCGCGGGTTCCGAGGCCCACCAGCAGCGCGGTCCCCACCGACAGCGCCGCCGACAGCCCGAACACGCTCGGGATGGCCCAGCCGAACCCATCGATGAGCAGGCCGGCGAGCGTCGGACCGGCCGCGAACCCGATCGGGCCGGCCGCACCGAACAGCGCGATCGTCGTGCCCAGCCGCCGGCGCGGGCTGACGTCCCGGATGCCCGCCAGCATCACCCCGGTGTTGCCGAGCTGGAACCCGATCAGGAGCACGGCCAGCGCCAGCTGCCACGGCTCGCGCGCCAGGGCGGCCATCGCGAACACGACCGCCTCGACGAGCGCGCTGCGCACGATCACGGCCTTGCGGCTGATCTTGTCGGCCCATACGCCCCACAGCGGCACCAGCGGCAGGCCGACCACGAACATCAGCGAGCTGTACAGGCCCACGAACGGGAGGCGCTCCGTCTCCGGGACGCCGAGGTCGCGGAGGTAGGCGGGCAGCAGCGCGAACACCTGGCTCACGCCCATGCCCTCGATCAGCTGGGTGATCCAGAACACGCCGACGATGACTCGCCAGTCCTGGGGTGCTCGCGATTGCGTGGACATCACGCGGACGGTACAGGACGGGCTCCACAGCCGGCGTCGACGGCGGCGCACCGCGCGCATCGATGGTCGAGGGGCATCATCCACGGATGCACCGCGACCCCGTGATCACGATCCCGGATCCCTGCCTGGTCGTCCTGGTCGGCGCCGCCGGCGCGGGCAAGTCCACGTTCGCGGCCCGCTGGTTCGCCCGGGACGAGGTCCTGTCCTCGGACGAGCTGCGGGCGCTGATCGCCGGCGACGCCGCGGACCAGCGGGCGACCGGCCCGGCGTTCGAGGCGCTCCATCGCAGGCTCGGCGTGCGGCTGGGGGCCGGCCTGCTCACCGTGGTCGATGCCACGAGCGTCCAGGCGCGGGCGCGACGGGCGCTGCTCGAGCGAGCAGGCGAGGCGGGGCTGCCGGCCGTCGCGATCGTGCTCGACATGCCGCCGGCCGTGGTGCTCGAGCGCAATGCGGGGCGACCCGACCGGATCGTGCCCGAGGCGGCGGTCCACCGCCAGCTCGGGGACCTGCGGCGCGCGCCCGATGACCGTCTCCGCCACGAGGGGTTCGCGCTCGTCGTCCGGCTCACGCACCCAGCGGAGCTGGACACCGCGACCGTGGTCCGGGCCCGGCGCTGAGGCCCGTCTCAGCCGCCGCCGAGCCGCACGATCCCGAACGGCCTCGCTCGCATCTCGACCCAGACACCGTTCTGCGTGTAGATGTCCTGGCGGCAGATCTCGATCGCCTCGTCCTCGGACGCGGCGCGGACGATCACGATCGATGCCGAGACGTCCGTGAACGCGCCGACCTCGACGATCACGCCCGCGGCCTTGAGCTCGGCCATGCGGGCCATGTGGCGGGCGCGGAACGGGACCCGGGTCTCGGCGGCGTCGGGGGCGTAGGTCGCCTCCACGAGCCAGACCGTCTCGATCCAGGGGGCTTGGGCTTGTTCGGTCATGGGGCTCCTCGGCGCGGCAGGCCGCCGTGGGCGACGGCTCGCATGGTCACAGCGTAGCGGTGCCCGCCGCGATCAACGCGATCGCGATGGCCGTCAGCGCGATCCCGGCGACGTGGCGCCGGGCGAGTCGCTCCCGCACGACCGCGATCGCCAGCACGACGGTGACGACCGGATACAGCGACGACAGGACCGCGGCGATCGCCAGCTGTCCGGACTGGGTGGCGAGGATGAACGCGGCGTTGCCGGTCATGTCCAGCAGGCCGACGACCACCAGGCGCCAGCCGATCGAGGCATCGAGCCGCCACGGCTGGCGCCAGGCGACGATCAGCGCGGCGAGGATCGCCACCTGGAGCAGCCGCATGACCACCAGCGGGCCGAACGCTCCCGCACCGGACAGCTGGCCGACGCACACGTTGAACGCGCCGATCGCGAACCCGGCCATCAGCGCCCAGCGGATCCCCGAGGGCCGGTCCGTCGCATGGCCGGGCGCGCTGGTGACCAGGACCACGGCGACCAGCGCAAGGACGATCCCCACGATCGCCTCGGGACGCGGGACGCCCTCGAGCACGAACCCGACGCCGACCGGCACCACGGCCGCGAGCACGCCCGTGGTGGGCGCGACCACGCCCATCCGGCCGACCGCGAGGCCCCGGTACAGGGACGTGATCCCGACGACGCCGGCAAGGCCGCCCGCAACCGTCCATGCAAGGTCGGCTCCCTGCGGCACGGGTTCGCCGCGGACCACGGCGAGCGCCAGGGCGGCGACCAGCCCGATCGCCTGGGTCCCGATGACGATGCCGAACAGGGGGGCGCGGCGGCTGAGCATCCCGCCCCCGAAGTCACCGGACCCCCAGGCCAGGGCGGACAGCAGGCCGAGGACGACGACCGTCGAGCCCGGCCCGAAGGCGTCAGGCAGGTGCCACCCCTTCGAGCTCGGTGGGCTCCACATGCTGGTCGACGGCCGCCGGCCCATCGAGCTCGACGACCAGGTCCGCGAGCCCGTCATAGCGGTCCGAGGTGGTGAGGTAGATCACCTGGAAGTCGGCCGAGATCTCGCGCAGCAGCTCGAGCGCGCGTGGCGCGCGAACGGCGTCGAGGGTCACGAACGGGTCGTCGAGGATGAGCGGTGGCCGGCGGTCGCCGGTGACCAGCCGTACCAGGCCGAGCCTCGCGGCCAGGTAGACGACGTCGAGCGTGCCCTGCGACAGCTCCGATACGGACACCCAGTCGTCGCGCTCGGGCGCGAACACCTCGATGCCCAGGTTGGTGTCGTCCACGCGGACGCGCCGGTACCGGCCGCCGGTGACGCGGGCGAGGTCGCCGACCATGCGCCGCTCGAGGTAGCGGGTCGCGCGCTGCATCGTCGCCTGCTCGGCCGCGTTGATCTCGCGAAGCGTGGCCGCGTACACCCGGTCGCGCCGGTGGAGCGTCGCGAGCTCCTCCTTCCAGGCGTCGAGCCGCTCGGCCAGGGCCGCGACCTCCTCGGCATCGACGGGGTTCTGCTCGACCCGTGCCCGTGCGGTTGCCTCGTCGTCTCGTGCGCGGTCGAGCGTACGCTCGGAATCGGACACCTCGACCTCGAGCCGCTCCCTGGCCCGGGGCTCCTTGGCGATCGGCCCCAACGCCTCGAGCGCGCCCGTCTTCTGATCGATCTCGAGCGCCGCAGCGTCGCGGCGACCCGGCAGCGTGTCGCGCGGCTCGTCTCCGACCAGCCCGTCGAGCCGCGCACGGCGCTGCTCGATCTCCGAGGTATGGGCCTCCTCCTTCTGGAGCACCGCCTCCGCCTCGGCCTGGTCCACGAGCCCCAGCCGATGGAGCAGGTCCTCGTGCTCTGCCTGCCGCTGCCCGAGCTCGAGCTCGAGGTCCGACCGGCCACGCAGCCGCCGGTTGACCTCGACGTCCCGGAGCTGTTTGTCGACGCGATCCCCGCGACGCAGCCAGATCCCGACGATCGCGAGCACCAGCCCGATCCCGGCGACCACGCCGCCGGCCATGATCGGCAGCGTCCCCAGGTCGACGATGTCCGCCGCCTGGAGCCCGAACACGACGGCCGCGACGGCGGCGCCGGCGAGGACCAGACCCATCGACCACCGCGAGAGCGGCTGCCAGCGGACCTGCGGTGGGACCTCGAAGCTGACCTGGATCTCGTCCTCGAGCATCGCCCGCAGCGTCTCGATCCGCGTCCACACGCCGCGCAGTCGCTCGACGTTGGTGCGCAGCACGGGCAGCGACGTGGTCGACGGATGGGTCCGGTCCAGCTCCTCGATCTCGTCCCGCACGATCACTGCGGTCCGATACCGCTCGAACCGTTCCTTCGCCGCGTCCCGCTCCGCGGTCAGCCGCTCGGCCTGGCGCGCCTTCTCGAGCATCGAGCGCCGCTCGCTGAGCGCGGTCTCGGCCTCGGCTCGTCGTTCGCGGGCCACCGCGAGCGCGTCGCGATCGCGCTCGAGCCGGTCGAGCGCATCCTCGCCCGCCTGGAGCTTCGCGGCCACGTCGTTGACGGCGTCCTCGGCGACCTTGAGCCGGCCCGGGTTCCTGGCGCCCTTGGTCTCCAGATCGTGGATCGCGCGATCGAGCTTCTTCCGGGCCCGGCTGGTGCCGCGATCGGCACCGCTGATGGAGGCCTGGAGGCGATCCCGGAGCGCCGCCTCGTCGCGCTGGAGACCGGCCAGCTCATGGTGGCGAACCGATGCCGTGGACCGGAAGAAGGCTTCCGTCGGGACGCCCGACAGCTCGGCAAGCGCCTCGTCGGCGCGGGCAGGATCGGTGATCGACTGGCCGTCGAGCTCGAGCGTCACCTGGCCACGCGCGCCTCGGAACGACTTCTCGAGGCGGCCCTCGTGGATCCCGCCGTCCTCGTCCTCGTAGGTGAAGGCAAGCTCGAGCACCGTGCGCGCATCGGCGTCCCCGTCCCACGGGACGAGCCCGTCGAGGTCGGCGGCGGCGCTCGTGACCTTGCGGGTCAGGGCAAGCTCGATCGCCCGCTGGAGCGTCGACTTGCCCGCCTCGTTGGGGCCGCGGACGACGGTCAGGCCCGGGGCCAGCTCGATCTCCTGGTCGCGGTAGCGGCGGAGGTTGTGGATCGCGATCCGCGAGATCCTCACAGCGTCACCTCGTGACCCGCGAGCAGGAGGCGCCCGAGCCGGAGCACGTCCCGCAGCTCGACCGCCTCGCGGGCGGCCAGGTCGTCGCCCGACGCCTCCAGGTCCGCGATGCGGCCCTCGACGTTGCGGATGAATGCGCCCGCGATCGTGTCCGGCGACGGCAGCGCGCCTTCGGTCAGCGCCGGCTGGCTTGCGTCGCGGATCCGGACGCGGAGGAACGAGCCACCGAGGGAGCGCTCGATCTCACCCGGATCGAGATCCAGCTCGTCCGCCCGGACGCCGATCAGCCGGACATCCATCACCACGTCGGCGTCCGCCATCGCCAGCAACCGCTCGACCAGCGCGGGCTGCGACGGGACCGTGGCCGCGTCGATCTCCAGCCGCTGGAAGGTGGTCCTGCCAACCTGCCGCTCCTCGACCGTCACCGATCGGCGGCTCTCGTGCTCCTCGAGCGCGACCAGCAGCACCTTCCCGGCCCGGTCCTGGTCGACGGCGACGGGCTCCGGCGCGCCGGAGTAGGCGTAGGTCACGCCGCCGGCCGTGGCGACCTGCGCCGCGTGCCAGTGGCCCAGCGCGAGGTAGTCGAGCCCGCTCGCGGCGATCTCGTCGGTGGTGATCACGACCTCGTCGTGGTCCGTCCGCCCGGGGATCGAGATCGCCCCGTGGATCAGCCCGATCTTCCACGTCGCCGGCGGCACCGCCACGGACGCGAGGTCGCGCAGCGGGCTGTGCGGTGCCCGCTTGGTGGCGAACACGGGCCCGTGGACGACCACATCGAGCGAGGGCAGGTGGACCCACGGCCGGGCCGGCGTCAGCACGGTGACCATGCCGTCGTCCGCGCCCACGCCGGCGAGCGCGGCCAGGTCGAACGCTCGATAGACCGACGAGCGGTCGTAGACGTCATGGGTGCCCGGGATCAGGACCGACCGAATGCGCGCCTTCGCCAGCCGGGCCAGCTCCGCGGCCACGCGCTGGACCGAGCGGCCCGGCTGGACGTTGGAGTCGAACAGGTCACCGGCGATCAGGAACAGGTCGACCTTCTCGGCCAGGGCGAGGTCGACGCTGGCGCTGAATGCGGCGAACTGTCGCTCGCGCTGGGCGATGGCGGCATCGCCGAGGTCGGCGTGCCGGGCGCCGAGGTGCACATCGGCGGTATGAAGCAGTCGGAGCATGCGGTGGGCCTGCCTCCCTGGGACAACGCCATCGGTGCAACCGGCACACCGACCGGGCCCCGCAAGCGGCCGCTTCCAGCCCCCGTCCTGCACCTGGCGTGGTCTCGGACGTGTTCAGGGCCGGGCCGGTCGCCCCCGGGACCCGGTTGCGTGGCGGGCGCCCCCATCGCTCCCGTCTCGCCATGCCGAGTCTTGGGCGTCATTGTGACAGGTCGCCCGTCACGGTCGCAGCCATGCGCCCGGTGCCGATCGCACCTGGATCGTGGCCGGCAGCCGCCAGGGCCGCGCAACGCCCGGATCGACGAGGCGGTGTAGGCTGAAGTTCACGTACACACCGGTGTGGCCCGAGCTAGGGACTCCGAGAACGGCACCTGGGACGCGTGGCCCCGGCTGACTCCCCGCCGTGGCCTCCGTCGTCGGGTGAGGTCTCAGGTTCGACGCCCACCACGAGCCGTCGGAGCGCGCGCCCGGGAGGAGCACCTCGTGACCTACGTCGATCGAACTCTCATCTGCGTCGACTGCGGAGTGGAGTTCATCCACTCCGCCGCGGACCAGGAGTACTACATCCAGAAGGGGTTCACGTCGGAGCCCAAGCGGTGCGCCTCCTGCCGCGCGTACCGCCGCTCGACCCGCGACGGCGGCTCCGACATGCACGCGTACGGCGGACCTCGCGGCTATGAGCGGATGGACGACCGCGGCGCCCGCGAGTACTTCGTCGCGGTGTGCTCCTCGTGCGGCAACCAGGCGCAGGTGCCGTTCAAGCCCCGGATGGACAAGCCGGTCTACTGCTCGGACTGCTTCCGGGCGATCAAGCCCGACTGAGGCGGCCGGGCCTCCCGCCGCCACCGGAGGAGCGGTTTCCCTTGCCGCGAGACGCCGTTCCGTCGATGGTCGCCTGTCCGGGCTGCGGGGTCGAGCTGCCGGGCTGGGGCGAGCCCTGGAGCCCGCGCTCGACGGCATCGGCGGCGTGCCACGATCTGTACGGCGAGGTCCTGGGCTACGAGTACGAGCACCTCGCCGAGCTCGGACGGTGGCACCAGCTGCTGGTCGACACGTATGCCGCCCAGCACGCGGGTGACCGGACGGCTGCGATCACCACGGCCTTCGCGCTCATCGGGCTGGACCTGGCGCTCGAGCACGGCTGGGCGGGCATCGAGGTCCGCGACGCGCACCAGCTCCTCGCGCGCAGCCATCGCGACTGGCCGCGGTTCCCGGGGCCCGCGGCCGCGGCCGGGACGACGGTCCAGGATCTTGCGCTCGCCGCGACCACGACCGACTACGCCGAGGTCCTCGGCCGCTGGGCGCGAGCCGTGTGGGGGTCGTGGAGCGCCGAGCACCATCGTGTCGACGGGCTCCTGCAGGAACGGCTGCCGGGCTGGACGGACGGGCGGGGAATCAGATCCGGAACGCGTCCCCACGGCGAAAGCGCTCACGGTGGCGACCGCGCCAGACCGTGACCCGCCCACGACCGTGAACCTGCCACGCGCCGTGGCCGCAGACGACCGCGGTGTCCTCGTCGATCCCCAGCACCACCCCGCCGCGCGGAGCCTGGAGCGCCACGAGGGCGGCTATGGGCTCGGGCCAGGCGTCGTAGTGCGGCAGCACCGCGCACCCGTCGACCAGGGCGAGGCCAGCCGGCCAGCGCAACGGGAACGGCAGCGGCACCCGGAGCCGCGGCAGCAGCCGGAACTCCGCGGCCCGTCCGGCGATGGCCATCGCTCCGGCGGAGCACCCGGCCACCGTGGCGCCACGCGCATGCGCTGCCCGGAGCGCGGCCCCGAGCGGCGACCCCTGGAGCACCGCCAGCAGGTGCCGCGGATGGCCACCCGAGAGGTAGACGAGGTCCGACTCCCCGACCGCCTGGAGGGCGGCCGCGTCGTAGCCATCGGCAACGTGGCGGACGAGGACGGGCTCGACCTCGGCGCCGAGCCCCGCGAAGTGCGCAACGCCACGATCCGCCCACGACCTGAACGTGGCCTCGCCATCGGGTGCCGAGGCGGTGGGCAGGATCACGACGCGGGGGCGATCGCGGCCGGTCGCGTCCAGCAGGCCGCGATCGAACTCGGCCATGGGGGCGAGGAACTCTCCGGCGCCGACGAGCGCGACTGGTCCGGGCATCGGCCGCAGCATAGAGCAGGCATCACGATTCGGAGCCCGGCCGGCGGGCGCCGCGGACTGGACGCCCTCAGCCCGTGCCTGACACACTCCGCGAACCGCTGCCCGACCGCCCGCAATCCCAGGATGCAGACCCAGTGACCTCGGCCCAACGCTGGACCATGAGCGCCGCCATCCTAGGCTCGTCGATGGTGTTCCTCGACGGCACCGTGATGAACCTCGCGCTGCCCAAGATCGGCGAGCAGCTGCCGGGAACGCTGGTGTCGACGCTCGAGGGCCAGACGTACGCGGTCAGCGGCTACCTGGCGACGCTGGCGGCCCTGCTCGTCCTGGCGGGCGCGCTGGCCGACTACCACGGCCGCCGGCGGGTGTTCGCCATCGGCCTGGTCGGGTTCGGCACGATGTCGGTCCTGTGCGGGCTCGCTCCGTCGCTCGAGCTGCTGGTCGCATTCCGCCTGCTGCAGGGCGCCGCGGGCGCACTCCTGGTCCCGGGCTCGCTGGCCATCGTGACCGCGCTGTTCGAGGGACGCGAACGAGCGCGAGCGTTCGGGATCTGGGCGTCCGCGACATCGGCGATGACGCTGATCGGCCCGTTGATCGGCGGGCTGCTGGTCGACGGCGTGAGCTGGCGCGCGGCGTTCCTGATCAACGTCCCACTCGTCGTCGTGGCGCTGCACGCGACCGTGCGCCACATGCCCGAGACGCGCGCCGAGGGTGCGACGGGTCGATTCGACTGGTTGGGCGCCGCCGTGGCGGTGGTCGCCGTGGGTGGGCTCGCGTTCGGCACGATCCGCGGGCAGGACCGACGCTGGGAGGACCCGGTCGCGTGGGCCTCGCTGGTCTTGGGCGCCGTCGCTCTGGTCGCATTTCCGGTCCTGATGGCGCGCCGCCCGAACCCGCTCGTGCCGCTCGAGCTGTTTCGCCGCCGCCGGTTCGCGACGATCAACCTGTCGACGCTGTTGATCTATGCCGGCCTGTACACCACGTTCACCTTCCAGGGGCTGTTCATCCAGGGAGTCGTCGGCTATTCGGCCACGGCGGCCGGGGTCATCGGGCTGCCATCGGGGATCCTGCTGACGGTGCTCTCGACGCGCGTCGGCAGCGTGGCCGGACGCCGCGGCGTGCGGCCATTCCTCGTCGCGGGCCCGTTGATCATGGCCGCCGGGCTCCTGTGGCTCGCCCGGGTTCCGGCGACCACCGAACCGTGGCCGCTCGCGCTGGGCGACCCGTCGACGTTCGTGCCGCCGGTCTCGACCATCGTCGACATCCTGCCGTTCGTGCTCCTGTTCGGGATCGGGATCTCGCTGGTCGTTGCGCCGTTGACGGCGACGCTGATGTCCTCCGTGCCGGTGCGCAACGCGGGGCTCGCGTCGGCGATCAACAACGCCGTCAGCCGGATCGGCCAGCCGCTGCTGTCGGCGCTGATCTTCGTGGTCGTGAGCGGATCGTTCTACGCCGCGCTGGCCGGTGCGGTGCCGGGCGTCGATCCATCGGATCCCTCCCTGCGCGCCATGGTCCAGCCGCTCAATCCGCCGCTGGCATCGACGCCACCCGCGATCGCCGCCGCGGCGCACGTCGCCTCGGTCGACGCCCTTCGCCTGGCGGCCGTGGTGTGCGCGGCATTGCTGGCGGCGGGTGCGCTCGCGAACTGGATCGGGCTCCGTCCGGGTGCCGAGGATTCCGATGCCGACGGGGAGACACCGAGGGCCGCCTGACCGGCGAGCCGGCAACCCCGGCATCGGGCGAGCCGTCAACCGATCCCGTGAACGCGACCCTCAGCGAGCCACCCGGAACGGGCCGCCGTGGCCCGGGATCACGATGTCGGCAGCGGCGAGCACGCGCTCGCGGTGCTGCTCGATCAGCGCCTGGTCCCAGCCCAGCGGGTCCTCGAGCGGCGTGCGGTCCTCGCGCCACCACAGGTGGGTCATCGCGTACACCGCGTCGTCAGCCCGGACGACGAGCGTCGCGTCCTCCTCGGTGTGCCCCGGCGTCAGCCACAGCTCGCTCCGCGGCGACAGCTGATACCCGTCGCCGTCGTGGTCGAGCCACAGGTCGTCCCTGTAGCGAGCCCAGAAGTCCACCACCTCCGCGTTGGGGAACAGCGCGATGTTGACGGTGTGGTCCGGGTGGTGGTGGCTGAGGAACACGTGGGTCACCGCCTCGGGAGCGACGCCCAGGTCGCGCAGCGGATCGAGGATCAGCGATCGGCGGGCCACCATCCCGGGATCGACCACGATCAGCGCATCGGAATCGCGGACCAGGACGATGGACGAGCCCACGCGGTCGCCCGCGTAGCCGGCGTGGAGCAGGTGAACGGTCGTCATCCGTGCAGGGTACCCGGCGGTCGAGGTCGTGCCGCGGGGGCTCGGCACGTGCAACGCGACGAGCGCCCCGGCACATGCAACGGCCGTTCCACGGCACCACGCCCGCTGCCATGCTTCGCGCATGTCCAACATCGATGACGCCGACCTGATCCTCACCGGTGGCCATGTCTACACCGGCGACCCGGCTGCAGACCGCGCGGAGGCGGTCGCCGTGCGCGGTGGCCGGATCGCCGCCGTCGGGACGGCCCGCGACATCGATGCACTCCGGGGACGGGCGACCCGGGTGATCGACCTCCGGGGCGGGATGGCCGTGCCGGGCTTCGGCGACTCCCACTGCCACCCGGTGCACGGCGGCCTGGCGATGATCCGGTGCGAGCTCCACAGCGACACCAACCACCAGACGCTGGACGACTACCTGGGCATCATCGCGGCGTATGCCGCGGCGCATCCCGATCGTCCCTGGATCCTCGGCAGCGGCTGGAGCATGCCGGACTTCCCGGGCGGGACGCCGCGCCGCGAGGACCTCGACCGGGTCGTCCCGGACCGGCCCGTGTACCTGCCGAACCGTGACGGCCACAGCGCGTGGGTCAACAGCCGGGCGCTGGAGCTGGCCGGCGTCACCGCTGACACGCCGGACCCATACGACGGCCGGATCGAGCGGGACCCCGACGGCACGCCCAGCGGCAGCCTCCACGACGGCGCCATGGGCTTCGTGTCCGCGATCGTGCCGCCGACCACCCGCGAGGAGCTCATCGAGGCACTGCGCGCGGGTCAGCGATACATGCACTCGCTGGGCCTGACGCAATGGCAGGACGCGATCGTCGAGCCGGACCAGGAGGAGGTTGCCTACCGGGCGTTGGGTGCCAGCGGCGAGCTGACGGCCCGCGTCGTCGGGGCGCTGTGGTGGGACCGCCATCGGGGCCTGGAGCAGATCGACCAGCTGATCCAGCGTCGTGCGCTTGGCCCGGCCGGCCGGTTCCGACCCACCAGCGTGAAGATCATGCAGGACGGCGTGCTCGAGACATACACCGGTGCGATGCTCGAGCCGTACCTGGGCGCCGATGGCCAGCCCACCGACAACCGCGGGCCGAGCATGGTCGAGCCCGAGCTGCTCAACGAGGCTGTCACGCGGCTCGACGGCGAGGGCTTCCAGGTCCATTTCCACGCCATCGGCGATCGGGCCGTGCGCGAGTGCCTCGACGCCGTCGAGGCCGCGCGCGCCGCCAACGGGCCATCCGACCACCGCCACCACATCTCGCACATCCAGGTCGTGCATCCCGACGACGTCCCGCGGTTCGCCGCGCTCGACGTGACGGCCAACGCGCAGGCCCTGTGGGCCGTCCACGAGGACCAGATGGATGACCTCACGATCCCGTTCCTGGGGCCGGTGCGGTCCGGGTGGCAATACCCGTTCGCCTCGCTGCTGCGGGCCGGAGCCCGCCTCGCGATGGGCAGCGACTGGTCTGTGTCGTCGCCCAACCCGTTGCTCGAGATGGAGCATGCCGTGACGCGCGTGGCCGTCCAGTCGCGCGGCGACAAGGAGCCGTTCCTGCCCGAGGAGCGGATCTCGCTCGAGGCGGCGCTGGCCGGGTTCACGAGCGGGACGGCGTTCGTCAACCACGCCGAGCACGAAACGGGCACGATCGAGGCCGGCAAGCTCGCCGACCTCGCGATCATCGACCGCGACCCGTTCGCGCCGGACGCGGGTCCGATCGGTGACGCGCGGGTGCTGGCGACGTTCGTGGAAGGCGCGGGCGTCTATGAGGCGCCGGGCCTCGAAGGCTAGCCGCCTGCGGGGCGCACGTCCTCGGGCCGGTCGACGTCCGCGAGCGTCCGCCCGCCAGGATCGAGCGTGCGCCAGGCCGACTCCGGAACCCTGGCCGACGGCACCGCATCGAGCAGCGCGCGCAGGCTTCGACGCTCGGCGGCGAGACATGCGTCGACGGCGACCGACACCGCGCTCGGGCGCACCACCATCGGCAGCGGCGCCTCCGGCGATGCGGCGAGGGTCATCGCAGCGAGACCTGGGTCGGCGGCAAGCGAGTCGAGGAGCAGCCGCAGGACGCCCGGGACGAGCGATGGCATGTCGCCGCCCACGACCAGCGCGATGCGCGGCGACCCCTCCCGGGCGATGCGCGGACGCTCATCGGCGGCGATGCGCGGCGACCCCTCCCGGGCGATGCGCGGACGCTCATCGCGGACAGCAGCGAGCTCGCCGCCGAGCTCGGCGGCGAGCTCGGCCGCCAGTCCGGCCGCGAGCCCGGCCAGCGGCCCCGCGTGCGCGACGCTGTCCCGGGCGATCGTCACCCGATCCACGAGGGCCGGCAGTATCGATGGAGCCGCCGTGTCGGGGGAGGCAACGACGATGATCCACCCCGCGACCTCGGCCACCGCCTCGAGCGCGTAATGGAGCAGCGGCCGGCCGTCCAGCTGAGCAGCAAGCTTGTCCGATCCGAAACGTGATGAGGCGCCACCCGCGAGCACGATCGCGACGACATCGGGCCGGCTCATCGCGCGTGGCCGCCTGCCGCCCGCTCGCGGAGCCGCGCGAGCGTCTTCGGCCCCAGGACGTGCCCGGCGTCCGTCCGCCGCAGCAGCCCTCGCCGGTCGAGATCCTCGAGGATCAGGAGCACGTAGCGCCGGCTCGTGCCGGTCGCATCGCGGAAGGCGGCCGGGGTGAGCGGTGTCTCGGCGGCCATGGCGAGCGCGCGACGCGACAGCTCCCGGTACGTCGTCCCGGACCACGCGAGATCGTCCTCCAGCCGGACCAGGCGGCCGGCGGCTTCGAGCGCGCGAACCCCATCGGGCGGGCAGCCCGCGGCCCGGGCCGCCTCGGCAAGCGGGGGTGGGGCGGCAACCGCCAGCGTGGCCTCGAGGCGGTCCATCGCCGCCAGCGTGGCCTCGGGCAATCCGGGCGCCCTCGCAGGATCGCGCAGCCGATCGCCGTCGCGGGCGACCTCGCCGCGAGCCACCAGCGCATCGACCACGACCGCCGCGACCTCGTCGGCCGCCGTGCGGTCGAGCGTCGCCAGACGCCGGGCCGCACGCGCGACCTCCTGGCGGACCTGCGCGACCGCCGGCCCGACCGAGGCCGGGTCCGCCGCGTGGTGATCGGCAACGACCGCACCGGCCCGCGCCGCCAGCGCCGCTTCGACATCGGCAGCGAGCGCCCAGGCGCCGCCATGACGCAACGCCCCATGGAGGTCGACCCGTGCCTCGACGGACCCCACCGGCGCCGTCGCAAGCGCGGCGGCGCGCGCCGGCGTGAGCCGGCGGCGCGAGACCCCGCGCGGCGGCAGCGGATCGAGGACCACCCCGCCGCCGGCCGTCGAACCCGGGGAAGGCCGGCGAAGGGCGAACCGGTCCCCCGGAGCCGCCGCGACCGTCCGGTCGAGCCGGAGCAGTGCGACGCCCGTGGCGTCCGGCAGGTCGATCGCCTCGCGCGGGCCGCGCACGACGAGCACGCCCGCCTGCTCGGTGCCCGCGTGCAGGCGCACTCGCTCGCGATCCGCCGGCGGCGGTGCGGGCGCCCCCGAGGCGCGCGCGACCGGCCGGACCGCCACCAGGACCCGCGACGTCTCCACCACTCCCGGGTCCGTCGTCAACACCTGGCCGCGACGAAGGGCCGCCGCCTCAACGCCGCCGACGAGCAGCGCCGTGCGACCCGCCACCGCGCGCTCAACCGCTGCGCCGCGGACCTGGACCTCGCGCACCCGGACCTCGGCACCGCCGGGGACCAGCCGCAGCATCATGTCGCGATCGAGCGGCCCGCCACGCAGGCTTCCGGTGACCACGGTGCCGCGACCCCGGACGGCGAACACGCGATCGATGGCGAGCCGCGGGTGGCCATCGAACAACGCCCGAGACCTCGCTCGCTCGGCCAGCGTCCCGATCGCCGACCGCACCTCCGGGATCCCCTCGCCGGTCGTGGCCGACGCGACCAGCACCGGAGCGCCGGCCAGGGCCGTCCGGTCGAGCAGCCCGCGGATCGTGGCGATGAGCCCAGCGCGGTGATCCGCATCGGGCGCCAGGTCCGCCTTCGTCACCACGGCGATCCCGCCGCTGATCGCGAGCGCATCGAGGAGCTCGAGGTGCTCCAGCGTCTGGGCGTTCGGTCCGTCGTCGGCCGCGACGACCAGCAGCGCGGCATCGATCTCGCCGGCGCCGACCAGCATGTTGCCGACCAGCCGGTCGTGGCCGGGCACGTCCACGAAGTCGACGACCTCGCCGTCCGGCAGCGCGAGATGCGCGTATCCCACGTCGATCGTCATGCCCCGGCGCCGCTCCTCGGGCAGCCGGTCCGCATCGATCCCCGTGAGCGCGCGCAGGAGCGTGGTCTTGCCGTGGTCGATGTGGCCGGCCGTGCCGATGACGACGCTCATCGCGGCGTGTCGCGTCAGCCCGGCTCGCCGAGCGCGGCGGTCAGGGCACGCGCGAGCGCCTGGTCGTCCTCGGGCTCCACGGTCCGCACGTCAAGGACCACGGCACCGTCCGCGATCCGCCCGACGATGACCGGAGACCCGGCTCGCAGCCGGGCGAGGAGCCGGTCAGGCGACGACGTCGACACGATCACGGCGCGCGACGGGAGCGTCTCACCGGGCAGCGAGCCACCGCCGACCGTCGATTCCACCTCGCCGACGGCCGCGCCGGGGATCGTCTCCGCGATCGCCGCAGCCCGCGATTCCAGCCGTTCCACGGGCGTCGCGATCTGCCGCCAAACCGGGACGTCGCGCGCGGCCACTCCGGCCCGGTAGAGCGCAAGGGTCGCGGCCACCCCGGCGAGCACCACCTTGTCCGGGCGCATGGCACGGGCGAGCGGGTCGCGCCGGAGCCGCTCCACGAGGTCCGCGCGACCGACGATGAACCCCGCCTGCGGGCCTCCGACGAGCTTGTCGCCGCTGAACGTCACCAGGTCCGCGCCGTCGGCCAGCCGCTCGGCCGGGGTCGGCTCGTGCGCAAGCCCGAACGCGGCCGTATCGAGCAGCGCGCCGCTGCCGAGGTCGTCGATGACGATCGCGCCGTGTGCATGGGCGGCCGCCGCGAGCGCCGCCGGCTCCGGCGTCTCCACGAACCCGTCCTGCCGGAAGTTGGACGGATGGACGCGAAGCACAGCCCGGATCGAACCCGCCGCGAGCGCCGCCTCGAAGTCGCGGACGCGGGTCCGATTGGTCGTCCCCACCTCGACCAGCCGGGCGCCGGCACGCCGGACGATCTCGGGGATCCGCACGCCACCGCCGATCTCGACCAGCTCGCCGCGGCTCACCGCAACGCCGCCGCCGCGCCCCGCCAGGCCGACCGCGAGCGCGACCGCCGCGGCGTTGTTGTTGACCACCAGCGCATCCGCGGCGCCCGTGAGCGCGACCAGATGGTCCTCCGCGTCGCCGTATCGCCGGCCTCGCCGGCCCGTGGCCGGATCCAGCTCGAGCAACAACGGGGCCTCGGCCGCGGCGCGCGCGGCGTGGATCGCCGCCGTTGGCCACGGCGCACGCCCGAGGTTGGTGTGGACGATGACGCCCGTGGCATTGATGACCCGCTGCGGAGCAGTGGCGCGCTCCAGCGCTTCGAGGCGGGCCCCGACCTCCCGCCCGAGGTCCGCCGCCGGGCTTGCCGTGGCGCCGGGCCCCGCTCCCGCAAGCCGCGCGCGCTCCTCGTCCACGACGGCGCGCGCGATCGAGAGCACCGCCGCCGGGTCGCGACCGGCGACGGACGCGCGCGCGGCGGACAGGACGCGGTCGACGCTGGGCGGGTGGGCGCGGGTCGGCGGGCTCACCCGGCGATCATGGCAGGCACGGGAGCGACGCGCCCGGCAGGACGCTCGCTTGTCCGTCCGGTGCCCGACGCGCAGACTGGCGATGGCGTCCCAGCCTGTCCGCGGTCGACCGCGGGGGGCAGCGCAAGGGAGTGGACCATGACCGGCCTGATGGATCCGTCCGCCGCGACCTGGGGTCCCACCCCGCCGCTTGAGCCGATGCGCTCGTCCCGGCGGGTCACCTTCCTCGAGGACGAGCAGCTCGACCGCCTCCAGGACGCGACCCTGCGGGTGCTCGAGGAAACGGGCGTCCGGTTCCCCAACGAGCGGTCGCTCGAGATCCTCGCCGGCCATGGCGCGATCGTCGATCGGGCCACGCAGATCGTCCGCTTCCCGCGGGACCTCGTGCTCCGGGCCGTTGCGATGGCGCCGCGGCGGTTCACGATGGCTGCGCGCAACCCGGCCTTCGACCTCCACCTCGAGGATGGCACCAGCTACTACACGACCGACGGCTGCGGCGTGGCGACCATCGACTGGGACACCCGCGAGGAGCGTCCCTCGCGCAAGGCCGATGTCGCGGAGATGGCCCGGATCGCCGACTACCTCGGCGCCATCGGCTTCATGTGGCCCACGGTGAGCGCCCAGGACCACGGGCGGACCTCGCAGCTCCACGAGATCGACGCAGCGGTCAACAACACGGTCAAGCACTTCCAGGGCATGGTCATGGGCGATGCCGCGGCTCGCTACGCGGTCGAGATGGCGACGGTCCTCGCCGGTTCGCACGAGGCCCTCCGCGAGCGCCCCGTCCTGTCCAACCTGGTGTGCTCGATCGCGCCCCTCGCCCACGACCACGCCGCGCTCGAATCGGCGCTGGTCATGGCCGAGGCCGGGCTCCCGATCGGCGTGCTGGCGATGCCCACGCTGGGCACGACCGCGCCGGCCACCAACGCCGGGGCGCTGGTCGTCGGTGACGCCGAGGTCATCTCCGGGATCGTCCTGCTCCAGCTCGCCTACCCCGGCACGCCGGTGTTCCACTCGATCATGAAGGCGTGGGCCGATCCACGGACCGGCAGCTACGTCGGGTACGGGATCGACTCGCGAGCACGCTACGCGCCGGTGGAGATGGCCCACCACTGGGGCCTGCCGTCGATGGCGGCCTGCTTCGGCACCGACTCGCCGGCGGCCGGGACGTGGCAGGCGGCGGCCGAGGTGGCCCTCGACCCGTTCCTGGGCGGGCTCGCGGGCCCGGAGCTCGTGACGGGTCTCGGGCTCGACCGCACCTACACCTTGCTATACCCCGAGGGGATCATCCTCGACCACGACATCTACCAGCGGGCCCGCCATGCGCTGCTGGCCGAGGAGATCGACGACGAGACGCTCGCGCTGGACGTGATCGCCGCCGTCGGCCCCGGTGGTCACTTCCTGGCCGAGGAGCACACGCGGACCCACATGCGAACCTCGCTCAAGCGCGGGCTGACCCACGAGCTGGCGCAGGGTCGGTACCGCGATCCGGTCGAGGTGGCGCGCGAGAAGGTCGCCTGGATCCGCGCCAACCACCATCCGGAGCCGCTCGGTGCTGCCGAGCAGGCCGAGCTGACCCGGATCCTGGCGGCCGCGGACCGCGAGCTCGCCGACTGACGACCGGGTCGGGGTGGCGGGAGCGCATGGGAGTCGAACCCACCGCGCGACGCCGGGCGCCGCGCCACCGGTTTTGAAGACCGGGGAGCCCACCGGGACCCCTCCGCTCCCCCGCCGGCCGATTATGGTGCGCCGGAGGTGCGGACGCGCCGCCGGTCCGGCCGGAGCCCCGCGGATCGAGCGATGCGCCGGCGGCCATCGTCGGGAGTCGGCCCCGGCGCCCGTATGATCGAGCCATGTCCACCGCATCCCGCCCCGACGCCGCCCGCCGCATCCGCCTGACCGAGATGACCGATTGCGGTGGCTGTGCCGCGAAGCTCGGTGCCGACCTGCTCGCCGAGGCGCTCGCCGGGCTGGGCGCGGGCGCAGGTGCCGCCGATCCCGCGCTCCTGGCCGGCCTCGAGCCGCCCGACGACGCCGCCGCCTACCGGGTGTCCGACGATCTCGCGATCCTGGGCACGCTCGACTTCTTCCCGCCGCTCGTGGACGACCCGGTGGCGTACGGCGAGATCGCCGCGGCCAACGCGCTGTCCGACGTGTTCGCGATGGGCGGGCGGGTCCTGTTCGCGCTGTCGATCGCGGCGTTTCCCGAGGACTTCCCGAAGGCGGCCCTCGCCGCCGTGTTCGAGGCGGCCGCCGGCAAGGTCCGCGAGGCGGGCGGGATCCTCGCCGGCGGGCACACGATCCGGGACGCGGAGCCGAAGTACGGGCTGGCGGTGATCGGCGCCGCCCACCCGGACCACCTGTTCCGCAAGGGCGGGGCAGATCCCGGTGACGTGCTGCTGCTGACCAAGCGGCTGGGAACCGGGCTGCTGGTCAGCGGCCGCCGGCAGGGTCGGACCAGCGACGCGGAGCTGGCCGCGGCGATCGCCCAGATGCGGACCCTCAACCGGGCGGCGTCCGAGGTGCTGGTCCGGCACGAGATCCGGGGCGCGACCGACGTGACCGGGTTCGGGCTCCTGGGCCATGGGCTGGAGATGGCGCGGGCCAGCGGGGCAAGGCTGGTGTTCGATGCGGCCGCCCTGCCGGTGCTCGATGGCGCGCTCGAGCTGGCGCTTGGCGGCCACGAGACCGACGGCGCCGGGCACAACCGCCGGTTCACGGCGCCGTCGCTGTCGATCGCGGACGGCGTGAGCCCGGCGGCTCGTCGCACTCGCCCACGACCCGCAGACCTCGGGTGGGTTGCTGGCCGCGATCCCGGCGGACCGGCTGGCGGCCGTTGAGGCGGACCTCGCCGCTGCCGGTGTCGACGCCTGGCGGGTCGGCCACGTGGAAGCCGGCGAGGGCGTCGCGCTTCGCTGATCCGGGGTCGTGGCCTGGTGCTCGTCGAGCCCGCCGAGGCTAGTCGTTGAGCGCCAGGTCCGCCTCCGCGAGGATCCGGTCGAGCTCCGCGACGATCGGATCCGGCAGCGGGTCGACCATCGGAGCGTCGAGGATCTCCCGGACCCGCTCGCGAGCCCGTCCGTACATCGACGGCCGCCCGAGCCCCTGCCACGACTCCCAGGGCGTGCGTCCGATCAGCGACGGCTCGTAGAACTCGCCGCTCCGCGCCGCGCGTCGGGTCGCCTCGAGGGTCAGGAAGTTGCCGCCCGGTCCGACCTCGACCACGTCGTCGAACAGCTCGGCGCCGTCACGTCCGTCCACCCCGTCGACCAGGCGGAGCGCGAGGTGGGCGAGCTCGTTGTCGACCAGAACCTGCTCCAGCAGCAGCGTCTGGTCGCCGTCGATCTCGCCGTAGCCGACCACGATGTCGGCCCCCGCCGACACCGACGGGAGCATCGTGATCAGCTTCTCGATGCAGGCCTCGGGGCCCGGCTCGTGGGCATCGGACGCACAGCCGGCGCCGGCGGTCGGCAACCCGTAGAAGCGGCCCATCGTGGTGAGCGCGGCTGACTGGATGCCCATCTCGGGCGTGCCGGCCAGGAAGTTCCCCGTCCGGAAGTCCATCGACCCCACCGCGCTGCTGTAGACCATCGGCCGCCCGGGGTTGGCCACCTGGAAGATGACGAACGCGGACAGCGCCTCTGCGTTGGCCAGCGCGATGTTGCCCAGCACCGCCGCCGGTCCGGTGGTCCCGGGCACGGGCATCGGCATCACCATCACCGGGACGTCGAGCGCCCCCAGGTCCAGGTACGCGTCGAGCATCTCGCCGTCATGGACGAGCGGGGCGACCGGGCAGTAGACGACGGACGCCTCGTGGCGCTCCCGGACGCGGTCCTCGCCGCCCGCGATCGAGGTCAGCGCGGCGGCCAGGAAGGGCGCCTGATCACGCCGATGGAGCTCGTGCTGGCCGTGCATCGAGGACGCACCGAGCATCGCCACGAACTCGTGGACCGGCCGCGAGCCGACGGGCCGGTCCGAGGCCGCGACCGGCGGCCAGCCCATGACCGCCAGGTCGCACGCCTGGAGGATCCGCATCGCGTCCACGATGTCCTGCCGGGCGCCGTACCGCCGTTCGCCGGTCGCGAAGTCCTGGGTGAACGCAGCCGTGCCATCCATCGCGAACCGGGTGACGGCCGATGGCAGCGGGTAGTCAAGCGCCGGGTTGCGCGCCCCGAGGGTGAACGCGCGCGGGGCGCGGGCCAGCGCCGCATCCACGAGCCCCGAGGGGATCCGCGCGGTCCCCGTCTCCGCATCAACCTCTGCCCCGGCCGCCGCGAGCAAGCGTGGCGCCACGTCGCCATGCACCCGGACGCCGACCTCCGCCAGGATCCGCAACGACGTCTCGTGGACCCGTGCCTGCTCCGCATCGCTCAGGAACCGTGCCTCGTAGCGCATCGATCACCTCACTCCGCGGCCCGATCCCGCGTGGATGCCCTCGCCCGGACCGACGACGCCGGGACCGACCCCGCCGACCCTGATGTTGCCGCGCGTGCCCGCGCCTCGATCCGTCCGAGCTCGACGACGACGGCCTCGTCCATGGGCAGCGGGACGTGGCCGGCCAGCGCGGCGGCCACGGTCTCTCGAGCCTCGTCGACGATGTCCGGGCGGCCGGCCGCGTCCCATCGCTCGAACGTGTCGTGCGAGCCGAGGCGCGGGATCATCCATTCCCCGCCCCGAGCGGCGTCGCGCGTCGCGGTCCGGCTGAGGAAGTCGCCCATCGGGCCGACCTCCTCGATGGCCGCGACCACGTCGTCCTCGCCGCGACCGCCGCCGATCCCCTCGTGCAGCCGGCGGCAGGCCCGGTACACCTCGACATCGATCACCAGCTGCTCCAGGCACAGCGTGGATGCGCCGCCCAGCGACCCGGGGCCGACCAGGATGTCCGGCCACGACAGGACCGGCAGGCTCCAGTTGAGCGTCCGTTCGTACGCCGCCTGGATCCCGGGCACCCAGTGGTCCGTCCCGCCGTTCGAGGCCGTGACGGGCAGGCCGTAGCCGCGGGCCATCTCGGTGGTCGCGGCCCCCAGCAACGCATGCTCCACCGCGCCGCCGCCCCAGCGTCCCGATCGCGGGTCCATCACCGCAAGCGCGGGGGCATAGATGAACGGCGTGCCCGGCGCCGACGCCTGGACCAGGCACAGCGTACCGAGCACCTCGGCGTTGCCGAGGACAATGGTGGACCGCAGTCCGGTTGGCGCCGACGAGCCCATCATCGGCATCGGCATCACCGCGACCGGGATGTCCCAGCCCGCGGTCTCGAGGATCGCGTCGGTGAACTCCGCCTCCATGCCCAGCGGCGACACGGGGCAGAACAGGAGCGAGAACGGATGGTCGCGACGGACGACCGCACGGCCGCCGAACACGGTGCCCAGCACCTCCAGCAGCCAGCGTGCCTCGGCCTCGCTGGCGGCGACGTCCTGGACGTGCTTGGAGAACCGTCGGAGCGTGGCGATCCAGTGCGCCACCGCCGGGCCGGGCCCGCTGCCCTCGAGACCGGCGGTCACCACGCGCCAGTACACCCCGACCTCGTCGATCGTGTCGATCAGCGCGGTCGCCGCCTCCCAGTCCTCACGGGTGGACTGGCGCCGGATCCCCGTGGCCGTGTCGAACACCGCGGTCGATTCGCCGTCGGGCATGAGCGTGCATTCGCCCGCGTTCATCGGCAGGGCGAAGCCGGGCCGCCGGCCGCCGAGCGAGAGCTGCCGGGGTGCGGCGGACAGCGACGCTTCCACCAGCGCGCGCGGGAAGCGGACCCGCGCGGCACCATCGTCGACGCTCGCGCCGGCGGCGGCCAGGATCCGGCGGGCACGCCCGGAGTCGACCCGCATCCCGGTCCGCGCCAGCACGGCCAGCGTCTGCTCGTGGATCGTCGCCCAGTCGCCGTCGGCCAGGACGCGCAGCAGCGTGCTCACACGCGTGCCTCCATGCGGGCGAGTCGCGGGCTTGCGGGCTTGGGCGCGTCCGAGATGGCCATGGCCGGGCTCCTTGCTGGTCGGGACGCGCTACTCCTGTGCCTGGCGCCGCCGCTCGCGCCGGGCGCCGATCTGCGTGGCCACGAGGACCATCACGCCGGTGGTCACGACGACGATGGTCGAGATCGCGTTGATCTCGGGCGTCACGCCGAACCGGATCCGTGAGTAGATGTACAGCGGCAGGGTCGACGACCCCACGCCGGCGTTGAACGAGGTGATGATCAGGTCGTCGAACGAGAGCGCGAACGAGACGAGCGCGCCCGCCGCCACCGCGGGCATCATCAGCGGCAGCGTGACGCGCAGGAAGGCCACTCGCGGCGTGGCCCCGAGGTCGCGCGCAGCCTCCTCCATCCGCGGATCGAGCGAGACCGCCCGGGCCCGCACGATGATCGCGACGTAGCTGATCGAGAACGCGATGTGGGCGATCGCGATCTGCCAGATTGAGCCGTTGGCGTTGAACAGCAGGGCGAAGAACAGCAGCAGGCTGATGCCCATGACGACCTCCGGGGTCACCATCGGCAGCAGGATCAGGGTGTCCGACAATGCAGCCGCCGTCGGGTTCGTCCGGAGCCGGGCAAGCCCCAGGCCGAGCAGCGTGCCCAGGATCGTCGTCACGACCACCGCGATCAGGGCCACCTGGAGCGTCACCCACAGCGCCCCCAGGAGCGCCTCGTTCGCGAACAGCTCCGGGTACCACTTGAGCGTGAACCCGCGCCACGCGAAGTTGCGCTTGGAGTCGTTGAAGCTGAACAGGATCAGGATCACGATCGGCGCGAACAGGAACAGGTAGACGATCCAGGCGTAGACGGTCAGGAACGGATTGCGCTCCGCACGCATCAGCCGATGACCTCGCGGCGCAGGAACCGCAGCCCGCCGACCGTCCCGACGATCGTGACCACGATCAGCAGGAACCCGAGGGCCGCCCCGAACGGCCAGTCGCGGGCCGACAGGAACAGGGTCTGGACGATCTTGGCGATCGTCGTCGTCTGGGCGCCACCCAGCAGGTCGGGGGTGACGAAGTCACCGATGGCGGGGATGAAGGTGAGCAGGGCGGCCGCGATGATGCCCGGCATCGTGAGCGGCAGCGTCACGTGGAGGAACGCGGCCCGCCCGTTCGCGTACAGATCGCGGGCCGCGTGGACGAGGGCCGGGTCGAGGCGATCGATCGACACGTAGAGCGGCAGGATCGCGAACGGCAGGAAGCCGTACGTCATGCCCAGGACCACGGCCAGGTCCGTGTTGAGCAGCTGGATCGGGCCCGGCAGCCCGATCACCTCGAGGATGCTGTTCACGACCCCGTTGTCGCGCAGGATGATCATCCAGGCGTACGTCCGGATCACCCAGCTCGTCCAGAACGGGAGCATCACCAGGACGATCAGCAGGGCCTTGCGGCGCCCGCCGTAGCGGCTGATCCAGTACGCGATCGGGTAGGCGATGACGATCGAGAAGACCGTGGTCAGGATCGAGTACTTGAACGAGTTGGCGACGGTGGGCAGGAAGTCCGGCTCGAGCGCGCGCCCGTAGTTCTGGAAGCCCAGGTGGTCGAACAGGACGCCACCGTACTGGTCGCGGGTCCCGAGGCTGACGACGAAGATGATGGCGAGGGGCACGGCGAAGAACAGGACCAGCCACGCCATGCCCGGCCCGAGCAGGATCGTGTCACGCAGCCAGGCGCGCCGCACCCGGTGTCCTCGCCGTCGTCGTGAGCCGCGCCGTGGCCGGCGTCAGCCGGCGCGCAGCTGCGTGTACCGGGAGGTGTACTTCTCCTCGTCGGCGCCGAGGTCGAGGATCTCCTGGAGCTTGGCCACCAGCGCCGCGTCCGGGTTGACCGTCGGGTCGCCCAGGATGTCCGGGGAGATGAACGCCTTGGCCGCCTCGTTGGGGCCCATGTAGCCGATGTAGTTCGTGTTCGCGGCGCTGACCTCGGCATCGAGCATGAAGTTGATGAACAGGTTCGCGGCCACCGGGTGGGGCGCGTTGGCGAGCAGCACCATCGTGTCCGAGCCGCGGACGCCGCCCTCCTCGGGGATGTAGTAGACGACCGTGTCTCGCTCCGACTGGACCTGGTAGACGTCCGCTCCCCAGGCGTGCATCACCCACACGTCTCCCGTCGAGAGGACGCCGATGTCGTCCGTGGTGTACGTCCGCAGCAGCGGCTTCTGCTGCTGGAGCATCGCGAGCGCCTCGTCGAGCTTGGCGTCGTCCGTGGTGTTGATGTCGTAGCCCAGCCGGATGAGGGCGGCGGCGAACACCTCGCGAACGTCGTCGAGCATCGCCATCTTGCCCTTCCACTTCGCGTCCCACAGGGCGGACCACGAGGTGAGCTCCTGGTCGACCTTCGCGGTGTCGTAGGCGACGCCGGTCGTCCACCACATGTACGGCATCGAGTGCTGGTTGCCCGGGTCGTAGCCCGGATCCTTCCACTCGGCGCCCAGGTTGGATGCATTGGGGATCAGGCTCAGGTCCAGGGGCTGGATGAACCCCTGGTCGACGAACCCCTTGATGTACGTCGAGGTGGGGAACGTGACGTCGTAGCCGCTGTTCCCGGTCGCGATCTTGGCGGTCATGGTCTCGGCGCTGTCGAAGAAGTCGTACTTGACCGAGATCCCGTACTTGTCCTGGAACTTGGAGATCGTGTCCTCACCGATGTAGTCGGCCCAGTTGTAGACGAACAGCTCGCCCTCGGGCGTGGGCTGGGGCGTCGCGGTCGGTTCGGGGGTCGGTGCCGCGGACGCGGCGGTCGAGGCCTCTGGGGCGGATGACGTCGCGGGTGACGGCGTCGGGCTGCTGCCGGAGCAGGCGGCCAGGACCGGGCCGAACACCGCGGCACCGCCGACGCCGGCCATTCCCCTCAGGATCATTCGGCGGCTCATCGGCCGTCCCCGACGCATGACCGGACCCGGATCGCTCATGGCTGCTCCTCCTCCTGCTGCTCGATCTCCCTTGTCCCGGCGGCTCTGGTGGTCTGGTCGCGTTCGAGGACGAGGACGCTCGCCGGCGCCCAGCCGACGGCGACCCGGTCTCCCACGACGTGGCGCCCCGCACCGCGGGGAACGACGACGGTCAGGTCGAGCCCGCCATCCGTTCGCACCTGGTGGCTCACGGACGTGCCGAGGTAGGCGGACTGCCGGACGGTCGCGTTGAGCATCGGCACGCCCCCGGTCGCCGCCGCGTCCGCGCCGGCCGCTGCGAGGACCAGGGACTCCGGGCGGATCACGAGCTCCACGGCACCGCCGGTCGGGAACGGACCGGCGTCCACGCGACACTGCTCGCCGCTCGACAGGCGGACGAGCGCCGAATCCGCGTCCCGGGATTCGATGGTGCCCGCGACCAGGTTGGTGGTCCCGATGAAGTCGGCCACGAACCGCGTCCGGGGCCGGTCGTACAGCTCTTCCGGGCTGCCCAGCTGCTCCACCTGCCCGTGATCCATGACCGCGATCCGATCCGACAGCGCGAGCGCCTCCTCCTGGTCGTGGGTCACGTACACGAACGTGATCCCGACCTCGAGCTGGACGCGCTTGAGCTCCACCTGGAGCTGGCGCCGGAGCTTGAGGTCCAGGGCACCGAGCGGCTCGTCGAGCAGGAGCACGGTCGGCTCGCACACGAGCGCGCGGGCCAGCGCCACCCGCTGCTGCTGGCCGCCCGACAGCTGGTCCGGCCGGCGCCGGTCATACCCCGTCAGGCGCACCAGCTCCAGCGCGGCCCCCACCCGGGTCCGGACCTCGGGGTCCGGCAGGTGGCGCCGCCGGAGGCCGAACGCCACGTTGTCGAACACGCGCAGGTGCGGGAACAGGGCATAGCTCTGGAACACCATGTTGACCGGCCGGCGCTCCGGCGGGTCGTCGGTGATGTCACGGCCCCGGAGCTCGATGCGGCCGCTGGTGGGGAGCTCGAACCCGCCGATCATGCGCAGCGTCGTGGTCTTGCCGCAGCCCGAGGGACCGAGCAGGGAGAAGAACTCGCCGGGCCGGATGTCGAGGGACACGCCGTCGACCGCGTTGAGCGATCCGAACTGCTTGGTCAGCTCGACGAGCCGGATCTCGGGCGCCACCGCATCCGGGACCGCTCCGGAACCGCCGAAGCTCGACGCGGAGCTCACCATTCGACCTGGGACACGGATCTCCAACCCAATGCGGGTGCGTCGGGCGACAGCCTAGACGCTGGATATGGCTGTCGCGGCAGGCTGTCTCGCTCCGCGGGCGGCGGGCGAGCTGGTGAGCGCCCGCGCGGCTCGCGGGCGCAGCCCGGACCGTCACGACGGGTCGCGCGGAGTACGCTGCGATCCGTGTTCACGCGCTCGATCTGGTGGCAGGACGACGACGACGACGCGCCGGTGGTGGTGGTCGACCAGCGGCGGCTGCCCGGGGCGGCCGTCACCGCGACCTGGCGGACGCTCGATGATGCGGTGGCGGGGATCGCGACCATGCAGATCCGCGGTGCGCCCCTGATCGGCGTGGCAGCCGCGCACGGCGTCGCGCTCGCGATGCGCGAGGATCCGGAATCGCTCGGCGAGGCGCGGACGAAGCTGGCCGCCACCCGGCCCACGGCCGTCAACCTCCGGTGGGCGCTGGACCGGATGGGCGACACCCTGGCGCCCCTGCCCGCCGATGCGCGCGCCGGCGCGGCGCGCCGGCTCGCCCAGGCGATCGCCGACGAGGACGCCGCCGGCAGCCGGCGGATCGGCGAGGCCGGGCTCCCGCTCCTGCGCGCGATCCACGAACGGACCGGGCGACCGGTCCAGGTCCTCACCCACTGCAACGCGGGCTGGCTGGCGTGCGTCGAGTGGGGATCGGCGCTGGCTCCGGTGTACGTCTCCAGCGAGGCCGGCGTCCCGGTCCACGTGTGGGTCTCCGAGACGAGACCCCGCAACCAGGGCGCCGCGCTCACGACCTGGGAGCTCGCCCAGGGCGGCGTCGAGCACACCCTGGTGGTCGACAACGCCGCCGGTCACCTGCTCCGGAGCGGCGTGGTCGACATCGTGCTCGTGGGCGCCGACCGGATCGCGGCCAATGGCGACGTCGCCAACAAGATCGGGACCGTGCTCAAGGCGTTGGCCGCCCGCGACGCCGGGGTGCCGTTCCTCGTGGCCGCGCCCGCGTCCACGTTCGACCCCGGCGCCCCATCGGGCGACGCGATCCCGATCGAGGAGCGCGACGAGGCGGAGGTCCTGAACGTGAACGGCGCCCCGATCGCCCCCGCCGGGACCCGCGCCCGCAACTGGGGGTTCGACGTGACCCCGGCCCGTCTGATCGACGGGTACCTGACGGACCGCGGCCTGCTCGACGCGGCGCAGCTCCCGGAGGTCCTCGGTGGACGAGGCTGAGGCGCGTTGTGTCCTGGTCGAAACCGCGCGGCGGCTCGAGGCGTCCGGTCTCAACCACAACGCGTCGGGCAATCTGAGCCTGCGGGTGGGCCGGGGCATCCTCGTCACCCCGACCGGCATCCCCGCGAGCCGCATGGAGCCGGACGATGGCGTCCTGCTCGACGCCGACGGCACGCCGCTCGACGCCGGATCCCGCCTCCCGACCAGCGAGTGGCGCCTCCACCTTGCGCTGCACCGCCGACCCGACGTGGGCGCGGTGGTCCATACGCATTCGCCGGAGGCGACGGCGGCCGCGGCGCTGCGCCGGGCGGTGCCGGCGATCCACTACGTGGTCGCCCGTTTCGCTGTCGCCCGTTTCGGCGCGTCGACGCTCCCGTGCGCGCCGTACGCGACGTATGGCACCGACGAGCTCGTCCGGGCCGTCGTCGCCACGCTGGGAGCGTCCGGTCTCGCCTGCCTGATGGCCAACCACGGGGCCGTGGCCGTCGGACCTGACCTCGTGACGGCGGCATCGCTCGTCACGGACGTGGAGTGGCTGTGCGGCGTCTGGCGGCGCGCGCTCCAGCTGGGTACGCCCGAGGTCCTCGACGACGCCGAGATCGCCCGGGTGCGCGACCGGCTCCTCGACTATGGCCAGCGGCCGGGTGACTGACCCGCGCTCCGCCGAGGCCCGCTGACGCACCGCCATTGCCGTCGGATCTACACTCGGCGCATCGGACTCCCTACCCGAGGTCACGCCAGTGCCGAAGGAGTACGTCCGCCTGACCACGCCGCTCGTGCGCGACGGCGATCGAGCCACCGGTGTCCTCCGCCCCGCGACGTGGGACGAGGCGCTGGACCGGACGGTCGCCGGGCTCCGGGCGGCGGGCGCGGCGCACGGCTCCGGGACATACGGGATCTTCAGCTGCAGCAAGTCGACCAACGAGGTCAACTTCGCGGCCCAGAAGCTCTCCCGGGCCGTCCTGGGCAGCAACAACATCGACAGCTGCAACCGCACCTGACACGCCCCATCTGTCGCCGGTCTGGCGACCGTGTTCGGCGCTGGTGGCGGTACCAGCTCATATCGTGAGGTCGAGGACACGGATCTCGTGCTCCTGTGGGGCAGCAATGCCCGGGAGACGCATCCGATCTTCTTCCACCACCTCCTCAAGGGGGTGCGTCGGGGTGCGCGGCTGATCTCGATCGACCCCCGCC
Organism: uncultured Chloroflexia bacterium; assembly: GCA_963749705.1. Taxonomy (GTDB): domain Bacteria; phylum Chloroflexota; class Limnocylindria; order Limnocylindrales; family CSP1-4; genus CAIXZV01. Next base: position 575,052 of record CAVVNQ010000003.1, on the reverse strand, counting down.
GCACCTCGAGCGCCGAGTGGGCGGACCTGTGGCTCGGCCTCGACGTCGGCTCCGACATCGCGCTGGCCAACGCGATGGGCCGCGAGATCATCGCGGCAGGGCTCGCCGACACGGAGTTCATCAACCGGGCGACGTCCGGGTTCGACGCCTACCGAGCCGCGGTGGAGCCGTACACGCTGGAGCTCGCGGAGCGCGAGACCGGCGTCCCCGCAGCGGCGATCCGCGAGGCGGCGCACGCGTACGCCAGCGCGGGCCGCGCGATGATCTGCTGGACGCTGGGGATCACCGAGCACCACAACGCGGTCGACAACGTGCTCGCGCTGATCAACCTGTCGCTGCTGACCGGACACGTCGGGAAGTACGGCAGCGGCCTCAACCCGCTCCGGGGCCAGAACAACGTCCAGGGTGGCGGCGACATGGGCGCCCTGCCGGACCGCCTGGTCGGCTTCCAGCACGTGGAGCAGGACGAGCCGCGCCAGCGGTGCGACCAGCTGTGGGGTGTGCGCGTGCCGCCGAAGCGCGGCTGGCACCTGTCCGACATGTTCCTGGCGATGGATCGCGGCGAGCTGACCGCGCTGTACGTGATCGGCGAGAACCCGATGCAGTCGGAGGCGGACCGACATCTCACCGAACGCCGCCTGCGGGGTCTCGACCTCCTGGTCGTGCAGGACATCTTCCTGACCGGGACGGCCGAGATCGCCGACGTCGTGCTGCCGGCGGCTGCGGCATGGGCCGAGAGCGAGGGCACGGTCACCAACAGCGAGCGCCGGGTCCAGCGCGTCCACCGGGCGCTGACGCCGCCGGGCGAGGCCCGCGACGACCTGTGGATCATCTTCGAGATCGCCCGGCGCATGGGGGCGGACTGGGGTGATCCGGACCCCGAGGCCGTGTGGAACGAGGTCCGAGCGCTGGCGCAGGCATTCCACGGGATGAGCTACGCGAGGCTCGAGGCCGAGGGCGGGCTGCAGTGGCCGTGCTATGACGAGGGCCACCCGGGCGAGCTGTTCCTCCACTCCCGGCTGTGGGAGGACCCCGTTCCCGGCAACCGGGCGCCGTTCGTCCCGGTCGAGCACGACCCGCCGGTCGACCGTCTCGACGACGACTTCCCGATCCGCCTGACCACCGGGCGCCACCTCGACTCGTACAACACGGGTGTGCAGTCGGGCGGCTACCGGTACCCTCGGCGGCGTGGCGAGACGCTTGACCTGTCACCGGAGGACATCGCCCGGCTCGGCCTGGCGGATGGCGAGCGCGTCCGCGCGATCTCACGACGCGGCCGGGTCGAGGTACCCGTCCGGACCGATCCTGCGCTGCGACCCGGGCTCGCGTTCATGACCTTCCACTTCCAGGACGACGTGGCGACCAACCTGCTGACCATCGATGCCACCGATCCCCGATCCGGTACCGCCGAGTTCAAGGCCACCGCGATCCGGGTCGAGAAGGTCGCGTCACGGGACCCCGCACCGAGCGCCCCCGGCGGCCCCGCGTGAGCATGATCCGCAGGCTGTTCGGCGCCCCCGACGACGCGGGTGACGGCGACGCACAGCTCATCGCGAAGCTGGTCGCGGCCGGTGTCGACATGTCGCGCCCGATGACCGTCGAGCACTTCCTGACGCTTCCCGACGAGCGATCGGCGCGTCAGGTCGTGGCCAAGCTCGCCAGCAGCGGCGGGACGGTGCGGCTCAACCCGAGCCTGATGGGCCGCAGCTGGGCGGTGCGGGTCGCGTTCCCGATGGTCGTGACGCTCGAGCGGATCACCGCCATCCGCGAGCAGCTCGGCGCGTTCGCCGCCGAGCACGGGGGCGAGTACACGGGCTGGGGAACCACGGGCAGCGCCTGACGCGCGGGGGCGGGCATCGGGTGCCGTCGGGAGGCGGGCATCCCATCCGTCGGGAGGCGCGCATCCCGTCCGTCGGGAGGCGGGCACGGCCGTCATCCCGTCGAGGCGCCCCTCAGCCGGGCCGCCGGCGCCGGACGGTGAACGCGGCGAGCCCGAGCGCGACCAGGCTGGCGCCGGCGAGCGCCCCGACCTCGCGCAGCTCGACGAACCCGTAGCGCGTGCCGGGAACCACCAGGGCCACGAACGTGTAGCCGGGCGGCGGCCAGTCCGATCCATCCTCCGGCTGGGGGACCAGCGAGAACAGCTCGTCCCAGGTCACCATCGCGCCGTCCGGGGTCCGGATCCGCTGGTCGAAGAACAGGTCGCCGGGGGCGCCGGATCCTGACGCCGTGTCGACCCAGACCGCCTCCGACGCGAGGATCCGGCTGTGGACATACGAGCCACCGGCGATTCCCACCGCACCGACCACCATGGCCACGATCAGCGCCGGCAGCATCCGCCCAACGATCGCGCCGATGGGCACGCCCACGGCGAACACGAACATCACCCTGGCCGCCAGGACGACACCGCGATCACCGAACGCGTCGAATGCGTTGGCCACGTCCGTGCCCGGCGTGACGGCGGCCAAGAGACGGTCGAGGGCCAGCCCGGCCACCAGCGCCGGCACGAGCGTGATGACCGCGATCGGCACGACCCGGCTGACCAGCCAGCCAACCCGGGATGGAGCGAGCGACCAGGCCAGGCGCGTCGTCCCGCGCTCCAGCTCCCGGGCGACCAGCGGCGCACCCACCAGTGCGGCGAGCAGGTACGGCAGCGCGACCAGGCACGCGTGGATCAGCGGCACGCGTGGCTGCTGGAGCGCCCAGAATGCGCGGCCCATCGACTCGCAGTCGGGTGTCCCGATGCCCGTCCAGCAGCTCGCGCCGTAGCCCGTCGCGTCCAGCATGTCCGCCGTCACCACGGCGGCGATCGCGAGCAACCCGACCAACGTCCCGAAGGTGATGATCTCGAACCGGTACAGGCGCAGCGTGAGCCGCACGTCCAGCCGCGTCACGCCGCGGACTCCGCCGGGAGGGGAACGGGAATGGCGCGGGCCCGCCCCGCAGCCAGGTGGCCGAGCACGACCTCCTCGAGGGTCGCCGGCCGGCCCGCGACGACCGGCCCTTCGACGAGCGCCTGGAGCCTTCCCTTCGGATCCGGAAACCGGCCGACCACCCGCCCGCCGTCGACCGGTCGGTCGGCGTCGACCACCCGGTGCGCGGCACACGCCTCCGCGATCGACACGTCGAGCAGCTTGCGTCCGCCCCCCAGCACGAGCAGCCGGTCACAGGCCTGCTCGATGTCCGTGATGACGTGCGACGCGAGCAGCGCCGTCGCGCCCGCCTCGCGGACCGCGGCGACCATGACGTGCAGGAACTCGCGACGCGCGAGAGGGTCCAGGCTCGCCAGCGGCTCGTCCAGGAGCAGCACCGGTGCCCGGGTACCGAGCGCGATCGCAAGTCCCACCTGGGCCTGCTGGCCGCCGGACAGGGCGTCCGCGGCGACCCGCAGCGGAATGTCGAGCTCCCGCAGCCGAAGCTCGGCGGCGGGGCGATCGAAATCGGGACGGAAGCGGGCGGCGAGGTCGAGGTGGTCGGCCACGGTCAGCTCGCGGTAGAGCGACGCGGCCTGGGGGACGTATCCGATCCGCCGGACCGCGCCGCCCCGGTCCTGCCACGGGTCGATCCCGTCGACGAGCAGCTGCCCGGCGGTCGGTCGCTCGAACCCGATGTACCCCTTGATGAGCGTCGACTTGCCGGCGCCGTTGGGGCCGACGAGCGCGGTGATGCTGCCCTGCGGGATGGCAAGGTCGACGTCCTGCAATGCCCACGGCCGACCCCGCCGGTATCGCTTGCCGACGCCACGGGCCTCGAGTGCGATCTCCATGCGCCCCCTGACTTGCTGCATGAAGCCAGCATGATGATGACCGCAACGGCTGCGAACCCGTCGGACGACGGACGAGCGTTCCGGGATCTCCCGGACCTCGGGCGCCCCGACCCGGTGCTACCGTCGGGCCATGGCCATCACACGGGCACGGATCGAGCGGGCGGCCATCGTCATCGGCCTGGTCGCCGTCGTCATCGGCCTGCTGACGCCGGTGATCGCCAGGAACGGGCCCGGGCTCCAGCTGATCGTGTCGGACGGACGCGTGGTCGTGTGGACGGTCGATCCGGCCGGTCCGGCCGCGAGGTACGGGATCGAGCCGGGCATGGTCGCGATCATGCTCAACGACCGGCAGCTGATCCGGATGCCGGAGCCGGTCTACGCGACGACCGAAGCGACCCCGGACCCGGTGACGGGCGACATTCCGGAACCCTCGTACACGTGGGATCCGGCGCTTCCGGTCTCGCTCGGCCTGCCCGAGGACGTGCTCCAGTCGCTGGCCAACGCGCCGGTGACGGACCTGACCGCCATCAGGGCCGGCGACCTCGCGACGTGGAGCCCCGACAACCAGGGGTACACGGCGTTCATCGGCGACGACGGCCAGAACCGCCTCCGGGACTCGATCCTGCTGGTCGTGTTCGGGATCGGCGTCCTGTTCGCGACCGCCTGGTGGATGGTCACCGGCCGCGCCGGCGCCTCGCTCCGCGATCTCGGCCTGCCCCTCGCCCTGGCCACCGCGGGCCCGTTCCTGGTGCAGCCGCTGACGCGCGTGTGGATGCCGGCCGCGGGGGTCCTGCTCGCGGTGCTGCTGCCCGCGACCCTGCTGCCGCTCGCGGCCGCGCTGCTCGCGCGGATCGACGACCCGCAGGACCGCTCCATGGCCGTGACCGGGACCGCGACCTGCGCCGTCGCAGCGATCGTGACCGGCCTCGCGAGCGCCGCGAACCCGGCCGCACCGGGCCTCGAGCTGCCCACGGCCCTGCTGGCAGCCGGGATCGTCGCCATCCCGGGGTTCATCGCCGCGGGACCCCTGCTGCCGGGGGCGTCGCGCGCGCCCGTCGCCGCCGGCGGCGAGGCGGCGGCCAGCGGCCGGCTCCTGCAATCCACGGAGCTCGCGCTCGCCGGCGTCACGCCGGTGATCGCCCTGCTGACCGCGTCCTCCTCGTACCTGATCGTGTTCCTGCTGTGGATCGCGGCGATCGCGCTGGCGGGCCGGTTCACCGTGCGTCCGCTGGCCAGGCTCGCGAGCCGCGCGCAGCTCCAGCGCGACCTCGTCGTCGCGGCCACCGAGGCCGAGCGGGCGCGGGTGGCGGCGGACATCCACGACGATGCCCTCCAGGAGCTGACGCTGCTCGTCCGCCGGCTCGACGCGGCCGGCGACACCGAGGGTGCGGACATCGCGCGGACCGTTTCGGACCGGCTGCGGGCGATCTGCGGCGACCTGCGCCTGCCCATCCTCGATGACCTCGGCGTGGGGCCGGCGCTCGACTGGCTGGTGCTGCGGATCGAGCGGCTCGCCGGCGGCGAGGTCCGCCTCGAGCGAGCGGACGGGACGCGACCACCGGCGGACGTGGAGCTCGCCTTCTTCCGGGTTGCCCAGGAGGCGCTGTCCAACGCCGTCAAGCACGGGCGGCCGCCGATCACCGTCCGGTACCGGTCGAGCCAGGGAATCGCCTCGCTGACGATCGACGACGAGGGCGCCGGGATCGCATCCGACGCCGGGGACCGTGCCGAGCGAGAGGGCCACTTCGGCCTCCTCAACATGCAGCAGCGGGCCGAGGGCATCGGCGCGATCCTCGACATCCGCCGGTGGCCCAAGGGCGGCACGCACGTCGGGCTCGAATGGCGAGCGCGGTGACCGACGCGGGTGACCCCGTCAGGCCGATCCGGGTCATGGTCATCGACGACCACCCGGTGGTGCGCGAAGGGACGGCGGCCATCCTCGCGAAGCAGGTCGGGCTCTCGATCGTGGGAACCGCGGGCTCGCTCGCGGAGGCGCGCGCGCTGATCGCGGGCACCGATGTCGACGTCGTCCTGCTCGACATCCGGCTGGGGACCGACAGCGGGCTCAACCTGCTCAACGATGCGCGCACCGACCGACCGCGGCCCGCGATCGTGGTGCTCACCGCATACGACTACCCCCAGTACGCCGAGGCGGCCCTGCGGCTCGGCGCGGCCGGTTTCGTGCTCAAGACCGCACCGATGAGCGAGCTGCTCGACGCGATCCGGCGCGCGGCCGCCGGCGGGCTCGCGTTCGGGGTCCGTCCGCGGGCGGCCGACCGCGCGCGGCTCTCGCGTCGCGAGCTCGATGTCGTGGCCCTGGTCATCGAAGGCCGGTCCAACGACGAGATCGCCGTCGCGCTCTCGATCGGCGCCAAGACCGTGGAGACGCACCTCGCCCGGCTGTTCGAGCGCTTCGGGATCGCGTCGCGAACCGAGCTGGCGACCCGGGCGCTGCGCGAGGGCTGGCTGGACCTCCCGCCCGTTTGAACGCGGGACCGTGTTGCGGCAGCCGATCCGGCCGGCCACACCGCGGCGCATTCGGCCGCGCTCCGCCGCGCGGCGGGAATCCGGGACACGACCGACCGCACTACACTCGGGAACCATGGACCTCCACGTCGTCGGTCCCGCCGCGAGCCCCGAGGAGCGGGCCGCGATCGATGCTGTCCTCGACCCGGAGATCGGGCCCGCCCGCGACGGCTGGTCCGGCGGTGCGCGGGATACCGGTCTCGACGGCCACGTCGCCCGCGGGGGTCACCAGGCGAGGGCGCGCCGCGACCTCCTCCTCCCGGCGCTCGAAGCCGCCGCCGGACAGGCGGGCTGGGTGAGCCGGGGCGCCCTCAACCACATCTCGAGGCGCCTCACCGTGCCGCCCGCGGACGCGTACGGCGTCGCGTCGTTCTACTCGCTGCTGTCCACGACGCCGCGGCCGCCCGTGGTCGCCCACGTGTGCGACGACATCGCCTGCCGGCTCGCCGGCGCCGAGGCCGTGTGCGCCGAGCTCGAGCGTCTCGCCGGTCCACCCGGTGCCCCCATCGGCGATGGCAACGCGACGTGGCTGCGCAGCCCGTGCCTGGGGCAGTGCGAGCGCGGAACGGCGGCGCTGCTGACCGTTGCCGGCGAGACGGCCGGGGCGATGGTCGTGGGCGAGATCGAGGACGGCGGCGGGCTGCTCGAGACGCTGGACTGGGCCGTCGGGGTCGCCCGCGAGGGCGGGGGCCGCGTCGCGACGGAGCTGGGCGATGCGCGAGCCGACCCGGTCGAATGGGTTCGCGGGCTGGCGCCTCAGGCAGGCGAGGACGGCCTCCAGCTGCTCGCCCGCGTCGGTCGCGTCGACCCGACCTCGCTCGATGCGTACCGGGCCGCGGGCGGCTACGAGGCGCTCGCCCGGGCGATGGCCGTCGGACCCGATGCCGTGATCACGGAGGTGACCAACGCGAGGCTCGTGGGTCGCGGCGGCGCCGCGTTCCCGACCGGCCGGAAGTGGGCCGCCGTCGCCGCGCAGCCGGTGACGCCCCGCTACGTGGTGTGCAACGCCGACGAGTCGGAGCCCGGGACGTTCAAGGACCGCGTGATCCTCGAGGAGGACCCGTTCGCCCTGCTCGAGGCGATGACGATCGCCGGGCTCGCCGTAGGCGCGTCGCGGGGCTATCTCTACCTGCGCGGCGAGTACCCGCTCGCGCGGCAGCGCCTGGAGCATGCGCTGGCCGAGGTGCGTGCAGCGGGCATGCTGGGCGGGGATGTGGCCGGCAGCGGCTGGGCGTTCGACATCGAGCTTCGGATCGGCGCCGGCGCCTACATCGCGGGCGAGGAGACGGCGCTGTTCGAGTCGATCGAGGGCGGACGTCCCGAGCCTCGCAACAAGCCGCCGTTCCCCGTCGAGGTCGGCCTGTTCGGGCGGCCGACGGCCGTCAACAACGTCGAGACCCTGGTCAACGTCCCGCTGATCCTGCGCCTCGGCGCTGACGCCTACGCGGCGATCGGCACCGAGGGCTCGACCGGTCCCAAGCTGTTCTGCGTGTCGGGCAACGTGGCCCGGCCCGGCGTCTACGAGCTGCCGTTCGGGGCGACCCTGCGGCAGCTGATCGAGCTCGCCGGCGGGGTCCCGCACGGCCGCGCGATCCAGGCGGTGCTCCTGGGCGGAGCGGCGGGGGCGTTCGTCGGCCCGGACCGGCTCGACACGCCGCTCACGTTCGAGGGCACCCGGGAGGCGGGCGTGACCCTGGGCTCGGGCGTGGTGATGGTGTTCGACGAGGCGGCAGACCTCGTCGGCGCGCTGCGACGGATCGCGGCGTTCTTCCGCGACGAGTCGTGTGGCCAGTGCGTCCCGTGCCGGGTGGGCACCGTCCGCCAGGAGGAGCTGCTCGCCCGCCTCGCCGCCGGCGCACCGCTGGGATCCTACGCGCAGGAGGCGGAGCTGTTCGCGGATCTCTCGCGCGCGATGCGCGACGCCTCGATCTGCGGCCTCGGCCAGACCGCGTCCTCGGCGATCGAGAGTGCGTTCCGCGCCGGCCTCGTCCGCTTCGACGATGCCCCAGCCGCCATGGGGGGAGCCCGATGAGCGTCGACGACGTCGCCCGCATCTTCTTCGAGCCGCCGGCGCGTCCCTCGCGGCCGCCCGAGCCACCGCCGGCACCCGACGTTCCGGCCGTCGAGCTGTCGATCGACGGCGCCGGCGTGACCGTCCCGGCCGGCTCCACGATCCTCGAGGCCGCCCGGTCGGTGGGCATCGACACGCCGACGCTGTGCTACCTGGAGACGCTCGCGCCGGTCAACGTCTGCCGGGTGTGCGTGGTGGAGGTCGCCGGCTCGCGCGTCCTCGTCCCGGCGTGCTCGCGCAAGGTCGAGCCGGGGATGGAGGTCCAGACCGACAGCGAGCGCGTCCGCGAAGCGCGCCGGATGGTCCTGGAGCTGCTCGGCTCCTCGGTCGACCTCTCGCTGGCCGGACCCGAGGCACCCGATGGCGACCTCGCCCGCTACGCCCGCCGGTACGGGGCGCACCCCGAGCGGTTCGGCCCGGCCGCGGCACCCGCGGCCGCCGGAGAGCGCGACGCCCGGGCCCCGGGACACCACCACGCTCCCGCCGGGGACGCACCCGCGGCCGAGACCGTCGCCCAGCCGGTCAAGGTCGACAACGACCTGTACGTCCGCGACTACGCCCGCTGCATCCTTTGCTACAAGTGCGTCGAGGCGTGCGGCGAGGATGCCCAGAACACGTTCGCGATCTCGGTCGCGGGCCGCGGGTTCGATGCCCGGATCTCGACCGAGTTCGACGTTCCGCTTCCCGAGTCCGCATGCGTGTACTGCGGCAACTGCATCGGCGTCTGCCCGACCGGCGCACTCATGTTCCGGTCGGAGCACGAGATGCGGCAGGCGGGAACCTGGGACGAGACCGCCCAGACCACGACCGACACGATCTGCCCGTACTGCGGCGTCGGGTGCACGCTCTCGCTCCACGTCCAGGACAACTCGATCGTCAAGGTGACCTCCCCGCTCGAGTCGTCGGTCACCAGCGGGCACCTGTGCGTCAAGGGCCGGTTCGGGTTCGAGTTCGTCCAGGTCCGCCCCAGGGGTGACGCGGAGGGCTGGCCGAGCACGGCGCAAGCGGCGGGCGAGGCGGCGCCGGCGGAGGACGCCGGACCCGCGTAGCGCGCACCGCCGCGGCCGGCCCGGTCCGGGTCACGCGGTTGGGTGCCGATGGGTCCCTCCATGCACGGGCCGGACGGCCCTTCGCCACCGCATGTATCGAACGGCACAGTCGGACCCATGAGCGAACCCCAGGGCGCACGCGATCTCAACCGCCTCAAGTGGGCGACGATGATCGTGCCCGTCGTGTTCGTCTGGGCCTTCGAGGTGGTCCGGTTCCTGTTCCTCGATCGCACGGTCACCGGCGACGACGCCCACGTGCTGTCCGCGATGATCATGGGCGGCGCGATCGTCATCTTTGCGACCTTCGTCTCGATCTACCTCGACCGCACCCAGAAGCAGCTGCTGGCCCGGAACAAGGACCTCACCGTCACCCACGCGGTGAGCTCCGCCGTCCGGGGCGGCCTCGCCCTGCCGAACCTGCTCGGGCAGGCGCTCGACCGGCTCATCACGCAGACCGGCGCCATCGCCGGCACGGTCTCGATCCTGACCCCGGGCGGCGACCCGTTGACGATCCGCCGGCCGGACCCGCTTGCGACGGGCCTCAGCTGGCTCGCCCCGCTGCTCGATGCGCCGGCAGACCCGGAGCAGGACACGCCCTCGTTCACGCGCCGGGCGGAGCTCGACACCGGCGTCCTGGACCTGCCGCTGATCCGGGGACGCGACCGGATCGGACACCTGCGCGTCGTGATCCATCCGGCGGTCGATCCCGACATCTCGCCCGCCGCGCTCGCCGACATCACGGGCGAGATCGCGGGCGCCGCGCAGCTCGCACTCACGGTCGCGGATCTGCATCGCCGGGAACGGGAGCGCGCCGCGCTGTACGAGGTCGCGCTCCAGCTCACTCGCCGGGCTGACCTGCACGACGTCCTCGACGCGATCTCCGGTCATGCGCGGGAGCTGCTGGGTGCGGATCGCGCCGTCGTATGCCTCACCGACACCACCCGTGCGGGGTCTTCCGGCGGCCAGGGGCGCATGGCGATCGCGGACGACGGCAGCGTCTGCCTGATCGTCCACCGCGCGACGGGCGCCATCCACCCGCGCAACCCCGAGTGCCCGCTGCTCGCGGTCGACGCGAACCGGACGTGGGCGGCGCGACCGCTGCGCGGGCCTGACGGGATCCTGGGCGAGCTGTGCGTGGTCCGCGCGGGGCAGGCGTTCAACGAGGCCGAGCGGACGCTGCTGGGCGCACTGGCCGACATGGCGACCATCGCCGTTCGGACGGCCCGTCTCCACGAAGCCGAGGAGCAGTGGACGATCCATGCCGAGCGTGACCGGATCGCACGCGAGCTGCACGACAGCCTGGCCCAGGTGCTGGGCGTGATCCACCTGCAGCTGCGCGCGCTCGAGGGCCGGGCCAAGGATGAGGCGAGCTACACCATGGCCGCCGAGCTGTCGCAGATCGCCGACACCGCCGACGAGGCCTACCAGGACGTGCGCGAGGCGATCCTGGGGCTGCGCGAGACCGTTCGCGAGGAGACGGGGCTCGAGGGCTCCCTGCGGGAGTACCTGCGCAAGTACAGCCGGCAGACCGGGATCGCGGCCACCCTCACCTGCGATGGCGACACCCGCGCCTCGCTGACGCCTCGCAGCGAGGTCCAGCTGCTGCGCGTCGTGCAGGAGGCGCTGACCAACACCCGCAAGCACTCGCGGGCGACCCACGTCCAGGTCCGGATGGAGTGCGCCACCGCGGCGACCACGCTTACGATCGAGGACGACGGCGTCGGCTTCGACCTGGGCACCGTGGCCGGGTCCATGGACGGCGGCTTCGGGCTCGCGTCCATGCGGGAGCGGGTGGAACAGATCGGTGGCACCCTTGTTGTGCATACTGCCCCGAAGCAGGGGACCAGGATCATCGTCCACCTCGAAGCAGAGAGCTCCCGTGGAACACACTCCGCCGCGTCTCAGGGTGCTGCTCGTCGATGACCAGCCGCTGTTCCGGAGAGCGCTCGCGACGCTGATCAGCGCCCAGTTCGACATGACCGTCGTGGGCGAGGGGGAGAACGGCCGCGACGCGCTGGACAAGGTCCGCGCCCTGCGCCCCGACCTGGTGGTCATGGACGTGAACATGCCGGGTGCCTCGGGTGTCGACGGCGTCAACGCGATCCGCCAGGCCGGGATCTCGACGCCGATCGTGATGCTCACGGTGTCCGAGGACGATGACGACCTGTTCGAGTCGATCAAGGCCGGGGCCAACGGCTACCTGCTCAAGAACGTCCGCCCCGAGCAGCTGTTCGAGGATCTCCGCGGCGTGATGCGCGGCGAGGCCCCGATCGCACCCGCGGTCGCCACCAAGCTGCTCACGGCGCTCCGGACCGGCGGCATCCCCGTCCGCGGCCAGCCGTCGCCGGCAGCGCAGGACAGCGTGCTCACCCGGCGCGAGTCGGAGATCCTGGAGCTGGTCGCCGACGGGCTGTCCAACAAGGAGATCGCGAACCAGCTCACGATCACCGAGGGGACGGTCAAGAACCACGTGCACAACGCGCTCGAGAAGCTGCACCTGACCAACCGCGTCCAGGCGGCGGCCTATGCGGTCCGTCGGGGGTTCGCGGGCAGCGAGCCGAAGCGCGACCAGGACCCGCGGCTCGGCTGAGCGGGACTGGGACCCGCGGCGCGACGCGGCCGGCTATCCCGTCGGATACAGAACCCCGGGGAGCAGGCTGTGCCGGGCGAGGGATTGGCCTTGCCGCCGGCCACCCCTAGCATCTCTCCCACGGGTCGCATCCGCGGCCCACGGATTCCACGAGGAGCCCTGGTGTCGCCTGAACCGGTGCGCGTCCTCGTCGTCTACAGCCATCCGCTGATGGGCGAAGGCCTCGAACGGATGCTCGCCGCCGAGCCCGGCCTGGCGGTGGACGCCGTGGACGGCGCCAATGTCGGAGCGGTGGACGCGGCGATCGCCCGCGAGCCGGGGATCATCGTGGTCGAGGAAGGCGGGTCGCTCGATGCGGCCGAGGTGATGCGACGCTCGCATTGCGCCGTCGTGCTCGACGTCGACATCACGACCACCTGCGCCTGGAGCCTGCGGCGCGAGACCCTGAGCAGCCGGCCGGACGACTTCATGGCGGCGATCCGGAGCGCGGTCACCGGCCAGCGGGCCGACATCGCCGACCCGGGCCCCGAACGGGATCGTCCCACCGAGCCCGACCGCGGGCTGCGCACCGTCGTCATTCCGGGCTAGGCTCTCCCGCATGGGAGATCAGCGCCACATCCCGACGCTGCCGGGCAACGCCGGGCGCCGCCCCATCGATCCGCTGACGACGCCCGTTCCCCGCCGTCGGGTGCTGCTCCTGATGGGCGCCGGTGCGATCGCCGCGGGCGGCGGCCTCGGCGTCCTGCTCGAGGCCTGCGCCGGTCCCCCGATCACGGTGACCCTGGACGTCGATCCCGCGTCGCTCGAGGTGGGGGTGCCGACCGAGGTCCCGTTCACGCTCGACACCGGCGGCCAGGCGGTGGCCGCGTCCGCCTGGCTCGTCAGGCGCGCCGGCGGCGACATCACCGCGTTCGACCCGCGCTGCACGCACGCGCTGTGCATCTACCGCTGGGCTGACGCCGATCACGAGTTCAAGTGTGCCTGCCACGATGGCGTGTTCGACATCGACGGCAAGGTCGTATCGGGTCCGCCGCCGCGCCCCCTGGACCGGTTCCCGCTCAGGCTGGTGGGCGACGTGATCGAGGTGGACGTGCCATCGAGCTTCCGGACGCCGCGCGAGAGCCTCTGACCGGCCCTCCATCCTGGAGGCCGGGCGCGCCCCGCGTCTGACGGGACGGGACATCCGGCCCGGGTCCTTGGGACCTTCGGGGGCCACTCGATACACGACCACCGTTGCGTGCGCACCACGCCCTGTATCGCAGTTCTATCCCCCGACGGATGGGAACTCGCCCTCGCGCGCCCGAACATGGACGGGGAGCCGGGCTCAGGCCTCGGCGTCCTTTGATGGCCGGGTGTCCGGCCGCGCGTCCACCGCAAGGAATGGCAGCAATGATGAGAGTCGCACGTCCCACGACCATCTCCACCAGAACCCTCAACCGGCTGATCCTGATCGCGGCGCTGATCCTGCTGATCGGGGTCCCCGTGATGGTGTTCGTCTACTGGAGCGACCGGCATGTCGACACCGGTGGGTCCGTTTCGGATCGCACGGTCGCGGCGGCGGAGGCCGCCGTCCAGGCAAACCCCAACGATCTCCAGGCACGCGACTATCTCGCCGCCGCCTACGTGAGCGCCAAGCGCTATGACGACGGGATCACCCAGTTCACCGAGGCGCTCAAGATCGACCCGGCGGATCGACCCGCGCTGCTCGGCAGGGCGATCGCCTACGTTGAGATCGGCCAGCCTGACGCGGCCGCCACTGACCTCAACGCGTTCATCGACCAAGCCGCAGCGGGCGAGTTCGCAAGCTCGGACCCGCAGCTCGAGCATGCCTATTACGAGCTCGGCCTCGTCCAGCTGCAGCAAGGCCTGGCCGCCGACGCGGCGACCACGCTCGAGAAGGCAGTCGCCATCAACGGAGCCGATGCAGACGCCCTGTACCTGCTTGGCCAGGCCCTCAACAAGACAGGTGACCCGACGAAGGCGGTCAGTGCGCTCAGGCTCTCCGTCGCCTTCGTGCCGACCGGCTGGTTCGAGCCGTACCAGGAGCTCGCCGTCTCCTACACGGCCCTCCAACAGCCGGATGGCGTCGCATGGGCAAGTGCCATGGTCGCCTTCTGCCAGGGCCGCCCCGATGAGGCGACGGCGGCGCTCAAGCCGCTCACGACGGGCGCCATGAAGACCGACGCGCTCATCGGTCTCGCGCTCATCGCGTCCCAGAGCGGCGACAACACCGCGGCGACGTCCTACTACCGCCAGGTGCTCGCGATCGACCCCACGAACCAGTCCGCGCAGATCGGCCTCAGCAGCCTCGGCGCGGGCGACGTGGCAGCACCCTCCGAGGTCGCGTCCCCCACTGCCGGAGGCAACAACTGAGATGACCACACCCGACCTGTCGCTTGGAGCGCTCTCCGGTGATGCCCAGCCTTCGACCCCGCCGGAAGCACCGGTCGAGGAGCGCGAGGACAACCGACGCAAGAAGTTCCTGCTCCTGTTCCTCCTCGCCCTGCTCGCGATCATGGGGTCCCTGTCGATCTGGTACCTCCTGTTCCGCCAGCCGATCACCAACATCCCGGTTCCCTTCGTCGAGCCGCCGATGCCGGCGTACCAAGGATCCTTCTACGATCTGAGCAAGCCGCAGGCGGTCGCCGTGAGCGCTGACGGCACGCGGATCGTGGTAACCCAGACAGGCACCTCCCTGGACACGGTGATGATGGACCGCCAGGGTGGGCAGCTCGCGGTCCTCAAGCCCCCGGCCGACCTGATCGTGCAGGCCCATCAGCTATTCGTGGCCACCGACCCGGCGACCGGCGATTTCTGGGCAACCGACCGGTTCAACGGCGCGGTCGTGGTCTACGCCGCGGATGGCACGTACCTCCGGATCTTCGACCAGGGCGCGGGGCTCGCGAACTGGCAGCCCCTGGGGATCGGTTTCGACCAGGCCGGCAACGTCTACATCGCCGACGTGAGCGCCGACCCCGTGGTGATCCACGTGTTCGGTTCGGACGGCAAGCTGGTCCGGGACTTCGGCGCGGGCGCAGGGATGAACCACCCCAACGGCATCGCGGTGGACGCGAACGGCACCGTGTACGTCACCGACACCGCCAACGGGCGGCTGCTCGTCTTCGACGCATCCGGTGCCCAGGTTGGCATCGTGGAGCGCGGGGACGCGGTCGGCAACCTGGGCCTTCCAGTTGGGATCGGGATCGACGACCACGGCCGGATCCTGGTCGTGGACTCGAGTGCATCGACCATCCAGGCCTACGCACCCATGACATCCGGCGATCGCGGCCCCGGCTACGTGAACACGTTCGGACAGAAGGGCGCCGGCGACGGCGCGTTCTCTTACCCGAACGGGCTCGCCATCGATGCCCGGGGGCGCGTGTACGTCGCGGACTGGGGCAACGACCGGCTCCAGGTGTGGAGTTACTGACATGTGCAGGGAGACGGAGGTGGAGGTCAGGACGACAACGTCGCCTGCAGCGCAGGCAGTGCTCATCCAGTCCACAAAGGAGGTAATGACAGTGAGGAAGTTCGCACTTCTCGGTGCGATAGGTATCCTCTGGCTGTTCGTTGCCGCGATTCCAGCGTTCGCCGACGGTGGCCCCCATCAGATGGCCACCAACAACGGGACCGCCGGGCTGACCGCCGATTCGTGCGCGGGATGCCATCGGGCCCACACGGCGACCGCCGCGGGTCTGCTCAACAACGACCAGCCGGAGCTGTGCCTGAACTGCCACGACGGCAGCAAGGCCACCACGGACGTCATTGACGGCGTCCAGTACTCAGCGACGGCCAAGACCGCTCCCGTCCTCGGCGCCCTCCGGGGCGGCGGGTTCCAGTACGCGCTGATCGATTCGAGCAACGCGGCAAAGGTCCTCATCGACGAGGCCTCGCACAGCTACAACAGCCACATCCAGCCGCTGGCCACCGCGCAGAAGGTCACCTCGACCCACGGCGGCACGGGTGGCATCTACAACGCCGGCTGGGGCACTGGCACGGTCTGGGGCAACGGAGCCGTCAACAGCGGCACCGGTGCCACGGTTACCCTCGAGTGCGCCTCGTGCCACAACCCGCACGGCAATGGCCAGTACCGAATTCTGCAGACGAAGCCCAGCGCTGTTGCGACGGCTCCTTCGCCCGCAGCCCAGTTCGTCCTGTCGACGAGCGCGGTCGAGATTGTTGACACGACCACGACCGGGACCCACAACTACACGATCAAGCCGGCCACCGACGGCACCGATGCCAATGGCTCCGCGGCGAATATCGTGACCACCGACACCGGTGACTACTGGCGCTACCACTGGGATCCCACCGGCGCAGACCTCTGGTACCTGACGCCTCTCCCGCCGAAAGACCCCATGAACACCGCCTGGAACGGCGTCACCGCCACGAACGCGGCCGCCAACGGCGGCGTGGCCCCGGCCAACACCACCGGCCTCATGACCGCGTGGTGCATCCAGTGCCACACGCGCTACAACGGCTATAGCACGACCGTGACCGGCGGCGTCAGCGACTACACGCCGGGTGGCAATCAGGTGTCCTCGCTCGTCGCGAACAGCGCGGACTCCACATTCATGTACAAGCACGGGACGACCCGCGTCGGGTGCGAGCAGTGCCATGTGTCCCATGGCTCCAACGCCCTCATGACGGGCACCAACTCCCTCAACTACGTGGACCCGAACCATGCGGTCCCGCCCAAGCCCACCAACGTCGGCCCGAACGGCAGTGTTGCCACCTCCGGTGACAGCCGCCTGCTCAAGGCGGACAACCGCGGCACCTGCCAGCTCTGCCACGACCCGACGGGGACTCTGGCGGACGGCACCTACCTCGGCCCGCTGCCCACCCCGGGCAACTAGCCAACCGTACTCGAACGCTCCCGGCGGCCACGGTTCAACCGGGCCGCCGGGGCAACCCCCGAGGTCGCGATCGCCGACTTCATCTCGACGGAGAGCAGCCACTGTGCCGGGGCTGATGCGCCACCGGGCACCTGGTTGGTCTTCGTCACGATGAACGGGCTGTCGGGTCCGCCGCCGGCCATGAGATCCGAATTGGCTCCGATACGAGAGAACGTCCCACGAGCATGAACGCAGGGCTCACTCGCCGCGCCGGCCCGCTCTTCGGAGCGTGGCTGGTGGCCGCCGCCGTGCTGGCCACGTTTGCGCCGGCGGTGCCGGCCGTCTCCGCCACCGACCCGTCGCCGGATCCCTCGGCATCGGCGCCCGCCGCCACCCCCACGCCCTCGGCATCGGCGCCCGCCGCCACCCCGACGCCGTCGGCGTCGCCCACGCCCTCGGCGTCACCGACGCCCGGCTCGCCCCCACCGGCGTCCGAATCCCCCAGCCCGTCCGCGGAACCCTCGCCAAGCGCTGCGCCGTCACCGTCGGTGGACCCGTCCGCATCCGCCACACCGGGCGCGTCCCCGACCCCCAGCGCAAGCGTTGACGTCCCGCCCAGCGAGGTGCCAACGGGATCCCCGGATCCTTCCCTCGGTCCGTCGCCCTCGCCGGAGGTCTCGCCCTCGCCGGAGGTCTCGCCCTCGCCGGAGGTCCGCCTGGTCGCCCCGTTCGCCGATCTGGATATCAACGTGGATCCCACGTCGCCGCACGTGATCAGCGGGCTCACGAGCGATACGTGCGCAGCCTGCCATGCCTCGCACAGCGCGTCCGACTCCTCGTTGCTCCCAAGCGCCTACCGGACCAGCCCGCTGCGATCCACCGGCGAGGCCTACCGGGCGGCCGACTTCAGCCTGTGCTTCTCGTGCCACTCGGGCGCCCAGGAGACCGCGATCGAGGACACCACCGGGACATCGACCGGCACCAACTTCCCGGGCCACGGCTTCCACCTCCGGAGCATCGACGGCTACAGCTCCGGCAGCGCCGGCACCGATATCACCGTGCCGGGCGACGGCCAGGGAAACGCCCTGTGTGCCGAGTGCCACTACAACCTGCACGGCACGAGCGACGACACCCGCGGCCTGGTGAAGTTCGCGCCGGACGTGGTCGCCTACGGCGGCCTGCCGATCAGCTACGACGCGACGACCGGGACATGCACCCTGACCTGCCACGGCGTAGGTCACGACGGGGCGACCGTCCCCGCCCCGTGACCCGGCCTCCGGATGTATCGACGGGTACAGGCCCGGCCTGATCTCTCCACCCAATAGCCCTCCCGGGTCCCGGTCGAAATGTGCGGCCCGGTGGATGGGCTGGCAGGGGCCTGACCCGGACAATTCACACAGGTGTCAGGCCGCGGTCCCCCGCGGCGCGCAATGAGGGCATTCACGATGATCCGGCAGCTACTGCGCAACGATCGTTGCGCGCGTCTCACGGGTGGCCAGGCATGAGCGCCCCGGGCCTGCCCGCCACCGGCCGAGCAGCCGCCGAGAACGAGCTGCTCGCGGAGCTCGGCCTGCCGCCGAGCGCGTCCCCCGAAGACGTCGACCGCGTTCACCAGGCGGTGAGCGACTACCTCGCATCCGCCCCGTCCGCCGTCCGCGGCTGGGCCCACTCGCAGTCCGCGGCGCTCGACGCCGCGTACCTCCATTTGACCGACCCAGTCGGCTTCGGGGGCTCAGCCCTCAGGAGCCCGACGAGGCCGCCGCGGGTCGAACCCGGCGGGCCGGCGACACCTCCGGCCCGCCGGGACCCCCTTCCCGAGGCGGTGCCAGACGTCGACGACGAAACGAGCGACGCCGACGACGACTTCGAGGCCCTGTACGCCTCGGTGACGCCCAGCGCCCACTCGGACATGGGCCCCGATCGCAAGCGCAAGGCCCGTCCGGCGCAGGTGCGGTCCGGCGCGGCTGTCGCGACCGTCGCGCCGCCAGCAGCCGCGGGCGGGATCTGGAAGAAGCTGGTCCTCGGCGCGGTTGGCATCGCGGCCGCGGCCGGGCTCCTGTTCATCGGCTACAACCTGAACGGCGCAGGGGTCAACCCGGGTGCCGGCACCGCGAGCCCGGACTCGGCCGCCGCATCCGCACCGGTGGTCGACCAGGCCAAGGTGGCGGCGCTGATGGAGAAGATCCAGGCAGACCCGACCGACACGGCAACGATGCTCGCGCTCGCGGACGAGTTCTACGCGGGCGAGGACTACGCCAGCGCGGGCACATGGCTGGACAAGCTGCTCGCGCTCGATCCGAAGAACGTCGGGGCCTTGCTTGCGCGCGGCGCAGCAAGCTTCAACCTGGGCGACCTCCCGGCCGCGCAGGACGCCTGGGACCAGGTTGTCACGATCGATCCCAAGAACGTCGAGGCCCACTACGACCTCGGGTTCCTGTTCCTCAACCAGGCCACGCCCGATTGGGCCGGGGTCCAGCGGGAATGGGGCCTCGTGGTCGAGCTGGATCCCGGCTCCCAGCTCGCCGATACCGTCCAGCAGCACCTGGACTCGCTTGCCGCATCGTCGATGCTGCCGGCCGCCTCAGCGGCGGCCAGCGCGGCGCCATCACCGAGCGCAGCCGACGACGCCTCGCCGGCGGCCTCCGCGGCACCGAGCACGCAGCCATGATCGGCCCGCTGCTCGTGGCCATCGGCGCTCGCGATCCCAACACCAATCCCAGCCGGCCGGCGACCCTCGCGTCGCCCTCCGGCGCCTGAGGAGGTCGTCGGTCATGGCACACGAGGTGCGTTCCCGGCCCCTTCCTCCCGCAGCCGTCCCGGCTGGCGGGGCGGCGGGTCCGACCATCATGGACCGCGTCGACGCGGGGCTGGAAGGACTATGGCACTTCCTGACGTCGATGCGCGTGGCGATGGTCCTGATCCTGGTCCTGGCCGTTCTCGGCGTCATCGGGTCGCTGGTGATCCAGGCCCCTCCGGGCGTCCTCACCGACCCGGCCGCGAAGGCGGACTGGCTCAACGAGATCCGGCCCCGATTCGGCGGTCTGACCGGCCTGATGGACAGCCTCCAGCTGTTCCAGATCTTCAACTCGGTCATCTTCCGGCTCACCGTCGCGGCGCTCACGATCAGCCTCGTCGCCTGCTCCGTGCACCGGATTCCGGGCATGATCCGCACCGCCATCAAGCCGCGCGTCGACGTCGGACCCGGGTTCTTCGAGCACGCGCCGGAGCACGAGGTGATCGTCGTCCGCCACGGCCCCGCCGAGACGCTCGCGATCGTCCAGGGCCTGCTGAGGAACAAGCACTACCGGACGATCGTCGCCGACGACGGCACCATCCACCTGTACGCGGACCGGTTCCGCTGGGCGCCGTTCGCCGGGCTCATCGGCCACCTGTCGCTGGTCGTGATCCTCGCCGGCGCCATCGTCGGCTCGACCTTCGGCTACCGGGACAGCGGGTTCACCATCGCCGAGGGCGCGACCCTCCCGGTCGCGGCCGAAGACGGGCTGAGCATCCAGCTGCTCGACTTCACGGATACGTACTACGTCGCAACCGGGGCCCCGGAGGACTACGCGAGCGATGTCGTCCTGTACAAGGACGGGACCGAGGTCGCGCGGCACACCATCCGCGTCAACGACCCGCTGCGGTACGGCGACACGACCTTCTACCAGGCATTCTTCGGGTCCGCCGCGGTGATGACCGTCAAGGACGACAAGGGCAACACGCTCGTGTCCGAGGGCGTGCCGCTTGCCTGGCGGACGACCGCGGACGACCGGCCGATCGGCTCGTTCAGCATCCCCGGCACGCAGTATGTCGGCTGGGTGATCGGCACCCTCGGCAACGGCGATCCGAAGGTCAAGCCCGGCCAGATGGAGCTGGACCTGTACACCGCCGAGACGGGCACCGAGGTCGACACGGTCGTGCTCGACCAGGGCAGCGCCGGAACCGTGGGCGGGCTCACCGTCACCTTCGATCGGGAGAGCCAGTTCACCGGCCTGAGCGTGGCCCGCGATCCGGGCGTGACCCTCGTGTGGCTGGGGGCGCTGCTGCTGTTCGTCGGCTTCGTGATCCGCTTCACCATCCCGCACAAGCGCGTGTGGGCCAGGATCACGGCCCGCCCCAATGGCGGGGCCGTGCTGGGGCTGGCAAGCCTGGGCAACCGGGAGGCAACCCTGGCAACCGAGTTCGAAACCCTTGTCACTACCGTCCGCCAGGCGCTCCAGGCGCCGGCGCGAAGCTGAGGGAGACCTGGCCATGGCCAAGATGTCCGAATACGCCTTCGTGGCGGCGATGCTGAGCACGGGGCTCGCGACGCTCGCCTACCTGCTCTACGCGGTGTCCGGCCTCCGGGCCGCCCGCCTGCAGACCGCCGGCATGACGGTCCCGGGCGGCGCGATGGGCTTCATCTCCGGGCCACGGACGGCCGCGATCGGGCGCTACGCCACGATCCTCGGCTGGCTTGCGGTCGTCGCGCTCCTCGCGAGCATGGCGTTCCGGACCGTTGCCACCGGCCACGGGCCGTTCGCCAACATGTACGAGTTCTCGATGGCGTTCGCGTTCGGGATCCTCGCCGCCTACATGTGGTTCGAGCGCCGCTACCACCAGCGCATCCTGGCGCTGGTCGCGCTCCCCGTCGCGCTCGCGATGATGGGCTACGCGGCGACGATCCCGGCCGAGATCGAGCCCCTCGTCCCGGCCCTCCAGAACAACCTCCTGCTCACCGTCCACGTCGCCGTCGCCATCGTCGCCTACGGCAGCTTCTCGATCGCGTTCGCGGCCTCGCTGCTCTACCTGATCCAGCCCGAGGGTGGCCGCTGGGGCCTGCCCAAGCCGCAGGTGCTGGACGAGATCGGATATCGCGCGGTCGTCGTCGGGTTCCCGTTCCTGACGTTGACGATCATCCTGGGCGCGGTCTGGGCGGACACGGCATGGGGCACCTACTGGAGCTGGGATCCCAAGGAGACCGCCTCCCTCGTCACGTGGCTGATCTACGGCGCCTACCTCCACGCCCGCGTGATGCGCGGCTGGCGGGGCAATCGCGCGGCATGGCTGCTCGTGCTCGGCTTCGCGGCCACGCTGTTCACCTACTTCGGGAACCTGTTCTTCGGCGGGCTCCACAGCTACTCCGGCCTCGGCTGATCCGGGCCGAGAGAAGGGATCGAGCGAGATGAGCGCAGCAGGCCTCACGGCCCGGCCGGCCGGGCGCGTTCCGGGACGGTTGCAGACCGTCGTCGTGATCGGGATGACGGCCGTGATCATCGCCGCGATCGCGTTCGTCATGGGTGGAACCGGTAACGACGGGGTCACCCAGGTCGACCTTGGCGGCAACGCGGCGGCAGCCGGCCCCGCCATCGGCGCCCAGCCGCCCGACTTCACCGGCATGACCTACGACGGCACGAAGGTCTCGCTGTCCGACTACGCCGGTAAGCCGGTGTGGCTCACCTTCGGCGCGTCGTGGTGCCCCGATTGCCGGTCGGAGGCGCCCGACGTCGAGGCGGCCTACGAGAAGTACCAGGCGCAGGGGCTCGTGGTGCTGGGCGTGTTCATCAGCGAGCCTGCCGGCGACGTTCAGGGCTATGCCGAGCGCGCCGGCCTGACGTTCCCGATCGCGGTGGACCAGAACACCGTCATCGCCGGCACGTACCGCACGATGGGCATCCCGACCCATTTCTTCATCGGGGCGGACGGCCGGATCCGCGAGATCCGGATCGGGGCGATGCACCCGGACGACATGGACCGCGCCATCGCGGCAATCCTGAACTGACATCCCGATGAGCGACCTCCCGGAGCAGCCCGATGCCGGCGCGGACCGGTCCGCGACCGGCGATGCACCAGCCGACGGGCCGGCAGGGGAGGCCGTCCACGAGGGACCTGCGCCGGCGACGCAGACCGCCGACGAGGCAGCGGCGACCGCCGATGTGGCAGCGACCAACGACGAGTCATCGACCGCCGCCGAGAGCACCGGGTCCGCGGAGCCGCCGTCAGCCGAGGCGCCTGCGCCGGAGCACCGGTCGCGGTTCTACCTGCGTGGCCGGCGGCTGCGGCTCCCGCGCTCGCGCGGCGGGCTGTTCGCCCTCCTGCTCGTGCTGGCCGGCCTGGGTGGCGTCGCAACCTTCTCTGCGGTGTCGCTCCTCCACTGGACCGAGACGGCCGACTTCTGTGGTCGCTGTCATGCGATGGAGCCGGAGCTGGCCGCCTACGAGGCCGGCCCGCACCGCGACGTGGCCTGCGCCGAATGCCATGTCGAGCCGGGGATCGCCGGCTGGATCAAGGCCAAGCTGAACGGCACGCGGCAGCTGGTCGAGGTCGTGCTGGGCACCTTCCCGGAGCCGATCCCGCCCCCTGACCACTCCGAGCTGCCGGCAGCATCCGACACCTGCGCGGGCTGCCACACCGTGAGCCGCGAGGCCCTTGCCTCGCTGAAGACCCGGACCCAGTTCGCCGAGGACGAGGCGAACACCCGCCAGTTGGTCGGTCTCCTGATCCGTCCCGGCGGCGGCGACGTGTTCAACGTGGACCGCAGCGTTCACTGGCACGTGCTGCGCAACGTCACCTATGCGAGCGCGGACCCGCGCGCGACGACGATCGACTACGTCGCGGCGACGACCGAGGACGGGACCGTCGACGAGTTCATCTCGCAGGACAAGATCAAGGTCAGCGAGGATGTCCAGCCGGACATCGATGCGATCAAGGCCGCCGAGCGGCTGACGACGATGACCTGCTACGACTGCCACAACCGCGCCGGCCACGCGATCCCCAACCCGCGAACCGGGCTCGACTACCAGCTGTCGACCGGCGCGATCGACCCGACGCTGCCGTATATCAAGCGCGAGGGGATGCGGATCCTGTCGGCCGGGTACCCGAACCTGGCGTCGGCGGACGCCGAAGCGGACCGCCTCGAGGGTTTCTACCAGCAGCAGTACCCGCTGGTGTTCCAGACCAAGGCCGCCCAGATCAACGCGGCGGTCGACGAGATCAAGGTGCTGTACCGGCTGACCGCAACGCCCGAGATGAAGGTGTCGGCGCGGACCTACCCGGACAACCTCGGCCACATGGACTTCCCGGGCTGCTTCCGATGTCACGACGGCGGCCACTTCCTCGTCGTCGACGGAAGGGTCACCACGAAGACGATTCCGTCCACCTGCGACACCTGCCACACCTTCCCGCAGATCGGACCCGCGATCGCGAGCCTGCCGCTCGGCGAGCCGCCGGCGACGCACGACCAGCCGCTGTACGTGTTCAGTCACAAGAACGTGGCCACGAGCACCGACCCGGGCGGCACGACCTGCGGCGAGTGCCATGCGCGTGACTTCTGCGTGAACTGTCACTCGACGGGCGCGGTCACGGTCGACCACGACGAGATGCTGACCAACCACGCGGCGGTGATCCGTCGCCAGGGCAACACCGCGTGCGCCTACTGCCACCAGCCCGTGTACTGCGCGCGGTGCCATCGCGAACCGGTGCTGCCCGTCACGACCCCGTACTTCCAACCGGCGCCGGCGACCGGGCTGGGCGCACCGGACGGCATCTCGTGGCCACTTACGGCCCGGCGCTGAGCAATCGGGAGCGAGACACCATGACCACCCGAGCCAACCCTTCGCGACCCTCCCAGGCGCGCCGAGCGGGCGCGCTGGGCATGCCCCTGCTGATCCTGGTGCTCGCCCTGGCTGGCGGGATGGCCGGATGCTCGGGGGCGGACCCGACCATGACCGATGCGCCGATGGCGACGGGACATCCGGCCGACGCCGTCGTGCCGCTGGGCGACATGCACATGCCGACCGCGGATGAGGTGGCGGCAGCGTGGCAGGCCCGACCCGACTACGTGACGGCGCTGCCGGGTGACTGGCAGGCGGCCTATGCGTATGCGCTGGCACGGCCCGACGTCCTCCAGTGGCTGCCGTGCCACTGCGGCTGCATGGCCATCGACCACCGGAGCAACCTCGACTGCTTCTTCCAGCGGCGCGAGGTCCGCGGCAGCTACGTGTACGAGGAGCACGCGTCGTATTGCGACGTGTGCGTGAAGACGGCGAACCTCGCGCAGCGGATGCTCCAGGACGGCAGCACCATGATCCAGGTCCGCGCGGCGGTCGACACGACGTTCGGCGGGGTTGGCCCCGGGACGGACACGCCGCTGCCGCCGGCGTCCTGACCGCCGCGTCCCTGGCGCACCCGCGCGTCGTCCACGGCCCCCCGCGCACCCGCGATCCCGCGGCCCCGACCCGGCAGAGGGCCGCCTTGTCGACCACGCCGGGGCCGCCTTACCGACCAGGCCGGGGCCGCGAGGCCGGCTCCTGAGCGGCCGCCTATGCCTTTTCTATATCCATCCGCACCTTGGTTGGGCCATGCCCCAGCACACACAATGCAGGCCATCGGTCGAGGTCGAACGGGCCGTATGGCCCGCATCGGAGGGAAGGGATGGAGCCTGGGACCAGCGGCGCGCCGCCGGCGAAGCCGGCCGGACCGACGCGACGCGCGTTCCTGCGCTGGCTTGGCGGGCTCACCGTGGTGTCCACCGCGGCGATGATCCTCACCCCCATCGTCGGCTTCCTGGTCCCGTCGAGCAGCGGCCGGGCCGCCGGGGGTGGCAAGACCCTGGTCGGCACGACGGCGGACATCCCGCCCGGCGCCGGCAAGGTCGTCGCCGTCGGCAGCAAGCCGGCGATCGTGGTCAACACCGATCAGGGCGTGAAGGCCTATTCGGCCATCTGCACCCACCTCGGTTGCGTGGTCGCCTGGAACGACCTGATCGGCGCCATCCAGTGCCCCTGCCACGACGGGCACTTCAACCCGGCGACGGGAGCCGTCGTGTCGGGTCCGCCGCCGGCCCCGCTGCCGCCCGTGACGGTGTCGGTCGAGGGCGACCAGATCTACCTCACGGAATCCTGAGATGGCCGCGAACCCCCCGGCCGACGCGGGCGCCGAGCCCACCGCCCCCCGCCGCCTGACCTGGCTGGAGGAGCGAACCCGCCTGACGCCGCTCATCCAGGCCAGCCTGCACGTCCGGATCCCGATGACCGCCCGCACCTACTACTTCGGCGGCATCGCGCTGTTCCTGTTCGGCATCCAGGCCGTCACCGGGACGCTGCTGGCGCTGTACTACAAGGCGACGCCCGAGGCGGCCTACAAGAGCGTCCAGTACGTCACCAGCGACGTGAGCTTCGGCTGGCTCATCCGGAGCATCCACCACTGGGCCGCGAACCTGATGATCCTGTTCGTGGTCCTGCACCTCATCCGGGTGTTCGCCCAGGCCGCGTACAAGTACCCGCGCGAGATCACCTGGGTGATCGGCACCGGACTGTTCATGGTGACCCTGGGCTTCGGCTTCACCGGATACCTGCTGCCGTGGGACCAGCGCGCCTACTGGGCGACGGTCGTGGGCACCGAGATCGCGGGCAACGTGCCGCTGGTCGGTGAGGCGCTGCTGCTCCTGCTGCGCGGTGGCGCCGATGTCACCGGCGACACGATGAGCCGGTTCTTCGGGATCCACGTCCTGGTGCTGCCGATCGCGCTGGCCGGCCTGCTGGGCGTCCACCTGCTGCTGGTGCACCAGCTGGGCCTGGCGAACCCGAAGCGCCCCGAGCCGCGAGTCCCGACACCCGAGGTGGCGCGCGAGCCGCTGCGGCCGTTCTTCCCGCACTACATGGTCGACGAGTTCGTCGCCTGGTACGTCCTGCTCGCGGTGCTGGTGGTCCTCGCCTCCCTGTTCCCGGCCGGGCTCGAGGCGCAGGCGAACGCCCTCGAGACGCCGGAGGGCATCAAGCCCGAGTGGTACTACCTCGGCGTGTACGAGCTGCTCAAGCTGGTACCCCGGATCGTCGGGATCCTGATCCCGATCGTGGGCATCGGGGTCCTCGTGGTCTGGCCGTTCCTGGACCGCAGCGAGGAGGTCCTGATCCGGCGTCGGAAGGTGGTCGTCGGTGGCGCCACGCTGATCCTGGTCGCCCTGATCGCGCTGACGGTGCGTGGCTATGTCGGCTGAGACACCCATGCGGCCGAACCCCGCCCGAGCCACGACGATTCGCCGCGTGCTGCGGGTCGCGCCCGTGATCGGCGCGGCCGTGATCCTGTGGTTCGCCTTCGCCTGGTCGGCGGTGGCCGAGAGTCCCAGCCCGGCAGCGTCGTCGGATACGGCGACGCCGACCCCATCCGCATCCGCGACCCTGAACCCCCTGTTCGGGGCGACACCCGAGCCGTCCGAGCTCCCGCTCGTCTCGCCGCCGCCCGTTCCGGCGATCATCGCCCATCCCGAGGGCGGCGGCGCCAACGGCTGCTACGACTGCCACAGTGCAGTCAACGACAAGCAGGCGGCCATCGCGGCCGCGTGGCAGACGAGCGCCCACGCAGCCGCGGGCGTGACGTGCGCGGACTGCCACGGCGGCGATCCCCGCTCCGACCAGATCACGGTGGCCATGGACGCCTCGAACGGGTTCGTCGGCGCCCCCGATCGAATGGACGCCGTCGGCGTGTGTGCCAGCTGCCACGCGAACGTCGAACGAATGCGCGGCACGGGCCTGCCCACGGATGAGTACGCCAAGTACTGGTCGAGCGTCCACGGCCAGCGGCTCGCGACGGCCGCCGACACGCGGGTCGCGATCTGCATCGACTGCCATGGCTCGCACGACGTGAAGAAGGTCTCCGACCCGACGGCGAAGGTGTACGCCCTGAACGTCCCCGACCTGTGCGCGTCCTGCCACGCGGATCCCGCGCGGATGCAGCCCTACGGCATCCCCACCGACCAGTACGAGATCTACTCCAAGAGCGTCCACGGCGTGGCGCTGCTCGAGAACAAGGACGTCCGGGCTCCCAGCTGCGCGTCCTGCCACGGCTCGCATGATGCGAAGCCGCCGACATCGGCGACGGTCGTCCAGGTGTGCGGCAAGTGCCATACCGCGACCGAGGAGCTGTATCAGCAGAGCCGCCATTCCGAGCTCCAGGCCGCGGCACCGCAGTGCTGGACGTGCCATGGAACGCACGATGTGTCGCAGCCCAGCTCGCAGCTGTTCTTCCACCCGACGCCGCCCGACTACGACTGCTCGACGTGCCACGACCTGGTGACCCACCAGCTGCGGCTCCAGCTCAACCGGTTCGCGAGCGAGCCGGATCGGCGGTGCGACACCTGCCATCACCCCGACTCGCAGATCTACGCCCAGATCCAGGGGATCTCGACCGCCGTCACCTCGGCCGAGCAGGCCTACGACGATGCCAGCGCAAAGATCGAGGAGGCCTCCCGGCTGGGCATGATCACCTCGGATGCCGAGGTGGGGCTGGTCGGCGCCAAGACGAGCCTGATCCAGGCGCAGGCATCCGTGCACACCACGAAGCTCAAGCTCGTCGCCGAGCTGTCCACCGATGCGAAGGCACGGGCGGAGGCGGCCCAGGAGCTGGCCACGGCCAAGATCGACGAGAGCGTCTTCCGACGCCAGGCGATGGTGATCGTCCTCGCCTTCATCCTGGCCGGGATCGTGTTCCTGTGGCTCCTCAAGCGCCAGTTCGATCGCGAGCTCGAGCACCGCTGACCCACGACCCCCGGACAATTCCAACCCGAGGGAGGAGCGTTACGCCCGCCCGACCGATACCCGGTCCGGGCGGGCGTACACGTTGAAGCCGTCGCCGCGAAGGAACCCGACCAGGGTCACGCCCAGTCGCTCCGCCGCCTCGACCGCGAGATCGGTGGGCGCCGAGACGGCCGCGAGGATGGGAACGCCCGCGACGGCCGCCTTCTGGACGAGCTCGAAGCTCAACCGGCCCGAGACGAGGACGACCCTGCCGTTGAGCGACGGCGTGACCCGGCCAGGAGCTGGCTGCCGATGAGCTTGTCCAGGGCGTTGTGGCGGCCCACGTCCTCCCGCATCGCGACCAGGGCGCCCGACGGCTCGAACAGCCCCGCGGCGTGGAGGCCGCCCGTCGCCTCGAACACCGACTGCGCCTCGCGCAGGGCGTGTGGCAGGGCGAGCAGCACGGCGGCCCCGATCACGGGCCCATCCGGGATTGCCGCGCAGCGAACCTCGACCTCGTCCAGCGACGCCTTGCCGCAGATCCCGCAGGACGCCGTGGCCACGAAGTGGCGCTCCGCCACCCGGCTCGCGTCGAACGCGTGGACCAGGTGGACGGTCTGCTCGTCGTCCGGCTGTGCGTGGACGGCAGGGTCGCCGGTGGTGACGCGCTCGATGCTCGAGACGTCGTCGATCAGGCCCTCCGTGCGCAGGAACCCGACGGCGAGCTCGGCCTCGTGACCGGGCGTCCGCATCGTGACCGCGACGTCCACCGGCAGCTGCCCCGGGCCGCAGGCGCGGATCGCCATCGGCTCCTCGCCCGCGAGGCGATCGTCGCGCACCTCGACGCGTCCGGCGCGATACGTCGTCATCCTCGTCCGCGCGGCCTCGCGCGGCGTGGGCTGTCCGGGACTCGTCACCCCGGCATCCTACCCGCGCCGGACCATACTGCGGGGATGTCCGATCCGGTGGAGATCCTGGCCGGCGATGCCTGGTCGTTCGTGGCCGCAGCGCGGCGTGCCACGCTGGCGACCGTCGACCCGCAGGGCCGGCCGCGGCTCATCCCCGTGTGCTTCGTCCTGCTGGGGGGCGCCGATCCCGACCTGCCGCAGCCGCCTCGCCTGTACACGCCGCTCGACGAGAAGCCCAAGCGGCTCGCCGATCCCCTCGCGCTGGCCCGCGTCCGCGACCTCCTGGCGCGGGACGTCGCCCGGCTGCTGGTCGATCGCTGGGACGAGGACTGGTCGCGCCTGGGCTGGGTGCGCCTGGAGGGTCGCGCGCAGATCCTGGTGCCCGACGGGGCGGCGGCCGACGAGCGCGATGCCGCGATCCGGGCGCTGCGCGCCAAGTACCCGCAGTACCGGCGGCATCGGCTCGAAGCGCGGCCCCTGATCAGGATCGTGGTCACGCGGGCCTCGAGCTGGGGCCGGCTGGGGCCCGAAGCCGCGGGACCGCCGGCCGCAGGACCGACGGCCGCGGGCTGAGCGTCAGGCGGTCTCGGCGAGGAACGCCAGCAGCGTCTCGGTGAACCACTCCGGCCGCTCGAGGCTGGGCAGGTGGGCAACGCCCGGGGACATCGATCCGGCGCGCACCGGCCACCCCGTCGACCAGGGCGTCGGCGGCGATCGAGACCGAGGGCAGGTCCAGCTCGCCGACGA
Organism: uncultured Chloroflexia bacterium; assembly: GCA_963749705.1. Taxonomy (GTDB): domain Bacteria; phylum Chloroflexota; class Limnocylindria; order Limnocylindrales; family CSP1-4; genus CAIXZV01. The sequence goes on along the minus strand of CAVVNQ010000003.1, from coordinate 545,068 downwards.
TGGCGAGCAACGGCACCCGGATCTCATCGAGCCGCCCCACGGCCGGCGGATCCAGCCGGATCGGACGTCCTTCGACCTTCTCCTGGAGCGACGTGTCAAGGCACATCTGGCGCACCAGCCGCCGGACGCGCTCCGGGGCACGACCCGCAGGCTGCCCGACGCCGTCGACCCAGATCTCGACGTCGAGGTCGGCCTGGCCCGCCCAGTCGTGGGCCTCGTACAGGGCTTCCTCGCGTTCGCCCAGCGCACGCTCCTCGGGCGTCTCCTCGATCTCCAGCCCGCTCAGCCCACCGCACACCCAGACGAGGGCGTCGAACAGATCCGGGTGCTCGATGGCCGCGTCGACGGCGATCTGCCCACCCCGGGAGCAGCCGACGACGGCCGCGCTATCGACATCGACCGCGCCCATCACGGCCAGGAGGTCGGCGCGGTCGGAGAACTCGACGTCGTCGGTCTCGGTCCGCCCGAAGCCGCGCGTCTCGTAGCGGACCACGCGATGCTGCGCAGCCAGCGCGTCCCACTGCGGGTCCCACATCCGCGCATCCGCGATCCCGGCGTGGACGAGCACCACCCCCGGTCCGCTGCCGGACGCCTGGGCCCAGATCCGGCCGCCGGGCACGGGCACGAACCCTTCGAAGTCGGTCACGGCTGCGTCTCCCGCTCGAGATAGACCGCGCTGCCCATCGGCCGCAGGCAGTGCGTCATCGACATCGCCTGAAGATACCCACCGGCGTTGAGGATGGCCACGGGCTCTCCCTCGGCCACGTCGGGGAACGGGTAGTCCTCGGCGAACACGTCGCCCGCCTCGTTGATGTGCCCGGCCACGGTCACCCGCCGGGTCCGGTCCCGCAGCGGCTCGCGCACGGGCACGATCTCCTGTGCGTAGCGGTAGATGAACCAGGCGCAGTTGACGTTCCAGCCGATGTCCAGGCCGACGAAGACCGTGGCACCTCGTCGCTCGACGCTGACGACCTCGCCCAGCAGGATCCCGGTGTCCTTCATGACCAGGTCGCCTGGCTCGAACGCCGCCGTGACCCCATACGGCGCCAGGTGCCGGGCGACGACCTGCGCGTAGGCGTCGAGGTCAACCGCCCGCTCGCCGTCGCGCGCGATGCGCCCCAGCCCGCCGCCGACGTTGACCTCGCGGATCGGGAGCCCCGCATCGAGCAGGCGATCCAGGAACGCGGTGGCGCCCCGAAGCGCCGACTCGAAGCCATCCAGCTGATCCCCCAGCCACCCCGACCCGGCGTGGAAATGCATCGTGTCCACGACCAGGCCGTGACGCCGGACCACGGCGATCGCGTCATCCAGGCGATCGGCCGTGACGCCGAACTTGGTGGGCCGGTCACCGGCGTATGACAGGTGCTCGGTGTACCCGGCACCCGCACCCGGATTGACGCGGATGCCGACGGTCCGGCCGGGCGCGCGGCGGCCCACCCGATCGAGCTGGCTGACGCCATCGAGGTTCAGGTGGATCGGATGCGCGAGCAGGACGTCGAGGTCCCGCTCGGAGACGTTGGTGCCGGTATGGCTGATCTCCTCGGGCATCCAGCCATTCGCCAGCGCGTGGAGCACCTCCCCGGGAGAGCACGCGTCGATGCCGATGCCGTCCGGCGAGCCCGGCTCGCCCAGACCGCGCAGCACGGCGAGGATTCGCGGGTCCGGGCTGGCCTTGAGCGCAAACCGGACGACGTGGCGGAGGCCGGTCGCGCGGACGGCGGCCTGGAGCGCCCGGACGTTCTCCCGCGGACGTGCCAGGTCGTACACGAACAGCGGCGTCCCGTGCTCGCGGACCAGCGCCTCGAGGTCCGCCCCGTTGAGCGACAGCCGGCCGTCACGGATGTCCAGGCCCGGGCGCCGCCACCAGGTGGGCGCCGGCGAGGCGAGCGGCCCGGCCTCGGCGCCCATCAGGCGCGCGCGTTCCTGGTCCGTGCGGGGCGTGCTGCCAGGATCGCCCGGCGAGCGACCGGATCAGCGAACGGGTCGGGACCCTCGGCGACTGGCGTCCCGACCGCGGTCAGGAGCCGCTGCGTCGCCGCGGCGATCTCGTCGATGGCGGCCCGGAACGCCTCCTCGTTCCGGGCCGACGGCGTCCGGAACCCGCTGATCTTGCGCACGTATTGGAGGGCTGCGGCCTGGGCCTCGCCCGTGGTGGCCGCGCCGGCATCGTCGGCGCGGCGGAGCTGGCGAATGCTGCGACACATGCGGTGCAGCGTACCGCTCCACGACCGTCGGCACCGCTTTGGCGAGGCGGGAACGATGGCGCGGGCGCCGTCCGGCGTCCGGCAGCGACCAGCCAATGGTCCCATTCGACCGGGCCACGGTCTGGGCCCTTCGGCCCGTGGTTGAGTGGTGCACCAGGGTGCAGCCTTGTGTGGTCATGGATCAACCTGCGAGCACCAGCCGGATCGGGCTCGCCCGTGCCGGCCGTCACCGCCCGTCGCTGGCCGCGTTGCTCGTGGCGGTCGTGCTCGCGGGGCTCGTCGTCGGCCCGCAGGCGGCGAGAGCCGCCACCGGCACGTTCGTGCCCGCCTGCAGCGCGGTCAACATCCGCACCAGCGCATCGCTGAGCGCGGCGATCAAGACCCGGCTCACGCCGTCGGACACCGTCACCGTGGTGGCGACCGTGAGCGGCAGCAGCTGGAGCGCGGTCTGTCCCACGGCCAAGTCGGGCTCCGGCTGGTACCGGATCAGCGCGATCAACGGGACCAGCGTGCGCACCCTGTACGGGGTGAGCTACCTGTACGGGGCGACCGGCGTGCTCAAGGCCGCGCCGACCCCCGCGCCGACGCCCGCGGCCACCCCGGCACCCACGCCCACGCCGGCACCTACCGCGACCCCGTCACCCACGCCCACGCCGGCACCCACGTCGGCGCCCGCGGCGAACCTCTACCTGCCCGCCTGCAGCGCGGTCAACATCCGCACCAGCGCATCGCTGAGCGCGGCGATCAAGACCCGGCTCACGCCGTCGGACACCGTCACCGTGGTGGCGACCGTGAGCGGCAGCAGCTGGAGCGCGGTCTGTCCCACGGCCAAGTCGGGCTCCGGCTGGTACCGGATCAGCGCGATCAACGGGACCAGCGTGCGCACCCTGTACGGGGTGAGCTACCTGTACGGGGCGACCGGCGTGCTCAAGGCCGCGCCGACCCCCGCGCCGACGCCCGCGGCCACCCCGGCACCCACGCCCACGCCGGCACCTACCGCGACCCCGTCACCCACGCCCACGCCGGCGCCCACGTCGGCGCCCGCGGCGAACCTCTACCTGCCCGCCTGCAGCGCGGTCAACATCCGCACCAGCGCATCGCTGAGCGCGGCGATCAAGACCCGGCTCACGCCGTCGGACACCGTCACCGTGGTGGCGACCGTGAGCGGCAGCAGCTGGAGCGCGGTCTGTCCCACGGCCAAGTCGGGCTCCGGCTGGTACCGGATCAGCGCGATCAACGGGACCAGCGTGCGCACCCTGTACGGGGTGAGCTACCTGTACGGGGCGACCGGCGTGCTCAAGGCCGCGCCGACCCCCGCGCCGACGCCCGCGGCCACCCCGGCACCCACGCCCACGCCGGCACCTACCGCGACCCCGTCACCCACGCCCACGCCGGCACCGGGGATCTCGCCGATCGGCAGCAGCACGACCTTCTACGGTCGAGGCTACGGCCACGGCGTCGGCCTCTCGCAGTACGGCGCGCGCGGCCGAGCCCTGGCCGGTCAGGCCGCGGCCGAGATCCTCGCCCACTACTACGCCGGAACGACCATCGGCACCCTCCCGTCCGGCACGTCGATCCGGGTGCTCGTGCTCGACAACCTCGCGGCCAGCCAGACCATCCCGCTGACGGTCTTCGGTCGCGGCGGCGGTTGGGGCATCCGCGGCGATTCGACCGTCTACCCCGCGGACGCCCGGCTCCGGCTGATGCCGCCGGTCGCAGGCACGGGAACCCAGTGGCGGATGATCGTCGATGACACCACCGGTGCGGTCCTCGCCGATGCCGCCGCGCCCGCGGACCTGACCGTCGAGCCGCGCGAGCCGGGCACGACCCTCCAGTTGTACTCGAAGCCCTCGACCTACGACCTGTACCGCGGGACGCTGCGGGCCATCCTCTCCACGTCCACGGCGGACGTCGTCAACGAGGTCGGGCTCGAGGACTACCTCCGCGGGGTGGTGCCGGCCGAGATGCCGACCTCGTGGCCGCTCGAGGCGCGGCTTGCCCAGACCATCGCCGCCCGCTCGTACGCCGCATATCGCCTGCGCCCGGGCGTGTCCACGTTCGACGTGTACGACGACACGCGCTCGCAGGTCTACCAGGGCGCCCGTCGCGAGAGCGCTGCGTCGGACGCGGCCGTCACGGCGACCGCCGCGCAGGTCCTGCGCAGCGGCTCCGCGATCGCGAACGCGCTGTTCCATTCGACCGCCGGCGGCGCCACCGAGAACAACGAGAACGTGTTCGTGTCGTCGACGGGCGCCAAGGTTGCCGGCGCCGTGTCGTACCTGCGCGGCTCCTCGGATCGAGACCCGAGCGGCGTTTCCTACGACGCCGCGGCCCCGTACGCGACGTGGCAGACGCACGCCTACTCCGCCGCTGCGCTGACCACGATCTTCAACGCCGACACCCGGACCAGCGTGGGTACGCTGACCGGGCTCGACCTCCGCGATCGCGGCGTCTCGGGCCGCCTGATCAGCGTCACCCTGGTGGGAAGCCAGGGGACGAAGAAGGTGTCCGGCGACGTGTTCGTCGCCGTGTTCAACGCCGGCCGTCCGGCCACCGATCCGCCGCTGCGGAGCACGCTGCTGGATCTCGCACCCATCCCATGAGCCGGCGCGTATCCTCGGGGTGATGGAACGCTGGCAGACGATCATCGAGCCGTTCCGGATCCACGCGGTCGAGCCGATCCGGCTGACCACGGAACATGAGCGAGAACGCGCGCTCGAGGCCGCCGGCTGGAACCTGTTCAACCTCCACGCCGAGGACGTCCTCGTCGACCTGCTGACGGACTCGGGGACGGGCGCCATGAGCCGCGACCAGTGGGCCGCGATCCAGCACGGCGACGAGAGCTATGCCGGCAGCCCCAGCTGGTACGCCTTCCTCGATGCCGTGCAGGCCCTGTTCCCGTTCCGGCACGTCATCCCCACCCACCAGGGGCGCGCGGCCGAGAAGATCCTGTTCAGCGCGATCGGCGGCCCCGGCAAGGTCGTGCCCAACAACACCCATTTCGACACCACGCGCGCGAACGTCGAGTTCACCGGCGCCGAGGCGGTCGACCTGGTGATCCCCGAGGGCCGCGAGCCGGCCACGCTCCACCCGTTCAAGGGGAACATGGACGTCGGGGCGCTCGAGGCGCTGCTGGCGGCTCGCGGTGACGACGTGCCGGTCGTGTTCGTGACCATCACCAACAACTCGGGCGGCGGCCAGCCGGTGAGCCTCGAGAACCTGCGCGCGGTCCGCGCGGTGTGCGACAGGTTTGCCAGGCCGCTGTTCCTCGACGGCTGCCGGTTCGCCGAGAACGCGTGGTTCATCAAGGCTCGCGAGCCCGGGCAGGCGGACCGGTCCGTGGTGGACATCGTGCGCGAGATCGGATCGCTCGCCGACGGCATGACCATGTCGGCCAAGAAGGACGGGCTCGCGAACATCGGCGGCTGGCTCGCGATGAACGACGACGCGCTGGCGGAGCAGTGCAGGAACCTGCTCATCCTGACCGAGGGGTTCGTGACCTACGGCGGCCTCGCCGGCCGCGACCTCGAGGCGATCGCGCAGGGGCTGCGCGAGGTCGTCGACGAGGATTACCTGCGATACCGGATCCGGTCCACCGCGTACCTGGGCGATGCGCTCGACGCTGCGGGGATCCCGCTGGTCAAGCCCATCGGCGGCCACGCCGTCTACCTCGACGCGCGCGCCCTGCTCCCGCACATCCCGCCGCTCGAGTACCCGGGCCAGGCGCTGGCCGTCGAGCTCTACCGCGCCGGCGGGATCCGCGGCTGCGAGATCGGCACGGTGATGTTCGGGGTCCACCCGGACGGCACCGAGGCACCGGCCGCGATGGACCTCGTCCGGCTCGCCATCCCGCGCCGGACGTACACCCAGAGCCACATCGACTACGTGATCGAGGTCGCCCGGGACGTGGCCCGGCGCGCGTCGACCCTGCGTGGATACCGGATCGAGCGCCAGCCATCCCAGCTGCGCCACTTCACGGCGCGGTTCGCGCCGCTGGGATAGCCACGGGCGGGGCCGCCGGTGTGGTCGGGCGCGCTACGAGCCGGCTCGGAGCAGCCGGTCGACCCGGGCCAGCGAGGCGTCGATGCGCGACTCGGCCAGGCGCCCCTGCTCGACGGCGTCCGCGACGGCCTCGACGATGCGCTCGATGACGTCGGGCTCGTAGGCCTGCTGGTTCGCGACCAGCAGCAGGTCATCGCCGGCATCGATGGCAAGCAGCGCGGCCTCCTCCAGCCCGTAGGCGTCCAGAACGGCCGTGGCCTGGAGGTCGTCGGTCACGACGACGCCGTCCCAGCCGAGCGTGCCCCGCAGCAGTGCGGTGACGACCGCCGGGGACAGGGAGGCCGGCAGGTCCGGATCGAGCTGGCCGTTGAGCACGTGGCCCACCATGATCGCGTCGGCGTCCCCGGTTGCGACCAGGCGCCGGAACGGCTCGAGCTCGATCCGGGTCCAGGTCTTCGTGACGTCCACGAACGCCGTGTCCGTGTTCGCGGTGGAGCTGCCGATCCCCGGAAAGTGCTTGAGCGTCGTCCGGACCCCGGCCGCCCGGTGGGCGGCGACCTCGATCGTCGCCATCCTGACGACCACGTCCGGATCCGCCGAGAACGACCGGTCCAGCGCCCCGATCGCCGGGCTGGCCGGGTTGACGTCGAGATCCACGACCGGCGCGAGGTTGAGGTCGATGCCGGCCGCGGCAAGGGTCGCCGCGATGCCCGCCGCCCACGTCCGGGCCGCGGCGGTCGTGCCCGCCCCGATCTCCGCCTCGGAGGCGACCGCCGGGAACCCATGGGCCGGACCGAGCCGTGTCACCCGGCCGCCCTCCTGGTCCACGCCGATGGCGATCGCCCGGTCCCCCGCGGCCGCGCGCAGGTCCCGTGTGAGACGGGCGACCTGTGCCGGGGACGCGACGTTGCGGGACCCGCCCGTCAGCTGATCGCGATCGAACAGGATCACGCCGCCGAGACCGCCGGCCAGCGCGTCCGCGACCCATGGAGCGTCATCGAGGGTGAGCCCGCGGAACCCCACCACGAGCAGGCCCGCGATCCTGCGGCGGAGATCGCCCGCCGCAGATGGCGAGGGGCGCACCGCCGGCCCGGACGGGGATGCCGGCGCCGATCCGGACGCCGACGGGGCCGGTGACGGTGCCGTGCCGGACGGACCTGTCGTCGGCGACGACCCGGGGGCGCATCCGGCCAGCAGCAGCGCGGCGCCGCCGGCAAGACCGGCACCCAGGACGCGCCGGCGCGACAGCCGCGCCGTACCTGTGTTGCCGGCGCCGGCGGGCGCACCACGGGGCGGGACGCGCCCATCGGGCATCGGCGGGTTCACGCGGCGACTGTAGTGGAGGTTCCACGGCGGCGCCGGGAGCGCGTCCGGAAGGGATTCCCGGGACCGCTTCGGATGGGGCTCCGGACTACGCCTTCAGGCTGATCGTCCCGGTCTGGGTGTCCACGACCAGCGGCAGCTCGAGCAGCGGCCGGTTGGTGGGTCCGCCGAGCACCTCGCCGTGGTTCGTCGGATCGAAGGCGGCGCCGTGGCACGGACACAGGAGCACGCCGTACTGCGCGTTCCAGCCCACCCTGCATCCCTCGTGGGTGCAGGTGGCGTCGTAGGCCGCGAATGTGCCGTCGGCAAGCTTGACGATGATGCCGGGATCGCCGGCCGGAAGCGGTGACGGGGCGGAGATCGGGACCCGGAAGCGGCGAGCACCCTGGGCATCCACGTCGCTGACGGTGGCGATGGCGAGCGACGCGTTGGGCGTCGCGTTGGGCCCCGTGGCCGGATCCGGCGCCGTGGGCGCCGACGCACCCGCGCCAGCCGGTTGCGGGCTCGAGAGGTCGCCCGTGCCGGGGCTCGAGCCTCCGGCGCCGAGACCCGGATCGCCGGCCAGGCCGGCGGACTGCGCGTCGTCGAGGCTCCGCGGCCGGAGGAACCGGAGCGGCACCGCCAGCGATGCGATCCCGAGCGCGGCAGCGGCGAGCACGCCGCTCTGGAGCACGAGCCGGCGCGCCGGTGAGACCTCCTCCTCGTCGTCGGCGTACCAGGGGTCGCGCATCCGACGGCCCGCCGCGCGGATGCTCAGCGGCCAGTCCTCCTCCACGCGGCGGCCGATCTCGCGGACCGACCGGGGCACGAGCAGGCCGCCGTCACCGGCGAGCGCGAGCGCAAGCCAGCCGAATGCGTACGGGAGGTCGGGGCCGTAGTAGTAGGGGGTGGTGGTCCACGAGGCGGTCAGCCAGAACAGCAGCGACAGCAGCGCGCCACCGAGCGCCGACAGCCGGAAGGCAAGCCCGGTCAGCGCCCCGATCCCGATCGCGATCTCCGCGAGCGCGATCAGGATGCCGATCTCGAACGCGAACGGCTGGCTCAGGCGGACGAGCGGCGCCAGCGGCGAGACGCGTGCGAACGCGGCCAGCTGGCCGTTGATCGAGGCCGGGCTTGCCGCATCGAAGAACGTCGGGTCCACGAGCTTGTCGATGCCCGCGTACACGAACGTCGCGCCGAAGAACAGGCGGGCCGGCAGGAGCGCGCGAGCCGGAACGCTCGCGCGCTCGAGGCGCTCCCGAAGCGAGGGTTCGGGAGCGCTGCCGGTCCGGGAGACCTCTTGCCACGATGCCGACTGCGCGTCGACCGGTGGCCTGGAGCGGGCGCGGCGCACCTCGCGGCTGCGACGGCTCAACGCCGTGACCTTGGGGTTCGCACGCGCACCTTGTCCTCCATAGACGGGATGCCGACCGGATCCGGCATCCCGCAGCAAATCGTGCCGCTCGTCATTGGCCCGCGCCTGTGCGCCCGATGAGCGTTTTCACATCTTCGAGCGAGACCGGCCGGATCGATCAGCTGGCGAGCTCGTCCGGGAACAGCGGCCGCACCCACAGCGAGTACGCCTGCCCCGAGGAGATGAATGCCGTCGTGACGGATGCCGATGCCAGCACGGGTGTCAGCGTCGCTGCCGCGTCGCCGGTGGCGATGCCCGAGCGGAGCCCGGGGACGCCCAGGTCGGGGACGGCGGGGGTACCGAACGAGGCGAGGTCCGTCGGCAACGGCCACGGGATCGGCGTGCCACCGTCCTCGGTCGCCGACTCGACCGGCGCGTCGTAGATGCGGTAGCCGGCCGGCACGTATGGGACCGGCGAGGCGGGCGCCGAGCCCCAGCTGACGGTCGGATCGGTCAGCCGCCCGAGGAGGTCGAAGGCCGCCGCACCCGGACCGTCGCTCCCCGGCGCACCCGGGCCACCTGCGCCGCCGGGGAGTCCCGGGCCGCCGCTGTTCGCGAACCGGCTCACGATCGTGTTGCCGTCGATCACGACCGTGAACACCGCGGATCCGGTATCGGCGACGACCCCGCCGCCGCTCCCCTCCCGGTCCAGCCCGGCGGTCCGGATCGCGTCGAGGATCGCCGCAGCGCCGTCGGCGCCGACATCACGAACGTCGACCGGCGCGACGAGCGGCGCCGGACCTTCGGCGGTGGAGCTGCCGGGCGTGTAGATGCGACCATCGGAGTCGACGACCACCAGGGGCAGGGCGCCGATGTTGGCCGACGGGTTGATGAACCCGCCCTCGCTGGTGACCTCGAGCAGCAGCTCCGGAGCCGGCACGCCCGTCGGTGCGGCGGAAGGGGCGGCAGACGAATCCTGCGAGTTCTCGGGGGCGGATGGCGGGACGCCGGTCGGGGTCAGGCTGGCAGACCCGGACCCGCAGGCGGCCAGCTGGAGGCACAGCAGCGACCCGACGATCAGGACGCTGACACGGACGTGGTGGTTGGCGAGCGTGGACACGGGACGTTGGCCTCGATGGGACGCGGCGATGTGGCCGTGGCGAGAGGACGTACGTGCCTCCCCGCCGGTTCCGTGACCTTGCGCGGCGGCTCAGCCGCCCGGCCGGTTGCCCCAGCGCCACTCGATCGAGCCCGTGTAGCAGTGGCCGAGGTAGGTGCACAGGCCCGCGGACATGTCCCACTGGCGACCCGTGACGTACGGTCCGCGATCGATGACGGGCACCGTGACCTGGCGTCCGTTGGCCGGGTTGCGGAAGGTCACCAGGGTGCCGCAGGGCAGGGTGCGGTGCGCGACGCCCATGATCGTCTGCGTGTAGGCGTACCCGCACGCCGTGCGCTTGCCGTAGAAGCCGGGCCCGTACCAGCTGATGTTGCCGTCGAAGCGCCAGTAGTTCTTGAGGTACGTGCCCACCCGCGGCGCCGGCTGCGCGACGGTCGGCCTGCTGGGCGGGGTGACCACCCGACCTGGCTCAACCAACGTCGAACCGGGCCCGAGCCATCCGGCCGAGCGAGGCGCCGTGTCAAGTGGTGGAATTGTCGTCGCCGGTGAACCGGCGAGCAGCGCAATCGACACGGCGCGCAATGACGCCGGATCGACCGTCCGGGCGGAGCTCGGGGCACTCGAGCCCGCGGGTTCAGGTAGGGCGACCAGGGCGGACGCGGCCATGAGGGCCGCGATCGCGACGATGAGCCTGGTGCGCACGTCTGGTCGCAGCCTACCCGGAGATGTCAACTTGTGCACGCGGCCGCCCACCTGGTGCAGCCGATCGTCGTGCCGGCGGTAGCCTGCACGGGTGACGAACCCGAGCAGCAGCGCAGCCCGCGTCGCGGTCGATGGGGCCGCGGCGAACGCCCCGGACGCCGAGCGCCACGTTCGGTTCGACGTCCAGATCCACCTCCGCCTGACGCTGGGGCTCCACCTCCGGGGCGCGGGCGATCCTGCCTGGCGATTCGAGCCCGGCGGTCGCGTCTGGCGGGCGACACGGACCACGGCCGGGCCGGCGACGGTCCTGCTCCAGCCCGCTCGGGACGGGCTCGTCGTGCATGCCTGGGGTCCCGGGGCGCAGACGGCGGTCGCAGGGATCGAGTCACTGATCGGCCTCGACGACGAGCCGTCGGCGCTGGTTCCGCAGGATCCCGTCGTCGCCGGCGCGGCCCATCGCCTTCGCGGGCTGCGCATCGGCCGAACGGGCGCGCTGCTCGAGGCGCTGGTGCCCGCGATCCTGGAGCAGAAGGTCACGGGCGCCGAGGCCCGCCACGCATACCGGACCATGATCCGGGTGCTCGGCGAGCCGGCACCCGGCTCCGCCGCTCTCCGGCTCCAGCCGGCGGCGGAGACGCTGGCTGCCCTGCCCTACCACGCGTATCACCCGCTGGGCATCGAGCGCCGGCGCGCAGAGCTGATCCGTGCAGTGGCGCGCGAGGCGCCGCGGCTCGAGCGGCTGGCCGCGGAGGCCGCCGGGCCGGACGGCGAGCCAGCCCGGCTGTACGAGGCCCTCCGGTCGTTCAGCGGCATCGGCCCGTGGACGGCGGCCGAGGTGGGCATCCGGGCGCTCGGCGACCCGGATGCCGTGAGCGTCGGCGACTTCCACCTGCCCAACCTCGTCGCCTGGGCGCTGGCCCGCGAGCCCAGGGGGACGGACGAACGGATGCTCGAGCTGCTCGAGCCGTACCGCGGGCAGCGTGGGCGCGTGCTCCGGCTGCTGGAGCTGTCGGGGATCCGCGCACCACGGTACGGCCCCCGCCTGTCGGCTCGGCGGATCGACCGGATCTGAGAGGGCGCCGGCAGACAGCCGGGCCCGCGTGACCGCGACGGCGACGCGAGCCAGGAGCGATGATCAGCCGGCGGGCGGCGCCTCCTCGCGCATGCCCCAGGGCGAGCCGTACCCCGTCAGCAGCTCCAGGAATGGCATCGCATCGAACGCCTCCGGGCCGAGCACGCCCGTCCCGCTCCACGTCCCGCGCGCCAGCAGCTCGAGCGCGACGATCGGGTTGATCGCGGTCTGCCAGACCACGGCCTGCGATCCGTACTCGGCCATCGACCAGCCGTTGTCCACCACGTGATACAGGTAGACGGCGCGCGGGCGGCCGTCCTTGCCGCGGCCCGTGACCCACGTTCCCGCACAGGTCTTGCCGTGCATCCGGTCGCCCAGCCCGGCCGGATCCGGGAGGCAGGCGGCAACCACGTCCCGGGGCGAGACCTCGGCGCCCCGGACCCGCACCGGTGCGGTGCTGTCGAGACCCAGCTTGTGGAGCACCCGCAGCACCTCGATGAACTCGTCACCGAGGCCGTACTTGAACGTCACCCGCTTCGCGTCCACCCAGCGCGGGACCAGCAGGACCTCCTCGTGCTCGACGTTGACGCACTCGACCGGGCCGATGCCCTCCGGGAACTCGAACACCTCCGGCTCGCTGAACGGCGGCGTCGTGTACCAGCCGCGGTCCTTGTCCCAGATGACCGGCGGGTTGAGGCACTCCTCGATCGTCGTCCAGATCGAGAACGACGGCGCGAACTCGTAGCCGTCGACGGTCAGGTTGGCGCCGTCCCGGATGCCGACCTCGTCGATGGCCGAGAACAGGTGATCGGCGGCATAGCGGGCGAACACGTCGGACAGGCCGGGTTCGACCCCCATCCCGACGAGGGCCAGCCGGCCTGCGGCCTCCCACGCCGACGCCTTCGCGAACTGCGCATCGCCCAGCTTCTCGCCGCTTTCGGCGTATGGACGATCGGGATGCGGGCGCGACAGCGACATCGCCATGTCCATGTAGTCGATGCCCGCCGCAAACGTGGCGTCGAAGATCGGCATCACGAAGCGCGGGTCCACGGCATTGAGGACATGGCTGATCCGGTGCTCGCGGATCAGGGCGACCATCGCCTCGACATCCGACGCGTCGGCCTGCGCGCCGGAGAAGCGGCCGTCGCCGGCGACCTGGGCCAGGGCGTGCTCGACCCGGGCGGGATCGTAGTCGGCGACCACCATGTGCTCGAAGAACTCGCGTCGGGCCGCGATGCCGACGGCGGCGCTGCCCACGCCACCGGCGCCGATCACCAGGATCCGCATGTCTCGATCTCCTTCGCGGATGCGACGCCGGCGGGACGGGATCGGGCGCCGAACGGCGCGGCACACGACTGGTCGCGTCGTCTCCGGTCATGATGTCAGCCGCCCGTCGATTCCGTTGCGCTGACGCGGCGGATGAGACCGCCATCGCCTGCCGGCGGGCCATGACGCCGATGCCGTGGGGGTAGATTGGTCGCCTGATGCCGGCCAACGTCGCAGCTCCGCCGCCGCTCACCCGCGCCTCGCGGCTCGAGCTGCTGCCGGGCATCCTCCGCCAGCGCATCCTGGTCCTCGACGGCGCCATGGGCACGATGCTCCAGCGACACCGGTTCTCGGAGCAGGACTTCCGTGGTGCCCGCTTCGCGAGCCATCCGCGCGACGTGCGGGGCGACAACGACCTGCTGTCGATCACGCGGCCCGATGCCGTCCGGGCGGTCCATGCCGGGTACCTTGACGCGGGCTCGGACATCATCAGCACCAACACGTTCACGGCCACCCGGATCGCGCAGGCCGACTATGGCCTGGAGGACGTCGCCCGGGAGATGAACGAGACCGCCGCCCGGCTGGCGCGCGAGGCGGCCGATGCCGCGGAGGCACGCGACGGCCGGCCGCGGTACGTCGCCGGCTCGCTCGGACCGACCAACCGGACCGCGTCCATCTCCCCCGACGTCAACGACCCGGCCGCCCGCAACGTCTCGTTCGAGGAGCTGGCGGCCGCCTACCGCGAATCGGCCGACGGCCTGATCGCCGGCGGGGCGGACCTGCTGCTGGTCGAGACGATCTTCGACACGCTCAACGCCAAGGCCGCGATCTTCGCGATCGAGGACGCGTTCGAGGCGCTGGGCCTGCGGCTGCCGGTGATCATCTCGGGAACGATCGTGGACGCGTCGGGCAGGACCCTGTCGGGCCAGACGGTCGCCGCGTTCTGGAACAGCGTGCGCCACGCGGACCCGCTGCTGGTCGGCCTCAACTGCGCCCTGGGCGCGAGGCAGCTGCGCGAGCACGTCGAGGAGCTGGGGCGGCTTGCGCCGATCGCCCTGTCGGCCTATCCCAACGCCGGCCTGCCCAACGAGCTGGGCGGCTACGACGAGACGCCTGACCAGACGGCCGCCGAGCTGGGCGCGTGGGCGAGGGCAGGGCTGCTCAACGTCGCCGGTGGCTGCTGCGGGACGACGCCGGAGCACGTGGCGGCGATCGCCGCGGCGGTCGCCGGGGTTCCGCCCAGGGTCATCCCCGAGCGCACGCACGAGACCCGGCTCGCCGGCCTCGAGCCGCTGACGATCCCGATGCCGGGCGGCGTGTTCGTCAACGTCGGCGAACGGACCAACGTGACCGGCTCGCGCAAGTTCGCGCGGCTCATGGCCGCCGGACGCGACGCCGAGGACGAGGCGGTCGCGATCGCGCGTGACCAGGTGGCCAACGGCGCGGTGATGCTCGACGTCAACATGGACGAGGCGATGCTCGACGGCGTCGCGGCGATGACGCGCTTCCTCCGCCGGCTGGGCAGCGAACCCGACATTGCCGCGGTCCCGGTCATGGTCGACAGCTCGCGCTGGTCGATCATCGAGGCCGGGCTGCGCCAGCTCCAGGGCAAAGGCGTTGTCAACTCGATCTCGCTCAAGGAGGGTGAGCCGGAGTTCCTGCGCCAGGCGTCGCTGTGCCACCGGTATGGCGCCGCGGTGGTCGTGATGGCGTTCGACGAGCAGGGCCAGGGGGACACGACGGAGCGCAAGGTCGAGATCCTGACCCGCGCCTACCGCCTGCTGACCGAACGGGCGGGCTTTGCGCCCGAGGACGTCATCCTCGATCCCAACATCTTCGCGATCGCGACCGGGATCGAGGAGCACGCGCGGTATGCCGTCGCCTACTTCGAGGCGGTCCGGCGGCTCAAGGCGTCGCTGCCCCACGCGCGGATCAGCGGCGGTGTGTCCAACGTGTCGTTCGCGTTCCGCGGCAACGACCGCGTACGCGAGGCGATCCACGCCGTGTTCCTGTACCACGCGATCCGGGCCGGGATGGACATGGGGATCGTCAACGCGGGCGCGCTGCCGCTGTACGACGACATCGACCCGGACCTGCTGGAGCGGGTCGAGGACGTGGTCCAGGACCGCCGGCCGGATGCCACGGAACGGCTGCTCGAGATCGCCCCCCGGTACGCGGCTGCGGGCGGGCAGGCGCGCGTGGCCGACAACCTGGAATGGCGCGAGCTGCCGGTCAACGAGCGACTCACCCACGCCCTCGTCGAGGGCATCGACGCGTTCATCGTCGAGGACACCGAGGAGGCGCGCCAGCTGACGAGCCGCCCGCTCGACGTCATCGAGGGCCCGCTGATGGCCGGCATGAACGTGGTCGGCGACCGGTTCGGCGCCGGCCGGATGTTCCTGCCCCAGGTCGTCAAGAGCGCCCGGGTGATGAAGAAGGCCGTGGCTCACCTCATCCCGTACCTCGAGGCCGAGCGCGAGGGAACGGGACGTCGCGCGGGCACGATCGTGATGGCCACGGTCAAGGGTGACGTGCACGACATCGGCAAGAACATCGTGGGCGTCGTGCTCGGCTGCAACGACTTCGAGGTCATCGACCTTGGCGTGATGGTGCCCGCGGCGCGGATCCTGGAGACCGCGCGCGAGGTGGGGGCGGACCTGATCGGGCTGTCGGGGCTGATCACGCCCTCGCTGGACGAGATGGTCCACGTGGCATCGATGATGGAGCGCGAGGGCATGCGCACGCCGCTCCTGATCGGCGGCGCCACGACCTCGCGCGTCCATACCGCGGTCAAGGTCGAGCCCGGGTACTCGGCACCCGTCGTGCATGTCGTCGATGCCTCGCGCGCGGTGGGCGTCGCGGGCGCCCTGATGGACCCGGCACGGCGGGAGGCGTATGCCGCGGGCGTCCGCGAGGAGTACGAGACCGTTCGCCGCGAGCGCGAAGGCCGTCGCGCACGGGAGACCCGCCTTTCGATCGCCGAGGCCCGTGCCAACCGGCTGCAGGCCGACTGGTCGACGCCACCGCCGATGCCGTCGTTCCTCGGCGTCCGGACGCTCGACCATTACCCGCTCGCGGAGCTCGTGGAGCGGATCGACTGGACGCCGTTCTTCGCCACCTGGGAGCTTCGCGGCGCCTATCCGGCGATCCTCGACGACCCACGGTTCGGCGGCGCGGCGCGCTCGCTCCACGACGACGCGACGGCCATGCTGCGCAGGATCGTCGACGAGGGCCGGCTGTCGGCGTCCGCCGTGGTGGGCTTCTGGCCGGCGAACTCGACCCCCGAGGACGACATCGTCATCTGGGCGGACGAGACGCGGGCGACCGAGCTCGCGCGCCTCCATGCGCTCCGCCAGCAGATGGCCCGGACGGACGCCCGACCCAACCTGTCGGTCGCGGACTTCGTCGGTCCGGCCGGGGTGGCGGACCATCTGGGGGCGTTCGCGGTGACCGCGGGGCACGGCCTTGACGACATCGTCCGGGAGCACGAGGCCGCGCACGATGACTACAGCGCGATCCTGGCCAAGGCGCTCGCGGACCGTCTGGCCGAGGCGTTCGCCGAGCGGCTCCACGAGCGGGTCCGCCGCGAGCTGTGGGGATACGCGCCCGACGAGCGGCTCGACAACGACGGGCTGATCGCGCAGCGATACCAGGGGATCCGGCCCGCCCCGGGGTATCCGGCCACCCCGGACCACACGACGAAGGGGGCGCTGTTCGCGCTGCTCGAGGCAGAGGCACGCGCGGGCATTCGCCTGACCGAGTCGTACGCGATGCTGCCGACGGCCGCCGTGTCGGGCATCTACCTGTGGCATCCCGAGAGCCGCTACTTCGGCATCGGGCGGATCGGGCACGACCAGCTCGAGGACTACGCCCGGCGCGCCGGCATGGACGTCGACGAGGCGGCTCGGTGGCTGGGCCAGAACCTGGCGGACGAGCCGGCCGGCTGACCGGGGCCCGCGGTCGGGCGCGTATCCTCCAGCGATACAACCGCGATCCAGCGTGCCGTCGCGCAGGAGGCGACCACCATGCCGTCGTTCGAGAAGTCGCCACCGGAGCTCATCGCCCGCTTCGACGAGGTCGCGGGCAGGTTCGGCCAGGCCCAGCGCCGGAAGATGTTCGGCTACCCGGCCCTGTTCGTGGGCGGCAATCTCGCGACCAACCTGTTCGCCGACGCCTGGACGGTCCGCCTCGGCCCTGAAGACCTCGAGGCGGTGCTCGAGCTGCCCGGCGCGAAGCCGTTCAGCCCGATGCCGGGCCGCACGATGACCGGCTACGCGACGCTGCCGCCGGACATGATCCATGACGACGCCGCGCTCGACACCTGGGTCTCCCGCGCGATCGCGTTCGCGGCGTCGCTGCCCGCGAAGCGCTGACCGCGCCCGGCCAGGCCCCCGGGCGACGCTCGCGGGCGGAAATCCATACCTTGGCGGGGGGGCATTTATGGCGTATGCTCGTTCGACGCCCCACCGTAGGGCGAGCCTAGTACGGCCGACTCGATCCACTCCCTCCCGGATTCCGCCGAGGAAGATCGCGGAAACCGTCGCAAACCACGAGGATGTGGATCTCGATGAACGTCGATAAGACGCTCACCTGTGCTGACTGCAGCCAGGCCTTTACCTTCACTGCCAGCGAGCAGGATTTCTATGCCGAGCGTGGCTTCACGGAGCCGCGTCGCTGCCCGTCCTGTCGCGCCAGCCGCAAGGCTGCCCGCAACGCGGACGGCGGCGGCTACAGCGCCGGCGGCGGCTACAGCGCCGGCGGTGGCTACAGCTCCGGTGGCTACGGCTCCGGTGGCGGTGGCGGCTACGGCTCGCGCGGCGGCGGCAGCCGCGGCCCGCGCGAGATGTTCCCCGCAACCTGCTCGTCCTGCGGGCAGGAGACCGAGGTGCCGTTCCGGCCGACCTCGGGCAAGCCGGTCTACTGCAGCTCCTGCTTCGCCCAGCGCCGGGCCTGAGCTTCATGGCCGACGTCACACGTCCCGCTACGGGGCTGCCCCCTCGACGACCGGCTCCGCCGGCCGATGAGCGCAAGCACGTGATCGCCGAGTATCGCCATCGCAGCCAGGAAGTCACCTGCGTCTGCGGCTGGGTCGGAAGCTCGGCATCGCCCGATGGACGGACGAGTGACTGGAGCCGCCACGTGGCGGCGTCCCGGCTCGAGCGCGGCTGACCGTTCGGCTGCGCACCCAGAACCCCGCGTCAACCAACGACCGCCGGATCCCGGCGGTCGTTCTGATTCAGTCGGGCGTCAGCCCTCGCCCTCGGCCAGCTGGAGCGCCTTGCGCAGCTGTGTGTCGCCCGACGCCGCGAGCTGCGCTGGCGTCATGTCCCGGAGCTCGTCCGGCCCGACGGGCTGGGCATCGGCGGCCAGGGCGACCGTCACATCCGGAACCAGGCCCTCGTGCCAGATCGGTCGACCCGCCCGCGTGAGCCAGCGCTCGACGCCGATCCGCAGCGCCGAGCCGTCCGCGAGGTCGAACCGCCCGAGGACGGTCCCGGTCCCGAACGTCTTCTCGCCCACGACCTTGCCCCGGCCGGCATCCTGGATCGCCCCGGTCACGATCTCGGCCGCGCTGGCCGTGCCGCCGTCGGCCAGTACGACGAGGGGGATATGCGTGGCGAGACCGCCCGGTTCGACGGGCGAGTCCTTCTCCTTGCCGCTCGCGTCGATCGCCCGGTAGACGATCCCGTCACCCACGAACTGGCTGGTCACCCCGATCGCCTCGCTGACGTAGCCGCCCGGATTGCCGCGCAGGTCGAGGACCAGCGCGGTGGCACCCGCCGCTTTGGCCTTCGTGATCGCGTCCTGGATGCCCTTGGTGGCGCCGGTGGCGAACTGGTCGAGCCGGATCACGGCAACGGTCGTCCCGGGCGCCATCGCCCAGCTCACCAGGGGAAGGTCGAACTTGCGGCGCGTGATCGTGAGGTCGAAGTTCGGGATCCCTGCCCGGGCGATCGTGAGCGTGACGGCCTCGCCCTCGGGCCCTCGCACGCGGGTGACGACCTGGTCGACCGTCTCTCCCTCGGTCGACTTCCCGTCCACGGCCACGATCCGGTCGCCGCGCCGGAGGCCCGAGTCGGCCGCCGGCGTGCCGGGGATGATCGACGCGATCGTGACGGCGCCCGTCTCCCCGCTCACCCGGACGCCGATCCCCACGAACGTGCCCGACAGCGACTGGTCCGACGCCTTTGCCTCAGCGGCGGTGAGGAACGAGGTGTGTCCCACGTCGCCGACCGCCTGGGTCATGCCGCTGATCGCAGCGTAGGCGAGGGCCTGGTCATCGAGGTTCCTGGCGTCCACGTAATGCTCGTGGAGGTCGCGCCATGCCTCCTCGATCAGCGCGAGCTCGGCAGCGCTGCCGGACGGCGATGCGGTGGGCGCGACAGTACCGGAGTCGCCGAACCAGCCTGACCGTTCCGCTCCGGCACCTGCGAGGAACAGGGAAACGGCCAGCACGGGCGCCAGGAAGGCCGCGATCCATGTGGTCGTCCGTCGCGTTCCGAGCCGGGACGGCGGCACGAACGGCGGCGGCGGAGGGCCGGCAGCGGGCGTGGGCTCCGGGGCAGCATTGGTGACGGCCGGCGTAGCCGGGGTGGCGGGCTCGGTGGGATCGTGTTGCGGATCGGGTCCGGGTTCGGTCATTCGGGTCCATTTGGGCGGTGTGGCGCGCGCGCCGATACGGCCGGCGCGGACTTCAGCATGACGCCTCGGCCTTCATTGCGGGTGGACGTGGGGTGAAGTTGCCTTACGGATCCGTCGTGCGGCGGCCTTCGCGCACCATCCGGCGCGCCGCCCGGGTCGCGCGCACGAAGTGTCGAAGGTGGGCCAGGGGGCGCACGTGGGTCGGACCGCCCGTGTAGATGGTGGAGATCGGCGCCCAGTCCAGGGTCCAGCCCAGCCGGAGGCAGACGGCGATCATCTCGACCTCGAGCTCGAAGCCGGCCTCGCGGCTGCCGACCATCTCGGTCATCAGGCGCCGCCCGACCAGCCGGTAGCCCGACTGGTTGTCCGGGATCCGGCGACCGACGGCCCACGAGAACAGCATGCCGCCCAGCGTGTTCGACAGCCGTCGCACGAGGGGCATCTGCGCGAAGTCGCGGCAGCCGATGACCAGCTCCGGCCGAGGTCCGGGCACCACGGGCTCGGTGAACCTCGTGACCAGGCGCGGGATCTCGGCCGGCGCGTGCTGGCCGTCCGCGTCGAGCGTGACCACCGCGTCCCACCCATCGTCGAGGGCACGCCGGAACCCGGCCCGCAACGCGGCCCCCTTGCCCTGGTTCGGCCGCTGGCGGAGGACCGTCGCGCCGGCAGCCTCGGCGACGGCCGCGGTGTCATCGGCGGAGCCGTCATCCACCACCAGCACCGGCAGGTGGCGTCGGGCGACCGTGATCACCGGTCCGATGCGCGGAGCCTCATCGTGGGCGGGGATCAGCGCCAGGATCCGCGGCGTCGCGGAGGCCTGCTGCCCGGACCCGGAACGGCGTGCGCGTGGCCGCGTCATCGGCGGATTATCCGCGCGTGGCGGACGGGCGATCAGCCCGCCTGGAACTCGAGGCTCTTGACGACGGGTGAGGCGGCGCTGAGGAGCGAGTCCATCAGCGTCCCGTCGAACGCGTCGACATCGACGATCACCGTGCCGCCGCCGGGCAGGTCGAGGATGTGCAGCCGAAGCCGCTCATTGCCCGCGACGACCCAGCGCAGGCCGCTCGCCTCGCCGACGAGCAACGCCACGGTGGGCAGCCCGTTCGCGAACGGGCATGAGCTCGCCCAGCCGGGGGCGATCCCGATGTCGAGCGACGTGCCACGGAGGCCGCCGATGGTCGTCATCGCGGGCGTGCTGACCGTCAGCCCGGCCAGGCTACGCATCCACAGCACGAGGTCCGTGGACGTGGTCCCGATCCCGGGTTCGGCTGCCGTCGGACAGGCCGGATCCTGCGATGCCGCAACGGCATCGCGGAACAGGTGGATCCCGACGAGGTCGGAGCCGGCGGGGTGGAGCTCGAGGTACCCGGCCGTGTCGGTCCCGAGCTCCCATCCCTCGGGCACGGTGAACGTGACCGGTGGCTGGAACGCGGCGGACGTGTAGGTGCCGGCGGGGAGCGGTGAGGATACCGGCCCGGTGGCTGCGGGTGGAGCGCTCGATCCGCAGGCGGCGACGAACAGGGTCATCGCGACCGCGAGGACGCGGCGGTGCACCATCGATCTCCTTGGCTCGGCCCTGGCGGCAACGGACGATGTCCCAGCCTAGCCCGGCGAGCGGGTTCAGCCCTCGTGACACAGGTCACGTTTTCGGTGCGGGTGGTCACGTGGTCATGCCGCGCGGCGGAGGGATCCGATCGCGGCCCCGGTGCAACGCGACGCCCGCCAACGGCGCGCTCATGCGAGCGAGGCGGCGAGCAGCGCGATCTGGTCCGGCGTCACGCGACAGCAGCCGCCGATCAGCGAGGCGCCGGCGGCGCGCCACCGGGCCGCGGCGGCCCCATCGACCCGCGTGGATGCCGCGCCGGTCCAGCGGCGCGCGGCCGCATCCCATCCCTCGCCGCTGTTGGGGTAGACCACGATCGGCTTGGCCGTGACGCCGCGGGCGAGCCCCACCAGCGACGTGACGTGCTCGGGTGCCGTGCAGTTCACGCCGACCGCGACGACGGCCGGTGACCCGGCCACCGCAGCCACGGCCGCCTCGAACGGCTCGCCGCTGCGCAGGTGCGCGCCGTCCGCACACGAGAAGCTGATCCATGCGGGGGTCCCCGGGACCTCGTCCAGCAGCCGGGCGAGGGCCACGGCCTCGTCCAGCTCGGGGATCGTCTCGATCGCCAGCACGTCGGCTGGTTCAGCCGCCAGGACCCGCAGCCGGTCGCGGTGGAACGCCATCAGCTCGTCGACGGAGCGCCCGTACCGGCCGTGGTACTCGGATCCATCCGCGAGCATCGCCCCGTACGGGCCGATCGAGGCGGCGACCAGGAGCGGTCCGGGATCCGGCGCGCCGCCGGCGGCCAGCTCGGTGCGGTAGCGGTCGCGTGCCTGCGCGGCGAGGGTCACGCTTCGCCGCATCAGCTCGGCTGCGTGATCGTGGTCGATGCCACGGTCGGCGAACCCCTCGAACGTCGCCTGGTAGCTGGCCGTCGTGGCGACGCGCGCGCCCGCCCGGAAGTACGCCAGGTGCGCCTCGACGATCGCCTCCGGCACGGTCGCGAGCAGCGTCGCGGACCACAGCCGGTCGGACAGGTCATGGCCCTGCGCCTCGAGCTGCGTCGCGAGCCCGCCATCGAGGACGACGACACCGTCGCGGGCGAGCAACGGAGCGAGGGGGTCGGGGTGCATGACGCCATCGTGCCCCACCGGGGCGTTCGGGGTCGCGCGAGAGGACCGGAGGTCCACGCCGCGTTCGGGCTGCGCGACGCTGCCGCCTGCGCCGGCATCTCGAGTGTCGTTCGGGCTCGGCTGGACCAAATACTAGCCTATGGGCTACTATTGGACAGACAGGCGGGATGTCGGCGCACGCGCGCGCCGTCCACGGCCGGTCGGCAGCCGTCGAGGTCCGGCCCCAAGCATGCATACGGAGGTCGCCAATGCTTCGACTCACCACCCAGGCCATCGATCACCTGCAGCGGGTTCGCGGACAGCGCGGGATCGATGCGAAGGAGCTTCCCCGGTTCATCCGCCGATCCGGGCGCCTGGCACTCACCTTCGTTCGCTCCCCCGAGGAAGGTGACCGGCTCGTCGACGGCGGCAAGATGTCCACCCTCGTCGCGCCGAGTGCGGCGGACCTGCTCGATGGCAAGACGATCGACGTCAAGGCCGCCGAGGGCAAGTCCATGCTGGTGGTCAAGCACCGTCGCGAGGCGGCGGCGAAGCGCGGCCGGACCACGGTGACGAGCCCGACCACCGCCTGACGCGTCTCCCGCGGGGGGCGCCCGCTCACCGAGCGGTACGACCATTACGAGGCGATCGACGCGCGCGTCTACGCCATGCGCTGACGCCGCAAGTGCGGGCGCCGTCGCGCCGGCCTAGTGGACCCGCGACTCGAGCCCCTTCCAGAACGGCTCGCGCAGCTCGGCCTTGAGGATCTTCCCCGTGCCGCCCTTGGGCAGCGCATCGCGGAAGTGGAACTCGCGGGGCACCTTGAACCGGGCCAGGTTCGCGCGGCAGTGCGCCCGTAGCTCGGCCGTCGTCGCCGTCGCGCCGGGCTTGAGGACCACGATCGCCACCGGCGCCTCGCCGAACTTCTCGTCCGGCGCTGCGACGACCGCGCACTCGAGCACCGCCGGATGCGCCGCCAGCGTGTTCTCCACGTCGACCGACGAGATGTTCTCGCCGCCGCGGATGATCACGTCCTTGGAGCGGTCCTTGATCACGACATAGCCCGCCTCATCGAGCGTCGCCATGTCGCCGGTATGGAGCCATCCATCGTGGATCGCCTCGGCCGTCCCGTCGGGATCGCGGTAGTAGCCCAGCATCACCGTGTTGCCGCGCACGGCGATCTCGCCGATCTGCTCGGCATCGGGGCGGACGTCACCGCCCGCCGAGTCCACGACACGAACCGCGACACCGGGGATCGGCCAGCCGGTCATCGCCTGGCGCTCGCGCCGGCGCTCCGGCGGCTCGGTCTCCCCGAGGGCCCGCCGGGGCTGGGCGAGGGTCACGATCGGGCTGGTCTCGCTCAGGCCATAGCCGACGATCGCCTGGACGCCCAGCTGCTCCTCGAGCGCCCCGACCAGGGCCGGCGAGGCCGGCGAGCCACCGATGATCAGCTGCCTGAGGCTCGACAGGTCGTGGTTCGGGCGGTCGTGGTGGTGCAGCACCGCGTTGAAGATGGCCGGGACGCCGAGGAGGCGCGTGACCCGGTGGCGCTCGACCTGCTCCATGAGCGCGACCGGGTCGAACTTCCGGAGCATCACGTGGCGGCCGCCGATCATGGTCACGAAGTGCGGCACGCCCCAGCCGTTGACGTGGAACATCGGGACCACGTGGAGGACGACGTCGTCCTCGTCGAACCGGAGCGACAGCTGGGCGTTGAGCGCGTGCAGGTACAGCGATCGCTGGCTCAGCGCGACGCCCTTGGGCAGCCCGGTCGTGCCGCTGGTGTAGAACAGCTCGGCGATCGCGTTCTCGTCCACCTGTGGATGCCTGGGCTCTGACGAGCCACCCGACACCAGCGCCTCGTACTCGTCCCCCGCCACGCCGCCCGGCTCGCCCTCGAGCACCACGAACCGCGGGCGCGTCGAGAGCTGGGGCGCGATCGACTCGACCAGCGGGGTGAAGTCGCGGTGGAAGAACACCACCCGCGAGGCCGCGTGGTCGAGGATGTAGGCGATCTCGTGCGGCGCCAGCCGGATGTTGACCGGGTTGAGGACCGCGCCGGCCTCCAGGACGCCGAAGTAGGCCTCGAGCAGGTGATGGGTGTTGTAGGTGATGAACGAGACCCGATCGCCGGGTACCACGCCGAGGCCGACGAGCGCGTTCGCCAGCCGGTGCGTCCGCTCGGCCCACGCGCGATAGGTGAGCGAGGTGTCGCCATCGACGACGCCGATCTTGTCACCGAAATAGGCGGCCGCCCGGTCGCGAAACTCGAGGACCGAAAGGGGCACGAACACGGGAAACCTCCTCGCTCACGCCGCGATGCGTGTGTGCCCTCGAGTTTGGCGCACCCGCCGGGCGGCCGTTACGTGCCCGCGACCATCCGCAGCGCCGTGCGTCGGGCGAGCGCCATCAGCGACAGCATCGGGTTGACGCCCGACGCCGTCGGCATCGCGCTGGCGTCCGTCACGTACAGGCCGCGCACGCCGTAGACCTGCCCGTCCGGGTCGGCGACGCTGTCGCGCGGGCTGGTCCCGATCCGGCAGCTGGACATCTGGTGCGCTGAGAACAGGAGGATCCGGTTGGACTCGATCGGGCGCCGCGCAAGCGCGTCCAGCCAGGCGTCGAACGGCTCGCCCTCGTGCCAGTCGAGCGGCGGCGTGAGCAGCGGGATGATCCGGCGCGCGCCGGCGGCGCGGTGGATCCTCGCGACCTCGAGCGATCCGCGGCGCAGCAGGTCCCGGTCCGCCGCGTCCGGCGCATAGTGGATCGCCACCCCGCCGTCGCGCGCCAGCGTGACCCGCCCGGTGGTCCGGTCGCGGACGATGGCGAGGAACGCCGCCACGCGGTCGCACTGGGTCATCAGGTCGCGGTGGTCGCCGCTGCTCCACCACGGGAACCCCGTGGCGATCAGCCCCGGATGGGTCGGCGCGGCCTCGAGGCGGAAGCCCCAGGTCCCGTCGATCTCGGCGTAGGCGTCGCTCATCACGCTCTGGGGCACGCCCGACCACGGGTTCAGGGAATCCGGGTAGATCGCGCCGAGCGCTGACACCGGGTGGATGTGCAGCCCACGACCCGCGGTCCCCGTGGCGATCCCGGAGCGGAGGAGCACGGCGGGCGACAGGATGCTTCCGCCAGCGAGCGCGACCAGCGGCGCGCGCACGGTCACCTCGCCGCCCGGGACGCGCGCGACGACCCCGGTCGCACGCCCCCGGTCCACGAGGATCCGGCGGACGTCGGACCGATCGAGGATCTCGGCACCGTGATCACAGGCAGCGACGAGCGACGTCCGCAGCGTCGACTGCTTGGCGCCCCGGCGGCAGCCGACCGCGCACGGGCCGCAGTCACCGCAGCCGCGCACGTTCCGGGGGACCACGATTCGGGGCAGGCCCAGGGCGTCGAGCCCGGCGGCGAGCCGGCCGTTCGGCCCGTTGACCGGGCTCTCGTCGGTGGTGACGTGGATGTCGGCCTCGATCGCCGCGTAGTGCTCGTCGAGGTCGTCGATCCCGGCCACGCGCCACTCGTCGCGGACCGCGGCCGGGGCGCGCAGCGACGTGCTCCAGTTGACGACGGTGCCGCCACCGACCGCGCTGCCGGCACGGATCGAGATCCACCGATCCGTGGTCGCGGTCAGGCCGCGATCGAGGAACAGCGCCCCCAGACCGGCCAGCTCCGGTCCGCCGAAGTCCGCCTCGGTGACCATCGCGGCTCGCTCGAGGACGATCACCTTCCTGCCCGCGGCCGCCAGGATCGCGGCGGCCACCCCGCCGCCCGCCCCCGAGCCGATCACGACCGCGTCTGCGTCGATCACCTCGCCGGCGGCCGGCGTCCGGACGTTGACGCGGCTCGGGCTGGCGGGATCGGGCGGCGGTGGCACGAACCCTGCCCGGGCCCGCCACGGCGAGTCCTCGAGCCCGTAGGCGATGAGGAGGGTCAGGCGCTTGAGGTCCTGGAACGCGGTCCGCTTGAGCGCGATCGGGCTGGCGGCCATCCGCCGCAGGTATCGCTCCCGGCCCTCCTGGCCGAGATCGGCGAACCGGACCGGCCGCCCACCGATGGCAAGACCGCCGGCCCGCGAGTCGATGGCCCGCAGCAGCAGGTCGAGCTGGATCCGGAGCGATGGCCGGCCGAGCGCCGCCACCTCCTCGAGCAGGCGCCGGTGGACGCCCAGCTCGCTCGCGGACGGCAGCCCCTCGGCCGCGGGGACGAACGTGTCGACGATGGCGGCGATGGAGCGATCGCGGGCGGTCACCTGGCGCAGCCTAGCGTCCCAGTCGCCTCGGGGTCAGGCCGCGCGGCGGCTCATACGCGCTGGTCGGAGCTCGGCTTCGCCCACAGGTTCACGCCACAGTCCACGGCATGGCGGTCGATCTCGGCCAGCTCCTCGGGGGAGAACTCGAGGTTCGCGAGCGCGCCCACGTTCTCGACGACCTGTGCCGGTGAGCTGGCGCCGATGAGCGTGCTCGTGACCCGCGGATCGCGCAGCACCCACGCGTACGCCATCTGGGCCAGGCTCTGGCCGCGTCGCTTCGCGATCTCGTTGAGCGCGCGAACGCGGGCAAGGGTCGGCTCCGTGAGCACCTCGCGCGGGAACGAGTCGCCGCCCGGGCGATTGACACGGGCATTGGCCGGAATGCCGTCGAGGTACTTGTCGGTCAGGAGCCCCTGGGCGAGCGCGGTGAACGCGATCATCCCGGTGCCCAGGTCGCCCAGCGTATCGAGCAGGTCCGGCTCGCACCACCGGTTGAGCAGGTTGTACGACGGCTGGTGGATCAGCAGCGGAACCCCCTCGGCGCGCAGGATCGCCGCGGCCTCGCGGGTCTTGGTCGCCGAGTACGAGGAGATCCCGACGTACAGCGCCTTGCCCTGGCGGACGGCAGTCGCCAGGGCGCCCATCGTCTCCTCGAGCGGCGTGTCGAGATCGAAGCGGTGGGAGTAGAAGATGTCGAAGTAGTCGACGCCGACGCGTCGCAGGCTCTGGTCGAGGCTTGCCAGCACGTACTTGCGGGACCCGCCACCCTGCCCGTACGGACCCGGCCACATGTCCCAGCCGGCCTTGCTCGAGATGAGCAGCTCGTCCCGGTGCGCGGCCAGGTCCTCGCGCAGGATGCGACCGAAGTTGCTCTCGGCGCTGCCATAGGGCGGGCCGTAGTTGTTGGCGAGGTCGAAGTGGGTGATGCCCAGGTCGAAGGCGGTCGTCACGATCTCGCGCTGCGTGGACGCCGGCGTCGTGTCGCCGAAGTTGTGCCACAGGCCGAGCGACAGGATGGGCAGCTGGAGGCCGCTTCGGCCGCAGGCGCGGTAGGCCATGCCGTCATAGCGGCCGGGCGCGGGAACGTAGGTCATCGGGTTTCTCCGGCGAGCGGACGCAAGGTCAGGCTCCATTGTCGCCCGGGGCGCCTGCGCGTGCGATGGGCGACGAACCCGACGCGATCGGTAGACTCCGGACCATGACCGCACGCCACGACGCCCTCCGAGCCACGCTCGGCCGGGTCGGGATCTGGAGCTTCGCGCTCCAGACGCTGACCGTCGCCAACGCCCAGGCCGGTGTCTCGAGCTACGAGCGTCTGGGCTACTCGGCCGCCTGGTTCCCCGAGAGCCTCGGCAGCCGGGAGGCGATCTCGCATGCGTCCGTTCTCCTGGCCGGCAGCCCGCGGATCACGGTCGGGACCGGGATCGCCAACATCTATGCGCGCGATCCAACGGCCATGATCAACGCCGCCCGGACGCTGTGCGACGCCTACCCGGGCCGATTCGTGCTCGGGATCGGCGTCAGCCACGCGCCCTCGGTCGCCCAGCGCGGCGGAACCTACGGCCGGCCGGTCCAGACGATGACCGCGTACCTGGATGCGATGGAGGCGTCGGACTACAACGGGCCCCCGCTCGCGGAGCCGCCGCCGGTCGTGTTGGCTGCCCTCGGACCGCGCATGCTCGAGCTGGCCGCCGAGCGTGCGGACGGCGCACACCCGTACTTCGTGCCGGTCGAGCACACGCGGATGGCGCGCGAGCGGCTGGGAGCGGACCCGTGCTGGCGGTGGAGATGGCCGCCGTGATCGACACCGATTCCGCCCGGGCCCGGACCGTGGCGCGCGCCTTCGCCGGCCGCTACCTCGGGCTCGAGAACTACGCCAACAACCTGCGCCGGCTCGGGTGGGGCGATGACGACCTGGCCGCCGGCGGCAGCGACCGCCTGCTCGACGCCGTCGTCCCCCAGGGAGCTGCCGCAGCGATCGCCGCGCGGGTGCGCGAGCACCTCGATGCGGGCGCGGACCACGTGTGCGTCCAGCTCCGGGCGACGGATCCGAAGGACCTGAGCCTCGAGTCGTATGCGGCACTGCGCGACGAGCTCGGTGGCGTGATCGACCGCGACGCCTGACGCAGGGCCGGGCATCGCCCGGCCGGCCCGGGGCGTCGGCCGGGGACGATCAGGCGGTGTCGGCCGCCTCGGTGACCCTTCCGTCGGCGCCTTCGACGAGCAGCGGGTCTCCGCGCTCGGCGCGGCGCCGGTTGGCGTAGGCGAGCGTGCCCTTGGCACCGGCCTCGACGTCCCCGCGGGCGGGGACGACGTGACCCTGGTAGTCACGATGGGCAACCGGACCGAGCACGCACGTGCCGTCCTCGAGCGCATCCACGACCGCCTTGCTCAGAGCGCCTTCCGACTGCCAGCCCTCGCCGTTGTCGATCAGGTTCTGGAGGAACGGGACCGGATAGCGGTTCAGCCCATCGCGCTCCGCCTGGAGCTCCGGATCGATCATCGAGGTGACCCCTTCGTACGCATCCGCCGCAGCCGGCGACGGCGGGACTCGTTCGCGACCGCGACGGGGCGCGGTCCGGCCGGGTCGGGGACGCGACCCGTGACCATTCTACGGGCGCCGCGTGCGACGAGCCGGAACGACGTCGCGTCCCAGGCGACCGGCTGGGCTACTCCTCGCCGCCGGCCTCCTTCTTCTCCGGGCGGTCGCTGCGCGGATAGCTCCTGACCACATACCGGGCCATCGAGTTGGCGCCCGCGAACAGCACCTTGATCTGGTGTGCCATCTGCTGCCAGTTGCTTCCCGCGAAGATGGCCGGCTCGTTGAGGATGATCTGGGCTTCCGGACCCAGCGCTCCCCTGAGCCCATCCTGGCCCCCGACCCGGATCACGCGCGTGTCGGCGAGCTGCTCGCTGAGGTCGCCGACATGCCTCAGCCAGTACGGGACGTAGGAATCGATCCGCTGCTCGATCAGCTGCTTCTCGCCCGCATTGGCGGGATCCTCGAGCAGCTTGACGTCGGCGACGAAGTCGCGCGCCTCGTTCTTCGCCGCCTCGACAAGCACGTCGATGAACGTCCAGGCCGCCTCGCGGACGCTTGCCTTCTTGCAGTACCGGATCATGGCGGCGGCCCCGTGGATCGCCTCGGCCTCCGCTGCGAGGACCACGGCGATGCCGCTGACCATCGCCGTGCCGCCGAGACCGCCCGCCGCAGCCGCCGCGAGGCTGGCCGTCGTCTCCGCTGCCTCCTCGAGCGCCTCGGCCCACTTGCCCTGGGCGATGTAGTCGATGACCTTGATGGCGCTGACCACGATCGCGATCACCTTGGCGACCTTCTCGACCTTCTCCAGCATCTCCAGATGCTCGACGGCCCAGTTCTTGACCTTGCCCCAGCGCGCGACGGCCTCGAAGTCGCCTGACCGAATCGCCAGCTGGACGGACCGCTCGGCGAAGCGCTTTGTGACCGCGAACGACACCTTCATCAGCGCGTTGCGGAACGCGAGCGTCTTGTTGGCCATGTCGAGGACCGTCACGGACTTGCCGACGACGCCTCGCTTCTTGTACTCCTCCAGCTTCTCGGCGATCTCCCCCGGCGTCTTTGCGAGCTCCAGGATCGGTCCGGCCAGGTCCTTGAACTCCGCCCGCTCGAGCGCTTCGTCGAGGACCTTCTCCCCGGTCATCTCGAACGCCTTCTCGGCGAGCTTGTGCGCCTGCTCCATCTCCTCGGCGGCCTCGCGGAACCGCTCGATCTCGAACGGGCGATCGGGCGAGGCGAGGCCGGTGCCCTTCAGCGCCTCGTTGTGCGCCTCGGCGTACACGCCGCCGTGGATCAGCTGCCGTCCCACGCGGGCAAGCTCAGCCTGGAGCGGCTCGGCTCCATCCACGAACCTCGGCGCCCGGCTGAACACGTGGCGCAGCTGGCCCTGGATCGCCTGCCATTCCGCGAGCGCCTTCTTCGGGTAGCCCGGTGCGTCGGTCCGGGCGTCGATGAACGCCGTTCGGAGCCCCTCCAGCAGATGCCGGTGCCGCCGCGTGAGGTGGCCGCCGAACTGGACGGATGCGAGCGCCGCCCGCTGCGCCTTGTTCGTCTCGTACAGGTTCAGCGGCACGACCGCGTCGGTCTTGTCGACGTTCTCCTGCTGGAGCACGGCGAGCAGGCTCTGGATGCCATTGAACAGGTCAACGTAGCCGCGCGGGCTCTCGACCTCGGACGGACCTCGCCGCCGCAGGTGCACCGCCTTCTCCGTGACGAGCGCCAGGTTGTCCGCGACGGCGTCGAGCTGGGTGCCCGGGATCCCCAGCTTGCGCGCATGCGCGAGCGCCTGTTGCAGCTTGCGCTCGAGGGCGGGCCACTCCGAGACCGCGGTCCGCTTCGAGTCGGGCGATGGCTCCTGCGCGAGGATCAGGACCTTGCGCACCCGCTCGAGGAGCCGTCGGTGCGACCCGCTGAGATCACCGCCGAAACGAGCCGAATCGAGGCCCCGACCCCCTCGGTTGATCGCGGCAATGGCCAGATCCTGGAACCCATTGATCAGGTCGACATAGTCGTCGTAGCCATCGGCCGGCTTGTGTCCGCCCGGCGCCGGTCCTCGTCCCCCGGCTGCCGGCCGGCCCGGGGCGGCAGGAGCGCGCTGGATGTGCGCTTTCGCGCGTTCGGGAGCCCGGGGCGGACGCTCCAGGACCGCGGACACCGCCCGGTTGCCCGCCGCACGCTGCAGCGCCATCACGGTTCCCGCCGAGATCTCCGGAAGCGTGCCGCGTGGCGCTCGCGGGTGTCCCGATCCGGTGGCCGCGCGCGCCAGCTCGGCGATCGGCACCGGCGTGGCCGCGGACGCTCCCGCCGCGGGCGGACCCACGGTCGCACCCGCCACGGTCGGACCCGCGCTCGCCGGGCCCGCGGGAGCTCGACGCTGATCGCGCCCGGGCTCTGCGCGACGGCGCTCGGACCCGACGCGCTCAGCCACTTGCGTGCGGCCGATCCCAAGCGTCCATCGGCCGGGATCATCGGGCGTTGACGCGCCCTCGGCGAGAGGAAGGCGAGCGGCAGGTCGGGCAGATTCGCTGCCCGATCAGGCATGGCGAGCCCGCCGGGCGATCGCCGGCGCGAGCAGGGTTGGGCCGGGGCGCGGGTGGCCGGGCGGCAGCGTCCGGAGTCGCGAGGTACGCTGCATGAAGGTCGATCCATCCCGGACCGTCCGCGCCCCCAGCGTTTGCGGAGCGCTGTGAAGGGGCTCCTGGCCGAGCAGCATGCGCCGGGAGCGGCGCCCTTCGGCTCGGGCTGGAGACTTCGTGGCAACAGGGCAATCCCTCGATCGCAAGTGGCTCATCCTCTCGACCGTCTCGCTGGGCTCGCTGATGGCGACCCTCGACGGCAGCATCGTCAACGTCGCCCTGCCCCGGATCCAGGCTGACTTCGGGATCGACCTGACGACCGTCGAATGGGTGGTCGTGGCCTACCTGCTGGTCGTCGGGTCGCTGCTGCTGCCGGTCGGCCGGCTGGGCGAGGTGCTCACCTTCAAGCGGGTCTACCTCGCCGGGTTCGGCGTGTTCACGGTCGCGAGCCTGTGCTGCGGCGCCGCGCCCAACGAGCTGGCGCTGATCGCGTTCCGGGTCATCCAGGCCGCCGGTGCCGCGATGATCATGGCCATGGGTCCCGCGATCGTGGCGCGGACCTTCCCGGCGAGCGAGCGCGGGCGGGCTCTCGGGCTCAACGGCGTGAGCGTGTCGATCGGGCTCAGCCTCGGGCCCGCGCTGGGCGGCCTGCTCACCCAGCTGGCCACGTGGCGCGCGATCTTCCTGATCAACGCGCCGATCGGGCTGCTGGCGATCGCCTGGGCCGCTCGCGTGCTGCCCGCCGAGAACCCGGGTCGAGGCCAGGCGTTCGACGTGCGCGGGGCCGCGCTGTCCGGGACCTCGCTGTTCGCCCTGCTGCTCGCGCTGAGCGAAGGCCAGTCGTGGGGCTGGACCAGCCCCGCGTCGATGGCGCTGCTTGCCGCGTTCCTGGTGATGGGCATCGCGTTCATCGTGGTCGAGCGGTCCTCCTTCCAGCCGATGATCGATCTCGCGCTGTTCCGCATCCGCCCGTTCGCGGCCGGCCTGGCGAGCGTGGTCGTGGCGTTCGCCGGCCTGTTCACCGCGACATTCCTGCTGCCGTTCCTGCTCCAGCAGGGGTCGGGGTTCTCGCCCATCGAGACCGGCCTGCTGCTGACCCCCGTCCCGATCTCGATGGCCATCGTTGCCCCGTTCAGCGGCGCGGCATCCGACCGGTTTGGCCCGCGCGTGCTCGCCAGCACCGGCATGGCCGTCATGGCCCTGGGGCTGCTCAGCCTCACCCAGCTGCCGGCCGACTTCGCGATCCCGGACCTGGTCTGGAGGCTGGTCGTCCTGGGTGTGGGACAGGGCCTGTTCATGAGCCCCAACAGCAGCGCCGTCCTGGGGTCGGTCCCGCGGCGCCGGATCGGGACGGCCTCAGGGACGCTGGCCCAGATGCGGGTGACGGGCCAGGCCCTTGGGATCGCGCTGAGCGCCGCGATCGTCGCGACGCGGCTGCCCGTCCACCTGGCGGACATGGCGGGGAGCGCATCCGGGGGCGCCCTCCAGCGGGCGGCGCTCGGCGGGGCGATCCACGACGCGTTCGTGGTTGCAGCCGGCGTGTGCGGGATCGGGATCGTCGCCAGCCTGGTGCGCGGGTCCGGGCAGCCGGATCCAGCCTGACGGGCGCCCGCAGGCCCCGGCGAATGGCGACGGCGCGTTCAGCCCGGCTGGCGTCCGGCGATCGACGGCCTCGTCAGCCGAGCCGCGCAACGGGGGCCACATGTCCGGCGCGCTCTGCTTCGTCCACGGCTCGTCGGTCGTCGGCTGCCACCGCCGCAGCCAGGTTTCGTTCGGCAGCCGGATCTCGCTCCAGGCCGCTCCGTCGCCCGATCGCGGCGCGCGCAGCACGACGGGTCCCGTCGCGAGCCGGGCGGGCCAACCGGGATGGGCGGTCATCACGATGCCGCCGTGGCGTCGGCCGCGAACGAGAACGGCTGGAGCGCGAGCGTCGAGACCAGGACGAGGGCGGCGAATGCCGCGATCACCAGGAACCCGCTCGAGAACCCGCCGGTGAGGTCGAGCAGCCGGCCCACCAGCGGCGGCCCGACGACCGCGGTCATCACGCCGCCCCAGCCAACGAACCCCTGGGCCGATGCCGGGCTCGACGGCACGCTCGCGGCGGCGCCGTTGAACACGGCCGCATAGGGCAGGCCGACACCGATCCCGGTCGCGAGCAGCCCCACGATCGCGAGCGCAAGGTCGCCGGCGAGGGCCATCGTGGCCAGCCCGCCCGCGGCGAGCGCGAGCCCGATCCGGATCAGGTGGACCGGCGGCAGGCCGCGCTCGAGGATCAGGCCACCACCCGATCGCGCGGCGATCCCGGTGACGAGGACCAGCGAGCCCAGCGCGCCGCCGACGACGAGGGACAGGCCGAACGCGCTCGTCACGTACGTGACCACCCAGGTTCCGAGGACCATGGCCAGGCCGAACCCGCACATGTGGCAGATCGCGAGCAGCCACGCGTTTCGGGCCCGGACGGCCGCGCCGAGGCCGAGACCGCCCGGCGACCCGACCGGGCGCGGTCCGGCGGGCGCGAGGCGCCACCAGGCGATCCACAACCCGAGCACGGCCAGCCCGGAGACGAGGTAGGCACGTCGCCAGTCGCCGTCCCCGCCGGCCAGGATGGGCATGTAGATGAGCGTGCTCGCCGATCCCGCGAGGAACGAGGCGCCGTACAGGCCCTGGGCGAGGTGCTGGCCCCGGCCGGCGAACACGCCCCGGGTGTAGGCGGCGCCGGCGGCAAAGGCAAAGCCGCCACCGAGGCCGCCCACGAAGCGCCACACCAGCAGGTCGCCGTAGCCGGGTGACAGCAGCCCGCAGCCGAGCGTGGCAAGGCACGCGACGAGGAACCCGGCGGTCACCGCCGGACGCGATCCAAAGCGATCCGCGACGGCGCCCCCGAACAGCATCAGCGTCGCCGCACCGAGGAAGAAGGACGTCGCGATCGCACCCGCGCTCGCCGCGTCGAGCGCGAACTCGCCGCTGATCAGCCCCAGAACGGGGCCGTGGTTGGTGTAGCTCGTCGACACCGCGACCGCGAAGGCGCAGATGAGGATGAGGGCGCGGCGCGCGTCTACCGGGGGCACCGTCCGACTGTACCCCCGCGCTCCGGACCATGGCGCGTGCTCGCGCGGGAGGGACCGGCAGAACCGGTCGGCGGCGCAACATCGCAGGTCGGGGGTACCTTCGTGGGTGATCCATCGAGGCGCAGGAACCGGGAGAGGCGATGAAGGTCGGGCTGATGGCGCCCCAGGGCTGGAAGGGCGAATATGACGGCTGGGACGCCGGGGCCGCCTGGGCCCGCACCCTCGAGCTCGCGGTGCACGCCGAAGGGCTGGGGTTCGAGTCGCTGTGGGTGTTCGACCACTTCCACACGGTGCCCGATCCGACCGACGAGATCACGTTCGAGTCGTTCACGACGCTGGCCGCGCTGGCGATGGCAACGAGGCGCGTGCGGCTGGGCCACATGGTGGTGTGCACCGGGTTCCGCAACCCGGGCTTGACGGCGAAGCTCACCTCGACGATCGATGTCATCTCGGGAGGCCGCTTCGAGCTCGGGATCGGAGCCGGCTGGAAGGAGGAGGAGTGGCTGGCCTACGGGTACGGCTTCCCGCCCATCGCCGAACGCCTGGCGCAGCTGTCCGACCACCTCGAGATCATCACCCGCATGCTCGCACCCGGGCGGGCCACGTTCGCAGGCGAGCACGCGCAGGTGGCCGGGGCGATCAACGTGCCCAAGGGGATCCAGCCCCACATCCCGCTGATCGTGGGCGGCAACGGCCGGCGCACGACCGCGGGGCTGGCCGTGAGGTTCGCCGACGAGCTCAACTTCGTGTTCCTGGACGCGCCCGAGATCCGGGTCCGGATCGATGAGGTGCGGGCAACGTGCGAGGCCCAGGGCCGCGATCCCGCGACCCTCCGGTTCTCGCTCTATGCGAGCGACGAGGAGATGCGCGACGGCGGGCAGGCTCGGGTCGATGCGCTCGGTGAATACCGCGACACCGGCCTGGATCGGATCGTGTGCTTCCCCACCCGCTGGGATCCGACCGCCGACGCGCAGGCCGCGTTCGCGGACGATTGCCGCGCGGCAGGGATCGAGCTGGACGTCGGCTGAGGCTCGAGGCGGGCCCGCTAGACTGGGCCGTCAGCCAACAGGGAGGCCATCTCGCTCGTGCGTTCCATCCTTCAACGCGTCCGCGCGTCGCTGCTGTCCTCGATCGGTGACGTCGCGTTCGGGATGGAGGACGGCGCGGTCTCCGTCGCGGGCCTGGTGTTCGGCGTCGCGGCGAGCACGAACGACGGCCAGATCGTCCTCCTCGCCGGCGCGACAGGGGCGATCGCGGGTGCGGTCTCGATGATGGCCGGCACCTACCTCGACGTGCATTCCGAGCGCAGTCGCGCCGCCGCCCTCGTCGACCGCGCGCGGACCCGCATCGCCGCCAACCCGTCGCCGGCGGCCGAGCGCGTCGCCGCGCAGCTCCGTGCCACGGGGTTCAGCGAGGCCGAGGCCCGCGAGACCGCGGCATCGTTCAATCGCCACCCCGAGGCGCTCCTCGACTATGTGGCCGCGTTCGAGCTGGGCGTGCCCCGGCGGGTCGGCGCATCGCCCTGGACCCACGCGGTCTGGATGTTCATCGCCGACCTCGTCGCCGCGAGCGTGCCGGTGGTGCCGTTCGCGCTGTTCGACATCGAGACCGCGCGGCTGGTGTCACTGGTCGTGACCGGCGGGTTGATGGCGCTGCTGGGCATCGCCCGCGGCCTCGTCGGTCACGAGCCCGTCTGGCGGACGGCGCTCCAGACGATGGCGATCGCCGGCGCAGCGGCGCTCGCGGGCGTGCTCATCGGGCGGCTCGTCACGCAGTAGCCCGCGGGTTCAGCGTGTAGGCTGCCGGTCATGGACTTCGGGTTCACGCTCAAGCCTTCGACCAGCGTCGAGCGCATGGTCGCGCTCACGCCACGTCCGCCGGCTCACGGAGCTGCACCAGGCCGGCGTCGGCCAGTTCAGCCTCTACCTCATGAGCGGTGACGAGGAAGCGCAGCTCGAGGCGTACGGGAGCCGCGTCATCCCGGCCGTCCGGTCAGCGCTGAGCGATGCCTGAATCAGGCACCGGGGCAGCCCGAGGGATCGAGACGAGCTGGTCGACCGCCGACCTGATGGACGAGCGCGCCGACGAGCTCGCCTCCTGCGAGGTCCAGCTCCGCGGCTTCGGTGGCAGGACCCGGTTCAACGGCCGCGTCCGCACGGTCCGCTGCCTCGAGGACAACGTCCTGCTGCGCACGATGCTCTCGACGCCCGGAGCCGGCCAGGTGCTGGTCGTCGACGGCGGCGCGTCGTTCCGGACGGCGCTGATGGGCGACAACATCGCGAGATCGGCGGTCGATCACGGGTGGGCGGGCGTGGTCATCAACGGCTGCGTCCGCGACACCGCCGAGCTGGCCCGGCTGCCGATCGGGATCAGGGCGCTCGGCTCGAACCCCAGGCGGAGCGCCAAGGCCGGCGCGGGAGCCGTCGACGTACCGGTCACCTTCGGCGGCGCCACCTTCGTGCCCGGGGCCGAGCTCTACGCGGACGAGGACGGCATCGTGGTCACGCGCGAGGTCGGAGACCGCCGCTAGCGCCAGTCGACGTTGACGACCTCGATCGCCTCGGTCAGGCCCTTGAGCGTCGCGCTCCGTGAGTTGGACGTTCGTTGGGCATCGCCGACGGTCGTGGCGCTGGCCACGATGTCGCCCCCGCCCCCGAGCGCCGCGATCCGCGCAGCCTCGTGGACGCCCTTGCCGTGGAAGTCGCCGCCGACCTGCGTCGCGTCGGTGGCGTGGAGACCGATCCGGACCTGCGGCGCAAAGCCCTGCGTGGAACGCTGCTCCGCGAGCCGCCGCTGGATCGCGACCGCCGCCGCCACGGCGAGGTCCGGGGAGTCGAAGCTGACGAAGAACCCGTCGCCGGTGGTCGAGATCTCCTCACCCTCGTGCGCCGAGAACACCTCCCGGAGCGCGGTGTTGTGCCATCGGAGCATCGTCTCCCACGCCTCGTCGCCCAGCGCCTCGACCAGGTTCGTCGAACCCACGATGTCCGTGAACATGAAGGTCTTCAGGACTCGCCGGGCGGGTCCGGCCTTGCCCCGCAGCTGCCAGGGCAGCAGCTCCGAGATGTCCTCGAGGATGATCGCGGCCGTGGGGCACGAGAACGCCGCCGCGCGAAGCACCTCCTCGTCCACGCTGTC
Organism: uncultured Chloroflexia bacterium; assembly: GCA_963749705.1. Lineage (GTDB taxonomy): Bacteria > Chloroflexota > Limnocylindria > Limnocylindrales > CSP1-4 > CAIXZV01. The sequence continues at coordinate 507,179 of CAVVNQ010000003.1, read as the reverse complement.
GGCGCCCACGACGTCGGTCTTGCCGTAGTCGCCCGCGAGCCAGTCGAACGCGGTCGGGGCGAGCGTGATGCAGTTGCCGGCGCCGATGCACTTGTGGCGATCGACCCGCGCCCGGATCGCCATCAGTGCGACCCCACCGAGGCGAACCCGCGGAACGCCAGCGAGGTGGCCTCGGCGCGGCTCGTGGTCCCCAGGCGGGCCTGCAGCCGCGCCAGCCGCTGCGCCACCTCGGGCTCCGCGATCGCGAGCTCGGCCGCGATCTCGGCGTTGGTCCGGCCCTCCGTCAGCAGCTGGAGCACGTGCCGCTCCGCATCATCGAGGACGGGGGCGCCATCGGACGCGGCCGGCTCCGGGGCCAGGGTCGATGGCGCCGGTTCATCGAGCGGGCCAACCAGCTCCGCGAGCGGGCGCCCGATCGGTCCGGTGAGCCATCGGACGCGAATCGCCTCGTCCGCCGTGCCCTGCGCGATCCGCGAAAGCGTGGACCGGAGGAACTGCCGGACCGATCCCTGGACCTCGGGGGGAGCGCCGGCGAACAGCGCCCGGGCTGCCGGGATCACGATCTCGAGGTTGGCGTCCTCGTGGAGCCCGGCCTGGAGCGCTCCGAGGGCCGCGCCGCCGGCCATCACGGCCGCTTGGTCGTCACCGCGCGCGAGGGCCACGGTCGCCAGCGCCGCGTCGGCCTGGGCTCCCCATGCCGCGTGCCCCGGCAGCAGCGGCAGCAGCTCGTTGGCCTGGGTGGCGGCCCGCTCGATGAGCTCGAGCAACGCCGGATCCGGGCCGTCATTCCCCGCGGCATCCGACTCGCCGGGTACCTGCCGCGCAACGAGTGACGCCGCCTCGAGGGCCAGGCGAGCCAGGGCCTCGCAGCGCGCGGACGCCCTGCCGCTTTCGGTCGCCATCGCCACCGCGCGCTCGAGATGCCCGCGCATGCCGTCGACGTCGCCGGCGCCGGCCCGGACCATCCCGCGCCACATCTCGAGCTGGCGTGCCCGGGTCCGGGAGGGCGCCATCGACGCGGCCGATGCAGCCAGGCCGAGCCACCGCTCCGCCCCGTCGATATCGCCCAGGTCGAGCAGGCTGAGCGCCACGCCGCCCGCGGCGAGGAACTCGACCGACCGGTCGCCCTGGAGCTTGGCCTCCCGGTGGGCGTCCTCGCCTCGGGTCAATGCGAGGTCGGGTACGACCTTGGCCCGCGAGTACACGTGGACGCCATACAGCATCTGGAGGTCGAGGCGAGCGCGTTCGCTCTCGGTGACGAGCTCGGACATGCGGCTCGTCACGCGCCGGATCTCCTCGAGGTGGCGCGCCGAGGACGAGAAATGCATGACCGGGCCGTACTGGGTGTAGGCCATGGCGATGACCGTCGACATCACGCCGGTTCGATCACCCAGCCGCTCGAAGATGCCCAGCGCTCGCTCAAGGACCTGGGTGGCCTCCGTGAGCAGCGGCCCGATCGGCGTGGACATGACCATGTCCTCGATGCTCACGCCAGACGACAGCATCGCGACCAGCTCATTCGCCCGGCCCGCCCGGACCTCGCCCGAGAACCACGCGCGCCCACGAGCGAAATCGATCGTGCCGATCTCGCGCAGGGCGGCAGCCAGGCTTCGGTCGTCGTGGAGCTGCTCCGCGAGCGCGATCGCGTGCCGGTAGGCCTCCTCCGCCGCTTCGAGGTCGATCTCGACCGCGGCGCCGCCGAACGACTCACCGACCGGGCTCCGCTGGATCGCCTGGCCAAGCTCCAGGGTTGCCCGCAGCTCGGTCGCCGCGTCGCCCCGCTCGGCCGCCCGGGTACGGACGCGGCGAGCCAGGTCCGCGGCGGCGTCCTCGTCATGATCCATGCGCAGCGCCGATGCGCGCCGGAGCTGGACGTCGAGCTCCACGGTGGGATCGCGCATCGCTTCCGCGAGCGCCGCCAGCTCGGTCAGCCCCTCGAGCCGCTCGCTGGTCCGCCGGAGCGCGGCAAACGCGTCGTCACGGGTCGCGAGCAGGACCCGGCGGTCGGCGGGCGTCGAGACGACCGGGAGCGCCTGCTCGACGAGCCGGAGCGCCTCCTCCGGCGCGTTCGACGCAAGCGCCGACGCCGCGGCGTCGATCGAGAACCGCGCCGCGCGCGCCGTGTCGCCGGCGGCAAGCGCGTGCTGGGCGAGCATCGGCAGGCCGGCGGGGGCAGGTTCGCCACCCTCGAGCAGCAGGTCGACGACCGCGGCGTGGACCTGGCGGCGACGGGCCACCGAGCGCTGGTTGGCGGCGAACTGCCGGACCTGCTCGTGGGTGAACGTGTAGTCCGCCGGCTCGCCCTGCGACTGCGGCAGCAGCAGGCCGGCCCGAACGGCGGGGGCGAGATCATCCGCGAGCGGATCGACGCCATCGGCGGATCCGGCAGGTCCGGGATCGGGCACCGCGGCACCCGGTGCACCGACATCGCCCTCGCCGATCCGGGCGCGGATCGCGCGCAGGTCCCGGAGGCTGAAGCTGCGACCGAGGATCGCGGCGTCCCCCAGCGCGGCGCGCGTCCGGGCGGGCAGCCGCGCGGCCCGGCGATCGATCAGCGTCCGCACCGCCGATGGCACCAGCCGCGCAGCGTTCCGGCCGAGCCGCCACTGGCCGTCGATCTGCTGGAGGGTGCCGGCCTCCCGGTGCGTCCGGGCCAGCTCCTCGACGATGAACGGCACCCCCTCCGACTGGGCGTGCATCGCGGCCGCCGATGCCGCCTCGACGCGACCGCCGAGGATCCGCTTGAGGAGCTCCGCCGTCTCGACCGACCCGAACCGTCCGGGCCGCAGGCGCCGGACGAGACCCATGCGCTCCATGTCGGCAACGAAGTTGACGGCCTCGGTGACCGTCGCGAACTCGTCCGGCCGGATCGTCAGGAACAGGAACACCGGCCGGTCTGCATCGCTGCGGACGACGTACCGGAGCAGCCGCAGGGTGTCGTCGTCGGCCCATTGGACGTCGTCGATGAGCAGCGCCAGCGGCCGGATCCCGGCGAGCGACGAGATCGCGACGCCCCCGAGGTCGAAGGCGCGGAGCAGCTTGGCATCTGGTGACAGCGCCTCGAACCCGCGCTCGTCGCGGCCCGAGATGGCCTCGACCACGCGGCTGACCGCCGCCTCGGCAGGGGTCCCCGCGATGCAGTCGCGGATGGCGCTCGAGGCAAACAGGCTGCGCGCGAGCAGGAACGGCCCGCGGATCTCCTCGTCCGCGGTGATCGCGACGCACGTGAACCCGGCGGTCGCGGCAAGCTCGGCGGCCTCCAGCAGCAACCGCGTCTTGCCGATCCCGGGCTCGCCCTCGAGCGTCAGCGCCGCCAGGCGGCCGGTCGCCTCGTGGAGCACCTGCGCGATCGCGTCGAGCTCGGCGCTGCGGCCGATGACGGCGCCCGTGGTGCGGCGGAGCTGGACGGCCAGCGAGCACTGCGGCCCCACCAGGGGGTCGAGCGCGCCGCCATCGACCACGCCCGGACGCGTGCCCTGTCGGTCCGAGGTCAGCTCACCCTGCATCGGCGGATTATGACGCGGCGGCGCCGGAACCGGATCGCGGCGCCCGATGGGCGCCGATCCCGTCGTGGGTCGCGGCCGACGCCGACGCGATCCAGCTCGCTCCGTGGCGCCGGTCAGCGCGTCGTCGTCACGAGCGGAACCGCCAGCACGACGACCACGGTGGCGATCGATGCCGCCGCCTCGATCAGTCCGACGTGGATCGGGCGCAGCTTCCAGCGGGTGGCGGCGAGCCGGCGGCGCGCGACCGGCAGCGCCGCGGCCCGCACGGTGAGCAGCCCGCCGAGCAGCGCGTAGGCCGGTGGCAGGGTTGCCGCCGCCACGAGCGTGACGACGAGATGGAAGCCCACCGATCGGACCGCGAAGCCCGCGTTGTCCCGCTCCCGGATCACCGAACGCACCGCCAGCGCGGATCCGGTCATCTCGACGGCGACGATCGCGGTTGCCGCCACGAGCAGGCTTGCACCGGCCTCGCCGGCGAGGAGCATCGCGGCAGGGGTCAGCATCGACGCCTGGACGACATGGGCGAGGCTCAGGGCCAGCTCGCGTGGCGTGCCGGGCCGCGCGGCGGCGAGCGTCAACGCGCCGGCCGGGACGAGCACCACGACGACGATCAGGAGGCGCGGCTCGAGCACCAGCAGCGGGATGCCGAGCACGGCGGTCGTGGCGGCATACACGACGATCGATGGCACGAACGACGGCCGGCGACGTGCCCGGAGCCAGGCCTGGATGGTCGCCGATGCCAGGTAGGCGGCAACGGCCGTGCCCGTCAGCAGCAGCTGGGACGGCACGAACCGGCTGGCAGCGATGCCCACGAGGACCGGCAATGCCAGCATCGCCCACGCGCCGTGCTGGTGCGGCAGCCATAACCGGATCGTGCGCAACGAGACGACGGCGGCGGGGTCATGACTCACGCCGACGATGCTACTGCCGCGGGCCCCGGGCCGAGCCGGGCAGGTCGTGCCACGTCCGGCCTCCCGACCACGACGGCGCAGGTCGTCGCGCGACCACCGATACTCCGTGCGTGCCATCCGGATCCTCGTTCACCGCCGGACAGCGCCGGCTGGCGGCGCTGCGGCTGACCGCGCACCGGCTCGCCGGCCAGGTTCGCCCGTCCGCTTCCGCCGATGTCGTGCGCTCGATGCTCGCGATGCAGGGCCAGGACCTGCCGGGCGTGAAATGGTCCGTCGGCGTCCGCGCCGGCGATGCCCGCGAACCCGATGTCGAAGCCGCGTTCGATGCCGGCGAGATCGTGCGCTCCTGGCCGCTCCGCGGCACCCTGCACCTGGTCACCGCCGACGACCTGCCGTGGCTGCTCGGGCTCACCGCGGAGCGGTCCCGCGCCTCGGCGGCCCAACGCCGGGCGACCCTCGGGCTCGGCGAGAGCCGACATCGAGCGAGCGCGGCTGGCCGCGGTCGCCGCGCTGCCCGGCCGGCAGGCGCTGGGACGAGCCGCCCTGCTCGCGGCGATCGAGGCCGGCGGCGTGAGCACGGCCGGGCAGCGCGGCTATCACATCCTGTGGTACCTGGCCCTGACGGGCACCCTGGTCCTGGGGCCGTCCGATGGCCGTCAGCAGGCATTCGCCCGGCTGGACGCCTGGGTCCCCAACCCGAGGCGGCCGGACCGCGACGAGGCGCTGGGCGAGCTCGCCCGGAGGTACTTCCGGAGCCATGGACCGGCGACGGCCGCCGACCTCGCGCGCTGGTCCGGACTGACGATGCGCGATGTCCGGCGAGGGACGGACATCGCCGGCGGCAGCCTGGCCACGGTCGAGATCGATGGAACCCGCTACCACCTCGACCCGGAGATCCTCGATGCCCCGGGCGCGACGGCAGGCGTCGTGCTGCTGCCCGGCTTCGACGAGTACCTCCTCGGCTATCGCGATCGGTCGGCGGTGCTCCTGCCCGGGCATGCGGACGCCATCGTCCCGGGCGCGAACGGGATGTTCAAGGCGACGATCGTGGTCGACGGCGTGGTCGTCGGGACCTGGAGCCGGCGGGTCACGGCGCGGGCGGTGCACATCGACGCGGTCCCCTTCGCACCGCTGTCGACCGCAGCCGTCGCAGGCCTCGAGGCGGCCGCCGATGCCTACGGGCGATACATCGGGCGACCGGTGCGGCTCGAGGCCCCGAGCCACTGACGCCATCCGCCGCGAGCGGACCTCAGGGGACCTTGGTCACCTCGTCGATGTTGGGGTTGATGCGCGTTCCCTGGTTGAGGCCGTGGTCGGTCTTCGTGTCGTACGTCGCGTTGTCGGTCGTCGCGGTCGCCTCGACCGTGTCGAGGGCCTTGTCCGCGCTCTCGGGGGACTTGCCGACCATCTTCGAGTGCGCGTTGGCGTACGACGTCTTGTCGATCGACACGTGGCCGGCCTCGTGGGTGGTGATCGCGCCATGAAACCGATTCCACTCCGCCTGCTGGTTCGCCGTCGCCTGCGACTCGTCCGCCCAGGTCGGCAGCTCCTCCACCTGGTCGACCGTGACCCGTGCCCCGATCACCTGCGGATTGCCGCCGTCGGGCGTCCACACGTCCGCATCGCTCGACGGTGTCGTGGTCACCGAGCCCGCCTCGGTGCGCGCCGCGACCGTGTTGGCCGCATCGCGGAGCGTCCCGGACACGGCATAGGTGGTGTTGGACGGCGGGCCGACGTGCGTCCAGCTCGGGCCGTGCTTCGGGGGACCCGCGGCCAGCGCCACCAGCGTCGCGTCCGACACGTTGGACATCTCGTCCGCAGGCGCGGCCTCGCCGGCGGCGCTTGCCTGGACCACGGGCCGGTCCGTGCTGCTGGCGTGGCCGGGGCGGTCCGTGGTGCCGGCGTGGCCGGCCCGAGCCGTCGCCTGGCCTTCCTGGTGGCGATGCGTCGTGGCCCCCTCGAACAGGCGGGCGACCGCGGCGTTGCCGGCGCTCGTATGCAGACCGTCGATCGCGCGCCCGACGGCTGGGCCACCACCGCGACCCGGCGTCTGCTCCCGCGCGGCAGCGTCGAACACGGCCGCGGCCGGCGCGATCGGCTCGTTGGCGGCCAGAGTGCCGTGCTGCCTGCGGATCTCCCGGCGCTGCTGTTCGAGCTGGCTGCGTTCCGTCATCACGCGCTCACCATGCGGCGTAGTGGCGCCGGGGCGGCACCGCGCCTCACCGGCCTTCGACGGCTCGCGGCAGCCGGCCTGGCTCCCGGACCGCCGTCCGATTGTCCGACCGGGGCAGGGCGGGGACAAGTCCCGTCTGTGCCCTCCGAGCGCACCGACCGGGCATCCTGATCGGCACGATCGGGCAGAGTCGGCGGGCAGCGGGCGCGCGAACCGCCCGCCGCCGGAACGCTAGGTCCCCGCGGTGTAGCCCGCGAGCGCACTGGCCACGCCGGCCGAGACGGCCGACGGCCCGCCCAGCACGACGATGTGGCCGGGCTTGAGGCGGTTGAGCTCGGCCGCGGTGGCGGCCGGGATCGCGTCCGATCGGACGAGCAGGACCGGGCCGCCCTCGGCGGCGGCGGCCGGACCACCGGCGATCGCGTCGGGATAGTTCTGGCCGGTCGCCACGTAGGCCACCGGCACGCCCGGGGGCGAACGCCGCCGCGCTGATCTCGGCCGCCGTCGCGTAGCGATCGGAGTCCCGAGCGGCGGACGACGGTCCCCGCGGTGTAGCCCGCGAGCGCACTGGCCACGCCGGCCGAGACGGCCGACGGCCCGCCCAGCACGACGATGTGGCCGGGCTTGAGGCGGTTGAGCTCGGCCGCGGTGGCGGCCGGGATCGCGTCCGATCGGACGAGCAGGACCGGGCCGCCCTCGGCGGCGGCGGCCGGACCGCCGGCGATCGCGTCGGGATAGTTCTGGCCGGTCGCCACGTAGGCCACCGGCACGCCCGGGTGCGAACGCCGCCGCGCTGATCTCGGCCGCCGTCGCGTAGCGATCGGGTCCCGAGCGGCGGACGACGGTCCCCGCGGTGTAGCCCGCGAGCGCACTGGCCACGCCGGCCGAGACGGCCGACGGCCCGCCCAGCACGACGATGTGGCCGGGCTTGAGGCGGTTGAGCTCGGCCGCGGTGGCGGCCGGGATCGCGTCCGATCGGACGAGCAGGACCGGGCCGCCCTCGGCGGCGGCGGCCGGACCGCCGGCGATCGCGTCGGGATAGTTCTGGCCGGTCGCCACGTAGGCCACCGGTACCCCGGGGGCGAACGCCGCCGCGCTGATCTCGGCCGCGGTCCCGTAGCGATCGGAGCCGGAGCGGCGGACGACGTGCGTCTCGACGACGTGGTAGATCGTGCCGCCCAGCGCCACGACGTAGACCTCGCCCGCCGCGTCCTCGCCGAACGAGCTGATCTGGAGGCTGGTGTCCGTCAGCAGCACCTCGGCCTGTGGCGATGGGCCGGACGCCACCAGGCTCCAGATCCGGCCGCTGCAGTAGTCGCCGAACAGGTAGCGACCAACCAGCAGCGGACTCACGGACCCGCGGTAGACGTACCCGCCGCTGATCGCACAATCCCCGGTTCCATGGGGATACTCGGCAATCGGCGCCGTCTTGCCCGTCCGCACGCACGTCGACGCGTTGTAGCAGTGGTCGCCCTCGAGAACGTTCCAGCCGAAGTTGAGCCCCCGGCCGCGGCCGGCCGCGCTTCGCGCGACATCGACCTCCTCCCAGGCGCCCTGGCCCACGTCCCCGATCCACAGGTCGTCGGTGGCCCGGTCGAACGAGAACCGCCATGGATTGCGCAACCCGTACGACCAGACCAGGTCGTCGCCCGCGGTCCCCACGAACGGGTTCGTCGGGGGGATGTCGTACGCGATGGACGGGCTGGCGGTGTCGACATCGATGCGGAGCAGCTTGCCCAGGCGGCTGTTGATGTTCTGGCCGCTGCCCAGCGGGTCCCCGCCACCGCCGCCATCACCCGTCCCGATATACAGGTACCCATCCGGCCCGAACGCGAGCATGCCGCCGTTGTGGTTGCTGTAGGTGGAATGCTCGATGCGCAGGATCGGCCGCTCGGAGCCCGCGGCGGCGCGGTTGGCATCGCCGGCGGAGCGCGCAAACTCGGACACCTGGATGTCGCCGTCGGACCGGGTGTAGTAGACGAAGAAGCGGCCGTTGGTCGCATACCCGGGGTGGAAGGCCAGCCCCAGCAGCCCGCGTTCGCTGCCACTGGAGATCTGGCTGGACAGGTCGAGGAACGGGGTGGCCAGCAGGCTTCCGCCGCTGACGATCCGGATCCGACCGGTCTGCTCGACGACGAACAGGCGAGCATCGCCGGCATTCGCGACCAGCACCGGGTGGTCGAGCCCGCTCACCACCGGCTCGAGCGCAATGATCGGGTCGCTCGCGGCCAGGGTCGCGGCCGGCGCCCTGACGAGCGACGCGGTCGCGAGCAACGCGGCAGCGATCGCGAGCGCGAGCAGCCGGCGTGTTCGGCGGACCCGATGCCGGGTCACGCGGGAGGTCTGCACGGCCATGTCGCCATCGTGCGCCCGATGTCAACGCTCGCCGGCGCGTACCGTTGCGTCGTGACCGACGAGCTTTGCCTTGCCTCGACAACGTGGATGGCCTCGGCCATCGCCTCCCGCGCCGTCTCCTCGGAGGAGCTCGTCGACGCGTGCCTGGCCCGGATCGAGCGCGTCAACCCCGCGATCAACGCGGTCGTCCGCCTGGCTGGCGATGCGCGGGATCGTGCCCGCGAGGCCGACCATGCGCTCGCGCGCGGCACGCGGCTCGGGCCGCTCCACGGGGTCCCGTTCACGCTCAAGGACTCCCTGGACACCGCCGGCGTGGTCACCACCGCGGGCAGCATCGGGTGGCGGGATCGGGTCCCGACCCGAGACGCGACGGTCGTCGCGCGGCTCAGGGCAGCCGGCGGGATCCTGCTCGGCAAGACCAACACGCCCGAGTTCACCTGGTCGGACGAGACCGACAACGACGTCTACGGCCGGACCTCCAACCCGTACGACCTCGAGCGGACGCCCGGCGGCAGCAGCGGCGGCGCGGCCGCGATCGTCGCGGCGGGTGGCTCCCCGTTCGACATCGGCAGCGACACCGGCGACAGCATCCGCCAGCCGGCGCACGTGTGCGGGATCGCCGGCCTCAAGCCGACCAGCGGACGGGTACCGCGGACGGGGCACTGGCCGGGGTTCGAAGGGCTGTTCCAGTCGTTCACCCAGCTTGGCCCGCTCGCGCGGCGCGTCGAGGATCTCGAGCTGCTGCTGCCGATCCTGGCGGGACCGGACGGCATCGACCCGCATGTCGTGCCCGTCAGCCTCGGGGATGCGTCGGCCGTCGTCGCCGACGGCCTGCGCGTCGTCGCATTCACCGACAACGGCATCCGGACACCGACCCGGGAGACGATCGCCACGGTCGAGGTCGCGGCCGAGGCGCTCGCCGCGGCGGGGTCCCGGGTCAGGCGCGAGGTTCCGCCCGATCTCGACGAGGCGTGGCGGGCCTGGGACGGCCTGATCCGGGCGGACGGCTTTGCCTGGCTCCGGCGCCTGATCCGGTCTGCCGGGACCGAGGGCTGGGGCTCCTACGCCAGCCGCGACTGGCTGACGCCGGCCGACCCGCTCCCGGGCGATGCGCTGACCGAGCTCGTCGAACGCGCGGACGCCGTTCGCTCCCGGCTGCTGCGATGGGTCGGGGACGTCGACCTGATCGTCTGCCCGGTGATGCCCCAGCCGGCGATCCGGCACGGCGAGAGCTCCGCGCCGTGGTTCGGCGACACCTACAGCGACGTCCACAACCTGACGGGCTGGCCGGCGGTCGTCGTTCGCGGGGGGTCGTCCGACCAGGGCCTGCCGATCGGGGTCCAGATCATCGCCCCGCCGTGGCGCGAGGACCTTGCCCTCGCGGGTGCCCGGATCGTCGAGGCCGCATCCGGAGGGTGGCGGCCGCCGCACGTTGCCGTGTGAGCCGATGACGGCCGGGCGGATCCTCGATGTCACTCGCCCCGGGTCCCGGGAGCCACGGCCGGGTTGACCGGATGTTCATGCTGGTACCGATGATGGACCAGCCCCGACCCAGCGCCGCATTGGGCGACGAGCCGATCCGGACGATCAGCCGCGAGGAGCTGAAGGCGAAGCTCGACCGGGGCGACGACCTGAGGCTGATCATGGCCCTCAACCGCTGGGCCTTCGAGGCCAAGCACATTCCGGGCTCGCTCCACTTCGACACACCCGGCGAGCTGTATGCGGCGATCGCCCCGAACGACGAGGTGGTCGTGTACTGCTCTCATGTCGACTGCCTGTCGAGCGTCGCGCTGTATCGGGATCTCGTGCGCCGGGGCTACTCCAACGTGCGCAGGTACGCCGGCGGACTCCTGGACTGGGAAGACGCAGGGCTGCCCCTCGAAGGTGAGTTCGTCAAGTCTTGAGCACGCCCGGACCGACGCCAGATGCGACCCCGTCAGGCAACCCGTACCGCGCCGAGATCGAGGCAGAACGAATGGGCTGGTACGAGATCGCCGGGCTCGTCCGATCGCTGACGCCGGACGAGTGCCTCGAGCCCGGGTACTACCTCGACGAGGGTTGGACGGCCCGCGACGTCGTGGCGCACCTCGGGACGTGGCTCGCAGAGGCGCATGCCCAGTTCGAGCGAATCAGCGCCGGCACCTACGAGGGGCACGACGTCGACGTCGACGCGCTCAATGCGGCGCTCCTCGAGGCCATGAACGGCCAGCCGTTGGAGGTTGCGTGGCTGCAGGCGAACGCGGCCCGCTCGCTGATGGTCGAGGCGTGGCACGCGTTTGACCTTCCGGGTGACGAGGCGGATTGGTGGATCCGGAAATGCGCCGCAGACCACTTCGGCGAGCACATCGGCCGGCTGCGGGAGTGGACCGCGGAGCTGATCGCGCGACGGCCATCCGGAGGATAGGCGCCGGCCCCACATCTCCCCGCTTTAGCTCGGACGGTCTCCCCGGTCGGCGCTGCCGCGGCGCCTCGCGCGTCAGGACACGCGCTCCGGGTTGCGGCTAGCTGATCGTCCGAAGCGCCGGCCACATCTCGGACCACGGCTGGCGCAGCCCGGTGCACACGGTGACGGACTCACCCTGCTCGCCGTTCGGGATCCCGAGCCCGTTGTCGATGGTGGCGACGTCCCGGCAACCGGAGAAGTACCGGCCGTAGTCGGCCGGCCGCCAGCCGCCGACGTGGATCACGACCGTGCGATCGTCGGGCGGTGGCCCCCACGACCAGTAGCTGTTGTGACCCGAGTACACGGGCGGCAGCCCGGTGCCGAGCAGGATGAGCGGGCTCGCCTCGCTGTAGTCGTTGGTCAGGATCACCGCCCGAGCGCGCTCGTCGGCGGGAAGGGACGCGACCACGCCCTCCACCGTCGCGACGAACTGCGGCCAGCCGACCTGGTTGGCGGTGTCGGGCACGGTCGCCGGGAGCGACGTGGTGGCGTACGTGGCGAGGGGCAGGATCGGCAGCGTCAGCAGCACGATGAGCGAGGTGGACAGGACGGCGGCGACGGCGAAGGCGGCCGCCTTCACGCGCGGGTGGCCGCGGTCGAGCCAGCGGTCGAGCACGATCCCGCCGGCGGCCATCCACACCGACGCGGTCCCGATCGCGTAATAGGCCTTGCCACCGGCGACGAACACGAGGGCCAGCGCGACGATCCCGGCGATCCCGATCGCGCGCCATGGCACCGCGGCGCGCGCCAGCAGCAGCCAGCCTAGGCCGGCGGCGCTGACCGGGAACAGGAGCGGCCCCGTGAACAGCCACAGCAGCGGCACGACCTGCGCCCGGTTGTCCTCCGCGTAGCCGGAGATCTGCGAGGCCATGGTGAGCTGCGGCCAGCCGTTGGCTGCCTGCCAGGCAAGGTTCGGCGCCCAGATCACGATCGCGATCCCGATCGCGCTCCATGCCCACGGCGAACGCACGACGTCCCAGCGTCGGGTCAGGACGAGCCCGGCTGCGAGTCCGGCACCGAGGAACAGCAGCGTGTCCTTGTTCTCGAGCCCGATGCCCGTCACCACGCCGACCGCAAGCCACAGCCGGCGATCACCGCCGGCGAGGAGCCTGACCAGGAGCCACAGCACGATCGCCCACGCGAGCAGGTCCGGCTCCGTGGTCGTGTCGAGATGCCCGGCACCGAGATACCCGGACAGGGCCGCCGTGATCGCCGCCATCACCTGGGCCCGCGGCGAGCCGCCCAGGTCCCGCGCGATCAGCGCGATCAGCAGGACGACGGCTCCCATCTCGAGCGCCGGCAGCACGCGAACCGCGGCCGGCGAGACCCCCAGCAGGGCCACCGATGCGGCGGACAGCAGCGGCGTCAGGGGCGGCTGGTCGACGTAGCCCAACGCCGGGTGCCGGCCCGCGACGACGAAGTACATCTCGTCGCCGTGGAACCCGTACTGACCCGCAACGGCCAGCAGGAGGGCAACCATCAGGCCCGCGATCAGCAGCACCGGCCACGGGACGGCCCAGGACGCTGCCGGGAACCGCGACAGCCGCGCGCCGGGTGTCGTCAAGCTCGGAGACCTGTCACGCCACGTCGACCAGCGGGTGGGTCATCGTGGCGCCAATGATGCCGATCGTGGACGAACGGTGCTCGCCCGAGGCGGAGCGGCCCGCATGCCGGGGGGCCGATGTGCGGCCCGCATGCCGGCTGGGCCGCGTCCTGAACCTACGCGTCGCGGCCGAACACGCCAAGGATGGCCAGCACGACCGCCTCGGCGATCGTCCAGCCGACGAACGCGGCGACCGCGGTCAGGTCCAGGACGGACCCGCTGGCGCGCAGGCTGTCATGGCGCAGGATGCCGTCGAACGGCGCGATCAGCGTCCCGCTGATGTCGATGATCCACGCCACCACCGGCGCGGCCTCGCGGGCGTCGATGAGGAGCAGCACGATCCGCAGGACGATCACGAGCTGGACGAGGCCGAAGCCGACGATGGCCAGCCGCCGCAGCATCTCGACCGCGGTCGGCTGGGTCGTGACCACGGTGCGCGATGCCTCGATGGGCACGTCATCCGGGGCAGGCGGTGGCTCGCCGTAGTGACGCTCGATGATCGTGCGGTCTTCGTTCGTGGTCATGCGAGTACCTCAATGGCCGGCGGTCGCGAGACCGGCGGCGGGCGTCGGCGGCGTCGCGACTTCCACGGCGAGGCACCGCGCCGTCGCACTCGCGGCCGCCGGCGCGCCGGGCAGCACGGCCCCGGCGGCCCCGCGGCTTCTCGCGAGGACGGTCATGCCCCGCCCCCAGCGCCCCGCGCCGCCTTGCAGGCCGGTTGCAGCCACGCTGGACCCCCGCGCCAGCCCGGAGCCGGGGCTGCAAGGTTCCCCACACGTCCTGCCCGCCGAGGTTTAGGGGCCCGCAGCCGGGCGCCCGCTAGGGTCGAGGGACTGCCGGTCGCCGAGCGATGAGCAGCACCTTCGGGCGCCCGAACCCGGCGCCCCAGCGACCCGCCAGGGAGCAACGCCTTGAACACGAACCCGCGAGATCTTCCCGCGGCGGCCGGCCACGGTCGTTTCGGAGCTGCAGCGCGATGATCGAGGGCCTCGCCCCGTCGACGCTGCTCATGGCCTTCACCACGGCCATCCTGTTCACCGCCGGCCGGTCGCGGATCTCCGCGCGCGTGTGGCGGGTGCCGCTCGTGGTGGTGCCCGGTGTCATCGCCGCATGGCTGACAGGACAGCTGGAGCCGACCTCGCCGGCTGCGCTGATCACGGCGGCATCCCTGGTGGTGGCCGTTGCGTCGCCACGCGAGTGGTGGGCGGCGGGCGCGGCGGCCTTCGGCAGCCTGGTGGTCGGCACGGTCGTGTACGCGGCGTACCTGGTCGGCGTCACCGTGGCGCTCACCGACTCGCCGGTCGGGCTGCTGCTGGGTCTCGTGCTGCTCGCGATCGAGTTCGCGGCGCTGGCGCTGATGACGGCGGCCGTGTTCGAGGTGGTCGATTCGCTGTGCCGGCCGCTGATGGTCCAGGCGGTCCCGCCAGCGCCCGCGGTGTGGCCGGTCGTGTGCCTCCAGGTGCCGGCCCACCAGGAGCCGCCGGACCTCGTGATCGAGACGCTCCGGTCGCTGGTCGGGATCGACTACCCGCGTGAGCGGCTGGTCGTCCAGGTCCTCGACAACAACACCACCGATGCCGAGCTGTGGCAACCGCTGGCGGCCGAATGCGACCGCCTCCGCGATGCGGGCTACCGGGTGGAGTTCGTCCATCTCGAGGACTGGCCGGGCTTCAAGTCGGGCGCCCTCAACTGGGGCCGGACGCACCTGCCCGACGACGTGGAGGTCGTGGGGGTCGTCGATGCCGACTATGTCGTCGACCCCGCCTATCTCAAGGCCACGGTGCCCGTACTTCGCCGACCCGACCGTTGCCTTCGTCCAGACGCCGCAGGACTACCGGGACTGGGGCGGCAGCGCGTTCTACCGTGCCTGCCACACGGGGTTCGAGTACTTCTTCCGGGTCGGCATGGTGAGCCGTGCCTACCGCAACTCGATCATCTTCGCGGGCACGATGGGGCTCATCCGCCGCCTGGACCTCGATGCGATCGGTGGCTGGGACGAGGAGATCATCACCGAGGACGCGGAGGCCAGCCTGCGGATCCTGGGCGGCGGTGGACGGGGCATCTTCGTGCCGCAGGCGTACGGCCGCGGGATCATGCCGCTCACCTACGAGGCGCTCCGCAAGCAGCGCTTCCGCTGGGCGTTCGGGGGCGTCCAGATCCTCAAGAAGCACTGGCGCAGCCTCACGCCCTGGTCGCGCTCCAGGCTGTCCCAGCGCCAGCGGCGCGACTACCTGCTGGGCGGGCTGTGGTGGTTCAACGACGGCCTGACGCTGCTGTTCACGGCGTTCGTCATGGCGACGGCGCTGGGCGTCGCGACCCGGCACCCGTTCGTGGTCCAGCGCCTGTGGGGCCTGGGCATCATCCTGCCGCTGTTCTACATCGTCCTCGGGCTGACCCGGTACGTGTGGGGGATCCGCGTGGCGACGGGGGTCGCGGTGCGCGAGGCATTCGACGCGATGCGGGTCAACCTGAGCCTGTCGTTCGTGGTCACCGTCGCCTGCGTGCGGGCCCTCATCGAGCAGCACGGCGTCTTCCTGCGGACGCCGAAGTTCCGCGGCTCGGCCATCGCGCACGAGCTGCGGGTCGTCATCTGGGAGACCGTCCTCGCCGGCATGTCCATCCTGCTCGGCGTGTGGGCGATCGTCGTCGCGGGGTTGTCGCTGCTGTCGCTCACCATCGGGGTGCTCGCGGCGTGGAGCGTCCTGATCTACGGATCCGCCACGTTGTTCGCGATCGGCGACCCGACGCGGCCACCCGCGGCCATGCGCTCCAAGGCCACGGCTCGAGCTCGGCGCCGGCGTCGGCCGGTCGCTGCGCGCGCCGCAGCTGCAGGTGAGCGCGATGCTCGCCATGGCCGGGCTGGCGGTCCTGACCGTGGCCGCGATCGCATCCGAGGCGGATCGCACGGCCGCGACGGTCCCGCTCCCGGCGGTGGGCGACAACCTGCCGGCCGCAATCGCCAGCCCGACGCCGACGCCCGGCACCTCGACGGCGCCAGCCTCACCGGGGCCGTCCAGCCCGGCGAGCGGTGCGCCGCCGCCTGGCGCCTCGTCGACGCCCGGCGCCCCGCCCACCCCGGCGCCTTCGGCCGCGGCAACACCCACCCCGGCACCGTCCGCCGCGGCCACGCCATCGCCGGCACCGTCCGCCGCAGCCACGCCCACCCCCGCGCCGTCAGCACCCGCATCGGCGCCCCCGGCAGCGGCGGCGACGCCCACGCCGGCTCCGACTGCCACGCCCGCACCGACGCCGTCGCCGACACCGGCGGCGCAATGACCGGGCCGCAGGCGCGACCGGGGCCTGGTCGGCCGCGGGCAAGCTCGAGCGCCGCCGGTGAACCGGCCGGCGTGACCCTGGACGATCAGACCCTGGCCGGACCCGTCTCCCGCCGGCGCGAGCCGAGGATGGCAGCGGCCGCCACGACGGCGATCAGCCCGGCGACGAGCCGACGGTGGAGCGACAGCTCGAGCGCCGGCGACCAGCCCCGCTCGAGCTCGTCGAACGGTCCGTGGGCGCCCCGATCGGTCGCGTCGTCGAGCGGCGCATCCAGGTTGTCGGCGCGGTCCGGCCGCGACTGCTCCGTCTGCTGCGATTCGTAGCCCGTCTTCCCGAGGTACCGGTCCAGCAGGCCCGGCACCACCTTCTGGGCCCAGACGGAGAGCAGCGTCGGCCAGCCGACGAACAGCTCGCGCCGCGGATCGTGCACCGCCGCGAGGATGGCCTTCGCCGCGACCTCGGGCGCGAAGATCGGCGGCACCGGCTGGGCGCGACGCGGCAGCCGGCTGCGCACCCAGCCGAACTGCGGCGTGTTGACCGCGGGCAGGTGGACCGCCGTCACCCGCACGTTGCTCTGATCGTGGATCAGCTCGCACCGGAGCGAGTCGGTGAAGCCCACGACGGCGTGCTTCGTCGCGCAGTACGCGGACTGGAGCGGGATCGACCGGTACGCCAGCGCGGACCCGACCTGGACGATGACGCCCGAGTCGCGCTCCGTCATCCGGCGCATTGCGGCGAGCGTGCCGTGGACGTACCCGAGGTAGTTCACCTCGGTCACCCGGCGGTATTCGTCGGCGGATGTCTCCGCCACGGGTGCGAACACCGATTCCATCGCGATGTTGATCCAGGCGTCGATCGGGCCGAGCTCGTCCTCGACCCGTCCCGCGGCCTCGTCCACGGACGCCGCGTCGGCGACGTCGAGTGGCAGCACGAGCGCCCGCCGGCCAAGGGCCCGCACCTCATCGGCTGCCGCCTCCAGTCCCGCGTGGCCTCGAGCGATGAGCGCAACGTCCCAGCCGTCGGCGGCGAACGCGCGGACGGTGGCGCGTCCGACCCCGGCGGACGCTCCGGTGATGACGACGATCATGTTGCTGGTACCTCCATTCGTGTGGGTCGATCGGTGGGTGGGTGGATCCGAGCGGGCGCCGGACGCGGCCGACGCGGCACCGCGTCACCGGCCGGGCGTGGCTTCACGCATCGAGCCGCCGGCGTCGCTCCCGGGCCTCGGCGATGGCACCGGCCGCGAGGAGCCAGGAGCAGAGCGCCGAGGCGAGGCACAGCGTGCACAACGCCCCGACGACCAGGACCTGGTACGCGACCAGGAAGGCACCGACCACGGCGCCCGCCGCGGTGATCACGGCGAGCGCAAGCGCGAGCCTCCATCGCGCGCGTGGGCGCACGAACAGCCACGTGCCCAGGACCGCGTCCGCGAGGTAGAGGCCCG
The DNA here is from genome assembly GCA_963749705.1 of uncultured Chloroflexia bacterium. Lineage (GTDB taxonomy): Bacteria > Chloroflexota > Limnocylindria > Limnocylindrales > CSP1-4 > CAIXZV01. Next base: position 489,468 of record CAVVNQ010000003.1, on the reverse strand, counting down.
CTCCCATCAGCGCATCGGGCACCGGCAGCGCCCGCGACAGGCTCGAGGTCAGCACCTGTCGGCTCCCGTCCCCGAACAGCGGCTCCCAGGGGCCGTCGATGACGCCCAGCTGGAACGCGGCGAGGTGCGACGAGATGGCCAGCCCGAGCAGCGCGAGGATGACGAGCGCTCCACCCCGCGCTCGACCCCCGCTCAACCGCCATCACCGGGATCGGGATGCCCCTCGCCGACCACGACCTCGAGATCACCCTCCACGCCCTCGACGGTGAAGTCGGTGGCGTCGCCTTCGCGCCGGAAGGCGAGGTCCACGCGGGCGCCGGCGACCGGGAGGCCGCGCAGCTCGAGGCGGTTGACGAAGCTGGGCAGGCGGGGCCGAACGATCCGCAGGCGGCGAGCGAAGCCATCGGGCCGGAGGCCCAGCGTCACGCCCAGGAGGTACGGGACGCTCCCTGCGGCCCACGCCTGCGGGTGGCACGCGATCGGATACTTGACCGGGATCTCGAACAGGCTTCGCGCGATCCCGCTGAAGCATTCGGGTAGCCGGCGATGGTCGAACGCCCCGGCGGCCTCGACCAGGGCCTCCAGGATCTGCTCGGCCGAGTCGTCGAAGCCGTAGCGGCGAAAGCCGGCCGCGATGAGGCTGTTGTCGTGCGGCCAGACCGTGCCCAGGTGATAGGCCACCGGGTTGTAGGCGACGGCCTCCGTCGACAGCGTCCGGATGCCCCACCCGCTCCACATGTCGTCGGCCATCAGGCGGTGCTCCACCCTCGCCGCGCGGGCCTTTGAGGCGATCCCCGAGAACAGGACCTGCCCGGCGTTCGAGCTCACGACGGCACAGGGTGCATGCCGGTCCTGGAGCGCCATCACGTAGCAGCCCAGGTCCTCGGACCAGAAGGCACGCTCGAAGCGCGACCGGACCTGGTCGGCCCGCGCCCGGAGGTCTGCCGCCCGGCCGGCCTGCCCGTCGCGCTCGAACAGGTCCGCCATCGCGTGCCTGGCCGCGAAGGCATAGCCCTGGACCTCGGCCAGGCGGATTGGGGGTCGTGCGATGTGGCCGGCGGCATCCACGATCGCGTCGCCCGAATCCTTCCAGCCCTGGTTGGCGAGGCCGCCGTCCCGGTGGCTGGCGTACTCGATCAGTCCGTCCTCATCGCCATCGCCGAAGCCATCCAGCCAGTCGAGCGCCCGATCCACGTTGCCCCGCAGGTCGCGGAACACGTCGAGCGAGCCCGTCCACGTCGCGTGCTCGCCGAGGAGGATGAGGAACAGCGACGTGGCGTCGACCGATCCGTAGTAGGGTGTCTGGGGGATCCGGCCCAGCCGCGCCAGCTCGCCCACCCGGAGCTCGTGCAGGATCTTGCCCGGCTGCTCATCGCGCCAGGTGTCGACGTCCGTCCCCTGGCGGCCGGCAAGGAGGCGCAGCGTGGAGGCCGCGACGGACGGCTCCCAGGCGAGGGTCTGGTACGCGGCGATGAGCGCGTCGCGACCGAACAGGGTCGAGAACCAGGGCAGCCCGGCGCCGTAGTAGCAGTGTCCGTCGAGGTCGGAGCGCAGGATGGCGAGGTCGGCCAGGGACCGGTGGATGACGCCGTCGAGCAGCCGGGAGTCGCTGCGCATCGAGGTGGGCCAGGGGCTCGTACGGGTCCGGCGTCGGCTGGCCCCATGCTCGTGCGCGCCGCCACCCGTCGGCGAGGCGTCCCTGCCCTGGGTTGCGGCCGGCGATGTCGGCTCCATGGGCGGCGCCCCGGGTTTGACCGCCTCCTCGATCTCGAACCGGAGCTCGAGGGTGGCGGCGCCGCGCCCGGGCGCGACCAGCGTCACCACGGCCCCCTTGCGGTCACGTGACGACGGCGCGGGGTCGAAGGTCGCGCTGAGCGTGCGGTGGACGCCGTCGCCCCCGTCGTAGGCGGCGACGAGGCGGTTCTCGTCCCAGGTGGGCCGGTGGCGCCGGCCGTTGGGTGGCTCTGCCAGACCGCGGATCTCGTAGACGTCGCGAAAGCCCGCGGCGATATCGACGCGGATCTCCAGCGTCGCGTCGTCCGACCCGTGGTTCTCGATCTGGAACCGGTCATGGAGCAGCGCCCGATCCCCGTCGAGGGATCGCGTCCAGCGGGCCGTGAGGACGTTCTTGCCAACCGTGCGGCCGTTCGGCAGGGGGAGCTCCGGGTTGGTGAGCTCGAGGATCGCGGTCGTCCCCGCCGCGGCCGTCGTGCCCAGCGACTCGAGCTCGGCCCCCAGGACCTTCAACGTCAGCCCGGCCAGGTACCGCATGTCGTGGTGGTAGAGGCCGAAGCCGTGGTTCCCGTTCAGCGGGATCTGGCCGTTCCGGGGACAGATGAAGAACGGGTCGCCGTCCTTGGTCACCACGGCGTCCCCGATGCTGGGCACCTTCGATGCGTGCGCCTGGGTCAGGGCCCTGAGCTTGCGCTCGTCGTCCTTCTGCGTGTCACGCGGGGACCCGTTCGGCCGCCCGCTGCGCCGGCCCGCCACGAGCTACACCATCTCCCGGATCTTCTGTCCGAGCGCGCCGGCGGCGATCTCGACCCGGTCCGGCTGGCCGCGCAACAGCGCCTCCGCGAAGTTGGTCGCCTGCTTGCGGCTGATCCGCGCGGGCATCGGCATCTCCAACGGGTCCACGACGGCCTCGATGACGACGGGGCCCGGTGTCGCAAGCGCCTGTTCGATCTGACCGGCGCAGGCGTGCGGATCGTCGATCGTCACGCCCGTTCCACCGCAGGCTCGGGCCACCATCGCGAAGTCGATCGGCTGGAGCTCCACGCCGAACTCGGGGTTGCCCAGGAAGGCGATCTGCTCCCACTTGATCTGGCCCAGGTAGTCGTTCTTGAACACGACGACCTTGATCGGGAGCTCGTACTTCACGGCCGTCACGAAATCGGCCATGAGCATGCTGAACCCGCCGTCGCCGACGAGGGCGACCACCTGCCGATCCGGATGGGCGACCTGGGCCCCGATCGCGTACGGCAGGCCACAGGCCATCGTCGCGAGGTTGCCCGAGACCGAGAAGCGCTGGCCTCGCCGGGCGCGGATGTGGCGGGCAAACCAGCTCGTGATCGTGCCCGAATCGGAGACGACGATCGCGTCGTCGTCCAGCCGGCGGCCGAGCTCGGCCGCCACCTGCTGCGGCTTGAGCGGCGTCTCCAGGCGGGCGGCGCGCTCGTCCATGAGCGCCCACCAGTCGGCCATGCCCGCCTGCGCGTGCTCCAGGAACGAGCGGTCGTCGGTGGTCTGCCGGAGCAGCGGCAGGAGCGCCTCGAGCGATCGCCGCGCGTCGCCCACGAGTCCCACATCCACCGGATGGCGAAGCCCGATCCGCGCGGGGTCGATGTCGATCTGGACGGCCTGCACGGACCCGGGCTCGGGGTAGAACTCGATGTACGGGAACGAGCTGCCGACGATCAGCAGGGTGTCGCACTCGCGGAGCGCGTCCTCGGACGGCGTGGTGCCCAGCAGGCCGATCGGACCGGTGGCGAACGGGCTGTCGTCGGGGATGACGCCCTTGCCCAGCAGGGCCGTGATGACGGGCGCCGCGAGCCTGTCCGCGACGCGCTCCAGCACGTCGCCGGCGTCGATCGCGCCGCGTCCGGCGAGGATGGCCACCCGGGACCCCTCGTTGAGCAACGAGGCGGCGCGACGCAGCTCCGAATCGGACGGCACCGAGGCGCCCAGCACGAACACGTCCCCGGCGTGGCCCGGGACATCGTCCTTCGAGCGCGGGCCGTCGTCCGCGGGGAGGCTCTGCAGGTCGGTCGGGAAGCAGATGTGCGCCACCCCGCGTCGGGCCAGCGCCATGCGACACGCGAGCGGCGTGACGGCGGCCACGTGCGCCGAGTTCATGACGCGCGTGTTGTAGACGGTCACGTCCTCGAACACCCGCGACAGGTCGACGTCCTGCTGCTGGGCGGTGTCGATGAGGTCGCTGTAGTGGTGACCGGTGATCGCGAGCACGGCGGCGCCATCGAGCTTCGCGTCGTACAGCCCGTTGAGCAGGTGGATGCCACCCGGTCCGGACGTGGCAAGGCAGACGCCCAGGCGCCCGGTGAACTTGGCATACGAGGATGCCGCGAGGGCCGCGGATTCCTCGTGCCGGACCTGCACGAACCGGATGTCCTCCTGGTGCGTGCGCAGCGACTCCATGAGCCCGTTGATGCCATCACCCGGGAGCCCGAAGATCGTGTCGACGCTCCAGTCAAGGAGCGTCTCGATGAGTACGTCGGCGGCAGTCCTAGGCATGGGAACCTCCATCGGCCGCCGCGGTCCTCGTCGGGGGCTCGGCGGCCTCGCTTGCGGGTGGGTTGGGCGCGTCACCGCCGCGGCTCGCCGGCCCGCTGGATCGAGCGAGGTCGATCAGCGCGAGCCCGGTGGCCGGATCGTGCGAGCGGCGAAGCTCGGCTGGCGTCTCGGTCAGCATCACCTCGAGGGTGGGGCGGACTCGCCCGGCGAGCAGGTGACCACCAACCAGCGAGCCGTCGGAGCGCCCGAGGACGACGTGGGCGTGGACCTTGGGCTCATCGCCCGAATCGGGTCCCGCCCTGGTGATGTCGCCGACGAGCGCCAGGACCTCCACCTGCTCGTCCACCTCGATCCGCCGGTAGTCGCGCACCTCGAGGTCGAACCAGCCGACGGTCGCGTCCTGGAACGCGCCGATCGCCGTGAAATGCGCGGCGTCGAGCCCGGCGTCGCGGGCGACACCGGTGAGGCCCTCGATCGGCTCGTCGCCGGGGTCGAACACGACCGCGATCGAGCGGTCCGGGCCGGTGGACAGGGTCAGGGTGCGCATCAGTCGGTCACCTCCGTGTTGCTGGTGAAGGCGACGGGTGTCGCGGCCGCGCGGCCGCGCGGCCACGCGGCCACGTCGGGCGAGCCTGCAGCCACGTCCGGCGAGCCGGAGCCCGGGCTGCCCGCGCCGCGCGAGGCGTCCCCCGCACGTCGCTCGAGCGCGGTGGCCAAGAGCTCGACCGGGTGAACGACCCGGCGGTCGGTGGTCTGCTCGACCTGCTCGCGACAGCTGAAGCCCCCGGTCACGACGTGGGCGGCGGGGGCCGCCTTGCGAACGGCCGGCAGGAGCACGCGCTCGCCGGCCGCGATCGACACGTCGAAGTGCTCGCCGCGCTCGAAGCCGAACGCACCGGCCATGCCGCAGCAGCCGCTGTCGGGCACCTCGAGCTCGAGGCCCGCCTCGCGCAGCACGGCCAGCTCGGCGTCGAAGTCCAGCACGGACCGGTGGTGACAGTGCCCGTGGACCAGGGCGCGGCCCTCGATCCGCGGCGGCCGATAGCCGTCGAGCGACGCAAGGAGCTCCGTGATCGTGTGCGTCTGGTCCGCGAGGCGCCGGGCGTCGATGTGGCCGTGGAGCAGGTTCGGCGCCTCGTCACGAAACACGGACACGCACGAGGGCTCGAGACCGACGATCGGGACGCCCGAGCGGATCTCGTCCCGGAGCTCGGTGAGGACCGTGGTCAGCAGGCCCTTGGCCTGGCCCAGGAAGCCCCAGTCGTAGAGCGGCCGCCCGCAGCACAGGCGCCTCTCCGGCACGACGACCTCGCAACCGGCATCCTCGAGGACGCGGACGGCCGCGCGGAGGACCTGGGGATGGAACGCATCGTTGAACGTGTCCGCCCACAGGATCACGCGTCGCGCCGATCCGGCGGCCGGTGCCCCGCTCGTCTCCGTCGCCGAGCCCGACCCGCGGCCCCGCCGCCCAGTCGTGGCGCCACCGCGCCGGCGCCACCACGCGCGGAACGTCTCGTCCGCGAAGCGGGGGATCTCGCGCTCGGGGGCGATCCCGCCAACGAGCTTCGCAAGTCGCCCGAGACCCGGCGCATGCGCGGCAGCGTTCACCAGGCGCGGCGCGCGCGAGGCCAGGCCCGCCCACCAGTGGATGAGGCCCATCGAATACGCCGCGCGCGGGCGGAGCCGGCCGGCGTAGTGGTGGGCGCGGAACTCGGCCTTGTACGTGGCCATGTCCACGTTGACCGGGCAGTCCCCCTTGCAGCCCTTGCAGGCGAGGCACAGGTCGAGCGCCTCCTCGACGTCGTCGTTGCGCCAGCCGCCCTCGAGCTCCGTTCCGTTGAGCAGCTCGAACAGGAGCCGCGACCGGCCCCGGGTCGAATGCCGCTCCTCGCGGGTGACCATGTAGCTGGGGCACATCACGCCGCCGTCGTGGCGCCGGCACTCGCCCACGCCGACGCATCGGAACGCGGCGTGGCCGAAGGACCCGCCGTCCTCCGGGTACCGGAACCACGTCCGGGGACGAGGTGGGGCGTAGTCCACGCCCAGGCGCAGGTCGGACAGGATCGGGTTCGGGCGGACGATCTTGCCGGGGTTCATGCGTCCCCGCGGATCCCACAGGTCCTTGAGCTCCTCGAAGGCACCCACGAGCTCGTCGCCGAACATGATCGGCAGCAGCTCGCCGCGCGCCTGGCCGTCCCCGTGCTCGCCCGACAGCGAGCCGCCCATCCCCACCACGAGCTCGGCCGCCTCGTTCAGGTAGCGCCGGAAGGTCTCCAGCCCGCCCGCGGTGACGAGGTCGAAGTCGAGGCGACAGTGGAGCACGCCCTGGCCGAAGTGGCCGTACATGTCGGCGCTGTAGCCGTAGCGGTCCCACAGGGCCCGGAGCTTGCGAAGGTAGTCGCCCAGCCGCTCGGGCGGGACCGCCGAATCCTCCCAGCCGGGACCGGTGGTCGGCTTGCCCGGGACCATCGCCGTCACCCCGAGCCCCGACTCGCGAACGCGCCACAGCTTCTGCTCGTCGGCGGGATCGTCGTAGAGCCTCGTGTGGACGTCATCCCGTCGCCGCTCGAGGTCCCGCACGAACTCGCGCCCGCGGGCGTCGGACTCCTCGCGATCTGCTCCGCCGAACTCGACCAGGAGGTAGGCCCGGCCCTCGGGCAGGAGCCCCAGGGCATCCGGGTGGATCCCCCGGGAGCGAACGTCGCGAACGAGGTTCTGGTCCATCCCCTCGCACGCGATGCAGCCCGACTCGATCACCCGCGGGACGTCGTCGCCGGCCGTGTAGGCATCCGGATACCCGACGGCGACGAGCGTCCGGCCGGGCGGGCTGGGCACGAGGCGGAGCTTGGCCTCGAGCACCGTGACGAGCGTCGATTCGGAGCCGACCAGCGCCTTCGCGACGTTGAAGCCGGCTTCCGGCAGCAGCTCCGGCAGGTTGTATCCCGAGACCCGCCGCGGGATGTCCGGGTAGCGTGCCCGCACCTGGTCCGCGTGACGGTCCCGCAGGTCGCGCATGCCCCGGTAGATCTCGGCTGGCCGGCCGCCGGCGGCGACGATCCGCTCGAACGCCGCATCATCGGTGGGACCCACCCGCAGGCGCGTCCCGTCGTACGCGAGCACGTCGAGCTCCAGCACGTTGTCCACCGTCTTGCCCGCCATGACGGAGTGCACGCCGCAGGAGTTGTTGCCGATCATGCCGCCCAGGGTGCAGTGGTCGTGGGTCGCGGGGTCGGGACCGAACGTGAGGTGGTGCGCCTCCGCGGCATCCCGCAGGTCGTCGAGCACGATCCCGGGCCGGACACGCGCCGAGCGTCCCGCCGGGTCGAGCTCGAGCAGCTGGCTGTGGTACTTGCTGTGGTCGATCAGCACGGCGACGTTGCAGCCCTGGCCGGCCAGGCTGGTGCCGCCGCCCCGCGACACGATCGGGGCGTCGTGCGCCCGGCACACCTCGACCGCCGCGATCACGTCGTCCGTGTCGCGCGGGATGACGACACCGATCGGGACCTGCCGGTAGTTCGAGGCGTCCGTCGCGTACAGCGCCCGGCTCCCGGCGTCGAAGCGCACCTCGCCACGCACGGCGTTCAGCAGGTCGACCGCGAGGTGCTCGGCGTCGGATGGCAGCTCGCGGTTGCCGTCGGCGGGGTGCCGGGTCGGAGCGATGGGGCGCTGGCGGGTGAGGGTCATGCGGTGGTCCACTCCAGGTACGGTTGTGCGTCGGATCGCTTGAGCTCGAGGCCGACACCCGGCCGCTGCGGGTCCGGCTCGAGCAGCCCGTCGCGCGGCTGGACGGCGCCGTCGAACAGCAGCCGCTCGATGCGGACGTGGTCGTGGAACCACTCGACGTGCACGGCGGGGCGCGCGGCGCAGGCGAGGTGTGCGTGCAGGGCGGGGGCGCAGTGGGCCGAAAGCGGCGTGGCATGCGCCTCGCACAGGGCGGCGGCGACGCCAAATCCGGTCGTGCCGAGGCAGCGCGTCGCATCCGCCTGGAGGACGTCCACGGCACCCGCGTCCAGCAGGCGCCGGAGGTTGAAGGCGTCCCACCCGTACTCGCCGGCGGCGATCGCCATGCCCGCCGGAGCCGCGTCGCGAATGCGCCGCAGGCCGGCGACGTCGTCGGAGCTGACGGGCTCCTCGAACCAGGTCACGCCACGCTCGGCAAACGCCGCGGCGGCGGCCCGCGCGCGATGCTGGTGGTAGGCGCCGTTGCCGTCGACGAACAGCTCGACCGACGCGCCGATCGCGGCCCGCGCCACGTCAACCCGGCGTGGGTCGTCGGCCTGGTCGCGGCCGACCTTCATCTTGACGAACCGGAACCCGTCGGCGGCCCAGCCCCCGAGCTGGTCACGGAGGCGCGCGTCGTCGTACGAGCAGAAGCCGCCGCTGCCGTAGGCCGGGATCGCGGGTCGCGCCCGCCCCACCAGATCGACGAGCGAGAGCCCCAGCAGCTGCGCCTTCAGGTCCCAGAGCGCGTTGTCGACGGCCGAGATCGCGGTGGCGGCGATGCCCGGACGGCCGAGGTTGCGGACCCGGTCCACCAGCGCCGACCACGTGCCCGCCACGTCCCACGCGTCACGGCCGATCACGACCGGTGCCAGCGTGTCCCGGATCAGGCGGCCGGCCGTCGCATCCGCGTACGTGTAGCCCAGGCCCCTGACCCCGCCCGCGCGGGGCTCCACGACGATGATGGTGGTGCGATCCCAGGCGAGGGTTCCGTCCGACTCGGGGGCATCGGTGGGGATCGTGTACACGCTGACGTCCACCGCTTCGATGCGGGGCGCGTCTCGCGAGACCGGCCGGGCATCGTTCAGCGGGGCCGTCGTCGACCCGTTGCCGCCGCCTGCGCGTCCTGCGCGCGTCAGCCCTCCCCTCCATCCGGACACCATTCCCGGCGTCCCATCGAGCGCTCTGACCACTCGTCCACCGGCGCCTCCGTGCTCAAGGGCCCGCCGAGTCGTCGCCCGACGTCACCACCCGGCCAACGTACGCGGACCACCGGACCACCCCCAACCACAGTTCCCGGTGCCGCCGTTTCGGTTTCCTTGCACGACCCCTCGGCCGGCAAGCCGGCGCACGCCACCACGCCGGCGCACGCCCCGGCGCGGGACGACCGGTCGACGGAGCGCCTGGAATGCCGTCGTTAGGCTCGTGGGTCCATCGCTGATCGTCCGGACACGGATCCGCGGGCAGGCTTGGGTCATGCCGCGACTGCAACGCTCGATCCCGGCTGCGGTCCTTGCCGTCGTGCTCGCGATCGCCGCCGGCGCCTGCACCACCAGCTCGACGACGAACGGGACGACTGACTACGCCGCGTGCGTCGCCGCATTCCGGAACGCCGAGCCGCGCGCGGGGGCCCCGGTGAAGGTCAGTCCGCTCGACGATGCCGTCCGCGCGTGCCGGTCCATTGCCGACTGGCGTGCGGCCTGGGAGCAGGTACCGGCCGCGCACCCGGCCGACTATGACCCGCTCGCCTATCTCGAGCAGCGGTGCTCGGTCGGCACGCTGGCGCCGACGGTCCTCTGCCGCGAGGTCGCCGGGGGTTAGCGGCGATCTGCGCGGAACAGGCGGCCGATCGCGTCAGACCGCGCGTCCCCGCCGGCGCCGTCAGCCCGAGGCGCGCCGGCTCGCATCGCGAGCCTTGCGCAGGAGCGGCAGCCCGAACCACAGGTAGACCACGAGGACCGCCACCACGGCCGCCGCCAGGATGCCCATCCCGTCCCCGAGGACGACGCTCGTCACGAGGTACAGCACCGACACGATGGACAGGCCGAGCAGCGCCATCCCGATCAGGAACAGGCGGTTTGACGTCCGGAGCATCCGCGCCTTGTCCGGCTCCCGGAAGGTGATGCGGTGGTAGGTCGTCGGCGCGATCAGCAGGACCGAGGCGGTCGTCGTCGCGATGAATGCGAGGTAGTACACGTCCAGCTGGAGCGGCGTCACCTTGTCGAACGCCGTCTGGAAGGGCAGGACGAGCAGGAACGCGAACAGCACCTGCACGCCGGGCAGGGCGACGCGAAACTCGTTGAGCTGCTCGATCAGCTCGCGGTCGACGCGTTGCTTCTCGGTCTCCAGGACGACACCTCCAGGCGGCGGGCAACCATCATGACTCCCCGTCGAGGCTCGCCGCCAGGCGTTGGCCGAGAACGACCAGGAGCTCCGCGACACGCCCGTACTGGTCGGGCGGCACGGCGATCACCTGTGGCGGGTGTGCCGCATGCTCGGGAACGACGACCAGCGTCGCGGGACGGATCCGCTCGATGTCGAACTGGATCCGCCGCACGTCATCCAGCCCCACGTCCAGCATGACCCGCGCCTCCGAGGCGATCACGAGCCGACGATCCGTGAGCAGGACGTCCGCGTAACCGGCCTGGACGGCGGCCCTGATGGCCTCGTCCCGGGCGATGGGGCCAAGCACCGGATGATCTCGGAGGGGCTCGTCCACTGGATTCTCCCATGGGTTCACGAGCTGACCCACATCAGCGTGGCGGTGAGGATACTCGTCGCTTCCTCGCGTCCGCGACGCTCCCGACGCCGTGCCGGTCACAGGCGGATTGCAGGCGATGGTGTTGCAGGCAAGCCACGGACTGCGTACGCTCCGCAGTGCCCTCAGCAGTGCCCTCAGGAGCATGTGTTGAACGCGTCCATCCTCCGGCTCGTCCGGTTCCGGCCCACCGGCCCCGGGTTCGATCGGTCGCTCCGCGCGATCCTGATCCCGGACGCTGCCCGCCTTCCGGGGAACCGCGCGGTCTTCGCGGGTCGCAGGGGACCCGGCGAACACGGGTCACGCCTCGTTGCGACGCTGTGGGAGAGCCGCCGGGCGATGGTCGAGGCGGTCGGCGAACAGCTCGACAAGCCGCTGTTCCACCCGGAGCTGCTGGACACGACGACCGACCGGAGCTTGCTGACCCTGCCGATCGAGGTGGCCTTCGATCCGGAGCCCGACGCGGAGGTCACGATCATCCGGCTCGTCATCGGACGCACGAACCGCGGCACGCTCGACGACTACGTGGCGCGCGCCCGGCAGGGCACGATCGCGGACCGCGAGCTCCAGGTCGGGCCGCAGGCGCTGTACCTCGCGGTGGACCCGCCGGACGGGTTCGTCACGCTATCGCTGTGGGAGACGTGGGCCAACGTCCAGGTGGCGACTGGCGCCGAGCACGCCGAGATTCGAACGCGTCACGCCGACCAGCTGGCGGAATGGCACGCGGAGCACTACGAGGCGCTGCCGGACAGCCCGATCACAGCGATGACGGAGCCAGGCGGCGGGCTCGAGCCGCTGCGCCGGCCCGCCTGACGCGAGCCATGGCCGAGCGAAGGCGATGCCGTCATGCCCCGGGGTGGGACGGAACCCGATGCTGAGCGACCCGCTGGGGCTGGTCGCGTCGCTGGCTGTCCTGCTCGGGGTGGGCTCGGCCGCATTCATCGCCTGGGACATCGTCGTCCGCGGGCAGCGGCTTTCGATGACGGTGATGGAGATCGTGTGGCCCGTGACCGCGCTGTACCTGGGCCCCCTGGCCGTGCTCTGGTTCCGGCGCTGGCGGCGGCTCGCAGGATCACCCAGCCCCGAGCGCTCGATGCGTGATGCGACCACCCTCGCCGTCACGCACTGCGGAGCGGGCTGCACGCTCGGCGACATCGCGGGCAGCTTCCTCGTGTTCGTGCTCGGGCTGTCGATCGCCGGGCTTGCCCTGTGGCCCGAGCTCGTCATCGACTTCGTCCTGGCGTTCTCGCTGGGGATCGTGTTCCAGTACCTCACGATCGCGCCGATGCGGGGTCTGGGCCTGCGTGACGGGTTGGTCGCGGCGATCCGGGCCGATGCCCTGTCCCTCATCGCGTTCGAGGTGGGCCTGTTCGGGTGGATGATCTTCGTCCAGCTGGTCGCCTTCCCGGAGCACCTGGAGCCCGTCAGCGCGACCTTCTGGTTCATGATGCAGGTCGGGATGGCTCTCGGGTTCCTGACCGCCTACCCCGTCAACTGGTGGCTGGTCGCCGCGGGGCTCAAGGAGCGGATGTAGGCCGTCGCCGGCACAGGGAGATGGATCTCGATGACTGAGCTCGCGGTTGCGACGTTCGGGATCACGAAGCGCTATCGCGGCGATGTCCTCGCCGTCGACCGGGTCGACCTCCGGGTCACCCGAGGCGAGATCTACGGGTTCCTCGGCCCCAATGGCGCGGGAAAGTCGACGACGATCCGGATGCTGCTGGGGATGATCGCGCCGACGGCCGGCCACGCCGAGCTGTTCGGGACGCGAGTGCAGGCCGAGGCGCCGGCCGTGTGGCGGCGCGTCGGTCACCTGGTCGAGAGTGCGACCGCGTACCCCGAGCTGACGGTCCGCGAGAACCTCGAGGTCGCCCGCCGCCTCCAGGGCGTCGACGATCGGGCGTCGACCGGACGGCTGATCGATCAGCTCAGCCTGGGCGAGTACGCCGACCGCCGGGCCGGGACGCTCTCGCTGGGCAACCTCCAGCGTCTCGCCCTTGCCCGAGCCCTGCTCCATGCACCCGAGCTGCTGATCCTCGACGAGCCCGCCAATGGGCTCGATCCGGCCGGGGTCATCGAGGTCCGTGAGCTCCTCCGCGATCTCGCGCAGGGTCGCGGCATGACCGTGCTGATCTCGAGCCACATCCTCGCCGAGGTCGATCGCCTGGCCACGCGGATCGGGATCATCCACCGTGGCCGGCTCATCGAGGAGCTCGACGGCGCGGCCCTGGAGCGGCATCGCGACGTGCGGCTCGAGGTCGACGCCCGGGACCCGACGGTCGCCGAAGCGGCGCTGCGACGGGCGGGCTTCCAGCCCGGTCGCCGGAACGCCCGGGACGGGCGCCTCGAGCTCCGCGAGCCGAAGGCGATCGCCGCGCCCGACGAGATCGCGCGGATCCTCGTCGAGGCGGGTTCGCCGCCGACACACCTGGCGCTCGCACGCGAGACCCTCGAGGACCACTTCATCCGCCTCACCTCCGGGACGGATGGCCCCGCCGGGCCGGCCGCGTCGCCCGGATCGGCGGAGGTTGCGGCATGAACGGGCTCGCGGCGGCCGTGTCCGTGGAGCTGCTCAAGGCACGTCGATCGAGGGTTCCGTGGGGGATCGCCGCCGGCTTCTCGATGTTCCCGCTCGTCGGCGGCCTGTTCATGCTGATCCTCAAGGACCCCGCCCGCGCGCGCCAGCTCGGCCTGCTGGGCGCAAAGGCGCAGCTCGCCGCCGGAACCGCCGACTGGCCGACGTTCGTGGCGCTCATCTCGCAGGCCGTCGCGATCGGCGGCGCGGTCCTGTTTGCGTTCCTCTTTGCCTGGCTGTTCGGCCGGGAGTTCGCGGACCGGACCGTGCGCGACCTCGTCGCCTGCCCCACCTCGCGCTCGTCGATCGTCGTCGCCAAGGTCGTGGTCGGGTCCGCCTGGTCGATGGCGATCATCGGCTGGACGCTGGTGCTCGCGCTCGCGATCGGGCTCGGGATCGACGCGCTGGTCGGGCTACCGGGATGGTCGGGCGATGTCGTGCTGCACGGCCTGGCGGGGGCGGCGGCCGCCGCGGTCCTGACGATCGGGCTGCAGACCTTCACGGCCTTCTTCGCGGGCGTCGGGCGCGGCTACATCCCCGGACTCGCGTGGGCGGTCCTGGCGATCTTCCTCGCCCAGGTCCTCGCGGCACTCGGCTGGGGCGCGTGGTTCCCGTGGTCCGTCCCGGCGCTCGTGTCGGGCATGGCCGGCCCCGATGCCGAGGCCGTGTCCGCCGGCGGGATCGCGGTGGTCGCGGTCACCGCGTCCGTCGGGCTCGTGGCCACCCTCCTCTGGTGGCAGCGAGCGGACCAGACGGGCTAGCGGCCCGCCACCTGGTCGCCACCGGCGCGAGCGGCGGCTGGGTCCAGGTCAGGGGGGGCCTGCTCGCTGCCGGCTCGATCAGCCGCCGGTGTCCCCGTCGGCGGGCTCGCGAGACCGTTGCTCGGCCCTCACCGAGGCCGAGCGGTACCCAGCCTTCGCCTCGAGCTCGGCCACCTCGGCCAGCGATAGCTCGGCATCCGCATCCGAGAGGTCCGCGGTCGCCGTCATCGCCGCGAGCCTGGCGGCTGCGGCCGTCTTCTTGGCGGAGCCCTCAGCAAGCGTCGCCGCGGCCAGGGCCGTGCGCGCGGCCTCGGCGGTGGCGTCCGCGGCGTGCGCCGCCTCGTCCGCTGCGGCAGCGGCGGCCTCGGCTGCCAGCCGCCCGCGACGAGCGACGGCCGCGGTCCGCTCGGCGGCCCGCCACTCCTCCAGCGCCTCGGCCGTGGTCCGCTCCTTTCTACCGATCTTGTCCTCCGACGGTTGCTCTGCCACGAGTCCACCTCCCGGAAGCCAGGCGGGCTCTCGCCGCGCCACCACGATGAACCGCAGTATGCGCGACGAAGCAAGGCACGCAGGCGTTCGCCGCGGATCCCCGGGCTATCCTTGAGCCGTGGCTCAGCTGCTCGCGGATCCATCCCATGCCCGGATCGTCCACCTGCCCTGATGGCCCATTCGCACGGCTCCGCGGCCGCGACCAGCTGGAACCGTCTTGCCGCCGTCCTCGGTCTGAGCCTCGTGATGCTCGTCGTCGAAGTCGTCGGCGGGCTCAGGTCGGGCAGCCTGGCCCTGATCGCCGACGCCGGGCACATGCTCGCGGACGTGTCCGGGATGACCCTCGCGCTGCTGGCAATCTGGTTCGCGCGCCGCGCGCCCACCACCGGCCGCACCTTCGGCTATCTCCGGCTGGAGATCCTCGCAGCGGTGGCCAACGCCGTGCTCCTGCTCGGGGTCGCCGCGTTCATCCTGTTCGAGGCCTGGCGGCGACTGTCGGCGCCACCGGAGGTCACATCGGGGTTGATGCTCGCGGTCGCGCTCCTCGGCCTGGGTGCCAACGCCGTCGCGCTGTACCTGCTCCGGCACGCCCAGACACAGAGCCTCAACATGCGCGGGGCCTACCTCGAGGTCATGGGTGACTTCGCGGGGTCGGCCGCGGTCATCATCGCCGCCGTCGTGATCGGCGCCACCGGCTGGCTGCAGGCGGACATCGCCGCCTCCGTGGTCATCGCGCTGCTGATCCTGCCCCGCACATTCGCCCTCCTGCGCGACGCGACCGACGTCCTCCTCGAGGCAACGCCCAAGGGCGTCGACATGGACCACGTCCGCCGGCACATCCTCGATGCGCCGGGGGTCATCGGATGCCATGACCTCCACGCGTGGACGATCACCTCGGGGATGAACGTCGTCTCGGCGCACGTGACCCTCGCCGACGGGGCGGATCCGGCCGTGACCCTGGATGCCCTGTGCGAGTGCCTGTCGGACGACTTCGACATCGAGCACTCGACCTTCCAGCTCGAGACCGCCGACCGCCGGCGGTTCGAGCAACGGAGCCACGCCTGAGCCGGGCGGACAGCATCGAGACCGCCGATGCCCCGGCCGTCAGCCGGCCGATGGCGATCCGGACGGGACGACCAGGTGGAGGGAAGCCAGGGCGCGCACGTCGCCACGCCGCTTCCAGGTCGGCGGACGTGCGGGATCGAGGCTGAAGTCGGGGAGCGTCCTGGCGAAGCGCTCGATCATGATCGTCAGCTCCAGGCGGGCGAGGTTCGCACCCAGGCACAGGTGGCGGCCGCGGCCGAACGCCACGTGGGGGTTCGGGTGGCGGTCGAGGACGCAGCGCTCGGGATGCTCGAAGGCGCGCGGGTCGTGGTTCGCGGCGCCGTACGCGAGGAGAACGACATCGCCGGCCGGGATCGTCTGCCCGTACAGGTCGATGTCGTGCGCCGCATTCCGGCCGAAGACCTGGACCGGGGACACGACCCGCAGCAGCTCGTTGACCGCCGTGTGCGCGAGTCCATCGACATCGCCGAACAGCTGCGCGCGCTGGTCGGGATGCTGCGCCAGGTGCAGCAGGCTCATGCCCATGGCGCCCGAGGTCGTCTCGTAGCCCGCAAGGAGCATCAGCATCCCGAACTGGCGCAGCTCGAGCTCGGACAGGCGGCGGCCGTCCACCTCGGCCTCGAGCAGCATCCCCAGGAAGTCGTCGCGTGGCTCCCGCCTCCGCTCCGCGATGCGATCGCCGATGTACGCCTCGGCGTCGCGCGCCGCGCCCACCCGGTCCTCCGGATCGCGCAGCGCGTTCGAGTACATCCGCTCGACCCAGTCGAACCACAGCCCCTCGTCCTCCGGCGGGAGGTCCATGAGCCGCGCCAGCGAGGCGAGCGACATGGGGTGGGCGAAGTCGGCCATGACATCGCCCCCGCCCTGCTGCGCGTACGCGTCGAGCAGCCTCGTCGCAACGGCCTCGAGGTCCGGGCGCATGGTGTCGATCCGCGGCTTGGCGAACACCGAGTTGACGAGCGCCCGGTACCGGGTGTGCTCGGGCGGGTCGAGCTCGATCGGGAGCAGCGGGTCGGTGCGCGGCTGCGTGGGCGGGATGAGCGTGGTGCCGGCGACGGCCGAGGTGAAGGCTTCGTGGTCGAGCGCCGCGGCGGTCACGTCCTCGTAGCGCGTCAGCAGCCAGAAGCCGCCGTACAGGTCCGAGTGCACCAGCGGCTGCTGCTCGCGGATCGGCCCGATGACGCGCTCCGGATCCTGGACGAACTGCGGGTCGTGGTGGTCAAAGCTCATGCCGCGACCCTCCTGCCGACGGGAGCTTGACAAGGCACGGCGCCGGGGGAGCACTCGACGAACATCGCACGCACCTCAGTCGGGGAACGCCTCCGGGCCGCGTTGCGCGAGCTCGGAGGCTTCGTTGGCGTGGTCATCCGATGGCAGCCACGTGTACGGGTAGCCGGGGCTCTCGAGCCGCGCCGCCTGCGGCGTGAGCCACAGCGGACGGAACGTGTCGACCATGACCGCCAGCTCCTCGGTCGCCTCCTTGCCGATCGACGCCTCCGCGGTTCCCGGGTGCGGACCGTGCGGGATGCCCGCCGGGTGGAGGGTGAACGAGGCGATCCCCACGCCGCGCCGGCTCATGAAGTTGCCGGCGACGTAGTAGATGACCTCGTCGCTGTTGATGTTCGAGTGGTTGTACGGGGCCGGGATCGAGAGGGGGTGGTAGTCGAACTTGCGCGGCACGAAGGAGCACACGACGAAGTTGCGGGCGGCGAACGTCTGGTGGACGGGCGGCGGCTGGTGGACGCGCCCGGTGATCGGCTGGAAGTCGGCGATGTCGAACGCGAACGGCCACAGGTAGCCATCCCAGCCGACCACATCGAACGGGTGCGTGGCGAAGTGGTAGGCGGTGTGCCGGCCCCGCGCCCGGACGATGACCCGGTACTCCCCGGCGCCGGCGTCCGGCTCCCGGAACTCGGGGATGCGGATGTCGCGCTGGTAGTACGGCGAATGCTCGAGCAGCTGGCCGTAGTCGTTGCGATAGCGCTTTGGCGGCTCGATCTCCGACGGGCACTCGAGGTAGAGCATCCGCTGGGCCACGCCCGGGTCGGGGTCGAGCCGCCAGGTCGTGCCGATCGGCAGCACCAGGTAGTCGCCCGGGTGGTAGGCGAGGTCGCCGAAGTTGGTGCGGAGCATGCCCGTCCCCTCGTGGACGAACAGCATCTCGTCGCCTTCACCGTTGCGATAGAACGTGTCGGGCGCCATCGGCCCGGCAGGGCGCACGACGCCCATCACCACGTCGGCGTTGTGGAACAGCGGCACCCGCCCCGACACGGCATCGCCCGCCGGCTCGAGACCGGCCGTGTCGACGAGCTGGTGGTGGTGCGAGCCATCGTCGGCGGTCTCGACGGTCACCGCGCCCAGCGGCTCGATCCGCGTCACGCGCGTGGGCGGGACGAGGTGGTACAGGAGCGAGCTGCGGCCGGTGAACCCTTCGACGCCGAACAGCTCCTCGGCGTACAGGCTGCCGTCGGGCGCCCGGTGCTGGGTGTGCCGGGTGGGCGGGACGCTCCCGCGGGAGACGTAGAACATCGGACGACAGGCCTCCTCGCGTCAGGTTCCCAATCCGGTTCGGTCCCCGGAAATGGCAACGATGGGGGTCACCAGGCGGCCCAGCCGCTCCACCTCGAGGGTCACCTCATC
Organism: uncultured Chloroflexia bacterium; assembly: GCA_963749705.1. Classification (GTDB taxonomy): domain Bacteria; phylum Chloroflexota; class Limnocylindria; order Limnocylindrales; family CSP1-4; genus CAIXZV01. The sequence continues at coordinate 471,209 of CAVVNQ010000003.1, read as the reverse complement.
GCCCGGCTCCAGGTAGCGGCCGAGCGTCTCCTCGCGGATCTCGAGCAGGCACCCACGGCCGACCGTGCCGCTGCCGATGACGTCGCCCGGACGCAGGCGCACGTCGGCCGAGGCGCGGACGATCATCGCCCCGAACCCGTGGCGGGCGGACGCGAGCGTGCCGCGCGACGTCTCGATCACCGTCCCATCGCTGGTCCGGACGGTGGCCGTCATGGCGAGGTCCGGCATCGTGGAGCCCGGGGCGCGCCGGTCCGCGAGCTCGTCGGGGGTGACCAGCCACGGGCCGATCGAGGTCGCGAAGTCCTTGCCCTTCGCCGGTCCCAGCCGGACCGCGGTCTCGTCGCGCTGGAGGTCGCGCGCCGACCAGTCGTTGAGGATGAGGTAGCCGCCGATCGCCTCCTCGGCTCGCTCCGGGGCAAGGTCGCGCACCGGGGTGTCGATGAGGATCCCCACCTCGAGCTCGTAGTCGAGCTCCCGGGAGCCGCGCGGTGCCCACACGGCCTCGTTCGGTCCCCGCAGCTCCGACACGTTCGAGAAGTAGAAGACGGGCAGCCGGAACCAGGCCTCCGGGATCTCCTGGCCACGCCGCTGCCACATGGTGCCGACGTGCTGCTCGAACGCGTAGAAGTCGCGAAACGAGGGCGGACGCAGGATCGGGGGACCGAAGTCGAGATCGTCCGCGTCGAGGAGCGCGTCATCCTCGTCACCCCGGGGCGAGAAGCCCTCGACGAGGTCCGCGAGCGCCTCGACCCGGAGGTTGCGCGCGAGATGGTCGTCGAGCGTCGTGACCGGCTGGCGGTGGAGCAGGCTGTCGTGGGCGAGGCTGGGCCTGGCGGCCACGGCCCGGCGACGGGCGACCTCGACATCGAGCCAGGTAGCGGCGGCTGGATCCAGCGCGGCCGCCAGGCGCCAGGGAGCGCCGGCCGGCGCGTGTCGTTCGCGGACGTGGGCGAGTCGCATCGCGGGCTTCAGAGGTTCCCGCGCCGCGCCTGCTCGATCTCGATCGCCTCGAACAGCGCCCGGAAGTTGCCCACCCCGAAGCCGCGGGAGCCGTGGCGCTCGATGATCTCGAAGAAGAACGTCGGTCGGTCCTGGATCGGCCGGGTGAAGATCTGGAGGAGATAGCCCTCCTCGTCGCGATCGGCCTCGATCCCGAGCTCCTCGAGCACGTCGATCGGGACACCCACGTCGCCCACGCGGTCGGCAAGGGTCTCGTAGTAGGCATGGGGCATGCCCAGGAACTCGACCCCGTTCTCGCGCAGCCGCCGCACGGTGCCCACGATGTCCTCGGTCCGCAGCGCGATGTGCTGCGTCCCGGCATCGTGGTACCAGTCGAGGAACTCCTGGATCTGGCTCTTCTTGCGCCCGCTCGCGGGCTCGTTGATCGGGAACTTGATCCGCCCGGAGCCGTTGGTCATGACCTTGGACATCAGGGCGCTGTACTCGGTGTGGATGACCGTGTCGTCGTAGTGGATCAGCTGGGCGAAGCCGAACACGTCGCGATAGAAGTCGACGTAGCGGTCCATCTCGCCCAGGTCCACGTTGCCCACGCAGTGATCGATCTCGAGCAGGCTCAGGCCGCCCGCCGCGCGCGCCGGCTTCTTGACCCGCCGGTAGCCCGGAGCGAACACGCCGTGGTAGTCCCGGCGGTCGACGAACGAGTGTCGGACCTCGCCGTACGTGAACACCGAGCTCGTCCGCAGGGTCCCGTCCTCGCCGCCGTCGAGCTCGGCCGGAACGGCGGCCGAGCGGGCGCCGCGGCTGGTCGTCTCGCGCCAGGCGGAGGCGGCGTCGGGCACCGCGAACGCGATGTCGTGGACGCCGTCGCCATGCCGTCGCACGTGCTCGGCCAGCTCACCCTCGGGCGTGAGCGGTGCGGTGACCACGATCCGGATGCCGTGCTGCTGGAGCACGTAGCTGGCGCGGTCGCGGACGCCCGTTTCGAGCCCCGCGAAGGCGACCGGCGTGAAGCCCCACAGGGCACGGAAGTACGCAGCGGCCTGTCGAGCGTTGCCGACCCAGAACTCCACGTGATCGATGCCGTCGAGGGGCAGGAAGTCCTTTGCCTCGGCGTAGGCGTCGGGGTTGATCCGCGATCCGGCCTGGTTGGCGGTGGGCGTGCCGATCGAGCGCCCCGTCGCGGGCTGGTGGGCGATCTTGGTCATGGGAGCGGCTCCGTCTGTCGAGCTGCCGGCCGGTGGGACGCGCCGCGCGGGCCGGGTGGATCCTTGCGTCCACTCTGGCGCTCGTCGCGCGAACGGTCAAGCGTTGCGCCGTGGTTCGGGTCGTCCCTGCGGGCCGCGCCGCAACGTCGCGAGGCGGCCGGGTCTCAGCCCGGAGCCAGCACTCGCTCGAGCCCGTCGAGGATCAGGTCAAGCCCATACCCGAACTCGTTGCCAAAGTCATAGCCTGGTTGCAGGGCGTGCTCGATCATCGCCTCCAGGTTGGGAAAGGCGCCGGGCTCGAACGGCTGCACCATGGTTTCCGCGACGGCCGCCGCCTCGTCCGCGGTCCCGAACGGCAGGTTCACGTGGGTCAGGGCGAAGCCGTAGATATAGCCGTCCAGGAGCGCGTAGGCGTGGCCGGCCAGCGTGATGTCGAAGCCCCCCGCCAGGAGGCTGCCGATCACGGCATCGTGATGCCGGAGGTTCGCCGAACCGGGATTGCGCCGCGACTCCATCATGCCGATCGCCCACGGGTGGCGGGCCATGGCGTCGCGGACCGACATTGCCCGCCGGCGCATCGCGTTCCTCCAAGCGGGGCCGGCCTCAGGCAGCTCGATCTCACCGAACACCCGATCCACCATGCCGTCGAGGACCCGTTCCTTGCTGGCGAAGTGGTAGTAGATGGCCATCGCCTCGACCCCGAGCTCGTGACCGAGCTTGCGCATGCTGAGCGACTCGAGCCCACCCTGATCCGCGAGCCTGATGGCGGCGTCCAGCACTCGCTCCCGGCTCAGGTGGCCGCGGTGTTGTGCTTGCGTGAGGGTCTGCGTCGTCATCGGGGGTCGCCTTTTCCTGGTTCAGTCAAAGCGTCGGGTTTGACACCCGCAACTTTACACCGTACAGTTCGACCCGTCCAGCTTTACACCGTACAGGTTTGGAGCCCATGAATGGCTCCGGCTGCCCAGCAGGAATCAAGGAGAGGCCGATGATCGTCACGACAACGAACCAGATCACGATGAAGGCAATCGTCCAGGACAGATACGGCTCAGCCGATGTCCTGGAGCTGCGCGACATCGAGAAGCCCGGGATCGGCGACGACGAGGTGCTCGTCCGAGTTCGGGCGGCCGGCGTCCATGCCGGCGACTGGCACCTCATGGCTGGGCTGCCGTACCTCATTCGCATGGGGTTCGGGCTGCGCGCGCCCAAGCAGGCTGTCCGGGGCACGGACGTCGCAGGGACGGTCGAGGCGGTCGGCAAGGACGTGACCCGGTTCCGGCCCGGTGATGGGGTCTTCGGCATCGGCGCCGGCGCGTTCGCCGAATTCACGATCGCTCGAGAGGACAAGCTCGCGCCCATGCCCGCCAACCTCGGCTTCGATGCGGCCGCGACGGTCCCCACCTCCGGGTCGACGGCACTGCAGGGTCTTCGAGACGTGGGGAAGCTGCAGCATGGGCAGAAGGCGCTGATCATCGGCGCGGCCGGAGGCGTGGGATCGTTCGCCGTGCAGATCGCGAAGGCGCTCGGAGCCCACGTCACCGGCGTGTGCAGCACGACGAAGGTGGACCTGGTCCGCTCGATCGGCGCCGACGAGGTCATCGACTACACGCGGCAGGACTTCGCGGAGGCCGGACAGCGCTACGACCTCATCTTCGACACCGCCGGAGGTCGTTCCCTCTCCCAGCTGCGGCGCGCCCTGGCGCCCCAGGGGACGCTCGTGATCGTGGGAGCTGAAGGCGGCGATCGATGGATCGGCGGGATCGACCGACAGCTCCGGGCGACCGTCATGTCACCGTTCGTGGGCCAGAAGCTCGGCACCTTCATCTCGAAGGAGAGGAACGAGGACCTGCACTCCCTCAAGGCATTGATCGAGTCGGGGCAGGTCACGCCGGTCATCGACCGGACCTACCCACTGGACGAGGTTCCGGACGCGATCCGCTATCTGCACGAGGGACATGCCCGGGGCAAGATCGTGATCGGCCTTGATCGTGTGACCGCCTGACGAGGTGGATGCCGTGGCCCTTCGACCGGTCGTGGCGCAGGCGAGGCACTCAGGGAGGGTTCACCCGTGCGTGACAAGCGATTGAACCAGGGGGCGTGCATCGCCCTCGGCGCCGGGATCGGCGCTGCGATCGGGATCGCCATCGGCAGCGTCGCTGTTGGCATCGCCGTGGGAGTCGCCATCGGTGCTGCCATCGGAGTCAAGTTGCCGGGATCGGGGGACTAGATGAAGGCGATCCGCCGAGACAGGTACGGCCCGCCCGACATCCTGGAGCTCAGCGAAGTCGAGAAGCCCGTCCCGAAGAACGACGAGGTCCTGGTCCGTATCCGGGCGTCATCCCTGAACCAGGCTGACCTCGATTACCTGCTGGGCAAGCCCTTCCTCACGCGCATGGGCACCGGGCTCCGCACGCCGGGGAACCGCGGCCTGGGCCTGGACGCGGCCGGGCAGGTCGAGGCCGTTGGCCCCGACGTGACGGCGTTCCAGCCGGGCGACGACGTGTTCGGGGACCTGACCGCGTTCGGCTACGGTGCCTTCGCCGAGTACGCGTGCGCTCCGGAGCACGCCTGGGCGCGGATGCCGGCGGGCCTGACCTTCGAGGAAGCGGCGACCATCCCCCAGGCGGCCATCCTGGCCTTGCAGGGCCTCAAGCGAGGGGAGCAGATCAGGCCGGGATCCAGGGTGCTCGTCAACGGTGCGTCGGGCAACGTGGGCCCGTTCGCCGTCCAGATCGCGAAGGCCTTCGGAGCCCACGTGACCGGCGTCTGCAGCACGGCCAAGATGGACATGGTGCGGGGGCTCGGCGCGGACGAGGTCATCGACTACACCCGCGAGGACTACACCCAGGGCGGGCAGCGGTACGACTGGATCGTCGATGTCGCGGGCAACCGTTCGATCCTCGAGTGCCGGCGGGCGCTGAAGCCTGGGGGCGCCTACGTCATGGTCGGCGGTCCCACAAGCAGAATTCTGGGCGCCCTGCTGCTCGGCCCGCTGATCTCGCTGGCCGGGTCCAGCAAGATGGGCCTCATGCTGTGGTGGAAGGTCTTCAACAAGGAAGACGTCGTCATCCTCAACGAGCTCATTGGGGCTGGCAGGATCAGACCCTTCATCGACCGCAGGTATCCGTTGGCGGACGTTCCCGAAGCTCTCCGGTACCTGCAGGGAGGACACGCGCGAGGGAAGGTCGTCATCACCGTGTGAGGTGCCGCGCAGCTGCAACCCGGATCGACTGGCGGTCGCCGACCGGATGCCTGGGCGCCTGCCACGCGCGGCGAGAGGACCGTGCCGCCGGGCTCGCCCATGTTCGGCGCAATGTCGGGCGGCTGCGCGGACGCGCGCCGGCCCCGCGGACACGCCTCAGCGAGCGCGACCAGCGGCGCTGGGTCACCGCGGGGTTCACGAGCGATTCATGAACACCAGGTAGAACGTCCCGAACGCCAGGATGATGCTGACGTTCACGGCCAGCCGCCTCGCAGGCGTTACGCCTGAGGAACCGCCAGTCCACGAGGACGACGACCGCGATCATCACGATGAGGAAGACCAGGCTGCCTGCGTGTGATCCGATGTCTCGCCTTCTCGGTCACTTCCTGGTCGAGAGGAGGAAGAGGGCGCCCGCAACCACGAGCACCGCGATGCCGGCGAAGAAGGCCCAGTCGCCCCACCACATGCTCCCTGTTGATCCGCCCGACCAGGATGAGGATTGCGGACACCACCGCCATCAGGGTCAGGTATGGATGTGCCCTCACGCGAGGCGGCATCTGATGTCCTCCGATTGCTGTGGCCTGACACGGACCTGAGCTTGCTGAAGCTACCCACGGTGGTCACCCACGGAACGCGTCCAGGAAGCGCACCCGCGCGCCGAGGTGGAGCGCGGCGTTGTTGTACATGCGGCCGGCGAGCCAGGTCAGGCCGACGATCGATGCCACGAGCAGCGCTGCCGCAAGCCCGACCTGCCACAGCGGCACAGCGGTGACCGACATGCGCACCGCCATGAGGATCGGGGCGAACGGCGGCAGCACCGAAGCCACCGTGGCCAGGGGCCCTGTCGGATTTGGCAGCGAGACGTACATCAGCAGGTATCCCGCGATCTGGAGGATCGAGATCGGCCCGACGGCGCTCTGGACCTCTTCCTGGCGCGAGACGAGGGACGCGACCGCGGAGTAGGCCGTGGCGTAGAACAGGAAGCCGAGCACGAACCAGCAGATGTCGGCCAGGATCGAAGCCACGCCGAGGGCCGGGATCGCGGCGACGTTGGTCACCCGGACCGCGATGAGCGCGGCGGCGCCCACGATCGTGAGCTGCAGGAGACCGACCAGGCCGATCCCGATGACCTTGCCCGCGAGCAGGCGGCTTGGCTGGATCGTCGCGAGCAGGATCTCCATGATCCGGGTCGCCTTCTCCTCGACCACGCTCTGCGCCACCATGTTCCCGTACTGGCCGAGCGCGATCCACAGCACGACGCCGAGGGCCAGGGCGGCGAACAGGTTCTGGGTGTCCTTGGGATTCGCCGCCTGCAGCAGCTGAACCGGGACCATCGCCATGGCCGACTTGACGGCCGCCGGTGACAGGCCGGCGTCGGAGAGGCGGGCGGCCTCCGCGGCCAGGGACAGGGCGGACTCGACGTTCGGCGGGACAGCCGTCCTTCGCCACGGCCGTCGGCGCGGTCGCCGACCCAATCACCAGCACGTCGAGCGTGCCGGCGGTGACCTGTGCCTTCCCGGCGGTCTCATCGGCGATGTCACTGACCACCACCTGCACACCCAGGGCCGCGGCCGATGCCGTGAACGTCTGCTCGAGCGCCTGCGATCCCCCGCTGAAGCCCACCTGCGCCGGGCTGGTCCGGCCGGCGAGCAGCGATGCCGCCACGATGCCGACCACGACCAGGACCGTCATCACGATGGTGCCGCCGACGAACACCCGCGACCGCCGGCGCGTCCGGACCTCGCGGCGGGCGACGAGGACCGTGGTCGGCAGGCGGCGGGTTCCTCCCGGACCGGGACGCCGGGCGTTCATGCCGCCGCCTCCTCGAGGACCGTTCGGAAGATCTCACCGAGCGTGGGCTCGACGCGCTCGAACTCGCGGACGGGTCCCGTGGCCAGCGCCGCCTGGAGCAGCGATTGATCGTCGACGCCGGGGTCGAGCTCGAACAGCCGCCTGGTGCCGTCGGCTTGCACCAGCCGGACGCCCGGCACGCCCGCCTGCCAATCGCCCGGGGCGCCGGGGACATCGATCCAGCGGCGCTCCTGCCCCCCGGCGCGGAGCTCGGCCACGGTCCCGCAGGCAACCATCCGCCCGCGGTCGACGATGCCCACGCGATCGCACAGCCGCTCGACGAGGTCCAGCTCGTGGCTGGAGAGGATGACCGGGACCCCTGCATTCGCCCGCTCGCGGAGCACGCCCGCCATCACGTCGACCGCAACCGGGTCGAGCCCGGAGAACGGCTCGTCGAGCACGAGCACCTCCGGTCCGAAGACGAGGGCTGCCGCCAGCTGGACCCGTTGCTGGTTGCCCAGGCTGAGCGCCTGGAGCTCGGCGTCGCGCCGGTCGGCAAGACCGAACCTGTCCAGCCAGCCGAGCGCGGCCTCGCGGGCTGCGGTATCCGCCATGCCATGGAGCTCGCCGAGGTAGGCGAGCTGCTCCGCCACGTGCATCTTCGGATACAGGCCGCGTTCCTCGGGCATGTAGCCGATGCGGCGCCGGGCCTCGAACGTCAGCGGTGCGCCCAGCCAGCGCACCACGCCGGCGTCAGGCGCCAGCACGCCCAGCGCAATCCGCATCGTCGTGGTCTTGCCGGCACCGTTGCGCCCGACGAAGCCGAACAGCTCGCCGGCGCGAACGTCGAACGTCAGGTTCTCGACGGCGACGAGGTCACCATAGCGCTTTGCGATGCCATCGATCTCGAGGACTCTGGTGTCGTCCTTCATCGCGGCACGGTCGCCGGCCACCCTCGACGTGCCCCGGTCGCCGGGGTCATGCCTGGTCCACGAGCTGGTAGGTCACCTTGTAATAGGTGATGCCGAGCACGGGGATGCCGTATTCGCCGGTGGCCACGACCCGGTAGCCCTGCCGGGACATCGCGATGGCGTCGTCCTCCATGTCGCGGACCGCAGACTCCTGCCAGCCGTTCATGCCCCGGTACGCCATGAGGAACGCGAATGGGATGCTGAGCAGCCCGAGCAGGCTGCCGCGGCCATACGTCTTGACGACGACCCGGCGATCCTTGCCCCGTGCGAGCCGACCCACCGCCAGCACCTCTTGATTGCGCGTCATGCGCCCGAGGTCCCTCGACGCAAATGCGGATCCCGGTCGACCTGATTGTCCCTCTGGCGCCGCATTGGTGCAGGAGCCGCCGTCGCGATGAGATGCGTTGGGGCAGGATGCCTCCGGGCGCCAGGCCGATGGCCGGGATCCAGGCACGAGATCGCCGAATCAAGCCCAAGCTCGCCGCACGGGCGCGAAGCCGCCGCCCGCTACAAGCGAGCCGGATCGAGCGCCATCACTCGACTGTTCAGCGCCTTCGATCTCGATGACCCGGCGCTCGCCAGGCGGCTGGCCGATGCGGTTGAACCAGGCCTCACGGAGTCTTCCTCACGTTGTAGGAATTCCGCGTGGTCGGCCCGTCTCGGTCAACCGGGGTTCCGGTCCTCCAGCTCCCAGGCGTGGTCCATCGCATGCTGCGCCGTGCGGCGGATGAGGAAGCGCAGGGGCCAGCTGCGCGCCGACCGGCCCTCGGCGTGGTACGCGCGGATCGCGGCGACGTAGCGTTGCCGATGCGCGGCGAGCTGCTCCGGCGTCAGCAATTCCTCGTCGTCCTCGCGAATGCCGACCTTGCGCCACCAGTTGTGCCGTTCCGACGCGTAGACATGAACGACGATCTGGTCCCGCTTGCGCCCGCCGCCCCGCGGGCCCTTGCTGATTGGCGCCGCCACGCGCTCCGAAGCGTCGTTGAAGGTCTCCCAGGCCGCCTGCATCAGTGCGATCCGCTGCTCGAGCTCGTCAACGGACAGTGGCTGTGCCTCGATGTCGGACGGTACGTGCGCGATGCCCCACCAGTCGGTGGAGGTGTTGCCCGGCGTGCGCTCGACGACGCGCGGCATGCCAATTAGCGGGAAGTCCGCCTCGCACCCGGCGCGCTTGGCGATGCCGGCATAGCGTGCCCGGTAGGCGAGCAGGTTCTGGATCGCCTCGTCCTCGGTCCTGCCCCATCGTTCCAGGCCCGGCCAGTCCATCGCGGCAGCCACGATCCGCTTGCCCTTTGGGCCGATCTCGACAAGGACCTTGAGCTCGTCTGTCACGGGCACAGGCTACTCGAGGGTGATCAGGAGCCGGGCTCCAGCCGGGCAAGCACGCCATCCGTCCTGACCGGCGGCAGGTCCGGCTCCTCGAGCGCGTCGCGACCGCGCCCCTCGAGCTCCGCGCCGAGCTGCTCGACCAGGCGGTCCCTGGACACCCGCAACCCTCGCTCCAGCATCGGCCTCGCCAGCCGGGCGAGGACGCGCTCCCTCCGGGTCTGGGGCGCCGCCATCCGCATGTGGATGATCGTCCCGCTTGGCGTGGGCTCGAACTCCGTCGTCGCCAGGAAGCGAATGTGCCCCATTGGCGTGGGCACCGTGTTCCGGAACGTGAAGTAGTCGTAGGGGCGCCAGTCGAGGAGCTCCTCGATGCTCGCGTTCCTGCCGTGCGCGCAGTGATTGGTGGCCCCGACGCCCCGGCGGTTGCCGGTCGCGATGACCTCCACCCCGGTGACCCCGGGCGTCCAGGCGACTCGACGGCCGGGCGTGGTCATGAACTCCCAGGCGACCTGCGGCGGAGCGGGTACCGACATGTGCCAATCGAACGCCGCAGAGCCCGGATCGACGATGACGCGCGTGCGCGACTCCTCCTCCTCCCAGCGCCGACCCAGGTCGTGGATCCAGATCGGCACGACGCCGATATGCTCATACGTCTCGCTGCTCGATCGCATGCCGAGCGCCGCCACATCGACGTCCATCGCATCGACGCACTGCTGGCTGAACACCGCGTACGCCTCGATGCCGGTGGATGCGACCACCTCGTTCTTCAGCAGCCGGTGAGCGACGATGACGTCGGTCCCCACCAGCTCCTCCCCGCCGGCAACCTGCTGGCGCAGGATCGTTCCATGGTGGACGACGAACTTCAGGTTGAGGTCCGGGATGTGCGCGCAGGCGTTGCATTCGCACGAGGTCGCCTGACGCACATCGCGGCGTCGTCGTCGGAAGCCGAAGTAGCACCGCTCGATCGTGTCGAGAAGCAGCGAGCCGTCGATCTTCGCGGTGATGGCGAACATGAACGCGGCGTCGCCTTCGAGCTTGGCGAGCCGGAATCCGGGCCGCAGCGCGGTGACGATGGTCCGCATCAGGTCGGCGAGGATCTCTTCGGCGTGATCGAGCTCGACGCCGGCGAGGTAGCCCGTGTACCCGGAAATGTCGGCGATCACGAGACAGGCCAGCTCGGTGGCCATCGGCCAACTCCTCCGGGTCGACCCCGAGTGTGGGACACGGGCGAGGTCCAACCATAGTGCGAGGGTCGACGGTCGGCAAGGGATCCGCGTCGAGGGCCCGCCGGCATCGTGCCCCGGCGTCGGGCCTCGTCGTCGTCCACAGGACAAGTCGCGAATGACCGCGGCCCCGACGGCCTAAGCCGGCGTCAGCAGCTGGACCGCCAATGTTTCGGCGAGCCAGCGCTCCCACTGATCAGGCGACCAGCCGCATCGAGCAAAGAGGCGAAAGGCCAGGGGTGAGTTGAGTACCCAGGCGATGTCGACCGCGGTATCGATATCGAGATCGGCGCGCAGCCCACCCAGCGCGGCCAGGGCCTCGATGATGCTGCGGAACGTCGCACGGCGATCGGCGCTGCCGCGGCGCTCCAGGTCGGCGATCTCGGGTTCGGCTGGGGCGGCCTGCCAGATGACCTCGAACAGTTCCGCCTGTCGCTCATGTGCCGCCCGACTCCCGGAGACCCAGCGGCGCAACAGCTCAGCAGGATCCTTCAAGGAGAGCATGTCCTGGTACCAGGACCGCTCGCTCACGGCGCGGGCATCGGTGTCACCTCTGGCGCGTGACCTGGCCACCTCGAGGAGGAGGGAGGACTTGGTCGGCGCCACGAGCTTCACCGTGGCGAGCGAGACGCTGGCTCGCTCAGCGACCGCGGCCAGCGTGGTGCCCGCGTAGCCGAGACCGATGAACAGCGAATCGGCCGCCTCCAGCACCGCCGTGCGCGTCGCCTGCGCCGCCGCCTCCCGGCGTGGCGAGTGATATGCGCGTCTTGACACCTTCCGGACCATTCGCTAACCTCGGTGGCTAATCAACCGTCTACACAGCTTCTCAAATAAGAGTAGGACATCGCGGCGGAGGTTCGGCATGCGCGTCACCAAGGTCACCGCACTGGCGTTGATGGCCACTGGCCCGCTGCTCATGGTCGGGGCGATCATCCATCCCCATGCCCCAGATGCGTCCAACATGGCGGAGGTGGCGTACACCCAGACCGGCCAGACCGCATGGTGGCCCGCGCACGTGTTCCTGCTCCTAGGCTACGTCGCCTTCGCGATATTCCTGCTCGGCGTTTCGCGCATCGACGGATTGCCGTACCCGGTTGTGCGAGTCCTCAACATCGCCGTGCCGCTCGCCAGCCTCTGTGTCGTTGCGATGGTTGTCCATCTCCTGCTGCCACTGGGGCGTGACAGCGTCGCGAATTCGAATCAAGGTTGGGCATTCTGGGTAAAGGACGTCGCAGAGTCAGCAGATGCGGTGTGGGGCCTGGTCTTTGCAGCCGTTGCGTGGTCTCTCGGTCGAACGGGGATCGTCGGCAACCGAGTGACGGCCTGGCTTGGCCTGGCTGGCGGGGCTGGTCTCGCCGCCTTCTCGATCGCGGTCCCGCTCACCGGGAATCTTCTGCCCATGGACCTTACCCGAGCGCTGGTTACCGCCGTGCCGATGTTCGGGATTCTCATGCTCACCTCGTCGCTCGGTGCCGGCATCATGGCCTGGTCGACCGGCCGCAAGTCGTCCCTGACCTACAGTTGAGGTGTGCCTGAGCCCGGGTCCCGCGGGCTGCGTCGTCCAGGCGCACCTCGTGTGGATCCTCGTCCCCTCGCCTACCCGGGATGGCGAGCTCCGCGAATATCGACGAGCAGGGACGACTCTTTTCAGCTCGACGTGGCGGGTCCCGCCGCCGCTTCGATCGCATTGACCAGCGCATCGGCACACGGGCGAATGTGGGGCGCGACGTCTTCGAACGTGCCCCATCCCGGCCCGAGGAAGGCATCCCGTGCACGCTGGAGGATCGCCCGACACGTTGGATCAAGCCGGGGGAGCGCCAGATCCGCGGCCGTGTCCTTCGGAACGAGTCGGCCCGTCTCCACCGTGACCAGGATCCGCGCCAGCGTGAGCAGCACGTTCCGCGTATCTGACGCGAGGTCCGCGAGCAGCGAGGGAATGCCCCCGACGCAGGCCGCGATGAGATCGGGCACGGGCGGTCGGTCGAGAAGCGCCGAGGGTGGCGGCCCGAACAGAGGGCAATCGGCATCGAGGGCCATCGTGATGAGCACCGCGAGATCGTCGTTGCGACGCCGGGCCGGGAGGGAGCCTCGCTCGTACGCCGCCCGCTCCCACTCGCCGTAGAGGAAGTCCTCGATGGGCGACCGCCGCCAAGGTTGCACGTCACGCTGCACGACCACCGTCAGCTCGACGGGACGCGCGGCGCCGGTCCTGGCGGCCCGTCCGGACATCGCGAGGAGGCCGTCGACGAGCGCACGGCGCTGATCGAGCTCCATCGGCCGGCGCGTCACGACGAGGACGTCGGTGTCGCTCGTGGGCATGCGCCTCCCCGCGCCAGTCGACCCGTGCAGGTATGCGCCAACCGCATCGGTGCCCAGCACCCCGTGCACCAGCGACGAGATGGAGGTGAGCTGCGCGCGGTCGTCCATCGGTGCCCATCCTTGCAGCGTGTGCACCGTTCTGCCAGCGGCGACCCGCCTCTCAGCCGTCGTGCCTCGGCCTCGTGCAGCCCTGTTGAAGCCTCGTATCGACCCTGCGGTTTGATCCAGCGACGGACGGCGGATCAGTCGCAGACGATCCTCCCGTCCGGTGGGTCGACATGGAAGGCTCCGAAGGTCAGAAGCTCGGGTGGTGGCATCTGGCATGGAGGCTGGAGCCACGAGTCCTTCACGGATTCGAAGACGAGGCCTGGCAGCAGGTAGGTCGGCCAGGCGATCACGGAGCATAGATAACTACCGGTGGTGGTGAAGTCCTCGGCGGTCCAGCCGGTGACCGTGGGATCTCCCCATGAGAAGCGGTGGACGCCGGAGATGTACGTCACGATGTCAAGCGTGACGGAGAGCGTCACGTCGGCGTCGACCGCCAGGAAGCAATCAACGCCTGACAGCCGGACCGGGATCGGGTCCGCAGTCGACAGGTGCGCCGCTCCCGACAGGCCGAAGCTCGAATTGTTCCGATAGACCGAGGTCCTGCTCGTAGGCTGCGGGGTCATGGTGATCGTCGCCGGCGGGTCGACCGGGGTACCGCCCACACACCCGATCGACACGTCCGTGCTCGCGCAGATAGGCCTGACCTGGAGGGACCGGGCTTCGCCGAACAGCAGAAGGGCCGCGGCCTTGCCGTAGTCTGCCTCGCACCCGTTGTACGGATCGCCGTCGACATCGAACCAGAATTCGGGCACCGGCTGGCAGGTGATGCTGATCGTCCTGGTCGCGCCGTCGCAGACGAAATCGATGGTGCGTTCCGGGTTGCTGGTGGGCCCGTACGTCGCGCACCAGGCCTCGGGCGTGTAGCAGTGCATGGAGATCGTCCCGTCGTCGAGGATCTTCACGTCGACGCTGCCGGAGACGCCACCGGGCGCATCACACGGCGAGCCGTCAAGGTCGCCGAAGTCCGCTGTGCCAGGTCGTCCAGCTGGTCCCGGTTCGCCTTGGGGCCCCGGCTCGCCTTGGGGCCCCGGCTCGCCCTGCAGGCCCGGTTCGCCTTGGGACCCAGGCTCGCCTTGCAAGCCCGGTTCGCCCGGAATGCCCGGCGCCCCTTGCGGCCCCGTCTGATTCCACGAGACCTGCAGGTCCTTCCCCTTGCAGGGAGCGAGCGGCTGAGATCCGAGCTGCACGTTGTACAGCGTCCCCTTGACGAGGCAACCGGTGTAGGTCGCCGGTGTGTCTGCGGCTGCGACCCCCGCGACCCCCACCGCGATGAGGACCAGCACACTGAACAGCGTCGCGAGTCGGCGGGGCATCAACATCGGCTCCTTCGGTTCTTGCTCGGTGGCCAAAGGGTCATGGATGCGGATCCAACCAACATCGGTCAATCAACCCATATGCCCTTCGCATTCGGAACGTCGCGCGGGGATCCTGCAGCGCCGATCGTGGGCCAGCCCGTGGGCTTCGCGGAGACGGCGCCGGACGGCAACGACCGCTCTCGTGGGTTCGGGCCTGAGCGGCCAGTTCGGGCGCGCCCGGCGCCGCGAGCACGTCATGGCCGCGGGTATCCTGCCAGGGTCATGTTGCCTGCAGCCCAGGTCACATTTCGCGCGACCGTTCGTTCCGCGGCCAACGTCGACATCCGGGTCGGCGCGCAAGCCCTTGCGCTAGTGGACCACCGGGGGCCGAGATGAACGTCGCCCCGCCGATCCGCTATGCGCGCGCCGGCCACGGCGTCGACATCGCGTACTGGCGGCGCGGCACCGGGCCCGCGTTCGTGGAGGTGCCGCACGTTGCGATGAGTCACCTCCGCCTGGAGTGGCCCATCGACGCCGTGCGTCGCTGGTATGACGGGATCGCGCGGACCCGGACAGTGATCCGGTACGACCACCGCGGAAGCGGGCTGTCCGGAGGCTCGCACACGCGCCACGACTTCGCGATCGAAGCGCTCGCCCAGGACATCGATATCGTCGCGGACGCGCTCAACCTCGAGCGGTTCGCGCTGTGCGGGCGCATCACCGGCGGACTGCCGGCGCTCGCGTACGCCGCCGCGCATCCCGAACGCGTCACGCACCTCGTCCTGTGGAACACGTTCGCGCGGGACACGGAGCACGGCCAGTCCCCGCGCCTGCGCTCGCTGTTCAAGATGGCCGCGACCGACTGGGAGCTGTTCACGGAGTCGATCTCCCAGGCGGCCCTCGGTTGGGAGGGTGGCGAGGTGGCGCGTCAATGGGCGGTGGTGCTGCGGGGCGCAACCACGCAGTCGACCTTCCTGGCCTACCTCGAGGCACGCCGGTCGTGGGACATCTCGCCGCTGCTCGCGCGGGTCCGGGTCCCGACCCTCGTGCTCTTTGATGAGCAGAACGCACTCGTGAGCGAAGCGCGGAATCGGGAGATTGCAGCCGCCATCCCCGACGCACGACTCGCGGCCGTGCGGGGCGACGGGGGGATGCCGGGCCACGACGCGATCGCTGCCGTTCGTTCGTTCCTGGGCGACTCGTCCGTCGCGCCGGCGACCCCACCGGGTGGCGCGCTCACGGCGCGCGAGCGCGAGGTGCTGGCACTTGTCGCGACGGGCGTGACGAACGCGGAGATCGCGCAGCGCCTGTCGATCAGCGTGCACACGGTCACCCGGCACCTGACGCACATCTACACGAAGACGGGCGCGGTGAATCGCGTCCAGGCGATCCGCTTCGCGAACGAGCAGCGCTCCTCGCGCTAGGCGTCCGCGCTCGCGTTCACCGGCCGATCCATGCCAGCAAGCTGTGATGCGTCCCGCCCGAAGATCACCGGACCGTGCGATGCCGCGCGCCCTCGGAATCGGCCACGATGCGTCGTGAACCCCTGCGGACGGGCACCCCGAGGAGGCCACCCCATGACGTCACCGGCACCTCACAAGAACCCTGACGTCTGGGCGGATCGCGTCGACGCCTACGAGGCGCTGTTCGCGCCGTTCAGCCGTCGCGTCGCGGCGGCGGCTCTGACCGCCGTTGAGCCGCGCGCCGGTCAGCGGTGGCTCGATGTGGCCGCCGGACCGGGCGCGGTGAGCCTTCTCGCCGCTCGGCGTGGGGCGCGGGTGGCGGCGGTAGACCTCGCGTCACCGATGCTCGACCGGCTGCTGGCGACCGCGGCCGATGAGGGAATCGAGGGCGTCGAGGCACACGTGATGGATGGGCAGGCGCTCGACTTCGCGGACGGGACCTTCGACGCCGCTGCCTCCAGCTTCGGCGTGGTGCACTTCCCCGACTCGGCTCGCGGCCTGCGCGAGATGCGCCGGGTGCTCCGACCCGGCGCACAGGCCGTGGTCACGACGATGCACGAGCCCGCGCGCTCCGAGCTGCTGACCCTGATCGTCCGGGCGGTGGTCGAAGCGCTCCCGGGCTTCGTGCCGCCGGAGCCCCCGTCGGCCGCCCGGTTCACGACGGTCGCCGGGATGACGGACGCCCTCGCGCAGGCCGGGTTCGAGGACGTGCGCGTCGAGGTCGCGACGATCGACTGGGTGATCGGCGACGTGGTGGACTTCTTCCGGCGCTGGGCCATGGATGCACCGCCCGTCGCGTACATGTTCGAAGGACTCGACGCGCGGACGCGACGCGCGGCGGGCGAGGCGTTCGTCCGGCTGGCCGCCACGAGGTCCCGCGATGGCGTGGCATCGTTCCCGACCGAGGTTGTGATCGGCGTGGGCCGATCCTGACACCAGCCTGGGTACGGACGCCGAACGAACGTCACCGCCGGGAGGTCGTCGGTCATTCGACGGATGGCGGAATGCATCGGCCATACCTACACTCCACCGATGCCGCACGTCGGAGCGCTCCTGTCGCCGGTCATCGTGGCGCGCGATGAGCACCTGGCGCTCGCGCGGCGACGCATCGCTGAGGTCCGCGGCGGCCACGGCCAGCTGCTGCTCCTGTCCGGCGAGGCCGGGATCGGCAAGTCGCGGCTCCTCGCCGAGATCGTCCGGATGACGGTCGAGGATGGCTTCCGCGTCGCGAAGGCCGAGGTTGCACCCCAGGACCGTGATGTCCTCGCCGCCTCGTTCCTGGACCTGGGCAGGGCGATGCGTCGCGACGCTGCGTTCGGAACGATCGGGCGGGACCTGCTCGAGGTTGCCGCTTCGCGGTTGAACGAGCGAACCCCGCGCCGTCGCGACTTCGTGATGGAGCTCATCGACCTCGTCGGAAGCCCTGAACGGCCGACGGCACTCGTCTTCGAGGACCTTCAGTGGGCGGATGACCTGAGCCTGGAAGCGCTCGCCGAGCTGGCCCGCCAGACCCGAGAGCTGCCCCTGCTGATCATCGCCGCCTATCGGACGAGCGAGGCCCTGCAGGGATCGGTGCTTCGCGAGTGGCGCTCCCGGCTGGTTACCCAGCGACTTGCCGAGGAGGTGCGCCTCGACCGGCTCACCCGAGAGGAGACCGCCGAGGTCGTCACGCACATCCTCGGCAACGGGCTGCCGGCGCCGCGAGACGTGGTCGATGTCGTCTACGCGCGCACCGACGGCGTGCCGCTCCACATCGAGGAGCTGTGCAGCGCCCTTGGCCGCGATCGGCTCGCCGACAGCGTCGCCGTCCACGAAGCGGCGGTTCCCGAGACGCTCGAGGACGCGACGCTCGCTCACATCGCGCAGCTCTCCCCCAATGCTCAGGCTGTCGCCCGCGCGGGCGCCGTCATCGGCCGGTCGTTCGTCCCGTCGGTGCTGGCGGGCGTCATGAACCGGCCCGTCGAAGAGCTCGATGCCCCGATCCAGGAGCTTCTCGACCACGACGTCCTCGACAAGCTCCACAGCGGCAGCCAACTCAACTTCCGGCACCAGCTGCTTCGCGACGCGCTGTATCGCACCGTGCCGGCGGGTGATCGCCGTCGGTTCCACGCCCGGGCGGCGGAGTTCGGGGGCCAGCTCGAAGGGTCGACGACAACCCATGCGTCGATGCATTTCGAGCGGGCCGGGATGACCGCAGAGGCGTTCCAGACGGCCCTCGCGGCCGGGGAGCACGCGATGCGGCTCGCGTCGCACAGGGAGGCATTCATCCTCCTCCGGCGCGCGGTCGACAACATGCCCGCGTCGCTGGCCGACTCCGAGCGTGCCCGGATCCTCCTGCTCCTGGGCGATGCGAACGGCAACATCGATTCGAATGCGAATGCTGCGGACCTGTCGATGCGCGCGGGCGAGCTTGCACGGCGCGCCGGGAACTCGCATGTAGCCCTCGAAGCATCGTTCAGCCTCCTCGAATACGCCCGCCGCGAAGGCGTGAGCGTCACAGCCCGCCGAGACCGCGCGCGCAGCTTCCTCAACGAGATCGAGGCTTCCCCGCCGGGCGAGGTGCAGGACACATTCCGACCCAACGGGCTGTATCAGCTCGCCTATGTCGAATTGGACGCCAGTCGCATCACGGATGCCCGGGCGGTGCTGGCCGAAGCGGCCGAGCTGGCGACGGGCCCGACCCGAGAGCCGCCCAGGTGGATCACCACCGTGCGCGCGAGGCTCGACGTGATCGACGGGAACGTGGCCGAGGGCCTCGCGACCATTCGCGCGGCCGCGGACGCGGCACGCTCGGCCGGTGATGAAGACAGCAGCATCAGCCTGTACAAGGAAGTCGCCCTGTTCGCGATGCGCGCCATGGACTACCGGGAGGCGCGCGTCGCGATCGCGGAGGGCCTCAGGTACGCGGAGTCGGTCGAACAGACGTATTGCGGGCACAGCCTCGGCTCCTGCGACGCCCTCGTGCTGTGGTCGGAAGGCAGCTGGGATGAAGCGCTTCGACAGGGCGGCCACGCGCTGAGCGATGCCGGCGCGGGCGCGTCCAGGAACATGGCGCGGTGGGCGCTCGGGTACGTCGAGGCCGGACGAGGTCGGCGTCGCGAGGCCGAGGAGCACCTGTTGCCCGCCCTCGAGTACGGCCGTCGCTCGGAGCGCCTCGACCTGGTGCTCCCGGCGCTGTGGGGCCTTGCCGAGGCTGCGCTGCATGCCGGCGATCCGGCGGGTGCGGCAGCGCGATGCGACGAGGCGCTCCGGGCTGCGCAGGAGCGGGGCGAGCGGACACTGATCGCCCCCTTCGCGGTGACCGCCGTGCGGGCCCACCAGGCGGCCGGCGCGCCGGACGCCGCGGTGCGCTACCTCGACCAGCTCGTGCGCCTCACCGAGCCCATCGCCGATGTCGTCCGACCCGCGATCCAGCATGCAACGGGGCTGGTCCGCCTCTCGGAAGGGTCGACGGTGGCGGCACGCGCCGCGCTCGAGGCAGCCATCGCGGGCTGGGAGGTGCGAGGTCGGACCTGGGAGGCGCTGTGGGCCCGTCTCGACCTGGCCGCAGCGCACCTTCGATCGTCGCGCTTCGTGGACGCGATGAACCTCGCGAATGAGGTCCGCGCTGCCGCCGAGCCGATCGGCGCGGCGCCGCTGCTCGCGCGCGCGGATCAGTTCGCTCGCACGGCCAAGGGTCGCGGCGCCGAGCAGGAGCCATGGCACCCACTGACCACCCGCGAGTTCGAGGTCGCACGCAAGATCGCCGATGGTCTCACGAACGCGGAGCTCGCCGGCGACCTGTCGATCTCACCGAGGACGGCTGGCGCGCACGTCGAGCACATCCTGGCCAAGCTCGGCGTCTCGCGTCGGGCGGAGATCGCGGCATGGGCGACCTCGGTCGCCCCGGGCCAGGGCGCCGACCGGGGAACTGCGAGGCGCGCGGGGTACCGGTAGCACCCGGTCACTCGGCTCCGCCCGCGATCGAACTCGGCGGCCGTCGCGCGGTCGTGGCCGCCGCCGCACGGCGCGGCCGCTCTTGGTGCCGTCTCAGGGCCCTTCGAGCTGCACCGAGGGCGAGTTCACGAGCCGTGCCATGAGGCTGCTCAGCCCGCTCGCCATCGCCGGCCTCGACTCGGCTGACCTCGTGACCACGTCGTTCGGGGGATTCTTCGGCTTCCGCGCAGCGCTGGCCGCGCCCAGCCCGGAGGGGATGCTCAGCGCAAGGTGGCCGTCCGTCGGCCCGGCCGGGACATCTCCCAAGCGCGGGTGAGCATCATCGGAGCAATGCTCCACGATGCGGTCGATCTCGGCAGCGCTCCGCTGGGTCAGAAAGGCAGGTGCCAGAGGTTGCGAACCATGCGACTTCCCCGCTGATGCGGCGCGGCGAAACCCGAGGGAAGCCTGGTGTCGTCGATGCCGCCCGTGTCGTCCCAGAGGACGCGGATCGCGGCGGCCCAGGCGCGCCGGCAGATCGACCGCCATCTACTGGCTAACGCCGCGACCCGCGACGTGGGGGGCGTGCCTGCCGTCATGGCTGGACTTTGACTGACCCGGATGACATGGAGCCCGTCATTTGTCCCTCCCCGTGGCTCGGCGGGGCTCCACCGGCCAGGGTTCGGGCCGCGCCAGAGCCTCCCGTAGGGTGCGGAGTCTCTTGCGTTATACCACCCCCCGCCAGAGGCACTGGTCACGGATTGCCTCCGTCCGCCTGCCAGCCCCTGCCGTCGATGTCGGGGCGAGGGGCATCGCCAGGCGACCACGCCACACCGCACGGCGATGAGCCGGAAGCATCATCTGGCGAACGCGCGGTCCAAGGTCGGGGCGGCGACGACCGGGCAGGTCGTGTGGATCCTCGCCCCGCGGTGGCCAGAGCCGGAACGTGATGCCCAGGCAGAGGAGCAGTTGCCATCCTGGCGTGCCGCTATTGACGACTCCGCGTATGGTCGAGACGTCGGATGCCGCCATTTGGGATCGACCTGGTGGACGAGGCGCGCTATCGGGCGGCTGAGCTGGCTCTGTGGGCGTCCCTTGGCGTGTCGGTGCAGGAGCGGCTTCTCGACCTGCCTCGGATTGGCTTACGGGTCCGTGTGCAGGAAGTCGGCGCCGGCCCGCCCGTCCTGTTCATCCACGGCGCCAACACGAGCGGCGCCAGCTGGGCAGCGCTTGCCGCCAGACTGCCGGGCTTCCGGTGCCTGCTCCTCGACCGGCCGGGCACCGGGCTGAGCGAGGCGTTCCCGACGAGGCCGACGACTCTGGAGCTCATGGCACTCGGGGACGAAATAGTCGCCGAGATCCTCGATGCGGCCGAGATCGAGCGCGCCCACGTCGTCGCGACCTCACTCGGCGGCTTCATGGGCCTGCGCAGTGCCGCAGCCCATCCCGACCGGCTGCTTCGGATGGTCCAGTTCAGCTGGCCGGTGGGAGCGCCAACGAAAGCTGTCCCGAAGTCGATGCGGCTCATGGCGATCCCCGGCGTGGCGCGGCTCGCCTCGGCGATGCCGGCCACGGAGGGCACCGTGCGCTCGATCTTCCGGACCGTCGGTCACGGGCCGAGTCTCGACGCTGGACGCATCGCGCAGTCCGACATCGATGCCTACCTGGCCCTGCTGCGTCATACCGACACCCTGCGGAACGAGCTGGTCCTCGCACGTTCCTCGGTGTCACCCCTGCGGGGCTTCGACCCGCGGCTGCTGCCAGCCGCGCTTCTCGAATTGGTTCGCACACCGACACGATTCATCTGGGGTGGGCGCGACCCGCTCGGTGGGCCGGAGATCGCCCGTGCCGTCGTCGCGCGGATCCCAGGCGCCGAACTCGAGGTGCTGCCAGGCGCCGGGCATGCACCGTGGCTGGACGAGCTCGATCGCTGTGCAGCCTCGGTCGCGGAGTTCCTCGGGCGGTGAGCCACTGTTCGCCGCCGTCATCGACGAGGTGATCGTCCCGAGCCTGGTGCAGGCTCGCAACCTCGCGGCATCCATGGCCGATACCTCTGGCGACGCCGTCGAGCAGGTGACCTCGCTCGTGCGCTCGCGGATGGACGCCCTCGTCGCACATGGCGGGCTCGTCGTGGGCGTCATGTCGGATACCTCGCCAGGTGCCGGGCATCGCCGCGAGCTGCTCCTCGCCGCGATCGCGCCGGAGCGCCAAGCGGCCCTCCGCGCACTCTCGGGGCTGGCCGAGCGCGGCGTCACACGGAAGGTCTCCGACACGGTCTGGTCGGTGCTCTCGATCGCTGCGATCCCCGCCATCGCCCAGGCGTGGCCGATGCTGGAGCGCCTCGACCCGGCGCTCGTCGTGGACCGCGCAGCAGTGCTCGACGAGATCGCCGACCTGCTGGTCCGCGGACTGCTGCCGCGCTGACCGGGCCTCGACAGCGTTCGGCGCGAGGCGAAAAGAAACCGGACTGCCATGGTCCGGCTTGAAGTGTCTCGGAGTTGGTCGGGGCGAGAGGAGTTGAACCTCCCGGTCCCACCACTCGGATCGTAGTCCCCGACTACATCGCCGAGGCGCTTCATGCGGTCGCATGAAGCGCCCACCAGATGGGCAGGATCACCCTGGGGGGATAGGCGCACTCGCTACACGACCAGATCGCGGCTGGCCGGACGTCCATTTTCGCCAGATCCGGCCCAATCGGCCCAATTGGCCCGGCGGAACGTGCACGAGCCCCCACCGTGGGCCGTTCCCGTGTCTCGGTGGGCCGATGCCCGTCGCCTGTGGGCCGCTCGGCGGCTCACGACGGCCAGGCGGTTGGAATGAGGGACGGGTACCTGCGCGGCGCGCTCTCGCCCAACGCGACGCGGCGTCAAATCGAGGCGCTTGGGGCGTTCGTCGTTGCTGGGGGATCTGTTCGCGACGCCGCCGAGCTCTTGGGCATCCGGCCGAGCACCGTGAAGCGGCACCTGGCCGACTTGCGCGCCCGGTCAGGGCTGACCACGGAGCAGCTGATCTATGCGGGCCGGGCAGGCGGTTGGCTCCTCGTGCCGAGCTTGGAGCCGAACTGACCCGCTGAGGGTGCCCGGACGCCAGCTGAACATTGCTCAGGACTGGGAGTGATGCTCCCGCCCCGATTGACTTCGGGCGAACCAGGCCGCCACCTGGGCACGGTTGTTCAGACCCAGCTTGTTCATCACGTTGAGCAGGTGATTCTCGGCAGTCCGCACGGAGAGGCGCAATCGGGCCGCCACCTCCTTGTTCGTTAGCCCGGCGGCCACGAGCGCGGCGACCTCCAGCTCGCGAGCGGTGAGGGGACTTCGACGCATCTTGAGTTGGGCGAGCGCATCCGCCGCCCGTCGGGCGAGCGGCGCCATCCCGAGCTCCGCCGCCGCTCGTAGCGACTGTTCAAGCATCGATCGTGCCTGCTCCCCATCGCGTGCCAGACCCCGCTGGAGCAGCGCTGTCGCCCAGTCGAAGCGCGTCTCGGCCACCTCTGCCCGAGCGCCGGTCTCGATATCGCGACGGATGGCGCGGGCGAAGTCGGTCTCGACGCGGTCCCAGTCATGCATGAGGGCCGCCATCTGACCCAGGTAGCGACTCACGCTGCCGAGCGACGCTGCCTGCCCCGAGGCCGGGGTGGCGAGCTCCTCCGCAAACGGCTCGAGCGCGGCGTAGATCCCTGGTGCCGGCTCGGTCCGCCCAAGCTTCCAGGCGACGCTGGCGAGCGCGACGTGGGTCTGCACCTGTAACTCCGTGCCCTCCGCCTCGCTCAAGGCACGAAAACCGAGCTCGAAGTGCGCGGCCGCCGTCTCGAGGTCGCCGAGCTCCGCCCACTGCATCGCGACGAAGGCGTGGAACGCGTCGGGGACGGGCTGGATGGTGAGGAGGTGGTCCTCAACCGGACCTCCGCGCAGCTTCGAGCGACACTGGCTCAAAAGGATCCAGTACACGAAGTCGCCGCCCTGGTGACCGCCCTCGATCGCGAGAGCGTGGGCCTCACCGGCCAGACGGATCGCCTCGTCGAATTGGCCCTCGTGTTGGGCGAGCACGGCTCTCGCGGTCGTGGCGGCCCACGCCGCCAGGGCGTCATGGCGTTGGTCGGCGTACTCCTGCAGGCGTGCGATGGCATTGTCGAGCGCCGGTCGCTGGCCGAGTTGGAAGAACGCATCGACGCGCCAGCGGAGCGGCCACACGAGGTCGTCGACTAGGTCCGCCTCGCGGGCGACACGCTCCATCCGGTCAGCGATCTCGAGCCGTCGCGCTGTGTTCCTCGGACCAGAACAGGCCATCTGCAGCGCGTGAAGCGCCTCGACCAATGCCCGCGGGTCGCCGGTGGCCTCGGCGATGGCCACGTTGCCCTCCGCCTCGGCCACCCCGTACGGCCCCTGCGAGAAGTCGGACGACAGCATGATCAGCCGGCTTTGAAGGCGCGACTCGAGCGCCCTGTCGTCGTGAACGCCACGCATGGCGTCTCGGCACAGATCGAGCAGGGCGGAGCGGGTGTCGCGATCCCCGATGCCACGCACGACGAGGGCGGCTTCTGCGAGCAGCCGCCAGTTGCCAGCTGCCCGCGCGGCGGCCGCGACGTCGCGGCAGGCGGTGATCGCGTCTCGGAACAGGCCGGCGCGAAACAGGCACCGCGATCGTCGGAGCGCCAGAGTCGCAGCATCAGCGCGGTCGTCGCCGGCAGCCACCTCGGCCGCCCGCCCCCACAGGCGGGCCGCGGCCTCCCAATCGCGGGTCCGCTCGGCGGCGAGGGCCGCCGCATCAAACGCGCGGAGCGCCGGCTCGGGTCCCAGAACCGTAGCCGCCGCGGCCCATTGCTCGGCGATCCCTGCCAGATCGCGTGGTCGAACTCGGGTCAGCACCTCGGCGGCATGCGCATGGGCCATCGCCTGACCCCGCGCACCGAGCGCGCGGTATGCCTGCTCGCGCCGTCCCGGGGCGAAGCGGACCAGACCGCCCTCGATGACGAGATCGCCCTGGCGTTGGGCGGTCTCCAACATGTGCAGGACATCTGCTGGCGCCATGTCGCCGATCTCGGCGGCGAGCTGAATGTCGAATGGATCCGCCAGAACCGACAGGGCCCCGATCAGAGCACTCTCCACGCCCGCGCGATCGGTCATTCCCGGAGAGTAATCGCTGAGTAGCCGGGTGAGTACTTCACCCGTTGGCGGAGCGGCGCGCTGATGCCAATGTCGGGACACGAGCCAAGGGAGGATGCAGTGGCGATCGCGGGCAGTACACAGGATTTGGAGCGCGTCGATCGCGCGTACCTGGGAGGCGTGGTCTGTCTCGCAGGCGGCGCCGTCCAAGTGATCTACGGCCTGCTCGCGATCCCGTTCCCGTATGCCGAGTCGAGCTACGGCTGGGACGAGATCCTCTGGGCGATCGCCAACGTCGGCATGATCGCCGGGGTGCTGGGCCTGCTGGCGCTCGATGTCGCTCACCCGCGCACGGGCGCACGGCTCGGCGGGGCCCTCGCGGTCCTGGGGAACGTGGTCCGCATCGCGGTATCGGCCTTGCTCGTCGCGCGGCCGACGGGGGACTACGTCGCGCCGATCCTGGTCAGCATTCTCCTGCTCGTTGTCGGTATGGGCGCTGTTGGCGTCACGACGCTCCTGGGGCGGCGATTGCAGGGATGGCGGGCGTGGACGCCACTCCTGGCCGCGGGATTCACGCTCATCCCTGCCTCGACCTACTCGGTCAACCTGTTCGTCCACTTCATCCTGCTCGGACTCTGGGGCATCCCATGGATGCTCGTGGGCTACGTGGTGCTCACGAGCGCGGTCGATCGTCGTCGAGATGCCCGGTCCACGGGCGCAATGCTGCGAGGCGAGCGGTGAGGTCGCTGCGGACCGCTACCCGCGCGATCTTCCTTGGCGCGTCCTGGCTGCTCGTGGCCGGGCTCATCGTCCAGGTCTTCCTGGCCGGCTTGGGCGTGTTCGATTCGCCGGCCACCTTCGCGACCCACCGCAACCTCGGCTACACACTCGAGCTGCTTCCGCTGGTCATGGTCGTCGCCGGTCTAGCGGCAGGCGTCGGGCGGCGGCTCGTGGGCCTGGCCGCGCTGATGTTCGGGTTGTTCCTGCTCCAGTCCGTGTTCGTCGGGGTGCGCGCCCAGGCGCCGGCGGTTGCCGCGCTCCATCCTGTCAACGGCTTCCTGATCGTCCTCCTGTCGATCGTCGTTGTCCGGAGCGCACCGGTGGCGGCCCGGAAGCGCCCGGGCCCGATCGCGCTCGAGCCGGCCGACGCCACCCCCGAATCGGCATGAGGGTGTTCGTGTGACGAGGCTCCAGCGGCACGGATGGCAGGTCCTCGTCCTGTTCGCGGTCGCGATCGTCGTCTTCGGGGCCATGGACGTCGTCATGGGTGCTGCGGGGGATCGCGTCATTGCCCTGGGTCTGACTGGGCGTACCCATGCAGAGCTGATCGCGGAGAGCCCGGACGCGTTCCGGCTGTACGACTTCACGAGGCGCACGCAGGCGTGGGCCCTGGTGACGCTGGGGCTGCTTCTGCTCGGGATTCTGTTCGGCGCCTACCGGAACGGCCAGCGCTGGGCGTGGTGGGTGATGTGGCTGCTGCCGGCCTACTCACTGAGCGTGCCGGCCATGTACCTCGTCTTCGGCCTCGTGCCCGGCACGCCACCGCCGCCGCCAATCATCTCGGGCTCGATCGTCGGAGTGATCAGCATCCTGGTCCTGGTCCTGGACCGCGGGCGGTTCGGGACCGCAGCGATCGTCGATCGCGATACACCGACGACCCAGGCCTCTCGCCTGTAGACGGTCGCGGGGGCACCCCGTTTGGCCCACGTCTCCGTCCGACGGCCGACCGGGAGGCCGCGGCACCAGTCGTGGTCGTCCGGACGTGGCACCGCAGGCGGATAGACCACGCCACCCAGCCCGCCGACGATTCGTGGGTGAAGCTGTGCACGGTCTGCGGCGTCCTGACCAGCCGCCTCGGTAGTCGCTGCGCGGAGCACGCCCGCCAGTCCAACCGCAGCCGGCACATCCTCTGGCGCGCTAGAACTTGCTGCGATTGGCGCGCTGGGTGGACATGCCCATCGGTTCGGTGACCCAGACAGGCGAGCGCGCCCAAACCATCCACGCCCCCGACGCCGACACCGTCCAAGGCGTCGAGCTGCACCTGCGAGCCGACAAGGGTCTCAGTGGCGCGTACGCCGAGGCGCTCGCCGACTTGTTCCGCATTGCATACGAGCGCTTCCGGATCCCACGAGAAGGGGATGGCTCATAGACATGGTGTACGACCGCGGCGACTACCGCCACAAGTGGCGCATCGAGCGTCATGCCGCGACGATCCGTGCTTCCCTCGGCCTCGATCAGTTGACGACCTTGCCCATCGACGACCTGTGCGATGCGGTCCCGGCCCATGTCTTGACCCCGGATGACCTGGGTGATCCAGGGCTCGCAGCGCGCGTGAGGCGTTTGTCGTGGGACGCATTCTCGTTCAGCTACCCGGACCATCGGACCCTCATCATCGTCATGAACCCGATGCGGCCACGGGCTCGGCAAACCGCGACGCTGATGGAGGAGCTGTCCCACCACCTTCTCGGCCATCGTCCCAGCGCCATCCGGGCCGACCTCCAGACCGGGATCGCGCGCCGCGATTACGACCGAGCGCAGGAGGATGAGGCGTACGACCTCGGAGCTGCGCTCTTGCTGCCCAAGGAACGCATCCAGGCCGACATCGGGGGGTTGAGGTTCGCGCCGGACATCGCGCGTGACCACGGCTGCAGCGTCGAATACGTCGAGTACCGGATCAAGCGTCTTCGACTTTGGAGTAGGTACTCGTTGTACGCGGCTTGACGTTTCAACGTCTCGACACTGGCCACCACAGCATCGCTCGCGACATGGCGCCGACTACCGAGCTGACGGAGCGGTCATCCAGCCGGTGGGACCCTGGCGGCGCAACGAGGAGTAGGTTGGTCGGGGCGAGAGGGGTCGGAGCGAGACGTTCCAGCTGACCGTCAGGATCGTCGGCAGCGGATCAGGCCGCAGTCGGGTCGAGCCCTCTGCCTGGCACACGCCATGTTCGGGTTCCTCTCCGCCGAGCGCGTCCGTTAGCATCCCCGTGTGAGCGCCCGTCTCCTCGCGTGGTCGATCTGCGTCGCTACGCTGCTGGCCGCGGCCGGGACCGCCCTGCTCGCGTTCATCAACCGCGCGTCGATCCAGACGCTCGATGAGACTAGCGCGGCCGAGATCGTCCTGCCCGTCAGCTTCGGCATCCTCGGCGCCCTGGTCGCGTCGCGCCAGACCCGGAACGCCACGGGCTGGATCTTCCTGGCGATGGCGCTGGCCATGGGGTTGAACGGCGCGGCCACGCAGTTCACACGCTACGCCCTCGATACCAACCCGCAGGCTCCCTTCACGTCATGGATCCCGTGGTTCGGCAGCGTTGCCCTCACGCTGGTGTACCCCGCTGGGCTGGCGCCGATAGTCCTCCTGCTTGTTCCAAATGGCCGGCTGCTGTCGCGACGCTGGCGGTGGGTGGCGCGGTCGGCGGTGGCCGTGACCGTGCTCCTGGTGATCGCAACGGTGCTGGACCCGCGCGGGCTCGAGCTCCGTACCCTGCCCGGCGCCCCCAACCCGACCGCCGTGCCGGAGCTCGAGGGCCTGGCGCTCTCGCCGCTCGGCATCGTCCTCTACCTGGCCGGCCTGGGCATCGTGGCGGCTGCCGGCGTGGCCATCGTGCTCCGGCTCAGGCGGTCGCAGGGCGAGGAGGCGTTGCAGCTGCGCTGGATCGCATGGTCGACGGCCTTCGCGGTGTTCCTGAACGTTGGCCTCAACGTGGGCGCGCTGCTGATCGTCCCACTCGACCAGGTCAACGTGTTGGTGACGGTCACCACGGTTGCCGGCTTCGGGATCGCCATGCCACTCGGTTTCGCGGTCGCAATGCTTCGCTATCGACTCTACGACCTTGACCTGTTCCTGAACCGGACTGCCCTGTACGGGGCCGTCAGCCTGGTGCTCCTCGTGGTGTTCGGCGCGGCCAACGTGGTGGCGCAAAACGCACTGCAGGCATGGTTCGGTCAGGGCTCCAATCTGATGGCGGCCGCAGTGGGCCTGGCCGCCGGGCTCGCCTTCTCCCCGGTGCGTCATCGACTGCGGCCGATCGTCGACCGAGCACTGCCAGCGCGCAGCCGGTTGACGCTCCTTTTCACCGACATCGTGGAATCCACCCAGGCGATCGTCAACCTGGGCGACGAGCGCTGGCGGGAGGTCCTCGACGCCTACAGGGCCGCGGTGCGCCAGGAGCTGGCGCGGTATCGTGGCCGCGAGGTCAACACGGCCGGCGACGCCTTCTTCGCCGTGTTCGATCGTCCGGGCAACGCGATCCGTTGCGCGGTGGCGATGCGTGGAAGCGTGGGGAGGCTCGGTCTCCGCGTCCGAACGGGGCTGCACCTGGGCGACGTGGAGATGCGTGGCGAACAGGTGAGCGGGCTGGCTGTCCACGCGGCCGCGCGGGTCATGGGAACAGCCGGGGCGGGGGACATCCTCGTCTCCGCAGACCTGGCCTCCGTACTTCCCGATGTGCCGATGCAGGACGCGGGACAACATGCACTGCGCGGGGTGCCGGGCGAGTGGCAACTCTTTGAGGTCACGGCGAGCCATCCGTGAACAGCCGGCGGCGCACGCTCAGATCCGCAATCTGTCAGGGCGAGACGACTCAGGACGACGATTTCGACGGCGGCGATCGCAGCTTCCAGTGCGGCGCGGGCCGATCGCTTCTGTCGAGCGCGACGCCGTGCGCTCCCCAGGGCAAGCAAGGCCCGCGCACGTCCCGGTCGGATGGCCCGTTGCATGTCCGCATCCTCGCGCGCACGTCGTCCGTGACTCGCGTCGCAGTCAGCCCCTGCCGAGCAGCGTGTCGATGCCGGCGATCACCAGTTCGAGGCTCGACGCGGAGAGACGGCCAGTGCGCTCGGTGAGCGCCTCGCGGTCGAGCGTCACGAGTTGCGTCACGTTCGCGACCGACGCCTTCGGGAGCCCCGTGGCCCGGGCGGCCAGCAGCACGTTGCCCGGGGCGTCCGCCCAGCGGAGGTTGCTCGTGAGCGCGACGCAGACGACCGTCCGGAGCGTGCTTGCATTGAAGGCGTCGCCCTGCACGACCACGACGGGGCGGCGAAACCCGGGCTCGGAGCCGGCCGGCTCGGCGAGGTCCGCCCACCAGACCTCGCCCTGGGCAATCACCACTCGGCGGCGGCCAGCATGCGGCGGGCGGCCACTGCGGCGAACGGGTCGGGGGCCACATCGCCTACGTCCGCGAGCACGGCGTCCAGGCCGGCCGTCACCTCATCGGGGGCGTGGCGGGCGACGTACTCGCGCAGGGCCGCGCTGTACACCTCGCTACGCGAGCGGCGGGAGCGCTTCGCGAGGCGGTCTGCCTGGGCGAACAGGTCATCGGGCACCGAGACGGCTGTCTTCATACCGGGAGTATAACCTGGCGCAGAACCGTGAACAAGAAGAACCGGACCACGCTGGTCCAACTTCGGTGTGTCGTTGCGTCGAGCTGGTCGGGACGAGAGGGATAGACCTTCCGGTGCCCGGCAGATCCGCGGCTGTGCGGTCGTCATGGCGGGCCAGCGACCGTCGCGTGGCGAGACGCGCATCGCATGACGCGTGGCGGTCTGCCTGAAGGCGCGTGAACCCGCAGGAGTTCAGAAGTCCTCTCCGAGCCGATCCAGGTCGGGGACGCTGAGGATCTCGCGGTACAGGACGCTGTGTGGATCGTCCGACAACGGGAGGCCGAAGTACAGCACGCCGATGTCCCGCGTCACCATCTTGCGGAGTCGGGAGGCCGCGATGCTCGCGCCGAAGAGGCCCGTCGCGTGCATCCGCGCGGTCGAGACCACGGCGAGGTGGCCGTCGGCGCGATTGCCGAACGCCCACCGCCACTCGGGGATGCCCCGGACATACATGTCTGTCGGCAGCACACCGATCACTACGTTCTTCGGGTCGGCGGCTTCCGGGTAGATGGACGGCAGTCGCTCGATGACGTCCTCGGCTGCCACCTGGCTGCGCGCGGGGTCCTCCAGGCCCGCCGGGACGGGCGCGGGCGGCAGGATGCCGACGTCGAGGTCGTACCGGACCGCGTAGAAGTCGGCCAGGTCCTGGAGCTCCGCTGTGGAAATCCCGCCGAGCGGGGCGAGGTAGATGGATCTGCCGGGCGGATGGACTGGGACAATCGTCGCGCGACCCCCGGGTGCCCGACTCGCGAGGCCTGTCGGGACACCAGCGAAGCCGATCACGAAGCACACCCAAGCGGCGATGATGCCGACCCTGAACGTGCCACTGACGATCGCCGCACGGCTCCGCCGGCGATCGGCGACTGGCCCGCTGAGGGCGACCCAGTCGGCCGACAGCTGCACGGTTCGTGTCTGCCAGGGCAGCCAGTCCTCAGCCGTAGCCCCGGCTCGCCGGCGGTCCACCCACTCGACATCGCCTTCCTCGAGCCCGTCAGCCAGGGAGGCCCAGTCGCTGTTCGGAGCCGGCACGGTGACCGTGTGTCGCCAGTGCGCCTTGCCGGCCGCGGACTCGTCGCCGACCTGGGCGGCGGCCACGAATGGCTGGCGCGCCCGGATGACGGCCTGATCGAAGGTCCACGCTGGCAGCATGTCGCCCAGGAGCAGGCGATCCTCCATCGACTTCGGGAGACCCAGTCCGAGCGCCACCACGCCGGCCATCAGGAACCCGCCGACGACCACGACCACGCCGTCGGCGTCTCTGACGAACGCCGGATCGATGCCGGATCTCGCGACGCCCAGGGCCAGCAAGACCAGGAGCACCCCGGCGATGGCGGCCCAGAAGGCGTCGCGCCGGCGGACGGCCGCGGCCGCGAAGGCCCCTGCTAGTGCCAGGATGCCGACGATGCCGCCGATCGTCATGCGCAAGTCCCCACGCGCTCAATCTACCGCGTGCCACGCACGGCTCCGGTGCCCCGCGTGCACAGGACCCTGTCGCCACCCGGCACCGCTCGGCCTGGTCCGGACCGACCCGCGACTCCCTCGGTCAACTGACCGATACCCGGGCGGGGCGCCGGATGCGGATCGAGCCGACGCCGTCAGCAGTGGCCGCGGGCCTCGTTGGGGCGTTCTCGCGCGCATCTGCTGGTTATGGTCGGGGCGAGAGGATTTGCGACGACGATATCGATTGTCCTCGCGGGGTGCGAGGACTCTGGCCAAGACGAACCCTGACAATAGGGCCTGACCCTTTGGAGAACCCCGGCCGACGTCGCTTATGGTGTATACGCTGGCGATAGATGTATACTCCCTGCATGAAGCGACTGCAGATCTACATCGAGGAGGAGCTGGACGACGCGCTGGCCTCCCGAGCACGTCGGACGCATACCTCCAAGGCGGCCCTCATCCGGGATGCCGTGCGCCGCTCGATCGGCGAGCCGGAGCCCACAGTCGATCCGTTCCGCGACTGGATCGGCGGCAGCGATGCTGCGCCGGGACCCGTCGACGACGTCGTCTACGGCTCGTGAGGTTCGTCGACACCTCCTACTGGGTGGCGCTCCGGCTGCGGCGTGATGCCAACCACGGGGACGCGGTCCGCCTGTGGTCGCCCGGCCAGGCGCTCCTGACGACGAACCACGTCGTCGGCGAGACCTGGACCTTCCTGCGCCGTCGCGACGGACACCGATCGGCCGTCGCGTTCGTCGACGCGGTCGAGTCCGCGGACTGGCTGACGGTCGTGCACGTCGAGGAGGCGATCGAGCGCGAGGCGCGCGCCTGGCTTCGGCGCCACGATGAGCGGGTCTACTCGTTCGTCGATGCCGCGAGCTTCGTCGTCATGCGCCGCGAACGCCTCGGGGAGGCACTGGCATTCGACGGCGACTTCAGCGCGGCGGGCTTCGTCGAGGTTCGACCCTAGTCCCGAGCTGGCATCCCGAACTGATAGGCGGATGTCGCACGTCAAGACCACGCGGCAGGCCTGGCCTCTCCGAGACCTCGTCGGCTCCAAGGCGGCCGAGGCGGGCAAGAAGCGATGCCAGCGCACAGGTGGGGACATTTAGGCTCATTGGTCGGGGCGAGAGGAGACGAACCTCCAGAACCTACCTTAATGTCTCGGTCGTTTGGCCGCTGCGATGCCGGGTCATGGAACCGCGTGAAGAGCTTACCGAGGTCCCGGTCTAAGCTCTGATGAGGTCATAGGCTCCGCCCCTGCCCCCACCCCGGGCGCAGCGGCGGCAGGTCCTCGCCTCCGGGATCGCCCGGCCGCGGGCCCTCCCCATCATCGCCGTCCCACCGACGGCCGTACTGGTCGGGGATCGTGCCCCACCCCCAGTAGGCGAGCGGAACGTCCGGTATCGGAGAAGCGGAACTCGTGGAGGTGCGCGCGATCCCAGCGGGCGAAGGCGTCGTCGATGGCGGCGGCCAGGGCCGCGAAGGGTGTGGCTCCTGGCGGCAGCGAAGATCCTTCCACTGCGCGGCCAGAGGCGCTGCCCGCGACCCTCAACGAGGTCGACACGGATCGACAGCCAGGTGCGGGTCATCAGCGTCTTCTCCGTCAGGCCCAAAGGCTTGAGATCGGCGCGGCGACGATCCTGTCGCCGAGACGGTAGGTTTGCGGACCCGTGTGGAGGACGACGCCGGCGATGAACGTCTCCGGGTACCGGTCCCGGAGGGCGCCCAGGTGCCGACCCGCGTCGGGTGACGGCGCGGCGTCGGCCTTGACCTCGATCGCGACGAGCCGACCGCCGGCGAGCTCCGCGAGCACATCGACCTCGAGCCTGCCCTGCTGCTGGCGCACGTGGTACAGGCGCGGCTTTGCGGCGGTGACAGCGAGCTCGGCCCGCAGCTGGGCGACGACGAACGTGTCGAGCAGACGCCCCAGGAGGCCGCCCTCGCGAATCACGAGGTTGGCGTCGAGACCCAGGACGGCCCCGGCCAGCGCGGGATCGACCAGGTGGCGCTTGGGCATGAGCACGAGACGCTTGAGCCGGTTCGAGGTCCAGGCGGGGAGCGCCTCGACCACCAGCAGGTTGGTGAGCAGCCGCTCGTAGGCCTGGGCCGTCCGGCGGTTGATGCCAGCCGCCTCGAAGAGGGTCCTCTCGTCCACGATGCCGGCCGTGTTGAGCGCGTACGCCCTGAGATAGCGGCGCAGGCGAACCGGGTCCCGGCCGCCCTCGACCTGCTCGGCGTCGCGGGTCAGCAGGTGTTCGAGGTAGCTCTCGAGCCAGGCGCGCCGGGCGGTCTCGCCGAGCCGCAGGGCCGGCTCCGGGAAGCCACCGCGCAGTGCCAGCTCCACGTAGCCGCGCAGGTCCGGGGTATCCGCGGCCGGGAGCAGCTCGGCGCCGGCGACCACCCGGTCGAGGAAGGGGACGCCGCCACCGCCGTGCCCTGCCTGCTCACGGACCGTCATGCCGAACATCGGAACGCGGGTGAGCCGGCCCGTCCCGGGCCAGAGCTCGCCGTCGAGATCGCCGCGGACCGAGCCCGTGATGAGAAATCGTCCGGCACGCGGGTCCGCATCGACAGCCCGCTTCACGGCGCCGAGCACGCCCGGCACGACCTGCCACTCGTCGAGCAGAATCGGCTCACGAAGGCCGCGCAGGGCGGCGTCGGGATCGGCCCGGAATGCGACGGCCTCGGCCTCGCGATCGAGTCGCACCATCGTGGAGGCGCGGCGGGCGGCCGTCGTCGTCTTGCCTGTTGCTCGGGGCCCGGTGAGGAAGATCGCAGGAAGCTCGGCCAGCAGTGCGTCGATCTGCCCATCGACGAGCCTGGGGAGGTAGTGCACGCACCAAGACTACCACTCTCGCACGTTGTCTAGTACCACTCCTGCACGAGTTCCGCTGCCGCTCTGCCGCAGCAACCGGAACGTTCAGAGCACGGTCTCGACGAGACGAGGGCGAGGGCAGCCAGGGGACGTAGGTTCCGACGCGGTCGCGCTGGGTCTCGACGGGGCGCTGCCCGCGACGTTCGAGCTCGGCGACCAGATCGGTGAGTTTGGTCGGGGCGAGAGGATTTGAACCTCCGACCTCATCGTCCCGAACGATGCGCGCTACCAAGCTGCGCCACGCCCCGACCGAAAGTGCCCGCTGAGGGCCGGGCGATGATAGCGCATCACCCCCGAACGATCGAATGCTTGGTCCCTGCAGGCTGGCGGCGACCACAAGCGGCGGACACATCATCGATGCGGCAACCTCGCCGCGACGAGCCGGTCGCCGCGTACGGATGTCCAGGCGAAGCCGGCGGCCGCCGGGAGCACGGCGCCAGGGTATGAAAGTGCCCGCAGCCAAGCCGGCGACGAGGCGGGGTAGCGCGCGGCGAGGAGGGGCGCGAGGTCACGCACGAGCGCGCGGTTGCGCGAGGTTCGCCTGAGCAGGAGCAACCCCTGGACCTGCCATCCCGGGCCGAGGCTGCCCGCCGTGGCGATGACCTTCGCGTGGAGCCCGCGCATCGCCTCGCCGCCGTCTGTGAGCAGGTCCCAGATCTCGACGACCGCCGCCTCCCGAGTCTCCTCGCGCGTCAGGAGGACATCGATGGATCTCGGTCGAGGCCCGTCATGCACCAGCGCAGCCTCCGGACTGGCGCGCCAGCCGCCTCGTGCCGCGATCGCGACAAGCAGGCTCTGGCGGCGCAGGTGCTCGATGTCGCGCGGGAGGTTCGCACCGGGCAGGGCCTCGATGAACCCGGCGAGCTGCACATTGAGCGCGGCGCCGCATGCCGCGAGCGTGAGCAGCGTGACGCCGAGCTCCAGCCCGCGTTCGATGCGGCTGTAGAACGGCTGGGTGATGCCCGCCGCGGTGGCAACGTCCATCTGCCGGAGCCCTTGCGCAAGGCGGACTTCCCGTAGGCCGGTCCCGATTCGGCGCGCCACGTACTCGGCCCGCGCCCGGGCGCGCCTGCGCGCCGACGTGGCTCGGCGTCTCCGTGGGGAAGCGGGACGCGGTTGGGTCGCGGGCAGGGCCGGCGTCGATGCGGCGCTCCGTGTCTGCATGCGTACCAGGTTTAGCGGGCGGCACTTCCTCGAGGCTTATCGGGGCGCCCGTCCGGATGGCGCCGGCGCGGGCACCCGCGGGGCGCCAGCATGCGTGACACACATGAGGGTATCCGCTGACGAGTCCCGGCGACAGCTGCCGGGAGGCGCAGCGAGGGCTGCTCCTCGATCCGGAGCTCGCTACGCGTGGTACGCATACGGAGCGCGGTGGCGGGACCGGGATGGCGGACCCCGCTCCCGAACCTCAGTACTGGAACAGCAGCTCGCGGTACTTCGGCAGCGGCCACAGCTCGTCGGCGACCAACGTCTCGAGCTCGTCCGCGACGGAGCGCAGCGCGTTCTGCGCCGGGATCACGGTGTCCACGTACACACGCGCCTCGGCCTCGACCGACCCGGCATCGTGCGCCTCGTGGAGCGCGTGCTCCAGCGCGTGGATGCCGTCAACGAGGCCGTCGGCGAGCTTCGCGACGGCATCAGCCACGCTGGCGACGCCCCGGGACGCCGCCGAGGCACCGCCCGAGAGCTCGCCCAGGTACCGCACCGCGGCGGGCAGGATCATGGTCTTCGCGATGTCCAGCGCGCAGCTCGCCTCGATGCTGCCGACCTTGACATACCGCTCCCAGTAGATCCCGACCCGGGCGTTGAGCTCGCGCTCCGACAGGACGCCGAACGAGGAGAACAGGGACTTTGCCTTGTCGGTGGTGAGCGACGGCAGCGCGTCGACCGTGGTCCGGTTGTTGGGCAGCCCTCGACGGGCGGCCTCCTGGTGCCACTCCTCCGAGTAGCCGTTGCCCTCGAACAGGACCTGCTTGTTCGCACGGGCGATCCCCGACAGGATCTGCGTCAGCCCATCGAAGTCGCCGGGCGACAGCTTGTCCAGCTCGTCGGCGAGCTGCTTGAGCGAGTCCGCCACGGCGGTGTTGAGGACCGTCTGCGGCCAGTAGATCGGCGCCGACGAGCCGACCGCCCGGAACTCGAACTTGTTGCCGGTGAACGCGAACGGCGAGGTCCGGTTGCGGTCGGTGGCGTCCTTGGGCAGCTCCGGCAGCGAGGTCACTCCCAGTGCGACGGTGCCGCCCTTCTTGGAGTTGGAGGCTGCGCCCTGCTCCAGCTGCGCGATGACGTCCTCGAGCTGCGAGCCGAGGAAGATCGACATGATCGCGGGCGGCGCCTCGTTGGCGCCCAGGCGGTGGTCCTGGCCGGCGTCCGCGATGCTCGCCCGGAGCAGGTCCGCGTGGACGTTGACGCCGCGGATGACCGCCAGCAGGAACGCCAGGAACTGCGCGTTGGCGTGCGGGTCGTTGCCGGGATCGAGCAGGTTCTCCCCGTCGTTCGTCCCCATCGACCAGTTGTTGTGCTTGCCCGATCCGTTGATGCCCGCGAACGGCTTCTCGTGGATCAGGAACATCAGCCCGTGCTGCGGCGCGAGCCGTCGCATGGTGCTCATCACGATCATGTTGTGGTCCGACCCGACGGACGTCGCCTCGTACACGGGCGCCATCTCGAACTGGCCGGGGGCGACCTCGTTGTGGCGCGTCTTGGCGGGGATCCCGAGGCGCCACAGCTCGCGGTCGAGATCCATCATGAACGCGAGGATCCGCTCGCGGATCGGGCCGAAGTACTGGTCCTCCAGCTCCTGGCCCTTGGGCGACGGGGCGCCGAACAGGGTGCGGCCGGTGAGCACGAGGTCCGGGCGCTGCTCGGCCAGGCGGCGGTCCACCAGGAAGTACTCCTGCTCGGGCCCGATGAACGTGGACACGCGCGAGGTGGTGGTGTTGCCGAACCAGCGCAGCACGCGCAGCGCCTGCGTTCCCAGCGCCTCCTGCGAGCGCAGGAGCGGGATCTTGTGGTCGAGCGCCTCGCCCGTGAACGAGACGTACGCGGTCGGGATGGTCAGGGTGACGCCGTTGGCCTCGACCTGCAGGAAGATCGGGCTGGTGACGTCCCACGCCGTGTAGCCGCGCGCCTCGAACGTCGCCCGGATCCCGCCCGAGGGAAACGACGAGGCATCGGGCTCGCCCTGGAGCAGGTTCTTGCCCGAGAACTCCGCGACGGTCCGGCCCTCGCCGGTCGGGCTGAGGAACGAGTCGTGCTTCTCGGCCGTGGACCCGGTCATGGGCACGAACCAGTGCGTGTAGTGGGTCGCCCCGTGCGCCATCGCCCACTCCTTGACGCCGTGCGCGACCGCGTCCGCGATGATCGGATCGAACGGCTCGAGCCCGTCGATCGTCCGCCGAAGGCGCTGGAAGATGGGCTTGGCGAGGTACTGGCGCTGGGCGTCCTCGTGGAACACGTACTGGCCGTAGATGTCGGCACCCGCGTGCGCGAGGTAGTCCTCGGTCGAGGCGACCGTGTGGTTGGCGATCGTGGCGATGGCGGAGGCGCGGGCGGTCATCTGGGCTCCTGCCGACGTGGCGGCCTGCGCCGGCCGCTGGCTTGTTCGTGGCCGCCCACCCGCGCCGAGGACAACCGGGCGCGCGTGGACCGTGGCCGTGACGAGTGACTGGGCCGCAGTGAACCTAGCGCACGGGCGCGGCAGTGTCGAGCATGGCAGGACAATCTGCACCCTGCCGCATTGCGAGCGAATCCGTTCCGCAAGTCAGGCCCCCGGGACCCCGCCTCGGGAGGTCCGCCGGGGCGGGCGCGAGACGCGTCATCGGGGGGTGGACGGCGGCTCGGCGGGATCGCCGGTGCGCCGCCCGCGCACGAGATCGTCGAGCAGCGCGCCGAACTCGCGGCCCACGTCGACGTAGCGGTCGGCCCGGAACACCATCGACAGTCGCCCGTCGGCGTCGAGGCGACCCCAGAACCGCCGGCGCGGCATCCAGAAGGTGATCAGCACGCCGGCGATCAGCAGGCCGAACGCGATCCACACCAGGCCCTGCCCCGGGTCCCGCTTGGCGATCAGGAGCGTGTAGTCCGAGAAGCCCCGCAGCGCGACCGAGAAGTCCGCACCGAGGGGGGTCGCGGTCTCGCCCTGCGCGAGCGCCACCGGCCCGAGCCCGACGATGTTGGGCGTGCCGTCGGCGTTCGTGCCCTCCGCCCGGTAGGGCAGCACCAGCACCACGCCCGTCCCGTCGGACTGCCGCTGGAGGACCAGCTGGAGCGCGACATCGCGGCCCGGGACGGCGAACTGGGTGGTCGGGAAGCCCGCCGCGGAGTCGGTCATGGGGATCGGGCCGGTCCACAGCGGCCGGCCTGCGGTGTCCAGGATGGCCATGTCCGGCGCGGGCCCGAACCCGTTCTGGTGGAACGTGTAGCCGCCGACGGTCAGGGGGTCGTTGACGCGGATGACCTTCTCGGCGATCTGCTGCCCGTCGCGGTAGACCGCCAGCCGGGTGGTGAAGTCGGTGGGATGCCCGGTTTCGAAGCCGGGGGCGTCAAAGCCGAGGTTGCGGACGAGCAGCAGGCCGGGGGTTCCGATCGGCCCGACGGTGAGCGACTCGCCCTCGGCCACGACCAGGCCCTGCTCGTCGCCCAGGCGCGTGGTCACGGCTGCCGCGACCAGGAACGTGACCAGGCCCGCGTGTGTGAGCAGGGTGGCCATCTTGGTCCAGCGGTTGCGGTCCCCGTAGAGGTAGGTGACGCCGTCCACGACGCGTTCCCGCACCACGAACCGGCGGCGCCGGAGCGCCCCCGCCACGGCCTGCCCGGCGAGCCCGGTCACCACCGCGCGGTCCGGCAGGGCCGGATCGTAGAACGGGTCGGGCTGGACCACCCGGATGTCGGCGCTCTGCCGCCACAGGCGGGGCGTGCGATCGATCGTGCAGGCGACGATCGAGATGATCAGCACGATCAGCCCGATGCTGAACCACGCGGAGCTGAACACCTGGAACAGCTGGAGCCGTTCGAGCGCGTCGACCACGCCTACTCCGAGCGTCGCGTCGTAGATGCCGTGGAGGCGGGCCATCTCGTTCGCGTAGTCGGTCGGCGAGCGGAAGGCGAACCCCGGCAGCTGCCGCAGCGTCATGCCCACCACGGCAAACAGCGCGAGCACGATGATCTGGATCACCGCGAAGTTGACGGATGTCAGCAGCCCCCAAAGGCCATCCGCAACACGAGCGAGCACGCCCGGGAGCGGCCGAGCGGTCGGCCGACGGGCCGCGATGGTGGCGATCGGCCGGCCCTCCTACGCGCGCGCGGTGGCCCGGCTGCCCGCCCGGCTCGCCGGCTGGTCCGCCATGGCACGCGCGGCGTCGAGCGCAGCCGAGAAGTCGGCACGCAGGTCCGCCTCGTCCTCGAGGCCGACGGAGATCCGCAACAGGCCCTCGGTGATCCCGGCCGCCGCGAGCGCCGCGGCGTCCAGCGCCCGGTGCGACGACGTCGGCGGGTGGACGACCATCGTGTGGACGCTGCCCAGGCTCGCCGTGCGCTCCGGGATCGTCAGGGCATCGAAGAAGGCGCGACCGGCCGGACGGCCGCCGGCAAGGTCGACCGACAGCATCGCCCCGCCGGAATCGAGGATCCGAGCGGCGACCTCCCGCTGGGGATGGCTCGCGAGGCCGGCGTAGGTCACGCGCGCGACGCCGTCCTGGTGCTCGAGCCAGGATGCCAGCGCGGCCGCGGTCGCTGCCTGGCGCTCCACGCGCACGGCGACGGTCGCGATGCCGCGGAGCACGAGGAATGCCGCAAACGGGCCGAGGGTGGCGCCGGTGTCGATCTGTGCCGAGCGGACGCGAGCGATCCGCTCCGCCGAGCCGACGACCGCGCCGGCCATCACGTCGGAGTGACCCGACAGGTACTTGGTCGCCGATTCGATGACCAGGTCCGCCCCGTGCTCGAGCGGGCGGCACACGATCGGCGACGCGAACGTGTTGTCGACCGACAGCAGCGCGCCGTGCCGGTGCGCGGCCTCGGCGAGCGCCGGGATGTCGGCCAGGACGCAGGTCGGGTTGGCGATGGTCTCGACGTGGAGGATCCGGGTCGGGGACGAGGCGAGCGCCGCCTCCACGGCCGCGGGGTCGGTCGTGTCCACGTAGCCGATGTCGACGCCCAGCCGCCCGAATGCGGCGATCGCCTGCGTCCGCGTCGTCCCGTAGCCGACCTGCCCGATGACCAGGCGGTCGCCGGCGCGGAGCACCGACAGGAACGCGGCGTGGATCGCGGCCATCCCGGTGGCCAGGGCGATCCCCGCCTCGGCCCCGTGGAGCTCGGCGACCGCATCGCCCAGCGCGGAGACCGTCGGGTTGTCCATCCGGCTGTACGCGTAGCCGGGGGTCTCGCCGGTCAGGACCGCAGCGAGCTCGGCGGCATCGGCGGACGCGAACGTTGCCGTCTGGTAGATCGGGACGGCCGTCGGCGTCTGGGCGACGGCCGGAACGCGCGACGCGGCACGGATGGCGCGCGTGGAGGGGCCGGGCCGGGGTCGCTGGTCGGTCACCGGCCGATCCTACACCGGGCGGCGCCGGACCCCGCCGGGGCCACGTGCCGGGGCGCCCGGCGCGGCACTCCACGCAGGCTCCTACCGGGTCCCCCACTGGTAGCTCTGCTTCATCAGGCGGAGGTACACGAACGTCTCCGTCTCGCGCACGCCGGGGATCTTGCGCAGCCGCTCGGACAGGAACCGGAGCAGCGCCTCGTTGTCCTCGGCGACCGCCTCGACCAGGATGTCGTAGCTGCCCGCAGTGACCACGACGTAGTCGGTCTCCGGGAACGCGGCGATCTCCTCGGCAACCTCGATCAGGCGGGACGCCTCGCACCTGACCCCGATCATCGCCCACTGCTGGAAGCCGAGCTTGAGCGGATCGGTGACGCCGACGACCTGGAGGATCCCTCGCTCGATCATGCGGTTGGTGCGCGCGCGCACGGCTGCCTCGGACACGCCGAGGTCGGCGGCGATCTGCGTGAACGGGCGTCGCCCATCCTCCTGGAGGTGCTCGATGATCCGCTTGTCGAGGTCCGAGACCTCCGCGCTCCGGGCATTGCCGACGCGGGCCCGTCCGTCGCTCATCGGCACGGGCCGGAGCCGGGAACCGGTCGCCGGGTGGTCGTCCTGGCGCTCATCAGCGATATCGCGCTCCGTCCTGGGATCGCTGGTTGGGCGCCGGATGCTAGCACGCCGTTCGAGCGCGGACGAGCCCCCCGTCCGCTGTCCGCGACACCGCCGGCGTCGCCGGTCAGCCGGCGTCGGGCGCGTCGAGCGCCTCGAGCGCCGGGGCGAGCGCCGCAACCGCCGCCTCCGTGATCGGATCGACCACGAGCTGGACGTGACCGATCCCCTCGCGCGCGTAGGCCCGCAGCGCCTCCGCGATGACATCCGGCGGACCCTCGAGGGGAGCGACCTCCTGGCGGTGATCGGTGTCGCCCATCACGCGGCCCTGCCCGCCGGGCATCCGGACCATCACGGCGACCGTCCGCTCGATGTCGGCCGGGTGACGCCCGGCCGCGACGGCCGCGGCGTCCACGCGCTCGCGCAACGGCGCGACGCCGGCGGCGCTGTTGCCCGTGTCCGCGTACCACGCGTTCCACGCCTGGACGTACGGGAGGGTCGCGGCGAGCATCCGCGGACCGCTGGAACCGATCAGGATCGGCGGACCGCCCGGGCGCTGCGGTCGCGGCAGCAGCTCCGCGTCGCGGGCCTCGAAGTACTCCCCACGGAAGTCGATCGATCCGCTTGCCAGCAGCGTCCGCACGATCGTGAACGCCTCCTCGAACCGCGCGATGCGGTGATCGAAGGGCGCACCGAGCGCATCGAACTCCGTCGAGTTCCAGCCGGCGCCGAGCCCGAGGACCAGGCGCCCGCCGGAGATCTCGTCCACGGTGGCCGCCAGCTTGGCCAGCATGAACGGCGCGTGGAACGCGGTCGCGGCGACGAGCGGCCCGATCGCGACGTGTTCGGTGGCCTCGGCCAGGCCGGCGAGCGTCGTCCATGCCTCCCAGGGACCGCGGGTCTCACCCGTCGGGTATCGGTACAGCAGGTGGTCGCCGACCCAGATCGAGTCGAAGCCCGCCTGCTCGGCGGTGCGGGCCATCGCCCGGAGCTCGGGCCACCGGACCACGCGCTCCACCTCGGGCAGCTGGATGCCGACCCCGAGGGGGCGGCCGGGTCGTCGAGGGATCATGCCCTCACGCTAGCGCATCGGCGGACTACGATGCGGCCGTGGCTACCAGGTCGCGCGTCGCATCACGGTCGCTGGCCGGCGTTGACCGACCGATCCGGGCCGCCGGGCTGACGGCCGTGCTGCTCGCGATCGCCACTGGTGCCGTCGCCCTCGTCGAGAGCTGGACGGGTGGCGACCTCGATGGCGCTCCGCTCTATCTCGTCGTCGTGGTCGTGGTCGCAACCCGGTATCGAACGGCGGCCGGGATCGCGACCGCGCTGGTGTCGTTCGCCCTGTACAACCTGTTGTTCACGGACCCACGCTTCACCCTGGTGGTGGCCGACGCGCGAGAGTGGCTCAACCTGGTCCTGTTCCTGTTCGTCGCCATCGCCATCGGGCGCCTCGCCGGCGCCGGAGCCGACCGTGCCGACGAGGCGGAGGCCCGCGCCCAGGAGGCGGCCGCCCTGTACGGGATCAGCCGTACCCTCGCGACGATGACCCTCGACGAGGCGCTCCCGATGGTCGTCCGTCGGCTCCAGGAGGACGCCTCGATGGAGCGGGTCTGGTGCGCGATCGACAGCGGCGGGCTGGACCGGGTCGTCGCCGACACCGGCCACGGTGATCCGGGCCCGGCCTCCGCGCTGGTGCGGTCCCTCACGCCGGGTGGCGGTGAGCCGACCTGGCGTCGCACGCATGCGGCACGACGTTCGTTTCGACCCGGCGAGGACCGTCGCATCGCGACGATGCATCGCTACCGGATCCGGCTGGAGGCGGACGGGCATCCGATCGGCTCGCTGTGGGCGACGCGCCCGGCGGACCGCCCCGACCCGTCACGCGCCGAGACCCGCCTGCTCGCGCTGGCGGCCGACCAGCTGGGGCTCGCGATCGGGCGCGAGCGGCTGCGCGAACAGGCCGTGGCCGCCGAGGTTGCCCGGCGGGATGACGCTCTCAAGAGCGCCCTCGTCGACTCGGTATCCCACGACCTGCGAACGCCACTGGCCGGGATCCGGGCCGCTGCGGGAACGCTGGTCGACCCCGAGCAGGTCCGGTCGACCGAGGACGTTCGTGCAACCGCGTCGGTGATCGAGGCCGAGACGACGCGGCTGGACCGCCTGGTCGGTGCCCTGCTCGACCTCTCCCGCATCCAGGCGGGGGCCATCACGCCGAACCTGGAGGCGCTCGACGTCGAGGGCGTCGTCCGGCCGGTGGTGGATCGGCTGGCACCGTTGCTGGGCGATCGGCGGGTGGAGGTGATGATCCCCGACGATCTGCCGCCCATCGCCGGCGATGCCGTGTTCGTGGACCAATGCCTCGCCAATCTTGTCGAGAACGTGATCCGCCACACCCCGCCGGAGACGGCGCTCGCGATCCGGGCCAGGACGAATGCGACGGGTGGCATCGAGCTGGCGGTCGAGGACGAGGGGCCGGGCGTCGATCCCGACGTCGCGCGACACCTGTTCGACCGCTTCTACCGCGCGGACCGGGTGGGTGGTGGCGGGATGGGAATCGGGCTCACGATCGTTCGCGGCCTGACGGAGGCGATGGGTGGCACGGTGACCGCGCGGCGCGGGGTCAACGGTGGCCTCGCCGTGCACGTGGTGCTGCCCGCGATGCCGCTGCCGGCAGACGACGGGACCGCCCCGTGACCCCGGGTCCGCGCGTGCTCTACGTCGAGGATGACGCGACCGTCCGGGAGGCGACGTCGTCCAGCCTCCGCGAGCACGGCTTCAGGGTCTCGCTCGCGGCGTCCGCCCACGACGGCCTTGCCGCCTGGGATGCCGAGCGTGCGGACGTGATCCTGCTCGATCTGGGCCTCCCGGACGCCGACGGGGCGATCGTGATCCGGCGCGTCCGCCGCGAGTCCACCGTCCCGATCCTGATCATCTCGGCACGCGGCGAGGAGCGCGACAA
Organism: uncultured Chloroflexia bacterium; assembly: GCA_963749705.1. GTDB lineage: Bacteria > Chloroflexota > Limnocylindria > Limnocylindrales > CSP1-4 > CAIXZV01. The sequence continues at coordinate 426,515 of CAVVNQ010000003.1, read as the reverse complement.
GGTCGCCGCCCTCGAGCAGGGCGCCGACGACTACATCACCAAGCCGTTCGGGCTCGCGGAGCTGCGGGCACGGATCTCGGCGCTGCTGCGACGGGCCGGCGGACCCGACGCCGACGCCGGCGGTGTGGTCAGGGTGGGATCGCTCGCGCTCGACCCCGCGAAGCGGACCGTGACCTGCAACGGGCAGGCGCTCGACCTGACGCCCCGGGAGTACGAGCTGCTCAAGACGATCCTGTCGTTCCGCGGCCGCCTGCTGACCCGCGGGCGACTGCTGCGGGCGGTGTGGGGCAGCGCGTACAGCGACGAGGCGCATTACGTGCACGTCTACGTGAGCCGGCTGCGACGCAAGCTGGACGCCGCCGACCCATCCGGCGAGGCCAGCGCGCTGATCGTCGCCGAGCCGGGCGTCGGGTACCGGATCGGGGGCGGCGAGATCGATTCTTGAGCGCCTGTTGAGCGCAGCACGGATCCGGGCAGGCCGTCCTCTCTTGGGGCGCTGCGTACGTTGGATTCGTGGACATGGACATGGATCTCAACGCACCGGCGTTCATCACGCCCGTTGCGGGTGATGCGGACGTCGCCGCAGGCGCGGCCCCGGCGACGCTCTTGGTCGCGGTCGCGGTCGATTACGGGGATCCTCCACGCCGGCGGGCGGAGGACGGCCCGTCGACGGGACGCTCGTTCGAGGTCGACGGCAGCCCGCTGCCGGTGCTGCCGCGCGCGCGCGTCGAGCGCCCCATCGGTGACCATCAGGTCCTCGCGGCGGCGGAGCTGATCCGGCGCGGCTTCGCGCACCGAATTGTGCTCACGAACGCCTCGATCGATTCGTCGCTGCCGGAGGATTGCCAGGTTCGAGGCGTGCCGATCCACCTCGAACGCCTCGAGGACGGGCGCACGCGCGTCACCGCAGGTCATCGGCGACCGTGACGTCCGGCGGGGACGTCAAGCTCGGTGCCGACGCCCCATGGCGGCCCCAGCGGGCGTGATCACGAGCCCGCGATCACGCCCGAGCCCGCGATCAGGCTGAGGATCACGTCGACGTCGGCCGAGCCGGCGACACCCGTGTACTTCGCGCGGACGATGCCGGATCCGTCGACGACGAAGATCCAGGGCATCGCCGTCGATGGCCAGGTCGCATCCCCCAGCCCCCACGCGGCCGCCCAGCGGTTGATCGGCGGCCGTGACGCATCGCCGCTGAGCACCGGCTCGCTGGTGACGATCGTGTACTGGAACGGCTCGAGGTGGATGAACGCCACGTCGGTCCAGCGATCCAGCTGGTACTGGACCATCCCCAGCGCCCGACCGCACGCGATCGTCACCTTGAACCGCGCCGAATCGACGACCAGCACGTACGGCTTGCCGGCCGCGGTGGCCTGCGTCGTGGAGGTCCGTGAGAACCGGAGGTCGGGCTGGGGCGCGGTGGTGATCGCGAGCGCCAATCCGCCGACATCGTCGAGCGTGGGGGTTGCGATGTTCGGGGCCGGGCCGCCGAGCTTCGCCGTGCTGCCGGGGTCCATCGCGACCACATCCGCCACGCCGGATCGGCCATCGGCCGCGGTCATCCGAAGCCGCCACGGACCCGGGGACGGGATGTCCACGGTGGCCACGTAGGAGACCGCGGTCTCGCCCGATGGCCGGATCGCCACGGCAGCGACAGCCTCCCCGGACGGCGAGCCATCGACGGTGGACACGACCTGGACGCGAACCGGCACCGCGCCATCCAGCGTGGCACCGGATTCATCGCGGATGCTGAGGATCACGGGCGTCTGCCCACCGGCCCAGACGGAGGTGGACACCACCGTTGCCCGGAGAACGCCCGTGGTCGGCATCGTGAGCGCGGGCGCCGGGGTGATCGAGGCCGCGTCCGGCGTGGGTGCGGGCGTCGTGCTGGCGGGGATCGATCCCGTGGGGAGATCCGACGGTGGTGGCGTCTCGTCGAGCAGCACCCGGAGGGCCGCAGCGATGTCCCCGGGCTGGACGCCGAACGGGAAGTGCGCGCGCAGCCGACCCTGCGCGTCAACCAGATAGACATCGGCCGTGTGCGCCATCGAATACCCGCCCGCGGAGCCCGTCTCGACCTTCGCGTAGTGCACGCCCCAGGCGTCGGCGTTGCGGCGGATGGCATCCGGCTGGCCGCTGAGCCCGACGTAGGCGGACGGCAGGTAGCGCAGGTACGACTTCATCGCGGCGGCGTCATCGCGCTCCGGATCGATGGACACGAACACCGCGCGGGTTCCGGCCGGCACGGTGGCCAGCGTCTCGTTGATCACCCCGACGGTCGCGGGGCACACGTCGGGGCAGTGGGTGTAGCCGAAGAACACGAGCGCCGGCCGCCCACGCAGCGAGGTGAGGGTGAACGGCCGCCCGTCCTGGTCGAGGAGCTCCAGCGGCGGTGCGGCGGCGACGTCCCGGTACACGAACCCCGCCGGGTCTGCCACCGTCCCGCCGTCGGCCGGCAGGGCGCCGTCTCGGGCCATGGCCACGATCGCCACCAGGCCGGCGGCAAGCAGACCGAGCAACAGCAGTGCGACCGTGCCGGCGATTGCGGCCCGTCGGTCGACGGGGATCGAGGCCGCGGCCGGGCTGGCCGGGCTCGGAGCCGGGTCCGCGGGGCGCGAAGCCGGGACCGCGGGGCGCGAGACCGGGTCGGCGGGACGCGGCGTCATCTCAGGAGGCGCGGACCGTGGCCGTGACCTGGATGTCACCGGCCTTCTCGAAGGTGAGGGTGAGCTCGATCGTCGCCCCGACCGTCAGGTCGGCTGTGAGGTCGTTGAGCATGACGTGGAAGCCGCCGGGCTGGAACGTCACGGTCTGCCCCGCCGGGATCTCGACGCGGTCGACGGGGTGCATGGCCATCATGCCGCTGGCGTCGGCAGAGCTCTCGTGGATCTCCGGGCTGCCGGCCGCGGGCGTCGCGACGCTCAGGAGCGCGTCGTCCTGCGCAGTCCCGTTGGTGATCGTGAGGTATGCGGCGCTGGCCATGTCCATGCCCGTGGACGGCCGCGCCCAGGCGTCCGTCACGGTCACCGCGCCGCTCGCGGCTCCACCCGTGCCCGACGAGCACGCGGCAATCGAGGCCGCGGCCACGAGTGACAGCAGGAACGCGGCGGAGCGCGTCGACATGTGGACCTCCGAACGAGCGGCAAGGCCGGTCACGCCACTCGGGCGGCGAGCCATGCCGGGACGCATGGGACGACCCTCGTCCGCCGACTCGCGGCGCACCGGGACGCCGACCCCCGGAAGGGTCACGCGCAGCCTCGCAGCGGGCGAGCGTGCTGCAACCGGCGGGACGTCCCGAAGTTGTCGGGCCGGTCGGCATTGCGTTCGTGGCGGTCGCGGTCCGCCCTCTTCTGGTCGGCGCGCATGCGTACCACGCGTAGCGAGCCGCACGTCGCGGCCGATCGCGCCAGAACCGGATCGTCTGGGCGCGTCGCATGCCTGCCACGCATGTCCTGGCCCCGAGCGGTCGCCGCCATCACGTTCCGAGGCCCGCCAAACCCGGTACGCATGCGCGGCCCGGGATTACGCCTCGACGCCGCGCGCCGCCGCCCCGCGAGCAGGCAGAATCCCGCGCATGAAGTACGGGATCATCGTGACCTCCGGCGACCCCAGGGCCGTGGCCGAGCACGCCGCCGCGGCCGAGACGGCGGGCTGGGACGGCGTGTTCACCTACGACGCGATCGCGATCGGCGACGAGCCGCTGTACGACCCGTGGGTGACGCTCGCGGCGATGGCCATGCGGACGAGCCGGGTCACGCTGGGTGCCATGGTCTTCGCCCCCGCGCGGCGACGCCCGTGGAAGCTTGCCAAGGAGGCGGCGTCGATCGACATCCTGTCCAACGGCCGCCTCGTCCTGCCGGTCGGGATCGGTGCCCGCGACGATCTGGGATTTGGCAACGTCGGCGAACCGACGAGCGCAAAGGCGCGGGCAGAGCTCCTTGACGAGACGCTCGCGATCCTCGACGGGCTGGGCCGCGGCGAGCCGTTCGCGTTCGCCGGCGAGCACTACCGCTTCGGGCCGATGCGGCTCGTGCCACCGCCGATCCAGCAGCCACGGATCCCGGTCTGGGTCGTCGGGGCGTGGCCGCACCCGCGCTCGATGCGACGCGCGGTGCGCTGGGACGGGATCGTCGTCCAGGCGCGGGCGGAAGGGGACGCGGCGACAGACCCCGCTGCCCTGCGAGCGGTGGTCGACTGGATCCGTCGCGAACGTCCGGCGGAGCTCCGGGATCGTCCAGCCGACCTTGAGCGGCCGTTCGAGATCATCGTCGACGGCGTGACCCCGTCCGACGACCCGGCTGCGGCGGCAGCGATCGTCCGCGCCCACGAGGAGGCGGGCGCCACCTGGTGGATCGAGGCGGACTGGGCGGACACCTCCGAGGGCAGGCTACGCGACCGCATCGATGCCGGGCCGCCGAGGATCGACTGATCAGCGGCCCGCCCGGGCGCAGGACCGCCTGGGCCTATCTGCCCAGCCGGGCCGCGAGCCTCCCACGCCGGATCCAGATCACCATCGCCACCAGGAACCTCGCGATCAGGGACAGCCCGTAGGTCGTGCACCACACGCACACGGCGTGGATGACGAACAGCTGGAGGCTGAGGAAGTAGACCTCGAAGATCACCCCGATCAGCGACAGCCCGTAATGGGCGTCGAGCAGCCCGGGGCGATCGGATCGGATCCAGGCGATGGCGAGTCCGAGCAGGATCAGCGACAGCGCCACGCCGTAGACGGCAACCGGGACGCCGGCGATCCGCGCGTACTTGCTCTGCGCGACGGTCTCGCAGCCATGAAGCGGACCGCAGTACGGAACGCCACCGCCAAGCTCGACGACCGACAGGTAGATGGCGATGAGCAGGCCGATGACGTCGAGGGTGGCGAGGATCCAGCCCGGGTGGATGTGGCGGATGCGGGCGAAGGCGGCGGTCACGATGCAAAGCGTCCGGCCGGGTCCGGTCGCGGGCACAGTGCCGAACGTCCCGGACGCCGCCCCACCGCGGCCGGGCCGCAGCCCACCTCCCGCCCTGCTGACCGTGCCACGTGGCTCACTCGCTGTCCTCCACGTCGAGCCGGGCGAGATCGGCCAGGGCTCCGGACGCCGCCCGGAGGAGATCCGCGCGGTCGACGATCCCGAGGAGCCGGCCCGAGTCGTCCACCACGGGCAGGACCTTGCGACCGTGCGCCACCATCGCCTGCGCCGCCTCGGCCAGGGTGGTGGAGCGGGTCACGATCGGCGCATCGGTGTGCATCAGATCCGCCGCGGTCGCGCTTCCGGACGCGGCACCGCCGGCTCGCATCAGCGCACCGAGGACCCCGGGTCGCGCCGCCGGCTCCACCGAACGCAGCACGTCGGCGTCACTGATGACCCCGACCACGCGGCTGTCCGGATCCACGACCACGACCCGGTTGAGCCGCGTGGACGCGACCGCGTCGACGACCTCGTCCAGCGTCGCATCGGCGCGGACCACGGGCGCATCGGCGCGCATCACGTCGCCCGCGGTGCGCGCCGTCGGGTGGGCGGCGGGAGCCTCCGCGACCAGACGGGGGAAGGATTCGGCAACCGCATGCAGCACGTCGGCGCGTGACAGGATCCCGGCCAGTCGTCCTCCGCCATCGACGACCGGCAGCCGCTTCAATCCCTCCTCGGCCATCCGCCGGGTGGCCTGGGCGAGCGACGCATCCTCGGGGAGCGTGGTGGGGTTCGGTCGCATGACCTCCCGGACGATCCCGTCCGGCAACCCGTCGATGACGCCCGAGCGCACCTCCTCGGGCGTCGCCGACAGCAGCTCCATGCGCATCGGCAGGCCCCACGCGAGGAGGTCGCTGTTGGCGACGATCCCGACCAGGCGTCCATCCGCGGCGACGACGGGCAGCGCCCGGAACTCGCGGCCGACGAGCGCACGGATCGCGTCCCGCACCTGCGCATCCTAGGACACGGAGATCACCGCCCGGCGCATCACGTCGCGGACCTGGAGGTCGAACCGGAGCTGCTCCAGCCGCCGGCCGCCATACCCGGCGATGCCGACGTCCTCGACCGTCACGATCCCGGAGCCGCTGAGCTCGCGCAGGCCCGGGAGCAGGCGCTCGACGCGCTCCGGGGCGTCGATCCAGGTCAGCACGACCGGGAGGTCCAGCGACAGCCGCAGGATCGTCGAGGTCTTGATCTTGCTGTTGGCGCCGAAGCCGGCGATCCCGCGCGTCACGGTCGCCCCGGCCGCGCCTTCGCGTCGCAGGTACTCGAGCAGCGCCTGGTACCGCGGCCGGTGGCCTTCCTGCTCGCTCTCGCCGAGGAACACCTGGACCCGGACTCCGCGCGCCTGGCCCTTCATCTCGCCCTCCATCAGATCGCGCGCCCGATCAGGGTGCCGGCATAGACGCCGACCAGGCAGGCGGCGATGCTCAGGGCCACGTTGACCCCCGCCGCCAGCCACGCGCCGTCACGGGCGAGCGCCAGCGTCTCCCACGAGAACGTCGAGAACGTCGTGTACGAGCCCAGGAACCCGATCGCGATCATCGGCCGCACCCAGGCCGGGGCGGCGATCCGCTCGGTGACGAGCGTGAGCACCAGCCCGATGATCAGCGACCCGCTGGCATTGATGACCAGCGTCGCCCACGGGAACGAGGCCGTCGTCCGCTCGGCGATCCAGCCACCCAGGATGTAGCGGATGTTCGCGCCGAGAACAGCACCGATCGAGATCGCGAGATAGGTCAAGTTCGGGCTCCGCGAGATCAGGTGGCGGCGAGCGCATCCCCCGGCAGCATCATGAGAAGTTGGTCGGGGCGGTGGGATTCGAACCCACATCCTCGTGCTCCCAAAGCACGTGCGCCACCGTTGCGCCACACCCCGATCGGATCCGTGCTCGGACAGGGTACACAGCACACGTCTGATGCGATAGCGAAGGGGTCTGCGGCGCTCGTAGCGCTCGATAGCCAGTGGGTACCGCCGGCATGCGGTATCGGTCGCCCAGTGGCCTCGCCCGCAGGTCGGGCGCGGTGCGGAGCCGAGGCGTCCTCCGTAACGATCTCAGGACGCGTCGTCGATTGACTGTCACCGAGCAGCCCATCCCTGGAGCTGCCGCAGGCTGGGGGCATCGATGAGACGCAGGCCCGCCCGCTCTAACCTCACCGGAACGCTGATCGCCACTTTCGGAGGGACCGCGCTCGGACACGACTGCTTCGTCGCGAGCCGGTTCGATGCCAGCGAACGTGGCGTAGCGTGAGAGCCAGGCCGAGCTGCTTCTGGAACGGAGCCGGGCCGTCATGACGACACGCCAGACGGGGCTCGTGCGCTTGGTCGCGGTCCTCGGCTGGGTGACGGCGATGGCGTGCGCGCTCGCCGGCGTTGCGCTGCGAATCCTTCGTCCGGTCCCGGTCGCCGAGAGCATCTTTGGCATGGGACCCATCGGGATGGTGGCGTTCGCAGTGCTCGGGATCGTCTGGGCGTCGGTTGGCGCCATCCTCATGGTGCGCCGGACCGACAACGTCGTGGGCCGCTGGATGGTCCTCGTCGGCGCCGGCTACGCGGCATCGATCGTGCTCGGGCAGCTGACGAGTATCGCCGTCATCGACGAGCGGGGAACCGGCACGGCGGCAGGCCTGTTCGGGTGGCTCACCGGTTTGGCGAACGTCTTCGGCATCGGAGTGTTCTATCTCGCCATCATCTTCCCCACCGGTCGAGGACACACGCCACGCTGGGGCATGATCGGGTTGATCGTGCTCACCGCCTCGATAGTGGCGAGCACGGCGCTGCTGGTCCAACCGGGATCGCTATATCTGTTCACGTCGATCACGAACCCGTTCGGAGTCGGCCCCGACCTCCGTGGCGTGTTCGGAGACCAGTTCACCCTGATGGTCGTGCTGGGCGCGGGGCTGCTCATCCCGCTCGTCGGCTCGCTAGCGGTCGCGGCACGGTATCGCGCGGCCAGCCGGGTCGAACGGGTCCAGCTCCGCTGGTTCGCGTGGTCGGTCGTGCTGGCCGCTTCGTCGCTGATCCTGGTCGGGCTCGCGGGCGTGATCGGGAGCGCCAGCATCGGGGAAGGGCCGCTGGTGGCGTATGCACTGACCGGAACCGCAATACCGATCGCGATCGGGATCGCGATCCTGCGGTACCGGCTGTACGACATCGACCGCCTGATCAGCCGCACCATCGGCTGGGCGCTGGTGACCGGGATCCTGGCCGCCGTGTTCGTGGGTGTGGTGCTGGCATTGCAGGCGCTGCTCGCCGGGTTCACCCAGGGCGAGACGCTCGCGGTCGCGGCGTCCACCCTGGCCGCGTTCGCCCTGTTCCAGCCGCTGCGGCGGCGGATCCAGGTCGCGGTCGATCGCCGGTTCGACCGGGCCCGGTATGACGGCCAGCAGACGGTCGATGCCTTTGCCGAGCGGCTGCGCGACGAGGTCGAGCTGGAGACTGTCACCAGCGACTTGCGGGCGACAGCCGTCGGGTCCGTCAACCCGACCCGGGCCGGACTGTGGCTGCGGAGATCGGCGTCTTGAGGTCACCGGCGTCGATCGCGGGCTGCCCACCAACGATCCGGACGCGAACCGTCCCGACCTCCCGCCCGAACGGGCCTGATGCATCTGGTCGTGCGCTGAGGACGCTGCTCAATATCGTGATGACCGGGCGACAGCACAGGCTCGGCGGCCGATCGGGATGGTGCCGCCGGCGAGGCATGCCCGGGAGGAGGTCCGGATGGATTTCACGACCGATATCGGCATCTACGCAGCCATCTCCCTGGTCGTGGGGGCGGTCGTCCTCGGCGTCGTCCTCCAGCTGATCGGCGACGTGCGGTTCGGATACGAGTGGGTGATCACCGCCGTTGCGGCGTTCGCCGGCGGGTTCGTGTGCACGGAATGGATCACCGCATTCCGCGAGGTCGACCCCGTGTGGGACAGCATGGCCGTCATCCCGGCCGTCGGGGGCCTGCTCGTCGTGGGCGTCGTCGTCGACGCGATCCTCCGCTTCGCAACGCACGGCTCGTACATCCATCACGTGCCGGTCTCCTGAGCGAGACGGCCATGCCGCGGCCGGCCCGCCCGGGCCGGCCGCGGCGCTCCTGACGGTTCCGGGCCCGCCGGCACGATCGCGGGGCCACGCGGGCGATACGGGCGAACTTGACTGGATCCCGTCGCGCACATGACAGTTGCGCCATGCGCGCTGCCCTTGCGGGCCTGCTGGGGCTGATCGTGCCCGGTGCCGGCCACCTGTACCTGGGTCGACGCAGGCCGGCAGCGCTGTTCGTTGCCCCCGTGCTGCTGCTGCTGCTCGGGCTGGCGTTCATCCTGGTGACGCGAGGGCCGGTCGGACTGCTGGCGATCGTCGTCACGCCCGGGGTGCTGCCGGCGCTGTTCGTGCTCAACGTGGCCCTGGCCGTGTGGCGCATCGGGGCCGGCATCGACGCGGCCCGGCGGGTCGAGCGGACGCGCGCCGTGGTGGGATCGCTCGCGATCGGTCTTGCCGTGCTGGTGGTCGTGCCACATGCCATTGCCGGCGAGTACATCGCCTCGACGAGCGATTTCCTCGATTCGATGTTCGCCTCGTCGCCCGACGATTCGACCGACCCGCTGCTCACCGCGGACGCAACGGCGACGCCGGCCGCGACCACCGATCACAGCCCGGTCGCGTCCGAGGACATCGGGCCGGGCGAGTCACCATCGACCGTCCCATCGGCCGCATCGAGCGGGCCGCCCAGGACCCCCAGGCCGACCGGCCCGTTCACCAGCGGGATCGGGACGCTGCCGTCGCTCAACGCCTCCATCCCCTGGCCTCGCCCCGGTGCGATCCCCTGGGGCGACGATGGCCGGTTTGACCTGCTGCTCCTGGGATCGGACGCGGGAACCGACCGCTGGAGCCGCCGCATGGATGTCATGCTCCTGGTCGAGATCGACGTGGCTACCGGCAAGGTCGCGATGATCGGGCTGCCGCGCAACCTGGTGAACGCCCCGTTCCCGCCGGGCGCGGCACGTGACGCGGTCGGTTGCGGCTGCTTCACGAACCTGCTCAACGCGCTGTACGTCGAGGCGACGTCCGTGCATCCCTCACGCTGGCCGGGGAGCGGTGCGGTCAAGGGCATCGGGGCGGTCCGGTCGGTCGTGTCCGAGCTGACCGGCCGGCCGATCGATGCGGTCCTCGTGGCCGACCTGTGGGGCGTGATCAAGGTCGTGGACGCGATGGGCGGCATCGACATGTACGTTCCGTCGCCGGTCCACGACGACAACTACCCGGACCCCGTGTGGGGGTCGATGGTGCTCGACATCAAGGCCGGCCAGCAGCACATGGACGGCCGGACAGCGCTGGCCTATGCCCGCAGCCGCCACCAGGACTCGGACTACGGACGAATGGCCCGCCAGCAGACCTTCCTCCTCGCGCTCCGGTCGCAGATCGGACCCGCCACGATCGTCAAGGCGCCGGCCCTGTTCTCGGCCGCCCGAGGGTTCGCCTGGACGGACCTGCCCCGCAGCTCGCTGCCCAGCCTGGTCGAGCTGTTCGACAAGGCCGCCCATGCGACCGTCAGGCAGCTGCGGATCGTCCCGTCGCGCTACCCGGCCTGGCTCACCCCGGCCGAGGTCACGAAGATCCACGCCGACATCGCGGCACTGCTCGGGACGGTGCCGCCGCCATCACCGTCGCCGTCAGCGTCGGCGGAGCCATCGCCGACCGTCGAACCTTCGTCGTCGTCCGGACCGTCGCCGTCCGGCTCATCCGCGCCATCGGCCTCGCCGTCCGGGAGCCCTGTCGCGAGCGGTCCCCCATCGCCGTCACCATCGCCGTCCCCGACCGCAACCGCCGCTGCGTCGCCATCGCCATCGCCATCGAGTCCCAGCCCGTCCCCGGGCGCGTCGACCGCCGCCCCATCGGGCTCCTAGGACCGCCGCCCGCAGCCGGCTGCCGGAAACCGCCTACAGCCCCAGCTCGCGGAGCACCGGCGCCATCCGGGCCGCGGCGCGCGAGCGGTGCGAGATCGCGTTCTTCGCCGCCGCGGACCACTGGCCGAGCGTCTGCCCGCCCGGCGGCTCGGACCACGGCTCGAAGATCGGGTCGTAGCCGAAGCCGCCGGTCCCCTGCGGCGCCAGTGCGATCCGGCCGCGGCAGGTGCCGCGCCTGGTCACGGTGCCCAGCCCGCCGCGCGGCCCGGTCTCGTCGGGCAGGGCAAGGGCGAGGACACACACGTACCGGGCGCCACGCTCCACCGGCGGCCGCCCCGCCAGCTCCTGGAGCAGCTTGGCGTTGTTGGTCTCGTCAGTGGCGTCGGGTCCGGAGTATCGCCGGGTCCGGACGCCCGGCCCGCCACCCAGCGCGTCGACCTCCAGCCCGGAGTCGTCGGCGAGGGTCGGCAGGCCGGAGCGGCGCGCATAGAACCGGGCCTTGAGCCGGGCGTTGGTCTCGAACGTCTCGCCGGTCTCCTCCGGCTCGTCCGGGATGCCGACGTCATCGGGCGAGACGAGCTCCACGCCCGTGGGCACCTCGAGCAGCTCCCGCAGCTCGCGCAGCTTGTGCCGCGAGCGGGTCGCGATCAGCAGGCGGCGCGGGTGGGACGCCACGGCCGAGACCTAGCGGCGGACCGTGGCCAGGGCCGCGGTCTGCGCCTCGAACAGGCGGCCGAGGCCGACGTTCGCGAGGTCCAGCAGCTCGTCCAGCGACGCGCGGTCGAACGGCTTGCCCTCGGCCGTGCCCTGGAGCTCGACGTAGGCGCCCGCGTCGGTGCCCACGACGTTGAAGTCGACCTCGGCGCGGGAGTCCTCGGAATAGTCGAGGTCCAGGTACTTGACGCCTTCGATGATCCCGACGCTGACGGCCGCCACGTGACCCACCAGGTGGCGACCCATCCCGTAGGTGATCAGCGCCGCGGCAAGCGCGACGTACCCGCCGGTGATCGACGCGGTCCGGGTGCCGCCATCGGCCACGATCACGTCGCAGTCCACGGTCACCGTCCGCTCGCCGAGGTGAGCCAGGTCGACCACGCCCCGGAGCGACCGGCCGACGAGCCGCTGGATCTCGTGGGTGCGTCCGCCGACGCGCCCGCGCGCCGACTCGCGCTCGGATCGCTCGGCCGTCGCCCGCGGCAGCATCTCGTATGTCCCGGTCACCCAGCCGCTGCCCTTGCCCCGCAGGTGGGGCGGGACGCGATCCTCGATCGTGGCTGCGCACAGCACCTGCGTGTCCCCGAAGCGGATCAGGCACGAGCCCTCGGCCCACTTCTGGACACCCAGCTGGATCTCGACCTTGCGCAGGTCGCCGGGTGCGCGACCGTCCGCTCGCACGCCCTGGGGCCGATTCCCGATGCTCATGTCGTTGCCTCCCTGCGCTCGTGTGCCTTGGCGGCGTCCCAGAGCGCGTCCAGCTCGTCGAACGAGAGGTCGCGGAGCGCGACCCCCTGCGCCGCGGCGGACCGCTCGACGTGCCGGAACCGCCGGCGGAACTTGTCGTTGGCCGAGCGCAGCGCCGCCTCGACCTCGATCCCGGTCTTGCGTCCGACGTTGACCAGCACGAACAGCAGGTCGCCCAGCTCCTCGGCCCGGGCGGCGGCATCGGGTGCCTCGACCAGCTCGCCGACCTCCTCGCGGACCTTGTCCAGCACGCCGTCGATCGACGGCCAGTCGTAGCCGAGGTTGGCGGCCCGTTCCTGCATCTCCTGGCTGGCCGCGAGCGCGGGCAGCGACCGGCTGATGCCGTCGAGCGCGCCTTTGGGGGCATCGGCGCCCGCCTCGCCGGCCGCCGCCGCGCGTTCCGCGGCCTTGATCCGCTCCCACTGGCGATTGACGTCAGCGGCGGTCCGGACCTCGGCCTCGCCGAACACGTGCGGATGGCGGTGGACGATCTTGGCGGCGATGGCCGCCCAGACGTCGGTCATGTCGAACACCCCGGCCTCGGCGGCGAGCTGCGCGTGGAGCACGACCTGGAGCAGCAGGTCGCCGAGCTCCGACGCGAGCTCCGGCGAGGCCCCCTCGTCGAGGGCGTCGTAGACCTCGTACGCCTCCTCGAGCAGGTGGTTGCGCAGCGATTGGTGGGTCTGCTCGCGGTCCCACGGGCAGCCGTCCGGCGCTCGGAGCCGGTTCGAGAGCCACGGCATCCCCCACGGCGACGCGACGGCGGCGGCCGGCGCGACCGGAGCGAGGTACAGCGGCTCGTCCAGGTCAGCCGTCGTCAGGTCGCCGATCGTCGTCGCCCCGGCGAGGCCGAACCGGCCGACGGCGTGATCGGGCGGATACAGCCGCCGGAGCACCTCGAGCGGGTTGCGGCCTCTCGGTCCATGCCGCCCCGGCAGCGGCGACACCTCCGAGGATTCGGTTGCCGCCCGGAGCCGCGCCGCGGGGACGATGAGCACCGGCCTCGCAGGCTCGATGGGCGTCGCGATCAGGCGCTCGGCGACGACCACGGACAGCCCGTCGGCCGGGTCGAGCCGCCATCGGAGCCGGGCCTCGGCGAGCAGCGCATCGAGCATCGTCCGGCCGCCCGCGATGCGTCAGTTCGTGGCGGCGGTGATGGACGGATCGCGCGTGATGTCGAACTCCGCCTTCTGCTTCGAGTACCACATCGAGAACGCCGAGGACTCGAGGTTCGCCTTCTGGTCGGCGTCCGGCGCGCGGGTCTCCTCCTTGTTGACCTTGAACAGGTAGGTCCCGTCGCCCGCGATCTGGACCGGGTCGCTGATCCCGCCCACCTTGGTCGCGAAGATCGCGTCCTCGAGCTCCTGCTGGAGCTGGCCCTTGCCGACCCAGCCGATGTCGCCACCCTTCGCCGCCTCGGCCCTGTCCGAGTTGTCCCGGGCCAGCACCCCGAAGTCGGCACCGGCCTCGGCCTCCGCCTTGAGCTTGGTTGCCCACTCCATGTCGGTGGGTCCGTGCATCACCTGGATGACGTGCCAGCCGAACACGGATCGAACGGGCGGCAGCAGCTGCCCGGGCTGCAGGTTGGGGGCAAAGATTGCGGCGGCGAACGCGGAATTGATCGAGTCGTCGGTCGAGAAGTAGGGCAGCTTGCCGCCCGTGGTCGCCGCCGCGCCCTCGTCGCTCTCCGCGCGCGCGATCGAGTCGAACAGGTCCGGATTGGCCTTCAGCTTCTCGTAGGTCGCGTCCGCCTTGGCCTGGGCATCGACCCAGGCAGGGTCGGTCGCGGCCAGCGTCTGGGCGGCGTTCGGATCCCCGTTGGGCGAGTACAGGATGTGGCGGACCCGGATCGCGGACGGACCGGTCTCGCTCTGGCCCTCCTGCATGTAGATCTCCTGGACCTGGCGCTGGGGTCCGGGGGCGAGATACTGGGCGAGGACGGCGTCGCTCAGCTTCTGGCGCACGACCTCGCGACGCAGCGCGGCGCGGAAGTCGGCGATGCTGATGCCCGCGTTCTGGACCTGCTCCTGGAGCGTGGCGTCCACGACAGGGGCCACGATCTCGGTGACCTGCCCGATGCGGAAGATGCCGTCGGACCCTTCGATCACGTCGGTCGGGGTGTCCTTGGCCACGGCTTCGAGCGCATCGACGAAGGACCGGTCGAGGTTCGCGTTCTTGTCGATGAAGCCGATGTCGCCGGCCTGGTCCTTGGTCGCGTCGGTGGACACCGACTTTGCGATGTCGTCCCACGAGCCGCCGGCCTTGAGGTTCGCCAGGGCCTCGTCAGCGGTTGCCCTGGCCGCGGCCTTCTCGGCATCGGTGGGCTCGGTCTCGCCCTCGGCAAGCGTCGGTTGGACCGCGATCATCCAGGCGTGCCGGAGCTCGGGGGTCGTGGCTTCCTCGGTCAGCTTCGCGTCCACATCGGCGTCCGTGACGGTGACGCCCTTGTCGGCCGCGAGCTTGTCCATCACCCTGCCGTCGATCAGCTGCTCGAGCGCGATCGCGCTGGCCTGCTGCGTCCGCTGGTCGAGGATCGACTGGCGCGTCTGCGCGTCGGCCGTGCGGATGCGGCCCGCGGTGAGCAGCGTCCGGATGCGGCGCCCCTGGTAATCGACCCGGAACGCATTGATCGCGAGCTGCTTCTGGTAGTCGTCCTTGGTGATCGTCTGGCCGTTGACCGTGGCGGCGGCGGCGAGATGGTCGCCGTACCACGAGCTGCCGACGGCCAGGGCCAGGAGCAGCAGGGCGATGATGACGATGATGCCGAAGCCCAGGTTGTAGTAGAGGTTGCGACGGTCCCGGTCATCCCAGGAGCGCGGCCGGGTCGGGCCCGGACGAGCGCGGAACGTCATGAGGTCGATGAATCCTCGGTGCAGGGGCCGTCTCTGCGACGTGGCGGTTGTGCGGACGGCGCGGCGGGCAATGGTACCGCATGCGCGCGCGCGAACCGGCGGACGATGCCTGCCGGTCCGGTTCAGCCGGTCGGCGACGTGACCGGCGGACGGCCGTCGCGAGCCAGCCGCTCGACGAGCGCCAGGTACCGGAGCGATTCGCGCTCCCAGGCGAGCTCGGTGACGATCCTCCCGGTCGCCTCGATCCGCGCCTCGCGGTCCGCTGGGTCGTCGACCAGGGCGAGGATCGCGGCGGCGAGATCATCCGCGTCGCCCGGCGCGTAGGACATCACGGTCCCCGCGCCGAACGTGCGCTCGACCATCGGCAGCCTCGACGCCACGACCGGCTTGCCCATGGCGGCGTACTCGTGGATCTTGGTCGACAGGCTGAAGTCGGTGAACTCCGTCCGGCGCGTCGGGGCAAGCCCGACGTCCGCCGCGGCCAGGGCCGCGGGCACCGCCTCGATCGCGATCCGGCCGTGGAACGTCACCCGGTCACCGAGACCGAGCGCGGCCACCTGGTCGTGCAGCGGGACCTCGGCGAAGTCGCGACCGTAGAGGTCGAGCGTGACCGGGAGCTCGGGGCGGCGACGCCCGATCGCGGCGACCGCATCGAGCACGACATCGAGCTCGTACACGTGCGACAGGGCCCCCGCGTACACCAGCCGGAGCGCGCCGTCGGCCATGAACGGGCGCACGGGGTGGGCCGTCGGATCGAACCGCGTCAGCGCGGGGCTGTTGCGGACGATCGTCACCTTGGCCGCGGGCACCCCCATCGCGATCAGGCGGTCGCCGAGCGCCTCGTTGACCGTGATCGCGGCGCTGGCCATCCCGATCGACAGCTTCTCCTGGGCGACCAGGGCGGCGTGCACGACCGGGTTCGACGCCGTCGGGAAGCGCATCCGGAAGAACTCCGGCATGGCCTCGTGGAGATCGATCACCACCGGCACCCCGGCCAGCCGCTCCGGGAGCGCCGCGAACACCAGCGCGTCCGGGATGGTGTGGACCTGGACGAGCGCGTAGTGGCGGCGGCGATGGGCCGCGGCCAGGGCGATCATCGCCCGGGCCAGGAACTCGCCGTACTCGACCAGGTAGGTCCCGATCCCCGCGCCCTGGTGGCGCTGGACGTCGAGGCGTCGGATCCGGACCCCCTCGAGCATCCCGTCGCGTGTGCTGCCCTCGCCGCGGAGCGCGAACACGTCGACGTCGCGGCCGGATGCGACGACGGCCTCGGCCTCGCGCCGGACGCGGGGATCCTCCTCGTAATACGCATGGACGAGCATGGCGACGGGTCGAGGCGGGACCATCACCCAGCACCTCCCGTGGCGCTCGGTAGTGGCGAGTCGGTCCCGTCGGTGGCGATGGCTCGGAGGACGTCAGATGGTGGTGGCGCGACGCGCGGTCGGCCGGCGGCGTCCCACCGGTCCGCAAGGCCCCTGATCGTCGACGGGTAGAGCTGGACGCGATCGGACAGGAGCGGCTCGATCGCGATCGCGTCGTCCAGGTCGAGAGGGAGGACCTCGACGAGCCTTCCGTCCGAGGCGAGCCCGGCGAGAACCTCGCGCAGCACCGGTCGCACGGCGTTCAGCGTCAGCTCCTGGCGCCGGGATGTGATGGCGCGTCGACGGGCTACCCGGAGTGGGTTGCGGATCGCACGGAGGATGCGGGCGCCGCCTGACGCTGGTGACGGGGCGATGCCGGCGCCAGGTGATCGGGCGCCACCTACGCGCGCCAGGGCGTCCCGATACTCGCGCTCGGCATCGATCTCGATCCAGCAAGCAACGCTGCTCAGCGCGGATCCGGGCTGCGCGCGATCGTGAGACGTGACCGCCAGGACCCCTGCGGCAAGCCCCGCCGGCAGGGCCCCGACCCGCAGGCGTGCTGACGCACGGTGGAGCCCGATGATCAACGGCAACGGGTCGACAGCCGGTGCCGGGTCGGGAGCTGCAGCCGATCTCGGTGTCCCCGGCGCTTTCGGGGATCCGGGAGCCGCGACCACCTGGACGCCCGCGTAGACGTCCATGAGCTGCTGCGCCACGGATGCCGGAGCGTATCGATCGACCACCCTGGCGCGCAGGGCACCGGCGTCGAAGGTCATGCGGCGACGGAGGACGTCGCGAACGGCATCGGCGAGGGCTGCCGCGTCCGTCCCCGTGGCGACGGCGCCGCACCGGCCGTCATCACCCAGGATCTCGGGAACCCCGCCCGATGGCGTCGCCGCGACGGGCAGGCCGGCGGCCAGCGCCTCGGCGGCGACCACCCCGAAGGTCTCGTACGGGCTTGGATGGACGAACACCGCGGCGCGCCCCATCGCGGCGGCGACACCATCACGGTCCATGTCCGGCTCCCACGAGATCGCGTCCGCGACACCTAGCGTCTCGGCGAACGCGTGCAGGCGGGCCTCCTCCGCCTCGCTCGGGGCTCGTCCGATCATCCGGAGGCGGAGCGCCGGCGCACGGAGGTGCAGGTCGCGGAACGCCGCCAGCAGGACGTCCGTCCCCTTGTTCTCCTTCCGCGCACCGACCCACAGCAGCTCGTCAGGATCACGGGCGTCGACGGGGATCGCCCGGAAGGTTTCGACGTCCACGACGTTCGGCACGACCTCGATCCACTCGACGGGGACGCTGAGCGCCTCCGCCAGCTGCCGCTGCAGGGTGTGGCTCACGGCCACGAGGCGGCGCCCGGGCTGGAGCAGGCGGCGGTACGCGATGCGCATGGACGCCTGCTTCAGTCTCGTCTGCAGCGATCGGTCGTGCTCGGTCACGACGAGCGGGACGCCGAGGCGGTCCGCGAGCGCGATCGAGGCAATCCCGTCCGGGATCCCGGTATGTGCGTGGATCACATCGATGGGTTGCCTCGCGGCCAGTCGCAGGCCATAGCGGAGGAGGACCTCAGACTGTTGCTCGGCCGCCGCCAAAGGGTCGGACAGCGCCCCGGGCGCCACCGCGGCGGGCAGGCGCGCAACAGGAACCCCTGCCGCTCCCCACGCCGCGGGAGGGACGGCCGTCGCGCGGGTCTCGATCGCGTCCAGCCACGGCCGCATCCCGGCACCAGAGCCGACGGCACGCGCGAACGTGCCGTGGCCGACGGCAGCCTCCCACGCCGCGACGCTGACCCTCATCCCAGCAGCCGCCAGCGCCGCTGCCTGGTCGGCCACGAAGATGCCACGACCGGGCGCATCGAACGCCGGGTACCAGCGTGTGGCAATGAGCACGTGCAGCCCGGAGCGCCCAGTTCGATACCAGGGGTCGGGCGTGGGCGGCGGAGGCATGGCCGCATGCTACCTCCGGGCGCTCCCGCAGCCGCTCACAGGCGGGCCGGTCCGACACGCAGGCGGTGGAGCCGCGCCCTCGCGCCCGGGCACAGGCTCGAGGCACCCCCCGTGCTAACGTACCTCGGTCATGTCGACCGCTCGCGGGGCCGTCCCGACGTACAGCAGCAGCGCCATCCGGCCGGGACCCGCAGGGCTCATCCGAGAGGCATTCTCGGAGCTCTGGTCCCGCCGCCAGCTGGTCCGCTATCTGGTCCAGGCTGACCTCAAGAAGAAGGGCGCCGACAGCCTCCTCGGCAACCTCTGGTGGGTGCTCGACCCGCTGCTCCAGATGCTGGTCTACGTGATCCTGGTGTCCGTGATCTTCCAGCGGAAGACCGAGGCATACCCGCTGTTCGTGTTCGCGGCGATCCTGCCATGGAAGTGGTTCACGAGCTCGATCGGCGATGCGATCACCTCGGTCTCGGCGCAGGATCGACTGATCAAGCAGGTGCATTTTCCGAAGCTCGTGCTGCCCACCGCTGCCTTTGCCTCGGGCATCGTCAACTTCGCGTTCGGGATGATCCCGCTGCTCGGCCTGATGGTCCTGTTCTACCCGGAGAAGCTGTCGGCCAACCTCCTGTTCGTGCCGGCCATCGCCGTCGTCCAGCTCGTGTTCACGGCCGCGCTGGGTTACGTCGTCGCTGCCGTCAACGTGTTCTACCGGGACGTGGGCAACCTGAGTCGCCACCTCCTGCGCCTCTGGTTCTACCTATCGCCCGGACTGTACGGCTCGCTCACGATCGCAAGCCTCGCGGAATCCCACCCGTCCCTGTACCGGTTCATCGGGCTCAACCCGTTCTACACGCTGTTCACGGCCTACCGCGAGGTGATCTACGGAAGGGAGACCGCGAACGGAGGCTCGCTGCCACCGATGGCCCCGGACTGGTCCGCGCTGGCCGGCGTGCTCGTGGTGTCGTTCGTGCTCCTCATCGCCGCGACGATCTTCTTCAAGCGGATCGAACCCACCTTCGCGAAGGTCCTGTGAACACCCTCGCCCCTCCGTCTCAGGCAGATCCGCTGCCGGCCATCGAAGCCCGTGGCGTCGGCGTGAAGTACGACCTGCGGCTGACGCGCCGGAACACGCTTCGGCAGTCATTCCGGAATCTCCGCCTGCAACGCGGCGCTCGGGACTTCTGGGCGCTCCGCGACGTGTCGTTCAACCTCGTGCATGGGGAGTCGCTGGCCGTCATCGGCCCGAACGGCGCCGGCAAGAGCACGCTGCTGCAGCTGCTGGCCGGGATCATCACGCCGTCGGCCGGCTCCGTGTTCGTTCGTGGGCAGATCTCGAGCCTGCTGACGCTGGGGGCCGGGTTCGACCAGGAGCTGACCGGCCGTCAGAACATCCTCCTTGCCGGGGCGTTCCTGGGAATGGACTCGAGGGAGATGGCGCGTCGCTTGCCAGGCGTTATCGAATTCGCTGACCTTGGCCAGTTCATCGATGCGCCGATCAAGACATACTCGGCCGGGATGCGGGCCCGCCTGGGCTTCAGCATCGCCACGTCCGTGGACCCCGATGTGCTGCTGCTCGACGAGGTCCTGGCCACCGGAGACCAGGCATTCCGTGCCAAGAGCAAGGCTCGCGTTCTCGAGATCGCTGCGGCGGCGAAGGCCGTGGTGCTGGTGACCCACGACATGAACTGGGTGACCGAGTTCTGCAATCGTGCGCTGCTCCTGGAGAAGGGTCAGCTCATTGCCGAGGGGGATCCGGCGGAGGTGGTGAGGATCCACGAGGAGCACAGTGAGCGCGACCGGGCCGCGAGGGCGGCCGCGATCGCCGCAGCCCGGGCCGCCGTGCCCGAGGCCCTGGGGCCTCGACTCTGAGCATCATGCCGTGATGCGCGCGCTGGCCAGGCGCCTTCCGGGGGTGCTGCGTCGACCGCTGGGCGACATGTACCGACTCGCCAGACGCGTCCTCAGGGCGGTCAACCGGCGTATCGACCGGTTCGTGGAGGCGACCGCCGCGAGGCTGCCGCAGTCGCGGACGCTCGGCATACCGGATCGGCTGCTCGCGGACAAGCGAGCGGCGCTCGCTCGGAAGCGCACGTACGGCGAGCGTGATCTCGAGCGCCTCGCCGACCTGCTCTGCACGGCCGATGACGTGCTGCCGGTCCGGGAGGCGTGGGCAAGGCGTGACGACTGGGGCGAACGGATGATCGCCCTGCGACACGACATGGACCACGACCTTGAGAATGCGGTTCGATTCGCGGAGTGGGAGGCGGCCAGGGGCTGGCGGAGCACCTACTACGTTCTTCACTCAGACTGGTATTGGGGCGATGCGCCCGATGGGTCGCCGTCCCCGTTCGTGCTGCAGGCGCTGGACCGCATCGCATCCCTCGGCCACGAGATCGGCGTCCACAACAACGCACTGACCGTCGCCCTGCGCACCGGGCAGGATCCCGTCCGAGTCCTGGACCGAGTGCTCAGCGCGCTCCGTCGGCACGGGTTCGAGATCACCGGGACCGTCGCCCACGGCGATCCGCTGTGCCACGTGGTCGGCTACGTGAACTACGAGATGTTCACCGACTGCCCGGCTCCGCAGCTCGGGCCACCGGATCGCCTGCTGGAGTGGAACGACCCATCGACGCGCACCACCCGTCAGTTGCAACTGGCTCCGGTCCCGATGGCGGACCTGGGGCTCGACCACGAGGCGAATGCGATCGGTCACACGCTCTACCTCTCCGACACCGGCGGCAAGTGGAACGTGCCGTACGCCGGGATCGACGACCAGTTCCGGCGCGAGGGCGGCTACCTCCAGGTGCTTGCCCACCCGGTCTGGTGGGCGCTCTCTGGCGAGGCGTTCAGCCCTCGGCCCACCGTCATCGAGGCGACACCGGACGAGATCGCCGCGGCAGCAGCCGGCGACCCGACCGCAGAGCCGATGCGGATCGTTGTGCGAGGCGATTGCTGCTCGCGCCGCGCGATCAACATGAACCGCGACCTGTTCGGCGGCAACCCGGTCATGGTCCGCGACGAGAAGGCGCGCACGGACTTCTTCCTCGACCACCTCTCGGTCGGGTCCCCGACCACCGACGATATCCGCCGGTACCTGGACGTGGACTCGATGACGGGCAGTCTCCGCCATTACGCCCTGGGCCAGGTCGAACGAGCGACGCTCGGCGAGACGGCGGGACGGCTGCTGGTGATGGACAACTACGCCGACATGAACTTCGCCGCGTGGCGTCACCGCAAGCTGGGCTGGAAGCTGTGGATCCATGCCAGGCACCTCCGCGACCGCGAAGCCTTCGAGCGCGAGTTCGAGCCCGTGGGCCAGCTGTCGCTCGAGGAGTCGCTCGAGATCCACATCCGGCTGATCGAGCAGTACCGGGCGGCCAACGGCGACATCCCCGTCCTGTATCTCAACCAGCCGATCGCCTACTACTCGCGGCTGGCTCCGCGTGGCGAATTCCGCCGGCTGGGCCTCGAGCTCGAGCGGGCCGTGCCCAAGGTCTACCTGGGCGACGTCCACGACGCCGAGCTCGAGCCGGACGACATGGGCAGCTCAGGCCCCGGACAGACGCTCCATTTCACCGGACCCACCTACCGCAAGATGATCCAGGTCGCACTCGAGAAGGGATTAGCGGATTGGCTGCCAGCCCGCACGACCCCGAACTGACGATCAGCTTCTTGCGCGGGGACACCCCGGACCCCGCCTGTACGGAGCTCGCCGATCAGCTGCATGCCAAGTTCATGACGCCGGGGCCAAGGGCGAGCTGGCACGGGGCCTACCAGGACGGTGCCTCGATCCTCGTCCTGCCGGCCACGTTCGACGACTACTGGAATGGGCCCGCCGGCTACGGGACCCGGCGGAAGGTTCGCAAGGCCCAGAAGGAGGGCTACACCTTCGGCCCGGTGGACCGTGACCGATACCTGGACGACATCTTCGAGATCAATACCTCGATGTCGGAGCGCCAGGGCCGGCCGATGAAGGAGCCGTACCTGCAGCGCCCGGGACCCTACGGGCCGCTCCCTGCCTATGGATGCCCCCGGCACCAGATCCGCACCTACGGCGTGTTCCGTGATGACCGGCTGATCGCCTATACGTGGCTCTACCAGGTCGGCGAGATGTGCCTGTTCTCCACGATCCTCGGGCATGGTGATCACCTCGCCTCGGGAGTGATGTACCTGCTCGTCTCCGAGACGCTGCGAGACATGATTGCCGTCGCCGGGACCAGGTACGCCATGTACAACATGCACGCGTCAGGCACCGAGGGTCTCCGCTTCTTCAAGGAGCAGATGGGCTTCCGATCCTTCTGGGTGAGCTGGCAGCTGTCCGATGAGCCGGTCTCTCGACCGAGGGAGCCGCTGTCGGCCGGCCCGCTGGTCCGGCGGCTGCGCCGCGTTGCTCGCCCGATGACCCTTGCGCGCGGGGTGGCCCGAAGGCTCGGACTGACGCAGCCGGCGCGGCGCCTGCTCCGTCGCCTGGGGATCGTCCGCGGGTAGCAGTCGCGCCGGGCCCCGGCGCGATGGCCCGGCGCGCGGCGCGGTGGCCGCGGCGCGATCAGCCCGCCAGGTCCCGGACCAGCTGCCGGTACCCGGCCGCCGCACGTGGCCAGGTGTACCGCTCGTGGGCGACTGCCGAGACACGACGGCGATCCGCTGCCCGCGCGTCTGCCGGCTCGTCGAGGATGGACCTGATCGCAGCCGCGATCGCAGACGGCTCGAGGGAGGCTGCTACGACACCCGCATGCAGCTCGGTGACGATCCCGGCCATCAGGTCCAGCCCTGGCCCCAACACGATCGGGGTCCCGACCAGCAGCGCCTCCCAGAACTTGTTGGGCGTCGATTCGCGCTGGTTGACCGAGACGGGTGGCAGGGTCACCAACGCCACGTCGGCCGACGCCGTCCAGTCCGGCAGCTCGTCCGGGTGAACGGCGGGCAGGGTGAACTGTCGGCCCGCGTACCTGGTGCTGCGATCGCGCTCGCGCATCCGCTCGGCCCAGCGACCGAACCCCAGCAGCACCAGGCAGGCGTCCTCGATCTCCAGCACCGCCTCGGCGGCCTCATCCAGCCCCAGCCGAGGGCCAAGGCGGCCCTGGAACAGGACGATGCGCATCTCGGGTGCGAGGCCGAGTGCCAGCCGGATCCGGTCCCGAGGCTCGCCACGGCTCGCCCATGGCTCCGGATAGTTCGGCACTGAGAGGATCGGGGGCACCTGCCATCGACTCGCCAGCCGTTGGGCGAGCGCCTCGTTGACGCTGATGCGGGCATCGGCACGGCGCGCCCAGCGGCGCTCCCGGGACGCGTGCAGACGCCGGAACGGAGCCGGCATGTCGAGCACGTTGTTACCCTCGAACACGTTGTCGATCGCGTCGTAGATGACCAGGCCACGCCGTCCACGCCGGCGGGCGGACCCGGCAGCTCGCAGAGCCGGGGCGAGCGTCAGGCTCCCGCAGGCGTGGTACAGGTCCGCCGCCGGCAGGTCCCGGTCGAGCGTCGACCACCAGCCTCGGACCGTGTGCGGCCAGAGCATCCAGCGCCAGATCGCCCCGAGGCGGCGCACGATCCGGCTCTTCACCACACGCGTGCGTCCCGTCTCCACGCTGGCGGGTCCCCCACCGTACGTCGCAGCGAGCGGAGCGAGACGTCCGGTCGGGGCGTAGCGGCGGATCACGATCTCCCCATCCCGCTCCTCGATCGGCAGCCCGTCCACGGCGACGGCGGCGATCTCCGTCGCGTAGCCCTCGGCGACCAGGCTCCGCGCGATCCGCAGCCCACGCGAGTAGGGCGCTGCCGGGTTGGCGACGAGCACCACGGCGCGACGACCGGGCGCGGCGACCGCGGCATCGCGGGTCACCAGGGTCGCCCTGTCAGCCGGCCATACTCCGCGATGAGGCGCTCGACCTCGCGCTCCCACTGATACGCCTCGCGAGCGCGCCGCAGGCCCTCGGAGAAGGCCGCGCGCCGATCCGGCGAGGCGTCGAGGACCGAACGGATGGCGGCGGCCACCAGCGCCGGGTCGGTCGGGTCGACGACGACCCCGCACCCCGTGGCCTGCACGATGGGCGCCATGCCCGGCAGGTCGGAGGCGACGACGGGCACATCAGCGGCGATGGCCTCGAACAGCTTGTTGGGCGTCGTCAGCCGGTGATTGAGCGTGGTCGGCTGGATGAGCATTGCCGCCACGTCGGCGGCCGAAACCCAGTCGACGAGCTCGCTCGGCGGTACGGCCGGCAGCACCGCGACGCGATCGGCAAGGCCGGCGGCCTCGCTGGTCGTCCGGATCGAGCGCTCCAGGTCGCCGTAGCCCATCAGGACGAGCGTGGCGTTGGGGATCTCGCCGATGGCCGACAGCAGCTGCTCGATGCCGCGATCGGGCGAGAGGCCACCGTGGTACAG
This sequence comes from uncultured Chloroflexia bacterium, assembly GCA_963749705.1. GTDB lineage: Bacteria > Chloroflexota > Limnocylindria > Limnocylindrales > CSP1-4 > CAIXZV01. The sequence continues at coordinate 401,653 of CAVVNQ010000003.1, read as the reverse complement.
GACGACCCGACGATCGGGCGGCAGGCCGAGCCGTTCGTGGAACCGTCGCCGACGGACTGGCGGCGGCTGGCCACGACGGGCACAGTTCATGACGACCAGCGGGCGCCCGGTGCCGAATCGATCCGCGAGCACCTCGGCGTACGGCTCGTTGACCGTGACCACGCGAGCGGCGCGGCGAGCCCAGCGCCGCTCGACGCGCGCGAACACGCGTCGCAGCGGGGCGGGCAGGCGGGCAATGTTGCGGGCATCGATGTAGATGTCCCGAGCGTCGTAGATGACCGGCATGCCGTCCCGTCGGCCCAGGTCCAGCCCGACCGGGATGCCCATGTACGCCATCGCGTGGACAAGGTCGGCCGCGGGCGCGACCCGGCGGGTCGCCAGCTGCTGCGCCCGGATGGTCAGGCCGATGGCGAGCAGCCGCCACGTGGCCGCGACCGCTTGCCGGAGGCGGCCACGCGGCGTCCCGGCGATCCGGGCCGGCGACCCGATCGCATGCGGGGTGCGAGCCGGCCGGCCGCGGACACGGCGGGCGATCCGGCGCAACGGCGCAGGCAAGCCGTCCACCGCGTCGACCGGCACGCGGAGGATCCGATAGCCCGGGCTGACGACCTCCTCCGCCGGGAGGCCGTCGCCGAGGCGAGCGACCACCGTCACGCCATGGCCGCGGGCCGCGACGGAGCCGGCAATCCGCCAGGTGCGCGAATCGTGGGCGCCGGTGGACGGCAGGACAAGGGTCAGGCGCTGGGCCACGATCGGGGTCTGCGAGGTCATCGGCCGTCGGCCCGGGCGGCGTCGTCGTACAGCTGCACCAGCGGTTCGACCTCCCGCGACCAGTTCCACCGCTCGTGTGCCGCGGCGAGGCACCTCGCGCGAAGGGCTTCACGGTCCGCGGCAGGCCGATCGAGCACCACCCGGATCGCCCGGGCCACGTCCACCGGATCGTCGGGCCGGCACACCTCACCCAGCGGACCTGCGGGATCCTCGATCACGATCGAGCGCATCTCGGGGAAGTCGCTGACGACGACGGGGGTGCCGGCTGCGAGGCTCTCGAACAGCTTGTTCGGCGTCGCCATCCGGTGATTGAGGGTGGACGGCTGGATGGCCATGACCCCGACATCCGCCGACGCCACCCAGGACGCGAGCTCCGAGGGAACGACGGCATCCAGGACGTGCAGTCGACCGCCGTACCTCGGGTCGTGGGCCATCCCATCGAGCGCCCGGCGCATCGAGCCATAGCCGAGATAGACGGCGTGGACGCCCTCCAGCCCCGGTTCGAGGATGGCCTGGGCCAGCTCCTCGAGCCCGCGATAGCGCGAGAACGCTCCGTGATAGAGGGCGATCGAGGCATGCTCCGGGATCCCGGTCGCCGCACGGATGAGGTCGGGCCGCGGTGACGGCGGGTCCCAGCGCTCCGGCGCGTTGTGGACGACGACCACGTGACGTGGCCGGAGGCGCCGCCCCAGCTCGGCCGCGAGCGACGCGTTGACCGTGACCAGCGCGATGGCCCGGCGCGTCCAGCGACGCTCGGAGCGTGCGAGGGGCGCTTTGAGCAGGCGGGGCCGGCGGGCGTTGCTGCCCGATTCGAGGAAGATCTCGTGGCTGTCGTAGACGAGGCGACCGCCGTGGCGCTCCCACGCTCGTGCCGCTGCCTCGAGCCCGCTGAGGTCATGGCCGTGGTACGCGTCGGCGTCCGGCGCGGCTGCCGCCGCGCGCGCCGCCCAGCCGAGGACGACGAACCGCCACCGGATGATCCAGTCGAGGTTGGAGCCGCCGACCGCCGAGCCGCGACGCCGGCGCGCGAGGTAGAACGGCAGTCGAAGGATCATCCAGGGCAGGGTGACCAGAGCCGCGACGGCAAGGGCGATCGCCTCGAGCCAGCCCGACGGTGGCCTGCGGACCGCGCGCCCGACCCGTTCGGTCCACCATCCCCGCATCCGCCATGGGAACGCGAGCCACGTCCAGTAGAACCGCCAGGACTGGGGCACCGGCACGCGCTCGATCACGACGCCATCGGCGTCCTCACGTTCCCCGATCCGGGCCGACGGATCGCTCGGTCGGCCGACGATGGTCACCCGGTGCCCGTGCTCGACCAGGCTTCGGGCCTCGCGGAGCACCCGGGCGTCGGTCCGCACGTCGTTGAACACGAACATGACGATCCGCACGGATCAGCCCCCGGTCGACCTGGCGGTGTCGATCGCAAGGCTGATCGCCTCGCCAGCCCCTGCCGGCTGCAGGTCGACGGTGCGGGCTCGCTCGCGCGCTCGGTTCCGGGCTGTCGCGGGATCGGCCGGCGGCGCCAGGCGGGCAAGCTCGACTGCCGCGCGCTGCCGATCGAGCCCGACCACGACCATTCGCCCCTTCGACTGCTCCACCGCCTCGACCCACTCGGTTCGGTCCCGCAGGATGAGGCACGGCGTATCGAGCCAGGCGGCCTCACGCTGGACGCCACCCGAATTGGTGAGCACGGCCGCGGCGTGCAGCTGCAACGTCAGCGTGGTCCGATACCCCTGCGGCGCCACGGCCCGCACGTCCGGGGCCAGCCGGATGCCGGCGTCGTCGAGGGCGATGCGGGTGCCCGGGTGCAGGGCGAGGACCACCGGCCGTTCCGGAGTGGCGGCGTCCGACAGCATGGCCGCCCAGGCATGCATCGCCGCCGGCTCCCGGTTCTCGGCCCGATGGATCGTCGCGAACAGGTAGCGACCGGCCTCCAGCGGAACGCGCAGTCGGTCCCCGACCGATCGCAGCGCATCCTGACCGCGGATCTCCCTCACCACCCGTGCCGCCAGGTCCTGCATCAGGTCGCCGACCCGGACGACACCCTCGCGGATGCCCTCGCGGGCCAGGTTGGCGACCGCGGCCGGGGTCGGCGCGAACAGCCAGTGGCTGAGATGGTCGGCGATGACGCGGTTGATCTCCTCGGGCATGCTCCGGTCGAACGAGCGCAGCCCGGCCTCGACGTGCGCGACGGGGATCCCCAGCTTCGCCGCCGCCAGGGCTCCCGCAAGCGTCGAGTTCGTGTCGCCGTAGACCAGCACGGCATCGGGTCGCTCTGCGACCAGCACCGGCTCCAGGCGCTCCAGCATCCGGGCGGTCTGCTCCGCGTGGGTGCCGCCACCGACGCCCAGCGAGTGGTCCGGGGCCGGCAGTCCGAGCTCGGCGAAGAATGCTCCGGCCATCGCCTCGTCGTAGTGCTGGCCGGTGTCGACGAACACCTCGTCGTGCCGCTGCCGGAGCACGGGCAGCAGCGCCGCTGCCTTGATCAGCTGCGGCCTGGTCCCGACGACGCTGACGATCCGCACCCGCGCCTGCTCGAACCGGGCTCAGGCAGGCCGGCTGCGGGTCCCCGCCTGGACGCCGACGCCCACGTAGGCGACGTCATCGGGCAGGGCCAGCGAGCGCAGGCTGTTGCGGCCGTCGTACACGATCGCGAGGTCGGGGAACCAGCTCGCGTCCAGCGTCGAGAACACGCGGTCGCCCGTCTGCGTGATCAGCGCGCGGATCGGCGCGGTCGACCCCCACGCCCAGTACCTGGCACCGAGCGCCTCGATCTCGGCCTCGTCCATCAGCGGGTCGTAGGCCAGCACGTCGGCGCCGGCCGCGGCGAGCGCGTCGATCAGCGGGATCGCCCGACTGTACGCCAGCTCCTTGACGCCCTCGCGATAGGTCAGGCCGAGCACGAGCACGGGAGCCCCCTCGAGCCCGCCGAGCGCGGCGCGAACCGCCTCCAGCGCGCGGTCCGCCTGGCCGTCGTTGACCTCGCGAGCCGTCTCGACCAGACGCAGGCCCGGCGCGCGCGACAGCAGCAGGTGCGGGTAGACGGGGATGCAGTGCCCGCCGACGCCGATGCCCGGCTGGTGGATGTGGCTGTACGGCTGGCTGTTCGCGGCGGCGATGACCTCCTGGACGTCGATGCCCAGCGCGTCCGCCGCGTGCGCGAACTCGTTGGCCAGCGCGATGTTGACGTCGCGGTACGTCGTGTCGGCAAGCTTGCTGAACTCTGCCGCCTCGGACGAGGACATGGCCACGACCTCGGCGTCGAGCACGGACGCATAGAACCGCGCGGCGCGGTCGGTCGAGGCGGGACCGATCCCGCCGACCAGCTTGGGGTAGCTCGCGAGGTTGGCCAGGACGGCGCCCGAGAACAGCCGCTCGGGGGAGAACGCGACGAAGAAGTCCCGGTCAGGGATGAGCCCCGACACCTGCTCGAGCAGCGGGGCGAACCGGTTTCGCGTGTCGCCGATCGGCAGCGTCGTCTCGAAGATCACGGTGCTGCCGGCGTGGATCCCCGGCGCGATCGATGCGACCGCGGGATCCATGTAGCGATAGTCCGGCTGGTGTGCCTCGTCCAGCATCACCGGCACGATCAGCACGACGACGTCCGCCTCGCGCGCTGCCGCGGCCGCATCCAGGGTGGCGCGCAGCCGGCCCTGCGCATGCACGGCGGCCACCATCTCGCTGAGGCCGGGCTCCTCGCCCACGTGCGAGCGGCCGGCGTTGATCGTATCGACGACCGCGGGGTTGACGTCCACCGCGATCACGGTCCAGCCATGGGTGGCGAACTGCGCCGCGAGCGGCAGGCCCATCTTGCCCGCGCCGACGACGGCGACCGTGCCCGCAGTGCCGTCCTCGCCGGTCCAGGGGCTGGCAGGCCGGGCGGGGCCGTGGTTGCACGGCCGCGCCGCAACGGCGATCGAGCCGCCGAGCATCGAGGCGCCCACGGACGGCCGACGAACGATCGTCATGCCGGCGTCTCCATCGCGTCGTGCGCGTCCGCCAGGGACACGGGGCGAGCCGATGACGCCGCCTCGAGCAGCGCGTTGGCGATCCGGACCGCCCATGCACCGTCCTCGCCGTCCACGTATGGACGCGAACCATCGCGGATCGCCCGGACGAACGCGTCGAGCTGGGCCTGCAGCGGCTCGTGTGTCTCCACCGCGATCTCCAGCACGTCGCCGGTGAACGTCGGCGCATACCCGGCGATCAGCTGCGGATGCGCGAGGTCGGACTTCGTGAACGTCAGCCGCTGGGTCAGGTAGTCGAGCTCGAACATCCCTTCGTCGCCGATGACGGTCAGCTGGCGCCGCTTGGCGGGCGTGAGCCAGTTGACGTCGAGCATGCCCGAGGCGCCCGACGGGAAGTGGAGCAGGCCGAACAGGAGGTCCTCGTGCGAGGCGTGCTTTCGCTGGGCAAGCTCGGCGTACACGCGCGTGGGGCGCTCGCCCGCGATCCACGACAGCATGTCGGCATCGTGGGTGGCGAGGTCGACGGTCACGCCGACATCGCGGATCCGGGCCGGGAACGGCCCGGCTCGACGGCTGGCGATCGCGAAGATCGTGGTCAGCCAGCCCTCGCGGAGGAGCTCACCGAGCTTGAGCACCGCTGGGTTGTAGCGCTCGACGTGGCCGACCTGCACCGGCACGCCGGCGGCACGGCCCGCATCCACGATCCGGGCGGCCTCGTCGTTGGTCGCCGCCAGCGGCTTCTCGACGAGGACGGGCACGCCGCGCTCGATCGCGGCCAGGGCAAGCGGCATATGGGCGGTCGTCGGGGCGGCGATGACGACGGCGTCGAGCCCGCCCTCCCCGATCATCGCGACCGGGTCGGACCAGCCGTCTGCCCCGCTCGAGGCCGTGGCGGCCGCGAGCGCGTCCGGCTCCGGATCCGCGATGGCCGCGAGCGTCGTGGCTGGGTTCGCGCCGATCACCCGGAGGTGGTTCCGGCCCATCGAGCCCAGCCCGACCAGCCCGACCCGCAGCCGCCCGTCGGCGCTCATCGGTGCACCGGCGTGGCCACGGCGCGAACCGCGTCCACGATCGCGACCAGGTCCTCGTCCGACAGCCTCGGGTGGACGGGGATCGCGAGGACCTCGTCGGACAGCTTCGTGGTCACCGGCAGGTCGAGCTCCGCCGCGCCCGGGACATACGCCTGGAGGTACGCCTGCCGGTGGATGGGGACCGGGTAGTAGATGAGGGTGCCGATCCCCCGTTCGGTCAACCCGTCGATCACCTGCTGGCGCTCGCCCGGGAACCGCATCACGTACTGGTGCCAGACGTGCTCCCGCCCAGCCGGCACGGCCGGGGTCAGGAAGTCGGCGCCGAGATGCTCGGTGAGGAACGCCGCGTTCCGGCGGCGCTGCTCGGTGCGCTCGTCGAGTCGGGTGAGCTGCGCCAGGCCGATGGCGGCCGCGAGGTCGCTCGGCTTGTAGTTCGTGCCCAGCGACTCGTGGTAGTAGCGGACGCGCATCCCGTGGTTGCGGAACAGCCGGATCCGGTCGGCGAGGTCGTCGTCGTCCGTGGTGGCAAAGCCGCCCTCCCCGGTCATCAGGTTCTTGGTCGCGTACAGGCTGAACATCGCCGGGCCGAACCGACCCGCCCGCAACCCGTGGTACGTGGCCCCGTGCGCCTGCGCGGCGTCCTCGACGATCGGCAGCCCGTGGCGCTTGGCGATGTCGACCAGCGGATCCATGTCGGCCATGAGGCCATACAGGTGGACGGGCATGATCGCCTTGGTCCGGGGCGTGATGGCCGCCTCGACCTGGGCCGGATCCATGCAGAAGTCGTCCTCGCGGATGTCCACGAAGACCGGCGTGGCGCCGGTACGCAGGATCACGCTGACGGTGGCGTTGAAGCTGAACGAGACGGTGATGACCTCGTCGCCCGGCCCGATGCCCAGCGCGTGGAGGATCGCCTCCTGGGTGACCGTGCCGTTGCTCATCAGGATCGCGTGCCCGACGCCGCAGTACGCGGCCCAGGCCTCCTCGAAGGCGGCGGTCTTCCGGCCCATGGCGAGCATGCCTGAACGGAGGACCTCGAGGACGGCGTCCTCTTCGGCCTTGCCGATGTCGGGCCTTGAGATCGGAATCATCCGGACTTCTCCATCTCGGTGGCGGCGCACGCGTCGCCGCGGATCACGAACCGGGTGCCGCACCGTGGGCACGAAGCCGGTCCGTCATGGGTTGCGTTGATTCGAGTGCCATTCGCGGCGACGAGGCGCTGTCCGCAGAAGCAGACCCAGCCGAGCCTGCGCGCCGGGTTGCCGGCCACGAGGGCGTGGTCGGGGACGTCACGCGTCACGACCGACCCGGCGCCGACGGTCGCGAACCGGCCGACGGCCGTGCCGGCAACCACGACGGCGCCCGCCCCGATCGCGGCGCCGGTGCGCAGGACGATCGGGCTGACCTCCCAGTCGTCCGCACGGGCGAGCTCCCCGGTGGCCGTGATCGCGCGCGGGAAGCGGTCGTTGGTGAGGATCGCGTTGGGGCCGATGAACACGCCGTCCTCGACCGTGACGCCGTGGTAGACGAGCGCCGCGTTCTGGATCTTGACCCGGTCACCGATCGAGACGCCCTCGTCGATGAACGCATCGCGGCCGATGATGCACTCCGCCCCGATGCGCGCGCCGACGCGAATCTGCGCCCGGTGCCAGACGCTCGTGCGCGGCCCGATGGCAACGTCTGGTTCGAGATCCGAGGTCGGGTGGATGCGCGCGGTCGCGTCGATCACGGGTTCGGTGGGCTCCCTGCCAGGTCGTGGCTCACGCGAGCGCCGCGGAGCCGGGGGACCGGGCCACCGCAGCCATCTGCCGCGCTCCCGGGACCGCGCTGAGTATAGCCGTCGACCCGGTCAGCCCCGCCGGCGCACGGCGCGGATCACCGAGCTCACGAGCCCGAACGCGGCGCCGGCAGCAAGTGCGCCCCGCCAGTCGAGCAGGGGCCGGACGTCGCCCGACACGTGCTGGGCGATCATGACCAGCACGCCCGTGGGTCGCGTGATGGTCACCCGCTGTGCGATCAGGGTGCGGACCAGGCTCTGGTCGATCGTGGCGTCGCGGGCGGCGACGGTCCCGGCGATCCCCTGGGTCACGCGGAGCTCGCCGGCGAGCGCGGCGCCCAGGCTGCCGAGCTCGACGGAGGCTCGATCCGCGCGGGCGGCGCCGATGCCGCCCCACTGGACGAAGACCTCCTCGGCGTCGAGCCGGCCGATCCCGCCCATGCGGACGTCGACGGCACCGGCGGTTGCCTCGGAGATCCCGCCGCGCTCGACCCGGATCACGGTCGCGCGCACGGGCGCCCCGGTTTCGGGCGCGGCCGCCAGGTCGGCGGGTCCGGGCGCGGGCGCGTCCTTGGCAGCGGCATTTGCCCCGGTCGCAGGGCTGGCGTCGGCCGCGGGCCTGGCAGCGGCCCGCCGGCGCGGACGCTTGGGAGCGGCGGGCGTGGGCTCGGTCATCGGAATGCCTCGACATGATCTGGCAGCTGGGTGTGGGTCGAGCCTACCGCATGCCGTCGCGCACGCCCACGGTCCGAATGCCTCGTTTTCGGCTTTTCCGGCTATCCTGCCCGCGGATCCCCGCGGCCGGGCCGGGTGGGAGCCGAGCGCCGATCGCTGGCGTTGCAGAGGGGCAGCAGCATGGACATCGGGCGTACCGCGCCCTGGATCGTAACGTGACGCGCACCGCGGCCACCGTCCTCGTCGCCGCCACCCTCGCGATCGGTGTTCTCGTCGGCGCCGTTGCCGGCGGGCTGCTCGCCGCCCCGGCTCCATCGGGGATTGCGCTGGCATCGCCGACCGCGAGCCCCTCGCCATCCGCGAGCCCCTCACCGACCGCGCCGCAACCGACGCCCACGCCCACCGCGGAGCCGACGGCGACGCCGCTCCCGACGCCCACACCGTCGCCAACCCCGGTCCTCGTCCCCGATCCCCTGACCGGTCTTCCGGTCACCGAGTCCGTCGCCTCGCGCCACGTGGTCGCGGTCATGGTCGACGATCAGGCGGACGCCCGGCCGCAATCGGGGTTCGCGGACGCCGGCATCGTATGGCAGGCGCCCGCCGAGGGTGGTATCCCGCGCTACATGATGCTGTTCCAGGACGGTGACCCGGCCGCGGTCGGCCCGGTCCGCAGCTCGCGCTACTACTTCATCGTGTGGGCATCGGAATGGAACGCCGTCTACGTCCACGTCGGCGGATCGCCGCAGGCGCTGGGCGTGCTCCATTCGTCCAAGGGTCGTGGCGGGCTGGTGTATGACGCCGACGAGTTCCGCTACGGCGGCAAGTACCTGTGGCGGATCAAGGAGCGTCGCGCCCCGCACAACGTGTACACCGACGGCGCGCACCTGCGGGCCCTGATCAAGGTGGTCGGCGCCAAGCCCGTCCCCGACCAGGCACCGATGTGGAGGTTCGGGCCCGCGCTCAACCTGGTCCATCGACCGACGGGCGGCACGATCGTCGTCCCGTACCTCGCCAACAGGATCACCTACCAGTACGACCGCCAGAGCAACACCTACCCCAGGACCGTGACCGGCGAGGGCAAGCAGTTCGATGCGGGGGCCGACGTGCGGGTGGCACCGACCAATGTCGTGATCATGGTCGTGCGGTTCGGACCGCTCAACGACGGCTCCACGAAGCACCGCCTCGAGGCACAGCAGATCGGCAGCGGGACCGCGTGGATCGCGACCAACGGGCGGACGATCAAGGGCACCTGGCGCAAGAAGTCGACGACGGCGCCGACCCTGTTCTATGGCCCCGACGGCAAGCAGGTGACGCTGACCGCCGGTCAGACGTTCGTGCAGGTGGTGCCGACGGGGACGAAGGTCACGATCAAGGACGGCAAGGCACCGGTGCCGAACGTGCCGCACGTGGTCCGCCTGCTCGAGCTCTGAGCGGGGGCTCCTAGAGCAAGGGTGCGGGGCGGGCGACCTCCGCCCAGACCTCGCGGGTCTCGCGCGCCACGTCGGCCCAGGTGCGGTCACGGCCAACCCGGTCCGACCCTGCCGCGACCAGCCCCGCGTGGAGCTCGTCGTCGGACCACGCAGCCCGCAGCGCCGCGGCAAGCCGGGTGGGATCGCCCGGCTCCACCAGGATCCCGGCCCGGCCCACGATCTCCTTCAGCGATCCGACGGCCGATGCGACCACTGGCACGCCCGCGGCGAGGGCGTCGAGCGCGGCGAAGCTGGCCGCCTCGGAGCGGACGGGCAGCACGAGGAACCGGGCCCCGGCAACGAGTGCGGCGAGCCTCGCCTCGGGCAGCCGGGGGGCGTAGGCGAGGAGCTCCGGAATGCCTGCGCGGGTCGCCGCCCGTGACAGCGCCGCGCGATCTGCGGGGGTGGCCCCGATGAGGCACACCCTGGGCGGCCAGGGAACGCCGTCCGGGCCGGGCTCGGCAGCGAGCGCGGCGAGGGCAGCCAGCAACGTGACCAGGTCCTGGCGGGCGTCGTAGCGACCCGCGTACACCGCGTAGCGATCGCCGAGGCCGAGCCGATCGCGCTCCGGTGCCGCCCCATCGATCGCGCCGCCGTGATACGCGGGTCCTGCCGCGAGCGGGATCACCCGCAGGCGTGCCGCCCGGATGTGCAGCAGATGGCGCGCCTGGATCGCGGTCTCGCGCGTGGGGACGATGACCGCCGCGGCATCGCGCAGGAGCCGGGCGCGCAGCCGCTGTCCGAAGCGGGCGGCCGTGCCGCGCTGGAAGGCGTCGGGCAGCTCCCACGGGGCGAGGTCCAGGAGCGTGGCGACGATGGGGATGCGCGACCCGATCGGAAGCGCGCCGGCGACGGCGTGGTAGACCGCACCCGTCGCGCCCGAGCGCTCGGCCCGCCAGCCGGCCCCGACGGACGCGCCACGCAGCAGGACCGGGTCGACGGTGAGCGCACCGGATCGCAGGAGGCGGGTCGGCGGAAGCAGCCGGCTGCCGACGACGTTCAGCCCGGGCCAGCGCCCGCTGGGATCATCGAGGTCCGACGCGAGCAGGAACGAGAACGATTCTCCCGGCAGCGGGTCGGCGGCCAGCGCTGCCAGGAGACCGTCGAGGTACGCGGCGGTCAGCGGCGCCCGCTCCGCGTCCTGCACGGGCCGGAGGTCCATCACCACGCGCACGCCGGGGGGCGCGGCCGCGGGGGCGTCGGAGGTGCCTGGCCGCCAGCCCGGCCGGGGCGCTCCGGTCACGGCGTCCGTCGTGCCGGCGCGCGCCCGCGGAGCTCGTCCCAGCGAAGCCCGACGACGACGAACAGGGCCTCAACGATGATCCGGCGACTCATCTTGGACGCCCCGGCCCGCCGATCGCGGAACGTGATCGGCACCTCGGTGATCCGGGCACCGAACCGCGATGCGCGGTAGGTCATCTCGATCTGGAACACGTAGCCGCCCGCGCGCACGCCATCGAACGGAACCTCGGCGAGCGTCGACGCCCGCCAGGCCTTGAAGCCGCCGGTCAGGTCGTGAGGCCCGAGCCCGAGCACGACCCGTGCGAACAGCGAGCCACCGCGGGAGATCAGTCGCCGGATGGGTCCCCAGTCGGTGACCCGGCCGCCCCGGACGTAGCGCGAGCCGATCACGAGATCCGCGACGCCCGTGACCACGGGCTCGATCAGCGTCGGCAGGGTCGCCGGATCGTGGGACCAGTCCGCGTCCATCTGGATGACGACCGCAGCCCCGCCGTCGAGGGCATCGCCGAAGCCGTCGAGGTAGGCGCGGCCCAGCCCCTGCTTGGCCGGCCGGTGCTTGACGCGGATCCGGGGATCGTCGGCTGCGAGCCGCTCCGCGAGCTCGCCGGTCCCGTCGGGCGAGCTGTCGTCAACGACGAGGAGGGTCGCTCCCGGCAGCGCCTCCAGGATCGCGGCCGAGATGCCGGGCAGGTTGTCCGCCTCGTCGTATGTCGGCAGGACGATCCATGCTCCCGCACCGGCTGCGTCTGCGTTCGGATCGGGACGGCTCACGGCGGGGCTCATCGCAGCCGAGTGTACCGGTCGCGGCCCGGCCGAACGCGTCCCCGTCCCGCGTTCACGTCGACAGGCGTCGAGCGCCGCGTCCTGGTTGCTACGGGATCGCGGCTGCCCGCGCGGCCGCCTTCACCCCGTCGCTGACCACGCCGGCGCTGCCGAGCACGACGATCCGGGCCGGGTGGAGCCGCGCGAGCTCGGTCGCGATGGGCGAGGGGATGGCATCCCGGGTGACCAGCAGGACCGGGCCACCCTGAGACCCGGCCACCGCGGCCCCGGCGAGCGCATCGGGGAAGTTGAGCCCGCTGGCCACGTAGGCGACCGGGACCCCTGCCGAGAAGCTCGCCTTGCTGATCGCGGCGGCGGTGGCGAACCGGTCGGGGCCCGACAGCCTCGTGACGGTACCCGCGGTGTAGGCCTTGAGCGCCGCCTTCACCCCGTCGCTGACCACGCCGGCGCTGCCGAGCACGACGATCCGGGCCGGGTGGAGCCGGGCGAGCTCGGTCGCGATGGGCGAGGGGATGGCATCCCGGGTGACCAGCAGGACCGGGCCACCCTGAGACCCGGCCACCGCGGCCCCGGCGAGCGCATCGGGGAAGTTGAGCCCGCTGGCCACGTAGGCGACCGGGACCCCTGCCGAGAAGCTCGCCTTGCTGATCGCGGCGGCGGTGGCGAACCGGTCGGGGCCCGACAGCCTCGTGACGGTACCCGCGGTGTAGGCCTTGAGCGCCGCCTTCACCCCGTCGCTGACCACGCCGGCGCTGCCGAGCACGACGATCCGGGCCGGGTGGAGCCGGGCGAGCTCGGTCGCGATGGGCGAGGGGATGGCATCCCGGGTGACCAGCAGGACCGGGCCACCCTGAGACCCGGCCACCGCGGCCCCGGCGAGCGCATCGGGGAAGTTGAGCCCGCTGGCCACGTAGGCGACCGGGACCCCTGCCGAGAAGCTCGCCTTGCTGATCGCGGCGGCGGTGGCGAACCGGTCGGGGCCCGACAGGCGGGAGGTCGGAAGGCGATCGACGGTGACGGCAAACGTCGCCAGCTGGGCCGCGGTTGCAGGGTCCGCGGACGGCGCGTGGTAGGTCGACGATCCGGCCGTCCCGACGAGCTGGAGCACGTAGCTTCCGTCGGCCACCGGCACCCCGCCCGCCTTGCCATCCCAGGTGTAGTGGGCGGCGCCCGGCGTCAGGCTGGTGAGGTTCCTCGTGTCGACGAGCGTCCCGTTGCTGCGCAGGATCCGCAGCTGGAGCGTCGACACGGTGACGGTGCTCGTCCAGTCGAGCCGGATGGTGTCGTGGTCACCGTCCCCATTGGGCGACACGACGCGCTGCGAGCTGTAGGCGGCGCCGAGACTGCCCGACCCGAGACCGTTGAAGCCGGTCACCCGCAGCGCCGCGCTCACCGTGGTCGAGTTCGGCGCCCGGTAGGCGCCGACATAGGCGGACGAGGTGGCGACCGGCCCGGACGCCATCCACACGCCGGCCTCGGCGAACGTCACCGTGCCCCACTCGAGGACGGGCTGCGTGACCTGCCACCAGACGTAGCCATCGGCCGTGATCGGACCGCCGGTCACGGCGACGACCGTGCCCGTGTCGACGGTTCCCAGCTTGGTCGCCGAGGTGTCCGGGCCGGTTCGATATGAGAGCCCGTTCGTCCGGACCTGCCCGAAGCCACCGACCGCCAGCGCGGGCGCCGCACTCCAGGTCGCGGTCACGTTCCAGGCGGAGACGTTCCCCTTGGTGTCGCGGCCACGGCTGCGGAACGCATACCCGTGACCGTCGTTGCCGAGCCAGGTGCCGGACGTCGTCGTCGTTCCCAGGAGCCAGTCCGTCCAGGCGCCGCCGTCGGTCGAGACCTGGACGTCGTAGCTCGCGACGCCGGTGGCGTCGGTCCCCGTCCAGGAGACCGTGAAGCCCTCGTCACGCTGGGTTCCGTTGAGCATGCGGATGCCGGTCACGGGCCCGGTCTTGTCGGTCAGGAAGGCGTCCGTGATCGCCTGGTACAGCTCGGCATGACCCCCGTCGTAGCCGAGCGCCCAGATCCCGGCACCGCGCAGCCCGTACGTGTTGACCAGGTCATACCGGAGGCGCATCGACGCGTAGTCGTCGTAGTAGACCTGCCGCCAGGTCGTCACGCAGCCATAGGTGGTCGTGCAGTTCTGCTTCTGGTATGCGAACCAGGGCGTCTGCTCGCGGCTGTCCCAGCGACGCCCGTACTGTGCGGCCAGGGCGACGATGTTCTCGTAGTTGACCGCGGTGCTGTATCCGTACTTGGCGCCGCTCTGGCTGGCCGCGTTCACCGTGTCGGTCGCGGTCGACCATGCGCGCCCGTACCAGGGAAGGCCGAGGATCACCTTCGACGGGCTCACCCGGGCGGTGTATGAGCGGATGGTGTCTGCGAGGTCGTACGCGGGACCTGACAGGGGATCGATCGACCCGACGTACGACGAGGAGGACGTGCGGTAGTCGTAGCCCATCACGAAGATGGCGTCGGCGGCACCCGCCGCGACCGACGCCTCGATCGGGTAGTTGCCGATCCAGCCCGTCGTGTCGTACGTCAGCTGGTATCCCGGCGCGACCTTGTCAAGCTCCGATCGGATCGTCCGCAGGAGCGCGACGAACTCGTCGTCGTACCCGCTCACGACCGGCTCGAAATCCAGGTTGATGCCGTCGGCCCCACGGTCTCGAACGGCCGCCACCGCCTGCTTCGCAAGGTTGAGGCGCGCACTGCTGCTGCCCAGCAGCGCCTGCTGCAGGGCTGCCTGGCTGGTCGTCCAGGCGAAGACCGAGAGGGTCAGCACGACGCGCGTGCCGTGGCTGTGCGCCGCATTGATCGTCTTGGTCAGGTTCGAGCTGGTCCAGCCGCCCCAGCCGGTGGTCGTCGAACCGTCGCTGTTCTTCTTGAGCAGGTTGCCCAGCTTGTCGGCGCCGACCGAGAAGTACGCGATCGTGGACAGGTCGTCGTAGTTGAGGGTCGACGCGGAGCCCGAAACCTCCCAGTACGGGAGGAAGCCGAACACCTGTCGGCGGAGGCCGGCCGCTGCGGCGGCGTCAACGGTCGCGGTCCCGGGGGCCGTCCACGATGCACCCGACGCCTGCACGGCGGTGCCGCCGCCGTTGGCGTCGATCGGCGCGGATGACGGCTCGATCGGCGGCGCGGTCGCAACCGGGGCAAGCGGCGAGGGATCGGACTTGGACCCGGCCCAGCTGCTGCCCTGGGGGCTGCGCGCCATGTCCCGGCCGCTCGCCCGACCCGCGGGAAGCGACGTCGGAGCGTGGCCGTCGACGGGCCAGCGGTCCGTGGACCGTGGTGAGAACGGGGTCGACACGCGGTCGCCGGGCGTGAACGTGTTCGCGTCGGCCGCGTGGGCCATCGCCTGCTCGTACACCACCGAAGGCTCCGGGCGGCCGACCTCCGACACCGCCGCGCGATCGGCTGCCGACGCCGCGGGTGCCGGCTCGGAACCCGGCGCTGAGATCGTTGCGGGTGGCCGCCCCGTCGGCGCCACGGCAGCTGCCGGAACGGGCACGATGCCCACGGCAAGCACGGCGATCAACAGGATGGTGGCGATGGGGCGGCCGTGGAGCGCGAAGCGGGGTCGGTTCACAGCCGTCCTCTTGGTTCAGTTGCCCCGGCCGGTCGCCTGACCGCGACACGGCTCGCCGGATGACCCGCAGGGGGAGGCTCCGGTGCTCGGGCCGGTATCTTCCTCCGCATCGGCGGTTGGATCAACCTGACCAAGGTCCCTGTTAGCACAGTACGGTGCGGTTAGGGTTGCTCCGGTCCGGTCGCCCGCGCAAGGGCCGTCCCGCACGGGTTGCGTCGTCCGGGGAGGCAACACCCCGGTCAATAGGCAGCGAACGCGGTTCCGACCCCGTCGCTGACCACGCCGGCGCTGCCGAGCACGACGATCCGGGCCGGGTGGAGCCGCGCGAGCTCGGTCGCGATGGGCGAGGGGATGGCATCCCGGGTGACCAGCAGGACCGGGCCACCCTGAGACCCGGCCACCGCGGCCCCGGCGAGCGCATCGGGGAAGTTGAGCCCGCTGGCCACGTAGGCGACCGGGACCCCTGCCGAGAAGCTCGCCTTGCTGATCGCGGCGGCGGTGGCGAACCGGTCGGGGCCCGACAGCCTCGTGACGGTACCCGCGGTGTAGGCCTTGAGCGCCGCCTTCACCCCGTCGCTGACCACGCCGGCGCTGCCGAGCACGACGATCCGGGCCGGGTGGAGCCGGGCGAGCTCGGTCGCGATGGGCGAGGGGATGGCATCCCGGGTGACCAGCAGGACCGGGCCACCCTGAGACCCGGCCACCGCGGCC
The DNA here is from genome assembly GCA_963749705.1 of uncultured Chloroflexia bacterium. Taxonomy (GTDB): domain Bacteria; phylum Chloroflexota; class Limnocylindria; order Limnocylindrales; family CSP1-4; genus CAIXZV01. The sequence continues at coordinate 385,625 of CAVVNQ010000003.1, read as the reverse complement.
CCGGCGAGCGCATCGGGGAAGTTGAGCCCGCTGGCCACGTAGGCGACCGGGACCCCTGCCGAGAAGCTCGCCTTGCTGATCGCGGCGGCGGTGGCGAACCGGTCGGGGCCCGACAGCCTCGTGACGGTACCCGCGGTGTAGGCCTTGAGCGCCGCCTTCACCCCGTCGCTGACCACGCCGGCGCTGCCGAGCACGACGATCCGGGCCGGGTGGAGCCGGGCGAGCTCGGTCGCGATGGGCGAGGGGATGGCATCCCGGGTGACCAGCAGGACCGGGCCACCCTGAGACCCGGCCACCGCGGCCCCGGCGAGCGCATCGGGGAAGTTGAGCCCGCTGGCCACGTAGGCGACCGGGACCCCTGCCGAGAAGCTCGCCTTGCTGATCGCGGCGGCGGTGGCGAACCGGTCGGGGCCCGACAGGCGGGAGATGCTGATCGGGTCGTGGTTCAGGACGAACGTCGCCGTCGAGCTCAGGGGCGGGTTCTCCCACGCGTCGACGGCGGTGAGTCGCCACCGGTACGTGCCGTCAGGGGCCAGCGAGCCGCTGACCATTCCGTCCCAGGTCAGGGCCGCGGTGTTTCCGGACCCGTTGCGGGTCGCCAACGTCGAACCCTTGTCGTTCTCGATCGCCAGCGTCCAGGACGCGGACTCTGACAGGTCCACCGTCAGCACGTACTTGTCCCGGTCGCCGTCGCCGTTCGGCGTGAACAGGGCGTTGCCGTCGCTCACCGACCACACCACCGGGGACCGGCTGTCGCGCGGCGTGGCGACGTCGCCGATGATCCAGCCGCTGCTGTTGCCATCGAACGTCTCGATGTCGAGCAGCTTGGCGCCATCGGCGGTCGGAACGATCTGGGAGACGCGCAGCTGGTCATCCATGGGCAGCGTCGCGACCGGCTCGGGCGGGAGCGAGTCCGCGGTCGTGTCCGCGGCGGCATCGACCCCGGCGGCGGCCGCATCGTGCGCGGCGGCGGCGTCCGCCTGCGTCGCATACACCGGTGCGCCGTCCACCGCGACGCTCGCCGCGCCGGGCACCTGGAAGTCGGTGGGGTCGGTGTCGGTCGAGGCGAAGGCCGCGCCCGTCACCTGCGCGGTGGTCAGCGACATCGAGCCGGTAACGGACCGGTAGAACCCGGTGGTCGACGTGTTGGGGTCCATCTCGTAGGTGGCGCCCGGCGTGCGACTCGACGCATACGAGGAGACGTGGCCGTTGGCAGACGGCATGCCGCGCCACAGCTGGTCCACCGTCTGGAGCGTCGTGAACAATCGCGTGACGTACCCGCTGTGGCTGTGCCCGTCGGCGATGACCGCCCCGGCGCCCGCCTTGAGGAATGCGGACGCGTAGTTGTCGACCCGCTGCCGAGCGACGCTCAGCGACGGCTCGGCATTGCCCGGTTCCGAGTTGCCCGAGGCGTAGCACAGGTGGAACAGCAGGACGACCGCGTTGTGGGCCGGTGTCAGCGTCGCGATCGACGGCTCGCCGTAGTACTTGTTCTCGTAGTCGGACAGCTTCCCGTCACCGTTGAGGTCATAGTTGAGCCCGAAGCCATCCTTGGTCGTGTACGTGGGATCGTAGGTGTAGGGGCTTGGCCAGCCATTGCCGTGCCCCAGGTACACGACGATCGAGGCGCCGTTGACGGCCGCCTTGACCGCCGACCAGGTGGCGCTGGGGCTGTAGACCTTGACCACGTTGCTCGTGTACGCGATCGCCTCCGCGTAGATCTGATCGGCGTAGCTCCGGTACGTATCGGTCGCGTCGTGCGTGGCGCCAACGATGATCGCGACCTTGGGGCCGGTGGCCGCGGCGGCGGGCGAGACGTTCGGAGCGGCGAAGGTGCCGATGCCCACGAGGAACACGGCGACGAGGGCGAGGGCCAGCTTGCGCAAGGTACGAGGCTCCGGTCAATTGGCGGGGCGCCCGGCGGGAAGGCCCGGGCACGGATGAATGCCCTGCCAGCGTCGACGCGCGCGCGTTCGCAGCCAATCGCTGGATGGTCAGGGCGCGGGTGGCCCTTTCGACCCCGTGACCGTTGGGAGCGCGTCGGACCGGTGAGGATGAGGGCGGTCCGGGTGGGATGCACCCGGCGCGCCGCGACGGGTGACGGTCGCCCGGGTCAGCCTGATCGACGGGATGGCACTCGCCCCGGTCAGCCCGATCGACGGGATGGCACTCGGCCCGGGTCATCCTGATCGACGGATGGGCTGGCGCCCCGATCAGCCCGCTCGGAGCGCTCGCCTGAGCGCCGGCACCGCATCTGCGAACGCCGCTCTCCAGTCGCGCATGGGCTCACCCGAGGGCAGCGACGTGGGCTCGAGCACGGCCCACCGCGGCGGGGTGGAGGCGCGGGGCCAATCCGCGGCCGGGATGTCGAGCACGACGACATCGATTGCCGTGGCGCGCAGCACCTCCCGTGCCCAGTCGGCGCGTGAGGCGCGTCCCTCGTTGACCAGGTGGTGGACCGCGACCCTGCCCGGTCCAGCGGGGCAATAGGCGTCCTCCGCAAGGAGCTCGCACAGCGCCTCGGCCACGTCCGGTGCGTAGGTCGGGCTGCCGATCTCGTCGCCCACGACACGCAGTGGCTGCCCGGCATCGCGGGCCCGGATGGCCGCCGCCGCGATCTTGGCCGGGAAGTCACCGCCCGGCGGCCCGTGGAGCCACGCGGTCCGGACCACCGCCAGGCGCGAGGTTGCCCCTGCCCCACCCTCGATCGCCTCGCGAGCGAGCCGCTCCGCCCCGGCCTTGCTCGCGCCGTACGCGTTGATCGGGTTCTGCACGTCGTCCGGGGCGTACCCGGTGCCGTCCGCGCGCCACCCGTCGAAGACCTCGTTGGTCGAGATCAGGATCAGGTCGACCCCGCGCCCGGCGCAGGCAGCCGCAAGCTCCCCCGTCGCGGTCGCGTTGCGTCGCCGGGCGAGCTGCGGATCCCGGGCGCAGCCGTCGACATCGGTCCAGGCTGCCGCGTGGATCACGACCTCGGGGCGATCCCGATCGATGAGCGCGGTCGCGGACGCCACGTCAAGGGTGTCCAGGTCCAGCTCCGGCCGGCTCCAGGCGATCGGGCCCATGGCCCCTGTGAACGGCGACGCGCCCAGGGCCTCGACGAGCGCGCTGCCGAGCCGGCCGCGCGCGCCGGTGACGGCCACCCGCACCGGTCAGCGCACCTCGTCGACGACGACGCCGCGCTCCAGCCGCTCGGCGTACTGGCGGGCGTAGTAGGCGTCCCAGTCGGCCGTCCGCGACTGCGCGATCCAGTCGGGATGCTCGCGGTACCAGGCAACGGTCGCCGGCAGCCCCTGCTCGAACGGCACCCGTGGCTCCCAGCCGAGCGCGTCGAGCTTGCTGCCGTCCATCGCATACCGGCGATCGTGGCCCGGCCGGTCGGGTACCGTCCGCACCAGGGACCAGTCGCGGCCGCACGCCGCCAGCAGCCGCCCGATGACGTCCCGGTTCGGCAGCTCGGTGCCGCCGGCGACGTTGACGACGTCGCCCGGCTCCCCGTGGCGGAGCACGAAGTCGATGGCCGCGGCGTGGTCCGCAACGTGGAGCCAGTCGCGGATCTGCATCCCGTCGCCGTACATCGGGAGCGGCTCTCCGGCCAGCGCGTTGGTGACGAACAGCGGGATCAGCTTCTCCGGGTGCTGGTACGGCCCGTACGTGTTCGAGCCCCGGGTCACGACGGTGTCGACGTCATACGTCACGTGGTAGGCGCGGACGAGCAGCTCGCCGGCCGCTTTCGCCGCCGCGTACGGGCTGCGCGGCGCGAGGGCATCGGTCTCGACGCTGCGGCCGGTCGGGATCGAGCCGTAGACCTCGTCGGTGCTGACCTGGAGGAAGCGAGGCGCGGCCGGCCGTTCGCCGGCACGGGCACGCTCCGTCTCGCGACGGGCGGCCTCCAGCAGGACGTGCACCCCGATCACGCCCGTCCGAAGGAACGCCTCGGGATCCAGGATGGAGCGGTCGACATGGGTCTCGGCGGCGACGTTCACGATGGCGTCGGCGGCGGCGGCAAGCGGCGCCACCACGGCCGGATCGGCGATGTCGCCGTGGACGAACGCGAACCGCGCCGCCTGTTCCGGGTCGGCCTCGACGGCCGCGAGGTTCGCCCGGTTGCCGGCGTAGGTGAGCTTGTCGAGCACGGTGATCCGGGTGCCGTCGCGGCGGCCCAGCACGTCACGCACGAGCTGGCTGCCGATGAACCCGGCTCCGCCGGTGACCAGGAGATGGGCGGCGTCGGGGATGGCCGAGCGGGTCATCGGACGTCGTTGGGGTGCGCCGGCGGCGGCGCGAGGCGGCCGGCCTCGGCGTCGGCCCCCGCGAGCTGGGCCGCGTGGAGGAGCGACGCGACCGTGCCCGCGTCCGTCCACTGCCCGTCGTACACCTCCGTGAACAGGCCACTGGCCGGGATGTAGCGGTTGAGCACATCGGTGATCTCGAACTCGCCGCGCCCGGATGGCGCCAGCGTCTCGATCACATCGAACGCGTCGGGTCGCAGGAAGTACACGCCGATCGGGATGAGGTCGCTCTTCGGGTGATCGGGCTTCTCCTCGAAGCCCAGCACGCGGCCGTCGGCGTCCAGCTCCGCGACGCCGAACCGCTGCGGATCCGGGACGCGGTAGAGGAGCGTGCCCGCGCCCCACGGACCATCGTCGAACGCCTGGGCCGTGGCCGCCAGGGAGGGACCTCGCAGGATGTTGTCGCCCAGGACCACGCAGAACGAGTCGTCGCCGATGAAGTCGCGCGCGAGGCCGATCGCGTGCGCGATGCCCAGCGCGCCGCGCTGGTAGCGGTAGGTCAGGTCCAGGCCGAAGTGCCGCCCGTCACCGAGCAGCTCCACGATGTCCCCGACGCTCTTGCCGCCGACGATCACCAGGACCTCGCGGATCCCCATGCCGGCCAGCGTGTCCAGCGGGTAGTAGATCATCGGCCGGTCATAGATCGGGAGCAGGTGCTTGTTGGTGACGATCGTGAGCGGGAACAGCCGGCTCGCGGTGCCACCGGCGAGGACGAGGCCCTTCATCGGCGACAGCCTAGCAGGGCGGCACGCCGCGCCGGACGTCCACGCCACGCGACGCCATGGACGACGGGCGGGCGGATCAGGAGCCGGCCGAGCTTCCGGGTTGCGGCGACGGCGTGTAGCAGGGCACCTCGCCGTCGGGCACGACGCCGTCGGTCCCGCACGGGACCGGCTGCTGGTCGACCGGCGGCAGGCCGCCCTGGTAGTCGGTGATGATCAGCGCCATCTCGAACGAGTCGAGGTTCGCCGCGGGCACCAGGAACGCCGTCTGGACGACATCGTTGACGTCGCGCTGCACGTCCACCACGCTGCCCAGCAGGAGCCCCTTCGGGTACGGGGAACGGATCCCTCCGGCGAGCTCGATCCCGGCGGTGAAGACCTCCTCCTCGGTCGAGATCTGCACCGACGAATCGATGTTGCGCATGACGAGGACGCCGCCCGGCTGGCCGCCGACCTCGCCGGCCGCCCCGGAGTTGAGCAGCATGCCCACGACCGTGGACGTGGGATCGCTGATCAGGGTCACCTTCGAGAAGTTGGGGCCGACATCGGTCACGCGCCCGGCCAGTGCCCCGCCCTGGACGATGACCGCATCGCCCAGGGCGATCCCGTCATCGGTGCCCTTGTCGAGGATCACCAGGCGTCGAGTGTCGAGCGACTCGCGACCGATCACGCGCGTCGCCACAGTCGCATGGTCGAACCCGGTCTGGAGCTGGAGGAGGGCCGTCAGCTGGTCGTTCTCGCGCTTGACCAGCTCGAGCCGCGCGTTCTCGTTGGTGAGGCGGTCGTTCTCGTCGCGCAGGGCGGCATTGTCGGTTCGAAGCTGGTCGATCTCGCCGATGGCCCCGGCGACCCCCGCGACGCTGTCGGCGACGCCGGCGATGGCACCCTGGAGCGGTCGCAGCGCGAACGACATCCCGCGCTGGAAGTCCTGGACGTAGGGGTTGGCCGAGAAGGCCATCATGAGCAGCGTCACGGCGAGCAGGATCGTGAACGTGATGCCGCGACGGCGGGCCTGGCGACTGGCGAGGCGTGGGGTCATGGCGCGAGCTCCGGGGGCCCGCCTCGTCGCGACGAGGCGGGCAGTGCGGTGATCAGCGCGGCGGTCGGCTGTAGGTCTCGGCGACGAGCACGCGCTCCATCGACGGGCTGGCGAGCTCCTGGAGGACGACCCCCGTCCCGCGCGCGACGCAGGTCAGCGGGTCGTCGGCGACGTGGACCGGCATCTGGGTTGCCTCGGCGACACGTCGGTCGAGGCCGGCGAGCAGGGCGCCGCCGCCGGCAAGCACGACGCCCTGGTCCATGATGTCCGCCACGAGCTCGGGTGGCGTCTCCTCGATGGTGTCCTTGATCGTGTCCACGATCTGGGCGACCGAGACCTCGATCGCCTCGCGGATCTGGTCGGCGCCCACCTCGACCGAGCGCGGCAGCCCCGTCAGCAGGTCGCGCCCGCGAAGCGTCACCCGCTGGCTGTCCCACTCTCCCGGGTACGCGGACCCGATCGCGACCTTGATGTCCTCGGCGGTACGCTCGCCGAGGAACAGGTTGTACTCGCGGCGCGCGAACGACACGATGTCCTGGTCCATCTCGTCACCGCCGATCCGGATGGACCGGCTGACGACGATCCCGCCCAGCGAGATGACGGCAACCTCGGTCGTGCCGCCACCGATGTCGACGATCAGCGACCCCGACGGCTCGCTGACCGGAAGTCCGGCACCGATCGCAGCCGCCATCGGCTCCTCGATCAACCGCGCCCATCGCGCCCCGGCGTTCATGGCCGCGTCGCGGACCGCCCGCTTCTCGACCTCGGTCACGCCCGACGGGATGCCCAGCAGCATCCGCGGCCGCGGGATCAGCCCGACCCGGTCGTGCACCTTGTTCACGAAGTACTTGATCATCTGCTCGGTGACGTCGAAGTCGGAGATGACGCCGTCGCGCAGCGGGCGGACCGCGATGATCGAGGCTGGCGTGCGGCCGACCATGCGCTTGGCCTCTGCACCGATGGCGAGCACGCGCTTGGTCTTGGCGTCGATCGCGACCACGGACGGCTCGGAGATCACGATCCCGCGATCGCGCACGTGCACGAGCGTGTTGGCCGTGCCGAGGTCGATCCCGATGTCGCGGGAGAACAGGCCGAGGATACGGTCGAGCATGCTGGTGGGCAGATCCTTGCTGCGTGGACTGGGCGCCGGTGTCGGCGCGAGCGCGGCGGCCGGGCTGGCCGCGGATGGGGCGGGTCTGGACTCGCGCACGAACCCGGCGCGCGAGCCCGAGCAGTATACCCGCGGCCGGGTCCACGCCCAGCGGGCTGCGCCCGATCGGGAACGGGCTCCACGGAGCCCGGCCGCCTCGGCTAGGATCGCCGCGCCATGACCCTCCCGCTCGATGCCACGGGGCCGATCGAGCCCGGCTCCACCCCGTTCCCGCGGCTGTTCTCACCGCTGCGCCTGGGCTCGCTGCAGCTCCGCAACCGGATCTTCTCGTCGGGTCACGACACGGTGATGGCCCAGCGGGGGCTGGTGTCCGAGCAGCTGATCGCGTATCAGCGGGCGCGGGCCGCCGGCGGGGTGGGGCTGATCGTGGTCCAGGTGGCGGCCGTCCACCCGACCGCCGAGTACACGTCGCACGCCCTGGGCGCCTGGGACGATTCGTGCATCCCCGGCTTCCGGCGGCTGGCCGAGGTGGTCCACGCGGAGGGCGCGGGGATCATCGGCCAGGTGTTCCATGGGGGTCGGGAGATCATGGACTCCGACGACGGCACGCTTCCCGTCCCGCTGGCCCCGTCGTCCGTCCCCAGCGAGCGGTTCCACACGATGCCGCGTTCGATGCCCGTCCCGCTCATCCGGGAGATCGTGGCGGGGTATGCGGCGTCCGCGGCGCGCCTCCGGACGGCCGGACTCGACGGCGTGGAGATCGTCGCCAGCCACGGCTACCTGCCGGCGCAGTTCCTCAGCCCGCGCGTGAACCTGCGCACCGATGCGTACGGCGGCTCGCTCGAGAACCGGCTCCGGTTCCTGCGCGAGGTCATCGCCTCGGTGCGCGCCGCAGTCGACGACGGCGTCGTCGTGGGGCTCAGGATCTCGATCGACGAGCAGTCCGCCGAGGGGCTGCAGCGCGACGAGACCCTCGAGGCGCTGGCGGCGCTCGATGGCGACGGTGGTCCCGACTACGTGAGCGTGGTCGCGGGCACGTCGGCGACCCTGGCGGGCTCGGACCACATCGTGCCGCCGATGACGATGGCCAACGCGTACACGGCGCCGCTCGCGGCGGCGGCAAAGGCCGTCGTGCGGGTGCCGGTCCTGGTCGCCGGGCGGGTCAACCAGCCACAGGAGGCGGAGCACATCCTGGAGCTCGGGCAGGCCGATGCGGTCGCGATGACGCGCGCGCTGATCTCGGACCCGTTGCTCCCGGCCAAGGCTGCTGCCGGCCGGCTCGATGAGATCCGGGCCTGCGTGGGCTGCAATCAGGCGTGCATCGGTCACTTCCACGCGGGCTACCCGATCTCGTGCATCCAGTACCCGGAGAGCGGGCGGGAGCTGGAGTTCGGGGCTCGCGTGCCGGTCGGGCCCGGCGAACGGCGACGGGTGATGGTCGTCGGCGGCGGTCCGGCCGGCCTCAAGGCTGCTGCGGTCGCGGCGGCGCGCGGTCACGACGTGACGCTCCACGAGGCCGGGCGCTGGGTCGGGGGCCAGGTGCTGCTCGCCCAGCTGCTGCCCGGCCGCGCCGAGTTCGGCGGCGTCGTCACGAACCTGCGCGGCGAGGCCGAGCGCGCCGGCGTTCATATCATCACCGGCTCGCCCGTCGATGCCGGGGTGGTGGAGCAAGCGGCGCCCGACGCGGTGATCGTCGCGACGGGTGCGCTGCCCTACCGTCCACCGCTCGAGCTCGCCAACGACCCGTTCGTGCTCGACGCGTGGCAGGTGATCCGGGGGACGGAGGTCCCGTCGGGCCGGATCGTCGTGGTCGACTGGCGCTGTGACTGGATCGGGCCCGGCGTGGCGCTGCTGCTGGCGGCAGCGGGCCACCCCGTGACCCTCGCGGTCAACGGCTACACGCCCGGGTTCCGGATCCAGCAGTACGTTCGCGACGCCTCGATCGCCGCCCTCAACCGGGCCCACGTGACCATCCTGCCGCTCACCCGGCCGTTCGGGTATGACGGGTCAGCCGTGTTCCTCCAACACACGCTGACCGAGGAGGCCGTGATCGTCGAGGACGTCGCGGCGCTCGTCCTCGCCCACGGGCACCTGCCGGAGTCGACCCTCCTCGACGCGCTCGCCGCACGCACGGACCTGCGGTCGGCCGCGGGTCACCCGATCGAGATCCACGGGATCGGTGACTGTCTGGCGCCGCGGACGGTCGAGGAGGCCGTGCTGGAGGGGTTGCGCGTCGCCAGCGCGATCTGATCGCGCGGACGGGCAGGCCGGCGAGCGGCTCCGGAGCGCCTCGTCGCTGACCGGGCTCAGCCCCGCGGCGAGCCAGGTCCGACCCGATCGAAGGTCACGCCCCGGTCCCGCAGCGAGATCCACGCGTCCTGGCCGATCACGACGTGGTCCAGCACATCGACATCGAGCAGGCGGCCGGCCGCGATCGCCTCGGCGGTGAGGTGCAGGTCGTCGGGCGACGGCGTGGGGTCACCGCTTGGATGGTTGTGAACCAGGATCACGCCCGACGCATCGAGCCGCACGGCGTCCCGGAACAGCTCGCCGACGCGCACCAGCGACGCCGAGACGTTGCCGACGTAGACCGTGGACACCCGCTGGACGGCGTTCTTCGCGTTGAGGCTCAGCACCCGGAGCTCCTCACGCTCCAGCCTGCCCATGTCCACCAGCAGGCGATCCGCGACATCGCGCGGCGATCGGATCGTCCAGCGCCCCGCGGGACGCTCCGCGATCGAGCGTCGTCCGAGCTCGAAGGCCGCCGCGAGGCGAGCCGCCTTGGCGGCGCCGATACCGGGGATCACGGCGAGCTCCGTGTCCGTCGCCCTGGCGAGCGCACCGACGGTGGCATGCCGTGCGAGCGCCTCCTCGGCCAGCTCGACCGCGCTGCGACCACCGGAGCCGGTCCCCCAGACGAGCGCGATGAGCTCCGCCGCCGACAGCCCGCCGGGCCCGCGCATGGCGAGCCGCTCACGCGGACGCTCGGCGGCGGGCAGATCCCGCACCGACCTGGACGTGGATCGATGGACCGGAGCGGCGGCCACCCGGGCGTCGACATCGGTCACGACCAACCTCCGTGGCGGCGTGCTTGACTGGGGGACGAAGGCACCGGAGTCCCCGGATCCGGACAACGGAAGCCCGCCGATTTCCCCCGCCATCCGGACCCGGGAACGTGGCGCAGCCTACCGGGCAGTGCTTACCGCCGGCTCATCGCCGGCTTGGCCGCCAGTTGGACGGCTGCGCGCCAGGCCGAGCCGTGAGCCGTGGCCCGGAGACGCCAGCCCGCTACCCAGCCGGCGCGCGCTCGGCCCGCAGGGCACCTCAGCCGGCAGCGCCGCTGGCGAACAGTGCGATGACCTGCAGGGCGTTGAACGCGGCGTGGAGGCCGATCGCGGCGTACACCGACCGCCGCGACAGGAACACCCAGCCGAGCGCGACCCCCACCGGCAGCAGCGCGACGAACGAGAACAAGGCCCGCTGCGCCCCGGTGCCGAACGATGCGTCGAACAGGGTGACGACATGGGCGAGGGCGAAGAACACCGCACCCCGGATGATCGCCTGCCGTGCACCCCAGACGCGCGCCCATGCGGTGGTCGCGAACCCGCGGAAGAACAGCTCCTCGCCGATCGGCGCCAGCACCGCGGCCGACACCAGGTTGGCGGCGAGCCCGAGGGCATCGCCGGCCGCCGGCAGCGGGCTTGGGGCCGGTTCGAGGAACCCGGCGAGGAGTGCCCCCAGAAGGAGCGTGATCCCCAGCACGGGGACCGCGATCAGGGCACCCACGAAGAGGTCGCGCGCGGCCTCGGCGGGCGGCAGGCGAAGCCCCATCTCGCTCCACGTCAGGGCGCCTGGGCCGACGACCAGCATCCGGACCACGGCGACGTACATCAGCGTCGTGAGCACCAGTGACACCGTGGTGGCCAGCGGCGAATCGGCGCTCACCCCGAGCGCCGTCAGCGGTGCGAGGACGACGACGATCGCGACCAGGGTGAGGGCGATCACCGCGACGAACGCGAGGACCGGTGACGGCCCGCGATAGGCCCGGGACTGATCTCGTCCGCGCTCGACGGCCTGGGAGCCGGCGGCGGACACGAGGCCGACGGCCAGCACCACGAGCCCCCCGAGGAACATCCACGGCGCGGCGCCGCTGCTGGACGCGAGGAATGACAGGGTCACGATCGCGAGGCCCATGACCGCCCCGAGCCAGCCGATCAGGTACAGGGCCGGTGCCGCGCGTCCCTCGAGGCTGAACGTCGAGCTGCCGCTGGCCGCCGCGGCCTCCTCGGGTGGTTCGGAGCGCGGCTCCGACGGGCCCGTCAAGGTTCGGAGATCGGCCCCTGCGCCTTGCTTGGCGGCGCCACCGAGCGCGGCGGAGCCACCGAGCGCGGCGTCTGCCGAAGCGCGGCGGACCGCGTCGGCGGGCGCAGCGGCGCGCGGCTGGTCGCCTCGAGACGATCGGGCTCGGCCAGGCCGCCGGTGATGGGCTCGAGCGCCGCGAGGTCGCCGCGCTCGAAGTCGCGTCCGCACCAGGCGCACAGCGACCAGTCGAGCCCGACCAGGCGGCCGCAGTTGGCGCACACCCGGTTGAGACGCGTGCGGCAGGTCGGGCAGATGATCCATTCCTCGTTGACGCGGCGCGCGCAGGTGGGACAGGTGCGGATCGACTCCACCTCGGCGAGCAGCGCCTCCTCCGCGAGATTGCGCTCGTAGATCTCGCCGATCTTCTCCTGGGGTCGCAGGATCCGGTACACGACGATCCCGAACGGGAACAGGATCGGCGTGAACAGCACGATCAGCGCCGCGGACACGTAGGGCATCACGGGGTTGTCCGTCCGCAGCTGCATGTCCCGGAACGCCCAGTAGGCGGCGGCCAGCCACAGGATCACGAAGTAGACGAGGATCGCCTGGAACGTGAGCTGGACGATCGGGTTGTCGAGGAACCCGCCGATCGTGTCACCGATCGTGTTGAGGATCTCTTCCATGCGGCGGCGTGGGGCCTCCCAGCGGGCGCGAAGCGTGCCCGAAGGCACGCGGCGCTCGGCAGTGTAACAGGGGTCGCCCGGGTTCCCGGGCGCTGGCGCCCGCGCGCCGGCGCTCAGACGCCGGGGCGGGGGTCCTCGTGACGGAGGCGAGCCGTCGCGAACGTCCAGGCTGCGGCCCGCGCCGCGACGGCAACCCCGACCAGAGCCAGGCCGGCGAGCCATATCGTGACCCAGATGACCACTGCCGCGAGTGCGCTGAGCGGGTCCGCGTTACCCAGCATGAGATCCCGGACGCGCGACCAGCCGCTTCCCGACGCCAGGAGCGCCGGGCCGAGCAGCAGCACCATGGTCACGAGCCCCACGACGGCGGTGGCCAGCGTCCGAACCGGGAGGCGCACGACGTCCGCCCAGCCGAGCAGCCAGGCACGTCCGATCGATCGACGGTTGAGGACGAGGTGGCGCACGGCGATCGCGCCGGCAGCATCGGACACGAGCCATACGGCGCCGACGCCGGCAAGCAGGGCCGGGACCTGGCGCACCACACGCAGCGGGAGCGGCGTGACGAGGTCCTCCGGCAGGATCAGCTCGTGGTACGCGACGTCGTATACCGGGCCCCACGCGAGGGCGATGGCAACCAGCACCGGCGCCAGCGCCAGCAGCCGGATCACCGTGATCCGACCGACGCCGGGAGCACCGGCGAGGTTGCCGGGCTCCACCGCCAGGCCCTCGGCGGTCGCGGCATCGAGCGCGACCTGGATCCCCTGCCGCTCGGCCCACGCACCGACGGCACACGCGGTGATCACGATCGCCACGCCCACCAGGACGGCAGCGACGGCGACCACCACCAGCTCGACCGACGGCGTCCCGAGCACGAGCCTGTTGGCCGGCCCACCGAGGTCGTTCTGCAGCCCGGTCGGCGTCGGCAGCACGAGGATCGGCCACGCGACCAGGACGATGCCGCCGCCGGCCAGGAACCCGAGCAGCCCGAAGGCCCAGGCGGCAGGCCGGATGAGCGTCGTGACGAACGCCGACGCGATGGCCGTCCGCCAGGGCAATCGTGCGCGAGCCGCCGCCGGTGGCCCCGCTCGCAGCCCCGTCGCGGCGCCCCGGATCACGGCTGCTGGCTGGCTCCCGGCGATCCGGTCAGCTCGCCCAGCCGCTGGAGCGCGTTCTCGACGTGCCCGATCTCCGTGCCGTACGTTGCGAAGTCACCGGCGCGCAGCGCCTGCTGGGCCAGCTCGAAGTGCTGGTTGGCATAGGCAACGAGACCGTCGACATCGGATGGCAGCTCGCTGCCGGGTGGCAGGGTCGGCCTCGGGGTCGCGGACGCGCCGGGCGTCGGCGTCGGCCCCGGCGTCGGGGTCGTGCCCGGGCTGCCACCCTGAACCGCGAGCAGCTGCTTGAGCGCCTCGCTCAGGGTGTCGCCCCAGACGATCGTGGTCGGGCTACCGACGACGATCTTGCGGAACTCCGGGAACTGGGCCGAGGTCGACTGCAGGTACACCGGCTGGAGGTAGACCAGCGAGTTCCCCACCGGGACGACGATCAGGTTGCCGCGGATGACCCGGCTCCCGCTCTGGTTCCAGAGCGTGATCTGCCCGCTGATCGTGGAGTCCTGGTCGATCCGGGCCTCGATCTGTGCCGGTCCGAAGATGGTGGTGTCGGCCGGGAACTGGAACACCCGCACGGTCCCGTAGTTCGGTGCGTCGTTGCGGGCCGCGACCCAGCTGATCATGTTGGGCCGGCTGGCCGCGATCATGGGCTGGATCAGCAGGAACTCCGAGGAATCCTCGCCCGGCAGCCGCATCACCACGTAGTACGCCTCGGTCGCGAGGCTCTGCTCGTTCGTCTGCGCATCGGGCACGGTCCAGCGGTCGTTGTTCGAGAAGAACACCAGCGGCTGGGTCACGTGGTAGCGCCCGAACATCCGCGTCTGGACGTTGAACAGCTCCTCGGGGACCCGGAGGTGCGCGGCGATCCCGGACGGCAGCTGGTCCATGCTCGTGAACAGGCTCGGGAAGATCCCCTGCCAGGCGCGGATGAGCGGGTCGCTCGGATCCGCCACGTACAGGTGCATCGTGCCGTCGTAGGCGTCCATCGTGATCTTGACGCTGTTGCGGATGTAGTTGAACTGGCCACCACCGAGGCCGGTGGGTCCGCCGAGGTCCGAGGGGTTGAACCACGTGGCGTGCGGGAATTGGTCGCTGACCGTGTAGGCGTCCTGGACGTAGACGAGGCGCCCGGTGTCGTCGTCCACGACCAGGTACGGGTCCTTGTCGAAGCGCAGGAACGGCGCGATCATCCCCAGCCGGTCGTTGAGCGTGCGGTGGAACAGGAGCTGGCTGTCGGCCTGGATCTGGTCCGAGATCAGCAGGTCCAGGTCTCGGAACCGGAGCGCGTACAGCAGCCGGGTGAGCGTCGAATCGAGCCTGATCCCGGTGGTGCCGGTCCAGGTCGTCTTCTCGTCGCTGCTGCCCGCGCTCGTGTCGAGCGGGTAGTCGAACTCGGCCTGGCGGGCACCGACGACGACGTAGTGGTCATCGCCCTCACCGAAGTAGATGCGCGGCTGGGTCACGGTCGGCGCATCGTTGCTCGACACCGGTGGCAGGTCGCGGATCCACAGGCGCGGCTGACCTTCGGGCGTGACCTCGTTCACGGGCACCATGGCCAGGCCCACGCCGTGGGTGTAGATGACCCGCTCGTTGACCCAGCTGGTGGCCGCCGGGTTCTTCTGGATCGCGAGCTCGCGCGCCGACAGCATCACCTGGCGCAGCTTGCCGTTGATCATGTAGCGGTCGGTGTCGACGTCGATGAAGTCGTAGTACTGGCGCACCGTCTGCAGCTGGTCGAGCGTGGCCTGGAGGGGCCGGTAGTCCCACAGGCGGGCATTCGTGAACGTGTCGGATTCGTTGTCGATCGCGGCCTGTGTGAGCGGCTGGTCGCCCGTGTATGGCTGCGACGTCCATTCGTCGAGCCCGAAGGCAAGCCGCGTCATCGCGATGTTGTTCGCGATGTACTGCTCCTCCTGGGCAAACGTGTTGGGATCGACGCTGAACCGCTGGATCGCCTCCGGGTACAGCTGGCCGAGCACGATCGAGGCGCTGAACCACACGATGACGATGAGACCGAGCGGCCACAGCCAGCGGGTGAACGCTCCGGCGATCAGGAGGGCGCCGGCGATGCCCGACAGGAAGGTGAGCACGTCATAGGCCAGGAACCGCGCGTTGGCGTCCGTGAACGAGACGCCGATCGAGACGCCGGACCCGCTGTACACCAGCTCGTACTTGTCGAGCTGGTAGCCGAACGCCACCGACAGCAGGTACAGCCCCGCCAGCACGGCAAGGTGCACCCGGACCCGCGTGATGAACACCTCGCCGCCGCGTGACGCGGCGACCAGGTACCGCGCACCGGCGACCGCGAGCGATGCCAGCAATAGCCCGTTGACGAGGGTCTGGGCAAGCCGGAAGAACGGCAGCTCGAACAGGAAGAAGCTGATGTCCTTGCCGAACACGGGGTCCGTGACCGATGCCGTCGGCGAGAACGGCACCCGGTTCGCCCACAGCAGGATCGTGTCCCAGGCGCCCGAGACGGTGCCGGCCACGCCCAGCGCAAGGAGGACCGCGAACCCGGCGATCACCCAGCGCCCGATCGGGACGATATCGGGCAGATCCTCGGGCTCGAACACGAACGTGCCCTCGTCCCGCACACCGGGCCCACCCCCGAGCGGGCCGCCGAACGGGCCGCGGAGCTGGCCGCCCGCCCTCGCGCTTCGCTCGGCCTGCCGCTGCGCCTCGCCGAGACGGCTGGCGATCGCGCGCAGCCGCCCGGGACGCTCGGGATCGGGCGGCGGCGCCAGGCGTCCGGCCACGACCAGGTTGCCGAGCAGGACCACGAGCGCGATCGCGAGCGCGGCCGCGAACAGGCCGACCTGCGCGCCGAGGCGGGTCCAGAACACGGCGTCGAAGCCGACGCTCTGATACCAGATGGCATCGGTCCAGATGTCGACCGTCGTACCGGCCAGGATGACGACGAACAGGACCACGGCGATGACGAGGGCGGCGCCCATCCGACGCAGGATCCCGCCGATCGAGGGAGGTCGCGCCCCGTCCGTCGGACCGCCGACGGGTCGAGGCGGACGCGGGGTTCGTGGCGGTCCGCCGGCGCGCCGTCGGCGCCGCCGGAGCGGGATGGGCTCGGGGCTGGGTTGGTCGTCCGACTCGACGGACGTCTCGCCGTCGGAATCGCCCGCGGCGTCGGAGCCCTCTACCTCGCCGTCGCCGGCGTCCGCGTCCTCATCCCCGTTCCCGTCCGAGGGATGCTCGTCATCGCCGTGCGACCGCGGCGATCGGCCCTCCGCCTCTGCGCGGCGGCGCTCCAGCTCGCGCATGAACTCATCGAACAGGTCTGTCATCCCGGATGAGTCTATGTGACTCGGGCGTTCCCGGCGAACGGGCGAGTCATCGTCGCGCCGGCCGGCGCCGCCCGTCGATCAGGGGCGGGACAGCGACTCGACCGATCGCCGGAAGCCGGCCAGGACCTGCTCGGCGAGCTGGTTGGGCGGGAGCGTGACCAGCAACGCGGGCTCCCAGCGAACAGCGGCCCGGATGGCCAGCGGTGCTCGCCATGGTCGGGCGTCGTCGTCAGGTGGCACGAGAGGCGCGAGCTTGATGGCGAGCCGTCCGTCCTCCTCGCGGATCATCCCCGACAGTGCCCCGGCGAACAGTGGCCCGAGGCGCAGCAGGGGCGGTTCGGGTGGCGGACCCGCGACAGGGCCGACCTCACGGAAGCTCACGACGCCTTCGTCATCGGCAACCCACAGCACGGCGAGCCACCAGTCGTCGGGGCCGTCGACCGGCTTGGCCATCCCGGCCTGGAGGCGTCGCTCGCCGACGCGCACGACCTGCTCGCGCAGGAACGACGGACCCGGATGCGGCAGTCGATCTGGCACGCGGCCGAGGATACCCGGCGCGCCCCTGTCAGGCGCCGGGCGTGTCTCCCGGCGCGGGTGGTGCCGCGGGCACCTCGATCTTGTCGGCGCCGGCGTCCGGCACCATCACGTCCGCGTCGGCTCGCGCCGCGGCATCGAGGGCGTTGAGCTCCGCGAGCGGAATGCCGCGATGGGCGAGCGCATCCGACTTGAGCGCGATGGCCTCGGCCTCGAGGTCTGCCCGCTCCGCGTCGATCTGGAGGCGGAGCATCTCGCGCCGCACCGCGTCCGACGGCGGCGCAACCGACGACGGGTCCAGTGGACGGCCCTCATCGGGCGCCATGTCGCCGCTGAGGAACGACAGGATCCGGTTCCGTGGTCGAGAAGATCCGGAGCGGGCTCCGATGATGGCCTGCGGATCGAGCGCGGTCACACCGGGAAGCTCGGGCTCGGTTCCCGTCGCGCTGGTGAGCGCCGCTCCACAGGAGGGGCAGTGCTCGACGTCAGGGGCGGGAAGCTTGGCCGAGCACCACTGGCATGTGGTGACCGGACCGCTCGTCTGATCGGCCATGTGCGCACTGTAGCCCACCGGGGAAGTCCCGATATCCCCCGTTCAGGCTATCCATTACTCCCACTCGATCGTGGCCGGGGGCTTGCTGCTGATGTCGTACACGACACGGTTGACGCCCGGGACCTCGTTGACGATCCGGGACGAGATCCTGCCCAGCACGTCGTAGGGCAGCTTGGCCCAGTCGGCCGTCATGCCGTCCTCCGAGGTGACGGCGCGGATCGCGACGACGTTCGCGTACGTCCGTCCGTCGCCCATGACGCCGACCGATCGGACCGGCGTCAGGATCGCGAACGACTGCCACACGTTGCGATACAGCCCCGCTGCCTTGATCTCGTCGATCACGATCCAGTCGGCGTCCCGCAGCGTGTCCAGCCGTTCGGCGGTGACCTCTCCGATGATCCGGATCGCGAGGCCGGGGCCCGGGAACGGCTGGCGATGGACCATCGCGTCCGGCAGGCCGAGCTCGAGGCCCACCAGCCGCACCTCGTCCTTGAACAGGTACCGGAGCGGCTCGATGAGCTGGAACCGAAGGTCGGCCGGCAGGCCGCCGACGTTATGGTGGGTCTTGATCTTCTGCGCGGTCTTCGTCTCGGGGGTCGTGGACTCGATCACGTCCGGGTACAGCGTGCCCTGGGTGAGGAAGTCGATCCGACCCAGCTTGGCGGCCTCCTCCTCGAACACGCGGATGAACTCGCTGCCGATGATCCGTCGCTTCTGCTCCGGATCCGTGACACCCGCCAGGCGGGCGAGGAACCGCTCGCGGGCATCGACCATGACCAGGCGCATGCCGAGGTTCGCCTCGAACGTCACCCGCAGGAGCTCCGACTCCTTCTTGCGCATCAGGCCGTGGTCGACGTAGATGCACGTCAGCCGGTCGCCGACCGCCCGATGGACGAGCGCGGCCGCCACCGCGGAATCGACACCGCCTGACAGGGCGCAGATGACCTGGCCCTGGGAGCCGGTCTCGCTCGCGTGGCGGTCGACCCGATCGCGGATCGCGGCGATCGTCGTGTCCGCGAAGTTGGCCGGCGTCCAGCTCGGCTCGACGCCGGCGATCCCGGTGACGAAGTTGCGCAGGACGTCGCGTCCCCGGGGGGTATGGACGACCTCCGGGTGGAACTGGATGCCGTACAGGTTCCGATCCGGCGCCGCGAGGCCCGCGTAGGGCGTCGAATCGGTCTGCGCCGTGGCGTGGAACCCTTCGGGCAGCCGGGTGATCGAATCGCCGTGGCTCATCCAGACCGCCTGCTCGCGCTCGATGCCGTCGAACAGCCCGTCGTCCCGGGTGAGCTGCACCGTCGCCGGCCCGTACTCGCGGCGGGACGCCGGCAGCACGTCGCCACCCAGCTCGAGCGCCATCAGCTGGGCGCCGTAGCAGATGCCGAGGACGGGGATCCGCCCGCTCCAGATCGAGGCATGCGCCTTCGGCGCCGCGTCGTCATAGACCGAGTTCGGGCCACCGGACAGGATGATCGCGCGAACGCCGCGCCGCTCGAGCTCGGCGATGGGGGTGTCGTGGGGCAGCAGCTCCGAGTAGACGTGGAGCTCGCGGACCCGCCGCGCGATCAGCTGGGCGAACTGGCTGCCGAAGTCGAGGACGGCCACGCTGCCCGGCTCGGGGATGGCCGTGGGTGGTGGGCGATCCTCCGGCGTGCGGGCCGGGGCGGGGGCGTCGAGCGCGACCTCCAGGTACGCCTCGAACTCGGCGTCATCCGGCGCGAGCACCCGGTGGCCGGCATTCGCGGGCTCCCCATGGACCGTCTTGCCGCGCCGCCCGGCATCCTCGTCGACGGGCTGCGATGACTCCTCCGGCTCGGCCAATGACCCCTCCCGCGTCAACGTGCGATGGTGTGCGCAGAGTCTACCGGCCGGTGGCGCGCGAGGGCCACGCCCGCCGCAGCGGATCGACCTCACGCGACCGACGTCACCACCAGGAAAGGGGTTGCCGTCCATGACGATCGATGTGGCTGGCGCATCGGAGCACAAGCGCTACCCGATCCGGATCGGCGACCGGTCGGCGGGGCTGCTGCGGATCGTGTTCGGCGCGACGCCCGCGCGAGCCTGGGCCTGGGTCGGCGAGGACAACGTCGTCGTCCGGTTCGGCCGGTTCGAGCTGCGGGCTGAGATGACCAACATCAGCCACTGGCGGATCGAGGGTCCGTGGCGCTGGATCACGGCCATCGGCGTGCGGTTGAGCATCCGCCACGGCGACGTCACGTTCGCCGGCAGCCCGCGTGGCGGCGTGCGTCTCGACTTCCGGACGCCGGTCCGGTGGTCCTTCCTCCGCGTCCCGGCGGTCTACGTCGGCGCGGAAGATCTCGAGGGATTTGCGGCCGCGCTGACCGAGCGCGGGATCCTGGGCGAGGACGCGCGCACGGCCACGGGTCCGCACCGCGCGTAGGCCGACGCCGGGCGCGTCGACGGCCGCGCCGCTACCTCCCGCGCAACTGCCAGGACTTGCCCTCGGTGGCGACCGACGGCGCGTACACGATCTCGACCTCGTGCATGTCGGCGATCGTGCGCGCTCCCAGTGCGGCCATCGACTGCCGGAGCGCACCCATCAGGTTCTGCGTGCCGTCGGTCACGTGCGACGGGCCGTTGAGGATCTGGTCCAGCGGTCCGACCGTTCCCACCCGGATCCTGGTGCCGCGCGGCAGGACCGGCGACGGGGCCGCCATCCCCCAGTTCGTGCCTCGGCCCGGTGCCTCCGATGCGCGTGCGAGCGGCGAGCCGAGCATCACGACATCGGCGCCTGCAGCCAGCGCCTTGGCGACGTCACCACCCCGTTTCATCCCGCCATCCGCGACCACCGGAACGTAGCGCGCGGTTTCCGCGTGGAACAGGTCTCGCGCCGCCGCCACGTCCGCGATCGCGCTCACCTGCGGGATCCCGATCCCCAGCACCTCGCGCGTCGTGCACGCTGCGCCGGGCCCGACGCCCACGAAGATGGCTGCCGCACCCTGCTCCATCAGCTGGTACGCGGCGTCGGCGTTGGTGGTGTTGCCCACGGCGACCGGGATCGGCATGAACCGCGTGAAGTCGTCCAGCGCGAGGGGCTCGTAGCCGGTCGCCAGGTGGCGTGCCGACGAGACCTGCGACTGGACGAGGAACAGGTCGGCGCCGTGCTCGGCGCAGAACGGCCCGAACCGGCGCGCGACGCCGGGGGTCGCGGACACCGCGGCCTTGGACCCGGCCGCGTGCAGCTCGTCGATCCGCCGAGCGATGAGCTCCTCGCGGATCGGCGCCGCGTAGGCCTCGGCGAGCAGGTCCTGGATGCGGTCGTCGGGCGCATCGACGATCCGGTCGAGCACCGTCGACGGGTCGTCGTAGCGGGTCTGCACGCCCTCGAGGTTGAGCACGGCCAGACCACCCAGCCGGGCCATCTCGGCGGACAGGGCGACGTCGACGACCGCGTCCATGGCGGCGGCCAGGACCGGGATCTCGAGCGGCAGGCCGCAGAACTCCTGCGCCAGGACCACGTCGGCAGGGTCGACCGTGTCGGTGCCTGGGGCCAGCGAGACATCGTCGAACCCGTAGGTGGGTCGGATCGCATCGACCTTTGAGCGGAAGACCCGCCGGTTCGCCAACGTCTCGGTCATTCCGCCGTCCTCTCGAGCAATCGGGCCGCCTCCATCGCCTGCCCAGAGTCTAGCGTTCGACGGGCAGGGCCATAATCCGGGGAGAACCCACGGCGGATCGACGAAAGGGCGAGCGCGATGGCGAAGGGCAAGGCCAGGCCGGCCGCGACCGGCAAGCCGCGGGAATCGAACATCCCCGGCGATCAGGACACGGCCGGCGATGGTCGGCGGAAGACCCCCAAGCTGCCGGCCCGTGTCTACCTCGCGGAGCTGGCCAAGCTCCAGGTCGAGCTGGCGAAGCTCCAGGAATGGGTCAAGGCGCGCGGCCTCAAGGTGGTCGTGATCTTCGAGGGACGTGACGCTGCCGGCAAGGGCGGCGCGATCAAGACGTTGACACTGGCGCTCAATCCGCGCGTGGCCCGGGTCGTCGCGCTGCCGGCGCCCACCGAGCGGGAGCGCTCGCAGTGGTATTTCCAGCGCTACGTCCCCCACCTGCCCGCGGCCGGGGAGATCGTGCTGTTCGACCGCAGCTGGTACAACCGCGCCGGTGTCGAGCGGGTGATGGGCTTCGCGACGGCGGCCGAGATCGAGGAGTTCTATCGATCCTGTCCGGAGTTCGAGCGGATGCTCGTTCGGTCGGGGATCATCCTGATCAAGTACTGGTTCTCGGTCAGCGACGCCGAGCAGGAGAAGCGGTTCCAGGGCCGCATCGACGACCCGACCAAGCGCTGGAAGTTGAGCCCGATGGACCTGATGTCGCGGACTCGCTGGGTCGAGTACTCGGTCGCCAAGGACGAGATGTTCCGCCACACGGACATCAAGCAGGCGCCCTGGTACGTGGTCAACGGCGACGACAAGAAGCGCGCGCGGCTCAACGTGATCAGCCACCTCCTGTCGCTGATCCCGTACGAGGACCTCACGCCGGAGCCGATCGTCCTGCCGCCGCGCGAGCCCGATCGAGGCTACGTCAGGCCACCGATGGACGAGCAGACCTTCGTCCCGGAACGCTACTGACTTCCGCCGGGCAAGCAGCCGGAGTGGATCGCGCGCAGCGGCAACGTTCAGCCGATGACGCGCGCGCCGTTGCCGTCCAGCTCGAACCACGGCGCGCGCGCAGGGTCGAGCACGTCGTCGCGAATCCGCTCGATCGCGGTCCGGTAGGCCGGCCACACGACCTCCCGGTGCGCCGCCTCGAGCGGCAGCCAGCGGGCGCCATCGTGCTCGTGCGACAGGACCGGCTCGAACTCGGGTCGCACGCGGACCGCGAACACGGCGGCCATCACGACGGCATCGACCGACGGCTCGTGGAACTGGTTGACCAGGTCGAGGTCATAGAACGCCTCGATGGCAGCCGGTCCGAAGCCCGTCTCCTCCGCCAGCTCGCGGAGCGCGCCGGCCGCGATCCGCTCCCCCGGCTCGAGCTTGCCCGAGACGCACTGCCACAGGCCGGCCAGGATCCGGCCGGGCGAGCGCCGAATGAGCAGGACCTCCGCGCCGGCATCCCGCACCCGGAACATCCAGCAGTCGACGAAGTCCGGACGCAGGCTCATCGGGCGGCCAGCCGGAGCTCGAGCCGCTCCAGCTGCTCGAGGTGCATGAGATCGTGGACGCCCGAGAACAGCAGCCACTCGCCGCAGCGCAGACGGCCAACCAGCGGGTGATCCAGCGCGCAGGGCTCGATCTCGTGGCCATCGACGGCGCGCACCGCCCGCTCCACGATCCGCTGGCTGGTCGCGATCCTGCGGAGCAGCTGCTCGCGCGTTGCGTCGACGGGACCCGGGATCCCCGGTATGACCGAGGGTGCGTCGGACGGCCACCGCCCGCGCGCGGCCAGCGAGGCGGCGAGCGCGAGACCTGCCCGCGAGTCGGCCGCGTGCCCCAGCGTCTGGGCCACGTTCCAGTCGCCCTCGCCGCCGGGCATCGTGAACGCCGCATCGGGCAGCGCCTCGACCATCGAGGACAGGCCCGCGGCAACGGCCGCCAGCTGCGCGCTGATCCCGGCCGCGCTGCCGGGTCCGGCGCCGCGCCGGACCATGCGACGGACGGAGATGAAGGCGCCCTCGTCGATGCCCCGCCAGGCGCGCACGACGTCCGGGGCGGCGACCTCGAGCGCGTCGATCCGGGCGGACATCGGGCTGCGGGTCCGGGCGCCGGCGGGTGGCCGGCCTCAGCCCGGCAACAGCTGGCGCAGCGCGAACAGCACGTTCGCCGGCCGCTCGGCGAGCCGGCGCATGTACCACGGGTACCACGCGGTCCCGTACGCGATCAGCGTCTGCACCCGGAACCCGGCGCGTGCGAGCCGGCGCTGCTCCTTCGCGCGGATGCCGTACAGCATCTGGACCTCGAACCCGTCCTTCTGGACCCCCGCGGCCGCCGCATGGCCGGCGATCTGCTCCACCAGGGCAACGTCGTGCGTGCCGAGGCCCAGCCGGATGTCGCGGGTCCGGCTCTCGCGGAGCAGGGTCACGGCGACCGCCAGGTAGTTGGCGTCGACCTCGCGCTTCGAGCGGAAGGCGACGTCACGCGGCTCGTCGTAGGCCCCCTTGACCAGGCGGATCGCCGGGTTCAGCGGCAGCAGCCGCTCCACGTCCCGGGCGGTGCGCCGGAGGTACGCCTGGAGGCAGATCCCCGTTCGCGGATGCGACGCCCGGAGTCGCTGGTAGAGGTCGATGGTCCGGTCGACGTAGCTGCTGTCCTCCATGTCGATCCACAGGTAGGAACCCTGCGCCTCGGCCGCGCCCGCGAGCACGCGCAGGTGCCCGAAGCAGACGTCCTCGTCGATATCCAGGCCCAGCTGCGTGGGCTTGACGCTGATCTCGCCGTCGATCTCGGCGGCCTTGATCCGGCCCAGCAGCTCCCGATAGTGATCTGCGACGCCCTGCGCCTGCTCGATCTCGGTCAGGTTCTCGCCCAGCTTCGTGTACAGCGTCCCGATGCCCAGCACGTGGAGCTCGAACGCCGCGCCGAGCGCGTCGTCGATGTCCTCGCCGGGCATGAACCGTGCGACCGCGCGGCGCATGAACGGGAGCCTGGGCAGCCGCTCGCGCATCCAGGCGTTGCGCGCGAACCACAGCAGGAGCCTGCGGAACACCCGGTTCACAGGCGCTCGAAGCGCTCCACGGGAAGCACGAACACCGTGGCGCCGCCGACCTCCACCTCCAGCGGGTAGGGCATGAAGAACTCGCCGGGCTCCATGATCGGTGGCATCGGGTTCACGATCTGCGTCCGCGCGTGGCAGCTCTCGCGCACGATCGCGAGCACCTCCTCGACCTGCGGCTCCTCGACGCCCACCATGACCGTCGCGTTTGACTGCTTGAGGAAGCCGCCGGACGAGTGAAGCCGCGTCGCGCGGTACTCGCGCTCGAGGAGGGCGTCCACGAGGGCGCCGGCATCTTCGTTGTGGACGATGGCGACGACGAGCTTCATCGACGCGAGGATAGCCCACCCGGAGACGCGCGATCAGGCCGCGACGGTTCGCCCGACGCTCGGCGTGGTCGCGCAGGCTCGGGGTTCCCAGTCGCGCACGCTCGGCGCCGCGGTGGCGCGGCTCGGGGTCGCAGTCTCGCGCTCGGCGCGCTCGCGCGCACCCGGAACGGGTCCCGGGCCCGATCGACGGTGTACGATGCCGACTCGCCTCGATCGGGCGCGAGGGCGCCGCCCAGCGACCCGGGAGCCCGCCCCGATCCGGCAGCACGCGGAGGCACACGTGTCGGACTCCATCGGCGCCGGCGACGGCCCGCTCACCGTTCTGTCTGCTGGCGCCGCGGCGCTCGCTCGCGCCGAGGACCTGGACACTGCGCTGTCGGTCATCGCGGAAGCCGGTTCGGCTGCCGTGCATGCGGCAACCGCCGCGGTGTTCACACTGGACACCGACGGCGCTGGTCTCGAGCTGCTGCTGACGCTGGGCATGCCGGAGGATCGCGCCGACGGCTTTGCCGCGGAGGTGTCGGGCAATCCCGGGCATCCGATCCGTCGGGCGGCGGTCGACCGGACCGGTTCGCTCGGGCGGACGGGCGAGATGGCTGGCGGCGACACCATGACGTTCGTCGACCTGCCGCTGGTCGTCGCAACCGGGGGCGTCGAGGACGGGGTGGGCGTGCTCACCTTCGGCTGGCCCGGGTCCCATGAGGTCGGGGCGTCCGAGGAGACGCTCCTGGTCGCGATCGCGGACCTCGCCGCGTCGGCGATCTCGGCGTTCCGGACGGCCTCGCTCGCAGCCGAACGCGCCGAGTGGTTCGAGCGGGTCGCGCACACGGACGCCCTGACCGGGCTGTCCAACGCCCGGACGCTGACCCGCATCCTGGAGCTCGAGGTGGCGCGCGCCCAGCGCCAGGGCAGCGAGGTCTCGGTGGCGGTGTTCGACGTCGACGGGTTCACGGCGCTCAACACGTCGGCGGGGTCGCGCGCCGGTGACCAGGTCCTGCGCCAGGTTGCGGCCGTGCTGGCCTCGAACGTCCGGCTGGTCGACACCATCGCCCGCACGGGTGGTGACGAGTTCGTGCTCGTGGCGCCGGGCTCGGCCGGGGTCACCGTCGCGCACCGGGTGCTCGACGGGATCGCCTCGCTGGAGACCGTGGAGGACCTCCCCGTGACGGTATCGGCCGGCGTCGCCAGGTTCCCCCAGGATGGCGGCGATGCCGAGGCGCTGATCGGTGCCGCCCGTGCGGCGCTCGCGAGCGCCGCCGGCACGGCGTCGATCTCGGAGGCGGCCGGCAGCGTCGGCTCGTAGCCGGCGGGCGCAACGCTGCGCATCCCGCGCGCCGCGAACGGCGGCTCAGGAAGCTGTCAGCCGCGCTCCGTCTCGACGCTGCGTACGGCGACCGCCAGACATGGAAGGCGGTCGGCAACCCTGCCGACGGCCGCCACGGCTCCGGCCAGCACCGCGGCCTCGTCGCCGGTCGCATCGACGATCGCATAGCGCCCGGGCTCAGCGGCCGCGAACCCGAGAAACGCCGCTCGCACGCGCTCGTGATACTCGAGGTCCTGGAACGCCTCGAAGCGGGTCATCTCGACCGCCTTGCGGCCCAGGCCGACCTCGACCGGAATGTCGAGCAGGATCGTGAGATCGGGCACCAGGCCTCCGGTCGCGAGCCGCTGCACCGCCGCGAGCTCGGCCATCGGGACCCCCGACCCGCGTCCCTGGTACGCCAGCGAGGAGTCGGCGTACCGATCGCACACCACGACCGCGCCCCGTTCGAGCGCCGGGCCGATCACCTCGGTCACGTGCTGTGCTCGCGCGGCGGCGAACAGGAGCGCATCCGCAAGGCCCGTGCGATCGATCCGCGGCTCGGTATCGAGCACCAGCCGCCGGATCTGCTCGCCCAGCGGCGTCGACCCCGGCTCGCGGGTGGTGACGACCTCGCAGCCGCCCGCACGGAGCACCCTCGCGAGCCGCGGCATGAGGCTGGACTTCCCCGATCCGTCCGGACCCTCGAGGGTGATGAACAGGCCTCGTTCGGCCGGCGTTTCGGGCGTATCCACGAGCACGAGTGTACGGGGGATCGGCCGGCCGGCACCGACCCTGGCACCGAGCGCCCGCTACGCCGAACGCCCTAGCGGCGCGTGGCCAATGCACGCGGTACCCTCCGCCTGATGCGTGATCTCACCGGCCGTGCCCTCGACACGGCGACTGCCCTGGGCGCGACGTACGCCGATGTGCGCGTCGTGCGACGGATCGAGGAGTCGATCAACATCAAGTCGGCTCGGGTCGAAGGCGTGTCGTCGGGCGAGACCGAGGGCTTCGGCATCCGGGTCCTCGTGAACGGCGCGTGGGGCTTCGCCGCAAGCCATCACCTGAGCACCGGCGAAGCCGACCGGGTCGCGGCGGACGCCGTCCGGATCGCCAGGGCCAGCGCGACTGCCATCCGGAACCCGGTCCGCCTCGACGACCGCCCGCCCGCGAACGGCAGGTTCGAGTCGCCGGTGGTCGAGGATCCGTTCGCCGTCCCGCTCGATCAGAAGGTCGAGCTCCTGCTCGCCGCGGACCGGGCCATGAACGGCGTCAAGGGCATCACCTTCACCGAGTCCATGTACGCGGCCCAGCGCGAGTCGAAGACGTTCGCCGCCTCCGACGGCAGCTACACGGAGCAGGTGATCACCCACATCGGCAGCGGCCTCGAGGCCGACGCCATCGCGGACGATGAGCACCAGCGCCGCAGCTACCCGGACAATGGCGGCCTGTGGGCGTCGGCCGGCTACGAGTTCGTCCGGGCGATGGACCTGGAGGCGAACGCCGAGCGCATCGCCGCCGAGGCGGTCGAGCTCCTGAGCGCCCCGCCCCTGCCGGCCGGAACCCGCACGATCCTGCTCCATCCCAGCCAGCTGTACATGCAGGTCCACGAGAGCTGCGGCCACCCGACCGAGCTCGATCGAGCCTTCGGCACCGAGGCGAGCTACGCCGGAACGAGCTTCCTGACGCCCGACCTCCTGGACGGCTTCCGATACGGCTCCGAGCTGTGCGACATCGTCGCCGACGCCACCGTTCCCGGTGGCCTGGGCAGCTTCGGATGGGACGACGAGGGTGTGGTCGCCCAGCAGGTGCCCCTGATCAGGGAGGGGATGTTCGTCGGCTATCTCAGCTCCCGCGAGACCGCCCCGCGGATCGGACGCCAGTCCGGTGGCGCGATGCGCGCCGACGGCTGGAACCGGATCCCGTTGATCCGGATGACCAACGTCAACCTGTTGCCCAGGCCCGGGATGAGCTTCGAGGACATCGTCGCGGACACCGACGACGGGATCATGTTCGAGACCAACCGCAGCTGGTCGATCGACGACCGCCGGCTCAACTTCCAGTTCGGGACCGAGATCTGCCGCGAGATCAAGGGCGGCAAGCCGGGCCGGCTGTACCGCAACGGCACCTATACCGGGATCACCTACGAGCTGTGGCGCTCGATGGACGCGGTCGGCGACGCAAGCTCGTGGCGAATGTGGGCCACCCCGAACTGCGGCAAGGGCGAGCCGCCGCAGACCGGACACGTCGGCCACGGCGTCTCCGGCGCGCGGTTCCGCAACGTGCGCGTCGGGGTCATGGGATGAGCGACAGGCACGGCATCGGCGGCGATCCGACCGAGGCACTGCGGCTCGCGGAGCTCGTGGTCGACCTGGCCTCGAAGGCCGGCGCGACCGAGGCCGAGGCGCTCGTCGTGTCCGGCGAATCCGCACTCACCCGGTTTGCCAACTCGGAGATCCACCAGAACGTCGCCAGCGACGAGGTCCTGGTCAACCTGCGCTTCGTGAGCGGCCGTCGGGTGGGGGTGGCCTCGACGGGTCGAACGGACGCCGAGGGGCTGCGCGCCCTGGTCGAGCGGGCCACGGCGATCGCGGCCAATGTTGAAGAGCTCGAGGACTGGGCCGGGCTGCCCGACGGCGGAACCGTGGCACCGGTCGAGATCGCCTGGTCCGACGGCACGGCAGGCGCCACGCCCGAGCTCCGCGCTGATGGAGCCCGGGCGGTCATCGCGGCCGCGGACGCGGCCGGCGTCACGGCGTACGGCTCGTTCTCGACCGACGTGGAGGCGATCGCGGTCGCCAACTCGCACGGGATCCGGGCCGCGGAGCGTCGGACCAGCTCGCAGCTGCTCACGGTGACCATGGGCCCCGACAACGGCACCGGATACGCGGAGCAGTGCTCGGTCGACGCGACGGTCATCGATGCCGCCGCGATCGGGCGCGAGGCCGCCGAGCGCGCGACGGCCAGCGCCAATCCAGTGGCGCTCGCACCCGGCGACTATCCGGTCGTGCTGCACCACTACGCCGTCGTCGACCTGCTGGACATGGTCGGGTACCTGGGGCTCTCCGCCCTCGCCGTCCAGGAGGACCGGTCGTTCTTCGAGGCGGGCAAGCAGGTCGCATCGACGCTGGTGACGATCGTCGACGACGGTCGCGACCCGGCCGGCCTGCCGGCCGGGTTCGATGCCGAGGGCGTGCCCAAGCAGCGGCTCGCGCTGCTCGATGCGGGCGCCTGCCGCGACCTGGCGTTCGACCAGCAGACCGCCGCGCGCGCCGGGCGGGCGTCGACGGGTCATGGGCTGCCCGCGCCGAACCCGTACGGCCCGTTCCCCACCAACATGGTGATGGCCGCGGGGGACACCACCTACGACGACCTCGTGGGCGGGCTCGAGCGGGGCCTGCTGGTGACCCGGTTCCACTACACCAACCCGGTCCACCCCAAGCGCGTCGTGATCACCGGGATGACGCGCGACGGGACGTTCCTGGTCGAGGACGGCAAGGTCGTCGGCGCCGTCCGCAACCTGCGCTACACGATGTCGTACCTCGACGCCCTGGCCAACGTGGAGGCCGTGGGACGCGAGCGCCGGTGCCTGCGTGGCTTCCTGGGCGGGAGCGTCGTGCCCTCGCTCCGGCTGTCGTCGTTCTCGTTCACCGGCGCGACGGCCGAGGGCTAGATCGCCGGATGGGGATCGGAGACGCCCGCGCCGCTGATCTCACGATCTTCGTTGACGCCGACGCCTCGATCACCGTCGACGTCGGCTCGCGGTTCGTGGCGGTCGGCAATGAGGACCTGGAGCGGATCCTTGACCGGCTGGCCGCCGACGGCGGAACACTCCGGCTGCTGGGTGCGCCGGACCGCGCGGACGACGGCGACGAGCCGCCGGATCGCGAGAGCGACCCCGCGGTCGGCGCGGCGTCGTACGTGCTCGCGCTTGCCCACGCGCGCGGGCTGAGCGTGGTCCGCGAGGATCGCTGAGTGACTGCCGAGGGGAGCGTCCGGTCCCGCCTCGCCCGGCGGTTCGACCCGCTGGAGCTGCGCGCCATCAAGCGCCTGTGGATCCGGCACTCGATCGCCGAGGACGGACGGGACATCGACGGGCTGATCGCAACGCTCGCGCCGAACTGCGTGTACGAGATCGTGCCGACCGGCCAGCGCTGGGAGGGCCACGAGGGGGCGCGGGCGTTCTACACCGAGCTGTTCGCCGCGTTCCCGGACAACCGGTTCGGGTTGACCGACATCGTGGTCGGGCCGCAGGGCGTGTTCGAAGCGGCCGAGCTCACGGGTACGAACCTCGGACCGTGGGCCGGGGTTCCCGCCTCAGGGCTGCCGGTCAGCCTGGGTGTGCTGATCCTGTTCCCATGGGATCCGGCCACTCGGCTGTTCCGCGGCGAGCGGATCTGGTTCGATCGGGGGTCCCTGGGCTCGTAACCGCCAACGGCGACGTCGATCGCGCCTACCAGGCGACGAGCTTCCAGATCTCCGGCTCAAGCTCACCGGGATTCCCTCCGACCTCGGCGAAGATCGCCACCGCCTGCTTGAGGTGGGCCATCGATTCGTCGATCCGGCCCAACGCGTGCAGCTGGTCCGCGAGGCTGTTCTCAACCGCGGCTTCAAGGTGGCGCTCGCCGGTCCGCCGGCATTCGACGAGGGCTTCCTCGAGAAGCGCCATCGCGGCCGCCCTGTCGCCGGCGGCTGCCTCCACGAGGGCCAGTGCGTTGCGGGCCGCGATCGCCGCCCCGGCGTCCGGATCGGTGGCTGCCAGCGTCGAGACTCTGCTCGAGGGACGCGCGGGCGGCGTCCAGGTCACCCGTCTCGCGGGCGATGAGCCCCAGGAGCCGATGGGCCGCACCGGCGCCCGGATCGTCGTTGGCGGCCTGCGCGATGCCGAGCGCGCGAGCGGCCGCCAGCTGGGCGAGGTCGAGCTCACCCGCACGATGCGCCACCACCGCCCGCTCGACCAGCGCCCGCACGAGGACCCGGGAGCCGGCAGCCGTCTCCCCGAGCTCGAGCGTCGCGACCGCCGCGTCAAGGTGGCTGGCCGCGGTCGCGAGGTCGCCCCGGCGCGCGTGCACCCTCCCGAGCCGAAGCTCGACCCCCGGAAGGTCGTCGTCCGAGGCCGCCGCGGCAGCGGCCTCGAGCGCGGCGATGGCCCCGGTGTAGTCGCCCAGGGCGGTCCGGACCTCGCCCAGCAGGATCTGGATCGCGGCTCCGTCCGGATGTCCCAGCGCGATCGCCGTCTCGAGATGCGAGGCTGCCTCGCGATTCGCGAACAGCGCCCGGGCGCGCACCCCGGCCTGGCGGAACGCCTCCGCAGCCTCCGCCTCGCGGCCCGCCGCACGCTCGTGGGTCGCCACCTGGACCATTCGGGCGGGGTCGTCACGGCCCGCGACATCGAGCCTGAGGAGCTCAGCCGTCCGGCGATGGAGCAGCCGGCGGCGGGCGAGGCTGGTCGCCTCGTAGGCGGCGTCGCGAAGCTTGGCGTGGACGAAGTCGAAGGCAACCTCCGGCGCCGCCGGAACGTCGCGGACAATGCCGCGCCGCACCAGCTCCTCGAGCGCCGTCACGGTCTCGTCATCGGAGCGACCGCTCGTTCCCCGCACGAGGGGCAGGTCGAACGAGCGGCCGATGACCGCGGCCGCAGACAGCACCTGCCCGGCCGTCTCGCTGACCGAGGCGAGCCGTTCCCGGAGCAGCGTGCGGACGCTCCGCGCCGGTCCCTCGATGAGGCCGGTCCCCGTCGCAAGCGCCTCGACCACGTACAGGGGCAGGCCCTCGCTCTCCTGGAGCAGGGCGTCGACGGCCATTGGCGACTGGCCCGCGACGGATGCCGCCGCCACGAGCTGCTCGACGTCCTCGCGTTCGAGTCGGCGAAGGGCGATCGGCGCGGCCTCCGGGAGGGTCTCGATCGTGGCCACGAAGGCGCTGCCAAGCTCATCGAGATCCTCCGGGCGCCAGGTGAGGACGAGCAGGAGCGGGCGACCCGCCAGCCGGCGACCCAGCCACGTGAGCGACTCGCGCGACGCATCGTCCGCCCACTGGAGGTCCTCCGCCGTGATCAGCCCCGGCACCGGTCCGGCCACGAGCGCAACGAGGGCGCTTGCGACGGCTTCCAGCAGGCGGACCCGCGCTGCCGGTCCGTCATCGGTCCCGGCGCGGACCTCCCGGACCGGCCGGCGGCGCGACAGATCGGCGGGCATGGGCACGAGGCGCTCGAGCTCCACGACGGTGGCGTCCGGCAGGTCCCGCAGCCGGTCGACGGCGTCCGGACGTGCGAGCCCGACGCGCAGCAGCTCCACGATGAGCCCGTAGGCGATGCCGGCCTCCGACGCGAACGAGCGCGCCATGAGCGCCGTGCCGCCAGCCGCGTTCACGCTGGCGCGAACGCTCTCGGCGAGGCGCGACTTCCCGATCCCCGCCTCGCCGGTGACGTAGGCGACGCGCCCGTCGATGCCCGCTGCGCGGTGGGCATCCGCGAGGGCACGCAGATCGCGATCGCGCCCGACCAGTGGCAACCGGATGGGGACGGGTGGGGTGCGATCTCCGTGTCGAGCCGATGCCGCCGTCGGTGCGTCAGGCGCGTCCGGCGAGGTCGCGGCCGAGGGTCGATCGTCACGGATCGCCTCGTACAGCTCCGTGGTCTCCGCCAGCGGGGAGACGCCGAGCTCCCGCTCCAGCACGGCGACGCACGAGCGGTACTGACGGATTGCGCCCGCCCGGTCACCCGAGCGGGCAAGGAGCCGCATCAGGCGTTGCTGCGCAGGCTCGTCGAGCGGATCGAGATCTACACGGCGTGCTGCGGCGGCGACGGCGGCCGGGATGTCCCCCTCCGCCTCCGCGGTCGCCGCGAGCCGATCGAGCACGCCGGCAACGGCTCGCTCCGCCGCGACCGCCCGCGTTGCCCGCCAGTCGTCGAACGCAGCGCTGTCGCGCAGTGCGAACCCCGCGAGGAAGGGACCCCTGGCGGCGGCGGCCGCCTCCCGCAGCGCGGGCCCTGACGCTTCGGGGCCCGCGGCCTCCACGGCCGACAGGTCGACCCAGGTTCCCGACGGGTCGAGGGCGACCGTGGACCGATCAACCCGGATCCAGCGGTCTCCGAGGGCCCCGCGGAGCACGGACAGCGTCCGTCGCAGCGCGCCGCGCGCCGATTCGTCGTCCGACTCGGGCCACAGCATCGCCGCCAGCTCCTCGCGCGCGAATGGCCGACCTTCGGCGGCGAGCAGGGTGAGGATCGCGAGCGCCTTGCGCGTATCCACGACGAGCGGCGCGCCGGCCACCCGGACCTCGAGCGGCCCGAGCACGCGGATCTCGAGCCCGGTGTCCGGGGCGGGAGGGGCGGGTGGCACAGTCACCTCTCTGGACATCGCGTCACGGTAGCTTGTTTTCGAGGAATCTCGTAACGTTTCGGGAACGGTGTCATCCGAGCATCCGGTGCCATGACCGCGTCCCCGCAACAAGTGCCCGGCCGTCGCCACGTGGTCCCGTGGCTGGTCGACGATGCTGCACAGATGCTGCGCCGGCCGGCTGAAGGTCCGGGCGTGGCGCTCTGGCTTCGACCCGGCCAGGGCACTCCGTGACCGTCACGGCGGCGAGCGTCGCCCCGTCCCGGTTGCTCGCTGCGGCCAGCGTCGTATTCACGGGCGCGCTGTCCGCGATCGCCATCGGCCTGCTCGCCAACACGTGGTCGGTGGAGGTCCCAGGCACGTGGTCGGTCCGCGGATTTCCGATCGCGATCGCGGTCACCTGCGTTGCGATTGGGGCCATCGTCGTGATCCGCGTACGGGGAAACCCGATCGGGTGGCTGTTCCTGGCCGCCGGCATCCTGTCGGCCGTGGAGGGCGCCTGCGATCAGTACGCGACGCTGGCCCTCATCGCCGAGCCGGGCGCCCATGCGGGAGGGGAGGTCGCAGCCTGGGTCTCCGGCTGGATCTGGATCCCAGCCATCGCGCTGGTGACCGTGTTCCTGCCGCTGGTGTTCCCGGACGGCCGCCTGCTGAGCTCGCGTTGGCGGCTGGTCATGGGGCTCGACGTCGCGATCGTGGCTCTCGCGACACTGGGTGCCGCCTTGCTGCCGGGACCACTCGACAACGCCGCCTATCTGTCCAACCCCTTCGCCATCGACATCGGCATCCGACCCGAGCTGCGCTGGATTGCCTACATGCCGCTCATCGTCGCCATCTTCATCGGCGCCAGCGCCCTCGTGCTTCGATTCCGCCGGGCGACGGGGGAGAGCCGTCAGCAGCTCAAGTGGCTTGCCTTCAGCGTCGCCGTCTGCGGTCTGGTGTTCTGGGTCATCCCGCTGGGCAAGCTCGGCGTCCTCCCACCGGGCGGTGACAAGCTCACCCAGGACGTGGTCACGGCTGGCATCCTGGGGATCCCGATCTCGGCCGGCGTCGCGGTGCTCCGCTACCGGCTTTGGGACATCGACCGGATCGTCAGCCGCACGATCAGCTACCTGATCATCAGCGCCGTCCTCGCGGTCCTGTTCGCGGTGACGGTCGTTGGCATCCAGGTGCTGCTGAGCCGGCTGACGGGGCAGAGCACGATCGCCGTCGCCTCAGCGACCCTCGTCGCCTTCGCCGTGTTCCAACCGTTGCGGCGCGGCGTACAGACGGCGGTCGACCGGCGGTTCAATCGGGCGCATGTCGATGCCCAGCGTGTCCTCGACGGCTTTGCGGCCGGGCTGCGCGACGACGCGGCGCTCGAGGCCCTCAACGAGCACCTGGAGGCCGTCGTGGCGCGCTCGATGCAGCCCCGGTCGGTGGGCGTCTGGACGCGTCATGGCGGGATCGCGCGATGACGCAGGCCCGGGCACTCGCCACCGGCACGTGTGCGGTCCCCGCCGTGCAGCCCGCGTTCAGCACGGTCTGGATCCGAGGTCGCGCGCGATGATGATCCGGAGTCGGCGCCGCTCGCGAGTGCGGCTGGCGATCATCTCGGCGATCGCGGCGGTGGCCGTTGCGTTCACTGCCGTGGGGATCCCGCTGGGGATCGCGACGCTCGACCAATACGGGCCGACCGGGCCTGTATTCATCGTGATCTTCCCGGCGATCGTGCTCTCGCTCACGCTGGTCGGCGGCTTCGTGGCGTACCGGGTCGGCAATCCGGTTGGCTGGCTGCTCGAGCTGTCCGGGCTGGCGGCAGCGATCGGGATCTTCGGCGGCACGTACGTGAACTACGACCATGACCTCGCGGCGGGGCTGCCGCTGGTGGTCCCGATCGCCTGGCTGTCGAGCTGGACCTTCCTGCCCGCGATCGGGATGCTCCTGGTCTACCTTCCGCTGCTGTTTCCGACCGGTCGCTTCCTGGGGCCGCGCTGGCGCGCATTCGGCCGGATCGGCCTGGTCGGCATCCTTGGGACCTTGGCCGTGGCGTTCACGCCCGGACCACTGTCGAGCACACCCTGGATCCGGAACCCGCTCGGGATCGCGGGAGCGACCGACGTGCTCGCGATCGTCACCCTGGTCTCCAACCTCGCCACGCCGGTCTTCTTCGGAGGCGCGGTGATCAGTGTGTTCCTGCGCTACCGGCAGGCGGCGGCTGTCGAGCGCCAGCAGCTCAAATGGTTTGGCCTCGTCGCGAGCGTCGCCGTGGTGACGTTCGTGATCTCGCTCCCGAACAACGGGCCGATCTCGGACGCCGCCTGGGCTCTGGGACTGGCGATGCTGCCGCTGCTGCCCATCGCGATCGGGATCGCGATCCTCCGCTACCACCTGTGGGACATCGACCGGATCGTCAGCCGAACTGTCGGCTGGGCGCTCACGACCGGCCTCATCGGGGCGCTGTTCGCCGGGCTGATCGTTACCCTCCAGGCGTTGCTCGCCCCGGTGACCAGCGAGAGCAGCCTCGCGGTCGCCGCCTCGACGCTGGCGGCCGCCGCCCTGTTCCAGCCGGCACGCCGGCGGATCCAGGCCGCCGTCGACCGTCGCTTCAACCGCAGTCGGTACGACGCGGAGCAGACGGTCGGCGGCTTTGCAGCGCATCTCCAGGGCGTCACCGACCTGAACGAGGTCACCGAAGGTGCCATCGCGGCCATCGTCCGGTCCCTGGGACCGAGCGGAGCGTCGGTCTGGATCCGGCATTCCGGCGGAGGCGCCTCATGATTCGTCGCGTCTAGCGCCTCAAGCGGTCCGCGATGCGCAACCCAAGATCCTGGCCTCCGTAACGATTTCGGGACGCGCGACCGGTTGACTCTGGCTACGCAGCCCGCCCCCTGGAGCTGCCGCAGCTGGAGGCCACCGATGCGTCGCATTCTCGCCCGCTCGATCCTCGCCGGAACGCTGATCGCCACCCTCGGCGCCGGAACCGCGCTCGGACACGAGTGCTTCATCGCCAGCCGGTCGGATACTGGCACCGTGACGGCAGGCACCCACTCGCGTGCGTGGGTCTACATCGGGAGCCTGTCTGAGCTGTTTGGGCTCCTGGCCGACGAGACCGGCCTTCCACCCCTGTCGGACAGCCAGCTCGCGTGGGCTGTCGGCGAGGCGAGGGCGGCGGGTATGCCGAACGAGTTCTCGATCTTCATCGGTAACCACACCATTGCCGAAGGCACGCCGGCCATGGACAAGCACGCCGCTGACGGCAAGGGGGTCGACCATCTCGGCGACTGGTTCCCCGCGGCGGTCCAGATCTACACGGCGGCTCTCGGCACTCACGTGTAGGTCACCTCTCGCCCGCGATAGGGAACGGCCCGGGCCCTCCTGAGGAACATGAGGGCCCGGGCGTGCCCCCAGCGAGGTCAGGGGTTGCGATGGCGGCCGACCATGGGTGTCCAGGCGATGCGCGCGGCATCCGCGCAGGAGGTCCACCGATGCCGATGAACGAGGCGCCTGTGGCGCGCCAGCCGAAGCAGCCGCTCAACCGCAGCCGACGATGACCGGCGGTCTCTCCGGGACAACGTGGCGACGGCCTGGGGTCTGGGCTGCCGGCGTCCTGCTGGCGAGCACCGTCGGAATGGTGTGCTTCGCGTTCGTCCTCGCGGTCCTGCCAGGTACCGAGCAGCTGGCCGGTCGACCTGGCGAGACCAACCCGCTCGGGCCGGTCAGTGCCCCGGTCGTGCTGGGCGTGCTCCTCACGTCGCCTGCCGTTGGCGCGATCCTCGCCGTTCGCCAGCCATCCAACCCGATCGGCTGGCTGTTCCTCCTGATCGGGTTCGGCTTCTCCATCTACGTCTTCTCCTGGGAGTATGTCGGTCGGAGCGTCGGGCTGGGTGCCGACCTGCCCGGCTATCGCCTGGTCGACTGGGTTGCTTCCTGGTCGATCACCGCTGCAGTCGGGCTGGCCGTGATCTGGGTCCCCATGTTGTTCCCGGATGGTCACCTGCCAGGCTCGCACTGGCGCCCTGTCGCCTGGGTGGCCGCCATCGGTACCGCCAGTCAGGTCGCGGTCGAGGCGCTGACGACCGACGGGATCCTGCCCAACCCGATTGCCGCCGACGGTCCCGTGACCGATGCCCTCAAGGCGCTGGGCGTCTTCTTCCTCGTCGGGATCCTCGTGGCGATCGCGGCAGTGATCGTTCGTTACCGGCGATCCCGCGGTCCCGAGCGCCAGCAGCTCAAGTGGTTCCTGGCGGCCGCCGGCTACATGGCGATCGTGCTCCCCATCGCCGGAGCGACGGGCAATGAGCTGGCCTTCTACCTCTTCATGCTCGGGATGATCGCGATCCCCATCGCCATCGGCATCGCGATCCTGCGGTACCGGCTGTACGACATCGACCGGCTGATCAGCCGGACCATCGGCTGGGCGCTGGTGACCGGGATCCTGGCGGCCGTGTTCGTAGGTCTGGTGATCGGGCTGCAGGCGCTGTTGGCTGGCGTCACCCAGGGCGAGACGCTCGCGGTGGCGGCGTCCACCCTGGCGGCGTTCGCGCTGTTCCAGCCCCTGCGGCGGCGGATCCAGGCTGGGGTCGACCGCCGGTTCGACCGGGCCCGGTACGACGGGCAGCAGCTCGTCGGGGCGTTCAGCGAGCGGCTGCGCGACCAGGTCGATCTCGAGACCATTCGGGCCGAGGTCCCGGCCACGGTCGACGCTGCCGTGCGTCCGGCCGCGGTCGGGCTGTGGCTGCGCGAGCGCCAGGGGGCGGGCCGGTGACGGCAGCCCGCGTCACCCGCCCCGAACCTGCCGTCCCCGCCCGACGCCGGCCCACCACCTGGCTCGCGGTCGCCCTGCTCCTCATCGCCCTGGGCATGGTGGGGTTCATGTTCGCCTCGGCCATCCTGCCGGGACACGAGCAGCTGTCCATTGGCGCGCAGGACGCGACGGACCTCATCGCCATCGCCTCGTCCGTTGCGGCTTCTCTGAGCCTGCCCGTCGTCGGAGCGATCCTCGTGGTGCTTCGACCGCGCAATCCGATCGGCTGGATCCTGCTGGTCGGGGGGGTGAGCCTGATTCTCGGGGACTTCACGGAAGCCTACGTGGAGCGAAGCACGATCGTTGGGCCAGCCCTTCCCGGATATCGGCTGCTTGACTCGCTGGCGCCCACGCTCTCGGGGCTCGCGTACCCACTCCTGGCCGTGTGGCTCCCGCTCCTGTTCCCGGATGGGCGGCTACCAGGACCTCGGTGGCGGATCGTGGGCGTGGTGGCCGCGATCACAACCGTCGCCCTCGTCACCCCCACAGGCTCGGATGAAGGCGTTCTGAGGCTGATCGGGGGCGCGGCCACGGTCACCATGGGGATCCTGCTCGCGGTCGCCGTCGGCGCAGTCGTGATGCGGTTCCGCAGGGCTGCTGGGGCCGAGCGCGAGCAGCTCAAGTGGTTCGTGGCAGGGATCGTCCTGCTCGCCGCGTCGGTGCTGGTTCTCGCCATGTTCCAGAACACCTGGTCATGGTCGCTGCTGATGCTCGCCTTCGCCTTCCTCCCCATCGCCATCGGCATCGCGGTCCTCCGGTACCGGCTGTACGAGATCGACCGGCTCATCAGCCGCACGATCGGCTGGGCGCTGGTGACCGGGATCCTGGCGGCGGTGTTCGTAGGTCTGGTGCTCGCCCTGCAGGCGCTGCTCGCGGGGTTCACCCAGGGCGAGACGCTGGCGGTCGCCGGGTCCACGCTGGTCGCGTTCGCGCTGTTCCAGCCCTTGCGGCGGCGGATCCAGGCTGGGGTCGACCGCCGGTTCGACCGGGCCAGGTACGACGGGCAGCGCACCGTCGATGCCTTTGCCGAGCGTCTGCGGGACGAGGTCGGGCTGGCGTCCATCGAGCGCGAGGCACTGGCCACCGTCGACGAGACGGTCCGTCCGATCCACGCGGGGCTGTGGCTGCGCAGCCGGCAGGAGGCAGGGCAGTGACGTTCACCATTGACGACTCGGCGGTGCGTGACGATGTTGAACAATCACGGTTGTTCGTAACGATGTCCGGACGTTCATGCATGAGGATGCGGCCATGACAGCCCTGACCCGTCCATTCCGCCGTCTCCGCAGCGGACACGCCCAGGCGGTCGACGAGGCGGCGCCCGCCGCCGCGGCACCGACCCTGGTCGACCAGCCCGGCGTGGCGATCGACATCCCCGAGACCGATCCGCTGTTCGCGTTCCTGCAGGCGGCGCCCGGTCCGGTCGATCTGTCGAAGCTGGAGCTCGCGTCGCCGGCGCTCCAGGCGCTGCGCGACGCCGGCGTCGCGCTGGTCGTGCCGCTGGTCACCCAGGGCGAGCTCATCGGGACCCTCAACCTCGGGCCCCGCCTCTCCGAGCAGGACTACTCGACGGATGACCGCCGGCTCCTGGCGACGCTCGCCGCGCAGGCAGCGCCCGCGATCCGCGTCGCCCAGCTGGTGCGCGAGCAGGCCGCCGAGGCCGCGGAGCGCGAGCGCTACGAGCAGGAGCTCAAGGTCGCGCAGCTCATCCAGCAGCAGTTCCTGCCGCGCCAGCTGCCCAACCTGCCGGAGTGGCAGATCGCGGCCTACTACGGCCCGGCACGGGTCGTCGGCGGCGACTTCTACGATTTCATCGACCTCGGCGATGGCCGTATCGGTGTCGTCGTCGGCGACGTCACCGACAAGGGCGTCCCGGCCGCCCTCGTCATGGCCCGGACACACTCGATCCTCCGGGCCGAGGCCCCCCGCCTGGTCGACCCCGGCAAGGTGCTCGCTCGTGCGAACGAGCTGCTGGTCCCCGAGATGCCGGCCAAGATGTTCGTGACCTGCCTGTATGGCGTCCTGGAGCCAGCGGTCGGCCGCTTCCGGTTCGCCAATGCCGGTCACAACCTGCCCTACGTCCGAACCGAGGGCGGCGTCACGGAGCTCCGGGCGACCGGGCTGCCGCTGGGGTTGATGCCGGACATCACCTACGAGGAGGCCGAGGGCGTCGTCGGACCGGGCGAGGGGATGCTCCTCTACTCGGACGGGGTCGTGGAGCAGCACGGACCGGACCGCGAGATGTACGGCTTCCCTCGTCTGCGCCAGGCGATGGAGGGTGACGACGCCGGCACCGAGCTGCTGGACCGGCTGCTGGTCGGGCTAAAGGAGTTCCAGGGTCCGGTCATCGAGCAGGAGGACGACATCACGCTGGTCGCTCTCCAGCGCTCCGCGGGCACCGCCGGCTGGTCCGAGGTGCGCCCCGAGGTCGAGCTGACGCGCGATGACGCACCGGCGCCCACCGCGTCGGACGACGCCCTGATCGCGTTCACGATCGAGGGTGCGATCGGCAACGAGCGCGACGCGATGACGCGCGTGGCCAAGGCCGTGGCACCGCTCGGACTCACCGAGAGCCGTCTGGAACGGCTCAAGACCGCGGTCGCTGAGACGGTGATGAACGCGATCGAGTACGGGTCACAGGGCAACCCCGACATCCCGGTCGACGTCCGCGTGGACGCGGATGCCAGGGAGATCCGGGTGCGTGTCACCGACCGCGCCCTGTCCGGTCCGGTGCCCGATGTCGAGGCGCCTGATCTCGATGCCAAGCTCGAGGGCCGTCAGAAGCCGCGTGGCTGGGGGCTGTTCCTGATCCGCCACATGGTGGACGGGATGGACGTGCACTTCGCCGATGGGCTGCAGACGGTCACGCTCACCCTCGCCCGGGACGGGCGCTGAAGAGGGAGAACCACGATGGACAAGCAACGACTCGACATCGAGGTCATCGCGGCAAGCCCGGGGGAGGTCCGCCTCGCGATGCGCGGCGACGTGGACATCGCGGCCGACGAGACATTGAGCGGCGCCTATCGGGCGGCGGTCGATGCCGGCGCCACGCGCCTGGTGCTCGACTTCGGGACCGTGGACTACATCAACTCGACCGGCATCGCGCTCATCGTCCGGCTCCTGGCCGAGGCGCGGCGCGACCATCGCGAGGTCATCGCGGTCGGCCTCTCGGACCACTACCGGGAGATCTTCCGGATCACCCGGCTCTCGGACTACCTGACCATCGCCGACCCGGAGCCCGCGGCCGGCCAGCTTGAGGAGGCGGCTCGATGAGCACCACCATCGACATCGTGCCCGCGGGGTCGGCGACCATCCTGCGGATCCACGGCGAGATCACGGGCGCCAGCGAGGAGGTGCTGATGGACGCCTACGGCCGGGCCGGGTCCGGTGTCCGCTCGGTCGTCCTCGACTTCGGCGACCTCGAGTACATGAACAGCGGTGGCATCGGCCTCCTGGTCACGCTCCTTGTCCGGGCGCAGCGCGCGGGACAGCGGCTGCACGCGATCGGGCTGTCCGACCACTACCGCCAGATCCTGGCCCTGACACGCCTTGACGAGGCGATCGGTATCCACGACGACGAGAGCGCCGCGCTCGCGGCCGCCTCGGCCTGACCGGACGATCGGAGGTAACGAGATGTCCGCGTCCCCCACCAATCCCCCCACCGACACCGCCACCAACCCGGCCCGTCGCGATACGGACGCCTGGGCGCACCCCGTCACCAGGCTGTCGACGACGGCCGTCACCACCGGCATGGACACGGTCACCGGGCGCCGTGTCGCCGGGCCCGTCCAGGGCTTCGGCCAGATGTGGCAGAAGACGTTCAGCGTCCGTCTCGACGGCGTGGACATGACGCCCGAGGCGCTGGTCGCGTTCTGGAAGGAGCGCTTCCCGACCTTCTGGCCCAAGGGCGCGCGGTTCTATGCACCGCTGTCCGGGATCAAGCCCGGCGAGGTCGCCCTGCTCGAGATCGCGCCGGTGCCCGGATCGCCGGTCAAGATGTCGACCGGCGTGATGGTCATCTATGCCGACAACGAGTCGTTCACGTTCATGACGCCCGAGGGCCACGCCCTGTCGGCCTGGATCACGTTCTCGGCCTTCCGCGACGGCGACACGACCATCGCCCAGGCGCAGGCGCTGGAGCGCACCAGCGACCCGTTCATCGAGCTCACCTACATGTTCGGCGCCAACCGCTCCAACGACCACTTCTGGGAGCAGACGCTGGAGAACCTGGCGCGCGCCGTTGGCGTCGTTGTGCCCGAGGTGACCGCGCGCAAGGTGTGCGTCGATCGCAAGCGACAGTGGCGGTACGTCCGCAACCTGCGCCACAGCGCCGCCGTGAACATGGCGATCGGCACGGTCACGGCACCGGCCAGGTGGGTTCGTCGGCGGCGCGCGGTCGGCTGATCGCCGTCACCATGGGCACATGACTGCCGGAGGCGGCTCGAGCGCACTCGACGCGATCGTGATCGGCGGCGGGCCAAACGGGCTCGCCGCCGCGATCGAGCTGGCCCGGGCCGGTCGTTCGGTCCGCCTGTACGAAGCCGCCGACACGGTCGGCGGCGGGTCGCGCTCCGCCGAGCTGACGCTGCCTGGCTTCATCCACGACCCGTGCTCGGCGGTCCACCCGCTGGCGCTCGCGTCACCGTTCATGCGCAGCCTGGACGCGGCCCGCCACGGCCTCGAGTGGGTGCAGCCCGAGGCGCCCGTGGCGCACGCGCTCACGCCGGGCCGGAG
Source organism: uncultured Chloroflexia bacterium (assembly GCA_963749705.1). Classification (GTDB taxonomy): domain Bacteria; phylum Chloroflexota; class Limnocylindria; order Limnocylindrales; family CSP1-4; genus CAIXZV01. The sequence continues at coordinate 342,814 of CAVVNQ010000003.1, read as the reverse complement.
CGTCCTCCTCGAGCGCGATCTCGACGCCCTCGATGCGTCGGGCTGGTCCGCCCGCGACGCGACCGCCTGGCGGCGCCTGGTGGGTCCCCTGGTTCGCGAATGGGAGCGGCTGATGCCCGCGGTGCTCGGTCCGGTCGTCAGGCCGCCGCGCCATCCGATCCTGATGGCCCGCTTCGGGCTGCCCGGCCTGCTGCCGGCCACGGCGCTCACCCGGCTCGCGTTTCGCGACGCCGGAACGCGAGCGCTGTTCGCGGGCCTCGCCGCCCACTCGATGCTGCGCCTCGACCGCCCGCTCACGGGTACGTTCGGGCTCGTGCTCGCGGCGCTCGCGCACGCCGTCGGGTGGCCGGTGGCTCGAGGCGGCAGCGGGCGGATCGTGGACATGCTCGAGGCCGAAGCCCGATCGCTGGGGGTCCAGATCGTGACCGGCCACCGGGTCGAGTCGCTGGCCGGGCTGCCCCCGGCGCGAACGATCGTCATGGACCTCACGCCGCGCCAGGTGCTGGCCATCGCCGGCGACCGGCTGGCCGGCGGCTATCGACGCGGGCTCGAGCGGTATCGGTACGGGCCGGGCGTGTTCAAGGTTGATTGGGCGCTCGACGGCCCGATCCCATGGCAGGACGCGCGCACGGCGCGGGCCGGGACGGTGCACCTGGGCGGCACGCTGGACGAGATGGCCCGGGGAGAGGCCGCGATCTCGCGGGGCCGAACCACCGATCGCCCGTTCGTGCTGCTCGTCCAGCCGACCATCGCGGATCCGTCGCGGGCCCCCGAGGGGAAGCACGTCGCATGGGCGTACTGCCACGTGCCGAACGGCTCGACCGCGGACATGGCCGAGGTGATCGAGACACAGGTGGAGCGCTTCGCTCCCGGCTTCCGGGATCTGGTCCTCGCACGGTCCACCCGTGACCCGGCCGCGATGGAGGCGTATGACGCGAACTACATCGGCGGTGACATCAACGGCGGGATCCAGGACATCCGCCAGCTGCTGTTCCGGCCGGTCCTCCGCTGGAACCCGTACACGACGCCGGATCCTGGGCTGTTCCTGTGCTCGTCCTCGACGCCGCCGGGTGGGGGCGTGCACGGGATGAGCGGCTGGCACGCGGCGCGCGAGGTCCTCCGCCGGACCTGACGACCGTCCCCGGGCCGCGGGAGGGGCCGCCCACAAGCGGATCGCGGTGGCAGACTGCGCTGGTCCACGATGTCGATCCGCAGCTTCTCCCGGAACGAGGTCCGCATCCTCGGCCGTCAGGTCACGGCCGAGGCACTGGCGCGGGCGCTGCTCGCGATCGGTGCGGCCCTGTTCTTCTGGCTGCTCGGTCCCGGCCAGGGCGACAACGACCCGTTCAACCCGCTGGCCGCCGCGCTCCTCCACGGTCGCCTCTCGATCTCCGACCCGATGCCCTGGCTGGAGAGCGTCCCGGCGCCCGACGGGGGCTGGTACGTCCCGCTCGCGCCGGGTCCCGCGATCGTCCTCCTCCCGGTCGTCGCGCTGGTCGGGCCGCACGTCGTGGACACCAGCCTGCTGTCGGCGATCTCGGCCGCCGTGGCGGTGTGGCTGGCGTGGGGCCTGGTGCGGCAGATCGGCGGGACCGCGCGGCAGGCGGCCTGGCTCACGGTCGGGCTCGCGTTCGGGTCCGAGCTGACCTGGGTGGCGACCTCCGGGGGTCCCCACAACGTCGAGCACACGCTCGCGATGGCCTGCCTGATGGGCAGCCTTCGCCTCGCGATCGCCGGTCGCAGCCCGGCGGCGGCCGGGCTGCTGTGGGCGTTCGCCGTCACCTGCCGCGTCCCGGTCGGGCTCGCGCTGCCCCTGTTCGCGTGGCTGTATCGACGGCAGATCGCGCGGTTCGTGCTGGCCGCCGCTCCCATCGGTGCGCTCGTCGTCCTGTACAACACGGCCCGATTCGGCAATCCGGTCGACTTCGGGCTGGCCCGGATCATGGGTGGCAACCCGCCCACGTCGGTCCTCGACGAGCCCTGGTACGACCACGGGATCCTCGCGATCGACTACCTGCCGCGCGGGCTGCACACGATGCTGCTCCGGACGTTCGACATCGTGTCCGACCCGCCGTGGTTCCGTCCCAACTGGACGGGCGCGTCGGTGCTGCTCACGATGCCGGTCCTGGCATGGCTCCACCGGGCCCGGGCGAAGGTGCTCATCGTCCCCTGGCTGGTTGCGGGTCTCGTGCTCGTCCCGGACCTGCTCCACGGCGCACCGGGCTTCGCGCAGTTCGGGTACCGGTTCATCTGCGACGTGCTGCCGATCCTGTGGTGGCTGCTGGCATGGGTCGCGGTGAACCGCGGGCTGACGCTGGGCATGCGCGCGGCGATCGTGGCCGGGATCGCGGTCAACATGTACGCGCTGTGGACGGTGTGGGCGCTCGGCTTCGTCGGCTACTGAAGCCGCGGACACAGCCGCCCTTGGCCGGGTCACCGCACCCAGACCTGCCATGACTCACCGGGCACGTCAAGCGCGTGGCGAGGCTGGCGGGCCACGAGCGTGAACGGGACAATTCGGGTCGACGCCGGTGTCGGGCCGCCGAGGTGATGCGCCAGGTGAGTGGGGCCCCTGGCAGGCAAGCCGGGCGCGCTCCTAACGGAGCAGATGCCGAGTGGGGTCCGCCGCTAGCGCCAGGTCGTGCGGGCCGCGTCCGGGTACAGGCGCACGCGACGGTACGGCTCGCGCCCGCGTGACCGCGAGACGAGATTCGCCCGCTCGGCCATCTGGTGCTGCAGTCGGCGGATGTACGCGTTCTGGGGGGCCAGCTCGACGGGCTCCTGCTGCTTCACGACCATCCCGATCGCCTGCTCCGTCTCGCGCAGGGCGGCCTCGCGCGGGTCTACCTCGAGCGCGAAGATCGAGGTCAGCGATGCCTGCATCTGGACGATCGTGTTGGACTTGAGGACGTAGACCGGGATCGCCCGATCCTCCGCCTCCCGGATCGCCGGCGGCTTCTGGCGATACTCGCTGCGCAGGGTCATCGCGACGTCGGCCTCGTCGACATCGCGGGCCACGATCACGGGCAGCTGCAGGTCTCGGATCGCCTGCTCCAGGCGCTTGCGGCTGATCCCGTGCGGGAACACGCGCAGGGTCGGCAGCGTGCCACCCTCGACCTCGAGCGCGCCGTCGCCGAACGCGGCGTCGTCGTCATCGGCCTCGTCGGGTCCCGGCCCGGTCTCGCCGGGGACGAGCAGCGCGAGCTGGCGCTCCGCCTCTGCCTCCAGCTCGGCCGCGTTGACTGGACGGGTGCCCTCGTCCTCGCGGAGGGCGTTGAGCGCGCGTGCTGCCTCGTCGCGCCACGCCTTCTGGCGCTGCAGCTCGCGGGCATCGCGGGCGCGGATCTCGGCGGCCGCCGCGGCCTCGGCGCGCTCCAGCGGTCCCCGGTCGGCGATGTCACCGGCGACGAACGGCGACCCGGGCTGCACCGCGAACCGCTCGCCCGGCAGGGTGTTCAGCGACGCTGGTCGATCGCCCTCCGGTGTGCGCGCGCCACGGTCGCTGCCACGATCCGAGCCACCGCGCGAGCTGCGCCAACCGCCGGCCTGACCGGGCCGGAACCCGGGTCGAGTGGGCAGCCGGTCCTCGCCCGCGTAGCCCCCGGTGCGGTAGGTCGACGTCCCACGCCAGCCGGGCTCGCGCCCCCAGGCACCGGCACCCGAGCCGGTGAGCCCGTTGAACCGATCGCCCGATCCGGAGTCGCGGGCGGACGGCTTGGGTCGCGCCTGCGAGCGATGCACGCCTTCCTCGTCCCGCCAGCGGAGCTCGGGTGTCACGAGGTCGCCGAGGAGCATCGAATCGACGGTCGCCGCGACATCCGCGTGGACCATCACCCGCTCCCGGTCCTGGATCTCGACGATGACGTCGAACGTCGGCGGCGCCTTGCGTTCGAGCACGCTCTTCTGGGTCCGACGCCGGCGCGCCTCCTCGTCACCCAGGGTCACGCTCTGGATGCCGCCGATCAGGTCCGACAGCGTGGGGTTGAGCATCAGGTTGTCGAGGTTGTTGCCATGGGCGGTGCCGATCAGCTGGACGCCGCGCTCGGCGATCGTGCGCGCCGCCTGCGCCTCGAGCTCCGTCCCGATCTCGTCGATGACGATGACCTGGGGCATGTGGTTCTCGACGGCCTCGATCATGACCTCGTGCTGGAGGCTGGGCGTCCGGACCTGCATCCGGCGCGCCTTGCCGATCGCCGGGTGCGGGATGTCGCCGTCGCCCGCGATCTCGTTCGAGGTGTCGACCACCACGACGCGCTTGCCCTGCTCGTCCGCGAGCACGCGGGCCGCCTCGCGGAGCATGGTCGTCTTGCCGATGCCCGGCCGGCCCATGATCAGGATCGACTTCCCGCTCTGGACGAAGTCGGAGATGATCTCGATCGTGCCGTACACGGCGCGCCCGATGCGGCAGGTGAGCCCGACGACCTTGCCGTTGCGGTTCCGGATGGCGCTGATCCGGTGGAGCGTCCGCTCGATGCCGGCGCGGTTGTCGTCGCCGAACGTCCCGATGTGCTCGACGACGTACTGGATGTCGGCTTCCCCGATCTCGCGCTCGAGCAGCGCGACCTCGCTGTTGGGGTAGCGCGCCTCCGGCCGGCGGCCCAGGTCGAGCACGACCTCGATCAGCGTCTCGGGGTCGGGCAGGGCGTGGATGGCGGCGACGATCTCCGGCGGCAGTGCCGCGAGGAGCACGTCCAGGTCATCCATCGTCTCGCGCTGCCCATCCCGGGATCCCACGCTGCTCATTCCTCCGTTCGGCCCCTAGCTGATGCCAGCCGGCACGAGGCGCGGCTCGGCGACACGGACAAGGGTCTCCTTCATCAGGAGCGTGACCGTCGCGATGGTGTCGAAGCCCTCCTCCTCGAGCCGCCGGTCGAGTGGCAGCTCGTAGGTTCGCACAGGCGCCAGGATGCCCTGGTTGCCGCGGTGCTCGGCCTCGGACCGGGCCGCGATCACGCCCAGCGCAAAGCGCAGCAGCGGCACGACATCCGCGCCCGGTCGCGCCAGCAGCTTGAGGTAGTGCGGCTGGTCCTCCTTGGCAACGCCGACCTGGACGAACCCGTCGACCTGCGTCCCGTCCGCTCCGCCACCCGGGGCGTCGATGACGAACGCGTCGACGTCCGCGAAGCGCAGGATCGGCGCCAGCGAGCTTCGGGGCACCCGCCACTCGCGGCCCTGGCGTTCCCAGTCGGCCAGCCGGAGCGCCTCGAGGCGCTGGATCGGTGCCGGCGTCACCGACGCGTACAGCCGGGCGAGCGGCAGGGCGTCGAGCGGCACGGCCGGCCGGATGCGGGCGGCGCGCGCCTCGTCGTCGCTCCACGGGCTCGGCAGCGGCTGCTCCGGCTCCCGGTACAGGACGCGCTCGTCGCCGTAGCGCACGAACCCGGCCTGCATGAACAGCTCCACGTTGTCATCGGCCTCCGCGCACGCGACATGGAACCGGACCGCACCCCGCTTCGCGCCGTCGCGCAGCAGGTGCTGCACGAGGCGGAACCGGACATCGCCCGCGTCCAGCCCGCCGACCGCGTCGAGCTCGACGACCGTCCACTCGTCGCGGTGGCTCTCCCGCTCCACGCGCAGGAGCCCGGCGATGTGGCCGTCGCGGTCGAACACGTACAGCACGTCGTGCGGGCGAAACGCCCCCAGCGGCAGCCGGAACAGGCTGAACATGCCGATCGGGGGCCCGGACACGGGCAGGCCCAGCGAGCGCGTTCCGTCGCCATCCGCCTGGGCAAGCCTCGACAGCTCGCCGAGCGCGGCGAGATCCGTCAGCCGCGCGGCGCGTACCTTGCCGGAGCTGCGTGCCATGTCGCCGTCACCCGGCCTGCGTGGAGCGACGGGTGGGGTGGGGCCGGCGGCCCGCACCCTCGCCCGGTTCGGCGTGCTCGGCGGCCATCGTCGACAGGAGCCGGTGGAAGCGCGTCTCGCCGGCCAGCTCGGGATGGAACGCCGTCGCGATCACGTTGTGCTCGCGGACGGCGACGATCCGGCCGTCGTCGAGCCGGCCCATGACGTCCACGCCGGGCCCGACGCGCTCGATGACGGGCGCCCGGATGAACACCCCGTGGACCCGGTGCGAGCCGAGCAGCGGCACGTCGAGCTCTGCCTCGAAGGAGTCGAGCTGGCGGCCGAAGGCGTTGCGGCGGACGCTCACGTCCAGCAGCGGCAGCACGGCCGGCTCGCCGCCGTCGATGTCGCGCGCGAGCACGATCATCCCGGCACAGGTGCCGAACAGCGGCGCGCCGCTTGCCGCCAGGTCGAGGATCGGCTGGCGGAGTCCCCAGCGGTCGATCAGGTGGCGCATGGTCGTGCTCTCCCCGCCCGGGATGATCAGGCCGTCGATCTCGCGCACGTGCGCGGGCAGGCGCACCTCGACCGGCTCGACGCCGATCGCGCGCAGCACGGCGACATGCTCGGCGAACGCCCCCTGCAGGGCGAGGACCCCGATCCTCATGGCGTCACCGGGCAGGCGCGCGTCAGGGATGTCGACGCGCGCGGACCAGGCGCCACGGCGGCGGCGCTCAAGCACATCCTCGACGCGAGGACTACCAACCGCGGACCGCGAGCCGCTCCTGCTCCGGAATGGCTTCCATGGCGAGCCCGCGCATCGGCGCTCCGAGGCCCTTGGAGACCTCGGCGATGATCTTGGCGTCCTGGTAATGGGTTGTCGCCTGGACGATCGCGTTGGCCATCCGCGCCGGATCTTCGCTCTTGAAGATCCCGGAGCCCACGAACACGCCCTCCGCGCCGAGCTGCATGACCAGGGCGGCGTCCGACGGCGTGCTGATGCCGCCGGCGACGAAGTTGACGACCGGCAGCTTGCCCGCCGCGGCGACCTCCCGGACCAGCTCGTATGGCGCCTGGAGCTCCTTGGCGGCGACGAACAGCTCGTCCTCGCGCATGCCCTGGAGCCGGCGGATCCCGGCCAGCACGTCGCGCAGCTGCCGAACCGCCTCGACGATGTTGCCGGTTCCGGCCTCGCCCTTGGTGCGCATCATCGCCGCGCCCTCGTTGATCCGGCGCAGCGCCTCGCCGAGGTTCCGGCAGCCACACACGAACGGCACCTTGAACGCGTGCTTGTCGATGTGGTTGGTCTCGTCGGCCGGCGTCAGGACCTCGGACTCGTCGATGTAGTCGACGCCGAGCGCCTCCAGCACCTGCGCCTCGACGAAGTGGCCGATCCGGGCCTTGGCCATGACCGGGATCGTGACCGCGTCCATGATCCCGGTGATCATCTCGGGATCCGACATCCGGGCGACGCCGCCGGCGGCGCGGATGTCAGCCGGGACGCGCTCCAGCGCCATCACCGCGACGGCGCCGGCATCCTCGGCGATCTTGGCCTGCTCCGGGGTGACGACGTCCATGATGACGCCGCCCTTGAGCATCTGGGCGAGGCCCTTCCGTGTGGCCCAGGTGGAGGTTTCGGTCATGAGGTCAGGCTCCGAGAGGACGCTTGAGTGGTCGGCCCGCCAGCTTGCCCCGGGGTCGTCGCCCGTTCGAGGAGGTTCGGCCCGACGTCACCGCCGGATTATCGCATGAGGACCGGGAATGCCCTAGCGAACGAGGGTGCGGACGACGCCCGACATGAGCGTGGTCGCGCGGCGCGCGGACGTGGGCGACAGGCGACTGAGCGCCTCGACCAGCCCCAGCACGTCGTCGTCCGGGAGCCCGTCCAGCAGCTTGACCAGGCGCATCACCGTGTCGTCGGGCACCTCGCCCAGCAGCCGCAGCGCGCGCTCGAGCTCGGTGGGCTCGAGGCGCGACACGAGGCCGACTGCGCGGTCGAACAGCCTGACGAACACGAGGAACGTCGACAGCCAGTCGCGGAGGCGGATGAGGTCCCGATCGCCCGGGTGCTGCATCAGGGCGACGCCCGCGTCTGCGAGCGTGGCCTCGAGGACCACGATGATCGGGTCGCCCTCGCGCACCTTGCGCTCGGCGACGACGCGGCCGAACCAGCGCCAATGGTCGCCGACGGCCATGTAGGCAGTGCCCGCCGGGCCGCGTCTGCCGACGCGGCGCAGCTCCGGGACGCGCTCGACCAGACCCCACGCCTCGGCCTCGGCGAGCGCCAGGCTCGCGGCGCGATGGCTCAGGTTGAGCGCCTCGCGCACCTCGCGCTCCGTCAGCGGCCCGCCGCGCGCCATCAGATAGGCGTGGACCCGCGCGATCGCGGGCGCGACACCCCAGGCCGCCCCCATCTCGCCCCACGCGTCCGCGAGGCGAAGCCGGATCTCCTCGGCCATGGGCGAGGCCGGGAGGCGGTCGGCAACGAGATCGGGAGCGGCGTCGGTCACGTCGGCATGCTACTCCGCTTCGGAAACCTGCACCTGCAGGCTAGCCGATTTTCCTGGTCGAGCCTGCCACCGAGCGGCGAGCCGGCTTCCCTGCCGATCTCGACGCCGCTATGGTTGGGTGCCATGGACCTCGATCCCCGTGCCCTCGACCGGGCCTTCGTGCTCGCCCGCGACCAGGTTGCCGACGGCATTGCTCCGTTCGTGATCCTGGGCGTCGCGACCGGCACGGGCGTCGTTCGGCTCGAGGCGGCGTCGCGGTCCGGCATGCCCCGGATCGGGAGCGACGCCGTGTGCCTCATCGCCTCGATCACCAAGCCGATGGTCGCCACCACGATCATGCAGCTGGTCGCCGAGGGCCGCCTGACGCTCGGCGCGCCGCTGGAGGCGGTGATCCCCGAGCTCGCGATCCCGGATGCCGAACCGGTGACGGCGTGGCACCTGATGAGCCACACGAGCGGGATGGTCGATATCGACATCGAGCAGATGATCGGACGCGGCGATGACGTCGAGGACGTGCTCCGCGAGGCGATCGCGGCCGATCGTGCCGCCCCACCGGGCACAGCGTTCAGCTACACCACCACCACGTTCAACCTGCTCGCGGAAGCCGTCGCCCGATTGGACGGCGTCCCGTTCGAGGTTGCGCTGCACCGGCGATTGCTCGACCCGCTCGGCATGACGTCCACGATGTTCGATCCGCGTCCCGTGCTGGCCGCGCGGATGGCGCCGATCCGGATCGGGCCGTGGGACCCGGAGCTCCCTGTGCTGGACCCGGCAACCGATCCGAAGATGGACCGGTTCATCGCCCTGCAGCTGGCCGGCGGGGGGTTGTGGAGCTCGGCGTCGGACCTTCTCCGGTTCGGTCGGGCGATGCTGCGCGGCGGCGAGCTTGATGGGGTGCGGATCCTGCCCCGCGCCCAGCTCCAGCTGATGACCCGCGAGGTGACGGGGGACGGGCTCGGAGCCGCCGCTGACCGCCTACGATCTCGTCACTACGCGCTCGCGTGGGGCAAGCCGGGCGCGGATGATCCGGGCTCCCGCCGCGCGTTCGGCCACGGCGGAGGGTCGGGCACCCGCCTGTGGATCGACCCCGAGCACGACCTCGTGTTCGTCTACCTGACCGGCGTGTGGGGCTTCGATCCCTCGCCGATCGAGCGGGTCGCCCAGGCGGTCTACGCGGCGCTGGACTAGCATCCGGCGATGACCGAGACCGTGCATGACATCGCCGCGCGGGGGTTCGACGCGGCCGCGGATGCGTACGAGCGCGCGCGACCCCCATACCCTGCGGATGCGGTCGCGACGATCGCCGACCGGCTCGACCTTCGGCCCGGCCGCAGCGTGCTCGAGCTCGGCGCCGGGACCGGCAAGCTGACCCGGCTGCTGGTTCCGAGCGGCGCGCGCGTGCTGGCGCTCGAGCCGGTCGAGGCGATGCGCGCGAAGCTGGCGGCGGTCGCCCCGGGCGTGGAGCTCATCGGCGGGACAGCCGAGTCGATCCCGCTGGAGGCGTCGTCGGTCGATGCCGTCGTCGCGGCCCAGGCGTTCCACTGGTTCGACGCGATCCGGGCGCTGTCCGAGATCCACCGGGTCCTGCGGCCCGGCGGGCGGCTGCTGCTGGCCTGGAACTTCCGCGACGAGACGGTGCCCTGGGTCAAGGAGCTGGGCGAGCTGACCCACCGGCTGATCCGGGACGAGCCGCAGGCGTGGCATCGAACCTGGCGTGATGCGCTGGCCCGGTGCGCGCTGTTCGCGCCGTTCGACGTGGCGATGTTCCGGCACGTGCACGCGCTCACGCCCCAGGCGGTGGTGGACCGGGTCGCCTCGGTCAGCTACATCGCAGCCGCGGAGCCCGCGGCGCGTGCCGCGATCCTGGCCGAGGTGGCCGCGCTGCTGGCCCGGGATCCGGCCACCGCCGGCCATGCGTCGATCGACCTGCCGTACACGACCGAGATCATGTGGGCCGATCGGCGATCCCCCGCACCGTCGACGACGGGGATCGTCGCCTCGGTCAACGTGAATGCCGGCGGGGTGCCCAAGCCACCGGTGGACGGTGCGCGAATTGTCCGGCTGGGCCTCGAGGGCGACGGGCACAACGAACCGGAACCCGTTCACGGCGGCCCCGATCAGGCCGTGTCGCTGTACTCGCAGGAGGCGATCGAGCGCGTGCGCGCCGACGGCCACGCCGCCTTCCCCGGCGCGTACGGCGAGAACCTGACCCTGCTGGGGATCGACTGGTCGCTGCTGCACGGCGGCGATCGGTTGGTCATCGGCGACGACGAGCACGGGGCGATGCTCGAGCTGCACGGGCACGCGGCACCGTGCCAGACGATCGCGCACTGGTTCGTCGACCGGCGGATCGGTCGGATCAGCCCCACGGCGCACCCGGAGGATTCCCGGTGGTACGCCCGCGTGCTCCGCGAGGGACCGGTCGCGCCGGGAATGGCGGTCCGGGTCGCCACACCCGGCTGACCGCGGCAGCGGACGCTGGCCGTGGCGCCACGCCGGCGCGCATCGCGCTACGCTTCCGCCAGCAATCCGGAGGAATGATGGCCAACAACGCCAAGGCCGGCGACCCCGCCCCGGCGATGACACGCGAACAGCTCCTCGAGCAGCACGCCGAGGCTCGGGCACGCCGGAACCGCGCTCCGCTGGGCGGTCCCGAATGGGCGGCCGCGAGCGCCGACGTGGGTCGGATCGAGGTCGAGATCGCGCGCGTCGAGCGCGCCATGAACCCGCCCCGGGGTTGACGAGGAGGCAGCCGCCAAGACCTCGGTTTCGAGCCCCGCTGCCCCTCCCGACCGTCCTGCTATCGTTCGGCCGATGGACGGCGTCGTGCTCGTGCTGAACCAGAACTACGAGCCGCTGAACGTCTGCAACATCCCGCGGGCGTTCCGGCTGCTCTTCGGCTTCAAGGCCGAGGTCATCGAGTACAACCATGCCGAGATCCGGACGGTGCGCGAGGTCTACAAGGCGCCCTCGGTCATCCGGCTCCAGCACCACATCCGGCGGCCCAGACCGAGGGTCAAGCTGACCCGGCGCGAGATCTTCTCGCGCGACCGGCACACCTGCCAGTACTGCGGTCGCCAGGCACACGACCTGACCCTGGATCACGTGATGCCCCGGCATCGCGGCGGGGCTCACTCGTGGGACAACCTCGTTGCGGCATGCAAGGCCTGCAACCACCGGAAGGGCGGTCGAACCCCTGAGGAGGCCAGGCTCAAGCTCGTGCGCCTGCCGTTCGAGCCGCGCAGCGACCTCTACTCGCTGTTCACGCCGTATCTCGACGACGATCGGAACGAGGCCTGGCGGACGTACCTCTTCCTCGGCCGAAGCTGAGGGTCCGGTGACCGCCCCGGACGACGCGGGCGAGCGGCTCGCGAGCGTCATGCCGCCCGCGGTCATCGGGATCATCGAGGACCTGCACGCGGCCGGGTACGCAGCCTACGTCGTCGGAGGGTCGCTGCGGGACGTGCTGCTGGGGCGCGAGCCCGCCGACTGGGACATGGCCACGGATGCCCGTCCGGATCGGATCGTCGCCCTGTTCCCGGGCTCGGTGTACGAGAACCGGTTCGGCACCGTCGCGGTGCGCCGGGACGACGCCGTGTACGAGATCACGACGTTCCGTACCGAGCACGACTACGCCGACTTCCGGCGGCCGCACCGGGTGGAGTTCGGGGACGACATCGAGGTGGACCTCGCCAGGCGCGACTTCACCGTCAATGCGCTCGCCTGGGGCCGCGGCCCGGCGGACGAGGGGCCGAACCGACTGGTCGACCCGTTCGGAGGGCGATCGGACCTGGCCGCCCGGATGCTCCGGGCCGTCGGCGATCCCGACGCACGGTTCCGTGAGGATGCGCTGCGAATGGTCCGGGCCGTCCGTCTCGCGGCGTCGCTCGGCTTCGAGGTGGAGCCCGCGACGCTGACGGCGATCCGGGCCAATGCCGGCCTCGTCGCCCACCTGTCAGGCGAGCGCGTGGGCGCCGAGCTGGGCCGGATGCTGGTCGCCCCCGTCCCGTCGATCGGCCTTCGCCTCCTGCTCGAGACGGGGCTGCTGACGGTCATCTCGCCCGACCTCGCGAGGCAGCCCGGCATCCCCCAGAACAAGATCCCCGGCGAGGATCTCTGGGACCACACGCTGCGGGCCGTCGACGCCGCACCCGCGGACCGGCCGATCGTCCGGCTCGCGGCACTGCTCCACGACATCGGCAAGCCGGCCACGCTCGCCGACGGACATTTCCACCACCACGACGCGGTCGGCGCACGGCTCGCGGAGGGCCTGCTCCGGAAGCTCCGGGTGCCGCGTGCGGCCATGGACGAGGTGGTGCACCTCGTCCGGCAGCACATGTTCACGGTCGACCCGGAGGCGTCGGACTACGCGGTCCGCCGGTTCATCAAGCGCATCGGCCGCGACAACATCGATGCCCTGTTCGCCCTCCGCCACGCGGACGACATCGGCAGCGGCGTGCCCCCGGACGACCCCGGCCTTGCCGCGTTCCGGGCGCGCATCGACGCGGAGATCACCGCCCGGGTCGTGCTCGATCGGCACGCCCTCGCCGTCGACGGCAGCGAACTGATGCGGGAGCTGGGCCTCCAACCCGGCCCGAGGCTGGGCGGGATCCTCGAGGCGCTCGTCGAGCACGTGATCGCGGACCCAGCGCTCAACGATCGCGCGACGCTGATGCTGCTCGCACAGGGCATGCTTGCCGACATGGGTGATGCATGATCGAGCTGCTGCTGCAGGCCGAGCGGGCGCTGGCCCTTGGCCTCGTGGACCAGGCGGAGCGGCTGTACCGCCAGGCGATCGCCGCCGACCCGCGCAACTCGATCGCCGTCGTCGGGCTCGCCCGCGTCGCGCTCGAGCATTCGGACGACGCGGAGGCCTACCGGCGTGCCCGGCAGGCGCTGCAGATCGATCCCGAGAACGTCGCCGCGAACCGGCTCGTGCGCCGGCTCGAGGAGCTCACTCCCTACCGCGGCAGCCCGGGAGGATCCGTCGTCAACCTTGCCGGTGTGCCCGCCAGCACGCCGGCTCCCGCCAGGTCCGCCCCGCCGCAACCCGCGCCCGCGCGCCAGCCTGTATCCGAGCCCGTGCCGGCTCCCCAACCCATGCCGGCTCCCCAACCCGCGCCAGAGCCTGAGCCCGTGCGTGAGGCTGAGCCCGTGCGTGAGAATGAACCCGAACCCCCGGCTCGCCCGGCTCCTGAGCCCGAACCGGAGCCGCCGCCCGAACCTGCGTCGCCGTCCAAGCCCGAGCCAGCGCATGCGCCCGAGCCCCGCGTCGTCGAGCCGCTCGGCACGCTCCGACCGTGGGCCGTGACCGAGCCCGAGATCGAGCCACCGCCGCCCGCGCGCCGTCGCTCCCTGCTCGACCGGCTCCTTCGGAGGAATCGCACATGAAGGTCCTGGTCACCGGTGGTGCGGGCTACGTCGGCGGCGTGTCCGTCGACACGATCATCGCCGCGGGTCATGGCGTCGTCGTCCTCGACGACCTGACCACCGGCCACGCGGCCAGCGTTCACCCCGACGCCCGGACCGTCGTCGGTTCCTACGCCGACGAAGCCGCCATGCGGACGCTGCTGGAGTCGGAGGGCATCGATGCCATCCTCCACTGCGCGGCGCGCTCCCTGGTCGGCGAGAGCGTCGCGGATCCCGCGAAGTACTACCGCGACAACGTGGCCGGCGGCGTCGCGCTGCTCGAGGCCGCCCGTGCCGTCGGGGTACGCCGGATCGTGTTCTCGTCGACCGCCGCGGTCTACGGCATCCCCGATGCGACGCCCATCCTCGAGGATGCGCCGCTCCGCCCGATCAACACGTACGGCGAGACCAAGCGGACGTTCGAGGGGGCGCTGCACTGGTACGGGCAGGCGTACGGCGTGCGCAGCGTGATCCTTCGCTACTTCAACGTCGCCGGCGCAACCGAGCGACTGGGCGAGGTCCACCGGCCGGAGACGCACCTGATCCCGAACCTGCTCCGGGCCGCGGCGGGTGGGCCACGGCTCACGCTGTACGGGGACGACTACCCCACGCCCGACGGGACGCCGATCCGCGACTACATCCACGTCGCGGACCTGGCGGACGCGCACCTCGCCGCCCTCGAAGCCACGTCGCCCGCGGACTCGAGGACCGGACCCGGGTCCGGTCCATGCGCGCCGCTGATCGCGAACCTCGGCACGTCGACCGGGTTCTCCGTGCTCGAGGTGATACGGGCGGCAGAGGCCGTCGTTCGCGCCGCCATCCCGCACACGATCGGGCCCAGGCGCCCGGGGGATCCGCCAGCCCTGGTCGCCTCGAGCGAGCGGGCGCGGCGGGAGCTCGGCTGGGCGCCGGCACGGTCGACCCTCGAGGAGATGATCGGGTCAGCGTGGGCGTGGCGGCGGGCGCACCCGGCGGGCTACGGGGACTGATCCCCGCCCGGATTCGCCGCGCCGATCGTCAGCGGCGGTCCTCGAGCGGCGCGCGGTCCGGCGCGAGGCGCGGCGGTGGCGCATCGGCGCCGTCGGACGAGACCTCGCCCGAGCCGATCCACCGGTCGCTCACGGGCCACACCAGCCACAGGCCGATGAGCATGGTCACGATCAGGCTCAGGATCGCGACCTGGTAGGCGGCAACCCCGATCGACTCGAGCAGCAGGAACACGATCGCGCCGTACAGGAGCTGCCCGATGACCTGCGAGGCCTTGCCGACCAGCCCGTAGACGCCGAAGAACTCGCCCACCCGGTTGGGGGGCGACAGCCGGACCATGAACACCCGGTCCGCGACCTGCACGCCGCCCAGCCCGGAGCCGAGGATCGCCCCCGCGACCAGGAACAGCGCGAGACCGGCCGTCGACGGGGTGGGTCCCCCGGTGAGCGGATCCGTGCCATTGAGCGACAGTGACACTGCCCCCAGCACGAGACCCACGGCCCAGCTCAGGAGCACGGTGATCAGCGTCTTCCTGGGACCGGCTCGGTCGCTCAGCCACCCCCACACGAACGACATCACGATCGCGACCAGCGTCAGCGACAGCAGGATCAGGTTCGCCTGCCCGGCCGTCAGACCGACGGCCTCGACCGACACGACGGTCATGACCACGATCACGGTGTTGACGGCATCCGAGTAGAAGAACCGCCCGACCAGGAACCGCGGCAGCCCCGGCACGTCCCGGGCGTGGGCGATCGTCGTCTCGAGCTGGCGCCACGAGGCGAGCACGTCGGCGACCGTCAGCCGCGGGACCGACGGGTCGCGGTGCTCGCGGACGACCACGAACACCGGGATCGCGAACAGGGCGAACAGCACCGCCGAGAGCGGGAAGCGGGCCTCGACCGGCACGTCGAACAGGAAGATCGCGAGACCGACGAAGACCGTGCCGCAGTACCCGACGCCGGTGCCGATGCCGCTCAGCCGCCCGCGCGTCCGGGGCGTGCTCACCAGCTTGATCGACGCGTCGTAGTAGATGAGCGCGGCCTGGTAGCCGAAGTTGGCCAGCACGAACAGCAGCACGCCCACCAGCGGGCCGCTCAGCCCGATGATCGCCGTCGGCCCGATGCACATGGCAGTGAACGCGAGCAGGAACGGCAGCCGGCGGCCACCCCGGTCGGACAGCGCGCCCAGGACCGGCGACACGATCGCGTTGAACCCGACGCTGACCGCGATCGCAACGCTCAGGACGAGCTGGCCCGTCGCCGCGCCGAAGCGGGCGTCGTCGGTCAGCCACAGGCCGATCGCGCCGGACACGATCGCGAACGAGAAGATGGTGTTCGCGAAGTCGTACAGCACCCACGACGCCTGCGCGGCGGGACGCAGGTTCGGGTCACGCGCGCTGGCAGCCGTGGGCACGGCCGCGGGGACGGATGGGGCCGACATGGGCGCCTCGAGGGTTGGCTCGGGTGACGGTCGCAGGGTGGGCAGGATCATAGTCCGTGGCCATGCCCCGGATCGCGTTCGTTCGTGCCGGCCGGTTCCGCCCGGTGGTAGGGTGAGCCCGTGCCCGCGACGACCCTGACGCCCGCGATCCGCGAAGAGATCGCCCGGCTCGGCCGCGCCGACATCATGGTCGGCATCCCGAGCTTCAAGAACGCCGCGACGATCGGCTATGTCGTGCGGGCGGCCCACGCCGGGCTGGTCCAGTACTTCCCCGACCTCAAGCCGGTGCTCGTGAACTCGGATGCCGGCAGCCCGGACGGCACCCAGCGCGTCGTCGTGGACACCGAGCCGCCGGACTACGTGGAATCGATCCTCCTGGTGCGGCCGACCAACCGCCTCGACCGGGTGACGCTGACCTACCCGGAGATCGACGGCATCGGCGGCAAGGGCGCGGCGCTGCGCACGATCTTCGAGATCGCGGCGGCGCTCGAGGTCCAGGCCCTGGTCGTCGTCGACAGCGACCTGCGCAGCATCGTCCCCGAGTGGATCGAGCTGCTGGCGGGTCCGATCCTCAAGGGCGGCTACGACTTCGTCGCCCCGCTGTACTCGCGCTACAAGTACGACGGGACGATCACCAACACCGTCACCTATCCCCTGACGCGGGCGCTCTACGGCCACCGGATCCGCCAGCCGATCGGTGGCGACTTCGGGGTCAGCGGCGACCTCGTCCGCCACTACCTCGAGCTCGACGACTGGACCGAGGACATCAGCAAGTTCGGCATCGACATCTGGATGACCACGTCGGCCGTGTCGGGCGGGTACGCGGTATGCCAGACGCGGCTGGGTGCCAAGATCCACGATCCCAAGGATCCGGGCGCCGACCTCGGCCCGATGTTCCGGCAGGTCGTGGGCACGATCCTGAGCCTGGCGGTCCAGCATCCGGGTTCGTGGCTCGGGATCCGCGGCAGCCATGACGTTCCGGCATATGGCTTCGAGCGGATCATCGACCCGCCGCCGCTCGAGGTGAACTCGATCCGGCTGCTGTCCGAGTTCCACGCGGGGTCGCTCGGCATGGTCGACACCTGGCGGACGATGCTCGACCCGGCCAACCTGGACATGGTGCTCACGCTGGCCGCGGAGGCCGGACGCCTCGCGGACGCGGCGCAGCTGCGGCTTGGCGTCGGCGGCGAGACCGACAGCGCCCACCCGACCACGCTCGAGATGGCCGAGGCGCTGGCGGGCTTCCATTTCCCGGACGACCTGTGGGCCCGGGTGATCTACGACCTCGTGATCGCGACCCGCCAGGGCTCCGTGGGCACCGCCCGGCTGGTCGCGGCGCTCGTCCCGATCTACTTCGGGCGCGTCGGCAGCTTCATCATCGAGAACCGCCACCTCACGACGGCCGACGCCGAGGAGGGCGTCGAGCGGCAGGCGCGCGAGTTCGAGCTGCTCAAGCCGTACCTCGTCGAGCGCTGGCTGGCCGTGTCGGACGAGCCCGATGCCGGCGAGTCCGGCGGGACTGCGGGACGGGAGCCGGATCCCGGCGCCGACTCACCCGCGAGCACCGCGCGATGAGCGGCGAGCCGCTGCCGTCACGCATCCTGATCCCGGTCGCGAACCCGCTGACCGCGGAGGAGCTGATCCGGATCGGGGCCACCCTGCTGGATCCGCGAACCGGCGAGCTGGCCGCGCTGGGGATCGTCGAGGTGCCCGAGGGCATGCCGCTGAGCGAGGGCGCGACCCGGGCCCGCCAGGCGCGGCGGCTGCTCCAGAAGGTGCTCGACTACGTCCCCGAGGGCACCACGATCCACCCCCTGGTCCGGATCGGCCGGCACGCGGCGGCCGGGATCGTCGAAGCGGCCGCCGAGCAGGAGGCGGACCTGCTGATCTTCGGCTGGGGCGGCAAGTCCGGGCCGCGGCGCGATCCGGGGGCGTCCGTCATCTCGCCCACGATCGACGAGGTCGTGCGCGAATCGCCGTGCGACATCGCCGTCGTCAAGCAGCGCGGCGCGCGCGACATCCAGCGGATCCTGGTCCCCGTTCGCGGCGGTCCGCACGCGGAGCTCGCGCTGCGGTTTGCCAACGCCCTCGCCCATCGGCTGGACGCCACCGTCGTGGTGATGCATGTCGTGCCCGCGGGCGTCACCGAGGCGGTCCGCGCCCAGGCGGAGCATGCGCTTGCGTCGTTCGTGCGCCAGCACCTGACGGCCCGCTCGGAGCCGATCCTGCGCGAGACGCAGAACGTCCGGACCGCGATCCTTCGCGAGGCCGAGCGTGCCGATCTCGTGGTGATGGGCGCCTCGGCGCCGCCCGGCGACGCGGGGAGCTCGCTGTTCGGCGCGCTGCCGGAGGCGATCGCCCAGCGTGCCAAGCCGACCGTGATCGTCGTCAAGACCCGCGAGCCGATCGGCCGCCAGACGTTCGAGCAGCTTGCCCAGCGCGCGGAGACGCTGGCCGCCGCGGATCGCGCGGCCGAGGAGTCGCAGGCCATCCCGGCCCGGGTCGAGCGGTGGTTCGCCGAGGCGAACTTCCACCACTCGGAGTTCGCCGACCTGGCACGCATGACCGCGCTCAAGGACAAGCTCGGCGTGACCGTCAGCCTCGTGCTGCCGACGCTCAACGAGGCCGACACGATCGGGCCGATCGTGCGCCGCGCCATCCGCGAGATGCACGAGCGGTTCAGGCTCGTGGACGAGCTGCTCGTCATCGACTCCGCGTCCACCGACGACACCCGCGCGATCGCGGAGGCCGAAGGTGCGCGCGTCGTCCAGCACCCCGACGTGCTGAGCCGGTACGGCTCGTACCGGGGCAAGGGCGAGGCGCTGTGGAAGTCGCTGTACGAGACCTCGGGCGACATCATCGTGTGGGCGGACACCGACGTCCGGAACTGGCATCACCGGATGGTCTACGGCACCCTCGGACCGCTGCTCGTCGAGCCCCGCCTCCAGTACGTGAAGGGCTACTACCAGCGCCCGATCGTCGAGGGTGGCGTGCTCAAGGAAGGGGGCGGCGGCCGGGTCACCGAGCTCGTCGCGCGGCCGTTGATCAACCTGTTCTTCCCCGAGCTGTCGGGCATGATCCAGCCCCTCAGCGGCGAGTACGCCGGCCGGCGCTCGCTGCTCGAGCAGCTGCCGTTCTTCACGGGCTACGCGGTCGAGATCGGCCACCTGATCGACGCCGCCGAGCGAGCCGGCATCGAGAGCCTGGGGCAGGTCGACCTCGAGCGCCGGGTGCACCGGAACCAGGAGCTGGAGGGCCTGTCGCGGATGTCGTTCGTCATCCTCCAGGCCGTCATGAAGCGGCTCGAGGAGCGGCGGCGCGCCCGGCTGTTCGCGGAGCTCGGCTCGACGATGAAGCTGCCGCGGTCCGGCCGCGGACGGCTGTCGCTGGAGGTCATCGAGCTCGCCGATCACGAGCGGCCGCCGATGATCCGGATCCCCGAGTACCTCGACAAGCGGCACCCGACAGCCGGTGAGAACGGGTCCTGACATGGACGCGCCGCGTTCGCGCACGGATGGCCGGTGACGTCACCGGACCGGTCGCTCCACATCCTCGTCGCGCCCGACTCGTTCAAGGGCTCGTTGACGAGCGTCGAGGTCGCGAGCGCGGTCGCCGGCGGCTGGCGGCGCGCTCGACCGGATGACGGCGTCCGGCTGGCACCGCTCGCGGATGGCGGCGAGGGCACGCTGGTCGCGATCGACGCGTCCGGGGGATGGGCGTGGCGCGAGGCGGCCGCGATCGATCCGCTGGGCCGGCCGATCCGCGCCCGATGGCTCGTCCGCGACGGCGACACGGTCGCGTTCGTCGAGATGGCCGCGGCCTCCGGCCTGTCCCTGGTCGCCCCGGAGGCACGCGATGCGGCGCGCGCCACGAGCCAGGGGACCGGCGACCTGCTCCGCGCCGTGCTCGACGCGGGGATCCGCGACATCGCGCTGGGGATCGGCGGCAGCGCGACCAGCGATGGCGGCGCGGGGATCCTGCGTGCCCTGGGCGCCCGCGTGGACGATGACCTGGCGACCGTCGACCTTGCCGGACTCGATCCGCGGCTCGCGGAGACCCGCCTGCGGATCGCGTGCGACGTCACCAACCCGCTGCTCGGGCCGCTTGGCGCCGCCGCGACGTACGGGCCGCAGAAGGGCGCCGATCCCGACCTGGTCCGGGTCCTCGACGCGCGGCTCGCCCGGTTCGCCGACGCGCTCGAGGCGGCGACCGGCCGCCGCGAGCGCGAGACGCCGGGCGCCGGCGCGGCGGGCGGCGTGGGGTTCGGGCTGCTGTGCCTCACGGACCGGTTTGCGTCGCTCGAGCTCCAACCGGGCGTCGACCTGGTGATGGAGGAGGCCGGGTTCGACGACGCGCTCGCGGCGGCCGATCTGGTGATCACCGGCGAGGGCCGCGTCGACGAGCAGACCGCATACGGCAAGACCGCGTTCGGCGTGTCGCGCCGCGCCCGTGCGGCGGGCACGCCGTGCGTCGTCATCGGGGGCGGCGTCACCCCGGGCGGCATCGCGGCGCTGGCGAGCGTGGGCGCGGTCGTCGTCCCGGTCGTCGAGGCGCCGCAGAGCGTCGAGACGGCCATGGCCGCCGGATCGGCGCCGGTCGAGCGCTGCGGCGAGCGGATCGCCAGGCTGGTGTCACTCGGGATGGTCGCCCTTCGCAAACACGATGCGTCGGGCGGGGTCCGGTGAGCCCGCGCAGCACCGCCGCGGCGACCGGGCGTCGTGCGACCGCGACGGGGCGGCGACCGAGGAAGCGCACGGACCCGGTCAAGGCGTGGGCGTCGTATCTCCGCCGGTACCGACCGGGGCTGGCCGACTACGTGATCGACCGCCTGACTGAGACCTACGGCCCGCAGGAATGGGTGTCACGGCTGGACCCCACGAGCGAGCTGATCCTCACGATCCTGACCCAGAACACCGCCGACGTGAACGCGGAGAAGGCGTTCGAGGCGCTCCGGGCGCGCTACCCCAGCGATCGGCCCGCGGAGGAGCACCGTCCCGGGATCGGCTGGGGCGGCGACGGCCTGTCGACGGCGGCCCCGCCCGACTGGTCGCTGGTCGAGCACGCACCGCAGCCGGAGCTGGTGGACGTCATCCGGCCCGGCGGCCTCGCGCCGCAGAAGGCGCCCCGGATCCAGGCCACGCTGCGCCACATCCGCGAGCAGCGCGGCGACTACCGGCTGGACTTCCTGGGCGAGATGCCGGTCCTCGAGGCGCGCGACTGGCTCACCGCGATCGATGGCATCGGCAAGAAGACGGCCTCGATCGTGCTCGCGTTCTGCTTCGGCGCCCCCGTGATGGCTGTGGACCGCCACGTGGAGCGGGTGTCGAAGCGGATCGGGCTGATCCCGGCCAAGGCGACCGCCGACCAGGCCCACGACCTGTTCCTGGGCCTGCTGGTGCCGGACCAGATGTACCCGGCACACGTGCTGCTGATCCACCACGGCCGCGTGATCTGCCACGCGCAGAACCCGAAGCACGACCTGTGCCCCGTCCGCGACCGTTGCCGGTTCGTGAGCCCCAGGGCGCCCTGACCAGTTCAGCGGCGGCGGCGGGCCATCGCGTCGGCGGCGCCGACCATCGAGTCCGCGATCTTCGCGGGCGGCCAGCCGCGCGCGATCCGCAGATACGCGTAGAGGTCCGCGTCCAGCAGTGCCAGCACGAGCTCCGCCGTGACATCGGGCTCGGGCGTGCCCTCGGCCTCGAGCAGTGCCTGCACGTGGCGGCCCCACGTCGCGTACGCCTCGCTCCGGTAGCGGGCGCCGGGAGACGCGGTCTCCGCGAGCGTGAGCAGGTTCAGGTTGCGCTCGAGGTACTCGGCATACGCGCCGATGAACGCGCGGAGACGCGTCTTCGGGCCGGCGCCCGGACCGAGCGGCGGGGGTCCCGCGACGATCGCCTCACGGAGCGCCCGGTCCCGGGCATCGAGGACCGCCATGGCCAGTCCCGACTTGTCGCCGAACCGGCGGTACAGGGTCCCCTTGCCCACGCCCGCGGCCGCCGCGACGTCGTCCATGGACACCGCCGCCACCCCGTGGAGCGCGAACAGCCGAGCGGCGGCCACGAGCAGCATCGTGCGGTTGCGTGAGGCGTCGGCGCGCTCCGGCCGGCGTTGCGGGCGGGCTGCCTCCTGCGTCATGAACCGGACCCTAGTCCAGTACGTGGGCCGCGTCAACCCGGCGCGGCGCGGGCGACCCTCCAGGCGTGCGGCGAGTAGCATCGCTCCGTGGCCAGCAGCGACCGGACACCCCTGATCCTAGACGTCGACACCGGGATCGACGACTCGCTCGCGATCCTGTACGCCTGCGCCAGCCGGGACGCCGAGCTGGTGGCGGTGACCTGCGTGTCGGGCAACGTCGCCGCGCGCGATGTCGAGCGCAACACGCGCCAGGTGCTGGCGCTCGCCGGCCGCGGCGACGTCGAGGTGGCGCTGGGTCGCGAGCAGCCACTGCTGCGGCCGCTGGACATCGCTCCCGACACGCATGGCCCGCACGGCATCGGCTACGCGCAGCTGCCCGAGCCCGCCGCGGCTCTGTCGGACCGGTACGCGCCGGATCTGATCGTCGCCGAGGCGCGCCGGCGGCCCGGGCAGGTCACCCTGGTCACGCTCGGGCCCCTGACCAACCTCGCGATCGCCGTGCTCGCCGAGCCACGCCTCCCGCAGCTCCTGCGGCGCTGGGTGCTGATGGGCGGGAGCTACCGCGTGCCGGGCAACACCACGCCCACGACCGAGTGGAACATCCACTGCGACCCGGAGGCGGCACGGATCGCGTTCGCGGCCTGGCAGTCGGCGATCGACGACGATCCGGCGATCCCACGGGTGCTTGCGATGGGCCTCGACGTGACGGAGACCGCCCGGATGACGCCGGATCACGTGGTCGAGCTTGCGCGCCGCGCCGGCAGCACCCCGGACGACACGCTCGATCCGGGCCGCGAGCCCGGCGAGCCGGAGCGGCGGTCCGTGGCCAGCAACCGGGTCGTCCGGTACGTCGCCGACGCGCTCCGCTTCTACATGGAGTTCCACGCGAAGTACGACGGCTTCTACGGCGCCTTCGTCCACGACGCGCTGGTCGTGGCGACCGCGCTCGACGAACGCCTCACGAGCACGAGGGCGGTGGCGGTGGACGTCGATGCGTCGGGCGGCGTTGCCGACGGCCTGACGGTCGCCGACTGGCGGGGCCTGTGGCAGCGGACCGCAAACGCGGACGTTGCCGTCGAGGTCGACGCGGCCGAGTTCCTGCGCCGGTGGGTGGAACGTGTCGGAATGCTGGCCCAAGGGCGCGCGGACGTGGCACGCTAGACGGGTCCGGAGCTCGCCCGGGCGGAGGATGGAGGCAGGCATGTCCAAGTTCTGGATCCGGGTGCTCGCGGGGGTCATCGCCGCGATCGTGGCGGTCGTGATCGGCGTCAGCATCACCGGCAACCTCGACGTCACCGCGGACCCCGACACGGGCCTGGTCGCGGGCGCCAACACGATCGCCCTCGTGATCGCCATCGCCCTGCTCATCGGGCTCGTCGTCTACGCCGTCGCTGAATATGCGCAGACCGGCGGCATCGAGTCGATCGCGCGCCAGTTCGACACGCGCACCATCGTGTTGATCCCGATCGCGATCGCGATCAACATCGTGCTCGGCCAGACGGTCGGGCAGGCGCTCAAGGTGCCGATCTACCTCGATTCGATCGGCACCATCCTGGTCGGCGCGCTCGCGGGCCCGATCCCGGGGCTGCTGACCGGGCTGTTCGCCAACCTGATCTGGACGTTCGTGCTCGCCGGGACGCCGTTTGGCAGCCCGTACGCGTGGCCGTACGCCATCGTCGCGGCCGAGATCGGCCTGCTGGCCGGCGTGTTCGGCTACCTCGGGTTCTTCCGAAGCCGTCCCAACACGCCCACGCGCGAGCTCGTGATCGGCGCCGTGGTCGCGATCGGGGTGCTCGCCGCGCTCGCGATCTGGGGCATCCTGCCCGCCTACACCAATGGCGTGACGTTCTTCGGCGACCTGAGCAACGTGGACCCGATCTTCATCGTGGTCGCGTGGCTGATCGCGGCGATCCTGGTGGTGGCGATCATCGCGCTCCTGCTCCAGCTGTTCCTGCGCCGCAACCTGGGGGTGGCGTACATCGTGGTCGGCGGCGCCATCTGCGGGGTCATCTCCGCGATCCTGTCGGCGCCGATCTCCGCCTACGGCTTCGGCGGGGTGACCGGCGGCGGCACGGACGTGCTGGTGGCCGCGTTCCAGCAGGCCGGCTCGTCGCTCACCGAATTGGTGCTCCAGCAGGGCCTGATCTCGGACCCGATCGACAAGACCATCACGTACATCATCGTGTTCGTGCTGCTCCAGTCGCTGTCGCGCCGCTTCGTGGCGCGCTTCCCGCAGGGCGAGCGCGCGATCGGCACCATCGAGGACTGACCCGATCGCCCCGGGCGACGTGGTAGCCGATGCCGGGACGCCCGGGACGCGGAGCCTGACCTCCGAGGACCGGGCGTTCCTCGCGTCGCTGGTGCCGCCGATGCCCACGGCGTACCACCGGCTGAACCCGCTGACCAAGGCCGTCGCGGCGGCCACGGTCACGCTCACGGCGTTCTTCGCCGGCGGCTACCTGCTGCCCCTGGCCCTGCTGCTGGGGATCGTCGTCCCCAGCGCGCTCGCCGCCCGCCTGCTGCTGCGCCTGCTGCGGGTGGCCGTGGCCGTGAGCCTGCCGATCGCGATCTCGGTCGCCCTGGTCTCGATCTTCACGCGGGCGGGCCAGACCGTCCTGCTGACCATCGGGCCGTTCGATGCCACGGCGGAGGGCGTGGACTTCGCGGGCCAGATCCTGGTCCGGCTGTTCGTCGCCGCCATGGCTCTCGGCCTGTTCGGCCTGACCACGGATCCCCGGGCCCTGGTCACCGACATCGAGCGCCGCGGGCTGCCGCCGCGGCTGGCGTTCGCTGCCGCCGCGACGCTGGAGACGATCCCGCTGCTGATCGAGCGCGCCGCCGCGATCCAGGCGGCGCAGCGCGCCCGCGGCCTGGACACGGAGGGCAGCATCCGTGCCCGGCTGCGCGGCGTGATGCCGCTGGTCGGTCCGGTGATCCTGTCCTCGCTGACCGAGGTCGAGGAGCGCAGCCTGGCGCTCGAGGTGCGGGCATTCGGGCGCCCCGGGCGCCGGCAGCTGCTGTGGTCGCTGCCCGACAGCCCCCGCCAGCAGGTGATCCGGTGGGTGCTGGGCATCGCCTTTCTGCTGTTCATGGTCGGCCGGGTGGCCGGCCTCGTGCCCCCGATTCGCTGATGCTCGAGCTGATCGCGGTCGGGTACCGCTACCCGGGCTATGCCCGCCAGGTGCTCCAGGACGTCGACCTGCGCATCGACGCCGGCGAGATCGTGGGCCTGGTCGGACCCAACGAGGCGGGCAAGTCCACCGTGTGCCTGGTCGCGTCCGGCCTCGCGCCGGCCTCGATCGGCGGAACGCTGCGGGGCGAGGTGCGGATCGACGGCGAGCCGACGACGGGACGCAGGACGCACGAGCTGGCGACCCTCGTCGGCCTCGTGTTCCAGAACCCGAACACGCAGCGCTCGGGCACCACCGCCACCGTGTTCGAGGAGGTCGCCATGGGCCCGGTCAACCTGGGCCTGGACGTCGCCGAGAGCCTCGACCGGACCCGCGAGGCGCTCATGGCGCTCCGGATCGAGGACCTCGCCAGGCGCGACCCCGGGCGGCTGTCCGGTGGCCAGGCCCAGCTGGTGGCGATCGCGTCGATCCTCGCGATGCGGCCGCGCCACCTCGTGCTCGACGAGCCGACCGCACAGCTGGATCCGGAGGGGACGAGGCTCGTGGGCGAGGCGCTGGTGCGCCTGGCCGCGAGCGGCACGGCGCTCCTGATCGCCGAGCACAAGACGGACCTCCTCGACGGGCTGTGCGACCGGGTCGTCGTGCTGGATGCCGGACGGATCGTCCGAGACGGGGCGGCGGGCGAGGTGCTCGCGATGCCCGATCTGCCCGAGCTGGGCGTGGAGCCGCCGTCCCGGGTCCGGCTGGAACGCGCGCTCGCGGGTGCCGGTGGTGCCGGTGGTCCCGGTGGTCCTGGTCGCGCCGGCGGAGTCGCGGAGGGCGGCGGCGCCGCGGGACCCACGACGGGTGACCCGCGGGTGCTCCGGGCGCTGGCAGCGCTGGTCGCCGATGACACGGGTCGCGCCGGACGGCGCGATGCCACGGTGGACGCGTCGTGACCCGGATCTCGACCGTCGGGCTGGTCCACGTGTACGAGGGGACCACGCGAGCCCTCGACGGCGTCGACCTGGACATTCCCGACGGACAGCGTGTCGCGATCGTCGGGCGCAACGGCAGCGGCAAGTCGACGCTCGTGCGCCATCTCAACGGGCTGCTCCGGCCCACCGAGGGACAGGTCCTCCACGACGGCGAGGACATCCACGATCGGCGGGTCGCCCACCTCGCCGCGACGGCGGGCCTCGTGTTCCAGGACCCCGATCGCCAGATCTTCGCCGGCTCGGTTCGCGCCGAGGTCTCGTTCGGGGCGCGAAACCTCGGCCGCCGCGGCGCGGATCTCGATCGCGCGGTCGGCGCCGCGATCGAGGCGGTCGGGCTGACCGGCGAGGCCGGGACCAACCCCTACGACCTGGGCCACTCGCGGCGCAAGCTGCTCGCGCTGGCGTCGATCCTGGCCATGGAGACGCCCGTCGTCATCCTCGACGAGCCGACGACCGGCCAGGATGCGCGCGGCGTGGCCCAGATCCAGCGCATCGTCGGCGACCTGGCGTCGAGCGGCCGGACCGTGATCACGATCAGCCACGACATGCGGTTCGTCGCCGAGTCGTTCGAGCGGGTGGTGGTCATGCGGTCGGGACGGGTGATCCTCGACGGGCCACCCGCGTCCGTGTTCGCCGGGGAGCACGCCGAGGCGCTCGCGTCGACGTTCCTCGAGCCTCCGCTCGCGGCGCGGCTCGGCGAGCGGCTGGGGCTCGGGGCGACCCCGACCGAATTGGCCCTGCTCGCGGCGCTCGAGCGAGCCTGAGCCTGGCCGCGGGCCGTACCATCGAGTCGACCGCGCCGGTCGGCCGGCCCGTCCCGGAGGCCCGCCGTGGAGCGGGCATAACGGGCTCGGTGATCGGGCCGTTCGGCCGATCCGGGCAGCCGGCGGCCGCACGACGATTGGTGGAGATCGGAGGTTCCCGATGCGAATCCTGCTTGCCGTCGATGGCTCGGTCTCCAGCGACCGGGCGACCGAGCTCGTCGCCAGCTTCATGCTCCCCGCGGGCTCGCTCGTCCGCGTGGTCTCCGTCCAGCAGCCGTATGCCGACGTCCTGGCGCTCGCGTGGGCGTCCTCGGGGCCCGGACCGCGCTCCCACGAGACCGAGGAGGAGGTCGAGGCCCGCCACCATCGCGAGGCGATCGACCGGGCCGAGCGGACGCTCGAACGAACGGGCGCGAAGGTGGAGGGGTTCCTGCTTCGCGGCCGCCCCGCCAGCGCGATCGTCGATGAGGGGCGGGGGATGGAGGCCGACCTCATCGTCGTCGGCAGCCGGGGGCACAGCACGATCGCGACGATGGTCCTTGGCAGCACGGCGTCCGAGGTCGTCGATCACGGCCCGTGCCCGGTGCTCGTCGCTCGCGGCGCGACGCTGGGGCCGATCGCGTTCGCCGACGACGGCTCGAGCTCAGCGCGCGCGGCCGAGGAAGTGCTGGCCACGTGGCCGATCTTCGAGCATCGCGCGCTGACGGTGCTGACCGTGGCCGAGACCGCCGTGCCCGTCGCGGCCGGGTTCACGCCCGGGCTGTACGACCAGGTGCTCGCCTCCTACACGCGGTCGGTCGACGAGGCTCGCGAGGAGACCAGGATCGAGGCCGACACCGCGGCCGGACGCCTGGGCGGCCTGGGCATGGACGCGCAGCCGGTCGTGCTCGAGGGTGACGCCGCGGGCGAGATCGTGCGGTTTGCCGGCGAGCGCGGGATCGGCACGATCGTGATGGGCACCCGCGGCCATACCGGGCTCGCGAGGCTGTTGCTGGGCAGCGTGGCCCGCAACGTGCTGCTCCATGCTCCGTGCTCGGTGCTGGTGGTTCGCGAGCGGAAGGGCTGATCGACCACCGCTGAACGCTCCTCCCGGCGCCGATCCCCGGCTAACCCTGCCCGCCGAGCACGTCGCGCACCTCGTGCGCGATCTCGAGGTCCTCGCGCGCCTCGAGGACGAGCACCCGGACGCCCGCGCCGTCGGGCGAGATCTCGCGATCGGCGGAGCCTTCGTCGTTGCGTGATGGATCGAGGGTGACGCCGAGGAAGCCGAGCCCGTCGGCCGCCATCGCGCGGACCCGCGGCGCCCGCTCGCCGACGCCGCCGGTGAACACGAGCGCATCGAGCCCGCCCAACGCTGCGGTCATCGCCGCGATCGACCCCCGCAGCCGGTGGACGTAGACGTCGAGCGCGAGGGCCGCATCTGGCGTTCCGGCGGCGGCGCCGGCGAGGATCACCCGCATGTCCGAGGTCCCGGCCAGCCCCAGCAGCCCCGACCGGCGCTCGAGCGTCGCGGCGAGCTCGGCCGGCGGCATCCCGACGTGCTCGGCAAGCCACAGCACGAGGCCCGGATCGACGCTCCCGGACCGGGTCGCCATCACCAGGCCCTCGAGCGGTGTGAAGCCCATCGTCGTGTCGACCGAGCGCCCGCCCGCGACCGCGGCCAGCGAGGCACCCGCGCCGAGGTGGCAGGTGACCAGGCGGAGGTCCGCGACCGGTCGTCCGAGGAGCTGTGCGGCGCGACGCGTCGCATAGGCGTGCGACAGACCGTGGAACCCGTATCGCCGCAGGTCCCAGCGCTTGCGCCATTCGGGCGGCAGGGCGTACGTGGACGCGGCCGCCGGCAGCGTGGCGTGGAACGCGGTGTCGAAGCACGCGACGGCGGGCACGTCGGGGATGACCGCGCTGACCGCCGCGAGGGCCGCGAGCGACTTTGGCTGGTGGAGCGGCGCGAGGTCCGTGAGGGCCTCGAGGCGGGCGATCACCCGGGCATCGATCCGGACCGGGCTCGAGAACACCGTCCCACCGTGCACGATCCGATGGCCCACCGCCGCGACCGCACCGAAGCCGCGGATCGCAGCCTCGACCTCCGCCGCGTCGGTCGATCCCCTCGGCGCGGGCAGGTCCGCGGACCCCACGAGCTCGTCGCCATCGTCGAGGACCCGCAGCTTGAGGCTGCTCGATCCCGCGTTGACGACGAGGATCCGCCCGCCGCCGGGAAGGGCTGATCGCGTCATTCAGCCGGCCGGCTGCGGCCAGGCCCAGTTCGCGATCTCGGGCGCGTCCTCGCCCTCGAGCCGGGTGTACGCCCGGGCCTCGATCCGCTTGTCGACCATCAGCTGGCGCACGTGGCCGGCCCTTGGTCCGAGACCCGGAACCCGGTCGATCGCGTCGATCACGAGGTGGAACCGGTCGAGGTCGTTGAGCATCACCATGTCGAACGGCGTGGTCGTCGTCCCTTCCTCCTTGTAGCCGCGGACGTGCAGGTTGGCATGGTTCGTCCGGCGGTAGGTGAGGCGGTGGATCAGCCACGGGTAGCCGTGATAGGCGAACACGATCGGCTTGTCCGTCGTGAACAGCGCATCGAACTCGGCGTTGGACAGCCCGTGCGGGTGCTCCTTCTCGTCCTGGAGCCGCATCAGGTCCACGACGTTGATGAACCGGACCTTGAGCTCCGGCAGGTGGGTGCGGATCAGGTCGACGGCGGCCAGCGCCTCGAGGGTCGGGATGTCCCCGGCGCATGCGATGACGACGTCCGGCTCGCCGCCCTGGTCGTTGCTCGCCCAGTCCCAGATCCCGATCCCGCGGGTGCAGTGGAGGATCGCCTGGTCCATCGGCCAGCCAGTTCGGGGCCGGCTGCTTGCCGGCGACGATCACGTTGACGTAGTGGCGGCTGCGCAGGCAGTGATCCCCGACCGACAGGAGCGTGTTCGCGTCCGGCGGCAGGTAGACGCGGATGACGTCGGCCTTCTTGTTGACCACGTGATCGATGAAGCCCGGGTCCTGGTGCGAGAACCCGTTGTGGTCCTGCCGCCAGACGAGCGAGCTGAGCACGTAGTTGAGCGAGGCGATCGGGCGCCGCCACGGGATGTCCCGGGTCACCTTGAGCCACTTCGCATGCTGGTTGAACATCGAGTCGACGATGTGGATGAACGCCTCGTAGCAGTTGAACAGGCCGTGTCGGCCGGTGAGCAGGTAGCCCTCGAGCCAGCCCTGGCACTGGTGCTCCGAGAGGACCTCCATCACCCGGCCTTCCGGCGCCTGGGACTCGTCGGTGGGCAGGATCTCGGCGTCGAACTGGCGGTCGGTCGCCTCGAACACGGCTCCCAGCCGGTTCGACTGCGTCTCGTCGGGTCCGAACACGCGGAACGTCTCACGGTTGTGGTCGATCACGTCGCGCAGGTAGGTGCCGAGGACCCGGGTCGCCTCGGAGGTCGTCGCGCCGGGTGACGGCACGTCGACGGCGTAGTCGCGGAAGTCCGGCAGGACCAGGTCGCGGAGCAGCTCGCCGCCGTTGGCGACGGGGTTGGCGCTCATCCGCCGGTAGCTCTTGGGCGGCAGCGATGCGAGCTCGGGGATCAGCGCGCCGGTTTCGTCGAACAGCTCCTCGGGGTGGTAGCTCCGCAGCCACGCCTCGAGGATGGCGCGGTGGTCCTCGTTCGTCCGAACCTCGGCCATCGGGACCTGGTGCGACCGCCACGTCCCCTCGACCGGCTTGCCGTCGACCTCCTTCGGGCCCGTCCAGCCCTTGGGCGTCTTGAACACGATCATCGGCCACCGCGGGCGCTCCGTGACGCCACCCTCGCGGGCCGCCTTCTGGATCGCCTGGATCTCCTCGATCACCGTGTCCATCGTCGCCGCGAGCTGCTGGTGGACGCTGGCCGGGTCGTCGCCCTCGACGAAGTACGGCTTGTGGCCGTAGCCCTCCATGAGGGCCTGGAGCTCCGCCTGCGGGATGCGCGCGAGCACCGTCGGGTTGGCGATCTTGTAGCCGTTCAGGTGGAGGATGGGCAGGACCGCTCCGTCGCGGACCGGGTTCACGAACTTGTTGGAGTGCCAGCTCGTGGCCAGCGGCCCCGTCTCCGCCTCCCCGTCGCCGACCACCGCGCACACGACGAGGTCCGGGTTGTCGAACGCGGCGCCGTAGGCGTGCGACAGCGCGTACCCGAGCTCGCCCCCCTCGTGGATCGATCCCGGCGTCTCGGGCGCGACGTGGCTCGGGATCCCGCCCGGGAACGAGAACTGGCGGAACAGCCGCCGCATTCCGTCCTCGTCCCGGGTGATGCTGGGGTAGACCTCGCTGTACGTGCCCTCGAGATAGGCATTGGCCACGATCGCGGGGCCGCCGTGCCCGGGCCCGGTGATGTAGATCGCGTCCAGGTCCCAGTTCCGGATCACCCGGTTCATGTGGGCGTAGATGAAGTTCAGGCCCGGTGTCGTCCCCCAGTGGCCCAGCAGCCTGGGCTTCACGTGCCGGGGTCCCAGGGGTTCGCGAAGCAGCGGGTTGTCCAGCAGGTAGATCTGACCGACGGAGAGGTAGTTGGCGGCGCGCCAGTAGGCGTCGATCCGGCGCAGCTCGTCCTCGGAAAGTGGTCCCGCAGGGGTCGATGTCGGGCGGGTGTCACCGGCGCTCATGCGTCTCCTCCGGTTCGATGGGGTCCACGGCCAAGCCTACCTCCGGGATGGGTTTGGTCGCGACCGTTCCGGATCCCCGTCGGTCGCGCGGCTCTCGTCGGTCGGGAACTCACTGCCGTCCTCGATGAGCGTCGGCGCATCACCTCGGGTGGGAGGATGGCCTCAAGGCCATTGCAGGTGGAGGTCAGGCTGGCGCCGGCGACGGCATGTGATCAGGCGCTGGCCAAGTCACTGCCGTCCGCGATGAGCGTCCGCGCATCACGTCGTGCGAGTGGGCAGCTCGGAAGTCGCGGGTAAGAGACGCGTGCTGTGATTCGCCGATGTGGGACCTCGACGATGCCGCGGCCAGGATCGTATTGGGGGCATGGATCGCGCGCTGGCGACGCCAGGCAGGCGTATCCCAGCGGTCACTGGCGTCCCAGGCGGGCGTCGATCAGGGTGGGCTGTCGCGGGCCGAGCGCGGCCTGGAAGGGCTCGGATCGCATCGCCTGGCGCGGCTCGTGCTCGTGCTCGACGAGCTCTCCGACCGGGGTTCGATGGGGCCGATGCCGCCGCCACCGGTGATCTTGCGTCTCCCGCGTGATGTGGCTGCCGACGCACGTGAACCAAGGTGAGATCTCACTTGCCGACCTCGAGGGGCGCGCTCGGATCAGCGGCCGTCCTTCCAGCGGGCGGGCGGCACCTCGGGGTGATGCGGCGACGCTCATCGCAGGTGGGAGTGATTGGTTCGGGACTGCGTCGGCGGTCGGGACGCCATGTCGGGCCGAGCCTCACCCGCCCCGCCGCCGCCCCCGGGTGATGCGGCGACGCTCATCAGGAACCGGGGTGGTTTTCGCCGCGCGCCGGCCTAGAGATCGCGACGCAGGGTGACCACGAGCATCAGGAAGGACGTCTCGAGCACGTCGACACCGGCGATGACGAGCGCAACGACGAACGGAAGCGGGTGGCCGACGAGCCAGCCGATGGCTGCGGCGAAGGCCGCGACCGCGAGGAAGACGTATCGCGCGCCACGGACGAGGGCGGCCAGGTCCCGGGCGCCGAGCTCGCCGGTCGCCCGGCCGCGACCGGTCTCGAGCGATTGCACGGCGCGTGCGACCAGGGCGAGCCCGACGACGACCGCGGCGCCCACGAGGCCCGCCCGGACGAGGGCGGGCGGTGTCGCCAGCGCCTCGAGCAGCGAGCCGTTCCAGCCGAGCAGGCTTCCGCCCCCGAACGCCAGGAGCCCGAACGCGAGCCATCCGAGACGGCCGCGGTCGACCGGTTTGCGGCCGAGGTCGATGCGTTCACGGGCGCGATCGAGCGGCTCAGTCATCAGCCAGGTCCTCGGGGAGCAGGTCCATCAGGAGGCCGTCGTGCCAGGTGCCGTCCGGGCCGCGCTCATAGCGACGCATCACGCCGACGGGCCGGAACCCGACCTTGTCGTAGGCCCGGATCGCGTGGTCGTTGGTCGCGCTGGGATCGATGGTGATCCGGTGATGCCGTCGGACGCTCGAACAGCCAACGGGCGACCGTTCGGACGGCATCGGGGCCGAGCCCAAGCCCCTGCGCCGATCCGAGCAGCGAGAGGTCGATCCCCGCGTGCCGGTAGCCAGGCTCGGTCTCCTCCCACGCCTGGATGAGGCCGACGACCTGGGAATCGGCCTCGATCGCCCATACGGCGCGCTTGGCCTCCGGTGCCACGTGCTCGCGCGCTTCGGCGGCGGGATCGGGTGCCGGCCACCAGCGTCGAACGGTCGGGTCGGAGAACAGCTTGGTGAACGCCGGGATGTGCTCGTCGGTCGCCGGGACAAGTCGCACACGGGCCCCGGTCAGCGCCGCGACGCCCTCGGGCAGGTCGGGGTGGGACGCGTCCCGGTCGACGCTCATACGACCTCCAGGCCGACCTCGTGCGTCTCGCCGTTCACGATCCGCCACGCACGCAGGGACGGGGCACCCGTGGCGGGTTCGGCCTCGATCGCGCTGAGCGACACGAGGATGTACAGCGCGTCGGGATAGAACGCGAGCCCGATGTCGGTCGGGGACGGCACCGCCGGCGACTTCACGTGCGAGTGGACGATCGCCCAGAACACCTCATCCGCATCGTCCGTCGCAACGGTGATCCGGAGCAGGTCGTCGGGGTGGATCTCGTAGCGATACGGCGACGCAGCCTTGTTCCGGCACGGTTCGTAGCGGACCGGAGTCCCGTTGTCGGCCGCCGGCGCGGTCCCAACCACCAGCCCGCACGCCTCGTTCGGGTACTCGGCTCGCGCCTGGTCCACGATCGCATTCGCGATCCGGCGGGGCAGGCGGACAGACGAGGGACCCTGAGGCGAAGACGACGGGCTCACCACCAGTTGACCCCGCCCTCGAAATCGTCCTCCATCTCGTCCAGGGCGCGCTCGAACGTGCCGGCCGAGAGGTACTTCCAGCCGCCGTCGGGCAGGAGCGCCACGATCGTGCCGGACTCCATCGTGCGGGCCTCGCGCGCCGCGGCGACCAGCACCGCGCCGCAGGACGGGCCCGCGAACACGCCCTCCCGGAACACCAGGTCCCGCAGGGCTGCGACCGCATCCCGGTTCGACACGAGGTACTTCGCATCGAGCATCTCGGGGTCGAGGATCTCGGGCACGAAGCCTTCCTCGAGCGACCGCAGGCCCTGCACGTTTTCCCCGGGGAGCGGCTCCGCGGCGACGATCCTTACCCCCGGCTTGTGCTCGCGCAGATACCGCCCGGTGCCCATCAGCGTCCCCGACGTCCCCAGCCCCGCCACGAACACGTCGATCTCCGGGCAGTCGGCCAGGATCTCCGGCCCGGTCGTCTCGTAGTGCGCCAGCGGGTTGGCCGGGTTGCCGTACTGGTAGGGCATCACGAACCGGGGATCGCTCGCGCACAGCTCCTTGGCCATCGCAATCGCCCCGTTGGACCCGAGGCGCCCGGGCGAGTCGATGATCTCGGCGCCGAACAGGGCGGCCACCTGGCGGCGCTCCATCGTCACGTTGTCGGGCATGACCAGCGCCACCCGGTATCCCTTGCGCCGCCCGATCATGGCCAGCGCGATCCCGGTGTTCCCCGACGTCGGCTCGAGGATGATCGAGTCCGGCTGGAGCAGCCCGCGCCGCTCGAGGTCCTCGACGAGGTACTTCGCGGCGCGGTCCTTGACGGACCCCGTCGGGTTGTACATCTCGAGCTTTGCGTAGATCGCCACGCGCGGGTTGGGGCTCATCCGCGGGATCGCGACCAGCGGCGTATGACCGACGGCGTCGAGGATCGACTCGTACCGTCCGCCGTGGCGCTCGACGGCGTCATGCGCCTGCGCGTGGATGTGGTCGGCGGCGGTCACCCCGCCGCGCCCGGCGTCACCTCGCCTCGCCGGCTCCACCGGCCATCGCGGGCAGCAGCCGGACCTCGTCCGACTCGGCGACCGCCGTCCTGCGACCGTCGAGGTAGCGCACGTCCTGCCCGTTCACGTACACGTTGACGAACCGGTTGAGCTCGCCGTCGTCGGTGAACAGCTGGTCGCGCAATGACGGATAGGTCGACACGAGCGTGTCGAGCACCTCGCCGATCGTGGACCCGGCGGCGTCAACCTCGCGCGCGCCGCCGACGTTCGCGCGGAGCACGGCGGGAAACTTGACCGTGCTCACCTCGATCCTCCGAGCGTGAACACGCCCTCGCCGTAGGCCGGAGCCGCGATCGGCGTCCCCGCGTCCCGCGCGGCCCGGGCCTCGTCCGAGCAGACCGGGCAGTGCGGATCGCGCCGCAGCTTGAGCTCCGTGAACTCGGTCTCGAGGGCGTCGAACAGCAGCAGCCGGCCGGCCAGCGTCTCGCCGATCCCCAGCAGCAGCTTGAGCACCTCGTTCGCCTGGAGGAGTCCCATGATCCCGGGTACCACGCCCAGCACCCCGGCCACCGAGCAGCCGGGGGCGAGCTCGGGCGGCGGCGGCGTCGGGTACAGGCAGCGGTAGCACGGGCCCTCGTACGGGACGAAGGTCGTGAGCTGGCCCTCGAACCGGAACACCGACGCGTGGACGACGGGGATCCCGGCCGCCACCGCGGCGTCGTTGAGGATGTACCGCGTCTCGAACGTGTCGGTGCCGTCGAGGATGACGTCGTAGCCGGCGATGATCCGCTCCACGTTGTCCGCGACCAGCATCTCCTCGTGGGCGACCACGGTCACGTCGGGATTGAGCGCGGTCAGCGTCCTGCGTGCGGACTCGACCTTCTTCTCCCCCACGCGGTCGCTGGTGTGGACGACCTGGCGCTGGAGGTTCGACAGGTCGACGACGTCGAAGTCGACGATCCCGATCGTGCCCACGCCCGCGGCCGCGAGGTACAGCGAGGCCGGCGACCCGAGCCCGCCGGCGCCGATCAGCAGCGCCTTCGAGCCCAGCAGCCTCGCCTGGCCGGCCGACCCCACCTCGGGGATCAGCAGGTGACGGCTGTAGCGCAGCTTCTGCTGGTCGCTGAGCACGACCGGCTGGGTCCAGTCGAGACCCTGCCCCTTCCAGGCCTGGAAGCCGCCGGTCATCGAGGCGACATCCGTGTAGCCCATCGCCGCCAGCGTCTGGCCGGCGAACAGCGAGCGAATGCCACCTGCGCAGTACAGGACCACGGGCGTGTCCCGCTTCGGGACCGCGGCCTCGATCTCCTGCTCGAGGTAGCTCTTGGACACGTGGGTCGCGCCGGGCAGGTGGCCCTGCTCCCACTCGGACGTCTCGCGGACGTCGATCAGCGCGATGCCGCCGCGCTGGCGCAGCGCATCCGTCTCGGCCGGCGTGACCTCACGGATCTCGCTGCGGGCCTCGCGGAGGAGCTCGGCATAGGTCTTGGGCATTGGAGAGTTCATGCTCCGATGGACGACGGGCCGCCGGTGGAACGGCGGGGCGGGGACGATGGGTCGGGGGCTCCCGGTCGGGTGCGCGTGGTTCGCGCCGACGGATGCCGGGGACGTGCCGGCGTCAGGCCGGCCGGCGACACGCGCAGCGGCGCATCAGCCCTGCTCCTTCACGAGCGGCTTCGCGCCGACCTCGTCGAGCAGGTGTTGCAGGGAGTCGAAGCTGAGCATCGCGCACTTGAGCCTGGCCGGACTGATGTCGATCCCGAGCAGGTCGAGCAGGTCGGCCGCACCGAAGTCGGCCGCGTCGGCCACGGGCTTGCCCTTGATCTCGTCGGTCAGCAGGGAGGCCGAGGCCTGGCTGATCGCGCAGCCGCGGCCGGTGAACCCGATGTCCTCGACGACGCCGTCGCGGATCGTCAGCTGCATCGTGATCCGGTCGCCGCACAACGGGTTCGCGCCCTCATGGGTCGCGGACGGCTCGTCGAGGACCCCGAAGTTGTGGGGTCGCCGATAGTGCTCGAGGATGTAGTCGCGGTACAGGTCGTCCATGCCGTGCTCAGGATAGCGACGGTGGAGCGCCGAAGAGCTTGACCACCTCGCGAAGGCCGTTGACGAGCGCGTCGATGTCGTCCCGCGTCGTGTACACCTGGAACGAGGCCCGCGCCGTCGCCGTGAGATCCAGCCGCTCGTGGAGCGGCATCGTGCAGTGGTGCCCGGCGCGGACGGCCACCCCGAAGCGGTCCAGCACCTGCGCCACGTCATGCGGGTGGACACCCGGCAGGTTGAACGACACGACGCCGACCCGCTGCGCTGCGGGCGGCCCGTACAGCTCGATCCCCGGGACCTCGCGCGCCAGGACATCGAGGGCGTACGCCGCGAGCGCCTGCTCGTGCGCGAACACCTTGTCCATGCCCAGCTCGAGCAGGTAGTCGGCGGCGACGCCGAGACCGATGGCGGCGGACACGTCCGGCGTGCCGGCCTCGAACTTGTGCGGGACGGTGTTCCATTCCGATCGGCGCAGGTGGACCTCGCGGATCATCTCCCCGCCGCCCAGGAACGGCGGCATCGCCTCGAGCAGCTCGCGGCGGGCCCACAGCGCGCCGGAGCCCATGGGCGCGAGCGCCTTGTGTCCGCTGAACACGTAGAAGTCGCAGCCGATCGCGGCCACGTCGACGGGCAGGTGCGGCACCGCCTGGGCGCCGTCGATCAGGACCAGCGCGCCGGCCTCGTGCGCCCGGCGGGTCATGTCCTCGACGGGGTTGATCGTGCCCAGCGTGTTCGACACGTGCGCGAACGCGACCAGCTTGGGCTTGAGCCGCAACAGCACCTCGAACACGTCCTGGCGGAGGACGCCGTCGTCGGTGATCGGGATGAACTCGAGGTCCGCGTCCTTCTCCTGGGCGAGCAGCTGCCACGGGACGAGGTTGGCGTGGTGCTCCATCTCGGTCAGCACGATCACGTCGCCGCGGCCGATGTTCTTGCGCCCCCACGAGTACGCCACGAGGTTGATCGCCTCGGTCGCGTTGCGGACGTTCACGACCTCGTGCGCGTCCGGCGCCCCGATCAGCGTCGCGACCTTGACGCGCGCCGCCTCGTAGGCGGCCGTCGCCCGCTCGCCGATGGTGTAGATCCCGCGATGGACGTTGGCGTTGTACTCCCGGTAGTAGGCATCCACCGCCTCGATCACCGCGAGCGGCTTCTGCGAGGTCGCCGCGGAGTCCAGGTAGGCGAACCGGTGGCCGTGGACCTGCTGGTCGAGGATCGGAAAGTCGCGTCGGATCCGCGCGGCGTCCAGTGCCGCAGTGGTGCGCGCCGATTGACGGGGACGGGGTCGCGTCCCCGACAGCGGCGGCCGCGAGCGGGCGTGCCTCGGTGGTCATCGCGCGCTACCGGCTCGCGCCGGCGACCTCGGGCTCCAGGGGGATGGCGAGCGCCTCGTCGGGAACGTCGGTCGCCAGGCCGTTCTCGCGCAGGATCGGGCCGTAGCCCTCGTCCTCGAGTCGGATCGCGAGCTCCTTGCCACCGGAGGTCACGATCCGGCCGGCCGCCAGCACGTGGACGTAATCGGGCGTGATGTAGTTGAGCAGCCGCTGGTAGTGCGTGATCAGGAGAACGCCCATCTCCGGGTTGAGCATCGCGTTGACGCCCTCGGCCACGATGCGCAGGGCGTCGATGTCCAGCCCCGAGTCTGTCTCGTCGAGCACCGCGAACTCGGGCTCGAGCATCGCCATCTGGAGCATCTCCAGCCGCTTCTTCTCACCGCCCGAGAAGCCATCGTTGACGTACCGGCTGGCGAAGCTGTCCTCCATCTTGAGGAGCGCCATCTTCTCCCGCATCTTGCGCCGGAACTCGAGCATCGAGACCCCGCCCTTGATGCTGTCGGTGGGATCGATGTCGGGGTCCTTGTCGATGCCCTGGAGCTTGGCGTTGAGCGCGCTGCGGACGAAGCTCGCCACGCTCAGCCCGGGGATCGCGGTCGGGTACTGGAAGGCGAGGAACAGCCCGAGGCGGGACCGCTTGTCCGGGGACAGCGCCAGCAGGTTGCGGCCCTTCCAGGTGACCTCGCCGCTCTTGACGACGTAGGCGGGGTGACCCATGAGCGCGTAGGCGAGGGTCGTCTTGCCGGAGCCGTTGGGACCCATGATCGCGTGGGTCTCGCCCTTGCGGATCGTGAGGTTGATCCCCTGGAGGATCTCCGTCTCCGGGTGCGCGATCGGCGCGACCCGAAGGTCCGAGATGACGAGCTCGCGGTCGTTGGTATCG
Organism: uncultured Chloroflexia bacterium; assembly: GCA_963749705.1. Taxonomy (GTDB): domain Bacteria; phylum Chloroflexota; class Limnocylindria; order Limnocylindrales; family CSP1-4; genus CAIXZV01. Next base: position 303,466 of record CAVVNQ010000003.1, on the reverse strand, counting down.
GTCACGAAGAGGCTCCCTGGAGGGTTGCGGTACTGGGGGCCGACCCCGGCGCGACCACGGCCGGGGACGCGGCCGGGTCGCGGGGGTCGAGGGTGATGTGCCGGGCGGGGACGAGGTCCGCCAGCGTCATGGCGTCGAGCGTGCCCGAGATCGCGTCGCGGACCGCCACCCACAGGACGTTGACCGTGCATCGGGCCGAGCGGTCGCAGGTGGTGTGCTCGTGCTCGTCCGACGCGCAGATCATCGGGGCGATCGGGCCTTCCAGCGCGCGCAGGACGTCGCTCATCCGGATGCTGTCGGGCGGGGAGCCAAGCTCGTAGCCGCCGCGCGCGCCGCGCGTGGACACGACCAGGCCGGCGTCCCGGAGGCTCGTGACGAGCTGCTCCAGGTAGGCGCGCGGCAGGTCCTCGTCCAGCGCGATCTCGGCCAGGCTGGCGGGGCCGGTGCCATACCGGCGGCCCAGCTGGACCATCAGCCGCACGCCGTACTCGCCCTTCGTGCTGAAGGCGACGGCGCCGGATCCGTGGAAGGTCGCGCGGGTGGTCAGGGTTCGGTCCTCTCGGGTCCGGTCGGAGGTTCCCCGGGGGGACGCCCGCGGCGAGGAGGCCGCCGCGCCGGGGAAATCCGACCGATTTCGTCGGGATTGAGTCTAGACCGCCGCTCGCAGAGCGTCAACGGTGGGCCGGGGTAGTAGAAGGCAGATCTGAAGTTGCCGGTCACGGCCGGAGCCTCGAGACCGCTACGCTGGAGATCTGATGGATTCGCTCGCTCCCGAAGATGGAACTCGGACACTTCCTACCATGCGGGGATCGCCGGATCCCACCCCATTCATGGGAGCCGGCAGTGGCGGTGGCTCCATGGCGCTTCTTGGAAGATGGTCCAGACATCGCTCTGGGCCCGGACGCAGGCCCCCGCGACCTCCGGGGTTCTGAGGTCACGGTATATGGCGGGTCAGACACTCAAGCTCAGGGGGGTGAATGCGTTCTCGGAGCACACGAGTACATCCTAGTCATCGGCTTCCAGGATGCACGCAACTGCGTCCGGGCGAGATCCTGTCAGCCAAGGCCCGCAAGGCCGCGGATCTGCGCGCAAGAGCCGATCGGGGTGGCGGGCGCGCAGACGAAGGTCGCGCCGTGCCAAGGGCGTCGTCTGCCAGCGTGGGGTCCGGTGAGGTTGCCGCGCCCGACCGGTGATCGGATTCCCCGGCGGGCGCGGCTCGAGGCTCAGTACGCGCGGGCTTCCGCGTCGTCGACGATCCAGACCAGGGGCGCGCTGTCGACCCCCGCCCGCTGCATGGCCTCGGGAAGCGAAGGGTCGGTGGAGAACGCGCGGGCGCCGTCGAGCGTCGCGAACTCGTTGACGACGACCAGCGAGTTCGGATCAGATGCCTCGCGCGTGATGACGTGGCCGGTGCCCCCGTGCTGCCGCCGGACGGCCTCGTGCTCGGTGTAGACGGGGAACCAGCGGTCGTAGTCGGCGACGTGGTGCTGGACGATGACCTTGGCCATGGGGACGCTCCCTGTGCTCGTTGCTCGGGTGACCGGTGACGACGCCGTCATCGGTCGTTAGGCCCCTAAGTATATAGTTAGCCGCCGTATTGTCAACACCCGTATGATGGGCATATGGGTGCAAAGATCCGGATGCCCGACGACTTCTATGACCAGACGCCCGACGGGAACATCCTCGCGACCGAGGCGGTCATGAACACGATGCGGACGGCCGACCTGCTGTTCGAGCGGATCGGTCGCCTGCTCCGGCCGCTGGGCGTCAGCGCCGCGGGTGGTCTGGTGCTCGGGATGCTCCGCGACCACGGACGGATGTCGCCGTCCGAGCTCGGGGAGCGCCTGATCGTCACCCGGGCGACGGTGACGGGGCTGCTCGACTCGCTCGAGCGACGCGGCTTCGTGCGCCGGACGGCGAACCCCGCTGACCGTCGCAGCATCCTGGTCGACATCACGCCCCAGGGGCTCGAGGTGCTGCAGGCGGTTCGGACCCTCGTCCACCGCAATGAGAAGACCTGGATGAGCGTGCTCGCCGACGACGAGCTGCGCGCCTACATCGGCCTGCTCCACCGGATCCAGGACAGCCCGGAGGGGGAGTCGGAAGGCTAGTCGAGGGACGTCGCGACGATCACTCGCCCGCGGCGTCACGATCCCCGGCCGCGCGCACGATCGTCCTATCGTTGTTCGACATGCGTGATCAAGCGCTCCGCGGAGAGTCAGCCGGCGAACCGCCGCCGGCCGAGGTGATCCAAGTGCTGGTCGGGAAGCCGATGTTCGGCGCACGCCGGGCCGCGGACATGCAGATCTTCGACTTCGGCATCGAGACACCGATTGTTGATCGCCACGGTCATCATCGCGCGATCGGCGAGTACCGGCTTCACATTCAGAGTTGGTGGAGACTCATCGACGCCGAGGTCCCGCTCGTCACGTACGACGACATCCTCAAGCCCACGACGCAGGATCCTGATGCTCCGTTTGACCCCGATCTGGGGTCGCGGACATTACGTGACGAGCTCCTCGGACGTTACTTGGCGAATACAGCCGTTGATGAGCGGACGGTCGAGGAGGCGACCGTCACCGAGGGTGGTGGCCTCCATCTCCGGTTCCGTGGCCCATTCTCACTGGAGATCGAGCCGCCGGATCCGCTCTCGGCCGGTGAGGCTTGGCGGCTCCTTCTTCCCGGGGACGTCCACGCAGTAATGTCAGGTTCAGGGTTCGTGATGCAGCGGCCTCCCCCGATCGAGTGACGGCGGCGTTTCTTCGTACGGGCGTCGAACGGGACGCTGGATTGGGCGGAAGAGCGGCTGCTATGGAGCGCGGCGCTGATCGTCGCCGTCTCTGCGCTATTCATCATCGCCCTCGGCCCTGTGGCTCATGCCACGCCGCCCGGTCGGGACTCGACGTTCGTCGGCATCGCGAGCATGCGAGAGACGCGCTCGTCGGGGAGTACATCCGCAGCCGAACCCGGGGAGCGCGGCTACGGCGCGCCGTCGGTCCCAAACAGCCACTCGAGCATCGGCGCCGCCAGCGCCCGCCAGGTGGTGACTTCGTGTCCCCCGAGAACCGCCTGCTCTTCCGTCGCGGCACCGCCGTCGCGCAGCCGCTGCGCCAGGACGGGGGCCGACGCCCGGATCCAGTCGTAGTCGTCGTTCCCAACCCCAACAAAGGCCCGCCAGGCTCGCACGTCCGCGCCTTCGGCCAAACGGAGCGGGTCGTTGGCGGCGGGATTGGAGCCGTACTCCCAGGAGCGATCCGCCGGAAGCTCCTGGAAGATCGCCGGGCTCAGCAGGCCGATGCCGGCGAACGCTCCGGGATCCCGGAGCGCGAGGTGGGCCGCGGCGAACGCCCCCATCGAGAGCCCGCCGACGTAGCGGTCCGCGGCGACCCGGGACACGGGGTGCTGGGACTCGACGGCCGCGATCAGCTCGTCGCGCAGGTAGGTCTCGTACGCGCCGTGGTCATAGCCATCGGGCGCCGGCGATGAATCGACGCCATAGCTGTTGTCGATGTCGGCCGAGACGATCACCACCGGCCGGATCCGCCCGGCCGCGACGAGGTCGCGGGCGACCCCCGCCACACCCACGCCGTCGCCGCCAGACCCGGAGAACCACGACGAGGCATTGCCGCCGACGCCATGGAACAGGTACAGGACGGGGAGCCGGTCGCGGGGCGCAGTCCCGGCCGGGATCCACCGCTCGATCGCCATCGACCGTCCGAGCACCGCGCTGGGGATCGAGGTCGCGTCGACGGCGGGCTGCGACGCAAGCGCTGTCACCGGTGCCGGCTGGCGGAGGCGGGCGAGCAGCCGGGGCCAGAGGGACGGATCGACGATCGCGACACCTGCTGCGATCGCAACGGCGCCCGCAACGCCGGCGAACAGCGCGAGCCTCCGGATCCTCGTCACCTGCATATCGCGCTGACGCCCGGCGCCTGCAGCCTGCGACGCGGACCGGTCCTCACCCCCGTGTGCTGACCTCCGCGCCGAGCTGATCGAGCAGGAACGCGAGCTGGTCTGACCGGAGCGCGATGGTCTCGTCGAGGCCGGACCCCATCCCGTGGCCGGCCTTGTCCGTGGTCCGCAGCAGGATCGGGTGACCCGAGGACGTCGCAGCCTGGAGGCGAGCCGCCATCTTCCGGGAGTGGTAGGGGTCGACGCGCGGGTCGTTCGCCCCCGTCGACAGGAGCACGGCCGGGTACGCCACGCCGTCGCGCACGTTCGCGGTGGGCGAGTACGCGAGGATCGCCCGGAACTGGTCAGGGTCGGTGACGGTGCCGAACTCGGTGACGTTGAACGCGCCGTTGTCGTCGTTCTCGACCCGGATCGCATCCAGCACGCCGACGTTCGCGGCGACCGCCCGGAACAGGTCCGGTCGCTGGGTCAGCACGGCGCCCATCAGGAGGCCGCCGTTTGACGCACCCATGATCGCCAGCCGCTCCGTGGTCGTGTAGCCGAGCTCGATGAGCCGCTCGGCGCACGTGATGAAGTCGTCGAACACCGTCTGCTTGCGGGCCAGGTTGCCCGCCCGATGCCACGCATCGCCGAACTCGCCGCCGCCGCGGATGTGGGCGACCGCGTAGACCGCGCCCTGCTCGAGCCACGCGAGGAGGACCGGATCGAACACGGGATCCAGGCTGACACCGTATCCGCCGTACCCGTACAGGAGCGTGGGAATGGCGCCGTCGAGCGCGATCCCGCGCGGACGGAGGATGCTGATCGGGATCCTCGTCCCGTCCTTCGCCACCGCCTCATCGCGGACGACCTCCACGCCCGAGAAATCGGCGTTCGAGGTGACCCGCAGAGCGGTCGGCCGCGGCTCGCCCTCACCCGACCAGCGGAAGAACGCCTCGGGCTCGGTGTAGCTGACGCGGCTGAACAGCACCTCGTCGCCGTCGAGTCGCACGAGCGACCGGACCGCGGACACCTCGGGACCCGGCGCCGTCCCGACCAGCCGCCCATCCATGTCGAACGCCTCGAGCCGCGACGGGCCGCCCTCGCGGCGAACCACATAGATGCGGTTGCGGGTGACCGCCCACGCGCCGATCGACCCGCCCGTCTCGGCGATGACGGTCGTCGCGGACGCGAGGTCGCCGTCCAGGGACAGGCGGAGGAGCTTCCCGTTCGGCGCATCGGCGAGGCTGCGGAGCCACAGCGCATCGGGCCCGAACGCCCCGCCCACGACCCGGTCCTCGAACGTGAACAGGCCACGCCAACGGCCGTCCGGGTCGCGCAGCCATATCTCGGCGTCACCACCGTCGCCGTTGGCGACCCGGGCGAACACGCGCCGCCCGTCCTCCGAGGACGTCATCGACACCTCGGCGATCCGCGGGAAGTCGCCGCCCACCTCGTACGAATCCGACGCCACCGACGAGCCGAGCTCGTGGCGCCAGACCTGCTGGTAGAAGTTGAGGTCGGCCGCGTCCCGCTCGCCCTTGCTCGGATAGCGTGTGTAGAGCAGGGATCGCGATCCCTCCAGCCACGCGACGCTGCCGCTCGCCGTTCCGTACTGGACCCTCGGGATCCGCTCGCCGACCTCCTGCGCGGTCCGGGTGTCGAACACATGGAGCGTGCCGTCCTCGCTGCCGCCCACCGACAGCGAGACGGCGACGAGCGCGCCGTCGAGCGAGGGGACGGCCCAGTCGATCGCGGTGGCCCCGGTCGGGTCCAGGGCGTTCGGGTCGACGACGACCTGCTCGCTCGACAGGTCGTCCAGATCGGCGATCGCGACGAGGAGCACCTGCTGGAGCGGTGGCTGGAGCTTGAGGGCGAACAGGCGACCGTCGCGCCAGCCGATGGGCCCGTAGCGGACGGACGTCCCGAGGAGCTCGGCGACCCGCTCGCGGAGGATCGGGTGCGAGGGCAGCGCATCGAGGTGCGCGCGCGACGCCCGGTTCTGGGCATCGCTCCACGCCCGGACCTCGGGGTCGGAGCGATCCTCGAGCCACCGGTAGTCATCGACCACCTCGACGCCGTGATAGGTGTCCACGACGGGGCGGCGCGGGGTCGGGGGGAGCTCGGGACGATCGTTCATGATCGCGAGTCTATGCGGCCGATGACCGGGTAGCATCGGGGTCGCGGAGCGGTGGGCGAGCCGGCGACCTGGCGCCCCACCCGGCTTGCCAGGGATCTACCCAGCCAGAGTGCATCGCATGTCGCCACGCAGCCGTCTCCTCCTCGCAGTCGCGGCTGTCGTGATCCTGCTCGTCATCATCGCCATCGGCCTGCGCGGCGAAGCGCCGTCGGAACCGGCCGCAGCACGCGCGACGCCCACCGCGGCAGTCTCGTCCGGGACGGCGAGGCACACGGAAGCCCCGGCGCCATCGGTCGCGGGATCGCAACCTGGACCCGGCAGCCTGACGATGCTCATCGATCAGCTCGTGGTCGCGCCGGAGCATCGCCGCGGCTACTCCCGGGACCTGTTCGTCCACTGGATCGATGCGGATGGCGACGGCTGCGACACGCGCCGGGAGGTGCTGATCGCCGAGGCGATCGTGGCCCCGGAGGTCGGGCCCGGATGCTCGCTTTCAGGGGGTGAGTGGATCAGCCTCTACGACGGCCTCGACGTCACCGATGCATCCGAGCTCGACATCGACCATGTCGTCGCGCTCGCCGAGGCATGGGACTCCGGGGCCTACGGCTGGACGCCGCAGCGCCGGGAGGCGTTTGCCAACGACCTCGGGGTGCCGTGGGCGCTGCTGGCGGTCAGCGCGTCGTCCAATCGCAGCAAGGGCGACCAGGACCCCGCCCACTGGCTGCCGCCGCTCGCATCAGCCCGGTGTGCGTACGCCGTGGACTGGGTCGCGGTGAAGACCCGCTGGCAGCTCGCCATCGACGCAGCGGAGCGAAGGGCGCTGGAGCGTCTCGCCCGCGACTGCGAAGCCAGCCCGATCCCGTCCATCCCCAGTCCATAGCGCCGCGGAGTCCGGCCGGGCCGGGGCCCCACCTGACCCCCTCATGCCGATGGATGGCCGGGGATCGCCTCCTTGATGCCACGGGCCAGGATCTCGAACACCGGCGCGAGCTGGCCGACGAGCTGGGCGTTCTCGCCGTAGATCGACAGGTTCGTGCCGTGCAGCACCCGTGACGCCGCCTCGACGATCTGCGGCGCCTGTTCGACGGGCAGCATCTCGAGCCGCAGCTCCTGCTGGGCACGCGGGAGGAGCAGCTCGTGCTCGACGTCGAGCGCCTTCACCTGGTTCTGGAGCCTGCGCATCTTCAGCTCCTCGCGGAGCACCTCCGCCTCGCGTGCGACACGCAGGAGACGGACCGGAGCCTCGATCTCCACGGCGGCCTGGTCCCGTGCCATCTCGGCCTCGAACCGCTCCTGCTCGAGCTCGAACGCCCGGCGCTCGGTGGCAACGGCCTCGGCCTGCATCCGGCGCTGGCGAGCCAGCTGCGCCATCTCCAGCTCCTCCTCGCGGCGGAGGCTCTCCTGGTCGCTGGCCAGCTTTCGTTCCTGCACACGACCGTCGGAGGCCATCTCCGCGAGCCGGTTCTCCTCCTGCGTCCGGAGGTTGGACTGCTCGCTCCTGAGCTTGATCTCGTTGCGGACCTCCGCTTCGAGCTGCTGGCGGAGCTCCTTGTCAACGATGAACACCTGCGCCAGCTGGGCGACCTCCAGGGTGATGCCCCAATCGTCCGCCTGGCCATGCTCCCCGTGGATCGTCGCCTGCAAAGCAGACTCGGCGACCGCACTGAGCGTCGTCTTCCGCTGCTCGATGCAGTCCACCATGTTCATGTGCGAGACCGCGTGGCGAAGCTCCCCGAGGCAGACATCCGTGAGCAGCGTCGTGATCTGGGAGATGCCCGAGCGATCGCTGAAGTCGAACAGGCGCGCAGCGGCGACCGGGTCCGTGATCCGGTAGATGATGATCCCCTTGAACCGGAGCGGGATCCCGTCCCTGGTCTCCTGCGTGAACTCGAACGCCGCCTCCTGCTTGGATGCAGGAACCACGACGTAGACGGCCCCTGGAAGCAGGAACGCCTGCACCGCCGACCCTCGGTTCTCGACCTTTCCCCCACGGCCGACCAGCAGGTACTGGCTGGGCCCGACCCTCACGAACGGCATTGGATGAACCTCCCAGGATGTGTTCGGAGCACTGGCTGCAGGAAATGGGCGCTCAGACGCGGGACGGCACTCGCGCGCGGCGCTCCTCGAACGCGGCTTCGTCGTCGTCGCCATCGGTGACGATCCCCGAGCCGAGTGCCTTGCCTCGCTGCATCCGCGCGTCGGCGATCCGCACGACATCGGCCGCCGTGAAGGACGTCCCGCGCTCGAGGAGCACGACACCGATCGACGCGTCGACGTCGACGATGCCGTCGCGACTCCGCAGCCGGATCGGTTCGCGGATCCTGGACTGCAGGCGCTCGGCGAGCCGCTGGGCCATCGCGACGTCGCGGATGTCGTCAAGCAGGACCGCGAACTCGTCGCCGGCGCGGTTCATGCGCGCGACGCAGTCGGTCGCGCGGACGGCCGCGAGCATCCGGAGCGCCGTCGCCCGCAGGACCTCGTCGCCGGCCTCGTAGAACCAGATGTCGTTGACCGCCTTGAACCGGTCGAGATCGAGCAGCACGAACGCCGCGGAGCGATGGCCCTTGCGGGCCGTTTCGACCGCTGCGATGAGTCGGGGATTGAACCCGGCGTCATTGAACAGCCCGGTCTTCTCGTCGTGGCGAAGCGCCTCCGATCGATCGTGCGCCTGCCACGTGATCAGGACGAGGACGATGCAGGCAATCGGCGCCCACCAGCCGATCAGGGGGTAGGTCGCGGCCATCAGCCAGGCCAGGATGCCCTCGCCGACCGATGTGGCTCGAAACGTGGCGTCCGCCGAACGACTGGCTTCCGCCAGGCTGAGCTCGCCCCGCAGGGCGAGGGTCGGGACGACGAGGACGAAGCTGACCACGCCGAACACGGTCGCCGTCACCATCGCAACCACGAAGAATTGGAGCGGCTGCTGCGCGGGCAGCGCCGGCGTGAACACGGACCGCGCGAGGTCGGCGGCCCAGGCAGCGGCGATCGCGGCAATGATCGACACGGAGTGGTTGGCGAGGATCCCGTACCACGGCTGCGTCCGCAGCTCGCGAGCCTCGAGCTCCGAAACGAGGGCCATCAGGCCACCCACGAGCGGTCCGCCGAGGATCGTCCCGGCGACGATGAACGGCATGCTGAAGGTCATGACGCCACCACCGGGCCTCGCGTGCGCCCGCACGCCGCCGAGCAGGCCGAACACCAGCCAGAACACGATCCCCGCCAGGAGGGCGGTGTCGGGAGCGAGTCCCGGCCAGGGCAGCGCGATCTCGGCCCTGAGGGAGATGTTGGCGAGCACGATCGCGAACATGCCGGTCGCGGCGAGCACCTGAAACGAAACCCAGATGGCAAGGCGCTCGCGCGATTCGAGGCGTATCCGTCTCAGGCGCGCGAGCGGTCTCGCTCGGAGGACGGGATCAGGCCGGCGCCGCGGTGCGGCGGCAGCAACGAGTAGGGACGGTGACGCTTGGCTCCATTCCACCGGGGGCACTCCTGCGGAAATGTGAGAGCGCTTAGGCCGCCATTGGGGACACGCTGACGTCCCAGACGCCTGGTCTGTCCCAGTACCGACTGCCCTGTTCGTACGGGGTCGGTCCGTACCTGACTGCACAAGACAACCGCGATTTGGTCGTCGGGAGAATTGGCCGGAAGTACGGGGTCGTCAGTACCTCCGTTCCGAGGCCCGAACAGACGTGCTGCCGACGCCCGACGTCGCGCCGAGGGCGCGGCTCAGGTGTACATCAGCGAGCCGGGCGTGGTGAGCAGCTCACCGGTCTCGAGCCAGGTCTTGAGCCCGGACAGGATCATCGGCCAGCCGCCGTACAGCTGCTCGTTGGCACCTTCGCGGAGCTGGTCATGGGTGACCGTGAGGTGGCACGAGTCGCCGACGGGCTCGATCTCCCAGGTCACCCGCGACGTGCCCTCGGCCTTCACGTCCTCGCCCCACAACGCGACCATGCTCTGGACGAGCCGGCGCGGCGGATCGACCTCGAGGTTGACGCCTTCGCCCAGCGGTCCCGGTGCCCCCGGTGCCCCCATCTGGTAGGTCGATCCCGGCGTGAAGTCCGACATCTGGCGGGCGCCGAAGTTGTACTTCGCCCGGATCTCCGGGTCGGTGATCGCCTCCCACAGCCGCTCCGGGGTCGTCTTGATGTAGATCTCGAACACCTTCTCCATGGGACGCTCCAGCTCCTGCTTGAGGCCGCTGAGCGCTGCCGCCCAGGGCGCTGCGTACTTGCTCACCCACCGATCGTGGACGAGCCGGATGGGGACGGGGTTGAGGAAATGGAGCTTCTCGCGGCCGCGCCGTCGGGTGACGACCAGGCCGGCGTCCTCCAGGATCCTCAGGTGCTTCATGACCCCGAAGCGCGACATCCCGAACCGCGATTCGAGCGCTGTCAGCGACTGGCCGTCCTCGCGGAACAGCTCGTCGAGCAGGCGCCGCCGGGTGGGGTCGGCCAGGGCTCGGAACACCTCGTCCATGGCCGGCACAATACGTGACCAGATAGTCACATGTCAAGCACCCGGCCCTCCGCCTCGGTCGGCCGCCTCGCACTCAGCCGGCGCGATGCGAGGTGTTGCCCGACGTCGGGAACCCGTCCGGGCATGACACATGACCAGGCGATGGGCGTTCGCCAGCGTGCCCGGGCGGCAACGGGCATTTCGGAGCGCAGGTGACGGTCGACCACCCGAGCAGCGCGGCCAACCGTGCTCGAGCGGTGGGCTGGCGAGCGGCTGGGGGGAATGCTCGGGCTCGGGACGCTGGCCAATGCTCGCCCCGCGGGCATTTGCCAGGAAAGGATCTGGCTACCGGCGTCGGTTCACGCTGCGTCGTGATAAGAGGCGCCGCAGTCCGCAACAATCCGATCATGGCTGAGCTGTCCGCGCCGAACCACCGTCTTCGCGCCTCGTTCGCTGCGGCGATGGCCGAGTTCGCGGCCGAAGGGCGGGGCGCGCCGGACGACCGCACGGTCATCGGCGGCTATGTTCGCGATCGCGCCGATGCGTGGTCGACCGACCGGGCATTCGCGGCGTTCTGCGCCGCGGTCCGGGCGGAACGACTCGAGGAGACGCCGCGCCCCGATGGCTGGGTGCCGGCCACCGAGCTGTGGTGGGTCGGCGAGGACGAGTTCCTGGGACGGATCGGGATCCGCCACCGCCTGACGCCGTTCCTGCTCGAGGCGGGGGGCCATATCGGCTACGACGTGCGGCCGTCGGCGCGGCGGCGCGGGCACGCGACGGCGATGCTGCACGAGGGCCTGGCGATCGCTGCGGGTCTCGGCATCGAGCGTGCTCTCGTCACCTGCGATGTCGACAACGTCGGCTCCCGCACGGTCATCGAGCGCAACGGCGGCCGGCTCGAGGACGAGCGCGCCGGCAAGCTGCGGTTCTGGGTGCCAACAGGCTGACGTAACCGATGCCGTGATCCTGCGCGAGCTCCGACCGCGCCAACGCAGGCACGTCAGCCAAGTGAGATCGCGAAGCCCACGTTGCGCCCGTGCGTCTGCGACAGCACCAGCCAGACCTTGACCATCTCCTCGAGCGAGCGGGCGTTGGCCAGGCCGCCCGCGTCCTCCGCCGCGAACCCGATCTCGGCAGCCAGGCCGAGCGCCACCCCCTTGGCATCCGGGTCGTCACCGGCCACGAACATGGCGGCCTGCGTGCGGCGCTCGCGAGCCGTCGCGTAGTTCTCGAACCCGATCGTGTTGAACGCCTTGACCAGCCGGGCGCCGGGGATGAGCTGCGCCAGGTCGTCGACCGTCGATCGTCCGGGGTCGCCGTCGAAGCGGTTCATGGCGTCGATGACGATCCGCCCGTCGAGCGGCGGCAGGTCCTGGGTCATCGCGTGCATCGCGACCGGGCGCACGGCGAACACGATCACGTCCGCGCCGTTGACCGCATCCTCGGGCGAGGTCGCGGTCGCGTCCGGGATGTCGGCCAATGCCGCCATGGTCTTGGTGCTCTCGGGATCGCGAACCCCGAACGCCACCTCGTGCCCGACCGCCGCGAACGCCTTGCCGAGCCCTCCGCCCACGTTGCCCGCTCCCAGGATCGCAATCCGCATCGTGCAGCCTCCGTTGGCGGCGCGCCAGCCGCGCCCGGCGTCCATTCTCAACCCGTTGGGAATGGGCGCGGTGGAACCCGGAGCGGGCAGCCGCCGAGCGGGTGACCGGATCCCCGCCCTTCTGGAGTCGCCGAGCGGCGCGGTCAGCGCGCCGCGACGGGTCGCCTGACCTCGCGCAGCGCCGCCGCGATCTCGAGCGCCCAGGCCTCGATCTCCGCCCACGGACGGAAGTCGCCCTCGGGTGCGCGCACCGCCGCGAGGATCGCGCGCTCGCCCAGGCCGAGCCGCTTCTTGTCGATCTGCCCCGGGATCAGGCGGTGCTCGCGGGCTCCGACGAGGGCGCGCATGGTGGGCGCGTCGATGGGATCGTCGATCGGCTTGGGCGGATCGCCGATGGGCCCACTCGAGAACAGCCAGACGGGGATCGCGGTCAGCGCGTCCCGATGTCGCTCGACGAGCTCCCTCGCCGGCTCGAGCCAACGCCCGACGTACACCGCCGACCCGATGACGGCGCCATCGAAGCCTTCGACGGTCGTCACCTCGCCCGGCGGGGTCAGGACCGCATCCACGCCCGCGGCGGTGAGCGCAGCGGCAATCGCATCGGCCACCTCGGTCGTGGCGCCATGCCGTGAGGCCGCACTGACGAGCACCTTCATCATCCGTCTCCTGGCGAGCGTTCCGCGTCCACCGGCACAAGCCCAGCGTCGGCGGATCCCTGTCGCCCGACCAGTGTCCGGCTCGCGACCGTCGGACTGGAGAGCCGGATGGGCGAACCGGGAGCCGCCGACGGCGCCGCGGCCCGGGCCGAATGGGATGCGTTCCGGTCGCGAACGTGGACCCGGCGGGCCGCCCGCGGGAGTACCACCGGCCTATCGTCCGGCGGCGAACGGATCGTTACGGTGCCAGTTGACACCTCGATCAGGAACGTCTGGCAAGGGCGCTCTGCGAGGACCATGGGGCAGCCACGACCCCCAAATGGCGACTGCGCTCGAAAGGGGCAACACGATCGGACGCGGCCCGCGACCGACAGCCACACCGGGATCCGGGGTCCGAAAGCCGGACGACCGGGCTTCGGCGCTGGACCGGATCGTGGCCGGTGTCAACGCGAACCTCGAGCTTGGAGCGGTGTTCGAGGATGTGCTCGACGCATCCCAGGCACTGTTCGGCGCCGACGTCGCGGGGCTGTGGCTCCTCGAGCCCGGATCCCATCCGTTCCGGCTGGTGGCGCTGCGGGGCGCGGACCTCGGCGTGGTCGACGAGGCGACCCGGGCAGCGGCCGACCTGCCCATCCTCGGCGAGCGCGCGATGCGCGAGCGGCGGCCGATCATCCTGGACCAGCACGACCTTGGCCCGGAGCTGCTCGCGGTCTTCCGAAGCGAGAAGCTCCACAACGTGGCCATCGCCCCGCTCCGGTTCCGCGAGGATCCGGTCGGCATGCTCGTCGTCGCCCACCGGGACGCGTATGACTGGACCCCGGACGAGGTCGCACTCCTCGGAGCGTTCGTCCACCAGATCGCCTCGGCGGTCGTCAACGGCCGGCTGTACAGCTCCGTCCAGGACGGCGCGGCAAGGCTCCGTGCGATCCAGGAGCTGTCGTCGCGGCTCAGCCGGATCCAGGATGTCGAGGGGATCGGCGAGGCGATCGTCGCCGAGGCGGACCAGCTCATCGAGCACGACAGCATCCGCGTCTACCGGGTGGACCACGGCACCCGGATGTGCGAGCCGGTGGCGTTCCAGGGCGAGTTCGCGGGGACCGACAATCCGTCGCCCGAGATGCTCAGGCTGGCCGTCGGTGAAGGCCTGACCGGATGGGTGGCGCTCCACAACCTCACGATCCGCCTGGGCGACGCGTACGCGGATCCCCGGGCGCGGCACATCGGCGAGTCGCGCGGTTCGATGTCCATGATGCTGGTCCCGATGTCATACGAGGAACGGGTCCTGGGCGTGATCGTGGTGTCCAAGTCCGGGTACGACCGATACTCCGAGGACGATCAGCGGACCCTGGAGATCTTCGCCGGCTACGCGGCCCAGGCGCTCGTGAATGCCGAGGCGTTTGCCCAGGTTCACCGTCAGCGGCAGGAGCTCCACCGACGGCTCGAGAGCCAGCGGCGCCTGCTCGAGGTCAACGAGCGGCTGATGGCGACGCTCGATCCCGGCGGCGTGCTCGAGATGATCGCCGACTCGCTCAAGACCGTCGTGTCCTACGACGCGCTCACGATCTACCGGGTGGATCACGTCGCCGCGGTCAGGCGGGCGGTCGTCGCGCGCGACAGCTTCGCCGAGGTGATCCTGTCGCACGAGGGCCCGCTCGACGCCGGGATCACCGGATGGGTCGTCCACAACCGCGAGGCGGTGCTGGCCAACGACGCCCACCTGGATCCGCGATCCATGCACATCCCCGGCACCACCGAGGAGCCGGAGTCGATGATCGTGTGCCCGCTGGTGGTCGCGGGTGAGGTCATCGGGACGCTGAACCTGTCGCGGATGGGCGAGGACGATGCGCACTTCAACCAGGACGAGTTCGAGCTCGTCCAGCTGTTCGCGGGCCAGGCGTCGATCGCCCTTCGCAACGCGGAGGCGCACGGAGCGGTCGTGACGCGCGCCGAGCGTGACGCGTTGACCGGTCTCCGCAATCACGGCGCCTTCCAGCGCGAGATCGGCGAGTGGGTCCAGGCGGGCGACCCGTTCGTGCTGCTCATGCTCGACCTGGACTCGTTCAAGTCGTACAACGACGCCCACGGCCACCCGGCGGGAGACGCGCTGCTGTCGCGCATCGGGATGGCGATGCGAGACACGATCCGCGCCGACGACCGCGTCTACCGGTACGGGGGCGACGAGTTCGCGATCCTCCTCACGGGCACGCCCATCGCCCAGGCGCGCGAGGTCGCAGAGCGCGTCCGCGCCGCTGTCGCCCTCCTGACGACCAGCGATGGACCGCTGGTCACGGTCACGGTCGGGCTGGCGCGCTTCCCCGACGACGGCGCCACCAAGGACGACGTGGTGGCGGCTGCGGACCGTGCCCTGTACCTGGCCAAGCCCACCGACGTCGGTCGTGGGCCGTCGAACGATCCGACCCGCGACCTGTTCCTGGCCGCGGTCGATGAGACCACGTTCCGGCTCCTCGAGCGGCTGGAAGCGTCCCAGCTGCTGCACGCGATCGTCGAGCGCGCGGCCGGGATGGTTGGCGTCGAGCACGGCTATCTGTACCTGCTCGAGGACGACGGCCGCGGATCGTCGGAGCTCGTGGCGCGGGTCGGCATCGGCGCATTCGAAGCCCACGTCGGGTACCGCCTGCCACCCGGGACCGGCCTCGGTTGGGCGGTCGTCCACAGCGGGTCGCCCCAGGTCGTCGACGACTACGACAGGTACGCCGAGCGGGCACCGGACCTGGAGATCGGATCGTTCGGGGCGGTATGCGCCGTGCCACTCACCTCGGGCGACGAGGTGCTGGGCGTCATCGGGCTGGCGTCCGGCATCCCCGCGCGCCCGTTCTCGAACCGCGAGACCGCCGCCGTCGCACGGTTCGCACAGCTCGCGTCCGTCGCCCTCGACAACGCTCGCCTGTTCGAGCGGGCCCAGACCGAGGTCCGGCAGCGCGCGCACGCCGCGCTCCACGACGTGCTCACCGGGCTCCCGAACCGCACGCTCCTCCTCAATCGGCTGACGGAGCTCGTCGAGGCATCGTCCGACGCCTCAGCCGATGCCCCATTCCCGGACGGCGAACGGACGCGCGACGGACGCGGGACCCCCGGCCCGGTCGCGGCACGTGGCGGCGGCGGCCGGATCGGGATGATCCTGCTCGACATCGACCGGTTCAAGATGGTCAACGAGAGCCTCGGCCATGCCGCCGGCGACGCGCTCCTGGTCCAGGTCGCACGCCGCCTGGCACGCGCCGCACGTCGGTCGGACACGGTCGCCCGACTGGGCAGCGACGAGTTCGGGATCCTGCTCGCCCCGTTGCGCAGCGCTCGCGAGGCGGAGCGCGTGGCGGCGCGGATCGAGCGCGTGTTCGCCAAGCCGTTCGACCTTGACGGGCGGGAGGTCGCGGTCGGGGCAAGCCTCGGGCTGGCTGTGGGCAGGATCCGCGGAATGCAGGCGGCCGACGTGCTCAAGCAGGCAGAGATCGCCCTCCACCGCGCCAAGGCCGACCCCGTGCAATCGATGGTCAGCTACGACCCCGAGATGAGCGCGGAGACCATGGACCGGGCCATCCTGGAGCACGACCTGCGGCGGGCGCTCGAGCGATCGGAGCTTCGGCTGTACTACCAGCCGCTCGTGGACCTCCGGTGCGGCGCCATCGTGGGCGTGGAGGCGCTGCTCCGCTGGCAGCACCCCGAGCGCGGCATCGTGCCCCCGCTGTCGTTCATTCCGCTGGCCGAGGAGACGGGCCTGATCCTGCCCATCGGTCGCTGGGTCCTGCGCACGGCCTGCGATCAGGTGCGTGACTGGCAACGGCGCCATCCATCCGCCGGACCGCTGTTCGTCAGCGTCAACCTGTCGGCTCGCGAGTTCGCCCAGGCGGATCTCGTGCAGGACGTCGCGGCGATCCTCGATGCGACCGGGCTGGATCCCGCCACGCTCGAGCTGGAGATCACCGAGAGCGTGGTCATGGACCAGTCGGAGGCGTCGGTGGAGCGTCTCCGCGGGTTGCGCGCTCTCGGCGTCCGGCTGGTCCTGGACGACTTCGGGACCGGCTACTCGTCGCTGTCGTATCTGCGGCGGCTGCCGCTCGACACGATCAAGATCGACCAGTCGTTCGTGGCCGGCCTGGGATCGGACGACGCGAACCTGCCCATCGTCCAGGCGATCATCGGGCTGGCCCATGGCCTGGGCATCGACGTCGTCGCCGAGGGGATCGAGACGGCCGAGCAGCTCGCCTGGCTGCGCCAGCTGGCCTGCGATCGCGGCCAGGGATACCTGTACGCTCGCCCGCTGCCCGCCGCGGAGCTGGAGGCCCTGCTCGCGGCGAGCCCGGGCGATCAGGTCGTGCTGCCGGCCCTCGCCGGCTGAGCTGCGGCGGCCGCGGCGTGCGCGACACCCGCAGCGCGACCTGCGCTAGTTGCGCGTGCCGCCCATCAGGCGAAGCAAGAACAGGAACAGGTTGATGAAGTCCAGGTACAGGTGGAGCGCCGCCATGATCGACGCCTTCTCCTGGCTGCCCGCGAACGCGGCGTAGTCGCCACGGGTGATCCGCTGCACGTCGTACGCGGTGAGGACCGTGAACAGGGCGACGCCGCCAAGGGCGAGCAACCACCCGACCAGGCCCGAGCCCAGCACCAGGTTCACGAACGACGCGACAACGATCCCGATCAGGCCCATGAACAGGATGCCGCCCATCCCGGCCAGCTCGCGCCGGGTGGTGGCGCCGTAGAGCGCCGCCGCGCCGAACATGGCGCTCGCCGACAGGAAGGCGCCGGCAACGGACGGGCCGTTGTAGGCGCTGACGACGACCCCGATCGTGAGGCCCATCGAGGCCGCGAAGACGAAGAACAACCCGAGGCTGGCGGTCGGCGACAGCCGGTTGATCGTCGCCTGGATGCCGATCGCGAGCGCGAACTGCCCGATGGCAATCAGGAACCAGATGTCGGCGACGGCGCTGATGAGCGTATCGCTGCTCATGGTCACGAAGGCGACGCCGGCGCTGATCAGCAGGCCGGCGAACATCCAGCCGAAGGCGCCGATCAGCAGCCGCTGGACGAGCTCCGGCGCCGGCCGGACACCGAGCTGCGTGGGGCTGTACCGGGTTCCAAGCATCATTCGCTCCTTTCGGGTGACGCCGTTCGGGCGTCCGCGCCACGTCCCGCGGGACGGGCCGCGATTGCGTCCCTGGCCTCGGCCTGCTCGGCCGCGCGCGCGAGGATCCAGAGCAGGTCGGCGAGCCGGTTGAGGTACGGCATGAGCGGGCTGGCGGCGATCTCGGGGTCGTCCGCGGCAAGCGTCACGGTTCGCCGCTCGGCTCGCCGGATCATGGTCCGCGCCAGCTCCAGCGCGGCGCTCACGCGCGTCTCCCCGGGGACCACGAACTCGCGCGGCAGCTCGATCGCGGCCTCCGTCTCGCGCAGCGTGGCATCGAGCGCGTCGACCATCGCCGCGGTCACGCGGGTCTCGCCGTCACGCTGCTTCGCCCGGGCGGCAGGGTTGGTGGCCAGCTCCGCGCCGGCGACGAACAGCTCGCGCTGGAAGCGCAGGATCAGGTCGGCAAGCCCCCCGAACCTGGGCGACAGCACCCCGTAGTCGGCCTTCATCCGGAGCTCGGCGCGCGCGAGGCCGAGCGCCGCCACCGCCTCGTCGAGGGTGCCGTAGGCCTCCGTGCGCGGGTCGTCCTTGCGAACACGGTCACCGCCGAACAGCAGCCCGGTGGTGCCGTCATCGCCGCGGCCGGTCGCCACGGCGGAGTCGAACGAGATACGGCGCGATGTCATCGGATCAGGCTCGGGATATGGCGCCGGTCACCACATCAGGCCGGCGTCGCGCGGATCCCAGCGCTCGGCCAGCAGGGTCACCTTGACGGGGTGATCGACCACGCTCTCCGCCTGCTCCTTGACCTGCTGGATCATCGCGCCGGCGTAGGGACAGAACGGGGTGGTGAGGATCATCTTCACCTCGGTCGAGTCCGGGCCGAGGATGATCTGGCGGATCAGCGCGAGCTCCACGACGTTCATCCCGATCTCGGGATCAACGACGGCGCGCAACGCGTCGAGGATCGCGAGCTCGGTGGCGCGACGCTGGGCATCGAACGCCGGGTCGAGGCCGGCGTCAGGGGCGGCGGCGGGTTGCGTCTCGTTCATCGTGGGGAAATCCTACCACCACGCTCGGAAATGACCGGCCGCACCGTCCGAGCGTCAAAGGCGATCAGGTCAGGCGCCCCGCGTGCCCGACCGACGCCCGGCGAGCCTGACCGGCGTCAGGCGGGCGCTCCGACCACGATGCCGGGGATCCGCAGCCGTTCGGGGAGCACGGCCGCCTCCGCATCGGTGAGACCCGGCCCCATGAGCGAGCCGTCGCCGTCGAAAAAGTCCGCGTACCGCTCGCGATGGCCGGCGGCATAGGCGAACGCCTCGGCGATCCCCACCACCCGCAGCTCCGGGTGGTCCTTGAGCAGATCCACGACCGTCCGACCGGCGGCCCGCTGCTCGAGGACCTGGCGCACGGTGAGGCGGCTGCCGTAGCAGAACGGCTCCCCGTTCATCACCAGGCGGTCCACCTTGACCCACTTGATCGTCATCGTCGGGATCCTACGCGCCCCGGTAGATGGCGGTCACGATCCGGTTCCGCTTGCGGGCATCGCCGGCCAGGCGCCGGTACCACCGGAACACCTCGATGGCCTCGTCCAGCGCGTGGTCGGCCGGGACCATCTCGTCCTCGGCCAGCACGCCGCGGGCGCCGGACCGCAGCCCTTCGCAGATCCTGACGACGTCGTCCATGGCGACCTTTCGCCGTCGGAACACCGGGGCGGTCTGGTCCGCAAACTCCTTGAGCCAGCTCGAGTCATTGCCCGCGACGCACACCGCCAGGCGATCGACGAGGACCTCCGCATCACGCAGCAGGTTTCGCAGCCCGGCCTCGTCGTGCCGCTGGCCGAACGACGGGTCATCGGCGACGGCCACCTCGAGCGCACGAGCGGCGATGCGCGCGCGATCCGCCCGAAGCCGCGCGGCGGCGTCGGGGTACCCGGTGACAAGGCTCCGGGGCGGCAGGCCGAGACTGGGATGGCTCACGGATTCGAAGGATACCGTCCCCACCGGGCGAGCGCGTACGATCTGGCTCATGGACGACCCTGCAGGAACATCCGGCCCCCAGCCGCGCGGCGGATCGGCACGCCTCGATC
Organism: uncultured Chloroflexia bacterium; assembly: GCA_963749705.1. Taxonomy (GTDB): domain Bacteria; phylum Chloroflexota; class Limnocylindria; order Limnocylindrales; family CSP1-4; genus CAIXZV01. Next base: position 283,546 of record CAVVNQ010000003.1, on the reverse strand, counting down.
GTGCGCCGGGGGCGCGGTACGAACGGGACCGGGATGACGGCGGGCCGGCGGGCCCGGCCACGCTGCCGGGCCGGGCTCCGGCCGCGCGCCTGCGGGGGCTGGCCGCCGCGGTGCTGACCGGCGCGATCGGCGCACTGCTGATCTTCGGGCTCGGCCTGCTGGACATTGGCGCCGGCCTGATCGCGGTGGGAGCGGGTGTCGGATGGGCGGTGACGCTGGCGCTGCTGTGGGGCGGCGGCCGAACGCTCATCGCCCGGCGCACCACCCGGATGGCCGCCGCGACCTCGCTCGCCGCTGCTGCGGTGGTGGCCGGCTTCGTTGTCGACTGGGCATGGGCGCGCGTCGAAGGCGGCGTGCTGGATCCCGCCGCCTACATCGAGCAGCGGTACGGTCCGCTGGCGATCCTGATCGCCGCCGCCGCGCTGGTCGTGGCGGCGCTGCGAGCCCGCTGATCCCCGCGGACCAGACCTGCTACCTGACCCCGACCTCGGGCGGCATTGTCAGGGCGTCGTGTCGCGCAGCGGGCAGCTGACGATCAGCCCGCGGCGATCTCCGCCTCGATCGCCGGCGGGGTGAGCGGCTCGCGCAGCAACCGACCGAATCGGGCCGCGCGCGCGTCCTCGGGGACCAGCTCGAGCCAGCGCCCAAGCAGCGCCTCGCCCTCGTCGTACACGAAGATGTACGTCCTCCACAACGGATGCTCGATGAACTCGAGGCGCTTGGCGGCGGCCTCGGGGGCGAACCGCCCGACCTCGACCAGGTAGTCCAGGACCTCGTCGTGCGGTCGCCCGTCCGCGTGGCGCATCAGCGCGGCGTTGATCCGGGTCCCATCCAGGACGGCCCGCGGCCCGGTGATCCGCTGTCGCCGGTCCGCCGCCTCGCGCAGGGCATCGCGGTCATCGGCGAGCCCGAGACCCGCCATCGGTGCCAGGTCCGCGAGCAGCGCTGCCTGCGTGTCCGGCGGAGCCGCGAACCGGCGGCCGAGGTTGGCCAGCCCCTCGGAGATCAGGCATTCGGGGGTGTTGATCAGCAGGGCGCTCGCCTCGAGCCGCCCCAGCCGCTCCACGAGCTCATGCTCCTTGATCGCGTGCTCCAGATGGTGCCCGGGATATGTCTCGTGGGCGATCGTCCCGACCAGGCCCGGCAGCCGGATCGGCAGGTCGAGGTTGAGGTCGACACGTGAACGGTACCCGCCGTCGTACCAGTTGTAGCCGGACCACGGCTGGTTCCTGACGAGCGACACCAGGAGGTCCTCGCCGGGTGGCAGGGGAAACAGCCGCGCGGCAACGTCCCGGAACCGGCCCACGAGGTGCTCCACGACGATCGGGACCCGGTCCTGCGGGACGGTCCACGCCGCGTCGTCCGCCGCGAGGCGTTCGCTGAGCGTGCCGGGCCCCGGCAGCGCATCGTCCATCTCCCGCGCGGCGGTGCCGAACACGGACTCCGGGCGGCGCGCGGGCCGGAACGCGAAGCTGCGGGTCACGTGCTCGAGGTATGGGAGCGTCGTGCCCGCCAGGGCCAGCGCCAGCGTCTCCAGCGCGACCAGCTGGACGTCGAGCCAGTGCCGTCGATCGGGTTCGGCGACCTCGGCGTCGAGGCGGGCGCGAAGGGCGGCAGCGTCATCGGCAAGGCGCGCCGGGCTGCGCAGCTGCTCCATGTCGACCTGCGCCTTGACGTCGGCCGGTCCGAAGTACCCGTCGACCATGCCCGGCGCGTGATGGTCGAGGCGGAGCGCGAGCAGCAGGTAGTCGCGCGCGACCGGATCCGGCTCGGGCACCGTCCGCTCCCCGCCGGACGCGGTGACTCTTGTCGACGTCATCGCTGGAGCCGCTCCGGCCGGGGCGCCCGCCGGGTTGCATGCTCATCGTGCCCCGCCGCGGCGCGCCGCACCTCGTCGAGCCGGCGTTGCATCTCGGGGTCGAGCGGGATCACCCTGCCGCCGGCACCCGGGGTGGGGGTGGGCGCAACGGGTCCCGGAGCCGCCGTGGCTTCGGCGCCCGCCGGGCCTCCGGGCTCCGATGCCGGAACCTCGCCCATCCCCTGACCTGCGCCGACACCCCCCGTCTCGCCGCGGAACGGCATGCCCTGGCGGTCGACGGCGTCGAGGCTCATCCGGAGCGCGGCCGTCTTCTGGGCGGCGACCTCCCGGACGTACGCGGCCTCCTCGGCCTCGGTCAGCCCGCGTCCGCGGATGATCCCCTTGGGCTTGCCGACCATGAGCCAGGCGAGGTGGTAGCGGTCCATCGTGCCCCACGCGGTCGACAGCAGGTCATCCGACAGCTGGAGCCAGGTCTGGAGCGCGTTGAGCGAGGGCTGCTGGTCGAGGCGCTCGCCCTCGTCGATCAGCTGGCGGGTCCGGAGGATCAGCTCGTCACGTGTCACCCGCTGAGTCTAGGCCGGGCCGCGCTCGAAGGGTGCCGGCACCACGCCGTCATCCGTCCCGCATCAGCCCTGGCGGATGAACGCCTCGCGATCTGCCCGCGCCCGGAGCGTCCATGGCCCGGGCAGCCCCGTCCCGATCGAGTGCCCGTTGAACCTGGTGACCGGCAGGATCCCGGCGACGGACGAGCACAGGAACGCCTCGTCGGCGGCAGCCAGCTCGTCCGGTGTCAGCCTGCCCTCGATCGGCACCAGCCCGGCGGTCGCCGCCCACCGGAGCAGCCACGACCGCGTCGTCCCGGGCAGGATCGCGCAGTCGAGCGCCGGCGTCGCGAGCTCCAGCCGGCCGTCGACCCCGCGCCGGACGAGGAACACGTTGGCGGTCGTCGATTCCGACAGGTATCCCTGGGTGGTCAGGAACACCGCATCCTCGGCGCCGGCGCGGCGGGCCTCGATCCGCGCGTAGATGTAGTCCGCGCGCGATGTGGTCTTGAGCGTCGAGATCGGGTTGAGCGGGTCGCGGCGGATCGTGCTCACGGCCAGCGACAGCCCTCGATCCAGGTGCCCGGCGGGCGGCGGTGACACGGGCCAGGCCTGGATCACGATCGTCGCCGACAGATGCTCGGACGCGGGCGGCAGCAGGCCCCGCGACGACCACGTGCCGCGGGATACGGTGACCCGGATCGAGGCATCGGCCGCGACCGCGTCCAGCCCCTCGGCGGCGAGCAGCGCGTCGATCCCGCCGGCCAGGCGCGATTCGATATCGGCCGGGAGCTCGATCGCGAGGCCGTCGGCGGACTCCCGCAGCCGCGCCACGTGCTCGGCCAGCTCGGTCACGTGCCCGCCGCGGGCGCGGAGCGTCTCGAAGATCCCGTCGCCCAGCTGGAATCCGCGGTCGGACACGGACAGGTGGCGCGCCCCGGCCGGTTGCAGCTCGCCGTCGACCCACACGAACCGGGGACCGGCGTCCGGCACGCTCGGCTCGCGGGTCGCGCCCGTGTGGCCGGTCATGGGGAACCCTCGACCGCGCCGATGGACGACAGCGGGCCGCTCGCCTTGGCCACCGTCTCGTCCCACTCCGCCGCGGGGTCGCTGCGCCACGTGATGCCGCCCCCGACGTGGAGCGTCAACCGCTCGCCGTCCGCCACGAAGGTCCGGATCAGGATGCTCGACCCCATCCGGCCGTCGGGTCCGATCCAGGCCAGGGTCCCGCAGTACGGACCGCGGCGGACGGGCTCGAGGCGCTCGATGACCTCCATCGCGCGGATCTTGGGAGCGCCCGTGATGCTGCCCCCGGGAAAGGCGGCGGCCAGCAGGTCGAACGGGCCGAGGCCGGGCCGCAGGCGGCCCGTCACGGTGGTCACGAGGTGCTGGACCGCCGCGGTGCGCTCGAGTCGCAGCAGCCGCGGCACGCGGACGGTTCCCGGCACGCACACCCGGCCGAGATCGTTGCGCAGCACGTCCACGATCATCACGTTCTCGGCCTGGTCCTTGGCGCTGGCCAGCAGCTCGCGGGCGAGCGCGCGGTCCTCCGCGCGTGTCCTGCCCCGTGGCCGCGTGCCCTTGATCGGGTCGGTGGCGACGCGGCCGCGCTCGTCGATCGCCAGGAACGGCTCGGGCGACGCGGACAGGATCGCCCGCGGTGCGCCCGTGGCCGGCGACGGGCCGAGGTCGAGGTATCCGGCGAACAGCGCGGGATCGCCGGTGCGCAACCGCCGGAACACGGGCCACGGATCGCCGTCGAACGGCGCCGTGAGCCGGCGCGCGACGTTCGCCTGGTAGATCTCGCCACGACCGATCGCGGCGCGCACGGCGTCCACGCCCGCCATCCACGTCGAGCGGTCCGTCCCCGAGGAGAGCGAGGCCGGGAGCACGGCGGGCGGATGGCCGGACGCCACCACCTCGCCGCGCCGCAGCCGGTCGACCCGGGCGAGGACATCGCCCACCCGGCGGCCGAGGCGTGCCCGGTCCCCGTCGACGACCCGGGCCGCGAGCCAGGCCGTTCCCGAGCGCCGATCCCACGCAAGGACCCAGTCATGGAGGGCGAGCCGGAGCAGCGGCAGGTGCTGGTCTGCCACGGCGATCGATGGCACGCGCTCGAACCGCCGTCCCAGGTCGTACGAGAGGTACCCGACAAGACCGCCGGCGAACGGCGGCGCGGCGGTCGATGCCCGGGCATCGCGCGGATCCGGCGCGTCGGGCGATCCGGGCGTGTCGGGCGATGCCGGCGCGTCGGGCGATGCCGGCGCGTCGGGCGCCATCCGGCCCAGCAGCGCGCGCGCCTCGGCGAACGGGTCGGGCCCCTCCGCCGGCGCATCGAGGACGACCAGCGGATCGGCGGTCAGGAAGCTCCACCGCCCGGTCCGGCCGGGTCGGGCGCTCTCCAGCAGCGCGAGACCGGGGAGATCCCGGAACGCCTCGGCGGCATCCAGGGGCGGGACGGCGTCGAGCCACGGGACGCGCACGATCGTCGGCGCGAGGCGTGGTCGCCCCGACACCGTTGCAGGACCGGTCTCCGAAGGCGTGCGCACCGGGCGATGATAGGGTGACCGCAGGTTGGCGGTCGGACCGGAGTCGGAGGTGCCCGTGGGCGCGCTCGAGCTGGGCATTCGGATCGGACGTCTCAGCCCCGGGGAACGGGATGCGATCACCGATGTCCCGGGCGTTCGCGTCGGCCACACGACGCTGATCGAAGGTGACGGCCCGCTCGTGGTGGGTCGGGGGCCCGTCCGAACCGGGGTCACGGTCGTCATCCCCCACGAGGACGATGTCTGGACCGAGCCCGTGTTCGCGGGCTGCCACCGGCTCAATGGGAACGGTGAGCTCACCGGTCTCGAGTGGGTCAGGGAGTCCGGGTTCCTGGGCGGCGTGATCGCGATCACCAACACCCACAGCGTCGGCGTCGTCCGGGACGCGCTGATCCGCCACGCCGCTCGCGAGCGCGCGCCCGAGTCGGTCTTCTGGTCGCTGCCCGTTGTCGGCGAAACGTACGACGGCGCACTCAATGACATCAACGGCTTCCACGTTCGTCCCGAGCACGTCGACGCTGCCATCTCGGCCGCGTCCCGCGGGCCAGTGGCCGAGGGCAACGTCGGGGGCGGCACCGGCATGATCTGCCACGACCTCAAGGGGGGGATCGGGACCGCTTCACGACGCATCCCCGAGTCCGATGGCGGCTGGGTCGTCGGGGCGCTGGTCCAGACGAACTACGGGTCACGCGAGCTGCTGCGGATCGACGGCGTGCCCGTGGGCCAGGAGATCCCGACCTCGGACGTGCCGAGCGCCTGGGACGAGGTCGAGCGCCGCGAGGCGGACGCCGCCGGCGAGGCGCCTGGCGCCTCGTCAAGGTCGGGAGCCGGCGGCGGCTCGATCATCGCGGTCGTTGCGACCGATGCCCCGCTGCTCCCGCACCAGTGCGAGCGCCTAGCGCAGCGGGCCGGCCTCGGCATCGCGCGAATGGGCGGCATCGCCTCGCACGGTTCCGGCGACCTGTTCATCGCGTTCGCGACCGGCAACCGCGGATTGTCCCGCACGGCGGGGGAGCGCGATGCCCGCAGCACCGTCGGCGTGGAGATGGTCGTTGATCGCGCGATCACGCCGCTGTTCGAGGCAGTCGTCGAGGCAACCGAGGCAGCGGTCGTCAACGCGCTGCTGGCCGCGCGCACCATGACCGGGCGCGACGGGATCACGGCGCACGCCCTGGACCACGAGCGGCTGCTGGACGTCATGGCCAGGTACGGCCGCGGTCCGCGAGCACGTCGGAGCTGAGCGCGCGCGTGGGCGGCCGGCGGAGAGATACGTGACACCCGCGCCGGAGATCCGCTCCGCCCGGCCCGACGACATCGGTGCGATCCGGTCGATCCTGGCCGATCACGGCAACGACGGCCCGATCGTGACCGCCGACATCGTCGGGCCCTACGTTGCCCACCTGGTCCGCCATCACCGGGCCATGGTGAGCGTCGTGGACGAGGTCGTGGCGTTCGGGGCCATCGTGGACACCGGGATCTCGGCGCACCTCGCGGACCTGTTCGTGCGGCCCGGCCTCCTCGGACGCGGCATCGGCCGGCCGCTGTTGTCGGCCCTGTTCGCCGGGGCGAGCCGCCGGACCACCTTTGCCTCGGACGATCCGCGCGCCCTGCCGCTGTACGTCCGGGCGGGGATGGCGCCGCTGTGGGCGAGCCTCTACCTCGAGGGTGCGGGGGCGGTCCTGCCGGCGCCGCCGCGGTCGATCGATGTCGAGCGCGCCGACGCCACGAGGCTCGCCCGGCTCGAGCTGGAATGGACGGGCGTCGACCGCTCGGTCGACCACGAGTTCTGGGCCTCGCAGGGCGAGGCGGCCTCGGCCGTCGTGGCCGACGGCGGCGAGCCGGCAGCCATCGTCCACGCGCGGACCCGGCAGGCCACCCGGGTCCGCGTCGTGGACCGGCTCCTCGTCCGGCCGGGAGTCGACCCGGTTGCGCCGGCCCTGGCCGCGCTCCGGATGGCGGCCCGCGGGGGTTCCGTCCAGTGCGTCGTCCTGGGACCCAGCCCCCTGCTTCGCGTCCTCCTCGACCTGGGCTTCCTGGTCCACGATCGCGACCAGTACATGGCGAGCGAGGGCGGGCTCGTGGATCCTGCCCGGCTGATGCCCAACCCCGGGATGCTCTAGGGCGAGGTCGCCCCCGACGCGCTAGCCGGTCGCCCCGGCGGCGCCCTTCTCGATCGGCACGCCGACCATCGAGCCCCACTCGGTCCACGATCCGTCGTAGTTGCGCACCCGTTCGAACCCGAGCAGCTCACGGAGCACGAACCACGTGTGCGAGGACCGCTCACCGATCCGGCAGTACGCGATCACGTCGCGATCCCTGGTCACCCCCTTGGCGCCGTACAGCGCCTCGAGCTCGTCGGTGCTCTTGAAGGTGCCGTCCTCGCGCACGGTCTGCGCCCACGGGATCGAGGCGGCACCCGGGATGTGGCCGCCGCGCTGGGCCGTCTCGGTCATGCCCGGCGGGGCGATGACCTCGCCGTTGTACTCGGCGGGTGAGCGGACGTCGACGAGGGCCAGCTGCGGGTCGCCGAGGCGGGGCAGGATGTCGTCACGGAACGCCCGGATCGAGAGGTCGAGCGAGCCCAGCCGGTAGCCGGTCGCGGGGTACGAGGGAACCTCGGTGGACAGCGGGAGGTTCTGGTCCAGCCAGTACCGGCGACCACCGTTGAGCAGCCGCGCCCGGTCGTGTCCGTAGAGCTTGAGCTGCCAGTACGCCCAGGCGGCGAACCAGTTGTTGTTGTCGCCGTACAGGACCACCGTGGTATCGGGTCCGATGCCGCTCGCGCTCAGCAGGGCGCTGAACTCGTCGGGCGTGGCGATGTCGCGCCGGACACCGTCGGACAGCTGGCTGGTCCAGCTCCAGGCGACGGCGCCGGGAATATGGCTCTGGTCGTAGGCGGTGGTGTCGACGTCGACCTCGACGAACCGGACGGCGGGATCGTCCAGGTGGGCCCTCGCCCACTCGGCGGAGACGAGGACGTCCTTGGCGTAGCCGGGAACGGACATGCGGTGAAGCTCCTGGGTGCTGGCGTTGGGACGCGGCGCCGCGGCGCACGAGCGCCGGCGATGCTCGGGACCGGGGCCGCGGAGCCGGTCCGGAGCGGCGGGATCAGGTCGGCGGGCGAACGGCCGGTCGGGACCGGGCCCGCCTCGGACACGCGCAGCGATGTCCACGGACGTGCATCTCAGCCACCGCCTGACGGGCGGTCGCGCCGGGCGAACTCGGCCAGGCGGGCCCGGCACTCGGTCGCCTCGCGGTTCGCCTGGCGGACGATCCACGGGTCAACGCGGCTGGAGTCCTCGATGGTGACGGTGGCGCCGTACGGGCCGCCGTCCTCGAGCACGATCCCGGAGGCGTTGCGATAGTCGGCCATCCAGTTCGCCTGGAGGGCGATCAGCGTGTCGACCACCACCGATCGCGTGAACAGCCAGTCGAGGTACGTTGCATTGAGCCTGTCCACCAGGTCGTCGATGCGCACCGGGTGACCGCGATCGATCCGGGCGACGAGGTCGACGATGCGCAGCGCGCTGAACGGGTCACCGGCCTCGGCGATCGACGGCGGCTGGATGCCGGGATCGGGCATCCCGTCCGGCGCCGGACGGTTGCCGATCACGCCGGGCTCGGCGGTCAGCGGGTTGGCCATGCGGTCTGGTGGGTGGGCATCGCATATCCGAGTGGATTGGTCGGGATTGGAAGGCTAGCATACGCGGGCCGCCCGTGAGAATCCCTGTGTGCCGCGAGAGTCCCTCCCTGCGGTCAACCGGGGGTCGGAGCGGTTGCGGCTCCGGCGGCCTGCGGGAGCCGGCGCCGCGCGACGGCTTCGAGCGTCGTCATCGGGACCGACGGGAACCGCGAGCGACCGTCCCGGGGATCGACGCGCATGTCCGCGGTGTCCATCAGCAGACCCGCCCGTACCTGGTCGGCGAGGATCGGCTTCGCGAACCGCAGCACCGCCGCCAGGACGCGCATCATGCCCGGGCTTGCGTGATCGACGCGGCCGGCGGCACCGGTGACGCGCCGGACGGTCTCGACGAGCTCGTTCATGGTCAGGTTCTCGGGGCCGATCGCGTCGATCACGGTTCCCTGCAGCGAGGGATCCGTCAGCGCGAGCTCGGCGATGGCGGCGACGTCCGACGCCGACACGAAGTTCATGGGGTTGCGTCCGCGGCCGAAGATCCGCGTCCTGCCGGTGGTGACCAGCGGCAGGCCCATGAGGTCGAGCCACGTCTCCATGTACGCCGTCGGCCGGATGATGGTCCCGGTCATGCGGGACGCACCGAGCCGCTGCTCGGCCCGGTGCTTCTCGCGGAACAGCCGCACCGGAGCGTCGGGCGCCGCGCTCCGGACGGACAGCAGGACGAAGTGCCGTGCGCCCGCGGCCTCCGCTGCATCGATCAGGGCGATGTTTCCGTCGCCGTCGACGGCCCGGGCTCCGGCGGCGCCCGGACCCCCGAAGCCGGTGATCGCCGAGACCACGGTGTCGGCGCCCTCGAGCGCCACGGCCAGCGTTGCCGGATCTCGAACGTCTGCGCGCACGACCTCGGTCCGGCCGCGGAGCGGCTCCGGAACGCGAGACGGATCGCGGGCGAGGATGCGCACCTGGAGTCCACGTTCGACCAGACGCGCGGCAAGCTCGGCGCCCAGGCGGCCGGTGCCACCGGCGATCGCGATCATCGCGCCGGCCCTGCCGCACCGCCCTGCATGGCCCGCTGGATCTGCGAATCGACGTCGACACCGTCGCGGATGACCGGTTCCATGTAGAAGCGGGTGTTGGCGATCAATCCCCGCTCGTCGACGGTGGTGATCGTCGTTCCGCGCATGAGGTGCGGCACGCCGTCTCGCCGGGTTCCCGACCACTCCCACTCGCACCACACGCGATCGTCGTCGGTGCGGCTCGACACGAGGGCGGCCTTGAGATCCGGGACGCCTCCCAGGATCTGGGTCCAGTTTCGGCGGACCTGGTCGGCACCCGCGAAGCTTCGGTCGGGATGGCAGGGATGCTCGCTCACGCAGTCATCCGCGAAGCAGGCGACCAGGGCCTCGAGATCGTGCGCGTTCATGGCCGAGCGGAGCCGCTCGATCGCGGCGAGCGGCGCTTCGGGGGACGTCATGGCGGTCATCGCCTCCTCGCATATTCGTCAGACTGTTAGTCTGATCGTTTGACTGCTACTCTAGCGATGATGTCAAGCACCCGCGCCTACGACTCTCCGCTGCGTCGCGCACAGGCGGCGGCCACACGGCGCGAGGTGATCGACGCCGCCACGCGGCTGTTCGTCGAGAAGGGCTTCGTGGCGACCTCGATCGACGAGATCGCGCAGGCGGCCGGGGTCAGCCGCGCCACCGTGTTCACCTCGGTCGGCGGGAAGCCGACGCTCCTCAAGACCGCCTACGACGTCGCCCTGGTCGGTGATGACGAGCCGGTGCCGATGCCGCAGCGACCCTGGGCCCAGGCCGTGCGTCGCGCGACCACCGCGGAGGGGATGCTCGATGCGTACGCGGACCTGGTGGCCATCGTGGCCGGCCGGCTCGGTGCCATCACGGACGCCATCCGTGGCGCCGCCGGCGCCGATGCCGACGTGCGTCAGGTGTGGAACAAGATCCAGGACGAGCGACGCGTCGGTGCCGCCAACATCGTCCGGTTCGCGATCGAACGTGGCGGGATCCGCGAGGGCCTGGATCCGGAGGCGGCGGCCGATGTCGTGTGGCTGCTCAACGACCCGAGCCTGTACGTGCGGCTGGTCACGGAGCGCGGGTGGACGCCGGCGGCGTTCCGCGACTGGGTGGCGGACACCCTCAGGCGCCAGCTCCTCTAGGCACGCCAGGCGTCGCGCGACCGGCCCGGCGCGGCGCCGTCGAGTCGGGGACCCTCAGAGCAGCTCGTGGTTCGCGGTTGCCGACGGCTGGCCGTCAGCGGGGCGGGGCTCCTCGCCGGGACCGAACTCGCGCGTCGCGGACTCCCCGGCCAGCGACTCGAGCACCGGCAGCTGGCCGCCATCGGCAGGCCTGCCCTCGATCGCCCCGACGCCGTAGGGAACCCATTTCGACGGGTCCTTGAGGCGGTGGGTCTCGGTCGCTCCCCGGTCGTGCACCTGCTCGAAGCCCGCCGGCTCGATCCACATCCGCTTGCCGTCCAGCAACGCTGTGATCCCCTCCTGGCCCGGCTCCGGGCGGGGGTTCTGGCAGAAGCTGCACGTCGAGCTGTCGTGGGGGGTGTACTCGGCAGGTTCCTCGTACGTGGTGATGTACCCCTCGTAGTTGCGAAGGATCACCTTGTGGTCCGAGTAGCTGACCATGTAGTTGGGCATGACCGGGATCTTCCCGCCGCCGCCGGGCGCGTCGATGATGTACTGGGGCACCGCGTAGCCCGACGTGTGGCCCCGAAGCCCCTCCATGATCTCCAGGCCCTTGCCGACCGGCGTCCGGAAGTGCCCGGCGCCCTCGACCAGGTCGCACTGGTAGATGTAGTACGGACGAACCCGGTTCTCGACGAGGCGCTGGACGAGGTCGCGCTGGATGTGGACGCAGTCGTTGATGCCCGCCAGCAGCACGGACTGGTTGCCCAGCGGGATCCCGGCCCGGCTCAGCTTGTCGCAGGCGCGGGCGACCTCGGGCGTGATCTCGTTGGGGTGGTTGACGTGGATGTTCAGCCACAGCGGGTGGTACTGCGCGAGCATCTCACACAGCTCGTCGTCGATCCGCTGGGGCAGGAACACCGGGACCCGGGAACCGATCCGGATGATCTCGACGTGCGGGATGTCGCGCAGGCCGCGGATCGCGGACTCGAGCAGCTTCGGCGCCAGCGTGAGGCCATCCCCGCCCGAGATGAGGACATCGCGGATCTGCGGCGTGCGCCGGATGTAGTCCAGCTGCGCCTCGTGCTCCTTGCGGTTGAAGTTCTGCGTCGGGTCGCCGACGATCCGGCTCCGCGTGCAGTACCGGCAGTAGCTCGCGCACTGCGTCGTGATCAGCATCAGGACACGGTCCGGATATCGGTGGACCAGGCCCGGGACCGGCGAGTGGCGGTCCTCGGCGAGGCTGTCCTCCATCATCCCGGTGAACGAGCGCACCTCGCGACCAAGCGGGATGATCTGCCGGCGAATGGGGTCGTTCGGGTCCCTGGGGTCGATCAGGCTGATGAAGTAGGGCGTGACGTCCACCCGGAACTTGTCGGGCGCGGACAGGCCCTCACGCTCCTCGTCCGTCAGCTCCAGGATCTGCTCGACGTCGGCCAGGTCGTTGACGCGGTTCGACAGCTGCCAGCGCCAGTCGTTCCACTTCTCGTCGGGCACGTCCTCCCAGCGCGGCGCCCGGCGGCTGACCGCGAGCTTGCCGTCGGGTCCGAGCCGTCGAGCGGGGTCCCGGTGGTTGACGTACGGTGCGGCGTCATCGCCCACCGCCAGGTGCCCGACAGGCCGCTGCGCCCGCGCCTCAGTCTCCATCGAACACCTCCATCGTCGCCCGCCGCAATGCATAGAACCTATTCATAGTGCATGGCGTTCGATCATAGCGAAGACCTCGGCGCGAGTCCATGGGCGGCCGCGCGGCCACGGGGTAGGATGGCGTCCGCCACGCCGGGTACGGGGGCTCGCGCGGTCGTCACCCATCTCTCCCCGATGTCGTGCAGGAGTGATGCCATGTCGATCGATCGACGCCTGCTCGCAGGCCTCGTCGGGCTGGTGCTGGTGGTCGGCGCCTGCGGCTCGTCGGCCGCCTCACCGACCGCCGCCTCACCGACCGCGACGCCCGGCTCCTCCGCTGCGCCGGCAGCATCCGCGGACGCCGGCCAGAGCGAGCCCGCCGCCAGCGAGGAGGCGGCAACCGAGGCACCGTCCGGGCCCGAGGTCAGCTTCCAGCCGGGCGCCGCGGGAGACCTCGAGGCGATGCTGCCGAGCTCCGTCGCCGGCCTGACGTTCACCAAGCAGTCGTTCGACGGGGCGAGCATCGCGTCGGCCGTCGGCGTGCCCATCGATACCGGTGACCTCGACCCGATCCTCTCGGCCAACGGCAAGACGCTCGCCGACGTCCGGATGGCCATCGCCACGGCGATGAGCCCGACCTCGCCCGCGATCGTGGTCGCGCTCCAGATCCGGGGCCTGGACGCCTCGAAGACGCTCGACCTGCTCGCCGGGGGATCAGCTTCGGACCTCACGCCGACGACGGTGGCCGGCAAGCAGGTGCTGTCGCTCGGATCCGACATGGGCGGCGGCGTGCTCTACACCAAGGGCGATGTCGCGTTCGAGGTGATCCTGGCCAACCAGGCCACGCTCGAGGCGATCGTGGCAGCCCTTCCCTGACGGCCCCCTCGGCCCGGAATCACGAGGCCCGGCGCAAGCCGGGCCTCTGCCGTGTCGTTGCCGCCGAGGTGGCCTAGTCGCCGATCACGCTCCAGATCAGGCCCATCATGATGAAGAAGCCGCTGAACAGCGCGATCAGCCCGAGGCCGCCGTACGGCGAGCTCGCGCCCTCGTGCGGCACCAGCTGCAGCCCGACGCCGAACACCACGGCCCACAGGACGAACAGGGTCGCGAACAGCAGCTTGGCGTTGGGACCCGTGATCCGGCGAACCCATCCCTGCCGGCCCCCTTCGGCGACCATGGCGGAACGGGCGAACACGAACACGAACCCGGCGGCGATGGTCGTCGCGGCCACGAGGATGACCAGGTTGTTGGGGAAGTTCTGGAACCAGATCGTGAAGATCGTCACGCGGAGGTCCTCGGACGGGAGAACGAATTGGCGTCACGGGGGACGGGATGGCGGTTTCTGGATGCTAGCAGAACGCGCCGCGCGGGAGGCATCGTGTCACCGGGAGTGGCATCGCGCACGCCGGACGGTCACGGGATAACATGCTACCCGGCAAACGCATGTTGTCTGCACCGCCATGAACCCCTGACCCGCCGGGTGCCCACGCCGCACGGGACCACCGATGACCTTTGATCGCCTCGGCCGCTTCGCGGTCCGCCGCCGCTGGTGGATCGTCGCGGCGTGGGCGGCGCTGATCCTGCTCGCCGTGCCGTTCGCCCCTCGGGCTCCGGGCGTGCTGTCGGCCGGCGGGTTCACGCTCGATGACCTCGAATCGGCGCGTGCGCGACAGGTGCTCCAGGAAGAGCTCGGCACCGACCCATCGGCGTTCGTGCTCGTGTACACGTCGGACACCCTGACCGCCGGCACGCCCGGCTGGACGGCCGCGGTCGCGGCCGCGACGCGCGATGTCGCAACGGCGCCGCACGTGACCCGGATCCTGAGCCACGTGCTGACGCCCGGCCAGGTCTCAGCGGACGGGCATACCGCGTACGACGTCGTGTTCCTGGACCTCCCGCCCGACGACTCGCCTGACGCCATCCCACCCGTCGAGGCGCGCCTGCACCAGGTCCCGGGCCTCACCGTCAGGATCGGGGGCGGCCCGGCATTCTATGGCGACGTCCAGTCGGTGACCGAGACCGACCTCCGACGCAGCGAGTACATCAGCCTGCCCCTGGCCGCGCTGGCGCTGCTGCTCGTGTTCGGCTCCGTGATCGCCGCCGCCATCCCCCTCGCCGTGGGCGGTGCGGCCGTGCTCGTCGCGCTGGCCGGCATCTTCGTCGTCGCCTCGCTGACGCCGATGAGCATCTTCGTGCTCAACCTGGCGACGCTCCTCGGCCTGGGGCTGGGCGTGGACTACTCGCTGCTGATGACCAGCAGGTTCCGCGAGGAGCTGGCGCGTCGGACCGGCCCCGATCGGGTGGCCGAGGCGGTCCGGGTGACCGTCGCCACGGCCGGCCGCGCGGTGTTCTTCTCGGGGCTCACCGTCCTGCTGGGCCTCCTGGGCCTGGTGCTGTTCGAGTTCATGATCCTGCGCTCGGTCGGCATCGCCGGCGCGATCGTGGTCGGGCTGGCGGTTGCGGCGGCGCTCACCCTGCTGCCGGCGATCCTCGCCATCGTCGGGCCGAGGATCGACCTCCTCGCCGTCCGACGCGTCACGGTCCAGCCCGGCGCCACTGGCCCGTGGTCTCGCCTCGCACGACGCGTGATGCGCCAGCCCGTCCGGGTCCTGCTCCCCACGCTCGCCGTCCTGGTGGTGCTCGGCGTCCCGTTCCTCCACGTCCGGTTCAACGCCCCCGACGCGACGATCCTGCCGCCGTCCGTGCCGTCGCGCGAGGCCTACGACATCCTGGCCGGCACGTTCGGCGAGGGCGAGTTCGCGCCGCTCGTGATCGCCGTGAGGACCACCGGTGACGCGACGAGCCCGGCCAACGTCGCCCGGCTGTTCGACTACTCGCGGCGCCTGGCCGCCGACCCGCGGGTCACGCGCGTGGCGGGCATGGTCGACGTCGATCCACGGCTGACGCTCGCCCAGTACCAGCTCATGTATTCGGCCCCCTCGGGTCCGCCGGACCGGTTCGTCGCCGCCACGCTCCAGGCGACGACGTCGGGCGACCTCACGGCGCTCACCGTGTACACGCCGTTCGGCCCCAATCGCGAGGAGGGCCGCGCCCTGGTCCGTGAGCTGCGCGACCCGACCAGCGTCCTGGCCCCGCCGGCGGGAATGTCGGTCCTGGTGGGCGGCGGGGCGGCCGAGGTCGACGACGTGGTGTCCCGGGTGTGGAGCGACTTCCCGCGCACGGCCGCGTTCATCGTCATCAGCACGTTCCTGGTGCTGTTCGTCCTGCTGCGCTCGATCGTTCTGCCGATCAAGGCGCTGGTGATGAACACGCTCTCGATCGTGGCCAGCTTCGGCGCGCTGGTCTGGATCTTCCAGGACGGGAACCTGTCTGCGATCCTGGGCTTCCAGCCGCTCGGCTTCGTCGAGACCACCCAGCCGGTGATCCTGTTCTGCGTCCTGTTCGGGCTGTCGATGGACTATGAGGTGTTCCTGCTCACCCGGATGAAGGAGGCCTGGGTCCGGACCGGCGATAACACCGAGGCCGTCGCCAGCGGCCTCGAGCGCAGCGGTCGGATCGTGAGCTCGGCCGCGCTGGTCGTGGTGGTCGTCGCCGGTTCGTTCGCGTTCGCCGACATGGTGCTGATCAAGGCGCTCGGACTGGGCGTGGCGATCGCCGTCGCGCTCGATGCCACGGTGGTCCGGGCGCTCCTCGTCCCGGCCACGATGCGCCTGCTCGGCCGCTGGAACTGGTGGATGCCGCGACGCCTCGAGGAGGCGCTGCGCGGCGTGCTCCCGCCGAGCGAGGCCGAGGCCGAGGCGAGCGCCCGGTGAGCGGCCGGGATCGCATGGGCCGGCTTCGCCCGTTGGCGGTGGTGGTGATCCTCGGAGCGCTCGTCGGATGCGGCGGTCCGATCGCGGCCAACCCACCGGCCGCCCACCCGGTGGTGACGCCGTCACCCACCGCCACGCCCGGTCCGCCGGACCCGCGTCCCGTCGTCCTGCCCACCGACGACGCGCCGCACCATCGGCTGACCGAGTGGTGGTACTACACCGGCCACCTGCGCGACGACACCGGCGGCAGCTGGGGCTTCGAGCTCGTGGTGTTCCGGGCCGAGCGGGGCGGCTTTCCGGTGTCGTGGGCGTCGCACCTGGCGCTGACCGATGAGCGCGGGGGCGAGTTCCATTACGCGCAACGCGCGGAGGTCGGGCCGCAGGTCAACGTGGACCAGGCGGACGGGGATGCCGCTGGTGGCTTGGGCGGGCAGCCGGGGTTCGACCTCCGGATCCGTGGCGTCGACCCGCTCGGCTCATCGACGGTCGCACGCGAGCCGTGGGTGATGTCCGGCCGGGACGGCGTCGATGCGCTCACGGCCGCTGCGGATCCCGACGAGGTCGAGGGCGATCCCGCAGCCGGGTTCGGGCTGGCGCTGTCGCTGACGGCGTCGCGCCCGCCGACGCTCCACGATGGCGATGGGTACATCGACTTCGGCGCGGCGGGCGGGTCGTACTACGTGTCCCGAACGGCGATGGCCGCGAGCGGGACGATCGCCGTGGGCGATCGCACGCTGCGGGTCAGCGGCTCTGCGTGGTTCGACCACCAGTGGGGCGACTTCATCGCCGTCGGGGCCGGTGGATGGGACTGGTTCGCGATCAACCTCGCCGACGGGACCGACATCATGCTGTCGCTCGTGCGGGCCACGGACGGGACGTACCCCCTGGTCTATGGCACCTACCTGCCGGCGACCGGGTCAGCCGAGCACCTTGCCGCATCCGACTTCTCGGTGGCCGTCACGAACACCTGGACCAGCCCGCACACGGGGACGAGGTACCCGGCGGGCTGGTCGATCTCGATCCCGAACCACGGGCTCCGGGTCGACCTGGCGCCGACGGTAGCGGACCAGGAGCTGGACACCCGGGCGACGACGGGGGTCGTCTACTGGGAGGGATCCCAGCGGATCACCGCGAGCCGGGCGGGCCAGCCGGTCGGCGGTCAGGCCTACGTGGAGCTGACCGGCTACATGGGCGGCCCGTGATCGGGGGACGTCGCTGCCCGGTCAGCGAAGGGCAGCCGGGATGGCGACCTCGGGAAGGGTGATCCCGGATTGCGCCGCGAGCTCGCGCGCCGTCGCATCGAGGCCCACGATGCTGCGGAGCGTGGCGAGGATGGCTCGCGCCGAGCCCTTGTACGCGTCCGCGCTCGTCACGGACGCGCCCAGGCCGGTGTTGATCTCGCCGGTCAGCTGATCGTAGAACGCCTGCAGCTGGGTCTGGTGGCTGGTGGCCTGTGGCCAGTCGGCGAGCGACCCGACCATCGCGGTCGCCGCACGGGCATCGCTGCTCATCCGGCGGAGCACCTTGACCACGTCCTGGACCGGGAACGACGTCTCGGCGAGCGCCGCGCTCAGCGGTTCCGCCTCCGACGCGAGCCGACCATTGAGCGCGGTCGTCCCCCGCAGCGCCGCGGCCGCGTTCGCGGAGACCGGCACGAACGACGGTGCGGCATTGCTGGCCGCCGGCCCGACACCGGCCGTGGCGGCGTCGCGCGGCAACGCGATCCCGACCACGAGCCCGCCGACCACGAGCCCGGCGAGCATGCCTGCGCCGACCAGGAGCGACGCCCTGCCGGCAGGCACACCGAGCATGAACCGTCGTCCGCACGACGCGCACCTGCGGGCTCCCTTCGCGATCGGCTCGCCGCAGCCGGGACAGTGGGCGGCAAGCCCGGCGGCGCGTGCCCCCGTGCCGGCGGGCGCACCCGAGAGGGAGTCGGATCGGAAGCCGAAGCGGCTGTTCGCGCCGGGCGCCGCCGCAACCTCGCGCGGCTCGAGCTCGTTCGGTTGGGGCCCGAATCCACGGGCGGCGGCAAGGGGCCGTCGGTCCTCATCGGTCGGCGGATCGAGCTCGGGCGCGGGAGCGCGGGTGGCCCCGCGGGCCCATCGCCCGGCCGCCGGCTGACCGGCCGGCTGCGGCAGCCATGCCGGGAGCTCGTTCGCCGGCGCGTGCGTGGTCCCGGACTTTGCGGCGAGCGTGTCGAGCGTGCCCGCGGGCGGGCCCCACTGGACGCCTGACCCACCGTCGGCCGATCCCTCACCTGCCGTGCCCTTGGTATCACCGCGGTTGAATGCGGATCGGAGGCCCCGGAGCGCCATTCGCTCCCTCCTGTCCGCGGCTGGTCACCGGCCGCGACGGACCGCCCGGCATGCTCCCGGCGGCTCGGGCATCGTACGTCCCGCGGCAAGGCGGGACTCCCCGACGAAGGTCCCGGGCCCGCCGGTACCGCTCGCTCAGCCCGATCGCAGCGCGAGACCCGTCACGCCCAGCGACACCAGCACCGTGATGGCATAGCTGACGCACCACACGCAGATCGCATGGATCACGAACAGCTCGAGGTAGGTGAGGTACGCGACGGCGAGCGTCGCGAGCAGCAGCAGGCCATAGGCCAGCAACAGGACCCGCCGGTCCGCACGCCGCCACCACCAGGCCGCGCAGGCGACCAGGCACACGGACAGGAGCAGGCCGAGGACGGCAACGGGAACGCCCGCGATCGTCGAGTACTCCGACGTCGTGAC
The DNA here is from genome assembly GCA_963749705.1 of uncultured Chloroflexia bacterium. Taxonomy (GTDB): domain Bacteria; phylum Chloroflexota; class Limnocylindria; order Limnocylindrales; family CSP1-4; genus CAIXZV01. Next base: position 264,710 of record CAVVNQ010000003.1, on the reverse strand, counting down.
CGTCTCGCAGCCTCGCACCGGCCCGCACGTCGGCGCCTCGCCGAGCAGTCGGACGGCGACCAGGTAGCCGGACACGGCGAGACCCACCAGGGTCACGATCAGCAGCGGCAGGCCGAGCGGACCGCGCGGTGCGGTCTCGGAGTGGGACACCGTCAGGGTGCGCTGCTCGCCGTTGCGTCCGGGCTCGAGGCGCCGGGCGATGCCGCCGAGGACGCCGCGGGAGAGGCCGCAGCCGCCTCGATCAGGGCGCCGAGCTCGGTGGCAGACTTGAGGCCCACGATCCGCTGGTCACCGATGAACATGGTGGGCGTCGAGTTGATCTGCAGGGCCACGGCCTGGGACGTGGTGTCGGCCACGGCCTGGATCGTGGCCTGGTCGTCGAGGCAGGCCCTGAACGTCGCAGCATCGAGGCCCGCCGAGTCGAGGCCGGCCGCCTCGACGATCGCGGTCAGCCGGTCTCGCGTGAACTCGCCGGCGTTCTCGCCGTCCTGGTTGTCGTAGACCCAGTGTGCGTACGTCCAGTACACGCCGTGGTCGTTGGCACAGGTCGCCCCCGACGCGGCCAGCTTCGATTCATCGTCGGCGCCGCCGCGACCGAGGATCGCGATGTCGTGGTGGACGATCCGCAGCGTGCCGGGCTGGACGTACTGGTTGACCAGGACCGGCTCGATGCTCAGCGAATACTGGGCGCAGATGGGGCACTGGAAGTCCTCGTAGACGTCGAGCGTCACCGGTGCGTCGGCCTTGCCGATCGCATGCCCGTCGAGGAGCGCCGCCGGGTACGCCATCGCGGGATCGTTGAACGTGCCCGACACCTTCCCGCCCAGCTGCTGGGTCGCGACGAACGCGACGATCAGCACGCCCACGATCACGGCAGCGATCGTGATGTTGCGGGTCGTCATCAGGGTCGATCCGCTTCCCCCGCGGGTGGACGCGCGCGCGCGCCGCTCATCGCGGGCGACCTCGAACCGGTCGCGGCGCTCCGCGGCGCGGCGCTCGCGGCGGGTGGATTGGGTCGGCTTCTGCTTGGGGCTCAGGGGAGTCCTCCAGTCGTGGTCGATCGTCGGGGCCTGTCGATTGTCGCGCAGATCTGCGCGGACAGCCTCGCGGCTGCCCGGGGGTCGGCGGAAGGGACCTTGGTCCCGGCCGGTGGGTCCGTGCGGCCCGGGTCGTACCGCATCGCGGTCGCCCGCCTTCCCCGAGCCGCACGCCCTTGCATGGATTCGCCGTAGTTGATACTGTGTCTCATATGCAGCCGCCGACACCACCCGCATCAACGCCGATCCATGACCACCTGTCCGCGTCCCCGGAGCACGCGCTCCAGCCGGCGCACGCCCATGCCCATGCGGACGTCTGGCTGAGCGACGTATCCGCGGGCTACGGCGCGCGCACGGCGCTCGACCACATCACCGTCGCCGTCGAGCCCGGCAGCCTGCTCGCCGTGGTCGGCCCCAACGGCGCCGGCAAGAGCACCATGCTCAAGCTGATGGCCGGCCTGCTCCAGCCGTGGTCGGGCAGGATCGAGATCCTCGGCGCACCGGCCGGGCGCGAGGCCCGACGCGTTGCCTACGTGCCGCAGGCGGAGCTCGTCGACTGGGCATTCCCGGTGACCGTCGAGGAGGTCGTGATGATGGGCCGCTATCCGCGGCTCGGACGGCTCCACCGGCCGGGCGGCGACGATCGTCGCGCCGTGGCCGGTGCCCTCGACCAGGTCAACATGGGGGACCACCGCTCGACCCAGATCGGCCGGCTCTCGGGCGGGCAGCGGCGGCGGGTGTTCCTCGCCCGGGCGCTGGCCGCGGAGCCCGACCTGTTCCTGCTCGACGAACCGGTGACCGGCATCGACGCCACGACGCAGGAGCTGCTCATGGACCTGCTCGAGGCGCAGGCCGCTCGCGGCAAGACCGTGGTCGCCACGACGCACGACCTCGCCTGCGCCGCGCAGCGGTTCCAGCAGGTGCTCGCGGTCAACCGGACCGTCGTGGCCTACGGCCCGGCGAACATCGTGCTCGACGCGGATGTGCTGGCGCGCGCGTACGGCGGTCACCTGCTGATGCTCAAGGGCGGTGCGGTCGTCATCGACGATGCGCACCACCACGACGATGCCGCGCCCGGCGAGCGCCACTTCCATGATCGGGATGGGCGCTGATGGACGCCCTGCTCGAGCCGCTGGCGTTCGGCTTCTTCGTCCGGGCCCTGATCGCGTCCGCGCTGGTCGGCGTGGTGTGCGCGGTGGTCGGGACCTACGTCGTCCTCCGGGGCGTGGCGTTCATCGGTGACGCGATCGCACATGCCGGCTTCCCGGGCGTGGTCGCGGCGTACATGCTCGGTGTCCCGACCTACTTCGGCGCCGCCGTGGCCGCGGTGGGCACGGCCCTTGCCATCGGCGTGGTGACCAAGCGGGCGGGGATCCGGCAGGACACGGTGATCGGGGTGATGTTCGCCGGGACGTTCGCGTTCGGCATCTTCCTGTTCAGCACGATCAAGGGCTACGTCGCCGACCTGTTCAGCTTCCTGTTCGGGAACGTCCTCGCCATCAGCCCCACGGATCTCACGGCCCTGGTCATCCTCGGGCTCGGCGTGATCGGGATCGTGGCGCTGATGTGGAAGGAGCTCCTGTACGCCACGTTCGATCCGCTGGGTGCGGCGGCGTCGGGGATCCGGGTGGACGGGCTCGAGTACCTGTTCCTCGCCCTGGTCGCGCTGACGATCGTGGTCAGCCTCCAGGCCGTCGGGATCATCCTGGTGGTCGCGATGCTGATCACCCCGGCGGCGACGGCCCAGATGCTCACGGTCCGGTTCATGCGGCTGATGCTGCTTGCGGCCGTCGTCGGCATTGCCAGCGCCGTGATCGGGCTCTACCTGTCGTACTGGCTGCACGTCGCAAGCGGCGCCACCATCGTCCTCGTCCAGACCGCCCTGTTCCTGGTCGCGCTGGTCGCCGGCCCGCGCGGGCTGGTGGCGACTCGGCGTGCGGCCGCGGCGGCGGCAGAGGCGCCGGCGTGAGCGGGATGTCCGGCGCCGCGATGGGCGACGTCACCCACGGGAAGGTCGCCCCGAGCGCGCCCCGCTCCACGCAGGCTCTGATCGACGCCCTGGGCCCCGCCGGGGTCCGGGTGACGGAGCCGCGGCGGGTCGTCGCCGGCCTGATCGCGGCCAGGTCCGGGCACTTCACGGCAGCCGACCTCGTCGCCGACGCACGACAGGTCGCGCCCGGGATCGGCCGGGCGACGGTGTTCCGCACGCTCGACCTGTTCTCGACGCTGCGGCTGGTCGAGCGGGTCGACCTGCCCGCGGGCGACCATGCCTATGTCGCCTGCGAGCCGTCGCATCACCATCATGCGATCTGCACCGAATGTGGCCTGTCGTTCGACATCGAGGACGTGGGCCTGACCGACGTGCTGGCCGTGATCGGGGAGCGATCCGGCTTCGAGGTGACCGCGCACCGGCTCGAGGTGTTCGGGCGGTGCCGGGCGTGCCGCGCCCGTGCCGGGGGGGCGTGACCGATGTCGAGTCCCCTGGTGCCGGGCAGCCGCCGGTCGCCTGTCCGGGCGATCCTGCTGCTGGCGAGCGCCCTCGTCATCTCCGCCTGCGGTGCGTCGTCGGGTGGCGATCAGGCGACCGCCGGGGATCCTTCACCGGCGCCGGACGCCCTCCGCGTGGTCACGACGACGACGATCTTCGCCGACCTCGTGCGGCAGGTCGGCGGCACCGCCGTGAACGTCCAGAGCCTCGTCCCCAGGGGCGGCGAGGTCCACACCTTCGACCCGACCCCCGCCGACGTGAAGCAGATCGGTGCGGCGGAGCTCATCGTCGCCAACGGGCTCGGGCTTGACGACTGGCTGACGAGCCTTGCCTCGGACGCCGGGACGGCGGCGCCGATCGTGCGCCTGGGCGAGGACCAGCCGGGGGTGACCTACCTCGCCGCCAGCGGGAGCGCGGGCCCCAACCCGCACCTGTGGCTCAACGTCGCCTACGTGTCGAAGTACGTCGACCGGATCGAGACGGCGCTGTCGGACGCCGATCCGGCGCATGCGTCCGAGTTCCGGGCAAACGCGGATGCGTACCACGCGACCCTCGACGCCCTCGATACCGAGATCCGCGATCGCATCCAGGCGCTGCCGGCTGCGAGCCGGGTGGTCGTCTCGTTCCACGAGGCGTTCCCGTACTTCGCGGCGGCCTACGGGTTGACCGTGGTCGGCTCCATCGTCGATGCGCCGGGGCAGGATCCGAGCGCGGGCGAGCTCGCCGACCTCGTCCTGAAGATCCGCTCGAGCGGCGCCCGCGCGATCTTCGCCGAGGCGCAGTTCAGCCCGGAGCTGGCCGACACGATCGCCGGCGAGACCGGGGCCACCGTCGTGACGGACCTGTATACGGACACGCTCGGGGATCCGCCGGCGGACACGTACGTCGGGATGATGCGGTTCGACCTCGACCGCATCCTGGCTGCGCTGAAGCCCGGCTGACCGGCCGCCCGGAGGCAGGCGGGCCGCTCGTACTGGCCACGGCCGGGACCATCGGCCGCACCGGGCGTGAAACCTCGGGCCGATGACGCGCCTCAGAACGGCACCGGACCATCGCTGGGAGCCGTCATGCCGCACCGTCTCGCTCGTCCCGCACGCCGACCGTCCGCTGCATCCGCGTGGGTTCCTCCATGCGCGTAGGCGCGGCCACGCTCGTCTCCCTGGGTGCGATCGCCGCGCTCATCGCGCTCGGCGTGACCGACCAGGTCCTGCCGGCCGCCGATCCTCACCTCGTGCAGGTCCGGCCATGGATCGCCGCGCGCGCGATGGGCGTCACGGCGTACCTGCTCCTGGCGCTCGAGGTGGCCTCGGGCCTGCTGCTCAGCCACCCCAGGAACACCTCGACCTGGCGCCTGACCAAGCCCACGTTTCCGTGGCACGAGATGATCTCGGTGTTCACCGGGGCCTTCCTCGCGCTCCACGTCGCCCTGCTCGCGGTGGACCCGTTTGCAAGGGTCGGCGTGATCGGTGCGCTGGTGCCCGGCTTCTCCGAGTACCGGCCGCCAGCGGTTGCCATCGGATCGATCGCGCTGTACGCCCTGATCGTGACCGCCGTGACCGCCAAGTGGACCCGCCTCCTGCCGTCGGGCTGGTGGCTCCGGATCCACCGCGTGGCCGCAGCCGCGTTCCTGCTGGCCTGGGTCCATGCGGTCCTCGCCGGCACCGACGGCGGCGCGCTGACCCCCCTGTACCTGGCCACCGGCCTGCCCATCCTCGCGGGCGTGGCCCACCGCTGGTGGACCGCCAAGGCGCGGCCGCAGCGCCCGGCCCAGATCCCGACCTCGCCAACGACCGCACCGATCAGCCGGCCCGTGCCGGTCCACGCCACCATGGAGGAGCAGTAATGTCCGGGGATCTCCTGCGTCGCCTGCTGCGACGAGCCGTCGTCCTGGCGGCCACCATCGCGGTCATCGGGATCGCGATCGGCACCGTCAAGGTCGCCGCCGACTGGCGCGCGGAATCGGCACCGTTGGACGTGGCGCCGGTCGCGATGGATACGATCAACGCCCAGCTGGTCGCCGAGTCCGACCGTGCAGGTGCCCTGTCAGACCAGGTCGGCTCCGCGGCCGACCAGATCGCCTCGCTCAAGGCGGCGCTGGCCGAGGCAGGCGATCACATCACCACCGACGCGCAGACCGCCGCCACGCTGCGGGATCAGCTCGCGGCCGCGACGTCCAAGCTGCAGACCCTCCAGGGCCAGCTCAAGGCGGCCCAGGCGCGACTCGCCGAGCTCAACAAGGCAGCTGCGCGCCAGGCGGCGGCCAACGCGGCGCCAGCCCCCGCCACGTCGGGTGGCTACACGGGCGGTGAGCACGATGACGACTGAGCGAATCCTGCCCGCGATCGCCCTGCCCGTCCCCACGCGGCTGCGGCCGGGCGGCGGTGCCATCCGCGATGACGCGCCCGCACGGGAGGCGCCCGGGCGATCCGGAACGAATGCGCGACCGGGAGCGCATGCGCGTACGGCGACCGCACGCAAGGAGGCCTGGCTCACGACGCCGGCGCGAGCCGGGATGCTGCTCGGGACCTCGGCCGCAATCTATGCCGTGGCGCTGGCCGGGGTCGCCGGGCTCCAGGCGCAGAGCGACGCCGAGCTCGTCGCGCGCCACCAGCCATACGTCGAGGCGCTGGCCCGCGCCCGGGCTGCGAACGACGCGCTCGCCGCGGCGCTCGACCGGACCGATGCCGACCTGCAGACCATCGGCACGTCGTATGCCGGCACGGGCGAGGCCGTGACGGCGTACGAGGCAAGGCTCGATGCCCTGGCGGCGCTGGTCGCCGAGGTCCAGGGATCGGCGGCGGCGCTGCCAACGCGGATCAGCCTGCCCAAGGTGACGGTCAGCTCGTCCGGCAGCCGCCCCCCGAGGACGAGCACCACCACCGGCGCCTCGGGCGTGCCCTGATCCAGGGAGCGCCGAACGTGGCGGCGGTGGGGGTGCATTCGGACCGCCTCATGCGGTTTGCCGCGCGCTCGCTGGGGTCGGCCCTGCGCCTCCAGGTCCGCATGGAAGAACGCCCCGGGCGTGACGCCGACGCGCTGGCCGGGGTCGCCTGGGACCGGGTGTGGTCGGAGTTCGATGCCGTCGACATCGCACTGTCGCGGTTTCGGGCCGACAGCGAGCTCACGGCGCTCAACCGGGTCGCGGGAACGCGCCAGGTGGTCCGCGTGTCGGGGCGCCTGCGCACGGCACTGGCCATGGTGCACCGCGCCGGCCGCTTGACCGGCGGCCGCTTCGATGCCCGGGTCCTCACGACGCTCGAGCGGATCGGCGAGCGCGGCGCAGCCCTCGATCCGCCGGGAGCGGCTCCGTCGGTGGCGGTGGCGAACCCCGATGCGCGGTTCCCGGTGGTGGTCCCGGAGGCCCCGCTGGACATGGGCGGCGTGGGCAAGGGACTCGCGCTTCGCTGGGCGGCCGCAGCTGCGATCGCGGCCCTGCCCGACGGTGCCGGCGTGATGCTCGAGGCTGGTGGAGACGTCGTCGCGGCGGGGATCCCGCCCGGGCCGGGCTGGCTGGTCGGGATCGAGGATCCCGTCGCGGACCCGGGTCCGCATGCGGCGCCGATCGCGGTTGCCGCGCTCCATGACGGGGCGATCGCGACGTCATCGATCAGGGTCCGGAACTGGATCGGGCCCGATGGCCGGCCGGTTCATCACCTCGTCGACCCCCGGACCGGCGAGCCGGCGCGGACCGGGCTCGTCGCGGTCACGGTCGCTGGCGCCGACCCCGCCTGGTCCGAGGTGTGGACCAAGGCCCTGTTCCTGGCCGGCCGCGGCGCGATCGGCGACGAAGCGCGCGCGCGCGGGATCGCCGCCTGGTGGGTCGACGACGCGGGCCACCTGGGCATGACGCCCGAGGCTCGGGTGCGCAGCGCCTGGGTGGCCGAGGATCGACTCGGGTAGCGTCGGAGGTCGGCCGCCGGCGATCGGGCGGAAGGCGCAGGGCCGGGTGCGGGCCCCGATGCCGGGCGCGTCGCCAGCCGGGCGTCAGGCAGCCGTGTCCCCGTTCGGGCCCGGCGCTGAGGCGGTGTCCGCGACGTCACCGTCGTCCGGTCCCGGCGCAGCGGCGGTCCGCGGGCTGGCCTGGCCCAGCGCAGCCTCGAGCTCGGCCAGCGTCGGCATCCCCTCGCGAGCGCCCGCACGCGTGACTGAGATGCTTGCCGCCATCACCGCTCGCCGCGCGGCGCCCTCGAGGCCGACACCGGTGGCCAGCGCTGCTGCGAGGGCGCCGTTGAGCGCATCCCCGGCCCCGGTGGCATCGACGGCCTTGACCCGTGGCGCCTTGATGTCCACCGGCGGTCCGTCCCGACGGACCAGGACGGCGCCTCGGGGTCCCAACGACACGAGGATTGCCTCGCCCGCCCCGGGGCCTTCGGCTGTCGCCTCGAGCAGCATCCTGGCGGCACGGACCGGCTCGTCGGGGACGGCGGTCGGGCGCCCGGACCTTCGCGCGTCGTCGGCGGCGAGACGGGCCAGCTCGCCGCGGTTCGGCGTCAGGACGTCGGCCAGCGACAGCACGGACCGATCGAGGCCGTCCGCGGGGGCCGGGTTGAGGACGGTCCACGCCCCGCCCTCGCGGCCGAGCCGGAGCGCCTCACGGGCGGCGGCCGTCGTGATCTCGTGGGTGACGATCACGACATCGCCCGTGTGGGGTGCCAGGCGCCTGAGCGCCTCGCGGACATGGGCGGCCGTCAATCCCGCGTTCGCGCCGGGCGCAACCGCGATCTGGTTCTCCGCCTTGGCGTCGACCAGGATCAGGGCGACGCCGGTCGCCGTCTCGTCGAGCGTGACCAGCACGTCGGTGCCGATACCCTCGCGCGCAAGCGCCGCTCGCGCCTCCGATCCGAACGCATCGTCGCCGAGGGCCGCCACGAGCATCACCGGGACGCCGAGACGCGCGGCCGCGACCGCCTGGTTGCCACCCTTGCCGCCGTGAAACCGCGTGAAGGTACCGCCCACGACCGTTTCCCCGGGCAGCGGCAGCCGCTCGCCCTGGACCACCAGGTCCACGTTCACCGATCCGACGATGAGGACCCTGCCACTCATGGGCCCGTCTCCCTCTCCGTGCGGCGCCCTACGCCGTGCTACCCGGTGACGAACTCGCCGCCGTCGACGCCGATGACCTCGCCGTTGATGAACTCCGTCCCATCGCCCGACAACGCGAGGATTGCCCTGGCAACGTCCTGCGGCGTGGTCATCCGGCCGGTCGGGTTGCGGCGCGTCGCCGCCTCGATGATCGCGTCCTTCTCGGGGATCTTCATCAGCGCCGGGGTCAGGGTGACGCCCGCGCGGATCGAGTTCGCCGTGACCCCCGTTCCCAGCCGGGCAAGCTCCATCGCGAGCTGGCGGATGTGGGATTCGAGCGCCGCCTTCGCCGAGGACACGACCCCGTAGCTGGGAACGACCCGGGTCGAACCCTCGGACGTCATCGCGAAGATCTTCGAGCCCGACTCGAGGAAGCCCCCGCGCCACAGGTCCTGGACCCAGTACACGAGGCTGTTCGCCATCACGTCCTGGGTCATCTCCATCTTCTTCCGATCGACGCCGGCCTTTGGATCCTCGGTCAGGAACGGCACCAGCGAGCCGAACGCGAGCGAGTGCATCACGACCCGGATGTACGGGTGGCGACCCTCGGCGCGCGAGCGGTCGAAGCGCTCGCGCAGCGTCTGGAGCGCCACGGCACGCTTGTCGTCATCGGCCGCGTTCATGTTGATGTACAGCGCCTCGGAGCCCGCGGCGGCGATGCGGCCCTTGACCTCCTCGACGTGGGCGAGCGCGGCGCGGAAGTCGAGGTGCACGCCGGCGACGCGGTAGCCGGCCCCGGCCAGCGCCAGGGCGGTGGCCTCGCCCATGCCCGATGACGCGCCGAGAATGAGGGCCCATCGCTCGCGATCGTCGGTCATGGAGCTCCTTCGGGACGTCGAATGGGAACCGCCGCCGAGGCGTCCGGCGGACGGATCGAGTCTACCAGCGCGGCCCCCGGGATCGGGTCGGGGATGGTGGCCGCCCGGCGCCCGGCGTCGCCGCCGACGGGCGAGGGCGCCCCGCGCGCGGCATGATGTACGCGTGCGATCAGATGGCATCGCCCGCGGTCCCGGCGGCACGGCCATCGTCTTGTGCGCACGGCGCGACTGGAGGTCCGATCCCGACCACCGGCGAATCGGAGGTGCATCGTGAGCATTGGTGGGCTGGACATGCTCACCCCGGAGCTGCTGCTGCTGCTCGTCCCGCTGGTGCTCCTCGAGCTTGGGCTGCTCGTGTTCGCGGTGATCGACCTGCTCCGCGACGATCGCGTGGTTCGCGGCGGCAACAAGGGCCTGTGGGCCGTCGTGATCGTGTTCGTCAACCTGATCGGCCCGATCCTGTACCTCCTGGTCGGCCGCGTCGACGGCGTTCCGGAGCCAAAGGCGCCCGGACCCGGTGCGATGCCCGGCTGGGGCAGCCCGCACGACCCCCCGCTGGTCGTGAGCCCCGAGGGAACCCCGCTTCGAGATCCCGTGGGCGGTTCCGGGGGCGCGGCCGTGGGTTCGGCGGCCGGGGCCGGCGCGCCGGCAGACCGGCCGGCCGTGTCGCCCGAACCCGTTGGGGCGTCCGTCCGCGACGCCGGCGTGCCGTTGCCGGACGGCCCACCCGCGATCGAGGTCGAAGCTCTCAGCAAGCGCTACCCGGGTGGCGTCCTTGCCCTCGATGCGCTGACGATGGTCGTCCCATCCGGCTCCGTGTTCGGCCTGCTGGGCCCGAACGGCGCCGGCAAGACCACCTGCCTCCGCCTCCTGGCCGGCATGACCCGTGCGACCGGCGGCAGCGCGACGGTTGCCGGCCTCGCGGTCGCCTCGGACGGGATCGCCGTCCGACGCCGGCTCGGATACCTGGAGCAGGATCCCCGCGCCTATGGCTACCTGACGGGTCGCGAGCAGCTCCGACTGCTCGGCCGGCTGCACGGGCTCGACGGATCCAACCTCGAGCACGCCGTCGCGGACGCGCTCGCTCGGGTGGATCTCGCGGGTGCCGCGGACCGGCATGCCGGGACGTACTCGGGCGGCATGCGCCAGCGGCTCGGGATCGCCGGCGCCCTCGTCCACCGGCCACCGGTCGTCATCCTCGACGAGCCCGTGAGCGCGCTCGACCCGGAAGGGCGCCGCGACGTGCTCAACCTGATCGCCGACCTGCGAGGCGAGATCACCGTCCTGTTCTCGACCCACGTGCTTGCCGATGTCGAGCGGATCTGCGATCGCGTCGGCATCCTCGCGCACGGACGCCTGGTCGTCGAGGGCCCGCTGGCAGCGCTGCTGGACCGGTATGCGCTGCCCGTCTACCGCATCGAGGCGGAGCCGGGCCAGCCGGGGGCGCTCGAGGCGCTTGCGGCACGGCTGCGTGGCCTGACCTGGGTGACCGACACGAGCATCGAGCACGGGCTGCTCACGGTCGCCGTCTCGGACCCCGCAACCGCGGGACGCGAGCTGTTGCCGGCGATCGCCGCGGAGGGTCTGAGCGTGCTCTCGGTGGCTCGGGCCCGACCGACGCTCGAGGACGTGTTCCTCCGCCTGACCGGCGAGACGCATGAGGCCGTGGCATGAACGGATTCGGGATCCTGGTACGCAAGGAGCTGATCGAGGCATGGCGGACACGCCGGCTGCCGGTCCTCGCCGTGCTGTTCCTCGTGGTGGGCATGATCTCGCCACTGACCGCGAAGTACCTGCCGGACATCCTCAAGGCCGCCCTCGGCGACCAGCTGACGGTGCCCATTCCGACACCGGTTGCCGCCGATGCCCTGGCCCAGCTGCAGAAGAACCTGGCCCAGATGGGCGCCCTCGCCGCGATCGCGCTCGCGATGGGCAGCGTGTCTGGCGAGCTCGACCACGGGACGGCGGCGCTCGTGCTCGCCCAGCCGGTCACGCGACCCGCGTTCCTGGTGGCGAAGCTCGTCGCCATCGGCGCGGTGCTCGCGGTGTCCACGGGCGTGGCGGTCGTCGCGGCCTGGATCTACACCGCCGTCCTGTTCGAGCCGCTCCCGGTCGGGGGCTGGGTGGCGATGGCCGTGCTCTCGTGGCTCGCGCTGATGGCGTGGGCGGGCATCACGTTCCTCGCCTCCGCCGCAACGGCATCGACCACGGCCGCCGCAGGGCTCGGCTTTGCCGCCTGGATCGTGGTCAGCATCGCCGCGATCGTGCCCGTGCTCGACCGCTTCCTGCCGAGCGGCCTGTCCGTCCCCGCGATCCAGCTGGCGGCGGGCTCCACGGCGAACCTGGATGGGGGGCGCCTCGGCACGGCCATCCTGGGGACGGCGGTGCTCGTCGGCCTGACGCTGGTCGGAGCGCTGGCCGGCTTCCGCCGGCGGGAGCTGTGACGAAGCCGGCCGGGCTGCGGGCGGCAGCGCACGTAGCGCGAGGAACTGCACGCTGACGGCTCGCGCCACGGACTCCAGGCGAGGAGCGCCACGAATCAGGACGGCCCCGCCAGTGGCGGGGCCGTTGCTGTCCTGGGTGGGGTGATGCCTCAGGCGCGAGCCTGGCGCTCCATCCGGCGCTGGAACCGCTCGACCTGACCGGCCGTGTCGATGATGTTCTGCTTGCCCGTGAAGAACGGGTGGCAGTTGCTGCACACGTCGATGCGCAGCTCCTCCCGGGTCGACCCGACCTCGAACTCGGTCCCGCACGAGCCGCAATGGACCTTGGCCTGGAAGTACTTGGGATGGGTATCGGTTTTCACTGGTGCTCCTTCGACGCCGTCCGCTCGGGACGTCTGCCCGCCGGTGGTCGCCGCTGCTGATCGGTGCGCGCGGTCACGCCTCGGCCGGGATCGCCTCCGCGGCCTCGACCGGGACGACCCGGATCCGCTTCTTGTTCCGGGTCTCGTGCTCGAAGCGCACGTGCCCGTCGACGGTCGCGAAGACCGTGTAGTCGTGGCCCAGCCCGGCACCCTCGCCGGCCTTGAAGGTCATCCCGCGCTGGCGGACGATGATCGAGCCCGCCGTGACGAGCTGGCCGTCACCGGCCTTCACGCCCAGCCGCTGGCCGACGCTGTCGCGCCCGTTCTTGGAGCTTGAGCCTGCCTTCTTGTGCGCCATCGCCTAGTCGTCCTTCTTGGTGCTGGTCCGCTTGCGCGGCGCCCCGGTGGTGCGCTTGGCCGAATCTGCCGGCTCCGCCTTGGCGGCGGGCTTGGCCTTGGCCGCGGGCTTGGCCTTGGCCGCGGGCTTGGTGCCGCTCTTCGCGGCGCCCTTGGCCGACGCGTCGGCCGCCGAAGCCTTCTTGTCCGATTCCTTCTTGTCCGAAGCCTTGGGGCGGGCTCGCTTGGGGGCGGGCTCGGCCGTCGGTTCCCCGGACGTCTCGGCCGTCGCCGAACCGACCGCCAACTTCGCGGCCAGCGCCGCATCCTCGGCGGCCTGGCGAGCCGCCGCATCCTGGAGTCGCTGGCGCTCGGTCTTCCGGGTGTCCTCTGCCTTCGCGGCCGCGGCAGCGGCGCTCTTGCCGTTGAACCGGATGTCCGCGATGCGCAGGACGGTGTAGTCCTGCCGATGGCCCTTCTTCACGCGCCGGCGTGCCTTCGGGCGGTACTTGAACGCGATGACCTTGTCGCCGCGATCCCGGCCCACGACCTCGGCCTCGACGGAGGCTTCGGCCACGACTGGCGTGCCGACGGCGGCCTCGGCTCCGTCGGCGACCAGGAGCACGCGCTCAAGGGTGATCGACTGGCCGGCCTCGACGTCGAGCAGCTCGACCTCGAGCTCGGTGCCGACCTCGACGCGGTACTGCTTCCCGCCGGTCTCGATGACTGCGTACATGGATCCTCGGAACGTTCGATGGCGGCCGCGGGGTACCGCAGCACGGACAGGAGAAATTGCGCCCAGCGGTTCGCGGGCGCGAAGGGAGAGTGTACGGGGGAAGCGCGGAACCCGTCAACGCGAGCATGCCGGCGTGAACGCGAGCATGCCGGCGTGGCGTCGCCATCCGCCGCCGGGGGCGCGGCCTGCGCTTGGGAGTTATCCGCTACGTCGCCGGGACCGGTGCGGTGCGGCGGTCGAACGGCCGTCATCCGCCGGCGGGCGTCCCTCCTCCGAGGCGAGCACGAGCCGTTCCCGCACGAGCTCGCGCGCCACGACCGCAGCGCCGAGCCGATCGCCGATCTCGGCGATCACCTCCTCCGGGCGGCCGATCCCCTTCTCCGAGTCGTGTCGCAGGGTCATCCGGATGCCGAGCTCGTCACCCGACGTGGCTCCGATCACCTCGATCGTCGCAACGAACGGACGCAGGTCGTAGGCCACCGACCGATCGCCCTTGTGCCGGACTCGCGGCAGCGATGGCGCGCGCAGGATCCCGTCCACGACCTCCCGCAGCGAGGCATGGTTCGCACGCGCGACCTCGAGCCGTGCCCGATAGACCGATGCCACGACCTGACCGGGCAGCGACCCTTCGCCGAGCCACACGTCGTACGCGTCGAGCAGGGTGAAGCCGGCCGGGATGCATGCCTCGATCGCCGCTCGAACCTGCCAAGCCGGCCGTCGCTCGACGAGCCACAGGTCGACCAGCTCCGCCTCTCCGGGCATCCCGGGCGGTAATGGAGCGGCGATCGTGACCTTCGGCCTCGCGCCCGCATCGAGGCCGGCGATCGGGAGGTCGCAGGCTCGCAATGCGTCGTCCCAGCCGCCCGCCGTCGGGCGCTGAGCGGCGTCGCCTTCTCCGGCCGTGCGGGCGACCACGAGCCGCCAACGCTGGACCGCGACGCGCGGTGTCCGCGCGGGTTCGACGGGGGAAGGTGCGGTGTCGGGATGGCCGGTCACGTCTGCTAGTCTGCCGGGGATGGAGCCAGCCGTCGCGTACGACGTCGATCCACGGGCGCGCCGCGGACAGCGACTGGCCGCGCCGACCCCTCGCGTGGCCCTCACGATCGCGGCCGGCGCGCTCCTGGTCGTCGTCGGGCTCCTCGCGTCGGGCGCGATCAAGCCGTTCCTGCTGGGCGTGCTCCTGGTCTACCTCCTGGGTCCGCTCGTCGACCGGCTGACCGCGCTTCACGTCCCACGCGGGCTCGCTGTCCTGATCGTGTTCGTGATCGTCGTCTGGGCGATCGTCACCCTTGGCGCCATCGCCCTCGCGCCGCTGATCGCCCAGGTCCAGCTGTTCGTGAGCGACCTGCCCCAGATCTCGACCGACATCCGCAATGGCCTCGTCGACTTCTACCGGAGCCTCAACCTGGCGTCCGACGTGCGCGATGCGATCGACAACGCCCTGCAGAACGCGGGCAACGGCCTTGGCGCGCTCGATATCGGCGGGATCGTGACGCCACTGGTCACCTCGATCGTGAGCCTGCTGAGCACGGTCACCGCCTACGCCATCCTGCCGGCCTGGCTGTTCTTCCTGCTCAAGGATCGGGTCCGGCTGGCCGGGTCGCTCGAGGCTGCCCTGCCCGTCACCTGGCGCGGTGACGTGTTTGCCCTGTTCGCGATCGCCAATCGCGTGTTCGGGAACTGGGTCCGCGGCCAGCTGATCCTGGGGGCGACGGTCGGGATCATGTCGTATGGGGGCCTGCTCGTGCTGTCCGCGTACGTGGATCCCGTGTTCGGCAGGTACGCGGTCCTGCTGGCGCTCGTCGCCGGGTTGCTCGAGCTCGTTCCGTTCATCGGGCCGATCATCGCCGCGATCCCGGCGGTGCTCATCGGCCTCACCGTCGGCCCCGCGGGCCTGGTGGCCGCGCTGATCCTGTACGCGGCCATCCAGCTGCTCGAGAACAACCTCCTGGTGCCCAAGATCCAGGGCGATGCCGTCGAGCTGCATCCATCGGCGGTCATGCTCGCCCTGGTGGTCGGGGCGAGCATCGGCGGGATCCTCGGGGCGATCGTGTCGCTTCCGATCGCGGCGGCGTCACGCGACATCTTCCGCTACGCGTTCCATCGGGTCGGCGATCCGCCGGCGTCCGTCGACGAAGCGCTGTCCCGGATATCGCCCCGACTGACGCAGACGGTGCGAAGATCCGCGGTGGAGGCCGCGGCCACGCCATCTCCGGCAAGCACGCCATCGGCCGCGAGCTCGTCGGCTGCCAGCGAGCGGAGCGAAACGGAACCGCCATCGACATGAGCGTCCCGGACCCGTACAAGACCCTCCAGGTGGATCCCGAGGCCGAGCCGGAGGTGATCGAGGCCGCCTATCGCAGGCTTGCGCGCAAGTACCACCCGGACGTTGCACCCGGCCCGGATGCACAGGCGCGGATGGTGCAGATCAATGGAGCGTGGGAGCTGCTCCGGGATCCGACCAGCAGGGCCGCGGTGGATCGCGCGCGCATCCGCAGCGCGGGGGCTGCGGCCAGGGCCGCCAGCGCCGATACCCGAGCGAACGCCGGCTCTCGGGCGGACACCGCAGGCGGCGCCTCGGCGCGCCAGCCCGGCGCCACCGCCCGCTCGGAGGCTGCCGCCCCACGCACCAATCCGCAGCCACCACCGTCCCGGCAACAGGGCTCATCGTCGGAACCCGCCCGGCCGTGGCCGTTCGCGGGCATGCGCGATCCGTCCGAGGGTGAGGCCGACGCCCCGGCCCACGACACGGTGTCCAGGGACTGGACCAGCGGCAGGTCGACCACCGGGAGCGGGTACGACCCGGCGACCATGGGCAACGCGCAGGGCGA
The DNA here is from genome assembly GCA_963749705.1 of uncultured Chloroflexia bacterium. Taxonomy (GTDB): domain Bacteria; phylum Chloroflexota; class Limnocylindria; order Limnocylindrales; family CSP1-4; genus CAIXZV01. The sequence continues at coordinate 248,576 of CAVVNQ010000003.1, read as the reverse complement.
GGGTGCCGCCGGTCCTCCGCCGGGCAACCCGTCGGGGAGCGTGCTCAACTTCGGTCGCTACGCGGGCTGGTCGCTGGGAGAGGTGGCACGCCGGGACCTCGAGTACCTCGAGTGGCTCGACCGCGTCCCGATCGGACGGATGTACCAGCACGAGCTTGACGCGCTGCTGCGCGCGGCGGGACGGCGACGGAGCGCGCCGGCCGAACGGACCGGCAAGCGAGGCCTGTTCCGGCGCCGCTGAGGCTCAGGGCCCGGGGGTCGCAGGACCCATCGCGTCGAGCGCCTCCGCCTCGGCGCGTGGCACGGCATACGCGAGCAGGTATGGCGCGACCACGGTCGTGAGCACGACCGCGACCAGGATCGCAGCGAACAGCGACGCATCCACCACGCCGGTCAGCAGGGCCAGGTTGGCGACGACGATGCCCACCTCGCCCCGGGGAACCATGCCGAACCCGACCGCGATCGAGCCCCAGCGACCGATCGAACGAGCCCCGATGACGCCGCCCAGCGCCTTGGTCAGGACGCCGATCAACGCCAGTGCCAGCGCGAGCGCCGCGATCGCGGGATCCTGGAGGACCGACAGGTCCAGCTGGGCGCCGGTCACCGCGAAGAAGAACGGCGTGAACACGGCGGCGAGCGGCTTGATGTCCCGTTCGACCTCCTCCTGCGCCTCCGTCTCGGCAACGATCAACCCGGCCACGAACGCGCCGATGATCGCGGCCAGCCCGATCGCCGTCGCGAGCAGCGCCGCGACCAGCATCATCAGGAACGCGGGCACAAGCGGCGTGTCAGCGAAGTGCGGCCAGGTGAACACCGAGGCCGGCAATCCGCGGGCGCGCCGGGCCGCGAGGAAGCCGAGCAGCACCAGCCCGATCCCGGCAACGCCCACGACGAGCGCATCGACCGAGAGATTGCCCTCGGCGAGGCCGACTCCCAGCCCGATGAGGATCAGCGCGAGGATGTCGTCGACGAGCGCCGCCCCGATGACGATGCGCGCGAAGGTGCGGTCGAGGACGCCGAGGTCCTTGAGCACTCGGCTGGTGATCCCGATGCTCGTCGCTGCGAGCGCGAGACCCACGAACAGCGCAGCACTCGGAGGTGAGCCGAGCGCCGCCGCCAGTGCGAAGCCGGCCAGGATCGGGAGCACCATCGCGATCAGCGCGGTCATCACCGCCGGCCGGCCGACCTTGAACAGGTCGTCCGTGCGAACCTCGAGCCCGACTGAGAACAGGAGCACGACGACCCCGAGCTCGGCGAACGCGGTCGCCGTATCCCCGGGTGTGACAAGCCCCAGCCCGAACGGCCCGACGATCAGGCCGCCGAGCAGCTCCCCCACGACCCCGGGCTGTCCGAGGCGGCGCAGCACCTCCTCGCCCAGCTTCGCGCCGGCGAGCAGGATGAACAGGCCAAGCAGGATCCCCTGGGTGTCTTCGCTCCCGCCGACGGACAGGATCGGCGCAGGCCCGGACCGGGCGACGGAGGTCGCCGCGACGGGCAGCGCGAACGCGCCGGCGATCAGGGCGCCGGCCAGGAGGGCCAGCGGCAGGGCATGGAATCGGTTGCGACGTCGATGAAGCATCAACGGAGGTAGCGCAGCCACAGGTACCCCGTGGCCAGCAGCAGCGACATCAGGGTCACGGTGACGCCGTAGCGCAGGAAGGTCGCGAACCGGATCGGATGGCCGGCGCGTGCGGCGAGGCTGGCCACGACGACGTTGGCCGACGCCCCCACCAGCGTCGCGTTGCCGCCGAAGTCGGCGCCCAGCGCAAGGGCCCACCAGCTTGGCTCCAGCGGGATCCCGTGCTGGCCGATGTTCTGCACGAGCGGCAGCATCGTCGCCGTATACGGGATGTTGTCCACGACCCCCGAGGCGAACCCGCTGAGCCACAGCAGGCTGATCACGGTGACCGTCGGATCTCCCCTGGTCACCTCGAGCATGGTGCGGGCAGCCCCGTCGATGATCCCCACCTGGACGACGCCCGAGACGAGCATGAACAGGCCGACGAAGAAGAACAGCGTCGGCCATTCGATCTCGCGCAGGACGGGACCCGGCTCGATCCGCCCGACCAGCAGGAGCACGGTCGCGCCCAGCAGCGCGATCGTCGCCGCCTCGAGCCCCAGCGCGCTGTGCACGAGGAACCCGAGCATCGTCCCGGTGATGACGACCAGCGCCACCCGCATCGTCCGGCCGTCGGTGATGACCTCCGACTCGTCCAGGCTCATCACGGCTTCGCGCACCCGCTCGTTGACCGCGAGATCGCCGCGGAACAGGACCCGCATGACCACCAGCAGGGCGGCGAACACGATGATCACGATCGGCGTCAGGTTGAGCAGGAACGAGCCGAAGTCGAGCCCTCCCGCCGAGCCGATCAGGATGTTCGGCGGATCGCCGATGAGGGTCGCCGTCCCGCCCACGTTGGACGAGAAGATGAGCGTGATCAGGAACGGGATCGGCGACACCTGGAGCACCGACGCGACATAGAGCGTGACCGGCGCCAGGAGCACGACCGTGGTCACGTTGTCGAGGAACGCGGACAGGACCGCGGTGATCAGGGCCAGGATGGCCATCAGCACGTACGGGCGGCCGCCCGCGAGCTTCGTCGCCTTGATGCCCACGAGGGCGAAGAACCCGGTCCGGCCGAGGACGTTGGCGAGGGCCATCATGCCCGCGAGCAGGAAGATCACGTTGAGGTCGATCGCGGCGAATGCCTGCTCCTGGCTGACCACGCCCAGGGCCACCATCAGCAGGCCGCCCAGCAGCGCAGCGACGGTCTTGTCGAGGCGATCCGTCGCGATCGCGGCATACGTGACGACGAACAGGATCGCCGCGATCCAGACGTCCATCAGCGCTCCGGTGTCGGTGTGGACTCCCCGGCGCTCGCGCTCCTCGGCCCCAGGATGTCGAGCGGGTCGTCGAGCGCCTCGACGTACCGCATCGCCAGCTCCTGGAGATCGAGGTAGCCGGTACAGCGCCCTGCCTCGTCGACAACGTAGAGCCCGGAGAGCTGGTGCTGGTGCATCAGCCGGAATGCCTCGGTGATCGTCGCCGAGGGGCCGATCGTCACGGCGGGAAGCATGATCTCGGACACGGTGCGTGCTTCCATCGCGTGCCCGAAGTCGCCGACCTTGTCGACGCCCGGCAGGTCGGCGAAGAACGCCTCCGGCACCGCGTGGGCGACCACCGCCTCGGCGAGCACGCCAACCGGGAGGATCCCGAGCACCCGCCCACCCGGCTCGGCGATGCCGATGAGCCGAGTCGACGGTTGGCGGGCCGACTCCCGCATCGCCTCCAGGAGGTCGGCCTCCGGGGGGACGAGCAGCGGCTCGATGTTGAGCAGGTCCTGGCACGCCGCGACGGGCGTCCGCCGCGCGAGCCGAACACGATCGCTCATCGGTCCCTCCGGGTGGCTGCCCTGGCTGTTCGCCGCCGACCTGCTGCCGGCAACGCCACGAGTGGATCGGTCATCGCGATGTCTGCGGTCGTTCGGGTACCGGGGTGATCACCGGTCAAGTGTAGGGGGCGCGCCACCCCGCCCGTTCACCACTCGGCGCGGTGCTGCCGGATGTTGACGCTCTGCATGATGCCCAGCCCGATCGCGATGCTGACCAGGGAGGCCCCGCCGTGGGTGATGAACGGCAGCGGGATGCCCGTCACGGGCAGGATGCCGATCACCATCCCGACGTTCACGAACACCTGGAACAGGATCATCGTGGCCAGGCCCGCCCCGAACAGCGTCCCGAACGGGTCACGCGACTTCCAGGCGCTGGCCAGGACCCGCCAGATCAACGCCGCGAACAGGAGGAAGACGACGATCGCGCCGATGAACCCCAGCTCCTGGGCCAGGACCGCGAACACGAAGTCGCTCTCCTGGACGGGCAGGAACTGGCCTCGGAGCTGCGTTCCGTTGGTCAGGCCGGTGCCGAACAGGCCGCCGGAGCTGACCGCGATCTGCGACTGTGCGACCTGAAAGTTCGCTCCCTGGGCGTCGGTGGTCGGATTGATGAATGACAGGATGCGGTTCTGCTGGTAGTCGCGGAGCACGTAGGTCCAGGCGATGGGGACCGCGGCGATCACTCCGGCTGCGATGACGAGCAGCCACTTGAGGCTGGCGCCGGACATGAACAGCATCCCGGCCAGGATCGCCGCGAGCACCAGCGAGGTGCCGAGATCGGGCTGGACCATGACCAGGATCACGGGCGGGCCCATCAGCAGCCCGGCGCCGACGATCGACGCCAGCGAGTCCAGGCGGCTCTCGCGGGCACCGAGGTACCCGGCGAGCACGGCGATCATCAGGATCTTGGCGAGCTCCGAGAACTGGAACTGCAGCGGTCCCACCGAGACCCAACGAGCAGAGCCACCCACGCCGTCGCCGACGAGCCAGGTCACCACCAGCAGGCCCACGTTGGCGCCGTAGATCGGCCACCTGAGCGTCTTGAGCCAGCGGTAGTCGAACAGCGTCGCGACCACGAACACGACCATGGCCAGACCCGACCACATGAGCGCCCTGGGGAACACGCTCCCGCTGTCGAGGACCGACTTTCCGGACTCCACGCTGTTGGTGTAGGCCATGACCAGGCCGACAGCGCCGAGCAGCGCCGCATACGTCGTGAGCTGGAGATCGTAGGCGCGCCACGCCGCACCGACCGACCGGGCGGTCATATCGGCAAAGCGGCTGGGCTCCGCCCGCATCACGCGCATCGCGACATCCTCAGTTGCTGCCGTAGAAGTTGTCGCGCCGCAGGAGGTTCGGCAGGAGGTAGTTGTGCTTGATCTGGAAGTGGTACTGCAGGAATGCCTTCGCGATCTCGGTCGCCGCGTTGCCCTTGGTTCGCGAGTCGTAGGCGAACGCCAGGAACACGAGCTCGGAGTCCGGCTTGGAGAAGTCGGCCTTGTACGGGTTCTTGGGCACGAACCCGACGAACCAGGAGTGATAAGGCAGGCGTCCCTTCTTGTCGCGCGTCCCGAACTCCGCCGTTCCCGACTTGCCGGCCACCGCGATGGGCATGTCGACGAGGTTGTACGTGTGCCGGAGGGTGACCACCGATCGCGCGGCCAGACGCATGGTCTTGAGCGTCGCCTGCGACACGTCCAGCTTGTGGATCAGGTCCGGCTGGAAGGCCTTGATCACCGAGCCGTCGACGCCCACGACCTCCTTCACCAGCTGCGGTCGGTAGAGCTTGCCGCCGTTCGCGAGCGCTGCGTACGCGTTGACGAGCTGGATCGGGGTGACGACGTCATAGCCCTGGCCGATCCCCGCCTGGTAGACCTCGCCCTGGAACATCGGCTGCCCGAGGGCGCTCATCTTCCACTGGTTCGACGGGATGATCCCCGCCACCTCACCGGGCAGATCGATGCCGGTCGGGGTGCCAAAGCCGAACTCCCGGGCCCAGTATGCGAGGCGGTCCGCGCCGAGCATCCCGGCCACCTGGTAGAAGAACGTGTCCGACGAGTGCCCGAAGCCGCAGTTGATGTTGCAAAGGCCGAACCCGCGGTGGTTCCAGTCATAGAAGCGCGTCGACCCGAGGGTCAGGTACCCCCGGGTCCGGATCCTGGACGTCGGCGTGATCTTCCCGTCCTGCAGACCTCCGGTGCCGGTGACGAGCTTGAATGTCGATCCGGGCGGATAGTGGGCCTGGACGGCATGGTTCGTGAGCGGCTTGTTGACGTTGTTGATGAGCGATTGGAGCTCCTGCGTCGAGATGCCCTTCGCGAACAGGTTGTCGTCGTACGTCGGAAGGCTGACCAGGGCCAGCACCTCGCCGGTCTGCGGGTTGAGGGCGATGAACACGCCCCGCTGCAACCCGGCCACCTTCATGCCCCACTTGAGGGCCTTTTCGGCATCCGCCTGAACGGTCGTGTCGATCGTGAGCGTCAGGGACGCGCCGGGCACGGGATCCTGCACGGTCTGGAGCACCTGCGTCTGCCGACCCGTGGCGTCGCGGGCGACGAGATTGATCCCGTATGTGCCGCGAAGGGTCAATTCGAAGGTCGCCTCCAGGCCAGCCTTGCCGATGAGGTCGTCCGGCTGGTACCCCTCCGGACCGAGCCTTGCGAGCGAGGCGCCGTCGATCGCCCCCGTATACCCGAGGATCTGGGCCATGAGCGGACCGTCGAGATACTCCCGACGCGTCTCGACCACGACCTCGACGCCGGGCAGCTGGTCCGAGGATTCGGAGACGAGGTGGGCGGTCGCCTCAGGCACGTCCTGAGCCACCCGAACGGCGTCGAAGCGCGAACCCGGCGACGAGTCGAGCGTTGCCAGGATGTCGGAGGCGTCCATTCCGAGGAGGCCGGCGAGCTGGTGTGCCACGTCCTCCCGATCGCTGTTCGGCAGCTCGGCTGGCGTGATCTTGATCGAGTACGACGCGACGTTGTTGACCAGCAGCCGCCCCTGGCTGTCGTAGATCAGGCCGCGGGGCGCCGGGACGGCGACCTCGATCGTCCGATTTGTCACCGCCTGCGCGGGTGCGGTCGTGCCGCTGGAGATCTGGAGGTACGCCAGGCGGGTCGTGAGCAGGCCGAAGATGAGGACGGCCAGGAGGCCGAACGTCAGGAATCGAAGCGGACGACGGTCGCGCTGCGGTCGGGGTCCGAGATAATCGTCGATCACCAGTCAGCTCGCTCGGTTTCGTGGCGGCGCGCGACGATGGCAATGACCAGCGGCCCCACGAGTGCCGCGAGGACCATGTCGTACAACGCTGAGGGGACGACAGCCGATAGCGACGCACCCGTCAGCGGCGCGGTCGTGAGGGCAGTGGTCGAAGCCAGGAGCAGCATCGAGTAGACGACGCTGGCGACGATGGCGGCGACAATCGGGGCTGCAATGCGAATGCGGCCCATGGAGCCTCCGATGATTGACGCGATCCCAATAGCAACCAGGAGCGAGAACGCCGACGCGCCCAGCGGTCGCTGGCCGAGGATGTCGAGCGCGATCCCGCCGATGAACGCCCACGCAAGGCCGGCTTCGAACCCGCCGGCGATCGCCCAGACGACGCCGAAGACGAGGACGGGGTGGAGTGCGGCCTCGCCGATCTTCAAATACGGCACAACCGTGAATTCCGCAAGCGCAGCCACCACGGCAACCGCCGCGGCGATGGTCTGTTGCATGGTGCCTTCGATCCTCGGCTGACGAGCCGACGGTCGGGCGCAGGCGGATGGCGTCCGCGACGACGGGGTGACAGCAACCTCGGAGGCAGTATCCCACGGGTCTCCGGATCGGGCAATCGGGTGATCGGCCGATCGATCGTGCGTTTGGCGTTTCACGTGAAACACGGACCACCCGACCACCTGGGGCCTGGCCTGAACGGGGTAGCCCGATGTGTGTGGTGGCGATCGATGGCTCGCCACCGTCCGCCCTAACTCCCGAAGCGTGATGCCCCCACGGCGCCGACATGTTCCACGTGAAACAACCATGTCCCGACGTGCGGTGCCGGCCGATCAACCCCGCGGAGAGGCGCGGATAAGCGCGCGTTGAGGCCGATCGTCCACGATCCGGCCACGGGACGCCCGATGTGGGGATTTCGAGGCGCGCGATGCTAGAATTTCCTTTGATGCACACGACTGGGATGGGAGGTTGAGTGGGCCAGACGATCGCCTGCACGAATCAGAAGGGCGGCGTCGGGAAGACCACCACGGTGGTCAATCTGGCAACCTATCTGGCACTCCTCGGTGACAGCGTCCTCATCATTGACCTCGATCCCCAGGGCAACGCGACAAGCGGGTTCGGTATCGACCGATCGACCGTTGCCGGGTCCACCTACGACGCCCTGGTCGATGGGGCGCCCCTGTCGTCACTCCACGTGGCAACCGCCGTCGAGGGCCTGCGCCTCGTGCCGTCCTCGATCGCGCTCGCAGGCGCCGAGGTCGAGCTGGCGACGGCCGAGGCCCGCGAACGGCGGCTCGGCCGCGCCGTCAAGGCGGAACGCGACGCCTGGGACTGGATCCTCGTCGATTGCCCGCCCTCGCTCGGGTTGCTCACGGTCAACGCGCTTACCGGATCGGATGCCGTTTTGATCCCCATCCAGTGCGAGTACTACGCCCTGGAAGGCCTGTCGCAGCTCATCGCAACGGTCAATCTCGTGCGGGATCACCTGAACCCGGACCTCGCGATCTCCGGCGTCGTCCTGACGATGTACGACTCCCGGACCAACCTTTCGGGCGAGGTCGCTGCCGAGGTTCGTCGCCACCTCCACGAAGCGGTGTTCGACACCATCGTGCCCCGGAGCGTGCGGCTTTCCGAGGCTCCGAGCCACGGGCGGCCGATTGCGCTGTACCGACCCGACTCGAAGGGCGCCGAGGCCTACGCATCGTTGGCACGCGAGCTTCGGGCGCGCCGCGTCGGCGCCTCGTGGGCAAGGAGCACCGCGAGCCCGGCGCCGCTCGCGAGCCAGGGCGGTTCCGTCCTGGCTGGATCCCCCGCGTGACGTTCAAGCCTGATCGCACGACGTCGGCGCTCGGCCGCGGCCTGGACGCGCTGATCCCTCCGCGGTCGACGCCCGCCACCGCGATCGTCGAGGTCCCGCTCGCGCAGGTTCAGCCCAACCCGTTCCAGCCGCGGCGCCACATCGACGAGGCTGAGCTCGAGGAGCTTGCGGCGAGCATCCGCGAGCACGGCGTCCTCCAGCCGGTCCTCGTGACCGAGACCATCGCCGGGTACCAGCTGGTCGCCGGCGAGCGGCGCGTGCGTGCGGCTCGCCTCGCGGGCCTCGATCGCGTCCCCGCCGTCGTGCGACAGCTCGCGGATCGTGACCAGCTCGAGGTCGCGCTGGTGGAGAACGTCCAGCGGGCGGATCTCGACCCGATCGACGAGGCACATGCGTATCGGCAGCTGATCGATGACTTCGGGCTCACCCAGGAACAGGTCGCCGACCGGGTCGGCAAGGCGAGGGCAACCGTGGCGAACACGCTTCGGCTCCTCGAGCTTCATCCCGACGTCCAGTCCGCGATCGCCGGCGGCCGCCTTACCGAAGGGCATGGTCGAGCGATCGGCGGGCTCTCCCTCGACGCCCAGCCGCACGTGCTCGGCACCGTGCTCGCACAGGGCCTCTCGGTTCGCCAGACGGAGGAGCTCGTCCGCCGCCTGCGTGAGCCGCGTCAACCGCGTGAGACTCCGGCGCGCGTGCAGCTGGACCCGGATCTGGAACGAGTCGAGGAGGAGCTCCGCCAGCACCTCGGGACGAAGGTCAGCCTCACCAGGTCGCGCAAGGGTGGCCGGATCGTGATCGAGTACTACAGCGACGATGAGCTCGGGCGGCTCTATGAGCGCCTGATCGGAGGAAGTGCGTGACGGACGTCGGAGATCGGCAGCGGACGGCATCGGGCAACGGCCGCTCCCCCGGCGGACGCAAGGCGAAGGCTGCGGGCAGCGACTACACCGCCGCCAGCATCCAGGTCCTGGAGGGCCTCGAGGCCGTCCGCCGGCGACCGGGGATGTACATCGGCTCGACCGATGGTCGTGGCCTCCATCACCTCGTCTGGGAGGTCGTGGACAACTCGATCGACGAGGCGATGGCGGGGTTTGCGACCACGGTGTTCGTGACCCTCCATGAGGACGGACGGGTCACGGTCGTGGACGACGGCCGGGGCGTCCCCGTGGGCCGGCACTCGACCGGCAAGGACGCGCTCGAGGTGGTCCACACGGTGCTCCACGCGGGCGGCAAGTTCGGCGGCGGTGGCTACAAGGTGTCGGGCGGCCTGCACGGCGTCGGCGTCTCCGTGGTCAATGCCCTGTCGTCCTGGATGCGGGTCGAGTCGGCGCGCGACGGCGGCGTGTGGGCGCAGGAGTACCAGCGTGGGAAGCCGATCGGCCCGGTCAAGAAGGTCGGGCCGCAGGGAGACCGCAAGGGGACGCTCACGGTGTTCCAGGCGGACGCCGAGATGTTCGAGACCACGGACTTCTCGTTCGAGACGATCTCGCAGCACCTGCGCGAGTCCGCCTACCTCACCAAGGGCGTCTGGATCACGCTCACCGACGAGCGCAGCAACCGGGAGCGCTCGTTCTACTTCGAGGGGGGCCTGATCTCCTTCGTCCGGCACCTGAATCGCAACAAGGAGCCGCTGCACAGCCGCCCGATCTATTGCGAACGGCGCGATGGCACGACCACCATCGAGGTCGCACTGCAGTACAACGACACCTACGCCGAGAACGTCCTGGCGTTTGCCAACAACATCGCCACGGTTGACGGCGGCACCCACATCACGGGGTTCCGGCGTGCCCTGACGCGATCGCTCAACGACTGGGCAAAGCGGGCCGGCGTGCTCAAGGAGTCCGAGAGCAACCTGTCCGGCGACGACGTCCGCGAGGGGCTGACGGCCGTCGTCAGCGTCAAGCTCACCGAGCCGCAGTTCGAAGGCCAGACCAAGGCCAAGCTCGGCAACGCTGAGGTCGCCGGCCAGGTCGAGGGTGCCCTCGCCGAAGCGATCGCCCAGCACCTCGAGGAGAACCCGGCGGATGGACGCCGGATCATCGAGAAGTGCCTGACGGCGGCCCGTGCACGCGAGGCCGCCCGCAAGGCACGCGATCTCGTCATCCGCAAGGGCGCGCTCGACGGGCTGTCACTCCCAGGCAAGCTCGCCGACTGCCAGGAGCGGGATCCCGCCAAGAGCGAGCTGTACATCGTCGAGGGCGACTCCGCGGGCGGCTCGGCCAAGCAGGGCCGAGATCGGCGGTTCCAGGCGATCCTGCCGCTGCGCGGCAAGCTCCTCAACGTCGAGAAGGCCCGCCTGGACAAGATCCTCAGCTCCGAGAACGTGAAGCCATTGATCATCGCGCTGGGCGGTGGCATCGGCGAGAGCTTCGATCTGGCCCGGCTGCGGTACCACCGGATCATCATCATGACCGACGCCGACGTGGACGGGGCCCATATCCGGACGTTGCTGCTGACGTTCTTCTTCCGGCACATGCCGGAGGTCATCGACTCCGGGTTCCTGTACGTCGCCCAGCCGCCCCTGTATCGCGTCTCGACCGGCAAGGTCACCAAGTACGCGAAATCGGAGAAGGAGCTGGACGGCGCCGTGCGGTCGTTCACGACCAAGAACGTGAGCGTCCAGCGGTTCAAGGGCCTGGGCGAGATGAACGCGGACCAGCTCTGGGAGACCACCATGAACCCGGAGACGCGGACGCTGCTCAAGGTCGAGGTGGAGGACGCCTCGGTCGCCGACAGCATCTTCACGATGCTGATGGGCGAGCGCGTGGAGCCGCGCAAGGATTTCATCAAGACCGAGGCCCGCCGGGTGAAGAACCTTGACATCTGAGGCCGGCGTCGCGCTCGGCGATGTCCGGATCGGGGGCCGCCGGATCGTCCTCACGCCGCACAACTGCTTTGCCTGCGGGACGCTCAACGTGCACGGGATGCACCTCGACCTCCACGCGGGTGGCGATCGCTGCTGGACTGAGCTCTCGCTCGACCCGCGATTCGAGGGCTGGGAGGGGATCGCGCACGGCGGGATCCTGTGCACCATCCTGGACGAGGTGATGGCCTGGGCGCTGGTGGACCATGACGTGTGGGGCGTCACCGCCCGGATGAGCGTCGAGTTCCGGCGGCCCGTCCCGATCGAACGCCCGATCCGTGCTGAAGGTCGCGTCGTCGAGGTCCGCCGCAGGCTGGTCAAGGCTGAGGGCGTCATCCTCGACGCAGCGGACGGCACCGTCCTGACCCGGTCCGAGGCGACCTACGTCGGGGCGCCCGAGGCACGCAAGGAAGAGCTCAAGACGCGATACCGGTTCCGCCTGGAACCGGACGCCGCGGGTCAGGGCAACACGATCGATGTCGATACTCCCGGCAGCGTGGCCCGAACATGACGATCGCCACCGTCAGCATCACCACGGAGCGAGCGCGCGCCCTCGTAGCTGAGCGCCGGCCCGCGGCGACCGCGCTTGGCCGGCGCGCCGGCGATCTCGCCCCGGACCCTCCGGCGCTCGTCGCGGAGCTCCGGACGGGCCTGGCAAGCCTCGCGGATGACGACTACCTCGCGGGCCAGCGCCGGGTCGCCCCCGGGATCGGCCCGATCATCGGCGTCCGCCAGCCGCTGCTGACGGCCGTCTCCACCGGCCTCCGCGCGGCGACCCGCCGCGACTCGACCGCGGTCCTGCTCGAGATCGCCGAGCTGCTCCAGCGGGAGCCGCTGCTCGAGCTCCACTGGCTCGCATTTCCGCTGCTGGATCGCTCGATCTCGCGCGATCCCGAGCGCGCCTGGCAGCTGGTGCGCGCCGAAGCCCGCCGCGCCGGCGACTGGATCACGGTCGACTCGCTCGCCCACGTCGCCGGACGCGGGATCCTCGGCGAGCCGTACCGCTGGGCCGAGCTCGAGCAGCTCGTGTACAGCCCGTCGCGCTGGGAGCGCCGCCTGGTCGGCTCCACGATCGCCACGATCCCGTACGTCGATCGCACAGCCGGCCGTACACCCGCGGTCGCGCACCGTGGTCTGGGGATCATCGGCGACCTCATGGGCGATGCCGAACCCGACGTCCAGAAGGCGCTGTCGTGGGCCCTGCGCTCGCTGTCGATCGTCGATGCGCGCGCCACGATCGCGTTCCTGAGCGGCGAGGCGACGCTCGCGGCGCGCACCAGCGATGGCCACCGCGCCTGGGTGATCAGGGACTCGCTCGAAAAGCTGCCCCAACACGAGGCACAGGCCCTGCGAGCTGCCGTCGGCGGCCTGCGCAAGCGCCCGGGCGCCCCGTCCACATCGCGCGCCGCGAGCACCGTCGCCCGGTTCGACGACCTCGGCGTGGCCGTGCCGCCGGCCGAGCGGCACATCACACCCCGATCCTGACCAGTACCTGATCCGACCGACCGGAGGAGAGCCACCACGTGACCGACGACCTGGGCGACGTTCGAGCGATCAACATCGAGGACGAGATGCAGACCTCGTATCTCGATTACGCGATGAGCGTCATCGTCGCGCGGGCGCTTCCGGACGTGCGCGACGGACTGAAGCCGGTCCACCGGCGGATCCTGTACACGATGGGCGAGATGGGGCTGTCCGCCACCAGCTCGTACCGCAAGTGCGCCGCGATCGTCGGCGAGGTGATGGGCAAGTACCACCCGCACGGTGACGTCGCGCTGTACGACGCGCTGGTCAGGCTGGCCCAGGACTTCTCGATGCGCTACCCGCTCGTGGACGGCCAGGGCAACTTCGGATCGGTGGACGGGGACTCCGCCGCCGCGATGCGCTACACGGAGGCGCGGCTCACCGCCATCTCCGCGGAGATGCTCGCCGACATCGACAAGGACACCGTCGACTACGAGGACAACTACGACGGCACCCAGAAGCAGCCGTCGGTCCTGCCCGCAAAGCTGCCCAACCTGCTGATCAACGGCTCGTCGGGGATCGCGGTGGGCATGGCCACCAACATCCCGCCCCACCACCTGGGCGAGATCGTCGATGCCACGGTCTCCCTGATCGACGACCCCAGCGCGACCACGGACGACCTGTGCAAGTTCGTGAAGGGACCCGACTTCCCGACCGGCGCCTCGATCTTCCGGCTCGAGACCCGACGCAACCCGCTCACCGGCGAGCAGGAGACGATCGACGCCATCCGCGAGATGTACGCCCACGGCCACGGACGGGTGGTGGTGCGTGCCCAGGTGGCGTTCGAGGAGACGCGCAACGACCGGACCGCGATCATCGTCACCGAGCTGCCGTACCAGGTCAACAAGTCGGCGCTGCTCGAGAAGATCGCCGACCTGGTCAAGGACAAGCGCGTCGACGGGATCGCGGACCTGCGCGACGAGTCGGACCGCGACGGGATGCGGATCTACATCGAGATCAAGCGGGACTCGAACCCGCACAAGGTGCTCAACAACCTGTTCAAGCACACCGCGCTCCAGACGGCGTTCAACCTCAACATGCTGGCGCTCGTCGACGGGCAGCCGCAGACGCTGTCGCTCAAGAGCGTGCTCAGCCACTACATCGACCACCGGCGCGAGATCGTGCGCCGGCGGACCGAGTACGACCTCGAGAAGGCGCGCGCACGGGCCCACATCCTCGAGGGCCTCAAGATCGCCCTGGACAACCTCGACGCGGTGATCAAGACGATCCGCGAGTCCGCCGACGTCGAGGCGGCGCGCAACAACCTGATGAGCCGCTTCGGGCTGTCGGAGCTCCAGGCCCAGGCGATCCTCGACATGCGCCTCGCACGCCTGGCCGCGCTCGAGCGCCAGAAGATCGAGGACGAGTACCTCGCGATCATCCAGGTCATCGCGGAGCTCGAGGACATCCTGGCCAACCCGACCCGCGTGCTGTCGATCATCAAGGACGAGCTGACGGAGCTGAAGCGGAAGTATGCCGGCGAGCGGCGGACGCGCGTCGTGGACGACTCCAGCCGCGAGATGACCGACGAGGACCTGATCGCCGACGAGGACGTGGTCGTCACGATCAGCCGCCGCGGCTACATCAAGCGCCAGCCGGTGGCCACCTACCGCCGGCAGCACCGCGGCGGCAAGGGGATCATCGGGCACGTCGCGCGCGAGGAGGACGCCATCGAGCACCTGCTCGCCGCCAACACGCACGATTGGGCCCTGTTCTTCACCAACAAGGGCCGCGTGTTCTCGGCGAAGGTCCATGCCATCCCCGACGCCTCGCGCCAGGCGAAGGGCATGGCGATCATCAACCTCCCCGGCGTCCAGGTGGAGTCCGGCGAGGTCCCGATGGCGACCATCTGCCTGCCCAACTTCGAGCCCGGCCACTACCTGGTCATGGCGACCCGCAACGGGATCATCAAGAAGACGCCGATGGAGCAGTTCGAGCGCGTCCGCTCGACCGGGATCCGGGCGATCACGATCAACGACGGTGACGAGCTCGCCTGGGTCGGGGTCTCGGGCGGCGACGACGACGTGATCATCGCGACGGCCCAGGGGATGCTCGCCCGGTTCTCCGAGGGCGAGGTCCGGCCGATGGGTCGTGATGCAGCCGGCGTCATCGGCATCCGGCTGGCCCGCCAGGGCGATGCGGTGGTCTCGATGAGCGTGGTCGAGCCGGAGGCGGACCTGCTGGTGCTGTCCGAGACCGGCTACGGCAAGCGCGTCGCGCTGACGGAGTTCCGGCGCAAGCATCGCGGCGGCCAGGGCGTCCGCCTGATCGCGCTCGAGGGGCGCAAGACCGGCCTCGTGGCGGCGGTCCAGCAGGTCACGCCCGAGGACGAGGAGCTGGTGCTCATCTCGGCGCACGGCCAGGTCATCAGGACCGAGACCAACACGATCAACCGCTACTCCTCTGCGGCGCGCGGCGTGATCGTCATGCGCCTGGCCGAGGGCGATCGCGTCGTCGCCATCGCCGCATTCAGCCCGGGGCTGGCGGAGCGCGGAGGCATCGGCGACAATGACGATCCCCAGCCCGGCGGCGGCGGCTCGGAGGGTCCGGGGCAAGATCGCTCGTCGTGAACGCCTTCGGCAGACGTGAGGCAGGCGTGTACGCGGACCAGTACGAGATCTATCACGGCAACTCGAACCCGGAGCTCGCGCGCAAGATCGCGCACTGGCTGGGCAGCGAGCCCGGGCGGGCCGAGGTGTTCCAGTTCGCGAACGAGAACATCTTCGTGCGGATCCTGGACAACGTCCGCGAGAAGGACGTGTTCGTCGTGCAGCCGACCTCGCGCCCGGTCAACCAGTCGATCATGGAGCTGCTGATCATGATCGACGCGTTCAAGCGCGCGTCGGCGGGCAGGATCACGGCGGTCGTGCCGTACTACGCATACGGCCGCTCCGACAAGAAGGACCAGCCGCGGGTGCCGATCTCGGCGCGCCTGGTCGCCGACATGATCTCGGTCGCGGGCGCCGACCGGATGCTGACCATGGACCTCCACCAGGGCCAGATCCAGGGGTTCTTCAACATCCCCGTCGACGAGCTGACCGCGGTCCACATGCTGTCGCGATACTTCGTGGACAAGCACCTCGACGAGTGCGTGGTGGTCACCGACCTGGGCTTTGCCAAGCGGGCCCGCGCATTCGCGGAGCTGATCGACGCGCCGCTGGCCATCGTCGAGAAGCGCCGCCAGGGCAATCTCGACCGCGCCGAGGTGATGAACGTCATCGGCGACGTGCGCGGGCGCCGGGCGATCATCGTGGACGACGAGATCGACACCGGCGGGACCCTGATCGAGATCACGCGGGCGTTGGAACGGGAGGGCGTGACCGAGATCTACGCCTGCGCGACCCACGGGGTGCTCTCGGATCCGGCCACCGAGCGGATCGCGAACTCGGGCCTGCTCGAGGTCGTGATCACGGACTCGATCCCGCTGCCGGCCGCGAAGCACCTCCCGCAGATCAAGGTCCTGTCCGTCGCGCCCCTGATCGGCGAGGCGATCAAGCGGATCCATCGCGGCGAGTCGGTCGGCGCGCTGTTCTCGTCCGAGGTGTCGTTCACGCAGGAGATGCTGCTGTGGGAGGACGGCCTCGGTGACCAGGAGGACGCGGCCGATGACGATGACGACGTACCATCAGCGCTGACCGCATCCGCCGGTTCGTAGACGGAACGAGACTCGGAGATCCATGAGCCTGCAGCTGCATCGCCCCGACGGCAAGGGCGGCCTCGAGGTCAGACCCGTCACCGACGAGAACTGGCGGAACCAGCTCCGGTCGGGCCGATGGGGTGCGTCGCTCCGCGGGCGCAAGCTGCCCGCGCTCGCGAACACGGAGATGAACCCCACCTCGACGCTCCGGTCCGCTGCGCTGTGGGTCGGCCTGGCCGCGGTCACGTTCGCGGTCGTCCTCGCCGGCTACGGCACCGGGTTCTGGGGCTGACGGGCACCGCGATCTCCGCACGCGAACCCGGCTGAAGGGCGATGGCGGCACGCCGCCGCCGGTGTCTGCAGCCCTGACGCGAGTCCGGGAGGCGCGAAGATCCACCCTATACTCAGCCGGCCATGCGCTTTCTCTCTCGATTCTTCGACAACAACGACCGCGAGCTGGCGCGGATCCAGCCGCTCGTCGATCGCACCAACGAGCTGGAGCCCGAGTACGAGGCGCTCTCGGACGCCGAGATCCGCGAGCGGATCGATGCCATCCGGGCCGAGATCCTCGAGGCCGCGGAGCCCGACGAGCCGTCCGAGGACGAGCTCCACCACCCGGACCTCGAGCGCCGGCGCGATCTGCTCAAGGCGCGCCGCAAGCGCGAGAACGAGCGCACCCGGGCCGCCATGGACGACGTCATCCCGGAGGTGTTCGCGGCATCGCGCGAGGCGATGAAGCGCACCCTGGGCATGCGCCAGTTCGACGTCCAGCTGATGGGTGCGATCGTGCTCCACCAGGGCAAGATCGCGGAGATGCGGACGGGCGAGGGCAAGACGCTGGTGCCGACGCTGGCCCTCCTCCTCAACGGCCTGGCGGGACGCGGTGCCCACCTCGTGACCGTGAACGACTACCTGGCGCGCCGCGACGCCCAGTGGATGGGCCCGGTGTTCGACTTCCTGGGGCTCTCGGTGGGGGTCATCACCCACGACACCTCCTACCTGTTCGAGCCCGGCTACCCGACCACCGATGAGCGACTCATCAACCTGCGCCCGGTCGAGCGTCGCGAGGCCTATGCCGCGGACATCACCTACGGGACCAACAACGAGTTCGGGTTCGACTACCTGCGCGACAACATGGTCCTCGAGCTCGACCAGCGGGTGCAGCGCGAGCGGGCCTACGCGATCGTCGATGAGGTCGACAACATCCTGATCGACGAGGCGCGGACGCCGCTCATCATCTCGGGCCAGG
Source organism: uncultured Chloroflexia bacterium (assembly GCA_963749705.1). Classification (GTDB taxonomy): domain Bacteria; phylum Chloroflexota; class Limnocylindria; order Limnocylindrales; family CSP1-4; genus CAIXZV01. The sequence continues at coordinate 230,876 of CAVVNQ010000003.1, read as the reverse complement.
CCGAGGAATCCGCCGATCTGTACTTCACCTTCGCCCGCCTCGTGCCGCGGCTCAAGCCGCGCCCGGAAGGCGACGAGGAAGGCGGTGACTACTTCGTCGACCTCAAGGACAAGGCGGTGTCACCGACCGAGGAGGGGATCGACAAGATCGAGCAGCTGCTGGGCGTCGCGAACCTGTACGACGCGGACCCCCGGCTCGCCCGGCATTTCGACTCCGCGCTCAAGGCGCACGCGCTGTACAAGCGCGACCGCGACTACATCGTGGAGGACGGTGAGATCGTCATCGTCGACGAGTTCACCGGCCGCAAGATGCCCGGGCGGCGCTGGAGCGAGGGCCTGCACCAGGCCGTCGAGGCCAAGGAGGGTCTGCGCGTCCAGCGCGAGTCGCGGACCCTCGCCACGATCACCTTCCAGAACTACTTCCGGCTGTACGACAAGCTCGCCGGCATGACCGGCACGGCGCTGACCGAGGCCGAGGAGTTCCACAAGATCTACAACCTCGAGGTCGTGGCGATCCCGACCCATCGGCCGATGATCCGCGAGGACTATCCGGACCTCGTGTTCAAGAACGAGGCGAGCAAGTTCAACGCGCTGATCGACGAGATCGAGGAGATGACCGCCATCGGCCGCCCGGTGCTGGTGGGCACGGTGTCGGTCGAGAAGTCCGAGGTGCTGGGCACGCTGCTCAAGCGTCGGGGCGTGAAGCACGAGGTCCTCAACGCCAAGTTCCACGAGAAGGAGGCGGCGGTCGTTGCCCAGGCGGGACATTCGGGTGCGGTCACGATCGCGACCAACATGGCCGGCCGTGGCACCGACATCCAGCTGGGCGGCAACCCGGCAGGCATGGCATCCGACATCCTCCACCGCCGCGGGCTCAACCCGGCCGAGGTCGACAAGGCGACGTACGACGAGGCGCTCGCCGAGGCCCGGAAGATCACGGAGGCCGATCACGAGCGGGTGGTCGCCGCCGGCGGCCTCCACATCATCGGCACCGAGCGCCACGACAGCCGGCGGATCGACAACCAGCTCCGCGGACGCGCCGCCCGGCAGGGCGACCCCGGGTCCTCGCGCTTCTACCTGTCGCTCGATGACGACCTGATGAAGCGGTTCGCCTCGGAGCGCGTCGCAGGCCTGATGGAGCGCCTCGGTCTCGAGGATGACGTCGCGATCGAGTCCAAGCTCGTCTCGCGGACCATCGAGAGCGCGCAGACCCGGGTGGAGGGATTCAACTTCGACATCCGCAAGCGGGTGGTCGAGTTCGACGATGTCATCAACAAGCAGCGCGAGACGATCTACGCCGAACGCGACAAGGTCCTGCGCAACGAGGACCTGACCGAGACCGTGCGCGAGTTCCTCGATGCCGAGATCGACGCGATGGTCAACACCTACGTCGGCGGTGACTCACCCACCGACTGGAACCTCGAGGGGCTTGCCGCGGCCCTGCGCGCAATGGGCCTCGAGGGTCCGGGGACCAGCGAGGCGGATCTCGACGAGGCCGCGGTGGGCCGGGAGACGCTCGCCGACCACATCCGCGAGCTCGTGGACGCGAAGCTCGACGCGAAGCAGCAGGAGCACGGCGACGAAGTCTGGTCGCAGGTCGAGCGAGTCGTGCTGCTGCGCACCATCGACAGCCTGTGGGTCGAGCACCTCACCGAGGTGGATGACATGCGGCGCGGCATCGGGCTGCGGGGGTACGCGCAGCAGGACCCGCTCAACGAGTTCCGGAAGGAGGCCTACCGCCTCTACCAGGAGCTTCGCGACCTGATCCGCCGGCAGGTTGCCACCTCGATCTTCCGCGTGACCGTGACGCGCCAGCCGACGCCCGCGCCTGATGGCGTGATGGCGCTGCCCGGACCCGGACAGCCGGCCCGGACCGCCGCGGCTGCGGCAGCCGGGGCAGCCGGGATCGCAGGCTCGACCCCCCGGACGCTCGCGGCCGGCGAGGGAGCGCTCCGGCGTCCGGGCGGCAGCCCCGTCGCCGGCCTGCCGGCCGACCCGATGCGTGAGGCACGCGAGGCTCCGGGTGCCGGCTCGGGCAACGGATCGCAGAGTCGCCCCGGGTTCACCCCATCGGGCGCGAGGATCGGGCGCAACGATCCGTGCTGGTGCGGCTCCGGCCAGAAGTACAAGAAGTGCCACGGAGCCTGACACGCTCCAGGGGGGCGGATCTGGTGCGCGTGCTGGCGCTCGGCGGCCTGGCGGCCGTGCTGGCCGCGAGCGTGACCTCGGTTCGAATCTGGCAGCAGGGGAACCAGGACGAGCGGCGGCGGGTCGATGCGATCGTGGTTCTCGGCGCCGCCCAGTACAACGGACGTCCGTCGCCGGTGTTCGCTGCCCGTCTCGAGCATGCGATCGCGCTGTGGGATGCGGGCCTGGCCGGCACGTTCATCGTCACCGGCGGCAAGATTCCCGGTGACCGCACGACCGAGGCCGCCGTCGCGAAGGCGTACGCGCTGCACGCGGGGGTGCCCGCAGCGTCGATCCTGGGCGAGGACGAGGGTCGCAACACGCTCTCGTCGCTGCAGGCCGTCGGCGCGCTGATGCGCGAGCACGGACTGCGGTCCGCCGTGTTCGTCTCGGATCCCACCCACATGCTGCGCGTCCTGCGGATCGCCGACGACCTCGGGATCGAGGCGTACGGCTCACCGACCACGACCTCGCCGATCCAGCAGGACCTCGTCCGTGAGCTCCGCGCCACCGCCCACGAGCTGGGCGCGCTGACGGTCTACTTTCTCGCCCGCAGCGGCCCTGCTGTCGAGCAACCGGGCGGCTGAGGCCGGGAATTCGCCGCCTGCGCGCGTTTTTCCTCGCGCAAACGCAGTTCACCCCCTTGGCGTGCGAATGTCGCTCTCATATACTCGGGCTCAGTTCTTCGCTACCAGGGACCGGCGCCGACGCCCACCCAGCGCCCCGCACATCGCCTGCGGCGCCCCGTCCCGAACCGTCACACCAGACCGACAGCGAAGGACGAGAGAGAGGGACGTGTGAAGCAGGCTGAGGATGCCCAATTCGTGGATCTCATTGCTTGCGAACGCGACTGTCGGACCTGCAGCTACGCCGCCGCGCTCGACTGTGACGGCAACTGCGGCGTCTGCCCCCACAACGGCTACTGTCCCTGCGTGAACCCCGTCGTCGCCCGGAGCAAGACCGCCCTGCGGCTGATCGAGCTCCGTCCGATCCTGCTCCACGATCTCCAGGCCCGCAGCTAGTGGACGCGGCGTCCACGCGCGACCTGGCGGAGCGGATCCGGGCGACCTCGGGGCGTCTTTGACCTAGCCGCCAAGGAATCGCGGCTCCAGGAGCTCGACGGGCGGTCGAGCGAGCCCGGCTTCTGGGACGACCAGCGAGCCGCCCAGAAGGTGCTCCGTGAGGCCCAGGGCCTGCGCGAGGAGGTCGGCCTGTGGCGATCGCTGGAGAAGCGCGCCGACGACCTGGTCGAGCTGTTGGGCCTGCTCGAGGACACGCCCGATCCCGAGATGGAGGCCGACGTGGAGCGCGAGGCCGACGGCCTGCGCACCGAGTTCGAGCGCGAGCGGACGCTGCTGCTGTTCTCCGGTGACTACGATGCCAAGAACGCGGTGGTCACGATCAGCGCCGGCGCAGGCGGCACCGAGGCAACGGACTGGGCAGAGATGCTCCTCCGGATGTACCTCCGCTGGGCCGAGCGGCACCGGTTCCGGACCGACGTGGTCGATTCCCAGGAAGGGGAGCAGGCCGGGATCAAGAGCGCGACGGTCACCGTCGACGGGCGGTTCGCGTACGGCTGGCTACGCGCCGAGCGCGGCGTTCACCGGCTGGTCCGGATCAGCCCCTACGACGCCCAGAATCGCCGGCAGACCACGTTCGCGCTGATCGAGGTCATGCCGGAGGCGGACGAGGACGTCGAGATCGAGCTCAACTGGGACGAGATCCGCGTTGACACCTTCCGCTCGTCGGGCGCGGGCGGGCAGCACGTGCAGAAGACGGAATTGGCGATCCGCCTCACCCACCTGCCGACCGGGATCGTCGTGTCCTGCCAGAACGAGCGGTCGGCCACGCAGAACCGCGAGATCGCGATCCGGGTCCTCAAGTCGAGGCTGCTGGAGCTGGAGCTGGAGAAGCGCGAGGAGGAGCTCCAGAAGCTGCGCGGCGAGCACGTCACCGCGGGCTGGGGCAACCAGATCCGCTCCTACGTGCTCCACCCCTACCAGATGGTCAAGGACCTCCGCTCCGGGCACGAGACCTCGAACACGGGGAGCGTCCTCGACGGCGACCTGGATGCGTTCATGCAGGCCGAGCTCGAGCGGGTTGCGACCGGCCGTCCGCCGTCGGCGGACGACGACTCGGACGGCTGACGCGTGACCGACTCCGGGCCGACGGCGTTCCGGCCCGGTCGCACCGAGGACCTCGAGGCGTGCACGGGCGTCTGGAAGGCCGCGATCGACGATTACCAGGGCCGGCTCGGGCAGCCGCCGATGCCCGACGACCTGACGCCGCTGCGGCGGCTGCTGGCGCACCTGCTGGCGACGGACCCTGAGCGATTCTGGGTTGCCACGGTGCCGGCCGGCGCTGCCGCCGCGACGGGCGGGGCCCTCGATCGCGTGGTCGGGTTCTCGGCCGCGTCCGTGCGCGGCGACCTGTGGTTCCTCGCGATGCTGTTCGTCGATCCGGGCGCCCAGTCCCGGGGCCTCGGTGGTGCGCTCATGGACCGGGCCCAGGCGGGCAGGGACGTCGACCCGGGCGGTCCGGCCATTCCGTGCCCGGACGAGCCCCTCGACACCGGGATCCGCCGATGGGGGATGTGCACCGATGCCGGCCAGCCGATCTCGAACGGGCTGTATGCGCGCCGGGGCATGATCCCGCGCATCCCGGTCTGGAGGCTCGTCGGCGAGGTCCGCCGGTGGACCGCGGTCCCCACGCTTCCCCGAGCGCTGGAGGCGGTCCCGTTCGAGGGCATCGTCGTCGGGGGGCCCGACGGCCATCGCCGCCTGGCCGACATCGTGGACGGGCTCGATGCCGAGATCGTCGGCATGCCCCACGGCGCCGATCACGCGTACCTCCGTCGCGAGGGGCGATCCGGGTTCCTCGTCCGTGAACGCGGCGGTCGGCCGCTGGGCTACGCCTACGGGTCCGGGGGTGGCCGGATGGGACCCGTGGCAGCGCTCGACCCGGAGCTCCATCCGGCGCTGATCGGCGTGGCGATTCGGAGCACACCGGTGCTGGGACCGGCAGCGATGTGGGTGCCGGGAACAGCGGATCTCGCGATGCGCGCGCTGCTCGACGCGGGGCTCCGGTTCGACGGCCTGCCCGGCATGATCTGCTGGTCATCGCCGGACCATCCGTTCGGGCGGTACATCCCGATCTCGCTGGCGATCGTGTAGCAGAAACGCCCATGGATGCGACGGCCGGCCCCGTCCACGAAGCCGCCCGGCGGCACGTTTGCCGGGGCCGGGACTTGCTGCTAGCCTCGCCAGACGTGGCGCTCCCGATCGTGCCCTGGGACGGAGCTGATCACCCGGCGTGGGCACCGGCCTTCGCCTCGACCATCCGTCACCGAGCAATCTGATGACCGTCGCCCCGCCGACTGAACCCACGACCGCGCCAGCATCCCTGTTCGACCGGCTGACCGGCCGGGCGGTCGCAACCCGGTCGGACCAGGCCGTCGTCGTGCTCCATGACGTCACGATGCGCTACCCCAACGGCAAGGAGGCGCTGCGCGACGTCGATCTCGTCGTCCCCGAGGGTGACTTCGTGTTCCTCGTCGGCCCGTCCGGGGCGGGCAAGTCGACGCTCATGAAGCTCCTCATCCGCGACGAGCTGGCGACCCACGGGGTCGTGGTCGTGGACGGGGACGACCTGGCCCGGATCCCGCGCCGGATGGTGCCCCGGGTCCGCCGCAAGATCGGCACCGTGTTCCAGGACTTCAAGCTGCTGCCGCGCAAGACGGTCTGGGAGAACGTCGCGTTCGCGCTCGAGGTCACCGGGACGCCCGGCCGGCGGATCCGGCCGGCGGTCGATCGCGTCCTGGCGCTGGTCGGGCTGACCGCACAGGCGGCCCAGTATCCGACCCAGCTGTCCGGCGGCGAGCAGCAGCGGACGGCCATCGCCCGGGCGCTGGTCCATGACCCGCGGATCATCATCGCGGACGAGCCCACGGGCAACCTGGACCCCGTGATCAGCTGGGAGATCATCCAGCTCCTGCTCCGGATCAACGAGCTCGGGGTCACCATCCTGATGGCGACCCATGACGCCGAGATCGTCACCGCCCTGCGCAAGCGCGTGATCGCGCTCGAGGACGGGCGGGTCATCCGCGACGAGGCCGGAGCGGCCTACCACCGCGAGGACTGATCGTGTTCACCTTCGTCGCGTTCTCGTTGCGCCGGGCCTGGCAGGGGTTCTGGCGCAACGCCCTGATGAGCCTGGCGGCCACCCTGACGATGGTGCTGATGCTGCTGCTGCTGTCCGGGTTCTTCATCCTCCAGAACGTGCTCCTGGCCAGCCTCGGCTTCGTCGAGGACAAGGTCGAGGTGGTCGCGTATGTCCAGACGACGTCGACCCAGGCGCAGGTGGACGAGCTGGTGGCCCGGCTCGATGCGATGCCGGAGGTGGCCTCGGTCGAGTTCATCTCGCGCGACGAGGCGCTCCGCCGCTTCCAGGAGGCGCAGGCGGCCCAGGGCCGCGACGACCTCACCAAGTACCTGGAGTCCAACCCGCTGTACGCGAGCGTGAACGTCAAGCTCCGCCGGCCGTCGGATCTCCAGGTCGTCAGCGACACCCTCCAACCCGAGAACGAGCCGATCGTGCGCAACGTGCTCAACATCGACGCCCTCGTGGACCGCGTGACCACCGTGACCGGGTTCGTGCGAACCGCGGGCGTCGTGATGGTCGCGGTCGTGGGGCTGATCGTGCTGTTCATCATCGTCAACACGATCCGGCTCGCCGTCGTGGCGCGGGCAGAGGAGATCGAGATCATGCGGCTGGTCGGCGCGTCCGACGCGTTCATCCGCTGGCCGTTCGTGTTCGAGGGCGCCCTCGTCGGGCTGCTCGGCGCGTTGATCACCCTGGGACTGCTGGCGGCAGGCTCCGAGCCGATGTCGCAGGCCATGGTCGGGTTCTTCAACGTCCTGCCACTCCGGCTCGGTGCCCTCGCCCGGGATACGGCGGTGATCGTGCTTGCAACCGGTCTCGGGCTGGGCGTGCTCGGATCCTGGGTGTCGGTCCGGACGTACCTCATTCGCTGACGGGCGTCGCCGGTCCGTTCCCGGGACCGGAGGTACGCTGGACGCACGTCCCTCCCCCCGGCCGATCGAGAATTCCAGATGCCAACGGACCAGCCCGCCCCCGAACCCGAGCCCATTCCGGCGGGCACCCCCCCGGCTGCCGATCCGAACGACGACACCCCGACGGCCGATGGCGCTGGGGCGGGCCATGCGACCGGGGCGGGCCATGCGCCGACGTCGCCCGCGCCATCGGCCGGTGCGCCGGCGCTCCGCGTCGCACGGCGCTCGAACGCCACCCTGATCGCGATCACCCTGATCGCGATCGTCGCGGGCTCGGCGCTGTTCGTCTCGGGCTGGACGCTGGGTCGCCAGTACGCGCTCACGCCGGGGACGCCGGCGGACGAGGCCCAGGCATTCCAGCCGTTCTGGGACACGTACCGCGCGGTCACCGAGCGCTACGCCGGCGGACCGGTCGATCGCAAGTCGATCATCGAGGGCGCGATCAAGGGAATGATCACCGCGCTGGGTGATCCGTACTCCCAGTACCTCACGTCCGACGAGTTCAAGGGATCGCTGCGCAACATCTCGGGCGAGTTCGAGGGGATCGGCGCGACGATCGGGACCGTGGACGCGACCGGGGCGACCACGTCGTGCACCACCCTGGGACCTGACTGCCGGCTGGCCATCGTCGAGCCGCTTGCCGGATCACCCGCCCGCGCGGCCGGGCTGCTGCCCGGCGATGTCGTCGACATGATCGACGGCAGCTCGGTCGACGGGCTGACCGTCGACCAGGCGCGAGACCGCGTCCGAGGACCCCGGGACACGAAGGTCACGCTCACGATCATCCGCGGCGACCAGCCGGCGTTCGAGGTCACGATCGTCCGGGCGGTGATCGTCCAGCAGGAGGTCGAAGCGAAGGTCCTCGCCAACGGCAGCGTCGGATACATCCGGCTGTCCGGGTTCTCGGATCACGCCGCGCAGCAGTTCGACAAGGTGGTAGCCGAGGACGTTGCGGCCGGGCGGACGCGCCTCATCCTCGACCTCCGCGGCAACCCGGGCGGGTTCATCACCGCGGCCCGCGACATCGCGAGCCAGTTCCTGGCCGACGGAACGATCTTCTGGCAGGAGGACGCGTCGGGGACCCTGACCGAGACGGTCGCACTGCCCGGCGGCGCCGCGACGGATCCCTCGATCCGGCTTGTGGTGCTGGTCGACGGGGGATCAGCCTCGGCGTCGGAGATCGTCGCCGGGGCGCTCCACGACCGGGGCAGGGCGACGCTCGTGGGCAGCAAGACGTTCGGCAAGGGGACGGTCCAGCAGTGGACGCAGCTCGAGGGTGACAACGGCGGGTTCCGGCTGACGATCGCGAAGTGGCTCACCCCGAACAAGACCTGGATCAACGGAACGGGGATCGAGCCCGACGTCGTGGTGACGGCCACACCCGCGCGACCGGGCGATGATCCGGACCTGGACGCGGCCCTGGAGGTTCTCGGCGTCAAAGCCGGCGCCGTCGGGACCGGGGCCGGCACGGGTCCATGACCCGACGCGCCGGCAGGCGCTTGCACAGCTCGCGGTGATCGGGTACGGTGCCCGGGAACGAAAGGAGGTGATGTGCAGTGATCGACAGTAGTAGTTGCTGCACCACCTCGGCGGAGATCGGCGCCTAGAGTCGATCCCGACGGGTGGTCGGTAGCAATTCGAACGCCGGTCCGCGTGCGGGCCGGCGTTCGTGCGTCCGCCGCCGGCGAACCGGGCCCGTGGCACACTTCGGCCCCGCGCCTCATCGCGCGCCGGCAGGGTACGAGAGGAGCCGATCCATGGGCGACACCATCGCCCGCAACCGCAGGGCGCACCACGAGTACAGCATCGAGGACACCTTCGAGGCTGGCATCGTGCTGCGGGGAACCGAGATCAAGAGCGTGAGGGCTCACAAGGTGAGCCTCGCGGACGCGTATGCGCGGATCGAGAAGGACGAGGCGTGGATCATCGGCCTTCACATCGCCCCGTGGGAGAGCGCCGACGTGCGCTTCAACCACGAGCCCAAGCGCGCCCGGAAGCTGCTCCTCCATCGCTCGGAGATCGACGAGCTGCTGGGCAAGACCAAGGCCAAGGGCCTGACGCTCGTCCCGCTCGTGATCTACATCAACGATGCGGGCAAGGCGAAGCTGCAGCTCGGTCTTGCCCGCGGCAAACAGACCTGGGATCGGAGGCGCGAGATCCAGGAACGGGATGCGAAGCGCGACACGGAGCGCCAGTTGGCCGACGCCCGCCGACGCTAGCGGCGACCGAGCAGCTCCGCAACCCGGTCGACCTGCGCCGCCGTGTTGTAGAGGTGGAGGGCAAGGCGGACGCGGCCAGCCCTGACGCCCGCGATCACGCCGGCCTCCTTGAGCCGCTCGCCGGCGTCGGGCGCGGCCGGCGTGCAGGACACGATGGGGGAACGGCGAGCGGGTCCATGATCGAGGAACGGGACGCCCGCTCCACGCAGGGCCTCCCGCATGCGATCGGCGAGCATGGCGTCGTGGGCGTGAATGCGATCCGGCCCGAGCTCGTGCAGGACACCCATCGACTCGCGCTCCGCCAGGGCGTTGAACCAGGCGAGCGACATGTCCAGGCGAGAGGCCGTGGTCGAGAGCGTCATGTCCGGGCCGTAGAAGCTTGTCATCGGCGATTCCGCGGCCTTCCAGCCCGGCCAGACCGGTTGGAGCGCGTCGCGGAGTGCCGGCGAGAAGACGCCGTACCCCATGCCGCGTGTCCCGACCAGGAACTTGTGGCTGGGGGCCGCCAGCGCGTCGATCCGCAGCGCCTCGACGTCGATCGGCACGGATCCGGCCGCCTGCGCCGCATCGACGAACAGGAGTGCGTCGCCCGCAGCGTCGCGAAGCCGGGCGAGGTCTGCCCGGATCCCTGTCGCCGACTGCACCGCGCTGGCCGCCACCAGACGTGTGTCCCGGTCCACGGCAGCGGCGATCTCAGCCTCGGGGGGAGCGCCATCGCGGAACGGCACCATCCGCACGTCGAACCCACGCCCCTCGAGGGCTCGCCATGGGTACAGGTTGGAGGTGAACTCCTCGGCACCGACCACGACGTTGCCCCCGCGGGCGAACCGCCGGACCAGGTGCATGGCAACCAGGCCCGCGACCGCGCCCGCGGCGGGTACCAGCGTCACGCAGTCGGAATTGGACCCGACAAGCCGCCCGAACAGGGTGCGTACGTCCTCGCCTGCCCGTTCCGCCTCCTGCCAGTCGAACCTGCCGCGAGTCCAGGCATCTGCGGCATCGCGAAGGGCGGTGCCGGCCGCGGCCGGCCCCACTCCGACGGTCGCGGTGTTCATGTAGATCGTGCCGGCAAGCGCCGGAAAGCGCGCCGCGACGGCTTCCTCGAACATACGGTCTCCTGGCTTTCCGACGGAACGCCCGTCGGGCCTGCCCCACTCTAGTCAACCGCCGGGACGGTTTCCCGTAGGCTCTCCGCAGCCGGCCGAGGCGCCGGCGCGCCAGGGAAGGACGTTGGTCGATGCGGCTCGCGCGGATGATCCAGGCGGTCGACGCCCACGCAGCAGGTGAGCCGGGCCGCGTTGTCGTGGGCGGCGTGCTGGATGTCCCCGGTGCCACCATGTTCGAGAAGATGCGCCACCTGGCCGAGCACGGCGACGAGCTGCGCCGGCTGATGTTGCGCGAGCCGCGCGGCTACCCAGCGCTGTGCGCGAACGTGATCCTGCCGGCCACCCATCCCGAGGCGGACGCCGGGTACGTGATCATGGAGCAGGTCGAGTACCCGGGGATGTCCGGCACCAACACGATCTGCGTGGCCACGGTCCTGCTCGAGACCGGGATGCTGCAGATGCACGAACCGCTCACCGAGGTCACGCTGGAGGCACCGGCGGGGCTGATCCGCATCCGGGCGACGTGCGCCAACGGCAAGGTGACGGGGGTCACCTTCCGCAACGTCCCGGCGTTCGCCACCCACCTCGACACGCCGGTCGAGGTCCCCCAGCTGGGCACCGTCACCGTGGACGTCGCGTACGGCGGCATGTTCTACGTGATCGCCGATGCCGAGGCGCTGGGGTTCCGGCTGGTGCCCGATGAGGGACGGGACATCACCCGGGTCACCGAGATGATCAAGGCGGCGGCGGCCGAGCAGCTGCCCGTGGTCCATCCGGATCAGCCCGGGTTTGCCGGGATCACCATCGGTCAGCTCTCGGGTCCGCCGCATGACGCGCGGAACTCGTGGCGCAACGTGACCACGGTATCCACGGGCGTGGTCGACTGGTCGAGGCCGTCGACCTGGACCGGCGTCATCGACCGGTCCCCGTGCGGAACGGGAACCTGCGCAAAGATGGCCGTGCTCCACGCGAAGGGCCGCCTCGCGATCGGCGAGGACTTCCGGCACGAGGGGATCCTGGACACGGTGTTCACCGGTCGCCTCGTGGAGGAGACGCAGGTCGGCGGCCGAGCGGCGGTCGTGCCGTCCATCACGGGCACCGCGTGGATCACCGGGTTTGCGAGCTACGTCGTGGACCCGTCCGACCCGTTCCCCGACGGGTTCACGGTCGGCGACCTGTGGTAGCTCAGCGCAACAGGTAGCGGCGGCTGAGCGGAACCTCGGCCACCGGATCGACCGCGAGCCGGCGTCCGGCCAGCGAGACCTCGCCGGTGCGGACGTCGATGTCCACCGGAGCAGCAGCGCGGTTCGCCCAGAGGTCGTCACGCGTCAGGTTCCGCACGCCACGGGCGGGAATCAGCGCGCGACGGGTCGCCAGACGCCTCCGAAGCGGACCTTGGTCCATATCGTGGGCCACGAACGTCGCCGCAAGCAGCGGTGCGGCGCCCGATGTCCCGCCCCAGTCGGGTCGGTAACGTGTCGGCTCGGCGCGCTCGAGCGACGCGTTTCCATCGCCCAGCGGCCCCCACGCGGGAAACCCGCCCTTGAACACCCACTCCGGCTTGACGCCGAAGAACGCGGGCTTCCACAGCACGATGTCCGCCATGCGTCCCGGCCGCAGCGACCCGACGTGATCGGCGACGCCGTGGGTGATCGACGGGTCGATCGTCACCTTGGCCAGGTAGCGCAGGACGCGTGCCGTGTCGTCGCGGTCATCGGGATCGGTGAGCCCCGGATCGGCGGGCAGGCCGGGTACGCCGTCCGCGGCCGGTGACCGCCGCCACGCCTTCATCACGTGCGCGAGCTGGAACGTTCGCCGGACCGTCTCGCCGATCCGGCCCATCCCCTGCGAGTCGGAGTTGATGATCGAGATCGCACCCAGCTCGTGGAGCGGCCCCTCGGCGGCGGTGCGCGCCTCGATCACACGCTCGAGGACCAGCTCGAGGTCGCCGGGGATGCCCCACGAGAGGCCGTGGTTGAGCATCGTCATCGGAACGTGCTCGACCGCCGTGTGCGCGCCGAAGGGAAGGGTGGGCGTGGTCGATGAGCAGATGATCGACGGCTCCCGCACCAGGCCCAGCAGGTCCGGGACGTGACCGCCGCCGGAGCCTTCCACGTGGTACGCGTGGACCGTGCGACCCGCGATCGCCGCAACCGTGTCCTCGAGCTCCGCCGACTCGTGCAGGCCGTCCGTGTGGAGGCTGACGGTGAGGTCCCTGGCGTCCGCGTACCGGAGCACGTGGTCGATCAACTCCGGATAGGCGCCATTGTCCTCGTGGATCTTGAAGCCCAGCGCACCGGCCGCCACGAGCGCATCGAGATGGCTGTCCTCCGCGGCGCGGGCGCCGGCCTGGAGCCCGATGTTGACCGGCCAGCCCTCGAGCGCGGCCAATGTGCGCTCCATCGCCCACGGCGGCTCCTCGAAGCCGGCGGTGATGAGGGTGGTGACCCCGGCCGACAGCGCAGGCGGAAGCAGCTCCGGCCCGATGGTGTGGACGTGCGTGTCGACCGCCCCGGGCGTCGCGATCAGGCCATACGCCATGTACGACTTCGTGTGCGGCCCGATCAGCAGGTCGATGCCGTCGCTGATCTCCGGGCTGCCGGATCGGCCGATCCCGGCGATGCGGCCGTCCTTGATCCCGATGTCAGCCTTGATGACGCCCAGCGTGGGATCCACGACGAGCGCTCCGGTGAGCACGATGTCGAGCTCCGAGGGGCCGGCGGCCGCGTCGGACTGCGCCATTCTCGAACGGAGGTTCCTGGCGTAGCCCCATACCGGCTCGTCGCCCCGCGCCGTCCGGTCGTCCTCGACGCGGATCCACAGGTTGGTGTCGCCGAGGCGGACCCGGTCGCCCGTCGTCGCACCGTAACGCGTCCGGTACTCCCGGGCGGAGAGCCTGGTCACCGGCCCGCGGTCCCCCCGTACCGCACCAGGCGAACGGTCTTCGTCTCCCCGGGCTCCCAGCCGACGTAGCCGCCCGCGGGCAGGTCGAGCCGGAACCCTCGCGCCATGTCGCGGTCGAATGCCAGCCGGGGATTGACCCGGTGGAACGGGTAGTGGGACGACACGCGGATCCGCCGTCGGGAGCGGCTGGTCACGGGGAGCTCGATCGCATCGCGGGTGGCGTTGACCTCGACATCGGCCGCATCGCCGATCACCAGCGCGCCGGGCCCCAGCGGATCCGGGCCCTGACCGCGGTCGAGCGGGTCGGCCAGGGCGATCACGCGAGCCCCATCGCCCAGCAGGACCTCGAGCCGGACCTCGTCCAGGATCTCACGGACGCCGTCGAGCACCTCGTCAGGCTCGACGGCCGCACGACCGGCGGCCTCCACGTCCGCGTATGAGGCACCCGCGCGAGCGGCCTCGAGCATCGCGTCACAGATCAGCGCCACGGCCTCGGGATGGCTGAGGGCGAGACCCGCGGTCCGGCGACGGCGAGCGAGCTCCGCCGCCGCGAAGATCTGGAGGCGTTCCTCCTCCCAGGCGATCAGGCGCACCCCGCGATGGTAGCGGCGCGTGTCGGTCCGCGGCCGGCTCCAGGCGATCGTCACCGTGCGACCTTCTCCAGGCGACCGGCTCGACCGGTGGCGGGTAACCCCCGGCGGGGATCAGTCGCCGGCGCGGACGACGCCGAGGGCCCAACCGGGCAGATGGATTCCACCCCCGGCCAGGCGGACATCGGGGCTCGATGCGAGCACGATCGTCGCGGAGGCTTCGGCCTCGAGCACGAGGACGCGCGGCTCCGGGCCAAGGTTGGCGACGACGCGCAGCCCGCCACGGTCGAAGGCGAGCCACCGCTCGGCCGGCTCGACCCTGACCGTGGGCCGTGATCCGTCGCAAAGCTCCGGGTGGTCCCGGCGGAACGTGATCAGGGTGCGGTACCAGGCCAGCATCGAGGCGTGCGTCGGGTCGTCGCGCTCCGACCAGTCGAGCCGGGAGCGCTCGAAGGTGGCCGCCGCCTGGGGATCGGGGACCTCTGCCCGGTTGCCGGCAAACGCTGGGAACTCGTTCCGGCGCCCCTCGCGGACGGCCGCGCCCAGGCTGGCGTCGTCGTGATCCGTGAAGTACTGGAACGGCGAGCTCGCAGCCCACTCCTCACCGGCGAACAGCAGCGGCACGAACGGACCGAGCAGCACCAGCGCGGCACCGACCATCGCCGCCTCCGGCGGAACCAGGTGCGAGATCCGTTCGCCGAGCGCGCGGTTGCCCACCTGGTCGTGGTTCTGGAGAAACCCGACGAACCGGGTCGCCGGCAGGGCGCCGACCGGGCGCCCGTGACGCCGACCCCGGAAGGCCGAGTACCGTCCGTCGTACACGAACACGCGCTCGAGCGCCGCCGCCACATCGGCCACCCCGGTGTACTGGGCGTGGTAGGCATCGCGCTCACCCGTCAGCGCGACATGGATCGCGTGGCGCAGGTCGTCGCTCCACTGGGCGTCGAGCCCGTACCCGCCGAGCTCGACGTCGCGGACGAGCCGCGGATCGTTGAGGTCGCTCTCGGCGATCGCGACCAGCGGGCGGCCGAGGCGGGCGCCGAGCTCGTGGACGTATCCGGCCACCGCCTCGAGGATGTGCGTGGCGGAGCGATCGAAGATCTCGTGCACCGCGTCGATCCGGAGCCCGTCGGCGTGGTAGTCCTGGAGCCACATCCGGGCGTTGTCGAGCACGAATGCCCGGACCTCGTCCGAGCCCGGACCGTCGAAGTTGACCGCCTCGCCCCAAGGCGTGCCGTACCGGGTGCTGAAGTACGGCCCGAACCGGGCGAGGTGGTTGCCGTCCGGGCCCAGGTGGTTCCAGACCACGTCGATCAGCACCGCGAGCCCGCGTGCGTGGCACGCATCGACGAGCCGCTTCAGCCCTTCCGGCCCTCCGTACGCATGGTGGGGCGCGAACAGGTCCACCCCGTCGTATCCCCAACCGCGGTCGCCCGGAAACTCGACCACCGGCATCAGCTCGACATGGGTGACGCCCAGGTCGACGAGATGGTCGAGCCGATCGATCACGCCGTCGAACGTCCCGGCCGGTGTGAACGTGCCCACGTGCAGCTCGTAGGTAACCGAGGTCGCCCACGGGCGGGGCTGCCAGCCGGGATCGGACCACTGGAACGATCCGTGGTCCACCGCTCGCGACAGGCCGTGAACCCCGGACGGCTGGTGCGGGGAGCGAGGGTCCGGAAACGGCCCGGCGCCGTCCACCATGAACCCGTAGTTCGCGCCCGGCGGCACCTCCAGGTCCGCCGACCACCAGCCCGAGGCGTCCCGGTCCATGGGATGAACGACGCGCGGTCCGGCCGACCGGGGACCGGCGGGCACCAGCACCAGCTCCACCCGGTCCGGCCGCGGGGCCCAGACGCGGGGCTTCATCAGGCGCTGGACTCGCGGACGAGCAACGCGACCGGGAAGGTCGCCAGCAGCTGCTCGACGGGCGGCTGGGTGCGTCCGCCGGAATGCACGACGCCGGTGATCTCGTCGCGCCAGCGACCCGCCGGCAGCGCGAGGCGGGTTCCCGCCCAGGCGCCGCCGAGCCGCAGCGTCAGCCGGGGCACGACGACCGCCACCGCTCCGGTCCGCACATACGCCACGACGTGCTCCGCCGCCGGCCCGCTCGCGGCAAGCGGAACGTACGTCGCCTCCGGCCCGAACGCCGCCGGGAGCCTGGCTCGCACCCCGAGCCCGGCGCGCAGCACGGCGAGCTTGGGCGATCCCGGCTCGGCGGGATCGTCAAGGCGGCGAGCGAGCGCCTCCGGGGTCGGGGGCCGCTTCCCGGTGAGCTCGGCGAGCAGCCGGCGGCGAAGGCCGAAGTCCACCGGCCGGCGATTGTCGGGGTCGACGAGGCTGTGGTCCCAGATCTCCACGCCCTGGTAGATGTCGGGCACGCCGGGCGAGGTGAGCTTGAGCAGCAGCTGGGCCAGGGCGTTGATGCGGCCGGGGCGCAGCAGCTGCCGGACGAACGCGTCGAGCGACGCCGTGAACGACTCGTCGCCGAGGAGCCCGTCCGCGAATTCGAGCACGGCGGCCTCGTACGCCTCATCGGCGTTCGTCCACGAGGTGCGCAGCTTGGCCTCGCGGAGCGCCTTGACCAGGAACGGGCCCAGCCGGTCCATCCCGATCGGCCAGGCGCCCACCAGGGTCTGGTACATGAGGTACTCCGCGTGGCCGTCCGGGCCGGGCCCGGACCGGTACGGATCGCCGAGGCGCCGCCACGTCCCGACGATCCGCGACCACTCATCGGGGAGCTCGGACAGGACGGCCAGCCGCGCCCGAACATCCTCGCTGCGCTTCGTGTCGTGCGTGGACGTCGTGAGCATCGCGAGGGGCCAACGTTCCTGGGCGGACAGGTTGGCGTCATGGAACGCGGCCGGCGTCATCCCGAATGCGCCCGGATCACCACCCACCTCGTTGAGCGATACCAGGCGCAGGTCGCGATAGAAGGCGGTGTCCTCGATCCCCTTCGCCATCACCGGCCCCGTCAGCTGCTGGAAGCGGAGCGCCAGCTCCTCCTCCATGTCGTCACCGGGCCGCCGGAGCAGCAACAGGTCGCCGAGGATGTCGAACAGGTCCTCGGGCAGGTCGGGACGCAGCCCCTTCGCGGCGTCGACGGCCTCGGCGACGACCGCCTCGTCCTCGGGCGCGACGCTCGCGATCCGGCGGCCGTCGTCAGCCGTGTCGATCCGGACGTAGGTCCGATAGACGGGGAAGGCGACGAGCAGCGCGCGAAGCGCCTCGTGGAGGTCATGGCGGGTGTGGTCGCGATGGCGGCGGAGGCGTTCCAGCACATCCAGCAGCAGGGCGGTGAGCCGGCCCAGCTCCGAGCCCAGCACCTCGTCGAGCACCGCCTGCTTCGCCTCCCTGGCGATGTCGACGAACGGGCGATCCTCACCCGTGATCGTCGCCTGGAGCGCCGTGAGCCCCGCCTCGCCGGCCGGATCCACGAGCAGGCGGTTGACCCGGCGCAGGAACTCGTACCCGCTCGTTCCCGCGACCGGCCAGCTCCGGCGCAGGTCCTCGCCCGGCTCCAGGATCTTCTCGACCACGATCCACGCTCGCGGGCTGGCCCAGCGGAGCCGTCGCAGATAGCCCTCCGGGTCGAGCAGCCCGTCCGGATGATCGATCCGGAGCCCGTCGATGACGCCTGCGGACAGCCATTCCAGCACGAGCGCGTGGGTCTCGGCGAACACGCGCGGGTCCTCGATCCGCAGGCCGACCAGCGTGGTGACATCGAAGAACCGCCGGTAGCCGAGATCCCTGCGCGCGGCACGCCACCAGGCCAGGCGATAGTTCTGTCGTTCGAGCATGCGGTCGAACGCATCGAGGTCCGCGTTGGTCGCCGCGACCACGGCATCGATGCCCTCGGCAACCCGCGGCTCCGCCGCGGCAAGGGCGGCGAGACGGGCGGCGAGGACCTCCTTGTCCCGGTGCCGCCGCTCGCGCACCGCCGGATCCACCACCGTTGACGGCGGCAGCGCTCCGAACGCATCGGCGAGGAAGGCCAGCTCGTCCGAGCCTGCGCGCTCGGCCGCGAGCGCGAGGAGCTCGTCGAGGCTGCGGGGTGCGGCCGGGAACCGCTGATCGTGGTAGCGGATCGTGAACCGCGTCCCGTCCCACTCGAGGCGCAGGTCGCCGGCCTCGAGCACGCGTCCGTAGTGATCCGCGAGCACGGGCAGCAGCACCCGCTCCCGCAGGTGCGGCTCGGGGTGCGCCCAGTCGACGTCGAAGGTCATCGCCCAGCGGCTGGCAGGGCCGTTCTCGAGCACGTCCCACCACCACGGGTTCTCGGGCCCGATCGCCATGTGGTTCGGGACCGTGTCGAGCACCTGCCCCAGGCCGTGGCTGCCGAGCGCCGCGCAGAACCGTGCGTGTCCCGCGGCCCCGCCGAGCTCGGGGTTGACCTGACGCGGATCGACGACGTCGTAGCCGTGCAGGCTGCCCGGCATCGCGCGCAGGTACGGTGAGGCGTACACGTGGCTGATGCCCAGCGCCTCGAGGTACGGGGCCACGCCGGCCGCGTCGTCGAACGTGAAGGTCGGCGTCAGCTGGATGCGATAGGTGGCCCTCGGGTCAACCTTGCGGGGGCCCGTGCCGGCCGGTGCCGCCGGTTCGCCGCGTCCGGTCACTGCTCCGCTCCGGTATCGCCCCGCTGCTCGAGCACCACGACCGAGCGTGCGGCCATCGGCACCCGATCGCCGGGCGCGAACACCACCGGCGATTGCGGGAACGGCTCGTCGGCCGCCGTGTCCAGCACGGTCAGCCAGGTCGTCCCCCGATCGACCGGCAACGTCGCCTCGATCGCTTCGTCGCGCGCATTGAACAGCAGGTAGAACGTGTCGTCGCGGATCGGCTCGCCGCGCTCGTCGCGGGTGGGGATCGCGTCGCCGGCCAGGAGGACGCACAGGTCACGCACGTGGTCCTGGCCCCAGTCCGCCTCCGCCATCTCGATGCCGTCCGTCGTGAACCACTCGATGTCGACCAGGTCCTCGCCGTGGATCGGCCGGCCCTGGAAGAAGCGGCGGCGGCGGAACACGGGGTGCTGCTCGCGAAACGCGATCAGGCGGGTGGCAAAGTCGAGCAGCTGCAGGTCGGCATGCGCCCAGTCGTACCACGACACGGGGTTGTCCTGGCAGTAGGCGTTGTTGTTGCCGCCCTGCGTCCGGCCGAGCTCGTCGCCACCGAGGAGCATCGGGACGCCCTGCGACAGGAGCAGCGTGGCGAGCAGGTTGCGCTGCTGCCGCTGCCGGAGCGCGAGGACCGCCGGATCATCGGTGGGTCCCTCGGCGCCGCTGTTCCAGGAGCGGTTGTCTGACTCGCCGTCGCGGTTGTCCTCGCCGTTGGCGAGGTTGTGCTTCCCGTTGTACGCGACCAGGTCCGCCAGCGTGAACCCGTCGTGGGCCGTCACGAAGTTGATGCTCGCATGGGGACGCCGTCCGGTCTCCTCGTACAGGTCCGAGCTGCCCGTGAGGCGGTACGCGAAGTCGGCCATCGCACCGGGCTCGCCACGCCAGAAGTCGCGAACCGTGTCCCGGTATCGTCCGTTCCACTCGGACCACAGGACCGGGAAGTTGCCCACCTGGTAGCCGCCCTCTCCGACGTCCCACGGCTCCGCGATCAGCTTGACCTGGCTGATCACCGGGTCCTGGTGGATGAGGTCGAAGAAGGCGGACAGGCGATCCACCTCGTGCAGCTCCCGGGCCAGCGTGGATGCGAGGTCGAACCGGAAGCCGTCCACGTGCATGTCGAGCACCCAGTAGCGGAGGCTGTCCATGATCAGCTGGAGCACCTGGGGGTGGCGGACGTTGATCGTGTTGCCGGTACCGGTGTAGTCCATGTAGTAGCGCGGGTCTTCCCCGACGAGGCGGTAGTACGCGCCGTTGTCGATGCCCTTGAACGCGAGCATCGGGCCGAGGTGATTGCCCTCTGCCGTGTGGTTGTAGACGACGTCGAGGATCACCTCGATCCCGGCCTGATGGAGCGAGCGGACCATCGCCTTGAACTCACCCACCTGGTCGCCCGCCTGGCCGGTGCTCGCGTACTCGTTGTGCGGTGCCAGGAACCCGATCGAGTTGTATCCCCAGTAGTTGCGGAGCCCGCGGTCGACGAGGTGCTGGTCGTGGATGAACTGGTGGACGGGCATCAGCTCGACAGCGGTCACGCCGAGGCTGGTCAGGTGGCGGATGGCGGCGGGATGCGCGAGACCCGCGTACGTCCCGCGGAGGACCTCCGGGATCTCCGGGTGGGTCATCGTGAAGCCCCGGACGTGGGTCTCGTAGATCACGACCTGGTAGAGGTCACGGCGTGGCGAACGATCCTCGGACCAGTCGAAGTACGGGTTGATCACGACCGACCGGGGCGCGTAGGGCGCGCTGTCACGGTCATCGCGGGTTTCGGGTGCACCGAAGCGGTAGGGATACAGCGCCTCGTGCCAGTCCACGGTTCCCTCGACCGCCTTCGCGTACGGATCCAGGAGCAGCTTTGCCGGGTTGCACCGCAGCCCGTTCGCCGGGTCCCACGGCCCGTGCACGCGGAACCCGTACCGCTGGCCGGGCGTGACCGTCGGCGCGTAGCCGTGCCAGATGTAGCCCGTGGTCTCCGGCAGGTCCTCGCGCGTCTCCGTTCCATCGGCGTCGAACAGGCACAGCTCGACCCGATCGGCGATCTCCGAGAACAGCGCGAAGTTCGTCCCCGATCCGTCGAACGAGGCACCCATCGGATATGGCCGGCCAGGCCAGATCGGTGCGGTGATCGGCGGCGCTGGCAGCGTCGCGAGCGTCGAATCGCCGAGCCGGCCAGCCGAAGCCAGCCCGGCGGCGTCACCCGTGGATGCAGGGTCCGCCGTCTTCCTCGCCACGGCCACCTCCCATCCTCACCGGTCCGTTCGCGTGCACCGAGGATAGCCCGGGCCGTCGTTCGAGGTGGCGCCGGGCCCGCCCGTGCCGCCGGCATCCGCTCGCCGAACGGCGGGACCGATGCTACGATTTCGCCCCCGAACAGCGGTTCGGCCCGTGGGGATGCGTGGTCTCGACAGGGCTTGGCTGCCAGGGAACGCGAGCCGAGGTGCCGTCAGGCCTCGTTAAACCGGCGGCAAAACGAAGTAACTGCCAACAAGCAGCCTGCTCTCGCCCTCGCCGCTTAGGCGGTAAGGTGAGCGTGGAAGCGGCCTCCCCTTCGCGGGCCGTGGAAGCGTCACTCAGCGAAGGTGCAGCCCGGACGAGCGTCACGTAGTCCGGAGCCAAGCCCGATCTAGGGACACGTGACTGGGCCGGACGGAAGCCTGCCGATGGGCGTCCGACCGGCTGACGAAAATCATCGGACACGCTCGTAGTGGGTCCTGGCGAAGGGTTCTGGACGGGGAGTTCGACTCTCCCCCATCTCCACCACTTCCTCTCGCATCCGGTCGTTCGGCGGCGGCGGCGTCGTACGGCGGCGGCGGTACCCGAGGGCGCCCACACCCGTGATCCTGCCCAAGATTCGCGATCCCAGGTTCATCACCGTGCGCCGCGGTGGCAGCCTGGATGACAGGGACCATCGCCTGCTCGCGACCTGGGCGGCCGACTGTGCGGAGCACGTGCTGCACCACTTCGAGGAGGCGCGGCCGAACGACGGTCGTCCGCGACGCGCGATCGATCTGGCGCGAGCCTGGGCGCGTGGTGAGGTCACGTGGGCAGAGGCACGCACGGCGGCCGGCCACGCAAACGCTGCGGCCAGGGACCTGCGCGGGCCGGCACGCCATGCCGCGTACGCTGCCGGCCAGGCCGCGGCGGTCGGCCATGTGGCGGCCCACGAGCTCGGTGCCGCCGCGTACGCGGTCAGGGCCGCCCGTGCGACGGCGATCGACGGGGAAGGCGAGGACGCCGGCCGCCGGGAATGTCGCTGGCAGCGCGCGCAGCTGCCCCGTGAGATCCGAGACCTCGTGCTCGACGACCAGCGACTGCGCAACGAGCTCTGCTGGTTCGCATTCGACTGCTGACGCCCCTGGCGGTGGTACGATATTGGGCGTATGACCAATATCGTGGGCGGCAAGCGCCCCCGACGGGGTGATGCGACCAGACAGAAGATCTCGGTGGCGGCCGTGGAGCTCGTCGCCGAGCTCGGCTGGGACGCCGTCACGACACGCGCCGTCGCGACGCGCGCCGGCGTCAACCCGGCGCTCGTCCACTACCACTTCGGATCGATGGATGCCCTGCTCCGCGGTGCCGTCATGTCCGCGATGGACGAGGAGATCGGACCGGCCGCGCGAACGTTCGCGGACGAGGCATCCCTCGGTGCGGCGGGCTCGCAGGCGCGGTCGACGCCGTCGGCCGGGTCGACCCTCGAGCCCCGCCTTCAGCCTGCTGATCGAGGCGATGGCCCGGGCGATGCGCGATCCGACGCTTGGCCGAGGTCATGGTGGGCGGCATCCGCGAGTTCCGCGCCCTCGTGGCCGAGCGCGTGCGCGACTGCGGCAATCGCGGGCGAGTCGCTCGGTCCGGCCTGCCGCCGGAGGCGACCGGCGTGCTGGTGGCGGCCGCGCTGGACGGCCTGCTGTTCCACCGGATCATCGATCCGGCCACCGACATCGATGGCTTCCGCGACGTCCTGCTTCGGCTGATCGACACCACGCTCGCGAACGACCCAACGCCCGAGACGACCCCGAACCCGGATCGAGCAGATCCTGCCCGAGGAGGCACGCCATGACCGAGGACGCCGTTCACGCCGGACCACACAGCGAGGCAGACGCGGCACCCGCCGCAGCGCACAACGCGCGCGACGGGGCGTCCGTCCGGTTCGAGGGCGTGTCGAAGACGTTCGGGACGGGCGAGGTCGCCGTGCACGCGCTGCGCGGAATTGACCTCCAGATCGAGGCCGGCCAGTTCGTCGTCGTGCTCGGTCCGAGCGGCTCCGGCAAGACGACGCTGA
This sequence comes from uncultured Chloroflexia bacterium, assembly GCA_963749705.1. GTDB lineage: Bacteria > Chloroflexota > Limnocylindria > Limnocylindrales > CSP1-4 > CAIXZV01. The sequence goes on along the minus strand of CAVVNQ010000003.1, from coordinate 207,904 downwards.
TGAACATCGCAGGCGGAATTGAGACGGCGACCGACGGTCGGGTCACGGTCGGCGACCGCGAGCTCGGTGGCCTCGACGACGAGGCGCTGACGACCTTTCGGCGCGAGGACGTGGGCTTCATCTTCCAGTTCTTCAACCTCGTCCCGACCCTGACCGCCGTCGAGAACGTCGCGCTCGTGGCGGAGCTGGTGGGCAAGGGCGAGGCGGAGGCCCGCGCCGCCCTTGACGCGGTCGGATTGGCGGAGCGCGTGGATCACTTCGCGAGCGCGCTGTCCGGCGGCGAGCAGCAGCGCGTCGCGATCGCGCGGGCGCTGGTCAAGTCGCCCGAGATCCTGCTGTGCGACGAGCCCACCGGCTCGCTCGACGCCGATGTCGGTCGCTCGGTGCTGGGCGTCATCCACCGGCTGGCCCGGACCGGCGGCCGGACGGTGATCCTCGCCACCCACAACTCGGTCATCGCCACCATGGCCGACCGCGTCCTCCGGCTGGGATCCGGCGAGATCGTGGGCGACACCGTCCAGGCGAACCCCGTTCGTCCCGAGGAGGTGACCTGGTGAGGTACCTCCGGCGCTCGATGCTCCGCGAGGTCCGGGCGCGACGCGGCCCGTTCCTCGCCGTCGTCGTGACGGTCGTCCTCGGTGTCGCCCTGTTCGGCGCCTCATACGACGCGTTCCTGAACCTGACCGCCTCATACGAGCAGCTGTACGCGGAGAACCACTTTGCTGCCGTCACCGCCGTCGCGCGGGATCCGGCTGCGGTTGCGAAGGCAGTCGCGGCGGTCCCGGGTGTCGAGGCAACCGGGACCCGGTCCGTTTCGGACACGCCGATCCGGGTGGGCGATCACCAGCTGCTGGGCCGCGCGATCGGGTTGCCCCCCGATGGCAGCGACGCCCCGGTGGACAACGTCCTGGTCCTCGACGGGCGGCGGCTCGATCCGTCGGTGCCCAACGGCGTCCTGGTCGAGAAGCACATGGCGGACCACTTCCGGCTCGTGCCGGGTGATTCGATCGAGATCCTGGGTGCCTCGGGCTGGCAGCAGCTCCAGGTCCTGGGCATCGCCTTCTCGCCCGAGTACATCTGGCCCGCCAAGAGCCGCCAGGAGGTGTTCGTCCTGCCCAGCGACTTCGGCGTCGTGTTCGCGCCCGAGCCGCTGGTCGCCGGACTGGCTCCGGACACGGTCCACGCCCAGGCGCTCGCATACATCCCGCCCGACAAGGCCGCCGACGCCACCGAGCCCGCCAGCGCGGCGATGCGCAGCGCGGGCGCGCTGGACGTGATGACCAGGGCCGAGCAGCCCTCCAACGCCGCGCTCCAGGAGGACGTGAGCGGGTTCGGCGAGCTGTCGTTCGCGTTCCCCTTGATGTTCCTCGGCGCGGCGGCGTTCGCCACGTTCGTGCTGCTCGGCCGCATGATCGCGTCGCAGCGCGCGATCATCGGCACGCTGCGCGCCAACGGCATGGCCCGGCGGACGATCATCGTCCACTACACCAGCTTCGGGCTCGCGGTCGGCGTCGTCGGGTCGGTGATCGGCGCCCTCCTGGGTGCGCTGCTGGCGGGCGTGATCAGTACGCTCTATACGGGCGAGCTGGGCATCCCCAGCCGGGTCGCCGAGGTCCGCCCGACCACCGTGCTCGGGGGCGTCGCGATCGGGATCCTGGCGGCCGTGGCGGCCGCCTACCTGCCCGCCCGACGGGCGACCGCGCTGCGACCGGCCGAGGCGATGCGCGGGATCGTCCCCATGGGCCAGGGCCATCAGAGCCTCGCCGAGCGCCTGATCCCGCCGCTCCATCGCCTGCCCGTTCGCTGGCGGGTCGCCCTGCGCGGCATCGGGCGCCATCCACGCCGCAGCCTGGCCACGATCGGCGGCGTGGTGATGGCGTCGACGCTGATCCTCGCATCGTGGGGGATGATCGACACGATCGACATCCTGATGCACCGCCAGTTCGTGGACATCATCCGGCAGGACGCATCGGTCTACCCGATCTCGCCGGTCGGGCCGTCGGAGCTGTCGGCGATCGCGGCGGTCGACGGCGTGGCTGCCGTGGAGCCCGGGGCCGAGTGGAGCGTCGCGGTCGCCTCGAGCTCGGGGACCTACCTGACCCAGCTCACCGCGCTCGAGCCGGGAAGCGCGATGCACGGCTTCTACGATTCGAGCTGGCGCGAGGTCTCGCTCCCGTCACAGGGGGTGCTCCTCGGAGCCGCGCTGCGCGATCGTCTCCAGGTGGACGTGGGCGATACGGTCCACCTGAGCCTGGCGACGCTGGCACCGGTCGGAGGCGCGACAGCCAGCGGCAGCGGGACGGTCGCGGTGGACGCCACGGTCGCGGGGTTCGTGAACGAGCCGCTGGGCACGCCCGTGTACGCGTCGCTGCCCTATGTCACGGGTCTCGTCGGACCGGCCGAGGCCGGATCCGCGCCGCTCGAGAACGTGGCGTACGTTCGCTACGCCGCCGGCGCCGATGCCGATGCCGTGGTGGCGCGCCTGCGGTCGCTCGACGGCGTCGCGGCCGTGATCGACAACCACGCCCTGTTCGATCTGATGAACCAGTTCCTGGGCCTGTTCTACGTGTTCATCGGCGTGATGGTGGTCCTGGGCGGGATCCTCGCGTTCGCCCTGATCTACAACACGCTCGTGGCCAGCATCTCGGAGCGGGCGACCGAGATCGCCGTGCTGCGGACCCTGGGCATGCCAAGCCGCACGATCTCGCGCCTGATCACGGGCGAGAACCTGCTGCTGACGGCGATCGGCCTCGTGCCCGGCCTGCTGATCGGGTACCTGGTGTCGGCCCTGTTCATGGCCAGCTTCTCGTCGGACATGTTCCGGTTCGACCTCGAGGTCCGTCCGACGACGCTGGTGCTGACGGCGGCCGCGATCGTCGTCACGGGGCTGCTGTCGCAGATCCCGGCCCTGGGAGCGGTGCGCAACCTGGAGCTCGGACGGATCGTGCGCGAGCGCGCGACGTAGGCCTCGAGCGCGCGCAACGCGGGTCGGCATCGCATGCCGCCGCGGGGCCGGTTTCCGCCGGCGGCGGAGCCGGCATCGCATGCCGCCGGGGCCGGTATCCCCGCGGGTCGTCAGCCGATGCTGCGCAGCACCCGCGGCAGCCAGGCGCCCAGCGTCGCGGCGCGCATCAGCATCAGGACCAGGAACGCCAGCCACAACCCGTGATTGCCCCAGGCCGGGACCAGCAGCTGTGCGACCACCAGGTAGACGCCCAGGGCGATGGCCATCCCGTTGCGCATCTCCGTCGTCCTCGTGGCGCCGACGTACACGCCATCGAGCACATAGCTCCACACCGAGACCAGCGGTGAGGCGACCATCCACGGCAGGTAGATGGCGGCCGTCGCGCGGACATCGGGCAGATCGGTGAACAGCGCAACGATGGCCGAGCCGAATGCGGCGTACAGGACCGCAAGCACGGCGGCCAGGCCGAGGCTCCACAGCGCGGCCGCACGGGTCGCGGCGCTGAACCCCGGCCGATCTCGGGCGCCGACGGCCCCGCCGACGAGCGCCTCGGCGGCGAACGCGAACCCATCGAGGCCGTAGGCCATGATCGACTGGAGGTTGAGCAGCACCGCGTTTGCCGCCAGGGTGAGGTCGCCCAGCCGCGCACCCTGCACGGTGAACCAGGCGAAGGCGAACACCAGGCACAGCGTGCGCAGGAAGATGTCGCGGTTCACGCGGAGCAGGGCGAACAGCCGCACGCGCTCGAACAGGCGCGTCCGCTCCCACCCGGCACGGCCGGGCAGGGTCCGCAGGATGAGCCACAGGCCGAGCCCGGTGGCGGCGTAATCGGCGATCACCGACGCGCCGGCGACGCCCGGGACGCCCCAGCCGAGCCCGACCACGAACCACAGGTCGAGCGCGATGTTGAGACCGTTGGTGAACACCAGCAGCACCAGCGCCGTCCTCGGCCGCTGCATGCCGAACAGCCAGCCCAGCAGCGCGTAGTTGGCGAGCGTCGCCGGCGCGCTCCAGATCCGCACCGCGACGTACGCGGCCGTGCTGTCGTCGACCGCGGGACTGGCGCCGACCAGGCCCAGGGACACCGCGCGGATCGGCCACTGGAGCGCGATCAGCAGCAGCCCCAGGGCCGCCGCCGTGATCAGCGCCCGTCCCAGCACGGCGCGAACCTCGGCGTCGTCGCCCGATCCACGCGCCTGGGCGACGAACCCGGTCGTGCCCATGCGCAGGAAGCCGAAGCCCCAGTACAGGAAGCTGAAGATCGTCGACCCGACGGCAACCCCGCCGAGGTAGGCCGGATCCGGCAGGTGGCCCACGACGGCGGTGTCGACGGCTCCCAGCAGGGGCACCGAGACGTTGGACACGATGATCGGCGCCGCCAGGCGGAACACGCGGGCGAACGCGGTCTCGCGGCGCCGGGACGCGGCGACCCCCGTCATCGGGCGTGGGCTCGGCAGATCAGCGGCGAACGATCGGCGCGACGGGCGCCCGCCGGACCGTGCCGGCTAGACCTGGGACTTGATCTCCCGCGCCACGCGTTCACCGGTCTCGACCGCACCGTTGATGTACCCCTGGTACTCGAGCGAGGTCGCCTCGCCGGCGAAGTGGATGCGGCCCTCCTGCAGGCCCTCGGCGCCGGCAAAGCCCGTGTAGTGCCCGATGCCCCAGTAGGAATAGGCGCCGCGGTGCCATGGCTCGGCCGCCCAGTGTGACTGGATCGCACGACCCGTGTACGCCGCCGACGTGCCCGGGAACAGGCCGTCCACCTGGCTCAGCACGCGACTGACATCCGCCGGGTTCGGGTTGCCGAACACCTGGCTCCCGCGCAGGTCGGCGCCCTGGGCACCGCCCGGGTAGTACAGCAGGATGCCCGGATCATCGGGCACGCCGGGTCGCGCGTCCCAGATGCACTGGAAGCTGTCCGGGTCGGAGTAGCCGATGCCGTTCGTTTCGTACGCCTGGCCGTCGATCATCCGGTCGTGACCCGGGCCCCAGGTCCGGTTCGCGAGCTCGATGTGGATCTTGGCGTTGGTTCCCATCGGGCTGTCCGCGATCGCGCGGTGCTTGGCGGGCCGGAAGCCATCGCTGATCCGGGGATCGATGGCGACGTCGCGCAGGAGGGCAAACGGGATCGTCAGCACCAGGTGATCTGCGACGGCGGCGCTGCCGTCGTCGAAATGACAGGTGTACGGGCCATTGAACGCCCCCTCGATCGCCACCAGCGCCCGGTCGACCTGGATCGTCGCGGGCGGCAGGTCCGCCAGCATCCGGTCCACGATCGCGCCGCTGCCTTCCACGACGTGGTACAGCTCGTCCGTCCCCGGCAGCGGGCTGATCGAGCCCTTCGAGTTCCAGGCGAGCAGGTACAGCAGGTTGAGCGCGGGCTGCTGCCCGGGGTCCGCGCCGTACTCAGTCACGGTGTCCGTCGCCATCAGGCGAGCCAGCCGGGATCCCGGCCCGAGCCCGGCGAGGACGGGATTGGCCTTCGGGTTGGCCGGGTCGAACCAGTCGACGACCGACATGCCATCGAGCTCGGCGCCGCGCGGCGTGTACGCGTCGAACGTCTGCGGCCATGGCGCGGCCTGCAGCTCGTCCTTGAAAGCCTTCCAGACACCTGCCGCCCAGTCGTCGGTGGCCTGCGGCTCGGTGTACAGCGACCCGTCGACGAGGTACAGCTCGTCGCCGGTCGGCGTCGCGCCGCCATCCACCACCTCGAGGTGGAGCCCCAGGTTTCGGATCAGGTTGCGGACCGTGGTGTGCTCGGTGGAGATGAACTCGCCGCCGTGCTCGACGGTGACGCCGGGCCACGTGGTCGTGTCGGTGTACGTCCGGCCACCGATCCGGCCGGAGGCCTCGTAGACCGACGATGCGATGCCGAACTTGCGCAGCAGGTGGGCTGCGCGGATCCCCGCCGCACCGCCACCGATGATCATGACCCGGGCCGTGGAGCCCGAGGCTGCCGCAGCCGCCTGGCCCCCGAGCATCCCGGCCGGTCCGAGGGCCGACAGGGCGGCCGCTCCGGCGCCTGCCGCCACCGCGTGCCGCAGGAACGCGCGGCGGCTGATCCGCCCGGCGGCGAGCGCGGACTCCAGGTCCGCGAGGTCGGCCGCGCGCTGCCGCTCGGCCGCGCGCTGGGTGATCTCGGCAGCCCGAACACGGTCCAGCGCCTCGTCAAACGGGGCGCCGTCACGGGCTGCAACGGCTGACGCGCGTCCGAGGCGGCGGAACAGGCGGGCAACGGCGGCGGACGACGGCTGGCGGGACGACATCTTGAACCTCCGGGCGCGAGCTGTCGGCCAACCTTACTGCGGCGCGGCGACGGCTCGAACCCCCTGTTCCGCCAAGGGCGTCAGCTGAGCTGCGCGGCCGCCGTCAGCAGGAGCACCAGGATCCCGAGGGCCGCCATCCCGTCCATCGCCAGGACCAGGAGCTCGAAGGTGCGCCCGCGCCCGGCGTCGCTCGTGGCGACAAGCCCCGCGGCAAGCCGGTCGACCCCGATGCCCAGGACGACCATGGCCACCACGACCAGGTGCTTGATCAGCATCAGCGTGGACCAGGTGGACGCGAACGAGCCCACGCCCGCATACCGCCCGTCCCTGACCAGGAGGTAGACGCCCGTCACGATGAACAGGACGATCCCGGCCACCAGGATCGGCAGCGCGCGACGCTCGATGGCCGGCACGACACGGGCGAGGGCGGCAGGCTCGAGCGAGCGCGCGAGGGTTGGGAGCACGATCCGGGACAGGATCCCGTAGTACCCGAGCACCACGACCATTGCCAGCGCGTGGAGCCAGAGCGCGATGAGGTGGGTGGCGTCCATGTGATCCTCGGAGCGGGGATGTGGGCGACGAGCGCGGGTCGGCCGCTGGCGCAGGATCTCGCGCGGCGCGCAGCGGGGCCAAGCGCCCGATGGCCCGGTCTGGGCGGGCCGGGTCACCCGGTGTGGCCGGTCGATCGGCCGGGTCCTCGGTCCCTCAGGCGGCTCCATCCGCGTCTTGATCGGTCGGAATGACCTCTCCCGGGCCGGACCGGCCTGGCAGGGGCACTGTGGCCGCCGCGATCCCGGCCAGGACCAGACCACCGCCCAGGAGCTGGGGCGGCGACGGTCGCTCACCGAGGAGCAGCGCCGCAAGGATCGTGGCCGTGATCGGGTTGAGCAGGAGGAACGAGGCGGTCCGTGCGGCGGGGACAAGCCGGACGCTCGCGACCGTGAGCAGCTGGCCGCCGACGGCGACCACGGCAAGCCACCCGATCGCCACCGCCGAGGCGAGCTCCAGCCGCGCCGGGACCAGCGACGCCGGGTCGCCGACGACGACGAGCGTGCCGAGCGCGAGCGTGCTCACCGCAAGCGTCGCGAACGCGATCGTCGATCCCTCGAGCCCGTTCGATCGCGACCAGCGGCGGCCGAGCAGGAGGTACATCGCGAACGAGACGGCGGCCAGCAGCCCCCACGCGAGACCGGCACGATCGGCGGAGGCGGGGTCGAGCTCCGCGAGCAGGGCCGTGCCCGCGAGCGCCACCAGGAGCCCCGCGAGCACCCTGCGAGTGAGTCGCTCGGGCAGCAGCAACGGCGCCAGCGTCGCGGCGAGGATGGCGTACAGCCCGGCCACGAAGGACGCGATCGTGGCACCGACACCCGACACCGCCAGGTTCATCGAGGCGAGGAAGATCGGGCCGCCGAACACGGCGATCAGGACCAGCCGCGCGACGCGGTGGCCGGTGCCCGGCAACGCCGGGCCGGCTCCGCCTGCGCGGGCCGGCATCCCCGGGGACCACCGGAGGACCGACAGCAGGATGACCAGGGCCAGGAACGCCAGCGCGCTGCGGTAGAACGCCACGGTGATCGGGGAGAACGATCGGAGCGCGAACGCCGTGGCGACGTACGCGGAGCCAAAGCCCATGGCGGCGATCGCGGCGAACGCCTCGCCGCGCTGGAGTCGGGAGCCGGCCGGATCACGCATCACCCGATGGTGCGCCCTCGGTCGCGGGTGCGCCGGGCGCTCGCGCACCGGCGTGGACCCCGGCCGCGCTCGTCGGCGGCGGCGCGGGACCGTCGGCGGCGCGGGACCTGCCGCAGCGCGGGACCGGTCCTGAGCGCCGGTGCGCCCACACCGCCCCGCCCGCACGCCGTAGGCTCTGACCCAGCAGCGGAGGAGGTCGAACGTGACTGATCGCCTGCGGGTCGCCGTCGTGGGACCCGGGTTCATCGCCCAGCGACACCTCGAGGTGTTGAGCACCGAGCCGGACGTGGAGCTGGTCGGCGTCGTCGGCCGACGGCTGGCGCAGGCCGGGCCCGCCGCACAGCGATTCGGCGGCCGGCCATACGATCGCCTCGAGGCGATGCTGGACCAGGAGCGGCCCGAGGCGGTGTGGGTGTGTGTCCCCCCGAACGGGCACGGCGCGCTCGAGCTCGCGCTGCTGGAGCGGGGCATCCACCTGTTCACGGAGAAGCCGCTGGCAGCCGATCTCGAGACGCCGGTCCGGATCGCCCGGGCGATCGACGACGCGGGGGTCATCGCCGGGGTCGCGTATCACTGGCGCGCGATGGACACGCTGCGCGAGGTCGACCAGATCCTCGCCACCAACCCGGCGCGGATGGTCACGGGGCAGTGGCACGACACCATGCCGGAGGTCGCCTGGTGGGGCACCCAGGCGGCCGGTGGTGGCCAGATGGTCGAGCAGGCCACCCACCTGGTCGACCTGTCGAGGCGCCTGCTGGGCGAGGCGTCGGTGATCGCGGCGACCGCCGACCGGCACGAGCACGACGAGCATCCCGGGATGGATGTCGCGGATGTGAGCGCGGCGCTGCTGCGCTACGACGCGGGCCAGACGGGGGTGTTCACGGCGACCTGCATCCTGGGCGGCACCAGCGCCCAGGAGCTGCGCCTGTTCTGCGACGGCCTCGCGATCACGATCCGCCAGCAGGGTGTGACATACGAGGACGGCCTGTCGAAGGCGGTGCAGGCGACCGACGGGTTCACCGGCAGCCGTGTCCGGGGCGTCACCGCAACGCGGTACGTCCCGACGGGCAACGACCCGTTCCGGGACGAGGATCGCGCGTTCATCGAGGCGATCCGGACCGGAGACCCGACCCACCTGTTCAGCACCTACGAGGACGCGCTGCGCACCCACCGCCTGACCTGCGCGATCCGCGACGCCGCGGGTGGCGCCCCGGCCTGACCCGCGGCTACGACCCCGGCGCGCCCTGCGGGAGCGGCCGAGCGGCCGCCGGGTGCTCGTCGCCCAGCGCCGTGTACAGCTCCTCCTCCTGGGCCATGTGCAGGCGCAGGATCGCATCGAGGCCGTAGAGCACCCGCCGGAGGTCGGTCAGGTCCTCGGGGCCCGGACCCTCGTCGGATACCTCGCGGACGAGCCGGTCGGTGAACCGGACCAGGTGGAAGATCTCGGTGTGGGTCCGGTGCAACGCGGCCGTGACGTCGTCGCTCCCGATCGCGAGCGCCAGCTGCGGGAACACGTCCCGGTCCTCGCGCTCCTCGTGGGGCACCAGCGTCTCGAGCAGGAACACCCGGAGCTGCTCGAGCTCCTCGCGCGCCGCAAGCCCGGGCATCGAACCCAGCCGGTCCGCGAGCGTCCGGATCCGCGCGATCGACGGGGCGAGGTCCCGGTGCTCGGCGTGGAGTCGCGAGCCGAGCTCCGTCCAGCCCGGGATCTGCGGCACGCGCTCGAGCCCGCCGGTCAGTGCCCGCAGTGCGTTGACGATGACGATCACGTCGATCGCCTCCTGGAGCAGCGCGCCCGCGACCGGCGGCAGGGCGCCCGTCGTCGCGACCAGCATCGCGACGATCGACATGCCCATGCCCACCACGACGCTCTGGACGGCGATCATCCGTGAGCGGCGGGCGATGCGAATGGCCTCGGGAAGCCGGTCCAGCCGGTCCACCGTGATCACGATGTCGGCGGCCTCGGAGCTTGCCGTCGCGCCCCGGGCCCCCATCGCAACCCCGACATCGGCGGCGGCGAGCGCCGGAGCGTCGTTGATCCCGTCGCCGACCATGACCAGCACGCCGTTCGCCTCGGCTCGCTCCTCGGCGACGGCGTCAACCTTCTCGGCCGGAGACCGTTCGGCGAGCACGGCGTCCACGCCGATGGCCGCGGCCACCATGTCAGCGACGCCGTAGTGATCCCCGGTCACCATCACGGTCCGGCGCACGCCGGCACGCCGCAGCGAGCGGATCACGCGCGGCGTCTCGGGCCGGATCGGGTCGTCGAGCACGAGCGCACCGAGGAGCTCGCCGTCCACCGCAACGTACACGCTGGTCGCCCCCTCGAGGCTCACCCGGCGCCGGACGTCTCGCGCCCACGGGGCGAGCGCCGCATCGGGGGCGGTAAGCTCGAGCGTGCCGACGACCACCGCCGTCCGGCCGATCATGCCGCTGATCCCGCGGCCCGGGACCTCGATCACTCGCTCGGGGAGCCGGAGCGCAACGCCGCGCTCGCGGGCACCACTGACGATGGACGCGGCCAGGACGTGCGGCGACACCTGCTCCAGCGACGCGGCCAGCCCCAGGATCTCATCCGGCGTACGCCCGGGCGCCGCGACGACGTCGGCGAGGTGTGGCCGCCCGGCGGTCAGGGTGCCGGTCTTGTCGAACAGGAGGACCCGGGCCCGCGCGATCGTCTCGAGCGCGCCACCACCCTTCACGATGATCCCGCGCTTCGCCGCCCGGCTGATCCCGGCGACGACCGCGATCGGCACGGCCAGCAGCAGCGGACACGGCGTGGCCACGACGAGCACGGCCAGGGCGCGCACCGGGTCTCCCGACACCAGCCACGCGAACCCGGCGATCCCCAGCGTCAGGGGCACGAACAGCAGCGCGTAGCGGTCGGCGAGGCGGACGAACGGCGCCTTCGACGACTGGGCCGCCTCGACCAGTCGCACGATCCCCGCGTACGTGCTGCGTTCCGCGGTCGCGATCGCGACCAGGTCGAACGGCGCGCCCGCGTTGACCGTGCCCGAGCTGACGACGGATCCCGATTCCCGCGTGGCAAGCCGCGCCTCACCGGTGAGCGCGGATTCGTCGAGCACGGCGGTCTCGCCCGACACCGACCCGTCGACGGGGACGACCTCGCCCGGCTTGACCAGGATCCGGTCTCCGACCGCGACGTCGCCGATGGGCCGGTCCGTGATCTCGCCTCCTTCGTGGCGGTGGACCGTTCTCGGCGCGCGGGACACGAGCGCTGACAGCTCGCGATGGGCACGACCGGCGGCGAACCGCTCCAGCCAGTCGCCCGTGGCGAGCATCACGCCGATCACCGCGGCCGCGAGCGATTCACCGAACAGGATCGCGCCGCCGATGGCGAGCACGGCGATGACGTCGACGCCGGCCTCGCGGCGCAGCAGGTCACGCAGGATGGATCCGGCCAGCCACAGCCCGACAACGGCCGCCGGGATCGTCCACGCAGCGTGGGCCAGCTGCTCGTGATTGGACAGCGCGAGCCCGATGCCCAGCAGCAGGCCGCCCAGGGTCAGGGCGAGCAGCAGACGCTGGGCGAGCGCGCCGAGGCTCGCAACGAGACGGGTCACCATCTCATCCTACGAAGCCTCTCCGACGTCCGGCCGTGCCGGACGGCACGAATCAAGGGCGTGTGCGACTCGCCCTCCGCGATCCATTCGATCCGAGCAGCGCGTCCGCCCACGCGCCGACCCCGGGCCACACCCGCGGCGCGCCGGCGGCCCGGAACGCCTCCGGGGTGGTCGTGGCGCCGACGGCGATGAACGGGGTTCCCGCGGCGGTCGCCATCTCGAGGTCGACGGTCGAATCGCCGACGTAGACCGCCTCCGCGGCCGGCACGTCCAGCTCGTCGAGCGCGCTGAGCAGCGCTTCCGGATGCGGCTTGGAATGGGTCACGTCGTCCGAGCAGCGGATGGCCGCGAACACGCCCTCGAGGCGGAGCCTCGCGATGTTCGGCTCGACGACCCCGCGCGTCGAGGCGGTGACCAGCCCGAGCCGCACGCCTCGGCGCCCGAGCCTGCGGAGGGCTCCGCGAGCCCACGGCAGCGCCCGGGGACGACCGCGCTGCATCTCGACGGCCCAGCGCGCCGCGACCTCGTCCCACAGATGCTCGGGGATGCCCAGCTCGCGGTAGGAGCTGCGCCAGTCGGGCGTGTACCGCTCGCGGAACCAGGTCCGGTCCATGCTGATGCCGATCTCGCGCAGCACGGTGACGTTGGCGCGATAGATCAGCGGCAGGGTATCGACGATCGTGCCGTCCCAGTCGAACAGGGCGGCCGCGGGCAGCGGGATGTGGGATCGCACGCAACGATCGTAGGGGAGGTCCGGCCCGCGGGTCGCGCCGTGGCGCTCGGCCTCGCCAGGTCCGGCGGTCAGCCGGCGACGCCGAACACGATCGCGACGACGCCGAAGCCACCGATGATGATCCCCGACGCAAGGTTGAGCCCGCGGATCACGCGGGGCGTGAGCCGGGCGCGCAGACCGGCCACGAGCCCGGTCAGCAGCAGCCACCAGGCGGCCGAGCCGAGGAACACGCCGATCACGACGCTGCCGGCGCCGGCGATGCCGCTGCTGCCCGCGCCGATGCTCGCGAACAGCGCCGCGAACGACAGGATCGTGGCGGGGTTGGTCAGCGTGAGGCCGACCATCGACGCCCACGCGGCCGCCGGATGTCCAAGCCGGCCACGCTCGGGGACCTCGCGCCGGGCGGCACCCGCACTCGCCGCGCGAAGCGCTCGGGCGGCCAGGACCAGCAGCACCACGCCGCCGATGACCCCGAGCGGCCGGTCGATCCCCACCAGGGTCTCGGTCACCGCCGTCAGGCCGAACGCCGCGACGGCTCCGTACGTTGCATCGGCGGTCGCGACGCCCAGTCCCGAGATCAGCCCGTGCGCCCAGCCGTGGTCGATGGTGCGCCGGATGACGAGCAGGCCGACTGGGCCCAGTCCCGCCGCGATCGCGACGCCGATCGCCAGCCCGCGGGCGAGCAGTCCGGCGTCCATCATCGCCGCTCGCGGGTCATCGCGGCTGGGCCCGGCGGTTCGACGCAGCCTTCCGACATGGGGGGACGGCGCGCGACACGGCGGGGGACCGGCTCAGGGAGCGGGAGAGGCGGTGGGCGCTGCGGTCGGGGCGGGGCTGGCAGGCTTGGGCGTCGCCGTGGGTGTGGGGCTCGCAGGCTTGGGCGTCGCGGTGGGACTGGGCTTGGGCGCGCTGCCGCCGGTGCCGACCATCAGGACCCCGTTGACCGTCGAGTAGTGCGAGTAGTACGTCGTCTGGCGGATGACCTTGCCGTCGGCGTCCTTGACGGTGACCGTCCGCCACACGTCCTTGCCGTCCGTCGGGTATTCCACGCGCTTCGAGGTGCCCTTGGGCAGGCTGCTCGTGTACTCGATCGTGTCCTTCGCCGGGTGGACGTTCTTGACGATGGCGGGATCGATGTGGACCGATCGGCCGTTCGGCACGCTGTACAGCACGAACGTCACGTAGCCGCTGTTGCCGATCCGGGTGTTGATCCCGCGGATGAGCACCGGGTACGGCGTGTCGTTGGTGAAGCTCATGGTCTGCTTGGAGCCCGAGGCCGAGATGAACACGGTGGCGTCGAGCCCCAGCGGGTAGCGCGAGATGTAGTAGTAGTGGTTGCGCCGGGCTTCCATCTTCATGCCCGCCTTGAGCGCAGCGTTGAACAGCGTCGTGGAGCAGGAGCAGATGCCGCCCGCGAGGGCGCCCTGGGGCTCGGTCTTGCCGTTGATGATGGCCCCGCCGTCCTTGTAGCCCTTCTCCCGGGTGACGTCACCGATGGCATCCCAGAAGTCGAACCTGGCGCCGGGTTCGAGGACATAGCCGTTGATGAGCTTGGCCGGGATCCAGATGTTGGCCCCGTAGCCGTTGTTCACGTAGACCGGGAAGTACGTCTTGTGGCGCCCGATCTCCTTCATCTTGGGAGCCAGCGCCTTGGCCTGCTCGGTGGTCAGGGCGGGCTCGGTGACCGAGACGACCGGCTGGACGACCGGGTCGGGCTGGCCGGATTCGCGCGCCATGAGGGCGTCGACGACCAGCGCGCGGGTCGCCGCGATGTCCATCTGGCGGCCCTCGGCGCTGTCCGATCCGAGGATCACCTTGCTGCCGCTGAGCTTGAAGGTGGCGCTCGTCGGTGCCTGGTCGACGTCCTTCGCCACGACGTCGAGGAGCGGGTCGATCCCCGCCACGTCGAGGGAGGGGGTGAGCTTCCCGTCCGTGCCGACCGAATAGGTCACGAGCTTCTGCAGCTCGGCGGACGGGATCGTCCAGTGCTCCTCGCCGCGGGTCAGCACCAGGTCCGCCGCCATGCGCTCCCCCGCGGCCTGCGCCTCGGTGGCGGCGGCCGTGCTGATGTCGGGCTTGCGCATGACCATCGACGCCTCGGCGTGCGTCTCGGCCGGGGCGTCCGCTCGGGAGATCTGCGCCTCGATGTCCGCGAGCAGCGCGGCCTGGTCGACCATCCGGCCGTCCCGGGCCGGGGACAGGGTGAACGACCCGTCGGGGTTCGTGGTCACGGACGCGTTGACCGGGTCGATGTCGATCGTCCTGGCCAGGGTCGCGATGGCATCGGCAAGCTTCTGGCGGTCATAGCTGACGGCCGGCGCGAGCTGGATCCCGTGCAGCGCCGCCTGCGGTACGCCGATCAGGTCCGCGAACGGCTCTCCGCGTCGACCCGCCGCGATGGCGGCGGCAAGCATGCCGTCCACGTCGGCCTGTCGCCCGATCTCCGCGTACCCGATGGTCAGGTCGCCATCGGGCCCGACGATGTCCACGCGCCCGGTGCTCAGGCTGGCGTATCGGTCGGCGAGCGCCGCACGTGCGGCCGCCACCGACAGGCCCGAGAGGTCCACGTCTCCGACACGGACGCCCGGCAGGATGCGACCGGCGTACTGCTGGCCGTAGGCGAACAGGGCGCCACCACCGACACCCGCGACGAGGGCGATGCCGAGCAGGAACGCCAGGCCGAATCGAACCCAGCGCGACCTGCGCCGGGGCGCGGGCGGCGTGGCGGACGGGTCGGCGGGGATGGTCTCGGGCTCGATCGTCATCGGTGCGGCGGATCCTAGCAAGGGGACGCGAAGATCGCGAGGAATCGCGATCGTGCGGCAGTCATGGCGCGACGTCCACCCCCCATTTGGCCATCGCGGGCCGGCGACCGTCGGGCCGGGGCGCGCCGCCGGTCAGGCGTTGCGGGGAAGGACCACCACCCGTCGGTTCGGCTCCTCGCCGATCGACTGCGTCCCGACGCCCTCGTGATCGCGCAGGGCCAGGTGGACCCAGCGACGCTCGAGCGCGGGCATCGGCTCCAGCTGGAGCATCTTGCCGGTTTCGAGGACGCGTTCCGCGGCGCGCTGGGCCAG
The DNA here is from genome assembly GCA_963749705.1 of uncultured Chloroflexia bacterium. Taxonomy (GTDB): domain Bacteria; phylum Chloroflexota; class Limnocylindria; order Limnocylindrales; family CSP1-4; genus CAIXZV01. The sequence goes on along the minus strand of CAVVNQ010000003.1, from coordinate 192,584 downwards.
CTCGGCCAGCTGTCGCTCGCGACGTCCGCGGTAGTCCTCGACATCGACCAGGACCCGGGTCCATTGACCCGTGCGCCGGGAGAGCATCAGGTTCACGAGGTGCTGGAGCGCCGACAGCCGCTCGCCCTTGCGCCCGATCAGCGACCCGAGCGCCTCCCGGTCCGCGCCGTCCCCGACGACGTTGAGCCGGCTGGTCTCGCCCTCGCGGATCTCGACGCTCACCCCCTCGAAGCCCAGGTGGGCCATGAGGGTCTCGAGGATCTCGCGTCCGGCGGCCAGCGCCTCGGGGGTTGCCTCCGCGGCCTCCAGCTCGGCCCGCTCCATCGCGAGCGAGCCACGCGCCGTGGACAGCTGGGCCATCTCGGCGGGGGTCAGCTCGGTGCTCCCGCGCGACGGGCGGTCCTCGCGGCGCGGCGGTCGGTCGGCGTCGCGCCGCGGACCCCGGTCGCCTCGATCCTCACGCCGCGGCGAGCGCTCGCCTCGTGCGGGGCGGTCACCGGCGGGGCTCGCGTCCCGGCGCGGAGGGCGATCGGCGTCGCGCCGCGGGCCCCGGTCGCCTCGATCGTCACGGCGCGGCGGCCGCTCGCGATCGAAGCCGCGGTCTTCCTGTGGTGCCGGTGCGGGAAGCGGCGTCGCCTCGGCCTTGGCGCGCTTGGGGGCGGCACCGCCCAGGGCGCTGCGCGGTGCCGCGACGATCCGGGCCGGCTCCGCGCCCATGCCCAGCACACCGCGGCTGCCCGGCGTCAGGATCTCGAAGTCGAGATCCGAGAGCCCCACCCCGAACGCCTCGCAGGCCCCCTTGATGGCTTCCTCGACGGACTTGCCGGTGAACTCCTGGTATTCGCTCATGTCAGCGTCGTCTCCCTCGTCGGCCGCCCCGCGTTCGGTTGGGCCGGATCGTCGACTTGGCCGAGAGGTCGCGGTCGACAGATTTTGCGCGCTCCGCCGCGCTTGTGGGTTGACCCGGTGCGGGCGGCTTGGCTTTCGGGATCTGGACCGGGAACCGCGGCGTGTGACCCCGCGCGAATGCCGGATACCAGCCAAAGATGGGGAACATCCCGCCCCAGCCGATGATCAGATATTGCTGGATGATCTGGATGATCGTCGCCGTGATCCAGTACAGGAACAGGCCGGCCGGCAGGAAGCCGCCGTAGACGATCGAGATCAGCGGCAGGAAGTAGGCCATCTGCCGCTGGACCTTCGTGTTCTGGTCGTCGTTCTTGGGGTCCGTGACCGGGAGCGTCATGCGTGACGCGACCAGCTGGACGAGGGACGACACGATCGCAAGGATGCTGATCCCGAAGCCCGCGATCGCCAGGCCCGTGGTCACCGGCTCGGCGAGGCTCCAGTTGATTCCCAGCGCGTTGGGATTGAGGCAGGGATTGGTGACGTGCCCGGCCGCGCTGAAGATCGCCTGTGGCGCGCAGTCGAGCTTGAACAGCTGGACGCCGAACACGTTGAGCATCGGGTTGACGTCGTGGTTGGTCAGCCCCTGGTTGAACACCGAGTACATCGGGATCAGGAGCCCGAACTGGAGAACGATCGGCAGACAGCCCTGCGCGGGGTTGACGCCTCGCTGCTTGTAGAACTCCTGGACGGCCGCCTGCGACTTGACGCGGTCGCCCTTGTACTTGCGCTGGAGCTCCTTGACCTCGGGCTGGAGCAGCTGCATCTGCCGGGTGCCGACGAGCTGCTTGCGGTACAGGGGGATGACCGCGATCCGGATCACGATCGTCAGCATGATGATCGCGATGATGATGCTGCCCGTCAGCTGGTCGAAGACCACGAGCAACAGGAACAGCAGCTGGAAGATCGGCGTGAACGCCCACGCCAGCAGGTCGACGGGGTTTGCACCCGGGCTCGATGGGTTCAGCGGACCCTGGCTCAGCGTCGGCGACGGCGCGAGCGAGCCGCCGCTGCCGCCGCCGCCGGGCGCCGCGACACACGCGGAGACGAACAGGGCGACGCCGATGATCAGGAGCAGCGGCGCCAACCGGACGAGCAGGCTCTGGAGACGGGTCACGCGGTGTTCTCGCTCCTCAGCGAACGGGGTCGTAGCCGCCGGGGTTCCACGGGTGGCAGCGGGCGATGCGCCGGGCACCCATCCAGCTCCCACGGAGCAGGCCGTACTTGCGGATTGCCTGTTCTGTATAACGCGAGCACGTGGGCTCGAAGCGGCATCCGGACGGGAGCCATGCGAACAGGACCCGATACAGGCGGATCAGTCCCACACCGATCGTGACCCCGACGCGACTCATGACTCCGATTGACCTCCGAGCACGCCCCCCGAACGGAGGACCCGGCGCAGTGCACCGACCAGTGCGTCGTGGTCGGCCGCGACGAGTGCGGGCCGGGCGATGATGAGGACATCCCAGCCGGGCTGGAACGAGGGCGCCATCACCCTGAGCACCTCGCGGATCCGTCGCCGGACGCGGTTCCGGTCCACGGCCCCCCCGAGCCGCTTGCCGGTGGCCAGTCCGATCCTGGTCTGGTCAAGGCCGGTGTGGACGAAGCGTCCGACGAGCAGCGGGTGCGTCCTTCCGACGCCTCCCTCCGCCAGCCGGGCAAAGTCGCCCGGGTGGGAGAGCATGACGAGTCGCAGCGAGTTGTGACTGCGCTCGCCGGTCAGGCCGTGAGCTTCTTCCGGCCTCTCGCGCGCCGCGTTGCGATCACGCGCCGCCCGCCGGTCGTCCGCATTCGGGCGCGGAACCCGTGCTCCTTGGCGCGATGCCGCTTCTTGGGCTGAAATGTCGGCTTGCCCATCGGGACTGTCCGTGATCCTCTCCGTCCGGCCCTGGGACCCGGAAGCTCCGACCCCTAGAGGCACGCAAACGCGCCGAGCGCCCTGAAGCGCGACGGCGCGTGTTCGTCCGGGGGATGATATGGCGGTTCGGGAAGGGGTGTCAAACGCCCGACCCCGGCCCGGACGACCCGGCCGCGGCGCCCGCACGGACCACCCCCGGGGCATCCCGCACGATACCCCAGGGGAGTATCCCGGATTCGCCTTGCGACGGCCCCGCAGACCGGTGTATTGTTCCCGAGCCTCAGGCGCCGGGACGCCGCGGGTCACCTCCCGAGGGGAAGCCTGCACTGCAGTCCAGCGGCTCCGGCAGGATTGTTGCGCGGTTGTGCGGCGACCCTTCCTTGACCAGGTCTCCGCGGTCGGCGTTACCCATCGAAGCCCCTCTTGCAGCCAGGATCACGATCGCAGGAATGGACGCGAAGCAGGTCTGGCGTGCCGCACTCGGAGAGCTGCAGGTATCCCTGTCGCCCGCCAACTACGAGACGTGGCTCCGCGACACGCACCTGGTGGACGTGGACGACCAGCGGTTCAGGATCGCGGTCCCCAACGGTTTCGCCAAGGACTGGCTCGAGACCCGCTACCGGTCGCTGATCTCCCAGACGCTGGCCCGGGTCGTCGGCTACAGCGTCCAGGTCGAGTTCGTGGTCACCGCCAACGGCGACGCCAAGGTGGCGGCCGCCGAAACCGCGGCCCAGCCCGTCCGCGTGGAGCCCACGCGGGTCGGCGCGCCCGAGGGCGCGGCAGGTGGTGCGACGTACCTCAACGCGCGGTACACCTTCTCGAACTTCATCGTCGGGTCGGCCAACCGGCTTGCCCATGCCGCGTCGCTGTCGGTCGCCGAGCGTCCCGGACACGCCTACAACCCGCTGTTCCTGTACGGCGGCGTCGGGCTGGGCAAGACCCACCTGATGCACGCCATCGGCAACGCGGTCGTGGGCAAGTTCCCGCGCAAGCGCGTCGTCTACGCGACCTCGGAGAAGTTCACCAACGAGTTCATCACCTCGATCCAGCAGGGCAAGATCGACGAGTTTCGCGCCCGCTACCGCCGGATCGACCTGCTCCTGATCGACGACATCCAGTTCATCGCCGACAAGGAACGGACCCAGGAGGAGTTCTTCCACACGTTCAACGCGATCCACGAGGACGGCAAGCAGATCGTGCTGTCCTCGGACCGGCCACCCAAGGGCATCCTGACGCTCGAGGAGCGCCTCCGCAGCCGGTTCGAATGGGGCCTGATCGCGGACCTCACGGCCCCGGACCTGGAGACGCGGATCGCGATCCTGCGGGCGAAGGCCGAGGAGCAGGGAACGCCCATCACGTCCGATGTGATCGAGTTCATCGCGCGCAAGGTCGTGTCCAACATCCGCGAGCTCGAGGGCGCCCTCAACCGGATCGTCGCGTACGCCTCGATGGGGGCGATGCCCGTCTCGATCGAGCTGGCGCAGGCCGTGCTCTCGAACGTCCTGTACAACCCCAAGAAGCGCCAGGTGACCCCGGAGCGGATCGCCCGGGCCGTGTCCGACTACTACGGCGTCGGCATGGACGCGCTCCAGGGCCAGAAGCGCGAGAAGAGCATCGTGGTGCCGCGCCAGATCGCGATGTACCTGATGCGCGAGGAGACGGACGTCTCCCTGCTCCGCATCGGCGCCGAGCTCGGCGGACGCGACCACTCCACCGTGCTCCACGCGTGCGACAAGATCAACCGCGAGATGCAGGTCAACGACGAGATGCGGCGCGAGGTCGCCGCCGTCCGGGAGCTGATCTACTCCGAGTGATTCGCCGAGCCGCCCCGGCGACCGGCACCGCGGGCTCCCTGCGTCTTCGCTGTCCATCCATCCGGGTCATCCCGCCGTGGGATCTGTGCATCCGCGCGCGACCGGCCGCGGGCTCGGGCTGCGGACAACCCGTGGACAAGACCGGTGACCCGTGGAGCACCGAGGCCCCGATGGGGGATCCGGCGGTGGACCGCTCGCCCGTCAGCCGGGCCCGCGTGGATAACCTGACGGCGATCGCCGCGTTACCCACGCCGGATACCCGCGCCGCTCCCGCGTTTCCGGCCGCCGGTCCACCGTGACCGGCCGGCCGTCCACGCGCCCGTCCCGCACGAACGTGCTCGCCCGTCCACCGGATCCACGGCATGATGATGGTGATGACGGAATGAGAAGATAAGGACGACCACTCCACCAAAGGATCGACCTCGCGGATGCGGACGCATCGTCGTCGCACCGGGACACCGACGACCGCGGCCTGGCTGATTCCCCGCCCCGAGCTGCTTGGAGACGACACGACGTGAAACTCTCGGTCATGCAGGAGAACCTCGCTCGCGGCCTGTCGGTGGTCTCGCGAGCCGTCTCCAGCCGAAGCACCCTGCCCGTGCTCGCCAACGTGCTCCTCCGAACCGAGGATGCGGGCCTCAAGCTGACCGCGACGAACCTCGAGATCGGGATCACCTACTGGGTCCCCGGCAAGATCGAGACGGACGGCGCGACGACCGTCCCCGCCCGGCTGCTCACCGACCTGGTCAGCTCGTTGCCGGGCTCCGAGCGCGTCGACCTCGAGCTCCAGGGTGCGGACACCCTGCACCTCCGCTGCGGCCGGTTCGCCACGCACGTCAAGGGGATCGACGCCGACGAGTTCCCGACGATCCAGACGGCCGGCGAGCGGCCGACCACCAGGGTTGCCCAGAAGGTCCTCAAGCGCGCCCTCGACGAGACCGTGTTCGCGGCCGCGAGCGACGAGGCCAGACCGATCCTGACCGGCGTCCTGGCCAGGTTCGAGGGCAGCCGGCTGACGCTCGCCGCCGCCGACAACTACCGGATCGCCGTTCGCACCATCGACATCCTGGATCCCGTCGAGGCGGCGTCCGTGGTCATCCCCGGCCGGGCGCTGGGCGAGCTCGGCCGCGTCCTTGCGGACACCGACGATCCCGTCGAGCTGGTGCTCGCGCAGGCACGAAACCAGGTCCTGTTCCATCTCGACGGCGTCGACCTGGTGTCGCGGCTCATCGACGGCCAGTTCCCGAACTACCAGCAGGTGCTCCCGGCCACACACGCCGCGCGGGCCGAGTTCGACCGCGAGGAGCTGCTGCGTGCCGTGCGCCCCGCCGCCCTGATCGCAAGCTCCTCCGCGAACATCGTCAAGCTGTCCGTCGGGGGCGAGGACGGCGCGGGCATCGTGGTCACCGCGACCGCCGAGGTCGGCGACTACACGGGGGACGTCGAGGCGGCCGTCGAGGGTGATCCGACCACGATCGCCTTCAATGCCCGCTACCTGAACGACGTCCTGAGCAACGTCCCGGTGGACCGGTTCGCGCTCGAGCTCAACGGACCGCTGTCGCCCGGCGTGTTCCGCCCGGTGGGTGACGACGCGTACGTGCACGTCGTGATGCCGGTTCGGACCACCTCCTGACGGATACCCGCGCCCCGATCCTGCAGGGGCTCTCGATCCGGGATCTGCGCGGCTACGCGTCGCTCGATGTCGCCTTCGGCGAGGGGCCGCAGCTGGTCTGGGGACCGAATGCCGCAGGCAAGACGAGCCTGCTCGAGGCGATCGTTCTGGTCGCCTGGGGCCGATCGCACCGGACGACGGCCGACGGCGAGCTCGTGCGGTGGAACCAGGAGCTCGCCCGGATCGAGGCGCAGGTGACGCCGGCCGGTGGCGGGCCCGACGACGGAGCGCTCCTGGAGGTCGCCCTGGTGCGCACCGCGAGCGGTGGAGCCCGCAAGCGAATCCGCGTCAACGGCGTCCCCCGTCGCGCCGCCGCGCTCGTGGGCGTGCTGCGAGCCGTCATGTTCGCGCCGGAGGAGATGCAGCTCATCGCCGGCTCCCCGTCGCTGCGCCGGGACGCGATCGACCGTCTCGCCGGCCAGCGGTCCCAGGCCTACGCCCGCGACCTGTCGACCTACGGCCGGGCGCTCCAGCAGCGGAACGGCCTGCTGCGCCTGATTCGCGAGGACCAGGCGACACGAGGCGAGCTGCGGTTCTGGGATGCGTCGCTGATCGACGCCGGCGGCGCGGTGCTCGACGAGCGCCTCCGGTTGTTCGAGGCGCTGGAGGGTCCGCTCGCGGCGGCGCACGCCGAGATCGCGCCCGACGAGGCGGCGGCCGGGCGACTGACGCTGCGGTACGCCGGCAATGCCCCGCAACAGCCCGGTGAGTCACCACGTGATGCGCTCGCCCGCCGGCTGGCCGAGACGGCCGACAAGGAGATCTGGAACGGGTCCACGCTGGTGGGGCCGCATCGCGACGACGCCGTGTTCGAGCTCGACGGCCGCCCGCTGATCTCGTTCGCTTCGCGCGGCCAGCAGCGGACGGCGATCCTTGCCTTCAAGCTGGCCGAGGTGGACCTGCTGACCGCGCTCGACGGGCACCCGCCGCTGCTCCTGCTCGACGACGTGTTCTCGGAGCTTGACCCGGACCGGCGCGCCCATCTCGTCCGCCGCATCTCGGCGCTGCCCCAGGCGTTCGTCACGACGACGACGCTCGACGACCTCGATCCGGCGCTCCGCTCCGTCGGCGTCGCGTGGGAGGTCGCGGCCCCCGGTGGCGGCCCGGCCCGGCTGGAGCGAGGCGGATGAGCGACCGCGACCCGGAGGACCGTGACGCCGTCCGGCGGCGACGACCCGAGCGCCTGGGCGACCTCCTGCCCGAGGCCGCCCGCCGGCTCGGGCTGGGCGACGAGCTCCGGCTCGCACGCGCGATCACGACCTGGGACGCCCTGATCGCCGAGCGGGTCCCGCCGGCGGTCGGCGCCTGCCGGCTGGTCCGCCTGGAGGCGGATGCGGTCGTCGTCGCGGTCGACGAGCCCATCGTCGCGGCCGAGCTCCGCATGCGTGCCCTCGAGCTGCTGGCCGCGTTCGCCGAGGCTCCGGGCGGGCATCGGACGCGCCGGCTGCGCCTCATCGGAGCCCGGGAAGGCGGCTCGGAGGCGGGCCCGGGCAGCCGCGTATAATCCGACTCCCCCGCCGGCGCTCCGGTCGTGCCACGCGAGCGCCGCGATGCGCACCATCACACCCAACGAGGGGTTGCTCTTGGCCGTCCGTCTCCAGCTGAAGCTCGGCGCCGTCACGGAGCAGGACCGGCTGCCCGATTCGCCGGACACGGTCGTCGTCGTTGAGCCGTCGATCGGCTCGATCTCGCGAACCAAGGGCAACCTGTACCTGCTGGTGACCTGCCGCCTGTCCACGAGCCGGGCCCGCGAGGCGACCCGGATCATCGCGGACACGATCCGCAACGAGTACTACTACGACGAGTCGGCCGGGATCCGCCAGTGCCTCACGAAGGCGCTCGGCGTGGCCAACAAGCGCCTCGGACACCAGCGGGACCGCCTCGGCCTCGGGCACCAGGCCGACGGGGCCGGCCCGGTCGGGGTGGCGGTCGCGGTGGTGCGCGGCCGGGAGCTGTACGTCGCGACGGTGGGTCCGGCGGAGGCGTACCTGATCCGCCAGGCGCGGCTGTCCACGCTGCCCGACCCGTATCGGGACCGGGGGCTCCCGGCCGAGGATGTCGAGCCCGACGTGTGGCGGGGCGAGCTGTCGGTGGGCGACTCGCTGTGCCTGGTGTCGGCGAACGTCGTCGGCCGGATCGGGACCGACCCCCTCAAGGACGCGCTGGTCACGCTGCATCCGCAGTCGGCCGTCGAGCACCTGCACGCACGGTTCGTGGCGGCCGAGGGTCGGGGCAGTGACGGCGCCCTCGCGTTCGAGGCCACCGAGGTTGGCGCGACCTACAAGTCACGGACGCTGGTGCCCGTCCGTCCGGCCGAGCCGCTGGCGGGGGTCCCGGACCGGTCGCCGATCCCGCTCGCGGATTCGGTGACCGCCGGCGCCGCCGCGATCGGTGCCGGCGCGACCAAGGCCAGGAGCGCGGCCGGAACCAGCTTCCAGCGCGCCGTGTGGCGGTTCCAGGACCTGCTGCCCCGCCGCCGGCCGCCGGTGACGCGCGTCACGGCGGCCGCAAGCCGGATGGAGACCCAGCGGCGCGCGGCGGTCGCGCTGCTCGCGTTCGTCGGGCTCGCCGCAACCCTCGGGCTCGCCGTGTACGCCTTCGGGGGCCAGAAGCAGCCCGCGGACGCCGTCAAGTCGATCACCGTCGCCCAGCAGGCGTTCGAGGCGGCCCGGACCGCGCTCGACCAGGTCAGCGGACCGGGGATCGACCTGATCGCCGACGACCCACACCGGGCGCTCGACCTGCTCAAGACGAGCTACTCGGAGCTGTCCAAGGCGGCCAACGCGGGATACCCCACCTCGGAGATCGGCCCGCTGCGCGCCCGGACGATCGCCGGGCTGGACAAGCTGTATGGCGTCGTTCCCGTGCGGTCGACCACCCTGTTCACGTTTCCCACGGACAAGGGGCCGGTTTCGCTGAGCTCCATCGTGCGCGGATCCGACGGGGCGCCGTACGTGCTCGACACCGCCGCCAAGACGGTGTGGCGGATCGATCTCGCGAAGAAGACCGCAACCGCGGTCGCCCGCGCCGGGCAGAAGGTGTCGGGCGTGACCGTGGCGGACCCCGCCTTCCTGGCCGTGGGCGGGCTCGACGTCCTGATCCTCGACTCCAAGAACGTGCTCTGGCGGTGGCGCCCGACCAACAGCTCGGGAAAGGGGACGCTGCGCAAGATCCCGGTCGTCGACTCCGCGTCGTGGGGCAACGACATCCGCGCGATCGCGACGTTCGTTTCCAACTTCGACGCCGGCTTCTACAAGCTCTACATCGTCGATCCATCCGAGCAGAACATCATGGTCCTGTCGCCCGCCAACGATGGATCCGGCTACCCGGTGCCGCCGACGGGCCGGCTGCCCACCGATCGCCCCGTCGACGGGATCACCGACCTGCTGATCGACGGGGACATCTTCGTGGCCGAGGACGGCGGTGTCGCGAGGGTCATCCCGGCGACCGGCTGGGAGGCGAAGCCCCCGGACGACACGCTCCTGCGCCCGACCTCTCGCTACGTCTGGCTGTCCTCGCCGAGCAAGTCCGACGGCTCCTCGAGCCGTCGCGACGGGGCGCTCTACGCGTTCGACTCGATCAACGATCGGCTCGTCGCGTTCAGCAAGGCGAATGGCTCGTACATCGCACAGTACCGGCCCGCGGACGGCGAGGAGCCCTGGTCGGACCTGCTCGGGATGGTCGTGCTGCCCGGCTCCGACCCGACCACGCCTCCGACGATGTGGTGGATCTCGTCCACCGGCCTCCATACCACCACCCTCGAGGACGCGACGGCCATCGCGACACCGTCGCCGGCGTCGTCCGCGGGAGACTCCTCGGCGCCCTCCCCGGACGGGACGACCAAGGCCACCGCCAAGCCGTGAGCGGGGCCGCCGGCCGGTGATCCCGCTCCGCGACGCGAACCCGACGCGGCGGTTGCCGGTCGTGACGATCGCGATCGTCGCCGCCTGCGCGATCGCGTTCGCGTGGGAGCTGGGCGTGCTCGCCCAGGGCGGCGACGACGCCCTGGCGAGGTTCGTCGACGATCACGGCGTGGTGCCCGCCGAGCTGGCGGCCGCGCTGGGTCGCGGGGACCTCATCTCCGGGCCCGTGCTCGACGTGTTCACCAGCATGTTCCTCCACGCCGGCTGGCTCCATCTCCTGGGCAACCTGCTGTACCTGTGGATCTTCGGCAACAACGTCGAGGACCGGATGGGCCGCCCGGCGTTCCTGGTGTTCTACCTGTTCGGCGGCGTCGCCGCCGTGGCCGCCCAGACCCTGATCGACCCGTCGTCCGAGGTGCCCATGATCGGCGCATCTGGCGCGATCTCGGCCGCGCTGGGCGCCTACCTCGTCCTGTACCCGCGCGCCCGGGTCCAGTCGCTGGTGTTCCTGGGCTTCTTCTACCAGCTGATCGCGGTGCCGGCGGTGATCGTCCTCGGGTTCTGGTTCGTGCTCCAGGTCGTCGACGGCATCGGGTCCCTCGGCGCCACCACCGGGACCGGCGGCGGCGTCGCCGTGTTCGCCCACATCGGGGGATTCGTCGTGGGCGCCGTGCTGGCGCTGCCCCTCCGCCTGCGCGGCCCACGACGCGCCTGGTGACCCCGGGGACGCCGCAGCCGGGCTCGCCCGCCGTCGTGGGATAATCGGTGCATGGCCGACGACCCCGCCGACAACATCGAGATGGTCGTCGAGAGCGTGCGCGTGCACATGCTCTCGAGCCGCCACGTCGTGATCCTCAAGGATGCCGCCCACGAACGCTACCTGCCGATCTGGATCGGGCCCTGGGAGGCAAGCGCGATCGCGATGCGCCTGCAGGGCCTGACGCCCGAGCGTCCGCTCACGCATGACCTGTTCGCCGGCGTTCTGGGCGAGCTCGGCGTTCGCCTGGACCGGGTCCTGATCACCTCGCTCGCGGACGAGACGTTCCACGCCCGGCTGGTGCTCGTCCAGCCCGACGCCCGCCACGAGATCGATGCGCGTCCCTCGGATGCGATCGCGCTCGCCGTCCGGATGGGCGTGCCGATCTACGCCGCCGCGGCCGTGCTGGACCAGGCCTCGCTCGGGGCGGACTCGGCGCAGGATGCGGACGACGAGGGGGGCGAAGCGAGTGGGGCGGGACGTGCGGGAGCCGCGCTCGAGGCCACGGGCGAGAAGATCGATCCCACCAGGCTGGACATCTTCCGCGAGTTCGTGAACTCGCTCGACGCCGAGGGCGACCAGCGAGGGGGCGCCGGCCCGTCCAGCTGACACGAGACCCGGCGGTTCGTCCAGCCGGCGCGGCGCGGGCCTGGCGCGGGCCCCAGGCGGTCCGGTGGGTCAGTCGCCCAGGATCGGGCGGCCCCGGCGCAGCGCCCGCTCCCGGTTCGCCCACAGCCGCAGCCGCAGGCTCCAGAAGTCCTTGACCGCGCGCCAGATGACGGACGGTCGGGCGCCCGTCGGGGAGCCGGCGGTGCGCGGGTAGTGCGGGACGCCGACCTCGACGATCGAGCGCCGCTCGAGGATGACCTTGATCAGCAGCTCGGCCGAGAAGAAGGCGCCGCCGGATTCGACCCGGACCCCCTCGAGCGCCGCTCGCCGGAACAGCTTGGCGGCGCAGTCCACGTCGCGGACCCGGAGGCCGAAGAAGATCCGGTTTGCCAGCTTGTAGCTGCGGGCGTAGATGATCCGGATCAGCGGATCCGCCCGCCGGATGCGGTAGCCGACCACGACATCGGGCGCGTCCGGCTCGGTCAGGCGCGACGTGAGCAGCCCCAGGTCGGCGACCCGGAACTGGCGATCACCGTCGGTGAACGCGAGCAGCTCGTAGCGCGCCGCCTCGAACCCCGACCGGACCGCGCCGCCATACCCGCGGTTCACGGGATGGTGGACGACGCGCACGACGTCCGGGTGGGCGGCCGCCAGGCGATCCGCGATCTCGCCGGTCCCGTCTCGCGACCCGTCGTCGACGGCGATGATCTCGAACACGTCGGCGAGCGACGGCAGCGCCTCGAGCGCCTCCTCGACCAGCCCCTCGAGGTTGGCCTCCTCGTTGTGGGCCGGGAAGAAGTAGGACAGGCGGGGCACCCGGTGCGGGGCCGCCGCCGGGGTCCCTTCGCTGGTCGTCGTCACGGGCTGGTCTCCTGCCGGCCCGTCACTCGATACAGGTTGCCCGGGCGACCGACGGGCTCGATCGCGTAGCGCTTGGCGAGATCCTGCACGTCCGATTCTGTCACGCGCATGACGTACACCGGCCGCCGGCCGAGGTTGGCGTCGATCACGTCATCGACCTCACCCAGGTACAGGTCGAGGCGCGTCCGATCATCGACCACCCACACGTCCGGCCGGCGGCCCTCGACCAGCTGGCCGTACCACAGGGGCGTCGAGTACGACCACCACGAGACCACCACCGCGTTCGGCTCCAGGGCGGCGAACGCCTGGTTCAGCCACGTATCGACCCACGTCTCGCGCGACCGGTCCAGGGTGTGCCAGCGGGTGGAGAGGCCGGCCATCGTCGGCACCAGCAGGGCGATCCCCACGGCGATGGCGACCAGCGTGCTCGCCCGTGGCCGACCCGGGAGCGGCAGCGGCGGCAGATCCTCGCCGCCCGGCTCGGGTCCCGTCACCCGGTCCGTGCCGCGGACCCGGAGCACGCGCCGCACGGCCGTATCGGCCAGGATCCCGAGCCACGTCCAGGAGAAGAACACCGGCCCCAGGTAGTAGCGGTCGATCCGGGCATTGACGTAGGAGGCGGCGAAGAAGCAGGTGATCGCCGTGGCCGTGACCGACAGCAGCGCGTATCGCGGCCGCCGGATCACGGTTGCCAGGATTCCCAGCGGGATCAGCGCGAGCAGCGGGCCGAACTGGGCGGACGCGAGGTCCAGCAGGGCCTTCCCCTTGCCCAGCGGATCGGCCAGCGGGCCGACGACGTCCGCCTGGAACTGCCGGGCCATGATGATCTCCCAGAAGCCGTTCCAGGTCTCGGGGTGGCCGTAGACGAGCGGCGCCCGGAAGATGCCGGCCCGGAGCGGGAGCTCGAGGTAGAGCAGCGCAGCGACGCCCAGGCATGCCCCCAGGGCCGCGACGATGAGCCGGGGGCGTCGGAGCACCTGTGGCTCGACGGCGAGGACGTACAGGCCGACTGGCGGGATGAGCAGCACTGCGAGGCCATGATTCGCGAGCGCGAGGCCGAACACCGCCGCGGTGACCACGATCGTGCGATCCGCCCGCCGCCCGAGCCGGGCGTCGTCCCCGCTCGCTCGCCATCGATCCACCAGGGCCGCCCAGCGGAGCAGCCCGAGCACCACGGCGACCAGCAGCGCCAGGTGCAGCGCGTGCACGTCGACCGCGGTCCCGATGGCCCACACCAGGGGCGTCAGGGCAAATCCGATCCCGACCGCGACCGCGATCGCCAGCGGCGCGCCCAGGCGACGGCCCACCAGGACGATGCCGCCGGTGGCCGCCCCGACGAGCACGACCGACATCAGGTTCATGAGGAATGCGGGGCTTCCCAGCGGCCGGAACACGATCGAGAACAGCCAGCCCAGCACGACGAACGCCGGAAACCCGGTCGGATGCATCGTGCCCAGCGTCGGCAGCACGACCTGGGCCTCGCCGGTATCCCAGGCGCCGAGCGTGGGCAGCATCGTCGTCCGGATGACGGCCGCGGCCGCGATCCCGGTCAGCGCGGCGGCCAGGGTGGTTCCGTCCATGGCACGGAGCCGGCTCGCCGCGCGGCTGCCGGCCACCCGGTCGGCGAGCGGGCTACCAGCCAAGGATCTGGCCCCAGACGACGCCCCACAGGTTGATCGCCGCGCCCGCCGCGACGAGCACGACCGCGGTCGTCCGCGGCCGGCCGTCGAGGCGCGCGGCGCCCAGCGCGACCAGCGGCAGCAGGAACGGGATGAAGTCCAGCGAGAAGCGGTAGCCCCACTGGACCCAGCCCTGGCTGAAGTGGGCGAGGTTGAACAGCGCGATCGTGACCACCGCGACCCCGGCGCCGAGCGTCAACCGGGCGAGCGGCCGGCGTCTGACGGCGAACAGGGCGAGGAACAGGCCGGGCGCGCTGAGCACGATGCTGGTCCCGATGTCGATCGGCAGCACGAGCGGGCACTCGAGGTCGAACAGCGAGCGCTGCGCCCCCGGGGCCGTGCACAGCGGATGCGGCGCCGCGAACCCGAGGGTGTCGGGCTTGAGGTCGGGATCGACCACGGGCAGGGCTCCGAACATGATCCCCAGGTTCTGGGGAATGTACCGGATGTCCTCGACGGCCCACTCGGGGTGGTAGCCGAGCGTCGGATAGCCGTTGGCCTCGAGCTGGTACTGGTAGTCGTAGCCGGGGTGGATCAGCGAGCCCGTGGTGATCAGCGTGTACAGGAGCAGCGCCCCGACCGGCCCGGCGGCGCCGACCGCGGCCGAGGCCGTGCGACGGGGCCACGAGCCGCCTCCCCCGACCATCATCAGCCAGGGCGCCGCGAACACCAGCGGCAGGCGTGCCGTGGCAGCCAGGCCGAGCAGGAATCCGGCCAGCACCTGGGACCGGTCGAGCGGCCAGATCCCCGCGGCCAGCCCGCCGAGCGCTCCTCGATCCGGCGCGTTCTCCAGGTCCAGCCGATCGGCCTCGCGGTCGGCCTCGTCCCATGGATCCTCGACGCTTGCCAGCCGGTCGGCACCCAGCGACACGCCCACCGCGACCAGGGCGATGTCGACCGCGACGAGATGGGCGAAGTACCAGGTGCTGCCGACGGCCGCCGACCACCACCAGACCGTTCCGGTGGCGAACAGGATCGTGGTCAGGATCCGGACCGACGGCCGGATCGGCAGCCGGCCCAGCATCCAGTACGCGATCCCGACCCCGGCCGCGGCCAGCAGGATCCCGACGCCCTCCTGGTCCGCGAACAGGCCGAACAGCCACACGAACGGCACCAGCACCAGTGCGGGGAGCGGCGGGAACGGCAGCAGCCCGCGCCCGTCGGGAACGCCGCTGGCGTCGGTCAGCGGATACACGTCCTGGAAGTACCAGTTGCCCGGCTGGCCGGTGCCGTCGGGGACCGGGTACGGGAACCAGTCACGCCCGTGGAGGAACGCGTCCGCCTGCCACACGAAGTGGTTGTACTGGTTCAGGTGGACGGGGTTCGAGATCCCGTACAGGGCCAGTGCGGCGCACGCGAGGAGCACCCCGACGACGATCGTCGCGGGGTTGAGGCCATGGGTGTCCGGCAGGGGGGTCGCGACGCGACCCTCGGCTATACTCCGCTTCACCTTCAACGCTTGTGTAGGAGGCTCCCCGTGACCGGTTCGGGTTCGGGCGCGCCCGACCGGAACATGCTCGCGGCCCACACCTCCTGGCGAGGTATCGGCCGGCAGATCCTGATCGTGATGGCGATCGGGCTCGTCTTCCGGTTGATCATGGCATACGGCATCGATGGACTCCGCGGATCGGGCTTCGACTCCGACCTGAAGCTGTTCCGCTACTGGGCCTCGAACCTCGGCCAGCAGGGACCGTTCGGGTTCTACGACCGCGGCTTCTTCGCCGATTACACCCCCGGATACCTGTACGCACTGTGGCTGGTCGGCCTGGTCGGGCAGGTCGCGGGCGGGGTCGGCGACCTGATCAAGCTGCCCGCGATCGTGACCGACATCGCGCTGGGGCTGGTCGTGTACCGCATGGCGCTCGACCTCGGCACCACGGAGCGGCGCGCCACGATCGCGGCCGCGGTCGTGATCTTCAACCCGATCAGCTGGTTCGACTCCACGATCTGGGGCCAGGTGGACTCCTTCGGGACCGTGTTCCTGCTGCTCGCGATCCGCGAGCTGTGGAAGGGCCGCAGTGAGCGATCGGCCATCCTCGCCATGGTCGCGGCCCTGATCAAGCCCCAGCTGGGCATCCTCGTGCCGATCCTCGCCCTGGTCGTCATCCGCCGCGCGGTCTGGCCGTCCGGTGGCTGGGGTGATGATCCGGCACCCGAGCCGTCCGGCACCGCCTGGGAGCGACGGACGACCGGCCCGATCCGGATCCTGACCACGGCCGTGGCCGGCTTCCTGACGGCCGTGGTGGTGTCGGCGCCGTTCGGGCTGTCGGTGGTCTCGTTCAGCACCACCGCCCCGTTCGTCGATTCGGCGCTGGTCCGCCTGGTCCTGAGCACCGCGGCCACCTACTCGTTCGTGACCGTGAACGCGTACAACGCGTGGGCGCTGTTCCCGGTCGACGGCGTCAGCCTCGCATCGTCGGGATCGACGCAGTGGATCCCGGACGCGCCCGTCCCCGACGCCGCCACGTGGGCGCAGGTCGGCGGGCTGCCGGCCGCTCTGGTCGGGGCGCTGCTGCTGGTGGCGGTGATCCTGGTCACCTCGTTCATCGTCGCACGGCGCCCGGATCGGCTGACGATCCTGGTCGGCGTGTCGGTGCTGGCGCTCGCGTTCTTCGCGGTGCCCACCCGCGTGCACGAGCGATACCTGTTCCCGCTGTTCGGTCTGGCGGGGATCCTGATCGCGTTCTCGTGGCGATGGCGGATCGCCTACGCGATCGCCGGGGTGGCGACGTTCCTCAACATGTACGTCGTCCTGACCACGGTGTACCCGGGGAACCCCGGGATCGCCGACTGGCTGGGCATCGGCGAGGCCGTCCGCTCGTTCTGGGGGGTCGCGATCATCGCGGCGATGCACACCGCGGTGCTGGTGTGGGCCATCGCGCAGCTCCGGCCGGCCGCGAGGCGCCGGCTCGCCGCGGAGCGCCTCCGCGGCTCGATCGGCGACAGTGCGCCCGCCTACGCGCCACCGGACCCGACGGCCTCCCCGGGGCCTGCCGCAATCCCTCCGGCCCAGACCGCGATCCCCCCGGCCCCGGCCTCGGTCGCGACGGCAGCGTCGGGGCCACCGGCCGTGCCGCACGCATCAGGAGTCGGCGGATCGGTCCCGGACCCGGCCGCGGACCCGGACTCCGCGCGACCGCGTCGCCGCCTGCCCGCCTGGTACGACCGCCCGTCGCTGTCCGACCTGGGCATCGTCGGGTGGTTCCGGGCCCGCATCAACGAGACACCGATCCGGCCGGACCGGTCGCACCAGCTCGCCCGCGAGGGACGTGGCCGCCTCGATCGCCTCGACATCTGGATCCTGGTCGTGATCGTGGCGGCGGCCATGGGCCTGCGGATGTTCCGGCTCGCGGAGCCGGTGCGGATGCACTTCGACGAGGTCTACCACGCCCGCACGGCCGCCGAGTTCCTCCAGGACTGGCGGTACGGGATCGAGCATCCGATCTACGAATGGACGCACCCCCACCTCGCGAAGTACGCGATCGCAGCGGGGATCGTCCTGTTCGCCGGGCATGACGTGGAGGCCACGAGCCAGCTTGATGTCAAGGTCCGCGACGCGGCGATCGAGCCGATGCGGCCGGACCTCCTTGCAACCGGCGATCGCGCCGGCGACCGGGTGTGGGTGGCCACGGGCGACGAGCTCGTCGGCTACGACCTCCGGACGCGCGCGGTCGCCGCACGCTGGTCCGTGCCCGGCGCATCTGCCGTCACCTTCGACCCGGACGGGCTTCAGGTGCTGGTGGGCACGGACGCGGGGCAGGTCCTGGCGCTCGACGTGTCCTCGCTCGATGACCTGGGCGGGTTCGACGCGGCGTCACCGCCGGTCTCGCCGACGCCGATCGCCACCCTCGACGGATCGATCCGCCGCCTGGCCACGTTCGATGGCGGCCAGGCCATCGCCGCGCTGCTGCCCGGGGACACGGTCGCGGTCGTCGATGGCGGCACCGGCACCGAGAACGGGCGCGTGGTGCTGCCCGGTGCCGCCGACATGCTGGCGGCGGGTCAGAGCGACGCCGTCGTCGCGACGCCGGTCGACGTCACCGATGCCACGGCCGAGGCGGCAACGCTGGCGAGCATCCTGGGCGGGGACGCCGCCGACTATGCATCCGGCCTGACACAGCTCGACGCCGACACCGTGACCCTGCCCGGCACGCTGACGCCCGAGGTGCGATCGAGCCTCCAGGCGGCGATCGATGGCGGACAGCTGGCCGGGATCCGGATCGACAAGGTCCCCGTGCTGGCGGTGGCCGACACCGCCGGCGTGGACCTCGTGACCACGCGCGGCGCCCTGGCCGCGACCATCGCCCTCAAGGGGCCGGCGACCTCGGTCGCCTACGTCAGCGGGGTGGAGGACGGCACGCAGTTGTACGCCACGAGCACCGACGCGGCCATCGGTCAGCCGCAGGTGGCGATCGTCGCGATGTCCGGCGACTCGGCCAAGGACGGCCCGCGCATGACCGCGACGATGCAGATGCCCGGGGCGACGTCCCGGATCGTGTACGACGAGGCGGCGGGGCTCGTGGACGCGCTGGGGGTCGCGCCCGACGGAAGCCCCACCGTGTACGTGATCGAGCCACATGGCAAGACGGTGTTCGCCGACCATCGGCTGCCGTTCGACGCGGCGGCCTGGGTCCTCGACAGCAACAAGGACTACCCGACCGACAGCCATGGCGCGATCCTGGTGTTCTCGGCGGGCGGGGCCACCGGCGCGCTCAACGTCGACGACTACGCCTTTGCCTGGCGCCTGCCGGGCGTCATCCTCGGCGCCCTGTCCGCGGGCCTGCTGTACCTGCTCACCCGGGTGCTGTTCCGTCGCCGCGAGGTGGGCGTGCTCGTCGGCCTGTTCGCCGTCCTCGATGGGATGTTCTTCGTCCAGAGCCGGATCGCGATGAACGACGTGTACGTCGGCTTCTTCATCCTCGCGGCGTACCTGCTGTTCGCCTGGCTGTGGCTCCAGCCCGCAAGGCGCCGCTGGTCGTTCTGGGTGGCGATGCCCGCGATCGGGGTGCTGCTCGGCCTCGCCCTGGCCTCGAAGTGGGTGGCGGCATACGCCATCGGTGCCCTGGGCATCCTGATCCTCGCCCGCTCCGCGCTGGGTCGCGTGCTGCTGATCCTGGGCATGATCGGGCTCACCGGCGTGCTCGGCTGGATGGCGCTCGCGGTGCCGACCGGGAGCGAGGCAAGCGGGAACGTCACCTTCGCCCTGATGATGATCGGCCTCACGCTGGCCGCGGTCGCGATCAGCGCGTACCACCCGATCGCCTGGTCGGACGACGAGATCCGGCTGGCGGTGGGCGGACCTCCGGCGCTGGGCATCCTGCTCGCGCTCTCGTCCATCGCGCTGGGGCGGGCGGATACGGCGATCGCCCTCGGCCCGGTGCTGGTGACGCCGATCTCCGCCGCGTTCGTGCTGGTCCTCGCCGGTCTCGCGGCGTACGCCATGTTCCAGCTGGGCGGGCGGCTCGGGTTCGGTCCGATGGCGCCCGTCCCGTCGACCGGGACCGTCGCCGGGATCCCACCGGCCTCACCGCCCGCGGAGGGCTGGCTTCGCCTGGGATCGGGCCTCGGGCTGCCGATCGTGTGGATGCTGGGCTCGCTGCTCGTGATCCCGATCGTGGTCTATGTCATCTCGTACCTGCCGTGGGCGGCGATCGAGGGGCACCAGATCGTGACGGGCTGGCCGCCGGGGCACAACGGCCAGACCCTGCTGGATCTCACCGGCGAGATGTACCGCTATCACAACAACCTGACGGCCGCGCATCCGGCCAGCTCGCCGTGGTGGGCGTGGCCGCTCAACCTGAAGCCCGTGTGGTTCTACCAGGGCGGGTTCGCCGAATCGACGGCGGGATCGATCTACGACGCGGGCAACCTGGTCATCTGGTGGCTGGGTGTCCCGGCGCTCGTGTTCGTCACCTACCAGGCGTTCCGTCGCCGGAGCCTTGCCCTCGGCCTGATCGTGATCGGGTTCCTGTGCCAGTGGGTGTCCTGGGCGCGGATCGACCGCGCGGCGTTCGAGTACCACTACTACACGAGCCTGCCGTTCGTGGTCATGGCGCTCGCCTACTTCGTCGCCGAGCTGTGGCATGGCGCCTCGCGGCGGACCTGGCTGCTGGCGCGGGTGGCGGCCGCGGTGGCGCTGATGGGACCGGTGATCCTGTGGGTCCTTCGCCTGCCGCTGTGCACGTTCGCGGGCGTCGACTCCGTCAACGAGGGCTCGGCCGCGTGCCACGGGAACCCCGGCAACCTGGTCATCACGCCGGCGGCGGCCGCCATGGCCGTCATCGTGCTGGTGACGCTGGTGATCCTCGTCCGGCAGCTCATCGACCTGGGGCGGCCGCGCTCGGACGGGCGTCCGCTTGACGGACGCGATCTCGTGCCGCTGCTGGCGACCGCCGTCATCGGCGGAGCGTTGCTGGCGCTGTCGCGGGTGCTCCCGTCGACCGAGCCGTTGCTCGACTTCCCGGGGATCGTGCCCGAGCTGATCGCGCTCGTGATCGCCATCCCGCTCGGGCTCGTCGCGATCCAGGTCGTGACGGCCCGGGACGCCCGGCGGTTCGTGATCGGGCTGATCTCGGCGGTCGCGATCTGGTTCGTGATCCTGTATCCCAACATCTCGGCGCTGCCGCTGCCGGCGACGGTGGTCAACGCCTACCAGGGGCTGCTGCCGACCTACCTGTACGCGTTCCAGTTCTCGGTCAACACGATCGACCGCAGCGGCTCGATCTCGTTCGCGGATCCGCGCTTCGTGCTGCTCCTGGCGTTCATCGCGATCGCGGCCGTCGTGGTCGCCTACTCGGCGTGGATCTGGCGCCAGTCCCTGGCCGACGAGCCGGCGGACCAGGCCCCGGATCGCGTGGCCGGTGGCCCGGCGGGTGAGCCGGGAGCGACCTGAGCGAGCGCCGCGCCGCCCCGCGAGCGTGCGGTCAGGCGGGGCGCGAAACCTCGTCCGCGGTGCCGCTCGCGTCCCCGGCCTGGTCCGACCCAGCCGCCCGCGGCGATGGCGGGACGTCGGCCGAGAAGTGCGCGGGCAGGGCGCCGGCGGCGTCGAGCCGCCGGATCACGAACCCGTAGTAGTCGTCCACCTTGGCGGTCACCCGTGGCCAGCTGAACTCCTCGGCGCGCTGGATCCCGGCCTCGGACATGGCGGCGGCGAGCTCCGGATCGCGCAGCAGGCGACCGACCGACAGCGCGATCTGCTTGGGCGCTCGAGGCGGGACCAGCAGCGCCTCGCGGCCACGCCGGACCACGCCCTTGTAGCCGTGGATGTCGGACGCGACGATCGGCGCCCCGGCCGCCATCGCCTCGAGCAGGACGATCCCGAACGATTCGCGGCCGGTTGCGGGGGACACGTAGACGTCGGCCGTGCGGAACAGCTGGTCCCGCTCGTCGTCCGAGACGCGACCGACGAACTCCACCCCGCGCAGCCGGCGCGTGGCCACGTAGCGGCGGGCCTCGCGCTCCTGCGGCCCGCCACCGACCAGCAGGAGCCGGCACTCGCAGCCCGTCTTGCGCAGGATCCGGTAGGCCTTGAGCAGGTCCAGCACGCCCTTGCGCGGCTCGAACCGTCCGACGAACAGGATGTTCCGGGTCCCGTCCTGCCAGCGCGCCAGCGGGACCGCCCGCCGGAAGCGGTCCAGGTCCACGCCGTTGGGGATCACCTTGTAGTCGCCGGGGAAGTAGCGGTCGATGAAGTGCCGCGCGGCGGCCGACACCGCGATCCGGCCGTGGAGCCGTTCCGCATAGCCGCGCAGGGCACGACTGCCGAACTCGTACGCCGGCGACCAGCCGCCGTAGGCGTGGAAGGTGGCAACGTTCACGCTGTGGGATTCCCGCAGCAGGACGAGCGACAGGAACGGCACGAACGGCTCGTGGAAGTGGAGCACGTCGAACCGCTCGCGCTCGAGCACGGCCCGGACCTGGGAGATGTACCGGGGCGACAGCGTGATCGTGCCGACCGACCCGTTCGTGGGAACCGAGAACCCCTTGCCCAGCCGGATCACGTCGCCCTCGGATGCGCGCTGGAGGCCGTGGGACGAGGTCAGGATCCGGACGTCGTGGCCGCGCAGCCGCAGGTTCTCGTAGAGGTAGCGGACGTGCTGCGTGACGCCGCCCGGCAGCGGGTAGACGTACGGGGAGACGAGGCCGATCTTCATCTGCGAGACGCCTCGCCGGGCTCGGCTGTTGACGACGCTCCACCAGGATCGGGCGCGGGCGACGCTCCGCCGGGCGCGTACCGGGGCGGTCGGAGGTGGCCACCCGGATAGCCGTGGTCCCGGCCCGTCCCGTCGCGCCGGAGGCGCCCGCCAAGATCGGCCCGGGCGTCGCGCCCGTACTTCCGGAGCTGCCTGCCGAACGTTCCCAGCTGGCCGGCGGTGCCGTGGAAGTCGCCGTGGTGCCGGCTGGTCCCGGCGAGGATCGCGGCGCGCACATCGTCGGGAGTCCGGCCGGGGAACGACGTCCAGCCCGAGCCGACCGCGGCGGTCGCGTGGGCATCGCTGTTGCCGATCTCGGCGAGCCCGAGCTCGGCCGCGAACTCGAGCACGCGCCTGTGACGGTAGCGGCCGAGCGCCGTGGGGTTGAACGTCTCGATGGTGTCGGGGCGTACGGCCGGATTGTCGCTCGCCAGCAGCCGGCGGAGCACGAAGCCCTGGGCGCACAGCGGGTACGGAACCAGCGGGTGGGCGGGGATCGCCAGGCCCCCCTGATCGTGGACGGCCTCGATCGTCCATCCGAGCGATCGGAGCGACGGCACCCGGCGTTCGAGGTACAGCGCCAGCAGGTGCCCGCCGCGGGTCGTGATCTCCTCGCCGATGACGACCGAGAAGCCCAGGCCCCGGTCCTCGGCCATGCGGCGCGCCGCGAGGGCCGCGTCGATCCGCTCGTGGTCGGCGATCGCGATGACGTCGAGCATCCCGACGCGCTCCACGTGATCGAGGATCTCCTGTACGGACGACGTGCCGTCGGATGCCATCGTGTGGATGTGCAGGTCTGCGCGGCCCATGCGCTCCTGCGGCTCGCCGGTCATGCACGAGCCTCGGGCGCGGCGTCGCCGCCGGGCAGATCCGTCGCCGGCGCCGCGGTCGGAGCCGCGGTCGATGCAGCAGCCGATCGGCCGGCTGGAACGAGATCGGGCCAGATCGGGTGGAAGGCGCCCCACCACTGCTCGGGGCTGTCCGCCAGCAGCGACTCGAACGCGGCTGCGATCCGGGCGGTCAGCGCGGTCACGCGCTCGCGCCGGGTCCCGGTCTGCGGGACCGGCACCTCGAGCAACCGGCCGATCACCCTCCCACCGGCCGTCCGGCGTGCGGACCCGGCGTAGACCGGCACGCCGGCCTCGACGGCCAGCAGCGCCGGCCCGGCGGGGATCGGCGCCGGGTGGCCGAACAGCGGGACCAGCAACCCGTTGTGGGTCAGGTCCCGGTCCGCGACCAGCCCCACCGACTCGCCCCGCCGGAGTGCGCGGAGCAGGGTTCGGCGAGCATCGGTGATCGGCACGATTTGCACGCCCACGCGGCTCCGCGACTCGATGAACCAGCGCTGGAGGCCCGGGTCCGACACCGACTCCATGGGTGCGGTGACCGGGTGTCCGACGAGGTGGGACACGATCACGACCGGGAGCTCGATCGAGCCGAAGTGCATGCCCACGAGCACGATCGGGCGTCCGCTCGCAAGCGCCTCGCTGACCTCCGCCGGGGTCTCGATCTCGATCCGCTCCTGCGCCAGCGCCAGGTCGAAGGCGCCGCTGCGCGCAACCTCGAGGTAGTACCGGGCCGCGTGCCGGAAGGCGGCGCGCACCAGCCGCTCGAGTGCGTCGGGGTCCGTGGCCGCGCGCCGGGCGAGACCGGTGCCACGGTTCGATGCGGCCAGGCCCTCGCACACGCGCCCGAGGTTCGCCCGCGCCTGCGCGGCGCGCGCCGGCGCCAGGCGGTACCACAGCTCGCCCGCGGCATCCGCGGCCGCGACGAGCGGCCGTTCCGGGAGCCGCGAGATCAGCTTCGCTCCGCCGACCAGCAGGGTCCCACGGAGGCCACGCGCCGCATCCGGCGCATCCGCCACCGGTCCACCGGGGGCACTGGCCGGGCCGGGCGGCGTGGCCGAGATCACGACCCCGTCGCCTCGAATGCGCGGGCGTCGGTCCCGACGGTGTCGTCCGGCTTGCCCGCCGTGGCGGGCCGGACACCGGCTCGGCTTTGGCCAGCCCGGCCCCTGTCGGCGCGCATCGCAGCGGCCCGCGCCTCGAGGGCGAGGCCCTCGCCGGGATCGGCCGGCCACACGGGCTTGAAGCTGTACCACTGCTCGGGGGCCTCGGCCACCGCACGCTCGAGGAAGTCGGCGATCCGCTGCGTCGCACCGAGCAGGTCGGCCGGGGCCGATGACGGCACCGTGAAGTGCTCGTCGAGCTCGATGTGGAAGCGACCCGCAGCGTCGCGTCGGATGGCGATCGGCACGATCATGGCGCCCGACTTCGCGGCCAGCGTCGCCGGTCCTGCCGGCAGCGTTGTCCAGGCATCGAACATCCGGACGGGGATCCCGTCCGGCCGGTACCCCCAGTCGATCAGCAGGGCCAGGATCTCGTTGCGGCGCAGGACCCCGAACAGGTCGCGCAGGTTCCGCCACGGGATGAGCTTGACGCCCCACGACTCGCGCTGTCGCCGCAGCAGGTCGAACAGCTCCGGGAATGACGAGTCGTCGGCGATCACGTTGGTCGGGTAGCCGTGCTCGGCGATGGCTGCGGCCGCCGCCTCGTTGTTGCCGATGTGCCCGGCGACCACGATCAGTGGCAGTCCGGACTCGCGCCACAGCCGGGCGACGCGTTCGATATCGCCCAGCTCGACGGCCGCTGAGACCTCGGCCTCGGGGCGTGACGGGAGCCGCATCAGCTCCACGATGTAGCGCGCGTACTCGCGGTATGCCCGCAGCGCGAGCCGCCTCACGCGCGGATCCCCGGGCGGGAGCCCGAGCACGTGCCCGAAGTTCGTGTTGGAGAACCGCCGCTTGGCGGGCCAGGCGAGGTAGCTCGCCTGCACGGCGGTCCCGATCACCGCTCGCGACAGCCGCGGCGGCACGTGCGCAAGGACGACGGCCGCGGCCCGGTAGCCGAGGACCGCGGACCGCTCGAGCAGGCGGGAGGGTGGCTCGAGGCGCCGGTGGGGCGCCTCGAGCCCGGGAGTGCGCTGGGTCACCGGTTGGCGGCAGCCTTCGCCTTTGCCTGGCCGGCCAGCGCCTTGGAGTCCTTCTTCGACTCCTCGTTGCCGACCAGCGTCTCGTTGTCCTCGCCCCGGATGAACGCCTCGACCCGGTTGAACGCGATGTCGTCGTGGATCTGGAGCGGGGGGCTCTTCATGAAGTAGCTCGAGGGAGCCACGAGGGTGCCCTTGAGGCCCCGGTCCAGCCCGATCCGCACGCAGCGGATGGCGTCGATGATGACGCCCGCGCTGTTGGGGCTGTCCCACACCTCGAGCTTGAGCTCGGCCTTGAGCGGCACGTCGCCGAACGTCGTGCCCTCCATGACGATGTGGCAGTACTTGCGGTCCTTGAGCCACGGCACGTAGTCCGACGGGCCGACGTGCACGTCGGTCGGCTCCATGTCGTAGTCGAGCATCGAGGTGACCGCGTTGGTCTTGCTGATCTTCTTGGACTCGAGGCGCTCGCGCTCGAGCATGTTGAGGAAGTCCGTGTTGCCGCCGAAGTTGAGCTGGTACGTGCGGTCGAGGCGGACGCCGCGGTCCATGAACAGGCGGGTCATCACCCGGTGGGTGATCGTCGCGCCGACCTGGCTCTTGATGTCATCGCCGATGACGGGCAGCCCTTCCTCGGCAAACCGGCGCTGCCAGTAGGGCTCGCGACCGATGAACACGGGGATCGCGTTGACGAACGCGACGCCGGCCTTGAGTGCCTGCTCGACGTACCACTTGGTGGCCTCCTCGCTGCCGACCGGCAGGTACGACACCATGACGTCGACCTCGCGATCGCGCAGGATCCCGACCACGTCCGCCGTGGGCCCGGGGGCCTTCTCGATGATCTGCGACAGGTACTTGCCCAGGCCGTCGTGGGTCATGCCCCGGTCGACCTTGACGCCCATGTGCGGAACGTCCATGAACTTGTAGGTGTTGTTCTGGCCCGAGAAGATCGCCTCGGAGATGTCCTTGCCGACCTTCTCCTTGTCGACGTCGAACGCGGCGACGAACTCGACATCGCTGATGTGGTAGTCGCCCAGCTGGACGTGCATCAGCCCGGGGACGAATTCGCCGGCCTTCGCGTTCTCGTAGTAGTAGCGACCCTGGACCAGGCTGCTGGCGCAGTTCCCGACGCCCACGATGGCGACCCGGATCTTCTTGCCGCGCGCCTTGGGGGTGCCCCCGTTGGTGCCGTTCGTGCTCACCCGCTCTTGCTCCATGCTGCTGTTACTCCTGCTCCTGCTTGGATGCCTGGTTGATGGTGTGGACGATTCGCTGGATGGTCGTGATGGTGGCGAGGATGGCGATCAGGCCGAGGCTCCATGCGAGCCAGACCTGGCCGGCCCACGGCAGGGCGATCTCGATGCCGCCGGGGAGCGAATAGGTCTCGAGGCGTAGCAGGGGGTTGGCGGTCCCCTGGATGCCGGCAAGGACCAGGCCGATCGTGAGGATGACGATCCGGACCTCGCGCGGCGCGAGGCCCACGTTGGCCATGCCCGTCCCGGGCGTGAAACCGAGGCTCTCGGCCTTGGCCCGGGTATAGCTGACCATGAACGCGGAAGCCATCGCGGCGGCGGCGAGCACCGCGCCGAGGCGGAAATCATCGGCAAGCGAGCCCGCCACGACACCCACGTAGACGACGCCCTCCCCCCACCGGTCGAAGGTCGAGTCCATGAACGCGCCCAGCCGGCTCACCCTGCCGGTCGCTCGCGCCAGGGCGCCGTCGAACAGGTCGAACACGCCGCCGAACACGACCAGGAGCCCGGCCACGAGCCACCATTGGGCGGCCGCCGCGACCGCCGCGATGCACGCGATCAGGAAGCCGATGACCGTGAGCGCGTTCGGCGTGAGGCCCAGACGTCCGAGGCCGAGCGCGATCGGCTCCATCAGGCCGCGAACCCGGGAGCGCAGGCCGGGCGTGACCAGCGAGCCCGTCACGAGACCGCTCGCGGCGTGGCCCCGCCGGTCGCGCCGAACCCCAGGACCTGCGCCTGTCGGTCGGCGAACCGCGCAAACGCCTCGGGCTCGATCGTGTGGACGGTCTCGCGACCATGGCGCCGTGCGGTGACCAGCCCGACCTCGCGGAGCTTGCCCAGGTGCCACGAGACCAGCGGCTGGGACAGCCCGACATGGTCGATCAGCTGGGTCACCGTGGCCGGGCCGATGGCCAGCCTGCGCACGATCCGCAGCCGGTTGACGTCCGCGAGCACCTTGTGGAACAGCCGCAGCTCGCGCAGGTCATCGGGCTGGTCGACGACCGATGCGAGCGTGCTCCGGATGCGTGCGCGAGATGGCGACAAGTCTTGAGGCACCTGCTGCGATGGTCCGACGACACGACACGGCGATATCGATCTACGGATCAACCACCATTTATATCAATGGACGTTGATCCTATTGGCGCGGGTTCGTGGTGTCAAGCCCGGTCGTCGACCTACACTCGGGCCGTGGACCGGTTGCCGCGACGCGATGCCCTCGTTCTCCTTGCCGTCCTGGGCGCGGGCGTGTTCCTCGCCGGCCTGGAGCTCATGATCACGGCGGTCGCGCTGCCGGCGATCGTTGTCGACCTCGCAGACTGGACCCGCCTGCGCGAGGCGTCGTGGATCATCAACGGCTATCTCCTGGTGTACGTGGTGACCATGCCCCTGGCCGGTCGCCTGGCCGACCTGTGGGGCAATCGCCGGCTGTTCCTGGCGGCGCTGGTGGTGTTCACGATCGGCTCGGCCCTCGCGGGCCGGGCGCAGTCGCTGGAGGAGCTGGTCGCGGCGCGCCTCGTGCAGGCGGCGGGCGGCGGTGCCCTGATCCCGGTGGCGACATCGGCCGTCTCGCACCTGTTCGAAGGCCCGGCACGTCCGAGGGCGCTGGGGATCATCGGCGCGCTCACGTTCCTGGGCATGGCCGCCGGCCCGTTCCTCGGCGCGGCCATCCTCGACGCCTTCCATCCGGACGCCGCGTTGGCGCGACTCGGCCTGACGCCCGGCTCGCCGCTCCCGGACGCGCTGGCGCCGGCGTGGCGCTGGGTGTTCTACGTCAACGTGCCGATCGGGATCATCGCGGTCGTCCTCGCGTGGGCCGCGAGCAGCGGCTGGGAGACGCCGCGCCGCGCCGGACGGGTCGACCTGGTTGGTGCGGTGCTGTTCTCGGCGTTCCTGATCGGCGCGCTGGGCGCCCTCACGCTGCTCGGCAGCCGCACCGATCCGGGCCCCGGGTCCATCGACCCGTTCATCGTGACGATCATCCTCGTCGTCGTGGCCGCGGTTGCCGGACCCGTGAGCATCGTGCGCGGGCTGCGCACGGGCGACCCGTTCCTCGACCCGCGGCTGTTCCGCCATGCCCCGTTCACGGCCGCGGCACTGGTCTCGGCGCTGACGGGGTATGGATTCGCGACCGCGATCGTGGGCGGCGCGGTGTTCGTGGACCGGGTGCTGTACGGCGGCGCCGACGACCAGCGGCTGGCGCTGGGGGCGCTGGGCGCGGCAACGGCCGCTGGCGCGCTCGTGTCCGGGTTCGCCGTGCGCGTGCTCTCGCTGCGCCTGGTCACCCTGCTCGGCCTCGGCGCATCGATCGTGGCGCTGGTCGTGATGTCGGCGTGGACCCCGGCCACCACCATCGAGCAGACCGCCGCCGCTCTCGGGCTGTTCGGGGCGGGGTTCGGGCTGACCGTGACGCCCCGGTCAACCGCGGCGGTCCAGTCCGTCTCGCGTGAGGCGTACGGGATGGCGTCGTCGACGGTGACTGTGGCGCGGATGATCGGGATGGCCGTGGGTCTCGCGATCCTGACGGCGTACGGGTCGACCACGATCGATCGCCTCTACGACCAGGTGTACGCCACGCCCGACTCGTACCGCCAGTACATCCCGGCCTCGCTGCGCGACCGGCCGCTCCACGACGGGCTCGTCGTCGAGGCGCTCGAGAGCTGGGCGGCCAGCGAGGCGGCCAGGATCATGGTCGGCATCTTCCTGGTCGCGGGTGCCGTGACCGCGATCGCCGTGCCGCCGTCGCTGGTCCTCGACCGCCGCCGCCGCGGCCCGGAGCCCGGGGCCGGCGCCAGCTGAGACCGTCGGGCGGTCAGCCGCAGGCCACGGGCTTCGGCTTGGGGTGGGCATCGGCCGGATCCGCGTCGCCGACCGAGATCGGAACCGCGACCAGCTGCGTCTTGCCCGGTGTCCCCTTCGGCCCTTCGGACGTCTGGAGCCACAGCTCCTCGGTGGTCGCGGCCTGGGCGGCGTTGAGGTTGAGCTGGTGCAGCCGGACCTCGTGGACCTCGTACAGGTACAGCTTGTCGTCGCTGGTGAACACCTGGACGATCATGCCCAGCATCTTTCGCTGCTGGCCGGCGTGGGCGAGCTCGTAGATCGGCCCGAACATCCCGTCCCGTGCGTGCGCGAACAGGTACGTCGCGCGGCCTTCGCCCGGCTGGCCGAGCTCCTTGAAGTACATCGCGACGTTGCACAGCGGGTAGCCGTCGGGCCCCTCGATGACGGGCAGGTCGATCTTGAGCGCCGGGATGACGACCCGCGTGGCGAGCGCCCGCACGGCCGGGCTGACGGTGGGGGCCTCGGACTGGGCGGCGGAGGCCTCGGCGGTCGGCGTCGCCGACGGGCCCACCGTGGACGCCGTCGGCGCCGTCGACGGCGTCAGGACGTACGTCGTGGGTGATTCCTCGAGCGTCGTTCCCGCCGTGGTGGGATCCGCGTACGACAGCAGGCCGGCGGTCAGCAGCACCACGCCCAGCGCCGTGAGCAGGGCGGGCAGGATCCGGGTGCGGACGGTCTCGATCGGCGGGAGCATCGCGGAGATCCTAGTGGACGCCTCACGATCCCGCCCCGACCGAGTCGTACTGGTAGGCTCGCACTGATGGGTGGGAGAGCGAACGTCGTGGCGGGCCTGATCGCGGGTGTGGTGGTCGGCGCCATCGCGCTCGGCGGGCTGCTGCTCCTGGTGCCGCCACCCGTTGTCCAGGGCCCCGCCGCATCGGTCGCCGCGAGCCAGGTGCCGGTGACACCCTCGCCCGCAGCGTCCACACCCTCGCCCGCGGCGACGCCGTCAGCTTCGGCCAGCGGCGCATCTGCGGCGTTCGGGGTCGGTGAGGCTGCCCCGCCGCTCGACGTGGCGCAGCTGGGCGGCGGCCGGATCACCCTCGCGTCGCTCAAGGGCCAGCCGGTCTGGGTCAACTTCATGGCGACCTGGTGCCCGTCGTGCCGGGACGAGCTTCCCCTGATGGCCGGCTACGCCGCCAAGTACTCGGACGCCGGCCTGGTGGTGCTGGTGATCGACGTCCGCGAGGACCAGACGACGGTCGACGGCTACATGCGCGGCCTCGGCGTGACGCTGCCCGTCGGGACCGACGTGGACGGCGTGGCACAGGCCGCGTGGGGCGCGTTCGCGTTGCCCGTCCACTACTGGATCGACACCGACGGGATCGTGCGTGACGGCGCCCTGGGCGGCATCGGGCCCGATCTGATGACCGCCGGGCTGGAGACGATCATGCCGGGCGTCACCGTCAGCGCACCGTGACCCCGACCGCGTCGCGCGCCGGCGACCCGGACGGGCCCGGCGGCCGTCCGGCCCGTGCATCGGCCATCCTTCGAGCGGCCACGCGTCGCGCGGCCACGCTGGCACGCACCCGGCCGATCCTCGTCATCACCGACTTCGACGGCACCCTGTCACCGATCGTCGAGGTTCCGGGGGATGCCCGCATCGTGCCCGCGGCGCGGCGCGCGCTGGGGCGCCTGGGCGCGGCCGCGGATGCGCTGCCCGCGGGCGCGCTGGTCGTCGCCGTCCTGTCGGGGCGTGACGCCGCCGACGTTGCGCGCCGGGTCGGGGTGCCGGGGATCCGGTACCTGGGCCAGCACGGGATCGAGCAGGGCTATCTGGGACCGGAACCGGACGCACGTCCGGTCGTCCGGACCGACCCCGGCATCGATGCGGCCGGGACGGGGCTGCTGCGGCTCGCCGAGCGTGCGGCCGAGGGCATGGGCCGACCGGAGTGGCTGTCGATCGAGCCCAAGGGCGCCTCGATCGGGCTGCATTACCGCCGCGCCGACGACCCCGAAGCTGCCAGGGCGTCGATCCATGCGGCGCTCGATGCCGAGCTCGAGGCGGCCGCACGGGACCTGGGGCCGCAGCACGTCGATCGCCTCGAGAGTCGCCGGGTCGTCGAGCTGCGGCCGGGCGGCGCGCCGGGCAAGGGCGACGCGGCGCAGCGCCTGATCGACGAGGTTCGACCCGCCTCGGTCCTGATCACGGGCGACGACCGCACCGATGCCGACGGCTTCCGGGTCGTCCGGCGCCTGCGCGACGCGGAGGCCGTGCAGGCCTTGATCGTCGGGGTCAGCGGCGCAGCCGAGACGCCCCCGGAGGTGCTCGCGACCGCCGATGTCATGGTCGCGTCGCCGGACGCGATGGCCGCCGTGCTCGATGCGCTGGCCGACGCGCTGGAGGCGCAGCCGGGCGCGGGAGCGAGCTCGCCGCCTGGGCGAGGGTCGCCCTAGTCGGAGGTGAGGCCCGGGCTCTCGACGCGGCGCAGCGTGTCCCGGAGGCGCCGTGACGGCGGCGGCGCGCCGCGGCGAATGGCCGCGATGTCGCGCAGCTGGCGGTCCAGCCACCAGCGCACGTCCTCGTGGCGGACGGACTGGCGCAGGTGTCGGAGGCGGGTCCGGCGTTCCTCGGCGGGCATCTCGAGCGCGCGGCGCAGCTGGGCGGCCGTGCCGGCGATGTCGGCGGGCGCGACCACCAGCGAGTCCGCGGCCAGCTGCTCCGCGGCGCCCGCGGTCTCGGACAGCACGAGCACCGGGTTGCGCTCGCCGACCAGCACCGCCTCCTTGGCCACCAGGTTCATGCCGTCGACCAGCGGGTTGACCAGCACCACGTCGGCCATCCGGAGGGCCGCGATCGCCATCGCGTAGTCCGAGCCATCCGAGATCCAGACCGGGGCATCATCCGGGTCGCTCAGCCCGTTGATCCGGGCGACCACCTCCCGGACCGCCGCGGCGTACTCCGCGTACTCCGTGATCGAGGTCCGCGTCGGCGCCATCACGGCCAGGAACCGGACGTGATCGCGGAGCTGCGGATCTCGCGACAGCAGCTCCTCGAACGCAAGGAAGCCGCGCAGCGCGTTCTTCGACGGCTCGATCCGGTCGGCGCGGACGATCAGCCACGGGTTCCCCGCGCGACCGAGTCGCTCTCGAAGGCGGACGACCCGCTGCTCGACGGCGTCACTGCGGGCGAACCGGGCCAGGCCGTCGGGGTCGACCGAGATCGGGTAGGTCCGCACCGGCACGCGCCGTCCGCGCCAGCGGACCGTCCGGCTGTCCGGATCCACCCGGGCGTCGTGGACCGAGGTCGCCACCGTGTCCAGGAAGCTCGACGCATAGCGATCGGTCTGCAGGCCCACGATGTCGCATTCGAGCAGCCCCTCGCAGATCGTCCGTCGCATGCTCGCGGGGAGGATCTGCCACTCGCTCGCGGCCGGCCACGGGATGTGGTTGAAGTGGAGGATCGTCGCCGACGGCAGCTTCTGCCGGATGCGCGCCGCCGCAAGGTACAGGTGGTAGTCCTGGAGCAGGATGATCGGCCGCGGATCATCCCCGGCCGCCGCCACCGCGGCATCGGCAATGGCATCGTTCGCCGGCACGTACCCCCCGCGCCAGGCGGCGAGCAACGCGGCGTCCACGTTGGGGCCATAGGCCGGCGAGAACATCCGGTGCTGGAGGAACCACAGGAACGGGTTCGCGACGATGTTGTAGAACGGCTGGAAGACCGAGGCATCGAGGCTCACGAGGTGGAGCCGGACGTCCTGATTCGGCAGCACGGACTCGACCAGATCGCCGACGACGGCCCTGTCAAAGCCCGGCTCATTCCGGGCGCCGCCGTTCCGTCGACGCCGCACGCGGCGCTCGGGCCGCGCGAGCTCCTCGAGGGTCTGGGCCACGGCCCGATCGCCCGGCGTGATCGCGACGGCAACCCAGCTCAGCGGGGCATGCCGGCCCAGCTCGCCCAGGGCGGTCACGAGGCCCCCCGCGCCACGCGCCGCCGTCAGGCCGCCGGGGGCATTGGGCTCGAGATGGAAGGTGATCGGGCCCCGATTCGAGACGACGATCAGGCGACCGGCGGCTCCGAGGAGGTCATCCAGCACGCGCGGTCGATCGACAGTCACGCCTCAAGTATGCCCGACGGGTCGAATCGGACCTCGAGCCGGAGCCGTGCGACCGTGATGCGCAGCGTGCCCGGGAGCGCGCCGCTGCGCCCGTCCGACCGGGGTCGGCGCCGGCTATCCGACCGCGCGGGCGGCGCTGCCGACGATCTCGAGCAGGACGCCCGGGAACATCCCCAGCACGATCGTGAGCACCGACGTCACGGCGAGCCCGGTCCACACGAGACGGCCATGCGGCACGACCGGCACCTCGCCGGCGGGATCGCGCATGTACATGTACACGACCACGCGCAGGTAGTAGAAGGCGGCAGCAGCGGCGTTGAGCATGGCCAGGACGGCCAGGACGTTCAGCCAGCCCCCGGCCTGGACGGCCGCCAGGATGACGTAGAACTTGCCGAAGAACCCGGCCGTCGGGGGGATCCCGGTGAGCGACAGCAGGAACAGCGTCATCAGGATCGCCAACGCCGGCTCCCGGCGGACCAGGCCGGCGAAGGTCGACAGGTTGCTGCTCACGCCGAGCCGCTTCTGAACGGCGGCGATGACCGCGAACGCGCCCAGGTTCATGAACGCGTAGGCCGCGCCGTAGTACAGGAGCCCCTCGAGACCCTGGATCTGCCCGGCGCCGAACGCCGCAAAGCCCACCAGCATGTAGCCGGTATGCGCGATCGAGGAGTAGGCGAGCATGCGCTTGACGTTGTCCTGGGTCAGGGCGACGAGGTTGCCCAGGGTCATCGTGGTCGCCGCGAGGACCATGATCACGATGTTCCAGTCGGCGGCGAGCGGTCCCAGCGCCGACGCGAACAGCCGGATGATCAGGGCGAAGGCGCCCACCTTCGGGCCGACCGACAGCCAGCCGGTCACCGGCGTGGGTGAGCCCTGGTACGCGTCGGGTGTCCAGTAGTGGAACGGGACCGCCGCGATCTTGAACGCGACGCCCGTGGTCAGGAACGCGAGACCCATGCCCAGCCCCGGAGACAGGGCCGCGCCACCACCCGAGATCAGCGTCAGCGCGGCGCCCACGCCCGCGATGCTGGTGGTGCCGGTCGTGCCCCACACGAACACGAGGCCGAACAGGAAGATCGCGCTCGAGAACGAGCCCAGCAGGAAGTACTTGATCGCGCCCTCGGTTGAGTAGCCGTCCGACTTGTGGTAGCCGGCGAGCAGGTAGCCCGGCAGGACCATCAGCTCGAGTCCCAGGAACAGGACCAGCAGGTCCGCGGAGGCCGAGATCAGCATCGCGCCGGCCATCGCGAACACGAGCACGGCAGCGAACTCGGGCACCGGGAGGCCGCGTTCCTCCAGGTAGTCGGGCGCGAACGCGATGGTCAGCGCGACGATCGCGACGAACAGGATGTCCAGGAAGGTCGTCAGGGGATCGACGACGTAGGCCCCCTGGAATGCCGTGCGCTCGTCCTGCCCCACCACCGCCGCCAGCGCGGCCACGAGCGCCAGCCCGATGAACGCGGCCGCCAGGGCCGGGCCCTTGCGTCCGGGGGCGATGAAGTCGACCACGAGGATCGCGCCGGCGACCAGGATGGCGGCGATGAACGGCGCGACGGTCGCGGCGTCGGAGAAGCTCACGATCGTCCTCCTACCGCCACAGCCCGAACGCGATCGGCGCGCCCTGCGCCACGGCGTTGAGCGTCGAGGTCACCGACCCGGACACAAGATCCAGGACCAGCCCGGGGAACAGCCCGAACACGACGACCAGTGCGCCCAGCGGCACGAGGGTCAGCGCCTCCACCGGCTTCATGTCGGTCAGGTGGTCGCCCAGACCTTTGAGGAACTCGGACAGCTCGCCGAACGCCACCCGCTGGACCATCCACAGCAGGTAGCCGGCGGCCAGGATCATCACGAACGTCGCCACGGCGGCTGCCACCGGGTACACGGAGAACGTCCCGACCAGGGTCAGGAACTCCCCGACGAAGCCCGACAGGCCCGGCAGCCCGACTGACGCGAACACGAAGAACCCGAACGCGGCCGCATAGACGGGTACCGGCGCGCCGAGGCCGCCCATCTTGGCGATCGTGCGGTCGTGGGTCCGTTCGTAGATCACGCCCACCAGCAGGAACAGGGCCCCGGTGATCAGCCCGTGGTTGACCATCTGGAGGATCGCGCCCTGGAGCGCCTGCTGCTGGAACACGAAGATGCCGAGGGTCACGAAGCCCATGTGGCTGACCGAGGAGTAGGCGACCAGCTTCTTGAGGTCGGGCTGGACCAGCGCCACGATGGCGCCGTAGATGATCGCGATCAGGCTGAGCACGATGATCGCGGGGGCAAAGGTCTGGGCCGCATCCGGATACAACGGCAGCGCGAACCGGATGAACCCGTAGCCGCCCAACTTGAGCAGGACGCCGGCCAGGATCACCGACCCGGCGGTCGGCGCCTCGACGTGCGCGTCGGGCAGCCAGGTGTGGAACGGGAACATCGGGACCTTGATCGCGAACGCGAGGAAGAACGCACCGAACGCGAGCATCTGGAACGTCGAGTCGAACGGGAAGCCGCGCAGCACGGTGAGGTCGAACGCCCCGGCCCAGCTGCCCGTCGCGGCCTGGTACGTGAACGCGGTCGCCAGGATCGCGACCAGCATCAGCAGCGAGCCGACCAGCGTGTACAGGACGAACTTGATCGTCGCGTAGATCCGGTTCGCGCCGCCCCAGATCCCGATGATCAGGTACATCGGGACGAGGACGATCTCCCAGAACACGTAGAACAGGAACAGGTCGAGCGACACGAACACCCCGGTCATGCCGACCTCGAGGACCAGGAACGAGACCATGTACTCCTTGACCCGGTTCTGGATCGGCCGGAACGAGGCAAGGATGCTGATCCAGGTCAGCGTCGTCGTCAGCACGACCATCGCCAGCGACAGCCCGTCGACGCCCACCTTGTACTGGATCCCGAACAGGGGCACCCACGCCTGCTGGTCGATGTACTCGAACCCGGGACGCCCGGGCGTGAAGCCGACCAGGAGGATCAGCGAGGCGACCCACGCGGCCAGCGCGAACCCGAGGGCGGTGTACCGGGCGAGGTTCGGGCGGCTGCCCGGCAGGAACGCGACCACGATCGCGCCGGCGAGGGGCAGGAACGTGATCAGCGAGACGATCGGGAAGTCCGAGACGTTCATCAGCGGCTCACGATCACGAGGAACGAGCCTGCCATCACGAGCAGGCCGATCGCGATCCCCAGCGCGTAGTTCTGGACGTGTCCGGTCTGGATCCGGCGCAGGCCCCCGCCCGCGTCACGCGTGAGCGCGCCGACGCCGTTGACTGTGCCATCGACGATCGTCCGGTCGAACCACCACATGGCCGCCGCCACCCGCCCGCCGATCCGGATGAACAGCAGGTCGTTGAGCTCGTCGAACCACCACTTGTTGAGGGTGGCCCGATACAGGAACCGCGTGGCGCCGTTGGCGCCGGCGATCCGGTCCACCAGCTCGCGGTTGCCACGGGCGCGGAAGGCACCGAACAGCCACAGGCCGGCGACCAGGCCGAGCGTGGCCGCGGCCACGCTGATCAGGATCAGGATCCCGTCGACGCCCGCCAGCGCGAACGCCTCCGGGTTGCCGTGGAGCAGGTGCTCCGAGTCGGCGAACACGGGCTCCAGCCAGCCGGCCAGCAGGCCCGTGCCGGAGAACAGCGGCGGCCCGCCCCACGTCAGCGCAATGCCCAGCAGCGCGGCCGGGATCGCGAGCAGGACCAGGGGCAGCGTCATCTGCCACGCGGACTCGTGGATTTTGGGCTCGACGTGCGGGTCGACGCGGCTCTCGCCGTAGAACGTCTTGCCCATCAGGCGCCACATGTAGAACGCCGTCATGACCGCGACGACGACGCCGATCAGCCACACCCAGGTGAAGCCGAACTTGAACGACTCGCCCAGGATCTCGTCCTTGGAGAAGAACCCGGCCAGCGGCGGGATGCCCGCGATGGCGAACGTGGCCACGAACATCGTCCAGTGCGTGATCGGGATCTTCCGCCACAGGGCGCCCATGCGGTTCATGTCCTGCTCCTCGTGGACGGCGTGGATCACCGAGCCCGAACCGAGGAACAGCAGGCCCTTGAAGAACCCGTGGGTCATCAGGTGGAAGATCGCGGGCACGAACGCGCCGACGCCGAGGGCCGCGAACATGTACCCCAGCTGGCTCAGCGTGGAGTACGCGAGCACGCGCTTGATGTCGGTCTGGGTGAACGCGATCGAGGCGGCCAGGATCGCCGTGAAGATGCCGATCGCGGCCACCACCACCATCGCGTCCTGGGCGTGGGCGAACAGCGGGTTGGCGCGGGCGATGAGGTAGACGCCGGCGTTGACCATGGTCGCCGCGTGGATCAGGGCCGAGACGGGGGTCGGACCTTCCATCGCGTCCGGGAGCCACACGTGGAGCGGGAACTGCGCGCTCTTCCCCATCGCGCCCGCGAACACGAGCAGGGCGATGATCGAGAGCGGGATCGTCAGCGTCCCGGCCGGCGCCTCGATC
Source organism: uncultured Chloroflexia bacterium (assembly GCA_963749705.1). GTDB lineage: Bacteria > Chloroflexota > Limnocylindria > Limnocylindrales > CSP1-4 > CAIXZV01. Next base: position 154,762 of record CAVVNQ010000003.1, on the reverse strand, counting down.
AGCTTCGCCAGCGAGTCCTGGATGTTGAGCGTGCCGGTGTTGACGAAGATCGCCATGATCCCCAGCGCGAACCCGACGTCGCCCACGCGGTTGACGATGAACGCCTTCTTGGCCGCCAGCGATGCCGAGCGCTTGCGGTACCAGAAGCCGATCAGCAGGTAGCTGCACAGCCCGACCAGCTCCCAGCCCGCGAACACCAGCAGCCAGCTGTTGGCGAGCACCAGCAGCAGCATCGAGAACATGAACAGGTTGAGGTAGGCGAAGAAGCGCCACGTCCCGTCGTCGTGCGCCATGTACCCGATCGAGTACACGTGGACGAGCATGCCGATCGTGGTGACCACGATCAGCAGCGCGGCCGTCAGCGTGTCCACGTGGAAGCCGAGGTCCACGCTGAACGCCCCGGCCGGGATCCACGTCCAGAGCTTGACGTCGAGGCCGTGCTCGCCGAACGCCTCGTTGTGGCCGAGCGCCCCGGCGACCACGATCATCGCGATCACCCACACCGCGATCACGCCGCCCACCGGCACGATCTCCGACGCCCAGCGTCCGAATGTGAGCTGGAGCCGGCGACCGAACAGCGCCGTGAACGCGAAGCCGGCGATCGGCAGCAGCACGATCAGCGGGATCAGGGTCTCGTACATCGATCGGCGCCTACTGCCGCATGTCGTCGTACTCGTCGACGAGCGGCGTCTTCCGGTTGCGGTAGATCGCGATCACGATGGCGAGGCCGACGGTCGCCTCGGCGGCGGCGGCGGCCATCACGATCAGCGCGATCACCGAGGCGCTGGTCTTGAGCGAGGGGCTGAACGCGCCGAACGCGATGATCGCGAGGTTGACGCCGTTGAGCATCAGCTCGATCGACATCAGCATGCTGATCGCGTTGCGCCGGGCCAGGAAGCCGAACGCACCGATCGCGAACAGCAGCCCCGCGAGCACGAGATACGCATCCAGGGTCTGGGACAGGTTGTGCAGGGCGGCCAGCATCAGTCAGGCCCTCCCCGCTCCCGCTTGGCGATGAACACCCCGCCGATCACGGCCGCGAGCAGCAGCACGCTCACCACCTCGAACGGGAGCACGAACGAGGAGAACAGGGTCGCCGCGACGTCGGCGGTTCGCGTCCAGATCCGTCCCGCCGACTGGGGCCAGTCGGTCGCCGTGACCGTGACCGCGATCAGGATCGCGAGGATCACCGCCGCGATCGCCGCGGGGACCGCCTGCGTCTGGAACACCAGCGCCCTCGGGCCCGCCTTCGTCTGCGTGAGCATGATCGCGAACAGGACCAGGACGCTGATCGCGCCGATGTACACCAGCACCTGCGCGGCGGCGACGAACGGGGCCCCGGCAAGCACGTACAGCCCCGCCAGGGCGCCGAAGCACACGATCATGGCCAGGCCGCAGCGGATGATGTCGCGCATCGTGACGACCAGCAGCGCGGCACCGACCATCACCCCGGCCAGGGCCAGGAACAGCAGGTCATCCCACCCGATCCCGATCAGCGGGATCGTATCCGGCAGCGTCACGCGTCCCTCTCAGTGATCGTGGGCATGGGCCGTCGCGGACGCGGACGCAGGTCCGCTTCCGTGGCCGTTCCCGTTTCCATTGCCGCTCGCAAACGAGGCGGGCAGGACGGGGAGCAGCCGGGACGAGTCGAGGACACGGCCCTCGGCCCGGGCTCGCTCCGCCCAGTCACGCTCGCGGCGGATATAGCTCATCTCGGTCTCGCGCTCGACCGCGGCCAGCGCGAGGAGGTCGATCATCGGCTCCACGCGCGACGTGTGGCTGAGCTCGAACTGGTCGCTGTCGCGCACGGCATCGTAGGGGCAGGCGTCGACGCAGATCCCGCACAGGATGCAGCGGCTCTCGTCGACCTCGTACTTCTGGAGCACCCGTGGCTTGGGCATCAGGGCTCCGGTCGGGCACGTCTCGGCGCACCGGCCGCAGGACACGCAGGGCGTGTCGTTGAGGCTCATGTCGAGCGGCGTCGTGACCAGTGTGTCGAAGCCGATCCGCATGAAGTCGTAGCACGCGGCACCGACGACCTCGGCGCACACGTTGGCGCATCGGCCGCAGTCGATGCACCGGGCGGGCTCGCGCAGGATGAACGCGTGGCTGTCGTCGCGGACGTAGTCGTGGTTGCGCCCGGTGAACCGGTTCTCGGTCACGCTCCGGTAGCCGGCGCCCTGGTGGAACGCGGGCTCGAGCGTCCTGAGCGTCGTCCCGTACTCGATGCCCAGCCGACGCAGGTCGCAGAACCCGATCGCCTCGCAGGTGCACTGGAGGCAGCGCGTCGACTCCGCGACCGCCTCGTCCCGGGTGTACGGGATCTCGTACTCGACGTAGCTGTCGTTGCGCGCCTCGGCCTCGAGCGCCTTGAGGCGGTAGCGCGGCTCCTTGACCTCGCCCGTGAACGGCACGATCGAGAGGAACTCGGGCTGCGGCTCGGCGAGGGTCTGGCGGGTGCGGATCGCGGCGAGGTCCTGGCCCTTGAGGTAGGCGTCCACGGCGTACGCCGCGCGGCGGCCCTCCGCGATCGCCTGGACGACCGTCGCCGCGCCGATCCGCACGTCGCCGGTGCCGAACACGCCCGGGCGCGCGGTCTCGAAGGTCACCGCATCCGAGGCCAGCCGATGCTGTCGCGTCGCGACCGGTCCCTCGGACCCGGGTCCGATCCAGTCCAGCTCCGGACCCTGCCCGATCGCGAGCAGGACGCGATCGCAGGGGACCGTGAACTCGGTGCCCGGTGCGGGCTCCGGGCGCCGCCGGCCGGACGCATCGGGCTCGCCCAGCGCCATCCGGATGAACTCGACCCCGGTGACCTTGCCCGTCTTGTCATCCGTGATCACGCGCGTCGGGCCGGCCTGGAAGATCGCCGTGACGCCTTCCTCGATCGCCTCGTGGACCTCGCCCGACGCCGGCATGTCCTTCATGTCGCGGCGGTACACCAGGGTCACGTCGCTGGCGCCCTGGCGGATCGAGGTGCGGCTGCAGTCCATCGACGTGAAGCCGCCGCCGATGACCACCACCCGGGTCCCGGCATGCCCCGGGTAGGGCAGCCCGAGCGTGGCGGTGCGGAGATACTCCAGTCCGTCGATGACGCCGTCGGCGTCCTCGTTGGGGATGCCCAGCTTGTTGGTGTTGTAGCAGCCGATCGCGACGACGACCGCGTCGTAGCCCTGGTTCTGGAGGTCGTCGAGCGTGAAGTCGCGGCCCAGTGCCTGGTTGCACTCGAGCTTGCCGCCCAGCCGCCACACGGACTCGTACTCGGCCTCGAGGACCTCCACCTTGGGCAGCCGGTACTGCGGGATCCCGTACCGCAGCATGCCGCCCGGCGCGGGATCGCGCTCGAACACGGTGACGTCGTGGCCGTTGAGCAGGAGGTAGTAGGCGGCGCTCATGCCCGCCGGCCCGGACCCGATGACCGCGGCCCGGCGACCGGACGGCGCCTGGCGCTCGAACGGGATCGGCGGATCGACGTCCTCGTCGAGCATCGCCCGCAGCACCTGGTCGCCGGCGTACCGGTGGCTGTCGCGGATGGCGATCGCCTCGTCCACCTCGTCGCGGCGGCAGTGCTCCTCGCACGGGGCCGGGCACACCCGGCCGAGCACGCTCGGGAAGGGGATCGTGCGCTTGAAGATCCGCGCGGACTCGCGCCAGTCGGCTTCGGCGTTGGCCTTGAGGAAGCCCGGGATGTCGATGTGGCTGGGGCACTTGTTCTGGCACGGTGGCAGGCAGTAGGCGTTGTGGTCGCTGAAGATCAGCTCCAGGTTGGTCCTGCGCAGGCGCCGCAGCTCGTCCGTCTGCGTCTGGACCACCATCCCCGCATCGGCGACCCGCGAGCAGGAGATGGGCGGCGTGTCCTCGCCCTCGACCTCGACCACGCACATCCGGCAGGCGCCGAAGCCGGGCAGCTTGGGCTCGTAGCACAGGGTCGGGATCTCGATCCCGTTGTCGCGGCAGACCTCGAGGATCGTCTGGCCCTCGAACCCCTCGACGACCCGGCCATCGACCTCGATCCGGATCCGCGGCGTGCTCTGCGGCCGCTGCGGCGACTGGGTCGTGATCAGGCGCTCGGCGAGCGTGTCCTCGCGGGCCGTGACGGTGTCCAGCAGCGTGGGCTGATCGGGACGGGCGTCACGCCGCTCGATGGGGCTGTCGGGGCGCGTGATCAGGTCGGCCATTCGCTCGGGTCCTAGTGCGCGGCGCCCGCCGCCACCGCGATCGGCTGACACACGCCGGCGGGGCAGGAGCTGCGGAGAATGTGGTCATCGATCTCGGAGCGGAAGTATCGCATCCCGCTGGTGAACGGCAGGGTCGCCAGGCGCTCGTGGTCGCACAGGCCGGAGGCGGCCACGTCGTGGGCGAGGTCCTCGATGAGCGTGGCGTCGGTCGGCAGCGGCCGCCCGGATGCGACGCGTTCGCCGATCTCGTACAGGCGGCGGAGGCCGATCCGGCAGGGGATCGACTTGCCGCACGCCTCGTCGGCGGAGAACCGGGTCAGGAGACGCGCGAGGTCCACGATGCAGGCGCGCTCGTCGGCCACGACCACCGAGCCGGAGCCGATGTGGGCGCCGGCGGCACGCAGCGCGTCGAACTCGAACGGCGTGTCGAGCATCCCGGGTGGCAGCAGCCCGCCCGTCGGGCCGCCGACCAGGACGGCCTTCAGGGTGTGCTTGCCGGTCCCGCCGGCGAGCTCGACCAGGTCGCGCAACGGCGTCCCGAGCGGGACCTCCGCGATGCCCGCCCCCTGGGGGCCGCGGAGCTGGACCAGCATGGTGCCCGGGCTCGCCGGGCTGCCGATCGCGGCGTACGCCGGTCCGCCCTGCTTCACGATCCACGGGACCGCGGCCAGCGTCTGGATGTTGTTGACCACCGTCGGCTTGCCGAACAGGCCCCGCTCGGTGGGGTACGGCGGTCGCTGCTCGGGCTGGCCGCGCCGTCCCTCGAGCGCCTTGAGCAGCACCGTCTCCTCGCCCAGCATGTACGCGCCCTGGACGGGACGGATCGTGATCCCCACGCGATGGCGGGAGCCGAGCACGTCATCGCCGGCGAAGCCGGCCTCCTCCGCCGCCGCGGCGGCGCCCTCGAGCAGCGTGATCAGGGCGGCATCCTCGGCGCGGACCGCGATGATGGCCTCGGTCGCGCCGGTGGCGAAGGCCGCGATGACCAGGCCCTCGATGACCGCCCACGGATCGGCGGCCATCAGCGTCGCGTCGGTCCGGACCGCGGGGTCCGCGCCGTAGCCGTTGGCCACCACGTATCGCTGGTCCACGGGACGTCCGGCGGCCGCGCGCCACTTGCGGGCGGTGGGGAAGCCGCCGCCGCCGCGGCCGCGCAGTCCGGACGCGGCGATCGTGGCGATCGTTCCCGTGGCGCCCAGGTCGCGAACCGCGACCCTCAGGCCGTCGAACGCGCCGGCGGCGACCGCGGCGTCGAGGTCCGACGGATCCGCCGAGATCGCGTCCGCGCGACCGGTGAGGATCCGGGGCCAGTCCGGCGGCGTGGTGAGGAACGGGGCCATCAGCGTGCGCCCCCGTCGCCATAGCCCAGCGAGGCGCCGAGCGACGACCGGTAGGCCTGCTCCGCGGCCAGGTGCGCCTCGCCGGCCGCCGGCGCGTCGTCGACCGCGGGCGGCTCGAACCGCAGGTGCCGGTAGTACGTCGCGGTGCCGTAGATCATCGCGTACCAGGCGCCCGTCACCCGCGAGATGTGCTTGAGCGACGCGACCGGCAGGTAGCCGTACTCGGCCTGTGTCTCCTCGAGGATCGCGAGCATGTCCTTGGGGTCGTAGTCGTGCGCCTCGAGGATCGCGTCGAGCGGGGCGAGGTCGATCCCCTCGAAGCGGGTGAACGCGGCGTCGGCAACCGGTCGCCCGGCGCGTCGCATCGCCGATTCCTCGCGCCGCTCGTCGTACGTCTCGGGTGCGCCCCAGTGGACGTGGAAGCGGCCCTTGGTGTCGATGCCACCCATGTCGATGCACTCGATCGGGCAGGCCTGGGCGCACTGGAAGCAGGTCTCGCACTTGAGCGTGCCGTACTCGTCGTAGAGGAGCTGCAGCCGGCCGCGGAACTTGGGCGCGACGTCCGCGCGGACCTCGGGCCACTGGATGGTCGCCTTGGGCGCGAAGAACCGCCGCAGCGTCAGGCTCATGCCGCGGACCAGGCCCATGCCGGGGATCATGCTCATCGGCTCAGCCGGCCTTCAGCGTGTCGACGACCACGATCGCCGCGGCCGTCACGAACAGGTTGAGCAGCGCCGCGGGCAGCAGCCACTTCCAGGCGAACCCCATCAGCTGGTCGATGCGCACGCGCGGGAACGTGGCGCGCATCCACACGAACACGAACACGAACACGTACGACTTGCCCATGAACCACACGAGGCCGGCCATCCAGTCGAGCCCGGCATACGCGATGCCGAACACGGCGCCGATGGCGACCACGTTGAACATCACGAAGCCGAGCACCAGCGCCTGCCAGGCGGGGGTGGAGCTGCGCATGAGGTAGATCGGCGCGGCGAACACCAGGGTCAGCACCACCGGGGCCGCGGCGATCAGGATCAGCAGGCCGATCCCCAGCGTGCCCGGATCGAGGGCGACCTCGACCTGCGGGAACGGGAACGGCGCGTTCCAGGCGCCGAAGAACAGGGTCACCAGCAGCGCCGAGATGATGAACACGTTGACGTACTCGGCGAAGAAAAGGAACCCGAACCGCATCCCCGAGTACTCGGTCGCGAAGCCGGCCACGATCTCCGAGTCCGCTTCGGACAGGTCGAACGGGGTTCGGTTCGCCTCGGCGGTGGCCGCGATGAAGAAGATCAGCGCCCCCAGCGGCTGGCGGAACACGAACCAGTCCGTGAACCAGCCCGCCTGCTGCCCCGCGATCTGGTTGAGGCTCATCGTGCCCGCCAGCAGGATGAGGCCGACGACGGACAGCGTGAGCGGGATCTCGTAGCTCACGACCTGTGCCGCCGCACGGAGGCCGCCCAGCAGCGAGTACTTGTTGGTGCTCGCCCAGCCGGCGATCAGCAGGCCGACGACGCTCATGCCACCGACCGCGAACAGGTACAGCAGGCCGATGTTGAAGTCCTGCCCGACGAGCCCGGGCCCGAACGGGATGACCAGGAAGGTCATGACGGCGGTCAGGAACACGATCACCGGTGCGATCGTGAACACCAGGTGGTCGGCGCCGGTCGGCGTGAAGTCCTCCTTCATGAGGACCTTGAGCCCGTGCACCACGGACATCGCGGCTCCGGCCGGCCCGATCCGGTTGGGCCCGATCCGCAGGTTCATCCGGGCGATGACCTTGAGCTCCATGTAGATGATGATGAACGCGGTCGGGATGCTGAACACCAGCACGCCCGTGACCGCGACGACGAACCGGACGATGTCCAGGTTCGCGCCCAGCAGGTCCACCAGGAACGGCGCCACGAACTGGGCGATCAGCACGATCAGGATCGGACCCGCGACCAGCACCAGGAACAGCAGCGGCAGCAGGACCTTGCCGGTCACGGTCAGGTTGCCCCAGGCGCGGTTGAGCGTGGTCACTTGTCGACGCCGCCCATGATCGGATCCAGCGAGGACATCACGGCCATCGTGTCGGCGATCAGGTTGCCCTTCACGAGCAGCGGGACCAGCTGGAGGTTGACGAACGAGGGGTCGTGGATCTTGAGCCGGAACGGCTGGTCGGTGCCATCCGAGACCGCGTACGTCCCGAACAGGCCGCGGGGGGCCTCGACCGCGGCCCAGGCCCGGCCCGGGCGCGGCCGCAGCAGCCGCGGCAGCTTGGCCATGACCGGTCCATCGGGCATGTTGTGGAGGCACTGGTCGATGATCCGCAGGCTCTGCTTGATCTCGTCGAGGCGCAGCAGGTAGCGGTCGAGGCTGTCGCCACCGCGCTCGGCGCCACGTGTCGGGATGTCGAACTCGAGCTCCGGGTAGACGGAGTACGGGTGGGCCCGGCGGAGGTCATAGGCGACGCCCGCGGCGCGCAGGTTGGGGCCGGTGACGCCCATCCGCAGCGCCGTCTCGCGGTCGAGCCTGCCGATGTCCCGCATCCGGCGGACGAAGATCTCGTTCTCGTTGAGCAGCCCGGCGTTCGCCTCCGCCTGGGTCAGCGCCCGGCTCATCCAGTCACCCAGCCGGGACATGAACTCGTGGTTGAGGTCGCCGTTGACCCCGCCGATGCGGAAGTAGTTGAACAGCATCCGCTGGCCCGTGACCGCGGCCAGCATCTCCACGATCTCGTCGCGCTCGATGAAGCCGTACAGGATCGGCGTCAGGCCGCCCAGGTCCAGGGCCATGAACCCCTGGAACAGGACGTGGCTGGAGATGCGCAGGAGCTCGCCGGTGAGGACCCGGATGTACTCGGCCCGGCGCGGAACCTGGACGTCCAGGAGCTTCTCGAACGACATGACCGGGGCCCACTCGCAGAACAGCGAGCTCACGTACTCGAGCGGGTCGACCTGGCTGATGATGTGGTGGTAGTCCGAGTTCTCGCACAGCTTCTCGACGCCGCGGTGGAGGTACCCCAGGACCGGGTCCAGGTCCACGACCTGCTCGCCGTTGATCTTGAGCACGACCCGGAGCACGCCGTGCGTGGACGGGTGGTGAGGTCCCATGTTGAGGAACATCTCGCCGTCGCCCAGCGCGAAGAACTCGGATTCTCGTTCCGTGCGCGGCGGGTACGGCGGAATGGTCTCGAACGCGCCGATCTGGTCGTCGAGCATGATCCGCGGATCGTCCGCGGACGGGTGCTGGCGGGGGGTGGTGGGGGCGGTCATGTCAGGCCTTCACGGTCCGGCGGACGACCGACGGCGTCGCCTGGTTGGGAACCTGCGTCTGCTCCATGTGCCGGACGCCGGCCCCGGGCGACCGGGCCGCGTCATCGGCAAGGTAGAAGTCCTTGCGCAGCGGAAAGCTCGTGTAGTCGGGTGGCATGTAGATGCGCCGCAGGTCCCGGTTGCCCTCGAAGATGATCCCGAACATGTCGTACGTCTCGCGCTCCATCCACTCCGCGCCCGGCCACAGGCCGGTGAGGGACGGGACGCGCGGGTCGTCGCGCGGCATGCCGACCGCGATGATCCGCAGCCAGTCCGGCGTGAGCGGCGACCACAGGTGGTAGACGACCTGCATGTCCGTTCCGGTGTCGACGCCGGCGAGGTCGGCGAGGATCTCGAAGCCGAACGCCGGGTCGTCATGGAGGTCTCGCATGACCTGGGTCACGTCGGCCGGGCGGATCCTGATCTCGGTCTCGTCGTGGCGCTGGCGGACCGGGCCCGTCAGGCGCTCGCCAAAGTGCGCCTCGAGTCGCTTGCGGAGGCTCCGGTCCACGTCAGACGTCCTCCGGAACTGAGGGTCCGATCGGGCGATCCGGCCATTCCCCGCGGCGCTCCTTGACCAGCTGCCCGAGCTTGAGCATCCCGTAGATCAGGCCTTCCGGCCGGGGCGGGCAACCGGGCACGTAGACGTCGACCGGCATCACCCGGTCGATCCCCTCGATGGTCGAGTAGCTGCGCTTGTAGCGGCCACCGGAGCAGGTGCAGTCGCCCATCGCCACGCACCACTTGGGCTCCGGCATCTGCTCCCACAGGCGGATCAGGGGGCCGGCCATCTTGGTCGTCAGGGTCCCGGCAACGATCAGCACGTCCGCCTGCCGGGGCGAGGCGCGGAACGGGAACATGCCCCAGCGGTCCATGTCGTTCTTGGACGTCGCGGCCGACATCATCTCGAAGGCGCAGCACGCGAGCCCGGACAGGAGCGGCCACAGGCTGTTCATCCGGATCAGGTCCAGGATCAGGTCGGCCTTCGTGGGGATGACGTCGAGCGCGCCCCAGCGCGCATCGTCCCTGGTCACGAGCGGCGATCCCACCAGCTCGCGCAGGTGCGTGTCCTCGGTCGGCAGCCCGCCGCCGTACGCCTCGGGGCGGGTCGACGTCCACAACGTGTTGGGCACCACGATCGGCTGGGTGAGGTCGCGCGGCGTGGCGCTGACGAGCGATGAGGGACGCTGGCCGGTGGGCTCGGATGTCTCGGTTCCGCCGTCCGGCCCGGCGCCGAGCTCCCGGTCGTCCGGACCGGGCGGGGTCATCGCCATGTGAGCACCCCCTTGCGCCAGGCGTACGCGAGCCCGACGAGCAGGATCCCCACGAAGATCAGCATGCTCACGAAGCCGCCCAGCAGCAGGTCCCGGAAGACCAGCGCCCACAGGTAGATGAACACGACCTCGATGTCGAACGCGACGAACAGCAGCGCATAGATGTAGAACGAGATGCCGAAGCGGGCATGGGTGTCGCCGTACGTGTCGATGCCCGACTCGTACGGATAGCCCTTGTGTCGGTCACCTCGCGATCGATGCGAGATCAGCCACGCCAGCCCGATCGTCAGGAAGACGAACGAGACGCCGGCGAAGGCGAACCCGACGACGTACCAGATCCCGGTCACGTGGTCCTCGGTGTCGAGCGGGTCCGACGAGGGGGTTTGTCGGCACCCGGTCGAAGTGGTGGCGCTGGGCGTGCCGCGCTGGTGCATGCGAAGCACGGCACGAGCATTCTAGCAGCGGCGTACCGGCGACGGCCGATGCGAGCCGTCGCGCCGGTGGCGCCTACCCGGGGCGCCGGGCGATCCGGGCAAGTCCCGGGAGCGTGACCCGGGGAGGCAGCCCGCGACCGTAGGCGAGCACGCGAAAGCCGCCCATGCCACGCGTATCCATGAGGCGCACCAGCGCCGAACGGAGCTCGAGGGCATCCCCGAGGCTCGCCCCGGGTCGCGCAAGGAACGCCTGGACGAGCTCGCCGGAGCCCACTGCCGCGAGCAGCTCCGCCTGCGTCGTCTCGCCCACCGGCTCGAGGCCCGCGGCCGCCGCGGCCATGCGCACCGCCGCCAGGTCCACGGTCGCCGTCAGGTCCTGGCGACCGACGTGGCGCAACGGATCGCCACCGACCGCGTGGCGCGCGAACGACCGCAGGGTCCCGGCAGGCCGGCCTGGTCCGTGGAGCTCGGCGGGCTCCGCCGCGTAGTCGACGAGCACGACGATGCCCCGCGCGAGATGGGCCGTCGCGTCTGCGAGCCAGGGCTCGATGGCCAGGCATACCTCGGTGACCTGGCCCTCGCCGATCGCGACCTGCTCGGCCTCCAGCCGCGTGGCGAGTCGCGGATCCGTCAGCTCGGCCTCCACCTGGACGAACGCCCCGTCCCGAACGTCGATGAGAAGCTCGCGCAGGGCCCCCTGGCGCCCGATCACGCGGTGGACCGGCAGCGCGTCCAGCACCTCGTTGGCGACCACGGCGCCCGTCTCGCCGCTCGATCCGGGCGGCTCCGCGTGCAGGCGCTCGGCCAGCCCATCTTCGATCAGCCGGGTGCGCAGCGCGGCCAGGCGCTCGGGCTCCACCTCGACCGGGCGATAGCGGATCGCCTCGAACAACGGCGACCCGAGGTCCCGCAACCCGCCCAGCAGCCCGGCCGCCAGCATCCCCGTGCCCGCGCCCGGCTCGGTGACGGTGAACGGCACCGGACGACCCAGTGCCTGCCAGGCCTGTTCGAGCAGGCGTCCCACCGCCGCCCCGAACAGCGGGTGGGTCTCGGGAGCGGTGAGGAAGTCCCCGGCCCGGCCCGGCCCGGCCGCGGCTCGACGGTAGTAGCCGTGATCCGGCTCGTACAGGGCGCGCTCCATGAACCGGGCAACGGTGATCGGGCCGGCGGTCCCGATCTCCTCCCGGATGCGCGCGATCAGCTCCTCGTCCTCCCCCACCGACTCCGGGTCGGGGAGCGGGTCACGGATCAGGCGCAGCCCGGCCAGGGCGGTGTCGTCATCCACGGCCGGATCCGGGACGACGAAGCGCAAGCCGAACGCCGGGACCCACCAGCGCGTGTCCGCCGAGCTGGATGGGGATGCCGGCACCGGCGGCGGCGGCGGTCAGCGCGCGCAGCCACGGATCGCGGACGCGATCGGGGAGCAGGAGGTCGCTCGCGTACCGGTCCTCGGGGCGCGGCCAGGCGCGCTCATCGGGTCCCAGCCGGTGCGCGAGCAGGACCCGGGTGTCGATCAGGGCGCCGTCGGCGAGCGAACCGGCATGCCGGCCGAGGCTTTCGGGCCCGTCGGCGTCGAGGAGCGTCCCCAGGATGCTGCGCGGCGGCCTGCGGTTGGGGCGACCGAGCTGTGTCGCGGCCTCGGCCGTTCGGAGGCCACGTTCCTCGACCAGCGCCCGCGTCCTCGACCGCGTCGCTCGCTCGAGCCAGCCGATGTCCGATGCGGACGTGCGTCCGGCGACCAGGATCTCGCCGGCCGGGTCGTCGGCGACGGCGCGCAGCGCCGCCAGCCGGGCCCGGACCGGCGCCGAGTCGGCATCGGACGGCAGCGACACGTGCGCCGCGCCGCGCGCTCCATCGAGCAGCAGCAGGTCCAGCGGCGAGTCGACGTCCATCGCCAGCCGGCGCCTCCGGGCCAGGTCCGCCACCTCGACCCCGGCGACCTCCACCAGCCAGCGCGGCAGGGCGTTGTCCGACGCAAGGTCCGGGATGCCGGCGAGGATCGATCCGGCGCACGCGAGCGCGATCGCGTCGGCCGAGTACCGCTGGTTTGCCAGGGCAGCCGGCGCCGTCCCCGCGGCAACGGCGACGAATGCACGCCTGTCCGCCGACGTCGCGAGGGGCATGGCGCCCGCGCCGAGCACCACCAGGCCCGCCGGTCGCAGCTCGCCGGCGAGCCGGCGGAGCCGTGCCCCGAATGGAGTATCGTCGGGCGGCTCCCGCCGGACGATCACCTCCGAGGCGCCGGCCGCGAGGAACCCGGCGCGGTGCCACTCGGCGAGGTCCGCGCGGGCCGCATCGAGGCCGCGCTCCAGGGGTCCGGCGTCGACCGCCGGGGCGGGAGCGAGGACGAGGACGGTGACCGGCGGCATGACCGGTCGAGTCTAGCGACGCGGAGGGTTCCGGCCGTGGGCCGTGTGCGGGCATACATCGGGCTCGGCGCCAACGTCGGCGACGCTCCGGCAACGCTGGCCGCCGCCGTCCGGGCGCTTGCCGCGCTCCCCGGCGCCCGGCTCGCCGGGGTGTCGCGCCTGTATGCCACCACGCCGGTCGGTGTCCTGGACCAGCCCCGGTTCAGCAACGCGGCGGTGGCGCTGGACGTCCCGTCGGGTCACTCGCCCGACGAGGGTGCCGTCGCCCTGCTGATCGCGCTCAAGGGTCTCGAGCATGCCCTCGGCCGCCGGCCGCGCCGGCACTGGGGTCCGCGTGAGGTCGATCTCGACCTGCTGGTGTTCGGCCGCCATGTCATCGAGGTCGACCGACCGGCGGGCGCACGAAGCGCGGATCCCGACAAGGCGGCGCTTCCGCTGACCGTGCCGCACCGCGAGGCGCGCCATCGACTGTTCGTGCTCGCCCCGCTGTCCGATCTCGTGCCCGGCCTCACGCCGCCGGATTGGGGCGAGACCGTCGCGACCGCCGCGGGGCGTCAGCGCTCGGTCGAGGGAGCCGACGCGGTGCAGGCGGTCGCCGAATGGGACGGCGCCGGGTGGCGCCCGCTCGCCTGACCCGCGGCTGGAGAAAGCGCGAGCGGATCGCCCGCCCGCCGGGTGTCGAGCCCGCCTACAGCCGGACCGCCGGCGGACGGTCGCGGTCGAACATGTGGACCGTATCGACGAACCGGACCTGCTTGGTCTGGTAGCCCATCACGAGCGAGTGCGTCCGCGCGCCGCCGCCGAAGAAGCGCACGCCCTGGAGCAGCTCCCCGTTGGTCACGCCGGTGGCCGCGAACACCAGCTCGTCCCCCGATGCGAGATCCTCGGTCCGGTAGACCCGCTCCTCGTCCGCGGTCCCCATCATCCGGGTCGCGCGCTCTCGTTCCTCGTCGTTGCGAAAGCGGAACCGCGCCTGGATCTCGCCACCGAGGCAGCGCAGCGCGGCCGCGGTGATCACGCCCTCGGGCGCCCCGCCGATGCCCATCACGGCATGGACGCCGGTTCCCTGGACCGCGCAGCTGATCGCGCCCGAGAGATCGCCGTCGGTGATCAGCTTGATCCGGGCGCCCGTGGACCGGACCTCGGCGATCAGGTCGTCGTGCCGGGGCCGATCGAGGATGATCACCGTGATGTCCTGGACCTTGCGTCGCAGCGCCTCCGCGATCCGGTGACAGTTCTCGGCGGCCGGCCGGGTGATGTCCACGGCACCCGCGGCGACCGGCCCCACGCACAGCTTCTCCAGATACGTGTCCGGCGCATGCGTCAGGCCGCCGCGCTCGGACGCCGCGAGCACGGTGATCGCGTCGCCCTGGCCGGTCGCGACGAGGTTGGTCCCTTCGAGCGGGTCCACCGCGATGTCCACGGCGCTCGCCGCGTCCGACGCCTCGGAGCGGCCGACCTGCTCCCCGATGTACAGCATCGGCGCCTGGTCGCGCTCGCCTTCGCCGATCACGATCGTGCCCGCGATGTGGGCCTCGTCCATGGTCCGGCGCATCGCCTCGGTCGCCGCCTGGTCCGCCTCGTCGCGCTGCCCCTTGCCCATGAACCGGGCCGACGCGATCGCCGCGGCCTCGGTGACCCGGACCATCTCCAGCGCGAGCATCAGCTCCATGGTGGCCTCTCGTTCAGTGTCGGAAGTGGCGCTTGCCGGTGAACACCATCGCGAGATGGTGCCGGTCGGCGACCTCGATCGCCATCTCGTCGCGGATCGAGCCGCCGGGCTGGATGATCGCCGTGATCCCCGCGTTGGCGGCGATCTGGATCCCATCCGGGAACGGGAAGTAGGCGTCCGCCGCCATCACCGAGAGCTTGGCGCGACTGCCCGCACGGCGGAGCGCGATGTCCACCGAGGTGTTGCGGCTGGCCTGCGCGGCGCCGATGCCGACGGTCGCGGCGTTGCGCACGAGCACGATGGCATTGGACCGGACGTGCCGCACGGCGCGCCATGCGAACAGCATGTCGGTCAGCTCACCCAGCGTCGGGTGGCGCCGCGTCACGACCTGGAGCTGGCCTCGGTCGAGATCGACCGCGTCGAGGGCCTCCACCAGGAGGCCGCCGCCGACGCGCTTGAAGTCGAGGTTGGCGATCCCGTAGTCCCGCATGCCCTCCGTCGGCGACGGCGGGACGGCCAGCAGCTCGAGCCCGGCCTTCTGGCGCAGGATGCCGATGGCGGCCTGCGAGAACCCGGGCGCGACCACGGCCTCGTAGGAGTTCGCGGCGATCTCGCGCGCCGTGGCGCCGTCCAGCTCCCGGTTGACGCCGACGATGCCGCCGAACGAGGCAACCGGATCGGTCTCGAGCGCCTTTCGATAGGCCTCCACGAGCTCGTCCGAGGTCGCGATGCCCACCGGGTCGGTGTGCTTGGCGATGACCACCGTGGGCGACGTGTAGTCGGCTGCGATGCGGTAGGCGGCATCGATGTCCATCAGGTTGTTGAACGTCGGCGGGGCACCGTGGACCTGCGCCGCGTCGGCCAGCGAGCCCGACCGGTGCGTCGTCTCGCGGTAGAACGCCGCTCGCTGGTGGGGATTCTCGCCGTACGCAAGGTCGGTCACCTTCTCGAGCACGAGCGCCAGGCGCTGCGGGAAGGCATTGCCCGAGATCTGGTTGAGATACGCGGCGATCTCGGCGTGGTACGCGGCAACGGTGCCGTAGGCGTCCGCGGCCAGGCGGTACCGGGTCTCGGCCGACACCTGGCCCATCTCGCGCATCTCCTCGAGCACGATCGCGTAGTGCTCCGGCCGGCAGACCGCGGTGACCCCGGCCGCGTTGCGTGCCGCGGCACCGAGCAGCGCGGGCCCGGCGACATCGATCATCTCGATCGCCTCGTCGATGCCGATGTGCTGGCGCCCCACCTCGGGTGCGAACGGCTTGACGTTGACGACCACGATGTCCAGCAGCCCGATCCCGTTGGTGGCCAGCTCCTCGAGCTGGTCCGGCACGTCACGCCGCGCGAGGATGCCCGCGTAGATCGCCGGGTGGAACGTCCGGACCTGGCCGCCGACGAGGGGTGGCACGGAGGTGAGGTCGCCGATCGGCGCCGCCTCGATGCCGTCAGCCGCCAGGTGCTCGAGGGTGCCGTCCGTGGCGAACAGCTCGACGCCCAGCTGCTTGAGCTCGCGCGCGAATCCGGAGATCCCCTCGCGGCTTGCGACCGAGAGCAGCGCACGCACCTGCGTGGGTCCTCCCTCCGGGCGGTGGGTGCGACACGCCGTTTCGACGACCGGGCCGTGGGACGGGTTCCGGGCCGTTTCGGGCGGGCGCGTTCAGGCGCCGAGTATACCGTGGGGCCCGTGGCATACTCGGACCGCCAATCATCGGGCCGGTCCGCCGGCCGACGTCGAGAGGACCCGCGTGAGGCTCTATCCCTGGGAATACCTGTTCCGGTCGTTCAGCCTGGAGAACTTCCCGGATCTTTACAACCCGATCTGGATCGGGTCGCTGGTCATGCTCGTCGCGACGGTCGTGCTGTACAACGTCAGGACCCGGCAGCTGCACCGGCACAAGGTGTACCTGGACATGTACGAGTGGATCCTGTGGACCGGGATCATCGTGTTCAGCCTGCTCCTCGTGTACGCGTTGTTCCGCTTCGACTGGATCATCGTGTTCTCGACGATCGTGGTCGGCATGGGGACGCTGCTGTGGATCCGGTTCTTCCGGTTCCCGCCCGAGTTCCGCGCGTACGAGCGGCAGCTTGCGAAGCAGCGGTACTTCTCCCGCGAGCGCTTTGCCAAGCCCGAGGCGACGATCCGGACCCGCTCGTCGCGGCGCCGCCGCCGCCGCTGACGCCGCGCCGCGATGCCCATTGACGTCCGTCGGTTCGGCGTCGGGCACCGGCGCCCGGATGGGCCACCAGGAACAACCGGGATCGAAGCGCAGGTCATCCAGGGCGCGAGCTCAGGGACGATCGCCGAGCTCGCGTTCGGCCGCCAGGCGCGGATCGCGCCGCACACGAACCCCAACACGACCTACTTCCTGGTGATCGAGGGCGGCGGCTGGGTGCTGGTGGGCGACGAGCGGACGCGCATCCAGGCCGGTGAGGCCGCCGTGTGGCCGCCGGACGTCATCCACGCTGCCTGGACCGATGGCGCGCCGATGCGCGCGATCGTGGTCGAGCTCCCGGTGCCGCAGCTGGCGCTCCCATCGGTCATCGACAGCGACGCCGTCGCGCCCGACCCGCAATCACCTCCGGCGCGCCGGCCCGCGCGCGGTGAGGGGCGCCTCGCGCCGCGCCCGATCAACACGCGTGCCGGCGAGCCCGTCCCCGGCGCCGGTGAGGGCGAGCCCCTCTAGCTGCGCCTGGCGCGCTCCCGGATCTCCCGATCGGCGTTCACCCATTCGGCCCTTCCGCCGCCTCTGTATGTGCATGACCCTGCATGAGGCGTCGCTCGCGCGGGACGAGGCGCCGGGATGGAGCATCGAGGGGACTGGGCTGCGCATGGCGGCGGACACGGAGGTCATCGGGGACCGCGAGATCGTCGCGCTGGCGCCGACGCTGCTGGCGACGGCGCGCTACCTGATGCGCTCCGAGGCCGACGCGGAGGACCTCGTCCAGGCGACGCTCGAGATCGCCGTCCGCCGACGGAGCCAGCTTCAGGATCCCGCGCGGCTTCGTTCGTGGCTGCTGACCATCGAGATGCGGGAGGCATTCAGGCTTCGCCGCCGCCTGCGATCGCTCGTGTCGCTTGATGGCCGCGTGCTCGAGGCGCCGGCGGGAGGCCCGTCCGATGAGGACCTGGTGGTCCGGATGGCGGTCGCGAAGCTGCCTGCGCGGATGCGGGTCGCGGTCGTGCTCCACCACCTCGTGTCGCTGTCGGTCGCGGAGACCGCCGGCGCGATGGGCGTGAGCGAGAACACGGTCAAGACGTTGCTGCGCCTGGGTCTGGCGAAGCTGCGGGAGGTGCTGACATGACGTCCCCGATGCGCCCCGACGACGACCGGGACATCGAGCAGCGACTGCAGGCGTCCTGGTCCCGGGCCGTGTCCCGGGCCGAGCACGACCTCGCCGACCGCGACCTCGTGTCGACGGCGCTCGAGGCGGGGGGCGGGGCAGCCCGCCGCCGCGGCACCGGCCTCGTCCTGGGTCTCGCGGTCGTGGCGGTGGCGGTCGTTGCGCTCGTTGTCGGATTGAACGGGCTGCGGCTGCCAAACACGACCGCGGCGTCTCCGCTCCCGATCTCGACGCCGACGACGCCGACCGGATCGCCCGCGCCGTCGGCGAGCGTCAACCCGGACGGGGTCACGGTCCCGGTCCTCGACCCGAACCAGACCTTCCCGCCCTCGGTCGACGGCACGTCGGTGGTCCAGGTCGGGCCCGAGGCCGACGCCCGTATCGCCGCCGCGACCGACGACGCGCCGATCTACCTCAGCGGGTGGCTGGTGTCTGGGGACTGGAACTGGATCGACTGCGCCGAGGAGAATGGCGGCGTGCCGGCTCCAGATGGCACGCTCGGACCGGATTGCATCGGGACACTCCTGAGGGCTGCGGCCGACGGCGGTCCCGCGCTCCGGATCTTCTCGACAATCGCCGCGCGTCCGTACCTGGTTCTGGTTCGGCCCGGCCCGGCGCGGGCACAGCCGGTGCTGGTCCAGGTTCATGTCCGCGACCCGCAATGTGAGGGAAGCGACTGTGCCCGGATGCCGGTGCTCGACCGCGTCCTGATGTACGGGGCGGTCATGGTTGCGCCCGGGTTGCTGACCTCCGCGATGCCGCCCGGTGGGATCACCGCCGAGCAGGCGATCGAGAGCGCTCGTCGCCAGTTGGTGCACTATCCGCCGCCGGCACCGGGCCAGTTGCCCGTGCTCCGGGTGGCGGTCGGCACGGCCCAGTGGCTGGATGATCAGGCCGGCGACCAGCCCGCTCGCTGGGAATGGGTCGTGAACATGGTCTTGAACGACGGCTATACCGAGCGCGTCGAGTATGTGGACTACATGGATGGGACAGTGTTCGGGGGCGGCAGCGGACCGATCGGGTCGGGTGCTTCTCCTGTCCTCGACCCGGGTCAGACGTTCCCCTCGTCGGTCGACGGTGAGCCCGTGGTCCAGGTCGGGTCCGAGGCCGATGCCCGCATCGCCGCCGCGACCGACGACTCGCCGATCTTCGTCAGCGGTTGGCTGTTGGGCACCGATCAGCTCGGCTGTTCCGCTTCCTTTGATTTGGGCACCCCTGCTTCCAACGGCGTCTATTTCAAAGAATGCATGGCAATCCTGCTGCGGGCCACGGGCGACGGCGGTGCCTCGCTGCCCATCTTCTCGACCCCGACCATGGACAACCTGGCACTGCCGGGCCGCTCGGAGCAACGGCCGGTCCTGCTCCAGGTGCACGTGCGCGACCGGGGCTGCGCCGCGGCGGACTGCGCCTTCAAGCCGGTGCTCGACCGCGTGGTGATGTACGGGGCGGCTCGGATCGCCCCGGTGTACCTGGCGGCCCAGCCATCCAGTGGCATCTCGCTCGATGAGGCGGTGGTCGCGGCCCGGCAGTACCTCAATGGGAGCTCCATGGTGTCGGGCGTCGACCTCGTCCTGCTGTCCGCCGAGGCGGGGCCGGTCGCGGTGGTTGACGAACAAGGAGGCGCAAACGACACCACGTGGATCTGGGCCGTGACGTTCGCGACCGCCGACGGTTTCGAAACGTACACGGCGGATGTCGACTATCGGGATGGGACGACCACCCGCGCGCACGGCGGATCGGTCATGGCAACCCCGTAGCGGACGTCAGCCTCGCGTCAGCCACGCCCCCAGGCCGCCCAGCACGCGCGCGGTCATCCCCCAGACGGCCAGCCCGTCGATCGGATAGGCCGCGTAGCGGACCCGGACCCCGCGGATGTCGCGCTCCACCATCTGCAGCGACGCGCCGGGCAGGAACGCGGACAGGGGTGGCTCGAGGATCGCGGCGACCTCGGTTGGCTGCGCGGTCAGCGCCGGCCGCCGGTCCGCGACGGCGATGACCGGAGTCACCGCGAAGTTGCTGACCGGGATCCAGTGCACCGGCAGGCTTCCGAGGACGCGCACCCCCGCGGCGGCGACATCGAGCCCGACCTCCTCGGACGCTTCGCGGAGCGCGGTGGCCGCAGCATCGGCATCGCCGGGCTCCTCGCGGCCGCCGGGGAACGAGACCTCGCCCGAGTGATGCCCGCCGCGATCCGCTCGTTCGGTCAGCACGATCCGGGCGACGCCGTCCGCATCGGGGTATAGCAGCACCAGCACGGCGGCAGGTCGGGACGATGACGCCGCGACCTCGTCCCACGGGGGCCGGACGCGGGCCTCGCCGGTCTCGACCACCACGGGCATCAACGAGGCCGGGCCCTCCGGCAGCTGCGCGGGCAGCTGTTTCAGGCGTCGGACGGCCTCCTCGTGCTGCATCGGGCCGTCCGGCTCCGCGTCGCGGCTAGTTGACGAGCCCGCCGTCGTTCGACTCGTCCGGCTCGTCGAGCGGCGGCAGGTCGAACGCGGACCGCTTGCGCCCGGCGCCCACGGGTGTTGCCGGAGCGCCGCCCCGCGCATCGCGGCGATCCCCCGCGTCGGTGACCACGGTCTGCGTGTCGGTCGAGAACACCAGCGTCCCCGACACCGGGTCCGCATCGGCCACCACGCGGTCGCCGGGCTTGAACGTCCCCGACAGCAGCGCCCGTGCGAATGGGTTCTCGACCAGCCGCTGGATCGTCCGCTTGAGCGGCCGGGCGCCGAACGCGGGATCGGTCCCTTCCCGCACGATCAGCTGCCGGGCGGCCGGCGTGAGGTCCAGGGTGAGGTCGGTCGCCGCGATCCGGGCCTGGAGCTCGGCGACCAGCAGCCCGACGATCGCGGCCAGGTCCGCCTCGGTCAGCGCGTGGAACACGATGACCTCGTCGATCCGGTTGAGGAACTCTGGCCGGAAGTGCTGGCCCAGCTGGTTGGTCACCTGCGCCTTCATCGCCTCGTACGTCTCGCCCTCGGGGCGGCCGGCGAAGGCCTGGATCTGCTGGCTGCCGACGTTGCTGGTCATGATCACGACCGAGTTCTTGAAGTCGACGGTCCGGCCCTGCGAATTGGTCAGCCGGCCGTCGTCGAGCACCTGGAGCAAGACGTTGAACACGTCCGGGTGCGCCTTCTCGATCTCGTCCAGCAGCACGACCTGGTACGGCCGTCGCCGGACCGCCTCGGTGAGCTGGCCGCCCTCCTCGTAGCCGACGTAGCCCGGAGGCGCCCCGACCAGCCGCGACACCGCGAACTTCTCCATGTACTCGCTCATGTCGATCCGGACCATCGCCTGCTCGTCGTCGAACAGGAACTGGGCCAGCGCGCGCGCCAGCTCCGTCTTGCCGACGCCGGTCGGTCCGAGGAACAGGAACGACCCGATCGGCCGGCGCGGGTCCTTCATGCCCGCCCGGGCGCGACGGACGGCATCGGACACGGCGGCGATCGCCTCGTCCTGGCCGACGACGCGGTCGTGGAGGCGCTCCTCCATGTGCACCAGCTTCTGCAGCTCGCCCTCCATCAGGCGGGTGACGGGAATGCCGGTCCATGCGGACACGATCTCCGCGATGTCGTCCGCGGTGACCTCCTCCTTGAGCAGCGAGCCGGGGCCCTGGAGCGCCGCGAGCGCGGCCTCCTGCTCGGCCATCCGCTCCGTGAGCTCGCGGGTCTTGCCGTACTTGAGCTCGGCGGCGCGACCGTAGTCCGCCTCTCGCTCGGCCTGCTCGATCCGGACCTGGAGCTGCTCCAGCTCCGACTTGGTCTCCCGCATCGCCGCGATGGCGGCCTTCTCCGCCTCCCAGCGCTGCTTCATGGCGCCGGCCTCCTCCGCGATCTCGGCCAGCTCCTTCTCGAGCGCCTCGAGGCGGGTCTTGGAGGCGTCATCGGTCTCCTTGCGCAGCGCCTCGCGCTCGATCTCGAGCTGGATCCGCCGCCGCTCGAGCTCGTCGAGCTCGATCGGCATGGAGTCGATCTCCATCCGCAGCCGGGACGCGGCCTCGTCGACCAGGTCGATCGCCTTGTCGGGCAGGAAGCGCTCCGTGATGTAGCGATTGGACAGCGTCGCGGCGGCCACCAGGGCAGAGTCCGTGATCCGGACGCCGTGGTGGACCTCGTACCGCTCGCGCAGGCCGCGCAGGATCGAGATCGTCTCCTCGACGGTCGGCTGGTCGACCACGACCGGCTGGAAGCGCCGCTCGAGCGCGGCGTCCTTCTCGATGTGCTTGCGGTACTCGTCGAGCGTGGTCGCGCCGATGGTGTGGAGCTCGCCCCGCGCGAGCATCGGCTTGAGCAGGTTGGAGGCATCCATCGCGCCCTCGGCGGCGCCGGCGCCCACGACCGTGTGCAGCTCGTCGATGAACAGGATCACGCGGCCCTCGGAGTCCTTGATCTCCTTGAGCACGGCCTTGAGCCGCTCCTCGAACTCGCCGCGGAACTTGGAGCCGGCGATGATGGCGCCGAGGTCGAGTGCGATCACCCGCTTGTCCTTGAGCGTCTCGGGGACGTCGCCGCGCACGATCCGCTGGGCGAGGCCCTCGGCGATCGCGGTCTTGCCCACGCCCGGCTCGCCGATCAGCACCGGGTTGTTCTTGGTTCGCCGGCTGAGCACCTGGATGACGCGCCGGATCTCCTCGTCGCGGCCGATCACCGGGTCGAGCTTGCCGGCGCGCGCCTCGGCGGTGAGGTCGCGGCCGTACTTCTCGAGCGCCTGGTAGGTGCCCTCGGGATTGGGGTTGGTCACCCGCTGGCCGCCGCGGACGGTCTGGAGCGCGCCCAGGATCGCCTCGCGACCGGCCCCGTGGTGCTCCAGCAGCTGCTGGCCCTCGCCGCCGGCCTCGGCCACGCCGAGCAGCAGGTGCTCGGTCGAGGTGTACTCGTCGCCCAGCCGCCGGGCCTCGGCCTGCGCGCGCTCCACGAGGCGCTTCGCCCGCGCGTCGAGGGTGAGCTGGCCGCCCTCGATGTGGGCCCTGCGGGCGAGCTGGGCTGCGAGCTCGCCGCGAAACGCCGCGAGGTCGACGCCCAGCCGGCGCAGCGTCTCCGCCGGGATGCCGTCATCGGGCTCGACGAGGGCGGACAGGATGTGCTCCGCGTCGAGCACGGGGCTCTGGAGCCGCTCGGCGAGCTGCTGGGCGGCGACGATGGCCTCCTGGGCCTTTTCGGTGAATCGGTCAAGCTGCATGGTCGGTCTCTGCGTGGTCGGGCCGCATGAACGTCAGCCGGCTGCCCGAGGGTCCGGCTGGTCGACGAGGTCGAGGAAGGTGGCCGCCGCGGCCCGGGCCTCGTCGCTGAGGCTGGCCGGAAGCACGACGCGGATCTTGATGTACAGGTCGCCCATGCCGTCCCCCTTGAGCCTGGGCATGCCCTGCCCGGTGAGGCGGAAGGTCCGGCCATTCTGCGTCCCGGCGGGGATCGTGAGCAGGATCCGGCCCTTGAGCGTGGTCACGGGCAGCTCGCCGCCGAGCAGCGCCTCGCGGAGCGTGACCGGCAGCTCGCGCTCGAGGTCTGCGCCCCGCCGCGTGTAGGTCTCGTGCGGACGTACCCGCACCGTGACGATCAGGTCGCGGCCGTCGGGTCCCTTGCCGCTCAGGCGGATTCGGCTGCCCGTGTCCGCGCCGCGCGGGATCCGGACCTCGTACCGCTTGCCCTCCACCTCGACCAGGCGCGTGGTGCCGTGATACGTCTCCTCGAGGCTCAGCTCGGCCGGAGCCTCGACCTCGGGCGGGCGCACCTTCGTCCGCGCTCCCGCTCCGGAACGAGTCGCGCGCCCGGACGGCGCGCCGTC
Source organism: uncultured Chloroflexia bacterium (assembly GCA_963749705.1). Classification (GTDB taxonomy): domain Bacteria; phylum Chloroflexota; class Limnocylindria; order Limnocylindrales; family CSP1-4; genus CAIXZV01. The sequence continues at coordinate 131,076 of CAVVNQ010000003.1, read as the reverse complement.
GAGGCCCATCCCGGCCAGGATGTCCTCGAACCCCGGCCCTCCCGTGCGGCCCCGCCTGGCGGCACGGTCCGCCGCGGCATCGCGGCGACCACCCGGCGGCGCGGACCCGGCACCCGAGAAGAACATGCGGAAGAAGTCGGAGAAGCCCGCATCCGTGTCGCTGGACGTCCGGAACTCGTAGCGGACGTTGCCCGATTGGCCGGCGCCGCCGCGGCTGTTGAAGCCGCTGAAGCCCGCAAACGGGCCGCCGGGACCGAACGGATCGGCGCCCCGGCTCCCGCCGGCGTGCTGGAACTGCTCCCAGTCCGCGCCCAGCGTGTCGTACTGCTTGCGCTTGTCGGGATCGGACAGGACCGCGTTGGCCTCGTTGACGTCCTTGAACCGCTTCTCGGCCGACGCGTCACCGGGGTTGCGATCCGGGTGGTGCTGGCGGGCCAGCTTACGAAACGCCTTCTTGACCTCGGCCTGGGACGCGGTCCGCGGGATGCCGAGGATCTGGTAGTAGTCCCGATACTCCACGGCTCAACCCCCTTCGGGCGCGCCGCAGCGCAGCCGCGCCGTGCGGCCCCATCGGGGCAACACGGCGCGCACGCCGGCGGGAGTGGGTGCGGACGACAGGCGCATCGGGCGTCCCAGCAGTCCTCCTACCGGCCGCCGACGACGACCTGCGGCTGGTCGGCAGGCGGGAAGGGGGCCCGGCGGACGCGGGTCCCCGACTCGGACTCGGGCTTGGAGCTGCCGCCGCCGGTCACGACGGGTGTCGTGGGCTTGAGCGGCTTCGGGCGGCGCCGGAGCGCCGCGTCGAGCACCTGGTCCATGTTGTCGGCCATCACCAGCTTGAGCTGCTTCCGGACGTCCTCGGGGATGTCGCGAAGGTCCTTCTCGTTCTTGCGGGGAAGGATCACCATGCCGGCACCCGACAGGTGGGCGGCGAGGATCTTGCTCTTGAGGCCGCCGATGGGAAGGACGCGCCCGCGGAGCGTGATCTCGCCCGTCATCGCGACGTCCTTGCGGACGGGGATGCCGGCCAGCGCGGAGACCATCGCCGTGGCCATCGTGACGCCCGCGGACGGCCCGTCCTTGGGGATCGCGCCGGCCGGGACGTGGATGTGCAGGGTGTTCTTCTCGAACACCTCGCGGGCGATGCCGAGGTCCGCCGCGTTGGACCGGATCCACGACAGCGCGGCACGCGCCGACTCCCGCATCACGTCGCCCAGCTGCCCGGTGAGGATGAAGTCCTCCTTGCCTTCCATCTTGGTGACCTCGACGGCCACGACATCGCCACCGACCTCGGTCACGACCAGGCCCGTCGCGCTGCCCGTCTGGTCCTCGGCCTCGAGCTCGCCGTACTCGAACCGCGGCGGCCCGAGATACGCGTTGAGCTGCTTGAGGTCGACGACGACCTTGCGCTTGCGGCCCTCGGCGACGGCGCGGGCAACCTTGCGCATGATGTTGGCGATCTCGCGCTCGAGGTTCCGGACGCCGGCCTCGTGCGTGTACGCCTGCACCAGCTCCACCAGCGCGGCGTCGGTGAGCTCGATCCGCTTCGCGGTCAGGCCATGGTTCTCCATCTGCTTGGGAACCAGGAACCGCTTGGCGATCTCCACCTTCTCGCGCTGGGTGTAGCCGGGCAGCTGGATGACCTCCATCCGGTCGCGCAGGGCGGCCGGGATCGGATCCAGCAGGTTGGCGGTGGCGATGAACAGCACCTTGCGCAGGTCGAACGGCACCTCGAGGTAGTTGTCCTGGAAGCTGAAGTTCTGCTCCGGGTCGAGGACCTCGAGCAGCGCGGACGACGGATCGCCGCGGAAGTCCATGCCGATCTTGTCGACCTCGTCGAGCATGAACACCGGGTTGTTCGTGCCCGCCGTCTTGATGCTCTGGATGATCCGTCCGGGAAGCGCCCCGATGTAGGTGCGCCGATGGCCGCGGATCTCCGCCTCGTCGTGGATTCCGCCCAGGCTCATCCGGGTGAACTTGCGACCCATCGCCTTGGCGATGCTCTTGCCCAGGCTCGTCTTGCCCACGCCGGGCGGGCCGACGAACAGCAGGATCGGGCTGCGGATCGTGTCCGCGAGGGTGCGCACCGCGAGGTACTCGAGGATGCGCTCCTTGACCTTCTCCAGCCCGTAGTGATCCTCCTCGAGGATCTGGGCGGCCTCCTTGATGTCGAGCCGGTCGTCCGTCGACACGTTCCACGGCAGCGCGACCAGCCAGTCGACGTAGGTGCGGATCACGCCGACCTCGGGTGAGGCGGACGGGATCCGGCTCATCCGGTCGATCTCCTTGATCGCCCGGGTCCGGACCTCCTCGGGCATGCCGGCGGCCTCGACCTTCTCGCGAAGCTCGTTGATCTCCGCCTGCTGCGGATCGTCCTCGCCCAGCTCGCGCTGGATGGCCTTGAGCTGCTCGCGCAGGATGTACTCGCGCTGGGTCTTGTCCATCTCGGACTTGACCTCGCTCTGGATCTTCCCCTTGAGCTCGAGGATCTCGATCTGGCGGGCGAGGAACGTCGAGACGAGCTTGAGCCGCTCCTCGACGTCGATCGTCTCGAGCAGCTCCTGGCGCTGCTCGGTGGACATGTCGGGGCTGTACGCCACCATGTCGGCGAGCAGGCCCGGCTCGGTGATGTTGCGGGCGGCGACGGCCGCCTCGGGCGGCACGGGTGCCCCGTTGGCGACGTACTGCTCGATCTGGGCCTGGACGCTGCGCATCAGGGCCTGGATCTCGAGGCCGCCCGGGCTCGCGTCGGCCAGCTCCTCCACGCGCGCCGCGAGATATGGCGACGTGTGGACGAACCCGTTGACGCGGATCCGGCCCTGGCCCTGCACGATCGCACGCACGGTGCCGTCCTGGAGCTGGACCACCTGGGCGATCTTGGCCAGGGTACCGATCGGGTAGAGCTCGGACGGGTCGCCGATCTCCTCCTGCTCCGGGTGACGCTGGGTCACCAGCGCGATGGGGCCGCCGCTCTCGACGGCGGCATTGAGCGCCGCGACGCTCTTCTCGCGCCCCACCTGGAGCGGAACGATCATCTCCGGGAAGATGACCGTCTCCCGGAGGGCGACGAGGGGCAGCTCGCGCGGCGCGGAGGCTGCCTGCTGCTCCTCCGGGTTCGACGGTCGCTTGGCCATCAGGTTCTCCTTGCGTTGTCGCCCGGCTGGCCCGGCGCGACGGTTCGGTTGCGGTGTTGATTCCGGCTGGGGTTGTTCATCGGTCTTTCGCTCCGGAGCCGTTGTCCGGTGCGGTCCCTGCGGAGCCGGCCGTGCGTCCCGCCGTGGCTTCGGCGGTTCCGTCCCGGGGCTTGTCGCGGGTTCCTTCGTCGTAGAGCGCCTCGAGGATCCGCTGGCCGAGGCGCTCCTCGAGCTCGAACAGCGTGCGGACCCCGGCGAGGTTGACGCCGCGATCCTGGGTGAGATGCCGGATCCACAGGATCCGGCGGATGTCCTCTTCGGAGTAGAGGCGGATGTTCGTCGGCGTGCGCGCCGGGCAGATCAGTCCCTCGCCCTCGTAGATCCGCAGCGTCCTCGGGTGCGCGGACACGAGGGTCGCGGCCACGCTGATGACGTAGACAGGTCTGGTGGGGTCCCGGTCCGGCCGGCGCGCCGCCGCCATCCGTCAGGCCTCGGACTTCCCGGTGCCGACGGCGCGACCGTCCTCGACCGCGCGGGCCTCGCCCGCGGTGACCGGACGGATCTGGATCTGGCGCGGCTTCACCTGCTCGGCTCGGGGGATCCGCAGCTTGAGCACGCCGTGCTCGAAGGTTGCTTCCGCCTTGTCGGCCTCGAGACCGGTGGGCAGCGTCACCGTCCGCATCAGGCTGCCGTGGGAGATCTCCCTGACCAGCCAGTCCCCCTGCTCCTCGGACCGCTCGCTGCGATCCTCGGCGTGGATGGTGAGCGTGCCGTTCTCGACCGTGATCGAGACGTCCTCGGGCTTCATGCCGGGCAGCTCGGCCTCCACCAGCAGGGCATCCGGCGTCGTTCGGACATCGAGCGGAAGCCGCGCGAGGTCGCCGTTTGCCGAGTAGGCCGTGTACGGACGGAATACGGTGTCATCGAAAAGGCGGTCCATCGCCTGGCGAAGCGTCAACAGCTCGCTGAAGGGCGACGACCGGCGTACGAGCGTCATGGGTCGAGCCTCCTGCCAATCCACCGGCGGCGATCCACCGACGGTGCTGTGGTGAGTGGTTGCCGGTGCGGCCAGACGGGTCATCACCGGACAACGAACAGGCTAAAACCTTGACAATGGCGTTGTCAAGAGTTCTAACCAAGATCTCGCAGAATTCCTGCCAAGACGGTGCGCCTCCCGCAGCGAGGCGCCGTCGGCGGGGTGATGAGGCCAGCCGCCGAAGCGAGCGACGGCGACGCGGCTGGGTTGTCGGCGGGGCTGGCGTGCGCCCTGACGTGCGACCGGGCTGGCGCGCGTCCCGGCGTGCGCCCTGGCGTGCGCCCTGGCGTGCGGCCGGGGCTACGCCTCGACGGCGTCCCCGATCAGCTGCTCACGCAGCAGTGGCTCACAGTCCGGCCGGCCGATCGCGATGACCTTGTCGCCTACCGCCAGGACCGTGTCGCCCCGGAGCGGCGTCGGCACGCCGTCACGGATCACGCCGAACAGCGAGCAGCCCTTGGGCACCGACAGGTCGAGGGCGATCCGGCCGATTGCCGGCGAGCCCGACTCGAGCCGCGCCTCGATGATCTCCAGCTCGCCCACGCCCAGGGCCGCGAGATGGAGCAGCTCGTGGACCGGGATGTCCTGCTCGATCGAGCCCAGGATCATCCGGGTGGGGCTGATGATCTCGTCGACGCCGAGGTGCCGGAACAGCTGCTCGTTCTTGGGGTTGTTGACCCGGGCGATCGTCCGCGGCACGTCGAAATGATGCTTGGCCATCTGGCAGATCACGAGGTTGTCCTCGTCGTCGCCCGTGACCGCCGCCACGATGTCGGCCCGGTTCGCGCCCGCCTGGTGGAGGTACTTGCCCTCGCAGCCGTCCTGCGCGATCACGACCGACCCGATCTCGTCGGCGATCTGCGCCGCGCGGCGCAGATCCCGCTCCATCAGGACGACCTCGTGCCCCGACTCGATGAGCTCCTTGGTCAGGTAGTAGCCGACCTTGCCGCCGCCGACGACCAGCACGAACATCGATCAGGCCTCCGTCGCGGGCCGATCGCCCGGAGCTGCGTCGCCACCCGGTGCCGCCGGGACCGTGCCGCCCGGTGTCGCGCCGGGTGTCACCCCGGGTGTCACCCCGGGCGTCGCGCCGCCCTCGGCTGGCGCCGGCATGCCACCGGTCGAGGGTGCCGCGACCGGCAACCCCGGGGCAGCCGTGCCCTCGGATTCGGGCGGGTGCGGGTGCGGCAGCGCCGGCGCGTAGATCCCGGGTTGCTCCGGCACGGCCTGCCCGATGTGTCCGAGCACGGCCGCGGTCATCAGGTTGGTCCGGCACAGCGTCGCGATCCCGAGGTGCGCGTAGGCCTCGGCGCGGACCGGATCGTTGATCTTGGCGATCGTCTGCTGCGCCCCGAGGACCTCGACGCCCAGCTGGGCGGCCATCACGTTGCGGTTGTCGCCCTCGGTCAGGGCGAGGAACAGGTCGGCATCCTCGGCGCCGGCGCGGCGCAGCACGTCCTCGTCGGTGCCGTCGCCCCGCAGCGCCGTGCCGCCAAACCCGGACGGGAGGCGGTCGAAGGCGGCGGACGTGAGGTCCATGATCAGGACCTGCCAGCCGGCGCGGTCCAGCTCGTCGGCGATGCGGGCGCCGACCCGGCCGCACCCGACGATCACGGCTTTCATGCTTTCTGCTCCTCGGGGATGGCTTCTCGGATCACCCACACCGCGCACGGTGCGTTCCGCAGGATGTAGGGAATGGTGCGGCCGATCGCGAAGTCGCCACCGAAGCGCCGCCGGAACGGGAGGCCGCAGATGACCAGGTCGGCTTCGCGTTCGGTCGCCTCGTCGACGATCGCGGCGCCGACGTCGCGAGCCTGGAGGAGGACGGTCTCGAGCTTGTAGTGGTGCGCCTCGGCCGTTGCCTCGGCGATGTCGAGCGCGCGCTGGGCCTCCTCGGAGCGGCCGGCCACGTCCGCGTCAAGAGGCAGCGTCCAGTCGATCTCCACGGCATGGACGCCGACCAGGTCCGCGTGTCCGGTCCGTGCGAGCTCTGCCGCCAGCGCGACGATCGGTCGATCTGTTCTGGCGCCGGACAGCGCGATGACGGCGCGCCGGAATTGGGGAGCCGACGAGTCGGCCACAGGCTTGGAGCCTCCGCGTAGTCGGCGACGATGGACAGGGCGCTGGGCAGTGCCCGCGACGGTCGCCGCGCTGGGCCACGATACCACCGTGCACGGCCGCCTACCGCCGGGAGGACCCCTGGCGCTTCACGGCCGCCTGCTCGTCGGTGGGCGGTCCGGTCTCGGCCTCGCCGATCCCGAACTTGCCGGGCTCATCGCGCCGGTACGGCACGTCGACCACCACCGTGTGCGGGCGGCCGAGCAGGATCGAGCGCAGTCGACGGGCGGACTGGTTGTACAGGAGCCGCTCCCACCAGTGCCGCGCGACGTACTCGGGGATCACGACGAACGTGATCGGCTGCGGCTTGTCCGGCGGCCATGCCCGATCCAGCACGTCGAGGTACGCCATGAGCGGGCCGGCGAGCGCGCGATACGGCGATTCCACGATCACCAGCGGCACGCCGGGGATCTGGCGTTCCCAGCGCTCGCGCATGGCTGCCGAAGCCTCGGGGTCGTCGCTGATGTACACGGCCAGGACGTCGCGGGCGATCGATCGGGCGACGTTGACGGCGCGCACCACCGACCGGTTGAGCCATGGCACCGGCACGATCGCGCGTTCCTCGCGGATCGGAGCCGGCACGATGAAGTCGTCGCGGACCGCAAGCTGCCGGCGCGATGCCGCGTACTGCCGGTTGACGAACAGCATCATCGCGGCCAGGGTCGGGATCAGGATCGCGACCACGTAGGCACCGTGCTCGAACTTCTCGAGGAGCACGATCGCCAGCACGACGCCGGTGAGGGCGGCGCCGAAGGCATTGACCGACAGTCGCCACCACCAACCGCCCTGGCGACCCCGGTACCAGTGGAGGACCATGCCGGCCTGCGACAGCGTGAAGCACACGAACACGCCGACCGAGTACAGCGGGATCAGGCCCGTGGTATTGCCCCGGAACGCGACGTACAGGCCGGCCGCGATGGCGGCCAGCAGGAAGATGCCCCAGCTGTAGGCCAGGCGGTCACCGCGGAACGAGAACTGGCGGGGGAAGTAGCCATCCTGGGCGAGGATCGCGGCCAGCCGGGGGAAGGCGTTGAAGCTCGTGTTGGCGGCGAGGAACAGGATCAGCGCCGTGGCGACCTGGAACAGGTACAGCAGCGGGCCGTCGGCGCCGAACGCGGTCTGCGCGACCAGCGCGATCACGGTCGGTCCGCCGGACAGCGCGGCGGACGGGACGATGTTGTAGACCCTCGCGATGATGGTCACGCCGATGAAGATCGTGCCCAGCAGGATCGCCATCGCGAGCATCGTGTTGCCGGCGTTCCGTGCCTCCGGCGGCTTGAACGCCGGGACGCCGTTGGCGATCGCCTCGACGCCGGTGAGCGCGACCGAGCCGCTGGCAAACGCCTTGAGGATCAACAGGATCCCCAGGCTCTCCGTGCCCAGCCTCACGGCCTCCGCCTGGCGGGGCATGGGCGTGACGGTCCCGGTCGCGATGTGGAACAGCCCGCTGGCGATGATCAGGAGCGCCAGCGAGACGAACAGGTAGGTAGGGACGGCAAACACGTTGCCCGATTCGCGCAGCCCGCGCAGGTTCGCGATCGTGATCAGGGCGATCGCACCCACCGCGGTCTCGATCCGGAGCAGCTCCAGCCCGGGCAGGATCGAGATCAGCTGGTCCATCGCGGACGAGGTCGAGACCGCGACCGTCATCACATAGTCGATCAGGAGGGCGGCGGCCGCGATCAGGCCGAGGATCGGTCGCAGCTCCTGGCGTGCGACGGCATACGCGCCACCGCCGCCCGGAAAGGCGTTGCAGACCTGGCGATAGGACAGCGCCACGACCGCGAGCAGCACGGAGATCGCGATCGCGACCTCGATCGACACGAGCAGCGCGCCAGCCCCCGCGAGCACCAGCACCCGCAGGATCTCCTCGGTCGCGTACGCCGACGAGCTGATCGCGTCGGAGCTGAAGATCGGCAGGGCGAGGCGCTTTGACAGGCGCTCGCCGATCTCCTCCTCACTGGCCAGCGGCCGGCCGATCAGCCAGGCCTTCCAGCGCACGAGCGTCCGCCCGAGCCCGGAGCGGGGGACCGAGGCGGTCGGCTTGGCCACGAGCTGGCCGGGTCCCGTGTAGCGGAAGTAGGCGGAGTGCGGCCGCTCCACGCGAACGCGTCGGTCTGCTGGCTTGCGGCCCTTCATGGGCCGGCGTCCACCGATCATGGGCTTGTCCGGGACGACCTCGTGCGAGCTGGCGAGTCAGCCGTCGGCGCGAGGAGGCTGATCGTCGTGGTGTGCGGAGCGACGATACGGCACGTCCGCGATCACCGTGTGCTCCCGCCCCACGAGGGCGGCCTTGAGGCGCTTGGCGGTCTGGTTGTACAGGATGCGGTCCCACAGGTGGCGCGCCACGTACTCGGGGAGCACCACGATCGTGGTCGGCGTCTCGCGGTCGGGTGGCCACGCCCGGTCGAGCACCTCTAGATAGGTGACCACCGGCCCGACCAGCGCCCGATACGGCGATTCCACGATCACCAGCGGCACGCCCGGCAGCTGGCGCTCCCAGCGCTCGCGAAGGAGCTCCGCCTCCTGGGCGTCGGTCGTGACGTACACGGCCTGGAGCATCGATGGATCGGTCGCCAGCGACCGGCCGAAGATCACGGCCTGGACGACCGAGCGATTGATCCCGTTGACCGGGATCACCACCCGCTGATCGCGGCGCGGCCGGTCGAACACGAGGTCGTCGCGGACGTTGAGCTCCTTCGACTGGCCGTCGTACTGGCGGCGGACGAACAGCATCAGCATGACCAGGGTCGGGATCAGGAGCACGACCAGGTAGGCGCCGGCCGTGAACTTGATCGATGTCACGACGATCGCGATGATCCCGGTCAGGACCCCGCCCGCCGCGTTGATCACGAGGCGGTAGCGCCACCCCTGGGGCTTGTTCGTGATCCAGTGCCGGACCATGCCCGTCTGCGAGATCGTGAAGTCGATGAACACGCCCACCGCGTACAGCGGGATCAGGGCATGGGTCGAGCCGCCGCCGGCGGTGACCACCAGCGCGGCGACCACGCCCAGCAGCAGGATCCCGGTCGAGAACGCGAGCCGGTCGCCGCGGAACGCGAACTGGCGCGGGATGAACCCGTCCTCGGCGAGCACCGCCGCCAGCCGGGGGAACGCCGCGAACGAGGTGTTGGCGGCCAGGAACAGGAGCAGCGCGGTGAACGCCTGGAACAGGTAGAAGCCGATCGTGTCGCCGTAGACGTGTTTTGCGATCTGGGCGACGACCGTCTCCCTGGGCTCCTCGATCGGCAGGATGTGGAAGTTCGTCGCCAGGAACGTGATCCCGACGAACAGGATTCCCAGGATGACCGCCATCGTCATCAGGGTCCGGGCCGCGTTGCGCGATTCGGGCGGCTGGAACGCGGGCACGCCGGTCGCGATGGCCTCGGTTCCGGTCAGCGCCACGGCGCCGGATGCGAACGCGCGCAGCAGGATCAGGATCCCCACGCTCTCGGCGGTCTGCTTGGTGGCTGCGATCACCTCCGCCGTGGGCGGCGGACCGGAGTCCCCCTGGACGACGATCCGGAACACGCCCATGGCGATCATCAGGAACGCGCTGCCCAGGAACAGGTAGGTCGGGATCGCGAAGATGTTGCCCGCCTCGCGGATGCCGCGCAGGTTGCCGAGCGTGATCAGCCCGATCGCGAGGATGCCGATCTCGACGCGCACCGGATCGAGCTCCGGGACGGCCGACGCGATCTGCTCGACCGCGGACGAGGTGGACACCGCGACGGTCAGCGTGTAGTCGATCAGCAGCGCCGACGCGGCGACGAGCGACGCGATCCGCCCGATGTTGGCCTTGGACACGGAGTACGAGCCGCCGCCGTTCGGGTAGGCGATGCACACCTGGCGATAGCTGAAGGCGACGATCCCCAGCAGCACCGCGATCGCGATGCTGATCTCGATCGACAGCCTGAACGCGGCGCCGCCGACGCCGGCGAGCACGAATGCGAGGACGATCTCCTCGGTCGCGTAGGCGGACGACGAGATCGCGTCCGAGCTGAAGATCGCGAGCGCCTTCTTCTTGGACAGCCGCTCCCCGATCTCCTCCTCGTTTGCGAGCGGTCGGCCGATGAACGTGCCCTTGATCCGTGCCAGCAGCCGGCCCATGGCCGTCGTCGGCGCGCTCGCGGCAGCCTTGGCCGTCAGCTGGCCGGGGCCTGTGTACCGGAAGTACGGAGCGTGGTGGCGCTCGACGCGGATCCGCTTGTCACCCGGCTTCCGGCCCTTGAGCGGCCGCCGTCCGCCGATCATCGGGGCGCCTCGCTACAGGCCATGTGCCAGCCGGGTGACCAGGCGGTCCGGAAGGTCGACGGCCACCATCGCGGCCTGCACCGTGGCGACGTCGTACGCGGTCCGCCGCCACGTCGCGGTCCCGGCGTCGGTGTCCAGCAGCAGCCACGAGGACGCCGGGATGCCGTCGCGCGGCTGGCCGACGCTGCCCGGGTTGAGCAGCACGCGACGACCATCGAAGGTGAGCGTCGAGCCATTGCCGGGGCTCATGGTCACGAGCCGGCCGTCCTGCTCGACATACGCGATCGGGATATGCGTGTGGCCGTGCAGCCCGAACTGCGTCGCCATCGAGGTCATGCCCGCCCGCGCCACCGGGGTCGATGTCACGTACTCCCAGGTCGGATCGCGCGGGCTGCCGTGGACCATCGTGAAATCCGCCCGCTCGAGGCGCTCCGGCAGCGCCCGCAACCAGGCCCGCGTCTCCTCCCCGATCACCGAGCGCGTCCACTCCATCGCGGTCCGCGCGTCGACGTTGAATGCCTCGATCTCGAGCCCGCCGACCGCGGCCGCGTCGTGGTTGCCCCGCACCCCGACCGCACCGGCCTCGCGCATCCGGGTGACGACCGCGTCGGGGTGGGGCCCGTAGCCGACCACGTCGCCGAGGTGCCACAGCTCATCGACGGATGGGACGGCGGCGAGGACGGCATCGAGAGCCGTGACATTCGCGTGGATGTCCGAGAGCACGGCGACACGCATCCACGGCAGGGTAGCGCAGGGCGCGAGCCCCGAATGCGTGCAATGCGCCGGTCACAGCGACGCACGCCGCCGTACGGCGGGGTCCCGGGGAAAGCGGGCGTCGATCGGTCCGGACCGCGGCACGATCACGAGCCGGTGTGTCGCGAGGCCCGGGACGCCCGCGTCGACCACCTCGACCGGACCGGCGCGCAGCGCAGCAAGGGCGGGCGCCGCGGCCCGCAGCTCGTCGTCCAGCGGCAGCCGCTTCCATGCCACCAGCCGGCCCCCCGGCGCGACCAGGGGCAGGGCCAGCTCGACCAGCTCCGCGAGCGACGAGACGGCACGGGCCGTGACCAGCGGCCACGCCTCGCGGTCACGCGGGTCGTGGGCCAGTGTCTCGGCGCGCGCCGCTTCCGCGGCGAACCGCGTGCCCAGCCGGGTGGCCTCGATCACGGTCCGCAGGAACCGGACCTTCTTGCCGACCGCATCGACGAGCAGTGCACGGTCCGCGTCGAGGGTGACCGCGACCGGCAGCCCCGGGTACCCGCCGCCGCTGCCAAGATCGAGGAGCCGTCGAACACCGAACCGGCGCAGGTGGGGTACGGCCGCCAGGCTGTCGAGCACGTGGAGCCTGGCGACCTCGGCCGGCTCGCGGATCGCCGTCAGGTTCATCGCGGTGGTCCACGCGAGCAGCAGGCGGACATGGCTGTCGATCGCGTCGCGTGCCGGGTCGTCGAGCACGACGCCGAGTGCGCGGAGCCCATCGTCGAGGACGTCGTGGTACCCGGACGGCAGCGGGGGAAGGTCCTGAACGCGCGTCGGGAGCGGTTCTCTCGGATGGACCAGGGCACTCTCCTGTGCTTGTGCACCAGGCCATCCGGAAGCCGCTCCCGGCGTCGTTCGATCGCCGCGGCACGCGCGCTGTGCCCGGTCTGGCGCAACCCCCTCGGCTCAGGCCCGAGTCTCCCCGTGGCCCCTCATGGATCGCGCTCCCCGGTGCGCGCACGCTGCGTGCGGAGTCCGGACGTTAGGACGGCACCCGGGCACCGTCAACCCCCTTATCAACGAAACGCCGGGGCCGCGCGCGAGTTGTGGATAACCCGGTCGCTCGTCCACCGTCGGTCGTGCGGCGGCAGGCGGGTTGGCCCGCTGTTTCGGCCCGAACGAACCCCGCCGGTCAGGGCTGGACGGTGCGACCGCCCGCTCGCACCGGTCGCCCCAGCGTGCGCCGGACGACGTCGATGACCTCATCGACGTACCGGTCCGCGTCGCCGTGCTCAGCGGCCGTTCGGACGCAGCCCTGGACGTGGTCCTCGAGGATGAGGATCGAGACGGCATCGACCGCCGCTCGCAGCGCGGCGGTCTGCTGGAGGATGTCGACGCAGTACTCCTCGCGCTCGATCATCCTCGCGATCCCGCGAACCTGACCCTCGAGCCGGCTGAGGCGCCGGACCAGCTGGGCCTTGTCCTTGCTGTAGCTGTGGCGGAACGTGTCGTGACCGGCGCCCTGGCTGGGTACAGGCTCCGGGGTTGGCTGGGGCATGGCAGGATGATACCCCATGGGAGTATCCGATCCCGAACGAACCGCGCCAGTGCCCGCGATCGCCGCCAACGGTAGACTTCACGATCGATGGACCATCGCGGACTCCGGACGCGCCTCACCGGGGCCGGCTGCACCTCGTGTGGTGCGGCCATCCCTTCGGACCGGATCGCCGTCCTCGCCGATCGCGGGGACCTCGCGTTCGTCGAGCTCACCTGTCCCGCGTGCGGCAGCCAGACGCTGAGCGTGCTGCTGGGCCCGGATCATGGATCCTCCCCTCCGTTCCTCGACACCGCCGCGCATCCGGAGCTCGATCCGCGCGCCGAAGCGCGGCTGGCCGGGAGAGCCCCGATCGGCGCGGCCGATGTGGCCTCGATGCGCGGCTTCCTCGCGACGTGGGACGGCGACCTGCGCACGTTGCTGCAGGGGCCCGACGGAGCCGCGGGCCCCGGGACACCCCGATGACGGGGTCGGGACCCGTGCCGCGCCGGACGCGCGGCCGCAGGGTCGACGGCGCCGCGCCGGCGCAAGAGCTGTCGGCGACCGAGATGCCGGCGACGTCCGCCGGGCCGTCCTCGCACCGGTTCGCCCACGCAAGCGAGGCGGAGCTGGCGCGGATCCTCGACTTCTACGACGTTGCCTGGCGGTACGAGCCCGACACGTTCCCGATCGGCTGGAACCTCGACGGCGAGGTCGTCGAGAGCTTCGCACCCGACTTCTACCTGCCGGACCTGGACCTGTACGTGGAGCTCACCACGCTCAAGCAGAAGCTCGTGCGCAAGAAGAATTGCAAGCTCCGCCGCCTCCGGGAGCTCTACCCGGACGTCCGGATCAAGCTGTTCTACGCGCGGGACTTCCGGATGCTGCTGCTCAAGTTCGGCCGGATGGCCCTCGTCGACGAGCTCACCGGCACCACGGGTCAGGCGACACCGCCGCGATCCGCGGCGGAGCGCGCGGAGGCAACCGTCCGGGACCACGGCGCGTCCGTGCGGGCCGAGGCACCCACCGTCGTGGCCGCGCGGCCGTCCGGGAGCGCTCCGGTGGACCCCGGCGGCGCTGCCACCCTGGCACCTGTCCTGCCGCATCCGGTGCCGCTCGCCGAACAGCGCGGCCGGCGTCGCGGCCGGCGACGCCGGCGAACGTCAGATCCGGCCCGTGCGCACGTCGCGTCGGCTGCCGAGCCGGCGATCGACGCCACCTGACCCGCCGCCCGGGCGTGCGCCGGCCCGCCGGACGCGCCATGATCGACCCCCACCCATCGACACCCATACCGAGGCCGAGCCGAGGAATCGATGACCCGTCTCGCTGATCTCCAGAACGACATCGGGGACGTGCTCCTGACCGAGGAGCAGATCGCCGCCAAGGTGGCCGAGCTCGGCCGCGCCATCGCCGCCGACTACGCGGGACGGAACCTCACCCTGGTGAGCGTGCTCAAGGGTTCGCTGCCGTTCATGGCCGACCTGATGCGCCAGATCCCACTACCCCTTCGGATCGACCTGATGGAGGTCAGCTCCTACGGCGGCATCGCCACCGAGTCGTCCGGCCTGGTGCGGATCATCAAGGACCTGTCGGCAAGCATCGCCGACGAGGACGTGCTGCTCGTCGAGGACATCATCGACACCGGCCTGACGCTCAACTACCTGGTCCGCTACCTGCGCGGCAAGAACCCGGCGTCGCTCCGGATCTGCACCCTGCTCGACAAGCCGGCCCGACGGCTCGTCGATATCCCGGTCGACTACGTCGGCTTCGAGATCCCGGACCAGTTCGTGGTCGGCTACGGGCTCGACTACGCCGAGCGATACCGCAACCTGCGCTTCGTGGGCGTGCTGCGCCCCGAGGTCTACACGCCGGCCGACTGATGCATCGACGACCGCTCGGCGCAGGCCGCCGACTCGCACTGCTCGGCGCCATCGTCGTCGTGATCGGATCGGTGCTCCCGTGGTACACGCTGGGCGGTGAGGCGGGGCAGCTGACCGCCATCCGGATGACGGCGTTCGACGGGGCGGGGATCCTGACCTTCCTGGCGGCGCTGGCGACGATGGCCCTGGTCGCGCTTCCCTATGCCGCCGGCGAGCGTCCGCTCGCGGTCGACCGCGGGCTGGCGTTCGGGCTGCTCGCGATCCTGGGCCTCGTGGGGCTGATCCTGTTCATCCCGGGCTCGGACGCCCTGGTGGCACCCGAGGGCCTGCTGCCGGACCGGGCGTACGGCTACTGGATCACGCTGCTCGGGACGATCATGCTCGGGCGAGCCGCCTACAACATCTCGCTCGAGCCGCCGCACCGCTAGACGCGGACCGCGCGCCGCGGGCGGCGCGAACGGCCCCGCGGACGGCGCCGGTGCTACGACGGAGCCGGTGCTACGACGGAGCCGGGGTCTGCGACGGTGCTGCGGTCGCCTCCGGGGCGGGTGACGGCGTCGACGAGGACGAGCGCTGGTGCCCCAGGTCGAGAACCTCGATCCCGAGCCACCGGACGTAGCTATCGCTGGGCGACGCGAGCTCGATCACGTACCTGCCGGGCGGCCACGCGTCCGCCGCGACGCCGGCCGCCGGATCGCGGAGGCTCGAGGGCGGCAGCCACAGCCCGCGCAGGGTGTCATGGTCGGACGGATCGGCGGGGACGAGGGTGAGCGACGTGACGCGACCGTCGGCCAGGCTCCACAGGGAGGGGCGGATGGTCACCGGCGGCCGGAGCGCCTCATCGAGGGGTGCGCAGAAGCCGATCGCCGTGACCTGGTCCGCTGCGACCGGGGCGAACGGGATGGCCGGGTCGAGCGGGCCGGCCGCCTCCACCGGCTCGATGGCGATCCAGGATCGGATCGGGATCGCCCGGTCCGGCCACACCTGCATGGTGGTGGCGCGCCAGCTGTCCGTCGATCCGCATGGCAGGCTGAGATGGGAGACGTCCACCGGTCCGGTTGCGGCCGATGCCGCGGCGGGCGTCGCCCGCGGCGTCGCCGGGGCGGCTGTCGAACGGGCGAACGACCCGGTGGCCGGGGGCGCGGCGGCGGGTCCGCCGGCGCCCCAGGGGTGGATCACCAGGATCACGAGCGCCCCGAGGACGAACGCGATCAGGAGCTGGATCCGCCCCCGATCGGTGCCCGGGCTGATGGGGCGCGGCGGCTCCCGGTAGGCGGGTCTCCCGTGCTCGTCCACGGTTGGCGCCGCCTGCTCGCTAGTCCTCGCCGAGGTAGGCCTTGCGCACCATCTCGTTCCGGCTCAGCTCGTCCGAGGTTCCGGACAGGACCACCCGTCCGGTCTGGAGGACGTAGCCGCGGTGGGCGATGGCCAGCGCCTGGAGGGCGTTCTGCTCGACGAGCAGGATCGTGCTTCCCAGCTGGTTGATCTGCCGGATGATCGCAAAGATCTGCTGGACCAGGATCGGCGCCAGCCCGAGCGACGGCTCGTCCAGCAACAGCACGCGCGGCCTGGACATCATCGCCCGACCGATCGCGAGCATCTGCTGCTCGCCGCCGGACAGCGTCCCGCCCTTCTGGTCGACCCGTTCCCGCAGCCGCGGGAACAGCGTCATGACCCGCTCCAGCTCCTCCTTGATCTCGGCGGCGGTGCGCGTGTAGCCGCCCATCTGGAGGTTCTCGAGGACGGTCAGGCGCGAGAAGATCCGCCGGCCCTCGGGCGCGTGCCCGATCCCCGATCGAACCAGCTTGTGGGCGGGTGTCTGGGAGATGTCGGCCCCCTCGAAGAACACCCGGCCGACCTTGGGGTGCAGGAGGCCGCTGATGGTCTTGAGGGTCGTCGTCTTGCCGGCGCCGTTGGCGCCGATGAGGGTGACGATCTCGCCGCGGTGGACCTCCATCGAGATCCCTGACAGGGCGTGGATGTGTCCGTAGTAGGTATTGACGTCCTCCAGCTTGAGGACGACGTCGTCGGTCCGGGCAGGCGTTCCGTTGCCGCTCATGCCGCGGGGGATCCGAGGTAGGCCTCGATGACCCGCGGGTTCGCCCGGACCTCCGCCGGGGTGCCCTCGGCGATCCGCTCGCCGTGGTCGAGGACGGTGATTCGGTCGCTGATGCCCATCACGACCCGCATGTCGTGCTCGATCAGCAGGACCGCAAGCCCGAGGTCGCGCCGGAGGCGGTCGATGAGCTCGGTCATCTCCGATGTCTCCCTCGGGTTCATGCCGGCCGTGGGTTCGTCGAGCAGGAGCAGGGCCGGCTCGCTGCCCAGGGCACGAGCGACCTCGAGGCGACGCTGGTCACCATATGGCAGGTTGCGGGCGGTCTCGTTCTCCCGTCCCGCCAGGCCCACGAGGGCGAGCAGCTCGCTCGCCCGCATGCGGGCCCGGGCCTCCTCGGCCCGTTGCCGCGGGGTGCTGAGGAATGCGTCGACGGGCGTGCTCCGGAGCTTGGTGTGCATGCCCACGAGCACGTTCTCCTGGGCGGTCATGTTCTGGAACAGCCGGATGTTCTGGAACGTCCGGCCGATGCCGGCGTGGACCATGTCGCTGGGCCTGGCGGATCGGAAGATCCCGAGCCGGATCAGGATTCGCTGGTAGCGCGGCGGCCGGATGATCGCCGACAGCAGGGTCGTGATGAGCACGCCGAGGGTTCCCAGGATCGCGATCCCGATCAGGGCCTCGCTCTGGGTCACCTGGTACAGCCCGAGCGCGACGAGCGCGACGATCACCGCAGGCAGGACCCACAGCACGGGCTCGAGGAATGCCCGCTCCGCCGGTGCGACCATCCGTCTGCCCACCAGGTCGACCTCGCCGGATGTCGGCTCGAGGATGCCGGCGATGACGTTGAACAGGGTGGTCTTGCCGGCCCCGTTGGGTCCGATCAGGCTGATGATCGCGCCGCGCGGGATCTCCAGGTCGACCTCGTTGACGGCCACCAGGCCACCGAACCGGCGGGTCACGGTGCGCGCGTGGAGGACGGTATCGGTCGTGGTGCCGCTCACGATGCACCCTCCCCGGCCGGCGTTCCTGCGTCGCCATTTCCGCCGTCGCCGGCAACCTCGAACTCCGCCTCATGGAGCTCCTGCCGCCTCCGCCCACTTGGGAACAGGCCCTCGGGTCTGATCAGCATCATCAACACCAGCGCGAGGCCGTACAGCAGGAACTGGTACTGCACGAAGTCGATGTCCTTGAGGATCGGCGCCTGGATCGCGTGGAAGAACTGGTTGAGCTGCTTGAGCAGGACGCTCTGGATCGTGTACAGCACGAACGCCCCGACGGCGACGCCCCAGATGTTGCCCATGCCGCCGAGCACGACCATGGCCAGGATCGTGAACGAGACCGTGAACAGGAACTGGTCCGGGCTGACCAGCGTCAGCTTGGCCGCCGTGAACACGCCCGCAAGGCCGGCGGTTGACGCGCCGAGCGCGAACGCCAGCAGCTTCGTGGTGACCGTGTTGATGCCGTTGCTGTCGGCCGCGAGCTCGTCCTCCCGGATGGCCTGCCAGGCTCTCCCCAGGCGTGAATCCTGGAGCCGGTAGAGGAAGATCATCGTGATCGTCACGATCACCGCCATCGTGATGTAGAACGGCATCGGCTCGATCAGCGGGAACGTGTAGCCGAGCAGCTCCGGCTTGTAGACGCCACCGATCCCGTTGGTGCCGTTGGTGTACGTGTCCGCGTTGAGGAACACGATCGGCACGATCTCGCCGAACCCCAGCGTGACGATCGCCAGGTAGTCACCCCTCAGGCGCAGGGTCGGGGCGCCCAACAGGACGCCGAACACGGCAGCCGCGAAGGCGCCGATGAGGAGCATCGGCCAGAACGGGATGTGCAGCCCGCTGAACGGTGATGCGCCGTAGGCATAGGCGTAGGCGCCGATCGCGTAGAACGCGGCGTACCCGAGGTCGAGCAGGCCGGCGAGACCGACCACCACGTTGAGCCCCAGCGCGAGCAGCACGAACACGCCCGAGATCGCGAACCCGTCGATCCACACCGCCTGGCGGCTGAACGTGCTGAACGGCGGCAGGAGCACGATCAGGGGAAGGATGATCGTGACGATGACCATGCCGACCACGATCGAGGTCGAGCGGTGCCTGCCGGCGAACTCGACGACCGGTGCCGGGACGAGGCCCATCGCCCGGGAGGTGACCGACGGCGCCCGGCTCATGCCCGCTCTCCGAGCTGCTGGCCCAGGAGGCCGGTCGGGCGGAACACGAGGACGATGACCAGGACCCCGAAGATCATGGCCTCGGACCATCGGGCGTAGCCCGCGGCTGCGGCCCCGACCTCGACGAACCCGATCAGGAAGCCGCCCAGGGCCGCTCCGGTCGTGTTGCCGATCCCGCCCAGGACCGCGGCGGTGAACGCCTTGAGCCCGGCGAAGAACCCGAGGTTGAAGATGATGCTGCCGAAGTACAGGCCATGGACGAGGCCGGCGGCACCCGCGAGGGCGGAGCCGATGAAGAACGTGGCGGCGATGGTTCGGTTGATGTCAACCCCCATCAGCGCGGCCGCCTCTCGATCCTGCGCCGTGGAGCGCATCGCCCGGCCGAGGCTGGTCCTGTTGATGAACAGCTGGAGCCCGACGATGAGGCTGATCGTCAGGATCAGGATCATGATGCTCAGGTAGGAGATGTTGGCGCCCAGCACCTCGAACCGGTTGTCGAAGCTGATCACCTGCGGCACGTTCCGGGGTGAGGGCCCGAACAGCACCTGGATGATGTTCTGGAGGATGAACGACACGCCGATCGCCGTGATCAGCGGCGCGAGCCTCGGTGCCGAGCGGAGCGGCCGGTAGGCGAACCGCTCGATCGCGACGCCCACCAGGCCCATCACGAGCATGGTCACCAGCAGGACCGGCACGAGCACCAGCGCGAGCTGCACCGGGTCGTTGAGGGCGCCTGTCAGTCCGAGCGGGATCGTGAGCAGCCACATCGCCACGAAGGCGCCGACCATGAACACGTCGCCATGGGCGAAGTTGATCAGCTCGATGATCCCGTAGACCATCGTGTAGCCCAGGGCGATCAGCGCATAGATCGACCCCAGCGTGAGGGCGTTGATGAACTGCTGGGTGACCGTCGGAATGTCCATCGCCAGCCAGACTCCTCCACGACTCGATCCCGAACGGAACCTCCGGAGATTGCCGAAGGGCCGGGGAGGAACCTCCCCGGCCCTTCGCGCGAGCCTCGGCTAGTTGCCGAAGTCCTGCTGCTTCTTGAACGCCCAGTCACCCTTCCCGTCGGCGAGCGACATGTCGGTCGCGTAGAACGAGATGATGTGCTGAGTCGTGTCGCCGTTCTCGTCGAAGCCGACGGTGCCGAGCACGGTGTCGAACGTGTTGCCGCCCGTCACGTAGGCCCGGATGGCCTCGCGAAGCGCAGCCATGTCGTCCGTGGCCGTCACGTTCTTGAGAGCTTCGAGGATGATCTGCGTGCAGGCGTAGGCCGGCGCGCTGTACGCGCCCGGATCCTTGCTGTACTCAGTCTTGTACGCGTCGCTGAACGCGGTCGGGTTCGGGATGTCGTGGATCGCCGCGATCGTCCCGAACGAGTTGGCCGCCGCCGCGCCGGCGATGTTGATGAACGAGCCGTCCGTCGCGCCGGAGCCGTCGACGATGCCGTCGGGTCCGACATACGGGAGGTCGCCGAGGCCGGCCTGGGCCATCTGCTTGCGCAGGACGCCGCCGCCGGTCGTGGTCACGCCGCCGAAGTAGACGACGTCAGGGTTGAGCGACTTGGCCGCCGTAAGGGCGGACGTGTAGTCGGTGGTCGACTTGGGCAGTCCGACGTGCTGGGCAACCGTGCCGCCGAGCTTGACGAACTCACCCTCGAACGCATCCGCGACACCCTTGCCGAAGGTCTCGGTGTCGTCGATGATCAGGACGTTCCGCTTGCCCAGGTCGTTGTACGCGTATTGCGCGCCAGCGGGTCCCTGGATGTCGTCGGTCGTGGCGACGCGGACATAGTTGATCTTGGTCGGGTTCGCCTTGCGCACATCGAGGGCGCCGAAGTCAGGCTTGGTGATACCCGGGTTCGTGTTCGCGGGGCTGCACTGAAGCAGACCAGCCTCGTTGGTCACGGGGACCTCGGCAATGCCGACGTTCGAGTTGTACGGGCCGACCATTCCGATGACCGCGGGGTCTGCCGCCAGCGCCGTGACGTTCTTTGCGCCCTGCTGCGGGTCGTGGACGCCGTTGACGGCGTCATCCTGGACGCTCACCTCGATCTTGTATCCGTTGACGCCGCCGTCATCGTTCGCCTGCTTGACCGCAAGCTTGATGCCATTGAGCGTGGGCTCGCCGTTGGGAGCCTCACCACCCGACAGCGGAAGGTCGACACCGATCTTCACCGTCTTGTCGCCAGAGGACGTGCCGCTGCCGCATGCAGCGACGACGACGCCTGCGGCCAGTGCGAATGCGCCGAACGCGCGTACCTTCATGAACGCCTCCTCCATCTCCCCTCGCATTGCCGCCAGCCGCCAAGGCTGCGCGGCCCGCGTCGCGTCCCGGTTAGCCGAATGACATCTCGGCAGGAAGGTGACGGAGGCGCGGGCGAGGGACCCATTCGACCCGATGTGAACCACCGCGGATCGATGCCGTATCATAGGCCTCGGCGCCGTGGATGCAAGGTGGCGCCGTTCGCACCGGGATTGGCTGTCTCGAGCGTCGTGTCGCTCGCCCTCCCGGGCCCTTAACCGGCGGCAGGCGTGGCCGCCCCCTCCGACAACGGTCGTGGTGGGAGCGTAACCGCACTGACCGCACACTCAATGAGGTCCGTCCTTCGGCGTGGAGTACCTGATCCGGCAGGCTCGCATCACCGACATCGACCGCCTGGCCGCCCTCGGCGGCACGTCGATCCGGGGATCGGACCGAGGCGCGCTCGATGCCGCCGACCTCCTCCGCCAGCTCGTCTATCTCCCGCACGCGAGCGTGCTCGTTGCCGAGGCCCGGCGGGAGATCGCGGGCGGGGCGCTGCTCGTGCTGCGCCCGTCGGTCGTCGCCGGCGGCTACATCGGGACCATCGACCTGCTCGTCATCGCTCCGGACCACGACGCAGATCGCGTGACGGAGGCCCTCCTCGAGGAGATCCTCCGGTCCGCGAGCAACAAGGGCTGCTCGACGGTCGAGGCGGCCCAACCCTCCGATCCCCAGGACCTCGCCCGCCTCGAGCGCGCCGGGTTCCTCGCCGCCGGGCCGACGCTCCGGCGACCCGTCGCGGCGGCCGGTTCGACGGCCCGCCGCAGCTAGCGCCCCCTGGACCGGCCGGACAAGCTCCGGGCCGCCAAACCACAGTAGGAGTCAACGTGGGCAAGAACGTCGCCGTCTTCGTGGACGTGGCGAACATCTTCTACGCGGCCAAGGCGGCCGGCGTGGACATCGACTACGTCACGCTGTTGAAGTCGGCAACGGCCGGACGCGATTTCGTCCGGGCGTATGCCTACACCGGGCTGGACCCGGACAACGAGAACCAGCGCAACTTCCACCAGTTCCTGGCGCGCCACAGCTACAAGGTGGTGAGCAAGGACATCCGCAAGTACGGCGACGGCAAGGTCAAGGCAAACCTCGACATCGAGCTCGTCGTCGACATGATGAAGACGGCCCGCAACCTTGACGTCGCGGTGATCGTGTCCGGCGACGGCGACTTCGCGTCCGCGATCCGCGCGGTCCAGGAGATGGGCGTCCGCGTCGAGGTCATCAGCTTCCGCGGCAACACGTCCTCGGACCTCATCGAGGCCGCGGACCTGTTCATGGACATCACCCAGATCGCGAAGGTCGACAAGAGCTCCACGCGTTCCGGCCGGCGGGTGGCGGACGACGACGAGGACCTGTCGATGACCGAGGTCCCCGACAAGATCACCGAGGGCACGGGTCGTGGCCGCGGACGCGGTCGTGGCCGCGGACGCTCGGAGCGCGACGAAGCGCCCGTTGCCGCCTCGCGCTCGTCGCGCGGGGTCTCCCGCACGGCCGCTCCCGCTGCGGCCGCCGCCTCGGTCCCGGCAGCTGCCGGCGCACCGGGTCTGGTCGCCCTGCCGGGTGAGCGGCTGTCGCGAGCGGTCGCGGTCGCCACGCCGGTCGAGGTCACGGACGAGGACGTCGAGGAGCAGGACGCGCTCGAAACGGTCGACGGTGACCAGCCGACCGAGGCCGGTGACGGGCACCGCCGCCGCCGCCGCCGTGGTGGGCGCGGCCGCGGTCGTGGGCGGCGCGAGGGCCTCGAGGTCGGGGCCGGCGAGGATGGCGAAGACGCCGTAGGCCCGGAGGCCGCCGTCGCGTCCGAGGATGAGGCGCCCGACGCGGCACCGGCACCGGCGGCACGCTCGACGCGAGCACGTCCGGTTCGCAGGTCCGCCGAGGGCGAGCTGCCGACGCCGTTCGATGACATCGAATCACTGGCGCCCTCGCGTCCGGCGCCCAGGTCCACGCCGTTCGGCTCCGTCTGGGATCGCCAGCTCGGGACCCCGACGGCACGACCCGCCGCGAGCGATCTTGCGCCGCTCCCCGATGAGGACGAGGACTTCGAGGAGCCGGAGATCCCCGAGTATCTGATCGCCGAGCAGCGTCGCAGCAGCCAGGGACGCGGCGGTCAGGGACGCGGCGGTCAGGGACGCGGCGGCGCACGAAGCGCCTATGCGGCGGCCATCGAGCGGGAGCGCTTCGGAGGCGGCCGGGGCGCCGGCGTCAACCGTTTCACGGAGCAGCCAACGCGCCGTGGTGGCGGCAGTGGCGGCGGAGGCCGGTCCCAGCAGCCGTCGCGTGGGCCGCGGCCCGAGCGCCAGGATCGCCCGGACCGGTTCGACCGCGCTCCGAGGAGCGGTGGCGGCTCCGAACCGTGGAGCGAGGTTCCCCCGGAGGTCGAGGAGCTCCTCCGCGCACAGCTCGCGCAGAGCCGCCCGCAGGCAGCCCCCGCGGCGGAGGCGACGGCGTCGCCCGAGGCTCCGACCGCCACCGAGGCCCCCAAGCGACGCACGACCCGCAAGGCCGCCGCGACCGCCGAGACGGCAGCGGAGGCATCCGCCGAGGCGCCCAAGCGACGGACGACCCGCCGTGCGGCAGCCCCCGCGGCGGAGGCGACGGCGTCGCCGGAGGCTCCGACCGCCACCGAGGCCCCCAAGCGACGCACGACCCGCAAGGCCGCCGCGACCGCCGAGACGGCAGCGGAGGCATCCGCCGAGGCGCCCAAGCGACGGACGACCCGCCGTGCGGCAGCCCCCGCGGCGGAGGCGACGGCGTCGCCGGAGGCTCCGACCGCCACCGAGGCCCCCAAGCGACGGACGACCCGCCGCAAGGCCGCCGACCCCGCCGAGGGCTGATCCCGGCTCGGCCCGACCCAGGTCTCACGTGGACGGCTTCCTGACCGTAGGCCAGCCGGCAGCGGTCACGGCCGTCCGCGCGATGCTGGGCTCGCACGTGCCTCACGCCGTCCTGCTGTCGGGTCCGGCGTCCGTGGGCAAGCAGGCCCTCGCGCTGGATCTCGCCGCCGGCCTGCTGTGCACCGGCGCGACCGGAGCGGACCGGCCGTGTCGCGCCTGCCGCAGCTGCCGGATGGTGGAGCACGGGAACCACCCCGACATCCATCGGGTCGATCCGGAGGGCCCGGGCGGCCAGGTCCGGATCGGCAACAGCCACCACCCGGAGCCCGGGACCGTGCGCTGGCTGGCCTCGCAGCTGGCGCTGCTTGCCGTCGAGGCCGGCGGTCGCCTGGCGATCATCCGCGACGCGCACCGCATGAACGACGACGCCCAGTCCGCGCTCCTCAAGACGCTCGAGGAGCCGCCCGTCGGCGCGACCATCATCCTGTGCGCCGACGACGAGGAGCGATTGCTGCCGACGGTCAGGTCGCGCTGCGCGCGCATCCGGCTGGGCACGGTCGGGGCGCGTGACATCGAGCAGCTGCTGGCATCGCGCGGCCTCGCGGACGCGCCGACGGCAGCCCGGCTGGCCCGCCTGGCGGGAGGTCGCCCCGGCCTCGCCGTCGCGTACGCGACGGCTCCGGACGCCGAGGGTATTCGCGGGGAGATCACGCGGACGCTGCTGGATCTCTCGGGCCGTGGTCGCGCGGCACGACTGCATGCCGCAAGGGACCTGATGAGCCGATCCGCGGAGCTCGCCGCGCTGCTCGCCGCTCCGGCGGTCGTCCCGTCGGAGGACGCGCCGCGACGGGCTCGGGGTGGTGGCGCCACTCGGCGCCGCGCCGCTGCGACCGAGGAACCCGCGGATGGCGCCGGTCCGGAGGGTGCCGGCCCCGGGGAGGCCTCGGGCCAGGCCGCGGTCGCCGCGGGTGGCCGGGCGCCGGCGGCCGAACGCCGCCGCGCGCTCGCAACGCTGCTGGACGCCTGGCGCGAGCTTGCGCGCGACCTCGCGCTGGCGCAGGCCGGCGCGACCGAGGAGATCCGGGATGTCGCCCTGCTCGAGGAGCTCGAGGGCGTCGCCCGCGGTTGGTCGCAGGGGGCCGGCGGGGAGGTTCTTGCCCGGCTCCTGCGCGCGGGCGAGCTGCTGGACGCGAACGTGAGCCCGGAGCTCCTGCTGGACGTGCTCCTCGTCCACTGGCCCGGGCCGGCCCTGGCCGCATGAGCGGGCGCCGCGCGTGACGGACGGGATGACGGCCAGCCGTCGTGCCCGGCTGGACGCCCGCGTCGTCGGCCGGGTCCAGGGAGTCGGATACCGGGTGTTCGCGTTGCGCGAGGCGGGCCGGCTGGGTCTCGCTGGCTTCGTCGCGAACGAGCGCGACGGCAGCGTCCGCGTCGTCGCCGAGGGCGATCGATCCATCCTCGACGCCCTGCTCGTCCGGCTCGAGGAAGGCCCGCCCGCCGCGATCGTCGACCGGGTCATCGTCCGCTGGGAGCCGGCGCGTGGGATCGCGGGCGGGTTCCGCATCGAGAGCGGCGCCCACCGGGGCGACTGAGGGCCGTTCCCACCGCGACGACTGAGGGCCGTTCCAGCGCGGCGACTGAGGGGCCGTTGCCGGCGCCGATGCCCGCCGCGTCGCCCGCGCGACCGCGTCGCCGCCCGTCGCCGGAAACCATGACGCCGGTGCACCCGCGCACCTCCCGGACTCATGGCTGCCACGACCCGTGACGACCCGCCCATTCCAACCGGCGGCGACGGGGAGCACGCTTCGCTTCGTGGACGAGCACACCCCGGCCGAGGATCTCCCGCACCTGTATCGCGCCGTGCTCGATACCGTCGCGCGCCTGGAGCACATCGGCGAGCGCGAGATCGCCTGGAAGGTCCGTCGCGACGCGCTGCAAACCTACTCGACGCGCTGGGACGAGAAGGGTCGACGCGCGCTCGAGCGGCTGAATCGCGAGGCGCAGCAGCGGCTCGCCAGCTCGGCGCGTGCGAACGCCAGCCCGAGCCTCGCAGCGAGCACCGAACCCGCCTGAGGCCGCGGCTCCCGGGAGCGACGCCGGGCTCCGCGTCGTACGCTGCGGTCATGCCCGAACAGCTCAGCATCGCCGACCTTGTCCAGCGCGCGCTTGACGCCTTCACGACGCTGGCGGCCACCGCCGAGCCGGTCGACGACGAGTGGCAGTACGTCACCGACCTCGGGACGGTGTGGCGGGCACGGCTCGCCGCCGTCGGTGAGGCCCGCGGCTCCGACCCCGCTCCGGACGGCGCCGCGGTCGCGATCGAGGCGCTGGCCGTCGAGGCGAGCCTGATCGCTGACCCGCATCGTGCGATCGACTGGTTGTCGACCTGCCCCCAGATCGCCCTGGCCGCGCTTGGCGAGGCGTCGTGATGCGATTCCAGGATGCGCGCCCCGACGGACGCGCCATCGTCTATGCGCGCATCCAGGCGGATCCGCTGGTCGCGCGGGCCGCCGAGCTCCTCGCGGACGCGACGACGACCCAGCGACTCCTCGCGCGCGCCGCGATGAACGGCGAGTCCACCGACCCGGCGCAGTGGCACCGCATGTTTCCGGTCCTGTTCGGTGCCACCGCGCCGGCGCCGGGCGACCCGGTCCGCGACCGCTCCGATGCGATCCTCGGGGTCTCCCTGCAGGTCGCCGACCGGGGTGAGCAGACGCGAAGCCAGTACCGGGGCGCCGTCGTCGAGGCGCTCACGGAGCGCCTCCTGGCCGCGCGGACCGGGCCCGTCCGCCGGGAGCGCCGGATCCTGTTCGATGGCGTTCCCGCCGAGATCCATCCCTACGACGTGACGGTCGAGCACGACACCGCGGCCGAGGCGTGGGACTGCAAGTGGGGGGCGCGCGGGATCAAGGCCGACGTGCTCCACCAGCTGGACGACGCCCGCCGGCACGCGTCCGACGAGGATGCACGGCTGGTGGTCGGCCTCGTGGTCTTCGATGCGCGCCGATCGTGCGAGGTGCGCCTGGTCCGGGAGCGTGGTCCGGTGGCGCTGGCCGGTCTGAAGCTGATCGGGCTCGAGGGCCTGGACCGCCTTGCCGGGCGCCGGCCCGCATGACCGGACCTGTCGAGCGGCCGGTCAGCGGCGTGACCATCCCGTATCGGGTCCGGTTCGACGAATGCGGGCCGGACGGCATCGCCCGGTCGTCGACGCTGCTGCGCTACGCACAGGACGTCGCGTGGGTGCACTCCGAGCGAATGGGGTTCGACCGGGCCTGGTACCTCGAGCGAGGGTTGACCTGGGTCGTGAGGGCCGCGGAGCTGGCCATCCTCGAACCCGTCCTGCTCGGACAGACGCTCGACATCTCCACGGCCGTCATCGGGTTCCGGAAGGTCTGGGCCCGGCGACGGACGGAGGCGCGACTGCCCGGCGGCGACCTCGTCATGTGGGGCCACACGGATTGGGTGATGATCGATGACCGGGGCCTGCCGACGCGGATCCCGTCGGAGTTCCCCGGCGCGTTCGTCGTACCGCCCGGCACCTTCGAGCCCGGCCGGGTCCCGCTGCCGCCGACGCCACCGGGCGCCGTGATCGCCCGGACGTTCGTGCGGCCGCAGGACCTGGATCCGATGGGCCACGTCAACAACGCGGCATATCTCGACTACCTCGAGGAGGCGCTGATCGCCGCCGGCGCGCCCGCGGCTGACGCGGTGTCGACGATGCCGCGCTCCGTTCGGCTCGAGTACGTGACGCCCGCGACGGCCGCTGAGGCGCTGGCCGGTGCCGTGTGGCTCGACGGATCCCCTGGTCGACCGGGCTGGGCGTGGCGCCTCACCGGTGGCGGTGACCGGGAGCTGGCCAGGGGCAGGGTGGTGTCCGGGAAATAGGACGTTCGGGCCATGACCCGATCGTTGCCCCCCGGAACCACTCGGCGCGGCGGTGCCGGCATCGGGACCATCGCGTCATGGACCTTCCGCACGCCGGACGTAGCCTCATGGAGGTGCGGCCGTGACCTGCACAAGACGTAGCCGCGTGAGGTTCCTTGGACTTCCTGACGTCCATCGTGGCCATGCTGGTGGTGATCGCCCTGATCGGCGCCCTCACCGGCACCGCGGGGTTCTCCCTGCTCATCGTCCGGCGCCAGAATCACCGGCTCGCCTCCCTGGCGGAACGATTGGTCAGCGCCGCTGACGAGGGCGCGCTCGTCGCCCTCGATGCAAGCCGGATTCGTGACGCTCGACTCCGCGCCGCGTTCCGCCAGCTCGGTGACCGGGTCGCCGACACGTGGCGGCTGGCGACCATCGACCCGCTGACGGGGATCGCCAATCGCCAGGCGGTGCTGTCGCGTGTCGAGGAGGAGCTCGCGCGCGCGGTCCGGTACCAGCGTCCCCTGTCGGTCATCCTGGTCGATCTCGACCACTTCAAGCGCCTCAACGATTCGCACGGCCACGCGGCCGGCGATGCGGTGCTTCGCCACGTCGCCCAGCTGCTCGCGGCAAACGTGCGATCGGTGGACGTCGCCGGACGCTACGGTGGCGAGGAGTTCCTGATCCTGCTGCCCGAGACCGACGTGGACGCGGCCGCCGCCCTGGCCGAGAAGCTGCGACGCGCGGTGGGTGGCGCAGAGGTCCGGATCGGCGACAGCGAGCAGGCGCGGATCACGATGTCCGCCGGCGTGGCCGGGGGCATGGGACAGGTGCTCCGTCTCGATGCCCTGGTCCGCGACGCGGATGCCGCCCTGTACTCGGCCAAGGCGCTGGGCCGGGACCAGGTGTTCGTGTTCCGCGAGACCGGTGACGAAGGGACGATCCGTCGGGCGCCGATCACCGCCGCCGCGCGGAGCCAGGCGCTCGATGTGGGCCGGGCGGCGATGGGGGCGGCGCGGGACGCGCTGATCACGTCCCTCACGGAGCGCGCCAGCTGGGCTGGCAAGCCGTCCAGGCTGATCGCCGAGGCCTCGGTGTCGGTTGCCCGCGCGATCGGGCTGCCCGAAGGCGAGCTGGACAGGATCCGGACGGCGAGCCTGCTCCACGACCTGGGCAAGCTCGCGATCCCGGACGAGATCCTGTCAAAGCCGTCCGACCTCGGAGCCGCGGAGTGGCGGGTCGTCGCCGAGCACCCCAAGATCGGCCAGGTCGTGCTCGAGCAGGCCGGTGCGCTGCGGGACGCGGCGACGATCGTGCTCCATCACCACGAGTGGTTCGACGGGCGCGGCTATCCGCTGGGCCTCACCGGTGCCGACATCCCGGTGGGCGCGAGGATCGTGTCCGTCGTCGACGCCTACGAGGCGATGATCGCCGGGCGCCCGTACCGCACGGCCATCACCCATGACGAGGCGATCGCGGAGCTGCGGCGCCAGGCGGGCATCCAGTTCGATCCCGAGATCGTGGAGGTGTTCGCGGTGCTGTTCGAATCCGGTGTCCCCTGGGCACCGGAGGAGCCTCACGTCCACGACGAGGATCCCGAGCTCGCGTTTGCATACGGGCAGGGTGGTCCGCCCCACAGCCGCCATCATCGCGATGGACGGACGCATGCGGAGATCCACGACCAGCTGCACGACCGGCGGCGCCAGGCCGTATAGGGGCTGCCCGCCACCGATTCCGGGATGACCCCAATGCGAACCGGGCGCGGAGACCGCATGCTGTGCGCGGATGACTTCCAGGAGACCGCCCCATGGCCCGCATCGCATGACCAGCTTCCTCATCGTGGACGACCACGCCGACTTTCGCCGCGAGGCGCGCGCACTGCTCGAGGCCGAAGGGCTGTGGGTCGTGGGCGAGGCGTCGGATGGCCAGTCCGCGCTGGACGAGACCGTCGCGCTGCGCCCGGACGTCGTGCTGCTCGACATCGGCCTGCCGGACATCGACGGCTTCGAGGTCGCGCAGCGCCTGGCCGCGTCGACACCATCACCGGGCGTCGTGCTGATATCCAGTCGCGATGCGTCGGCCTATGGCGGGCGGATCGCCTCGAGCCGGGCCGCAGGGTTCGTGCGCAAGGACAACCTGTCCGCCGACGCGATCTCGGCCCTCGTGCCGGTCGTTCCGCGGACACAGGGACCGGGTGGCCGCAGCCGCTGACGTCCGTGATCGCCCCCCGCCCTCGGCGCGTCGAGCTCCGAGGAGCGCTCTAGCTCGTCGCGGGCTCCATCCCGAGGAACGCGAGCACCGCGAGGACGCGCCGATGGTCGTCCGGGGCCGGCAGCAGATCGAGCTTCGAGAAGATGGACGCGATGTGCGCCTCGACCGTCTTGGGGGTCACGAACAGGCGGTCGGCGATGGCCTGGTTGGACCGGCCCTCCGCCATCAATCCCAGCACCTCCCGTTCACGGTCCGTGAGCTCCGCCAGACGGCTCCGCGACTGCGGCTGATCGACCAGCCGGGAGACGACGGCGGGGTCGACCACGGAACCCCCGCGAGCGACCCGCCGGATCGCGTCCGTGAAGTCCTCGAGATCCGCCATCCGGTCCTTGAGCAGGTATCCCGTGCCACGCCGGCCCTCGCGAAGCAGTCGCAACGCGAACGCGGCCTCGACATGGTGCGAGAGGACCAGGATGCCCACCTCGTCACCCCAGCGCTCCCGGATGGCCGCCGCCGCACGGAGGCCCTCGTCGCTGAAGTCGGGCGGCATCCGGATGTCCACGATCGCGACGTCGGGGTGCGTCCGGGCGACCTCGTCCAGCAGCGCCTCGGCGTTCCCGGCCAGGCCCACGATCTCGAAGCCAGCGTCCGTGAGCAGGCGCGCCGTCCCCTCCCGCACCAGCAGGGAGTCGTCGCCGATCACGATGCGAGGCGCTCTGGGCGCCGCCGGAACGCTCATCGAGCCAAGATCGTCGCACGTGGGCGCGGCGATGACCAGCCCCCGGCCATGCGCGGCGGCGGATCGATGCCTGCGTTCCGCCTCGTGTCGGCGTGTGCCACCATGCCGCGATGAACGGCGGCGTCGCGCCACCCGCGTCCCCCACGACGGCCACCGGGACCCCATCCGCGGATCTCCGGGTCCCGCTGCTGCTGCTGGTGCCGGCGGTCCTGTTCGGCGGGCTCGCCGAGCTGGCGCTGCTCAATGCCGGTGTCGGGCCCGATGGGATCGTGACCGACGCGGCGTCGGGCTACGCGTTCGTCCTCGCCGGCCTGATCGCGTGGGCCCGGCGCCCCTCGAACCGGTCAGGGCCGCTGATGGTGGGGATCGGCCTGGCCTGGTTCGGCGGCGACTTCCTGTTCGCACCGGTCCCGTTCGTCGGCCCGGCGTCGCTCGCGGCGCAGGCGCTGGCGCGGGTCCTGTTCGCGTGGCTGCTGCTCGCGTTCCCATCCGGACGCCTCGGATCCGGACTGCACCGCATTGCGGTGATCGCGATCGGCGCCATTTCGACCGGTCTCGCCCTGCTCCAGCTGGTGACGGTCGACCCGGCATCGCTCTGCCCATGTCCTGCCAGCCCGTTCGCGATTGCCGCGGCCGGCGACCTTGCCGACCAGCTGCCGAGCGCGAGCGCCGCGGTCGGGATCGCGCTGACACTGATCCTGGTGCCGCTGGTGCTCGCGCGGATCGCGCGCGCGTCCGGGCCCCTCCGTCGGACCCTCATCCCGGTGCTCGCCGGGGGCGCCTTCTCGTTGCTGTCCGTCCTGCCCGACGTGCTCGTCCGCCTGGGCGACACGCAGGCACAGCCGATCGGCTGGCTGCCCATCGTGTGGGTCGGCCTGCCGCTGGGCTTCCTGGTCGCACTGCTGCGCGAGCGCATGGCCCGCGGCGCCGTGGCCGATCTCGTCATCCGGCTCGGTTCCACGCCGCAGCCCCAGCACTTCCGTGATGCCCTCGCAAATGCCCTCGGCGACCCGAGCCTGGAGCTCCTGTCCTGGTCCGAGGACGACGCCGCGTTCCTGGCAGCCGACGGCACGCGCACGGCGATTCCGGCGGTTCAGGCCGACCGGGCCGTGTCGGTCCTGGAAGGAGATCGGGGGACGATCGGCGCGATCCTCCACGACTCCCACCTGCTCGACGACCCGGGCCTCGTGGCCTCGGTCGTCGCGGCGACCCGGCTGGCCGTTGAGAACGAGCAGCTGCATGCAGCGGTCGAGGCCCAGCTCGCCGAGGTCCAGGCATCGCGGGCGCGGATCGTGAGCGTTGCGGACACGGAACGGAGGCGGCTGGAGCGAGACCTCCACGACGGCGCCCAGCAGCGTCTGGTCGCGCTGTCGCTGGCCCTTCGACGAACCCGGAATCAGCTTGGCGACGGCACGCCGGACCTTGCCTCCAGCCTCGAAGAAGCCTCGACGATGGTCCGCGACGCGCTGACGGAGCTGCGCGAGCTCGCCCAGGGGATCCACCCCGCGGTGCTGACCGAATCGGGGCTGGCCGGTGCCATCCCGTCGCTGGCTGGCGGCTCGCCGGTCGCCGTGACGGTGGCCGCGGTGCCGTCGGAGCGGCTGCCGGCCGAGATCGAGGCCGCGGCGTACTTCTTCGTCTCGGAGGCGCTGGCAAACATCGCCAAGCATGCCCCGCAGGCGACCGCCACAGTACGCGCTGCCGTGACCGGGAACCGGCTTGAGCTCGAGGTCGCGGACGACGGGCCTGGGGGTGCCGCCGCCGGCGCCGGCACGGGTCTCGTCGGGCTTGGGGACCGGGTGTCGGCGGTTGGCGGCCGTCTCGAGATCGACAGCCCGCCCGGGGATGGAACGCGGCTGCGTGCCTGGCTGCCTCTGCCCGTCAGCGAGGAGCGTCGATGACGCCGCCGTTTCCGGATCCCGCCGCGCTCCACCCGATCCCGGACCAGCCGAGCGTGATGTTCGTCCGCAACCTCCCGGGCCTGCCGGCGAACGTCGAGATCGGCGAGTTCACCTACTACGACGACCCCGCCGGGCCGGACGCGTTCACGGCCAACATCCTGTACCACTTCGAGTTCACCGGCGACCGCCTCCGGATCGGGCGCTACTGCGCGATCGCGACCGGCGTCAAGTTCGTGATGAACGGGGGCAACCACCGGACGTCGGGTGTGTCGACCTACCCGTTCCCGATCTTCGCGCCGTGGCGGGGCCGATGGGCCGGAGAGTTCGACTTTCCCACGCGCGGCGACACCGTCGTCGGCAACGATGTCTGGATCGGCTACGACGCCCTGATCATGCCGGGCGTGACCATCGGCGACGGTGCGATCGTCGCGACCCGGTCGGTCGTGACCTCGGACGTCCCACCGTACGCCATCGTGGGCGGCAACCCGGCTCGCCTGATCCGCCAACGGTTCGACCCGCCCACCGTCGACCGGCTGCTCAGGATCGCGTGGTGGGATTGGCCGCCGGAGCGCGTCACCGAGGCGATCCCGCTGATCAGCCAGGCGGACGTTGACGCCCTCGAGGCATTCGCCCGCGGGTGAGGATCGACCCGGTCATCGGCGAGCTCCTGCGGGAGTCGGTCAGGCCGTCGCCTCGTGTGCCACCTTCGCCGGCTGCAGGATCCGGATCCCGTTGCCGAACGGGTCTCGCACGCCCATGTCGGTCCCGTAGAAGTGGTCCGTGGGCTCCTGGGTGAAGTCGGTGACGCCGCGCTCCTTGAGGGTCTCGTACAGCGCGCGGCAGTCGTCGGTTCGGAACGCGACCCAGCCGATGGCGCCCTTGGCGATCAGCTGCCGGACCTCTTCGGCGGTCGCCTCGTCATACGCGGGCGGGGCCGGCTTCTCGAGGTAGATCTCGGTGTTGGGGTCACCGGGGACCCGCACGGTCAGCCAGCGGACCGGTCCCTGCTGGAAGTCCTGGGCCACCTCAAGCCCGAGCTTGTTGACGTAGAAGTCGAGGGCCTCGTCCTGGTCGAGGACCTTCATGGCGGTGACGTTCAGCATCGTGATCATCGGTCGTGCGCTCCGCGATGGGAATGGGACGGACCCAATCCTAGAGGTGCCCGGCCGCGGGCGGCTTCTCCGGAACTGCGCGAATTGCCGTGCCCCGGGGATCACCAGGGCCGCGTCGCCGCCAGCTGGAAGCAGTTGGGCGCGACCATTGGCCCATGCCCGGCCCGATAGCCGGACGGCGTCTCGCCGACGATCTCCCGGAAGGTGCGGCTGAACGTCCCCAGGCTGGTGAACCCGACGTCGAGGCAGATGTCGGTCACGCTGCGATCGGTCTCGCGCAGCAGGAACATCGAGCGCTCCACCCGCCGCCGCTGCAGATAGCGGTGCGGCGTCTCGCCGAACACGGCATGGAAGCTGCGGATGAAATGCGCCGGCGACACGCATGCCACCGAGGCCACGGCCTGGACGTCCAGGGGCTCGGCGTAGGCGCGGTCCATCGCGTCCCGGGCGCGCAGGAGGCGCCGGTTGAGATCCTCGACGTCCCGGCTCATGGGGCGGCCGGCCGTCGATCGAGCAGGTACCAGGTCTCCATCTCGCCCTTGCCCTTGACCGGGATCGTGCCTCGCGCCTCGCACACGAACTCGTCCGTGACCAGGTCATGGGTCGCGCGGGTGATCTGGATCCGGCCCGGAGTTCCCGACGATTCCATGCGGCTGGCGGTGTTGACCGCATCGCCCCACAGGTCGTACAGGAACCGCTTGCGGCCGATGACGCCGGCCACCACGGGGCCGGAGTTGATCCCCACGCGGAGCTCCATGCCGAGGTGCGCCACCGCGCCCTGCGTGCGCATGGCGTCGACCATGTCGAGCGCCATGCTGGCCAGCGCGCGAGCGTGATCCGGCCGGGGTGACGGGACCCCTGCGGCGACCATGTAGGCGTCGCCGATGGTCTTGATCTTCTCGACGCCGTATCGCTCGGCCAGCGCGTCGAAATGGCTGAACAGCTGGTCGAGGACGCCGACGACCTCGGCGGGTGACAGCTGCTCCGAGCGTCGCGTGAAGTCGACCACGTCGGCGAACAGGATCGACGCCGAGGTGAACTGGTCGGCGATCGTCTGTGGCTCGGCCTTCAGCTTCTCGGCGATCGGCCGCGGGAGCACGTTGAGAAGCAGGTTCTCGGCCCGGTCCTGGGCGAGCTGCAGGGCCGTCAGCGCGCTCTGCCGCTGTTTCGCGAACAGGGCGAGGAGCGTGAACACGATCGTCCCGCAGACCGAGATGTTGAGTGCCAGCATGAGGGTGGTGAACCATCCCGGCAGCGGCGAGACGGTGCCCAGGACCTCGCCGGCGCCGCCGCACGCGAGGAACACGGCGAGGAATGCGATGTACCACCGGATGCCAGCTCGTACGCCGGCAAACACGAGGGCGCCCATCGGGGCCAGGATGCCCCACACGCCGACCCCCGTGGAGGTGACGAAGCCGCCGAGGAAGATCATCGACACGTTTGGCGCGAGCAGGATGTCGAGGAGCTCGACTCGCAGGAGCTGCGCGAAGTCTCGCGTTCGAGCGAAGACCACGATCGCGCCCACCGAGATGGCGAAATAGGCGAAGGCGAGCACGCCGGACGCCGCTCCCAGCGCGAGGTAGAGGGTCGCCCACACCAGCGACACCGGGAGGATCAGCACCGAGACGAGCACGAGGAGCGACTTGCGGTCGCGCGTGTCGTTGTCGTCGCGGCTGTCGGCGCCGATGCCGGCCAGGCGCGCGAGCGCGGTCTCGAGGAGCGTCCGAATCCGACTCATCCGGCGCAGGATACGCTTGCCTTCGGCTTCGACAAGCGAGGATCAGTCGATCCGCTGGGCCAGGGCGACGATGATCGCTCCGGCCCGCGCACGTACGCCGTGCGCCAGACGTGCTCGTGCTGACCGATGCCACGACCAGCCCGTAGCCGTCCGCGGCCAGCCGGTCGACGGTCCACGGTTGTGACTCCACCCGCCCGGTCGCTGAAGGGGAGTAGCCGATGCGTCAGTACGTACTGGGGATCGACGAGACGGGGGCGTCGCAGGCCGCGGTCGTCGGGGGCAAGGGCGCGTCGCTGGGCGAGCTCGCCCGGATCGACGGCGTCCGCGTGCCGGCCGGCTTCTGCATCACGACGACGGCCTTCAGCGAGGTGACGGCGGGCGCGACGTCGATCGAGGAGCCACTCGAGCGATTGTCTCGTGTTCATCTGCGTGACGAGGCGTCGATCCGTGCACTCAGCGCGCAGATCCGCGGGATCCTCGAGCACGCCACCATGCCCGTCGATCTCGCGGCCGAGATCACGGACGAGATCCGGCGATACGGCGACGGGGCGGCGTTCGCCGTCCGGTCCAGCGCGACGGCCGAGGACCTTCCGACGGCATCGTTCGCCGGGCAGCAGGACACGTACCTGAACGTCGTAGGCCCGGCCGACATCCTCGCCCACGTCAGGCGCTGCTGGGCGTCGCTGTTCACCGAACGGGCCGTGACCTATCGCGTGCGCAGCGAGATCGACCACCGCAAGGTCAGCATGGCCGTGGTCGTGCAGCAGATGGTCTTTCCGCAGGTTGCCGGAATCCTGTTCACGGCCGACCCCGTGACCGGCAACCGGAGCGTCGCCCGCGTGGAGGCAAGCTTCGGGCTCGGCGAGGCCCTGGTCTCCGGCCTGGTGAACGCGGACAGCTACTCGGTGCGGGACGCCGAGGTCATCCAACGGGACATCGGGAGGAAGCAGGTTGCCGTGGTGGCCTCGCCGACCGGCGGCACGCGGCGACAGGCGATCGAGCCGGAGCGGCAGCAGGATCCCGCCCTGACCGACGGACAGGTGGTGCGACTCGTGCAGCTGGGGCGGCGGATCGAGGCGCACTTCGGCCGCCCCCAGGACATCGAGTGGTGCCTGGTGGACGACGACGTCCGGATCGTCCAGAGCCGGCCGATCACCACCCTGTTCCCCATCCCCGCCGCCGGCGACCGGGAGAACCACGTCTACGTGTCCGTCGGTCACCAGCAGATGATGACCGACGCCATGAAGCCGCTGGGGCTGTCGCTGTGGCAGCTGACGACCCGTCGGCCGATGGCCGAGGCCGGCGGCAGGCTGTTCGTGGACGTGACCCGCATCCTCGCGGCGCCGGCCAGCCGCACGGCCTTCCTCGACCAGATGGCGAGGTCGGATCCGCTGATGCGGTCCGCCATCGAGACCGTCCTGGCTCGTGGCGACTTCGTCCGGCCGCTCCCCGACGAGGGTCCCGCGTGGGTGCCACCGGGCGCTGGAGGCAGCCCGATCGACGCCGATCCGGCCATCGTGGAAGGGCTGATCGGGCGCACGGAGGCGTCCATCGCCGCCCTCAAGCGCGACATCCGGACGAGGTCCGGCGCGGCGCTGCTCGACTTCATCCTGGCGGACCTCGAGGAGCTGCGGCGGATCCTGTTCGATCCGCTCGGCCACCGGGTGTTCATGTCGGCGATCGAGGCCAGCTGGTGGCTCGACGATCACCTGAAGGCGTGGCTGGGCGAGAGGAACGCGGCCGACACGCTCACGCAGTCCGTGCCCCACAACGTCACCTCGGAGATGGGGCTCGCGCTCCTCGATGTCGCGGACGCGATCCGCCCACACCCGGACGTGGTGGCATTCCTGCGGGCCGTCGATCCCCGGGACGAGGGCTTCCTGGACGAGCTGCCCGCGCTCGCGGGCGGGTCGGAGGCGAGCGACGCCATCCGGGCCTGGCTCGACGCGTATGGGATGCGCTGCGTCGGCGAGATCGACATCACGAGGCCGCGCTGGAGCGAACGCCCGTCCATGCTGCTGCCCCTGATCCTGGGCAACGTCCGGAGCTTCGAGCCGGGCGCCGCCGAGCGGCGCTTCGAGCGTGGTCGGCAGGAGGCGCGGGAGAGGGAACGGGAGCTGCTGGAACGACTGCGCGCCCTGCCGGACGGGGCGGCGAAGGCCGTCGAGACGAAGCACATGATCGATCGGGTCCGGACATTCATCGGGTACCGGGAGTATCCGAAGTACGGCATGGTGAGCCGCTACTTCGTGTACAAGCTGGCGCTGCTGGAGGAAGCCGAGCGACTGGTGGCGGCCCGCGTGCTCGGTGACCGGGAGGACATCTTCTACCTCAGGTTCGAGGAGCTCCACGACGTGGTCCGTACGGGCCACGTGGATCACGAGCTGATCCGCCAGCGCCGGGACCAGTTCAAGGCGCACCAGGGGCTCACCCCGCCGCGGGTGCTCACGTCGGACGGCGAGTCCGTCGCCGGAACCTACGCACGCGACGATGCGCCGGACGGTGCCCTCGTCGGCCTGCCGGTTTCCGCCGGGACCGTCGAGGGGCGGGCTCGCGTCATCCTGGACATGGCGGACGCCGACCTCGAAGCCGGCGACATCCTGGTCACCACGTCCACCGATCCGAGCTGGACGCCCCTGTTCATCTCGGTCGCTGGGCTGGTGACGGAGGTCGGCGGCCAGATGACCCACGGCGCGGTGATCGCGCGGGAGTACGGGTTGCCGGCCGTCGTGGGGGTGGTGAATGCCACCCGACTGATCCGGGACGGCCAACCGATCCGCGTCCACGGAAGCGACGGGTACGTCGAGCTGCTGTCGTAGGGCAGCGCCCGTGCGGGCAATCATCGCCGTTCACGGCGGCATCCCCGGATCGAGGGGGGCTGCTTCCTCGCTCGCTGCTCGGCGTCGGGGCCGGGCGGCGCTCGGGCCGTCGGTGCCGCGAACCCCTCCGCGTGCCGGTCGGGCGCTTCGAACAGGCTCGTCTCGACCCTAGTCCTCGACCTCGACGGCGGGGTTCCAGGCCGCTTCCCAGAGGTGGCCGTCGGGGTCCTGGAAGTAGCCCGCGTAGCCGCCATAGAAGGTGTCGGCGGCCGGCTTGACGATCCTGGCGCCGGCAGCCTCGGCCCGCTGCATGACGGCATCGACCGCCTCCCGACTCCCCACGTTGTGGCCGATGGTCAGCTCGGTGGCCGACTGCGGGCTCACGGCGAGGCCGGTGTCCGTGGCAATCGACGTCCGTGGCCAGAGCGCGAGCTGAAGCCCCCCGGCCAGCTCGAAGAACGCGACCGCGCCGTAAGGGAACTCGGTGCCGACGATGCCCTGGGTCGGCAGCCCGAGCCCATCGCGGTAGAAGCGCAGGGCAGCCTCCAGGTCGTCGACCCCGAGCGTCAGGACGGTGATTCGAGGGTGCATGGCGTCCTCCTTCGCGGGATCCTCCTCGTCCGGTTCACCTCGCCGGCGCGACGATAGCCTCATTGGCGAGGGCTCGCCGTTGGCCCTCGTCTGAAGCAATCGAGCAGCTT
This sequence comes from uncultured Chloroflexia bacterium, assembly GCA_963749705.1. Lineage (GTDB taxonomy): Bacteria > Chloroflexota > Limnocylindria > Limnocylindrales > CSP1-4 > CAIXZV01. The sequence continues at coordinate 91,969 of CAVVNQ010000003.1, read as the reverse complement.
TGAAGAAGCGGAACGCCGGTTCGCAGCGCTATGGTCGGAGGCAATCCGTCGAGGCGGCGATCACGATCACGCCGCTCCGGCGGCACGACGAATGAGAGGACCAACGAGCATGGCAGACACGAAGGCAGCCACGAAGCGACGCAGCTCGGCGAAGACGTCCGGCAACGTCCTGAGCGAGGAAGAGCGCGCCGCGATGCAGGAGACCGTCCGGGAGCGCAAGCGGGCAGCGAAGCTCAGCCCGGAGGAGGCGCGCGCCGCGGGCGAGGCCGACGTCCAGGCCAAGATTGCTGAGATGCCCGACGATGACCGGGCGATCGCCGCGCGGCTCCACGAGCTCGTCCTCGCCAGCGGACCGGAGCTCGTTCCCCGGACCTGGTACGGGATGCCGGCCTACGCCAGGGACGGCAAGGTGATCTGCTTCTTCCAGGCGAAGTCGAAGTTCAAGGTGCGCTACTCGACCTTCGGCTTCCAGCCTGATGCGTCGATCGACGAGGGGGACATGTGGCCGGTCGCCTTCGCCATCATGAGCCTGACGACGGCCGGTGAGAAGCGGATCGCGGAGCTGGTCAAGAAGGCCGCAGGCTGACGTTTGTCCACCGCCTGGAGCCTGACACCCGAGGCTTCCCAGGCGGGCGATCCATCCTCCTATCCGCCTCGGGCCATCGTGGCGGTCGAGTTGATCCTGGCCCGCTGCGCTCGCTGCTTCAGCCCACGCATGAGCCCCGTCTCCATGTAGGCGTGCAGCGGTTCATAGATCAGGGCGGCGAACGGCAGCTCTCGCACCCGCCACGCCGCGCGATCGCGCACGATCAGGCGGGTGCGATCCGCGTCGATCGGCTGGAGCACGAATGCATAGGTGCCGGCCGGCATGCTCCTGCTCCGCACCACGATCGCTCGAGGCGCGTCGACGATGACCACCGGCCAGCCCATCGGCTTGCCCCCGATGTCGTGGTTCGTCCGCATCAGGTCCCCGACAGCCAGGGTCTGCCACTCCGGGTGCACCGTTTCGACGTCCGGGATACCCGAGCGGAGGAGGCGTTCCACCCAGTTGTGGGTATAGAAGCCGGCCCGGTCCTGGCCCATCTGGACGAGCCACGGCCAGATGGAGTCGGGCGGCGCGTCGATCGTCACGGCGCGGGTCGTCACATAACCCGCGTGGGGTACGACATCGTCGCCGGGTAGCGGGGCAGTCCGTTCGGCCTCGGTGGCGCCCCAGGCCAGCATCCAGGGACGAACAATCGCGGCATAGCTGGCGATCACAGCGACTGCGGCGATGATGATGACGGTCGGCTCGTTCATCCGGACACGCTGTTCGCGGCGACGGCCATGGCCGTGGCGATGACCCACTTCACGGCGATCAGTGCGCCCAGCGCCACGATCGCCACGCGGGCCGGCGCGACTGTTCCGTCCTGACCCGGGACGAGCTGGGCAACGGGCTCCAGAACGCCGGTCCAGCCGAACACACCCGCAGCAACGACAACGAGGGCGACGGCACCGAGCACGCTGCCGAGGAGGATCGTCGGGGCCGTCCACCCGGCCACCGGGGCCTGTGAGATGCCGCCGACCGCGCAGCCCGCCATGCCGACGACAGCCACCGCGATCAGCGCCCCGACACCTGTGCCCACGAGCGGAACGTCGTCGCGAGTGACAGCCGCGACGGCGACGCCGAGCGCCACAAGGACAAGGACGGTGCCCAGCATGAACGTCGTGTCGAACAGCTTGACCACAGCTGCATCTCCTACGCCTGTGAGGGCCTTCCAGGCCGCGCCCATCGCCGGTCTGAGAGGAGCCTTCCGCGCAGAGAATCCCGGCCCCACGATGGTCCAAGAAGTGCTCCTCGTCCCGAGCTGGCAGACCGTTCGGACCGACCCCGCAACGCCCGGCAGGAGCGCTGACTCCTGCGCGACGAGGACGGGTCCGGATCAGCGCCCCGTCAGGTCGCTCTGTCAGGTGACCGGCCGCGGCGTCCTGCCAGCTCGCGCCGCGAACGCGCGACTCGGCGATATCGGTCCCGCGAGCGGCTCAGCACTGCCCCGCCGATCCGCCCGCAGCGTCACATCACGGAGTGTGGACGTCCGGCTGCGGCGGCGACGAGCTCCGCGTAGACCTCGAAGGCCGCGTCCACTCCCGCCTGGTCGCCGGTCCCGGCGAGGTCCAGCAGAAGGCCACGGAACACGGCAAGGCCGAAGCGCGCCTGGGCGCGGGCCCGCGCGGGCGGGACGTCCGGCGCCGCGCTCAGGGCGGCCGTCCTCTCCACCCAGTCATCAACGATGCCCGGTAGCAGTCGGTCGAACGGAGCCTCGCCCTGCATGGCGCGGGCGTAGCACTCGAAGAAGAGGCGCTCGGCGGGCCACATCCCCGGATCACTGAGCCGCTGCCACATGGTGGTGACGATGTCGTCCGACGCACCCTGCAGCGACTCCATGGACCGCTTCTGGTCCTCCTCGATGGCTTCGACGACAGCCGTCATCAGCCCATGCCGGGAGCCGAAGTAGTGGATCAGCATCCGGTGGCTCGTGCCCACGGCGGCGGCAATGTCGCGCAGCGAGCGGTCGCGGAGTCCCTCGCGCATGAGGTCGGCGATCACGGCGGTCAGCAGGTCTTGACGTGTCATGCACGTGATTGTACCATCCGGTACATGTACCAAATGGTACAGCAGCGTCCCAGCACACAGGAGCGAACCATGCAGGCCACCAGCAGCTTGAACGGCATCGACCTCGACCGACTGTCCGGAACGGTCGAGGCCGTCACCGGCGACCCCACTCTGGCGCGGTTCCAGTTTCGGGCCCGCAACCACTGGATCGACGGCGGCTACAGCCGGACGATGATCAAGGACTTCTATGGCGCCGGCCAGGAGGACGCCACCCGCACCCAGACGTTCACCGTGGAGAGCGACGAGCCTCCGGTCCTGCTCGGTGAGAATCGGGCACCGAACACCGTCGAATATGTCCTGCATGCCCTCGCGGCGTGCGTGTCAGGCACGATGGTCTACCACGCAGCCGCTCGTGGGATCGCAATCGAAGGCGTGGAGACGACGATCCAGGGCGACCTCGACGTGCACGGCTTCCTCGGCCTGGATGACGCGGTCCGTCCCGGCTTCGAGCGGATCCGGGTCAGCATCAAGGTCACCGGTGACATCGACGACAGCCAGCTCGGCGAGCTCGCCAGCCTGACCCGCTATTCGCCGGTCCGGGACATCGTCACCAACCCCGTCCCCGTCGCCATCGACATTGACCGTGCGTGAGCCGTCCCCCGTGGCGTCGTCGGGCGGTGGATCCCGTCGTCCGGTTCGACACGGTGTTCGACGAGTCCTTGTGGGCGTACGCGGCGAGCCGCGCGAGCTCGTCGGCGTAGCGCCACGACAGCCACGCTCCAGGACCGACCAGATCGAGAGAAGGACTGACTGACATGAAGATCGGCATCAACGGGGTCGGGATCGCCGGCCCGACGCTCGCCTACTGGCTGCGCCAATACGGCCACGAACCCGTCCTGTTCGAGCAGGCGGATCGGCTGAGAACCGAGGGCTACGTCGTCGACTTCTGGGGCCTTGGCTTCGACGTGGCCGAGCGGATGGGCATCATCGACGACCTGCGCGCGAAGGCGACCGAGCAGGAACGGCTCAGCTTCGTGGACGGCCGCGGGAAGGAGATCGCCCACATCGATACGGGCAAGGTCCGGGCGCAATGGGACGGCCGCTTCATCACGGTCCCTCGCGGCGCCATCTGCCAGGCGGCCTTCGACGCCTGCGGCGACGCGCGGGTGGAGTTCGGGGTGCACATCGTCGGCATCGAGGAGCACGCCGACGGCGTCGAGGCGATCCTGTCGGATGGCCGGACGGAACGGTTCGACGCGATCGTGGGTGCGGATGGCCTGCACTCGGCGACTCGCGAGCTGGTGTTCGGACCCGCGAGCCAGTTCGAGCACTTCCTCGACGCCTACGTGGCCGCGTACCGCGCGCCCGACTATCCGCATGCCAACCCGGGCTGGTACGTCGCGCACTCCATCCAGAACCGATGGGCGGCGCGGATCCAGCGAGTCGACGGGGTCACGATCATCCTGCTCGTCTTCCGGGCCGGGCTGCTCGACCACGAGCCCGCGCACGACGAGGTCAAGGATGCATTGCGCCAGGTGTACGACGGCATGGGCTGGGAGGTCCCCGAGATGCTCGGCCATCTCGACGACAGCCCGGTGTACTTCGATCGGGTGAGCCAGATCCGGATGCCGGCGTGGTCCAGGGGCCACGTCACGCTGGTCGGGGATGCGGCAGCCTGTCCGTCCCTGCTCGCCGGGGAGGGCACCGGTCTTGCGATGATCGAGGCCTACGTGCTCGCCGGGGAGCTCCACGCGGCCGGCGGCGACGTCGCACTGGCGTTCCGACGGTACGAGGAGAAGCTCGGCGCATTCGTCGCCGGGGAGCAGAAGGGAGCGCTCGTCTTCCGCTCCTTCTTCGTCCCATCCAGCCGCCTGGGCGTGGTGGCCCGCAACCTGATCACCCGGCTCGCCGCCTTGCCGGGCCTCACGAAGGTCATCGCCGGGCGCACCGTCCCACCCTTCCCGCTCGAGGATTATCGGGCCGCCTCCGCGCCCGTCAGCAGCCTCGTCGAGGGACCGCGTGCGACAGCGCGCTGGTCTGCGGGTCGTCCCGATTGAAGCGCCTCGATCTGGTCAGCGATTCGCGGGGCGGGCGGGCCGGAGCGGGCGCCGAGCTCGCCCCCACGCGAACAGGATGACGAGCGCCGCGAACGAGCCGGCCAGGACGACGATCAGGCCGGCCAGCTCGACCACGAGGTACAGCGAGCTCGTCGGGATCCGAACCAGGCCGATGATCGAGACATCCAGCCCGAGGAGCAGCACGAGCACCGAGCAGGTGACGAGGATCGCACCAAACGCCGCCGGCGTTCGACCGAACAGGAGGCTCAGGACCGCCGCCGTGCCGAGCGTGAACACGACGGTCAGGGGAAGGGCGTCTCCGAAGAGGTCGGCGGGCGGTCCGTCCAGCGCGAGCAGCTCGGCCATGGTCGTCCGGGGCTCGAACAGCGCCACCGACACCATTCCCAGGACCGCGAGCGCGATGACGTAGCTCGCGTTGTAGAGGAGCCAGCTCCGGATCGATGGCTCGAACAGGCGCCCGTAGGACCATCCGATCGACGCGCCGCACGCCGCCCCGGCGACCATCATCGGCACCAGCGAGAACCAGATGTCCGTGATCCAGAAAGCGTGGACGGCGGCGAAGACGAGCGCCGCCAATGCCCCCGCCGCCGCGCCCGGGCCCGCAAGCCCGGATCCTCCCAGCCGAGCTGGATCAGGCATTCCCGTGTGGTTCGCCGACGGCGGGAGCCTTGTCGCCCCGGAGATCGAGCAGGCCGACGGCCACCCAGCCCACGCACAGCAACCCGAACCCAAGCGTCTGGAGGAGCGATGCCGTCTCCTGGGCGCCGCTGGCGACCGAGGAGCCCTCCAGGTACCAGCCGATCGTCCAGGCGACAGCGGCAACGAGGCCGGCGGTCAGGAGCACGCCCTGCAATCGGGCCCCCCGTGCCGCAGTGAGCATGCGCAGGCCGAGCAGGCCGCTGGCCAGCGCGAATGCCGGCATCAGCAGCGACAGCGGGGCCCAGGCCACGTCGCCTACGAAGAACAGGGCGAAGATCGCCGCGGCGAGCGCAAGACCGAACGCGGATGCAAGGAGGCCGAGCGCACGCGAGAGCGGGTCTCCCCCCAGCCACCTGACGGTGATCCCAGCGATCCCGATCGCGAGAGCTCCCACGGCGAACGGCACGACGTAGAAGGCGAGCAGCACGAATCCGCTGGTGTCGGGACCCTCCGGCGAGCTGATGGCCAGGAAGACAACGATGACCAGGATGAACATGGCCAGGAACACGCCGCCAAGGACGATGGCGAGCGGGGCGAGACGGTTGAGCATCGGACGGCGGACCTTTCTGCCGGCGCCCGCCTCGGAGGGGTAGTCACGGCTGAGGTGCGCGTCCAGCGCAGCCAGCGCGATGTCGAGGACGGTCGACGGCGTGAGCGCCGTCTCCGCCAGGAGGGCGGCGAGCTCCACTCCGTAGCGAGCTCGCCAGTCCGGCGGGTACAGGCGCAGCAGGATCGTGATCAGGCGGGAGATCGGGCTCGGGGACGCAGCCATCGGGTCAGGAACCGTCGGCGGCGCCGGCAAGCCCGTCCAGGCGGACGAAGCCCGTCTGGACAAGTCGCTCCAGCTGGTCGAGATGGGTGCGGAGGGTCGAGGCACCGAGCCCTGTCAGGCGATAGGGCCTCCGCCGGTCATCGAGCGGGAGGGCCTCGATCAGCCCACGCCGCTCGAGCCGCCCGAGCGCCGCATAGAGCGTGCCCGGTCCCAGGGGCTGGCCGGTCGTGGCCTCGGCGTCGGCCATGATCGCGTAGCCGTGCTTGGGGCCATCGCTCAGCGAGATGAGGATGGCGATGGACGGCTCCGCGAAACGGCCAAGGTCGAGCAGGCCGGACGTCATGATCTCCTCTGGTGGCATGCCTTCCAGCGCGTCCGCCGGCGAGGCATATCGATAGGCGATATATCGTGGCCCGATATATAAACGACCGACGCTCAGCTTGTCAAGAGGGCGCGGTGGCCGCCGCCCGAGAGGCGGATTCTCCAACCGTCGAACAGGTGGGCCAGGGCGGCGGATGGTACGATTCTCACGACGGCGGCTGGCGCCTCATGGCAGATCCACGCCCAGCTTAGTCGCCGCGTCGCGTGGATCGGAGGTGCCCTGTGAACGAACCCCGACCTGTGGTCGTGCATCGTGCTGACGCGATCGCCGGGCCGACCACGCCCGGCCTGGAGATGCGCCACCACCTGGACCGAGACGGCCGCTGTGTGGGCTGGAGCGGCTGGATCCGGAACGAGGCGGGCGACACCAGCGGCTGGCATCACCATGGCGCCAACGACACGTACGTCCACGTGATCCGTGGATCGGTCAGCATCGAGTTCGGCCCGGGCGGTGGCGACCGGATCGAGGCAGGCGCCGGAGATCTGTTTCTCGTCCCGTCACAGGCCATCCACCGCGAGCGGACCGGCTCGGACGAGGATCTCGAGGCGTTCGTCGTGCGCGTCGGCGGCGAGCCGGAGCAGGTTGATGTGGACGGCCCGGAAGGAGCAGGAAGATGACGTCCCGACTTCGCGTGCTCGTCGAGCAGCCCACCAGGGGCAAGCGCTGGGTCGCCGTCGCGGCGGACTGGCCGGGCCTCGAACGGGGCGGCAAGACGGAGGACGAGGCGATCGCGAAGCTGGCCCGCTACGTGCCGCGATACATCCCGGTCGCGAAGCGGGCCCGGCTCGGATCGGAGCTCGCCGACCAGCCCGATGTCGACGTCATCGGCCGCTATCCGGGAACGGGCTCGACCGACTTCTGGGGCATCTCGTTCGCGCCCTCGCCGCTCGACCGCGATCCTTTCGACGCGCCGACCTTCGACCGCAAGGTGCGGCTGCTGCGCGCGGCTTGGGCCGAGTTCGACGATACGGCCAGCCGTGTCTCGGCGGAGCTCCGGCCGGGTGTCCGGGGTGGCGGCCGCTCCCGCGACCAGATCGTTCGGCATGTCCTGGCAACCGAGGGCGGCGACTTCTCGAAGCGCGTCAAGGCGAGGTCCGAGCTCGAGGACCTGCAGACGCCGGACGCGATCGCCGCTCATCGCGACCGCTTCGTCGAGGCGATGCGCGCCTGGTATGCGGGGGGCAAGCCGCTCGGCAACTGGACGATCCCATACCTGCTGCGCCACACGGCCTACCACGCGCTGGACCATGCGTGGGAGATGCAGGATCGCGACCTGACGGGCGCGTCCTGACAGCGCCCGATGTGCCCGTCGTGACCACATCGATCGATCCCAGGACGCTGCTCGATGCGCTGCGCGTGTCGGACGAGCCCTCGATCGTCTGGAAGCTCCGCGTCCACGTTCTCGGCGAGGACCCGGCGTCGGCGTCCCTGCGCGCGCTCCAGGCCAAGGTCCGGGAGTCTCCGCGGGTCCGTCGATTGCTCGAGCGCCACGTCGGCGCCGCGGCCGGCCACGCGCCGCCGGCCTATGCGAAATGGCAGGGCGCCCACTGGGTGCTTCACGCCCTTGCGGACCTTGGCTATCCGGCCGGTGATCCGGCGCTCGAGCCACTCCGCGACCGGGTGGTGGAGACCTGGCTCGATCCCATGTTCTACGTCGATGCCGAGGTCGCGACGAAGGCCGACGCGTACAAGGTGCGAGCGATCCCGCGCATGAACGAACGGTGTCGTGCCCACGCGTCCCAGCACGGCAACGCCCTCCTCGCGGTGATCCGGCTTGGCCTGGTCGACGACCGAGCGCCGCGCCTCGTCGAGCGCCTCCTCCACTGGCAGTGGCCCGATGGGGGCTGGAACTGCGACAGGGATCCGACCGCCGACACCTCGTCGTTCATGGAGACAGTGCCACCGATGCGGGCGCTCGCGGCATGGTCGGCGCTGACGGGGGACGTCGAGTCAGGTCGCGCGGCCGAGCGAGCGAGCGAGGTCTTCCTCGAGCGACGCCTGTACAGGCGCCGATCGACCGGTCGCGTCATTCACCCGGCGTTCGCGAAGCTCCACTACCCGCTCTACTGGCACTACGACGTGCTCGCCGGGCTCAGGGCGATGGTCGAGCTCGGGAGGATCGGGGATCCACGCTGCACCGATGCGCTCGACCTGCTGGAGTCGAAGCAGCTCCCCGACGGCGGCTGGCCGGCGGAGGCTCGCTACTACCGGCACTCGACCACGCTCGCGCCCGGCAACGACGACGTCGATTGGGGCGGGACGAGCACCCGCCGCTCCAACCCGTGGGTGACCGTGGACGCGCTTGCTGTGCTGCTGGCCAGCGGACGGCTGGCGGTCTAGCTGAGCCACCGGTGGGCTTGCGGGTGCGCGCGAAGTGGAGCGCCTCGCATGCGTCCGGCATGCTGTGTCGGATCTGGTCGGACGTGTTCGTGGGAGATGTGAGCGGCCGCACGCCAGGGGCGGCGCCACGACGTGAGGAGCACGGGAGCAGCAGCATGAGCACCACTTTGACAGTCGACTTCTTCTGCAGCCTCGACGGCAACGGCTCGGCCGAAGGCTGGCCCGGGTACTGGGGCAAGGAAGGCCCCGAGCTCATCGCCGATCGGGTGCACACGTTCGAGCAAGAGCAGGTGCTTGTCTTCGGCGCGACGACGTTCCGAGGATTCCGGGAGTTCGTGGTCCAGTACGACGAGCCCTACTACGACAGCCTGAACAGGCTGCCCAAGATCGTGTTCTCCAGCACGCTCGAGGAGCCGCTCGGGTGGCAGAACTCCACGGTCCTCAACGAGGATGCGGTGACCGCGATCGAGCGCCTGAAGCGAACCACCGACATCCCGATGCGATCGCACGGCAGCATCTCGCTCAACCGCGCGCTGCTCGCCGCCGGCCTCGTCGATCGACTCGAGGTCATGGTGTTCCCCGCGATCACGGGCCGCGCCGGATACGCGTCCCTCTTCCGCGACGGGGCGGAGTTCGACCTGGACCTCATCGAGTCGACCGTGCTCGATGGTCGGACCATCAAGCTCGTCTACGCCCCGCACCTTCACGGACAGATCCCGGAGGGCGCCGGACCGAAGCGCCGGACCATGGGATAGCGGGGGAGATCGTCTCGACGTGCAGTCCTCGAAGCCGGCTCGCCCGTGGTGCACGCCCGAGCTCAGGGTTCCTCGTCGACCCTCATCTGCGCGATCCACGCCTCGCGGGTCGGGACGACCGGCAGCATGAAGGCAACAACGAAATAGACGAGGACGAACACGCCAGCCGAGACGACCGCGAGGAGAAGGAAGATGATCCGGATCCAGTCGATGCGGATCTCGGAGTAGGCAGCAAGGCCGGTACAGACGCCGGCGATCTGCTGACCCTCGCGAATCCGGTAGAGCCGGCGGCGGCGAGGCCGATCCGCGAGGGCTGCCTGCGGCCGACCATCATCGACACCAACGGATCCGACCTCCTCGAGGACAGCCGTGACGTCCTCGACGTTGATGGTTCGATCGTCGGGTCCAAGGCGATCCGTGAGCTTCGCCCCGATCGAACGCTCGAGGTCGCTCATGACCTCAGCCTGGTCGGGGTCATCGGCGAGACGCGATCGAGCATGGTCGAGGTACCTGCTGAGCGCCTCGTACGCATCCTCGTGCATGCGATACGGATCGGCATGGCCGACCATGTCGATGGTGATCACCTTGTGCATGGCGTCTACCTCCCGAGGTCGTCGATGAGGGCCGTGAGGGAGGCCCAGTACTCGCGGAACTCGCGCAATTGCGCCTGCCCCCGATCGGTGAGTCGGTAGTACTTGCGCGGCGGACCCGCCGCGGACTCCTGCCACTCGTAGTCGAGCAGGCCCTCTCGTCGCATCTTGCTCAGCAGGGGGTAGAGGGTCCCCTCCTGGGTCGCGAAATCGGTCGTGCTCAGGCGCCGGATGATGTCGGCCGCATAGACCACGTCCGCCGACACGACGCCCAGGATGAGGAACTCGAGCAGGCCCTTGCGCAGGGCGACGAGCTTGGAGCCGTCGATCATCACACTACCTTTCTATGACAAGGTAGCGAGACAGGCTGACGCTGTCAACCGGCGATGCAGCCGCACGGCCCGCCAGGTCCACGTAATGGCGGTCTTCGACGCCGTGGGCGCGACCGGACGTCGGCTCGGTTTGTCGGACTGACGCCCCTACCGCCGGCCACGCTCGCCATCGCTGGGACGCTGACTCGCGTGAGCACATCCACGGCGCCGATCCGGCCGAGCCGGCGATGCGCTCTGCCGGCAGCCAAGAGCGGGTGACGTTGACCCATTGGCTACGCTGGAATGCCGGGAGGCCCCGAGCCAGCGTCTCGGGACAAGCCTGCACAGGAGGTCCTCCCGATGCTGACCATCGCGCCCCGAATCCGACTCTGGACAGGGATCGCCGCCCTTGTGGTCGCGGGCTGCGGGGGTGTCGATGCCCCGGCCGCGGCGGACGGTAGCGGCGATCCTCAACCAACGCCCGGCGAAACCGGCGGCAGGGATGGTGGGGCGGCGGGGACGGTGGCGGCAGCACGATCGGCGCGGCGACGCTCACCGCCGATCCCGGCTCCGCGTGGGCCGAGGTGGACGGGGACCGCCTGGAGTACCGCGCGAGCGGCGGGGTCGCCTACGTGTGCACGATCGCCGACGATCGCGTCGTCGTGAACTTCCAGACCGCCGACGGACATGATCTGCTGGTGCAGGGTGCCCCCCAAGGCGACACCTGGATCCTGAACCTCACCTTCAAGCCCGGGCAGGGAAGCGACGTCGGCTACAGCGCGACGTCCACGCGCGCTGGCGGCACGTTCGGAATCGGGGATGGCGCACTCAGCTACGAGGGCAGCGTCGAACGGATCGTGGGCGTCGATATCGCGAACGCGACCAAGGTGGATGCCCGGGTCGCGGTCAACTGCGCCTCGGCCGGGGGTGGCGGCTCGGCCGCGGGCGGTGGCGATCCGACGGCGACGATCGGTGGCCAGACGTACGTGTTCGCGCTGAGCGGCGCCCAGAGCGTGACCTGCGAGGTCGCGCCCGAGGCGGTCACGGTGCGCATCAACCGGCTTGCGATCGACAACACCCAGCTCGAGATCGACGGCCGCCAGGATGGCAGCCGGTGGATCGGCGCGGTGGTCGTGTACACGAGCGATGGCAACTACACGTCGGCCCTCCTCGAAGACGGGAGCGGGCTCACGATCGACGGATCGACGGTCGAGTACGGCGGGACGTTCAAGGCTCCCGACGGCAGCCAGTTGGACGGGACCGCGGCAGTGACCTGCCCGTAGTTCGCGATCGCGCTCGTCTAGAGCCAGCGGTCGCTGGTTCGGCTGCTCGGACGCTTCGCGTCCAACTTCATGAACGACGGACCCATGGAGGAGTTCCTGTTCCGTGCGGCACTGCAGACCTGGCTCCGTCGGCTGAGGGGCCCGGCCTGGGCGGTGGTCGCCTGGCGCTCGGCCTACTGAGGCGTCGGGCCCGGCGTTCGAGTGCCCGAGATCGTCGCGGAATCCCCCGCGGCGCAGAGCACCCATCGGTCGAACGACCGATGGCAGGCGAGCCCGACGCGCCCAAGGTGGGGTCATCGAGCTGACGGAAAGGAAGGAAGCGAAATGACGGCACTGTCCACGCCCATGCAGCTCCTCCACGTGATCGCGACGCCGCGGGGCCTCGCCTCGAACACCGCCCGGGTCTCGAACTGCCTGCTCGAGGCGCTCCGCGAGGAGGACGAGGACCTCCACGTAACGACCCTCGACCTGTTCCGCGCCGACCTGCCCTCCGTCGCGGGCAAGAACATCGAGTCGAAGTACCGGCTGATGACCGGTCAGGCGATCGAGGACCACGCCCAGGACTCCTGGAAGCAGATCGAGCAGACGATCGAGCAGTTCATGGCCGCCGACGTCTACCTCCTGACGGTCCCGATGTGGAACCTGGGCATTCCGTACGCGCTCAAGTACTACATCGACGCGATCGTCCAGCCCGGCTACCTGTTCCGGTACACACCCGACGGTCAGGTCGAGGGACTGATCAAGGACAAGACGATGCTGCTCGTCATCTCGAGCGGCTCGGACTACACGACCGAGCCGTACGCCTCGTTCAACTTCGTCGAGAGCTACCTGCGGGCCATCTTCGGCTTCGTCGGGCTCACCGACGTCCACGTGTTCCACGCAAACGGAATGGACATGGGCCCGGATCTCAAGAAGGCCGGGCACCGCTCCGCGATCGCCCAGGCCCGCGAGTTCGCGCAGAGCGGGGCGTGGCGGCCCGCGCGAATCCCAACGCAAACAGCCGTGATGACGACCAGTCCAACGACCCAGGCCCTGGTGGCGTGAGCTTCGACGGAGGCTCGCATGCGTGGGTAGGAACCGCGACTGCCAGGCATCAAGAGCAGACAAAGTGAACCGAAGCGTGCACTGACACAGCTCCTGAACCGAACCCGGACGATCACCAACCTCGCCGTCCTGGCTCGCCTGCTCTCGATCGCCGCCACCCCGGCTGGCCGTGGTTCCCCGATGGCACGAACGCCGTCGTCCAGATCGTGGCCCACACGGTCTTCTTCGGCACGGTCCTCGGTCTTGCCCTGCTCCGGCTGCGCGCCGTTCAGCCCGAGGGCTGACCTTGCAGATCGCAAGGCTGGCTGCGGGCCCCCCTGGGGTTGGTCCTCAGCCGACGGGCGGCCAGAAGAGGGGCTGGTCCCGCTCGTATACCGTGATCGGGTAGCCGTCGGGGTCCGCCATCGTGAACGTCGTGCCGAACGGGCCATCGAACGGCTCGCGCAGGATCGGGACGCCGGCCGCCCGCGCTGCCTCGCACAGGGCCTGCGCGTCGCTCGCCCGCCACCAGACCTGGATGCTCGTCGCCTCGGGCGACGGACCAGGTTGACCGGGCCGCCGGGCGCCGCTCAGGGCAACGGTGGGCCAGCCCACGAACACCGCCGAGCCGGGACCCCACTCGAACGTGTCGCGCACCGCACCGAGGTACTGCTCGTAGAAGGCTGCGGATCGCTCGACGTCGGTGACCGCAATCGAGATGAAGCCAGGGCTGGGGGTGACCACCGTTCGTGCCATCGGGAACGCTCCTCTGTCCGTTCGAGATCTCCGACGGCGCAATTCGCCGTCCTACCGATCTCGATACGCGAGCGGTTCCCGATTCATCGGTCGGCCGGTCCCACCGGCGGTTCGGCCGGCAACGCGAACGACTCGAACAGCCGTGCGTCGACGAAGTTCGTGATCGACCGCACCTCGCCGCCGTGGACCTCGAGCACCTGGATCGCGAACTGGCGCCAACGAGGGTTATCGGGCGAGCGGCGGTAGTAGCCGAATGCGGGCTGGCCGTTGGCCCCTGCCGGCAGGAGGCGGCCGCAGCCCGCCCCGTCGCGCCACGCCCAGCGGAGGAACGCCCCGATGTCGGTGCGACCGCGGTACCACTGCGGCCAGGGTGGCATCGACCAGGCCGCGTCCGCCGCCAGCAACCGCACCAGGCCGTCCACATCGGCGGCGTCCCACGCCTCGAGGTAGCGATCGAGGAGACGTTGCTGTGCCGGGTCGGGAGCGAGTGGCGTGGTCGGCTGACCGCGCGGGTAGCGTGCCCCGATCGTCGCTCGGGCGCGCTGGAGCGCGCTGTTCGTGGCCGCGGCGGACGCCTCGAGGACCGCGGCCGTCTCGATCGTCGAGAGACCGACCACATCGCGGAGCAGCAGCGCCGCGCGTTGTCGGGGTGGCAGGGCCTGGAGGGCCGCAACGAACGCGAGGCTGATCGTCTCGTGAGCCTCGTAGCGGGCCTCGGGGTCCCGGGCAGGATCGGCGCTGTCCCGGAGCGGCGAGCTCGGGTAAGGCTCGAGCCAGGGGACGTCGGTCGTGTGGTGGCCGAGCGGCTCAAAGCCGACTGGCGGGCCAAGGACCTCCGGCAGCACCCGACGCCGGATCGCACGCCGCTCGAGCATCCGCAGGCAGACGTTCGTCGCGATTCGGTGGAGCCAGCCGCGGACCGAGCCGCGGCCCGTGAATGCCTCCCGCCCCCGCCATGCACGGAGGAACGCCTCCTGGACCGCGTCCTCGGCATCGTGGAACGAGCCGAGCATCCGGTAGCAGTGGAGCTGGAGCTCCCGGCGAGACGTCTCGGCGAACTGCTCGAATGCGGCCTCGTCGAGTGCGCCAGGCGTGTGCTCCATGCGGGCATTGTGTACTGGGCCGCGCCTGTCCCGGGGCTGTCCCGCTCGGCGCAGCGATTCCCGGGGAACGGTGTTCGCGACGCACGGCCCGGTCGATACACGCGGACATCGCAACAGACGTGTGCGGAGCGTGTGAAGGCTCGCCAAATCGAGCGTCGTCAGCGTTCGCTCGAACCACCGATTGTCGGGGACCTTCCCGACGCGCCCGGGGTAGTCTTGACGAGCAGCTCGTCGGCGAGTCCCCTGATGTGGTGCCCCACGCCCGGCGTCAGGCGGATCGCCGCGACGATGCCGCACGCGCAGCAGTCCGGCAAGAGAGGTGCCAGATGGCCGACTCCTCGCCGCCCCCAGACGGCATTGCACTGGCCCACTTCATCGTCTCGGATGACATCGAGCGTTCCCGGCGTTTCTACACTGAAGTACTCGGCGGTCGGGTGGTCTTCTCGAATGGGCCGGTCTACGTTGCGCTCGCCAACACGTGGATCATCATCAACGTCGGCGGCGGCCCGACGGACGACAAGCCGACGGTCACCCTGGAGACGCCGGGCGACCCCGACCGGGTCAGCAGCTTCCTCAACATCCGGGTCGCGGACATCGCGGCCGTGTACGCGGAGTGGAGCGCCCGCGGTGCGCAATTCCTGACGCCGCCGAAACAGCACGAGTACGAGATCCGGTGTTATATCCGCGATCCCGACGGGCATCTGATCGAGGTGGGGCAGACCACAGACCCGGACGGGGACTTCGCGCCCTGGCCCATCCCTCCAGGAACGTGACGCAGATCAAACCGTCGGATCCGACGGCCGCGGACCGCAAAGTCGCCGTCATCACCGGAGCCTCTCAGGGCATCGGCGCCGGGCTCGTCGCGGCGTACCGCGAGGCCGGGTACTCGGTTGTCGCCAACGCGCGGTCGATCGGCCCCTCCGACGATCGCGACACCCTCACGGTCCAGGGTGACATCTCGCGAGCCGAAACCGCCGAGCTCCTCGTGGAGCAGGCGGTCGAGCGGTTTGGCCGGATCGACACCCTGATCAACAACGCCGGGATCTTCATCGGCAGGCCGTTCGCCGACTATACGCCGGACGATTTTCAGGCCATTACCGCGGTCAACCTCGCCGGCTTCTTCTACGTCACGCAGCGGGCGATCCGGCAGATGCTGATTCAGGGCGGCGGCCACGTCGTGAACATCACGACCAGCCTCGTCGAACATCCCGAGAGCGAGCGACCATCAGCGCTGGCGGCGCTGACCAAAGGCGGCCTGGCGGCCGTGACGCGATCCCTGGCCATCGAATATGCGTCTCGCGGCGTTCGGGTCAACGCCGTCTCGCTCGGCGTCATCGCGACCCCGATCCACGATCCGGCATCCTACGCGGGGCTGGCCGAGCTTCACCCCTTGGGTCGGGTCGGCGAGATCGCCGACGTCGTCGACGGAATCCTCTACCTCGAACGCGCCGCGTTCGTCACCGGCGAGATCCTGCACATCGATGGCGGCCAGGCCGCCGGAGGGTGACCCACCGGGCGGCCGCTCCGCGGGACCGAAGGTCAGTGCAAGCGTCGCTCCCGGTCTCAAGCCCCGGCGAAGTCGAACGAGAAGGCAGACGTGCTTCAGGCGGCCTACGCGCGCGGTCTTGCGCTGGCGCTGCCTGAAAAGGTTGAAATGGCGCGCCCGGCAGGTGTCGGGCGCGCGTTAGCAACCTGCGAGATCCCGATCGAGGGCCGGGATGAGTGGCTGGCTGCAGCGAGGCGGCTGGCGTGAGTGCCGACATGCAACTCGGATGCGAAGCGCAAGACGTGGGCGCGCGGCATGTCGCCATGTCACGTCACGTTCGAGCATGCAAACTCGCCCCATGGAGTACGACCCGACGCAATACCTCGGGAGTGCCCGCCACTACCTGACAGGACGACCGCCCTACTCGGCCGAGCTGGGGGCGGCGCTCGCGGCCGAGCTCGAACTGGACGGCACCGGCCGCCTTCTCGACGTCGGTTCCGGGCCAGGGGTGCTCGCGGTCCAGCTGGCGGGCCTCTTCGAGCACGTCACCGTACTGGAGCCTGACCCGGACATGCTGGGGGCAGCCCGCGAGCACGCCGCAGCGAACGACGTTGAGGCCATCGATTTCATCCAGGCGACGGCTGAGGACGTACCGGACCTTGATCTGCCGCCGATGCGGGTTACCACCTTCGGCCAATCATTCCACCGCACGAACCGCGAGGCCGTCGCGGACGCCGTCTATCGGGTGCTCGAACCCGGTGGCGCGATCGTCCTCGTCGTCCACGACCCCGCCGCCTCGGTGGCTCCCGCGGGGCCCGGCGATCCGCCAATTCCGGATCAGGAGGTGCAAGCGCTCATCAGCCGATACCTTGGCCCTCAACGTCGATCCGGGCAACGCCTCGTGACCGAGTTCGGCTCGGAGCGTTTCGAGGCGACGCTCGCGCGCACCAGCTTCGGCCCGCCGAAGACCATCTACGCACGCGGTCGACCCGACATCACGCGCGACATCGACGGCGTGATCGCTGGCTACCTGTCGATGTCGTACGCGGCCCCGTACCAATTCGGTGCTCGCCTCGATGCCTTCGTCGCCGATCTGCGCCGCCTGCTCGAGTCTCGGACGCCAACCGGCCGTTTCTGGGACTGGCCCGGCGACACGGCTGCGATCGTCGCGCGGAAGCCCGAGTGACCCGAATGCCTGGCGGCCGCGCCCGCCTTGGCGCACGAGGTGACCGGTAACCCGTCGAGACGCGGCCCGTGCGCGCCACCGACCGCGACGTTGGTGTCGTCGGCGCCGTCGTTGCGCCGGCTCGGAGAAGGCCGCCGCCCACCGCCTGGAACTGTCGCCGTCGACCGTCAATCACCACCGGCGAGCGCGCGTTCGAGGGTGGGGGCAACGACGACGGCGCAGCAGCGCTGCGACGGACGAGATCGAGCCGAACAGGCTCCGGCTTGCCCGCTGCAGTGCTCCCGAAGTGCGTGCGCGGCGCGGCGACGTCCGTCCGTGAGCGCCCACGTCGGCCCACGTGCTGCGGTGAACTCGAGGGTGGCCACGGACGCGACCGACCGGACAAGCGCCGCAGTCTGGCCTACGGCGTTGGCCGCGCGCTCCGTGCCGGGCCGACGATCCCCTCCTCGTAGGCGCCGACCAGGTCGAACAGCTCGGTCGCCGCGTACTGGCGGTCGTAGGTCCCCGCACTCAACTGGCGGATGACGCCGGCCCCGGCCAGTGCCTTGAGCGCGGCGAGCGTCTGCTGCTGGCTGACGCCGATCGCCGCCCGGGCGGTCGGCGCCGAGAGCACCGGCAGGGCGGGCAGCAGGGCGATGACCTTGCTGGCGGCGGATCCGGCCCTCGGCCTACCGGCGCGCTCGCGCCACTCGCCCTGGAGCGAGGCAACCTGGTCGGCGAGCTCGATCGACGCGGCCGCGGCACGGGCCGCAGCGGTCGAGAACGAGCCGATCCAGTCGGCCACGCGGCCTTCTCGGAACGCGACCAGCCCCTCGACATAGGCGGCAGGGCGGGCCGCCAGGACGATGCTGACCGGCGGAACGAAGCGAGCGGCGACGCCGCGCCGCCGCAACACGACGTGGACGAGGGCGCGGCCGACGCGGCCGTTGCCGTCGATGAACGGGTGGATGGTCTCGAACTGGGCGTGGGCCACGGCGGCCTGCGCCACCGCCGGCAGGTCGTCCCGCGCGATGAACGTGACGAGGTCCTCAAGGAGCGGCAGGACGAGGTTCTCTGGCGGCGGCACGAAGGCCGCGTCGGACGGGTTCCCGAGCCGGCCACCGATCCAGTTCTGCTCCTCGCGCACGCGGCCGGGTCGTGCGCGCTCGTCGCCTGCCATGAGCACCGCGTGGATCGCCAGCAGGTCGGCGACGGTCACCGGCTCGGTGCGGTCCCCGATCGCGATCGCCTCCTCCATCGCGGACACGTTCGCGGCGACGATCCGGGCGATGCCCCGAGCGGCCCGGGGGTCGACGAGCGCCCGGGCGAGGTTGAGCGACGAGACGTCGTAGCCCTCGATCCGTGACGACGCCACGGCCTCCGACCGCAGGAGCAGCGGCCCGATCGCTTCGAGACCGCCCACCGAGGCGCGCTCGTTGAGCGTCCGGATGGCGGCCTCGGCGTCCGCCGAGACATCGGCCACCTCGAACGGGACGACGGGGCTGAGCGCCGCGATCTCGTCGGGGACGAATGCCTGGTAGCGGAACGAGGCGCGCGCTCGGCGCCCGCCCATCGCGCCAGGGTCTCCCTCCCAGGTCCGATCGACGGTGCTCGGCACGTGGGCCTCCGGCTGCATCCCTTCAATCTGACCGCGAGAATGAAGGGATGATTGGAGAGTGAGCCGCTAACCATTCAATGTCAACCAAAGACCGAAGGGAAGTGTGCGGGAGCCGCCGCGGCATCGAGTCGCTGTGTTCGCGGGCGCCCGCGCGGAGTCGCACCAGGCCCTCGATACCGGCGAGGTCCCTCGACCCACCTGATCGAGCCTGACCGGGGGTACTGGCGCAACCAACGACGAGACCCCGGCCGATGGCCGGGGTCCCAGGCGACAGGAGGATCACAGTGACCCGGATGTCCCGACTCATGTGACTCATATGTCGCGACTCAAGACAATGGCGCGCCCGACAGGATTCGAACCTGCGACCTTCGGCTCCGGAGGCCGACGCTCTATCCACTGAGCTACAGGCGCGCGGATCAGCAGTCTACCGCAGGGTGGGCGCCTGCCCAGTGTGGACAGCACGCGGAAAGGCGGGCCCGAGACCGAATTGCAGGGGCCCGCCTATGCGAGTCAGGACGCCGCGCGGAGCGACCGCAGCTGGGCGGCCTTGCCGGCGCCGGCAATGGTCGCGGAGATCCGCGACCCGGCAATGGTGCGATGGGCCGCCGCGTCAACGTGGCGGCCCGTGGTCCGGTGAAGCTCGGCCATCCGAGCGTTCGCCGATTCGAGAACGATCTGCGGATGCATTGGAGTCTCCTGGTTCGGTGTCGGCTGGCCGGCGATCGTGCTCGGCTCCTGGTTCGAAGCATCGCTTCCGGGACCGGCGCTGCCATCGGAGCAGGCGCCAATTCGTGGGTCAGGGCTGACCCTGAGGTTGCGGACGCGGCCCGCCCGAGACGCGCCATCGACCGGCCGGCGTGGCCGGGAGACGCAGCAGCGCCCGGCCGTTCGGCCGGGCGCGGAGAGGGCGCGGGTTCAGGCAGCCGCGGCGCCGGCGACCCCCAGCCCGTCGTCGAGGATCACGCCGTCCTGCATCCGGATGATCCGGTCGCAGGCCTCGCCGACCTGGGGATCGTGGGTCACGATCACGAACGTCTGGCCGGACTCGCGGTTGAGCCGGCGCATCAGCGTGAGCACCTCGGAGGTCCGGGCCGAGTCCAGGTTGCCCGTGGGCTCGTCGCCCAGGACCAGCTTGGGCTTGTTGATCAGCGCCCGCGCGATGGCGACGCGCTGCTGCTCGCCGCCCGACAGCTCCGACGGCCGGTGGTTGGCCCGGTCGGCGAGGCCGACCAGCCCGAGCGCCTCCAGCGCTGCCGGCCGCGCGACGGCTCGCGGGGTGCCGGCGTAGTCGGCCGCCAGCATCACGTTCTCGATCGCCGACAGGGTCGGGACGAGGTTGAACGCCTGGAACACGAACCCCATCCCGGCGGCCCGGGTGCGTGTCAGCTCGCGGTCCGAGAGGTCGGTCATCGACCGGCCGTCGAACCGGAGCTCCGGCGCCGGGCCGTGGTTCCGGTCGGGCGCGTGGAGCAGCCCGAGCACGTGCATCAGGGTGGACTTGCCCGATCCCGACGGGCCCATGATCGCCACCATCTCGCCGGCCTCGACCGTGACGTTGACGCCGCGCAGGGCTTCGACGATGTTGGTCTTCGACAGCCGATAGGTCTTGCGCAGGTCATGCGCCTCCAGCATGGTCATCTCGAGCTCCTATTCGTAGCGGAGCGCGCTGACCGGATCGAGCCGGGCCGCGCTCCAGGCGGGGACGATCCCGGCGATCACGCCCAGGACCGTGGAGAAGGTGAAGGCGAACAGGGCCGTTCCGATGGTCATCTGGAACAGCACCGTGCCGGACGAGCGGGTCATCTCGTTGACGCCCGCAACCACCAGGGCTCCGAGCGAGACCCCGAGGATCCCGCCGATGGCGCCGATGACGCCGGCCTCGGCCATGAGCTCGCGGATGATCCGGCGCCGGCTGGCCCCGATCGCCCGCTTGATGCCGATCTCGCGGGTGCGCTCGGCGACCGACATGGCCATCGTGTTGATGACCGAGAGGCCGCCCACGATCAGGCTGACGAGCCCGATGCCCACGATGATCGAGTTGAAGATGGACACCGAGCTGCCGACCGACGCGGTGTACGCGCTGCCGGTCATCGCGGTGACATCGGGCAGCTTGGCCTCGATGGCGTCAGCAATGGTCTCCTGATCGGCGCCCGGTGTCGGGTAGACGATGAACTCGGTGGCCAGGTCCTCGGCGCGGACCTTGTCGCGCAGGACCTGGGGCAGGTCCTCGTAGGCAAGCTGCTGACCGGTCGTGAACGGGACCGTGATGGTGGCGTCAGGGGTGGTGAGCGTGGGCTCGAAGATCCCGACGACCTCGAACGGCCGTCCGTGGATCGAGACCGTGCCGCCCACGGTCGCGTGGCGCTTCTCGGCGATCGATGAGCCCAGGACGGCGACGTCGTTGCCCTCGTCGTCAGGCGTCAGCAGGCGACCGGTGGCGAGCGAGGCGCGGAAGGTCTCGCGGCCCTGGTCTGCGCCGGCCGGTGCGGCGAACACCTGGTCGGGTGGTCCGAAGGTGACGGCGCCCATCTCAGCCGCGAGCAGGGTGCTTGCCGGGACGACGACGTCCACTCCGTCAATTGCCCGGACGTCGTCGATCGCGGCAAGGGGCAGCGGCTGGCCGCCCAGGCCGCCGAAGCCGCCGACGGTGACGACGATCTTGTTGCCGTAGTAGGCACTGCCGCCGCCGACCAGGGCGTCGACCTTGTTGGCCATCGCGCTGAACACCACGAGGGCCCAGATGCCGATCGTGATGCCGGTGACGGTCAGGCCGGTGCGCAGCCGGCGTCGGGCGAGGTTCCGGAATAGCTGCATGGGACGCTCCCTTGTCACGTGGTGGCTGTGAGCCGTGATGGGTCCAAGGGTCGGCGCCATCGTGCGCCCGGGCATCGGGGAGGGCCACGCATCGCGCCTTCGGGCTAACCCCAGTTCCGCGGGGCGCCGCGATCCGGTGACCTGACGTCAGGCCGGGCTGCCCGACGATGCGAGGGGGAAGGTCGCAACCACCCGGGTACCGCCGCCTTCGGGGCTGATGACCTCGAGGCGGCCGTCCAGCGCCGCCACCCGGTCCGACAGCCCGCGGAGGCCCGAACCGGCCGCTGGATCGGCGCCGCCACGGCCGTCGTCCCGGACCTCGACCCGGAGCTCCCCTCCGGCGATCGTCCCGATGACGTCGACCTGCCGCGCCTCGGCGTACCTGGCGATGTTGGTGAGCGACTCCGCGACGACGTAGTACGCGGCGGCCTCGACGTGGCTCGACAGTCCAGCCGGCAGGTCGAGCCCGAGCGTCACCGGCACGGACGACTCTGCGGCCAGGGAGCGGATCGCGGGCACCAGCCCGGCCTCGGTCAGGATCGCCGGGTGGATCCCGCGCGCGAGCTCGCGCAGCTCGGCCATCGCGGCCTGCAGCTGGCTCGACGCTTCGTCGAGCGTTGCGCCGGCGGTCGACCGAGCCGTCGGCGGGCAGCTGCGCTCGTGCCCGGCGCAGTGCGAGCGAGAGCGCCACCAGCCGCTGCTGGGCGCCGTCGTGGAGGTTGCGCTCGACGCGTCGCCGCTCGGCATCCGCGGCCTCGACGATCCGCGTCCGCGACCGGCGGACCTCCGCCTCGGCCTCCCGCTGGTCGGTGAAGTCGCGGACGATCGCAGTGACCTCGCCGGATCCGCTCGGTGCGAGGCGGACCTCCAGGGCCCGACCGCCGCCCGGCTGGTCGAGCGCGACATCGAGCGATTGCAGGCGCCCGTCGTCAAGGGCGCGCCCCGCGGCCTCCAGGATCGAGTCACGCCTGGCGGCCAGCAGCAGCTCGGCGACACCCTCGTCGGCCGGCCTGGCCGGACCTCGGCCATCTCCGATGCTCGTGCGGGCGTCCAGCACATCCCCGTTCCTCGCGATCCGGAACAGGGGGTCGGGGATGGCGTCGACCAGCGCCTGCAGCCGGCGCTCGCTCTGGCGGTAGAAGCCGATCAGGAGCGCCACGGGGATGGCAGCCGGAGCCAGCCCGGTCAGCGCGATCAGCAGCTGTGCGGTCGAGTCCGGGACGAGCGCGATGCGGCGGATGAGGTTGACGGCGATGATCACGACGAACACGACCCCGGCGAACAGCACCGGCAGGAGGTCGCTCCGCGCGCGGGCGGGCGCCAGCCACCAGCGGCGGAGGATCAGCACGCTCGCCATCGCGGCGAGCGCGAGGCCGCCGTAGAGCCCGTTGCTGCCCTCGTTGATCAGCAACG
This sequence comes from uncultured Chloroflexia bacterium, assembly GCA_963749705.1. Lineage (GTDB taxonomy): Bacteria > Chloroflexota > Limnocylindria > Limnocylindrales > CSP1-4 > CAIXZV01. The sequence continues at coordinate 68,788 of CAVVNQ010000003.1, read as the reverse complement.
GCGTGTCGACCAGGTATGCGCCGACCTGGAGCGCGGTCGTCCCGAAGACCATGATCGCGATCCCGATCCGGTCCACCCTCGTCTCGAGCACCCCGCCCGGATAGCTGAGCACGAGCGCGAGCAGGAAGGCCGAGTACAGGTCGTTGAATGCGACCCCGAGGTCCCCGATGACCGGGATCCCGGACCCGCCAAAGGTCCCGATGAACCAGGCCAGACCGGTGGCCGTCATCTTGGCGCCGGTCTTGTTGCGCGGCGCGCGGTCCGCGATCGCCAGGCCGCCGTACACGTAGGTCAGCCCGATCGCGAGATCGAGCAGCACGGCGCGTGGCGTGGCGCCGTTGTCGAGCGCGATCCGCTCCGCACCGACGGCCACGAGGGTGCCGACGACGCCGACGATGATTCGTTTCGTGCGGCCACGCATCTCCGGACTCTGCCATACGGGGCAATGCCGCCGGATCCGGGCTGACCCTGATTCGTGCCAGCCCTGACGTCGTTGCCGGGTCTGCTCCGATGAGCGCCGAGGCGACTGCCTCCAGGCTCGTGTGACACCGGGCCGCCACCCGATGCCGGGCCCCACGCCGGCGGTGGCGGCAATCGACCGCCGTGTTCAAGGAGCTCACCGTGAAGCACCCCGTCATCGCCGCCGCGACCGTCGCCACGGTGCTCGGCCTCGCCGTTCTCGTTTCGGCCTGCGGCTCGTCCGCCGCCACCGCGACGCCCCCCACGGCTGCGCCGTCTCCGACGCCGACGACCCTTCCGTCCGCGGCCGACAGCGAGGGCGGCTCGCCGATCCACATCCGGCTCGCCAACGCGACGGGCAACGACGTGACCATCGACATCGTCGCCCCCGCGGGGCTCGTGAGCGGCGCGACATCCGGGACGCCCGGTGACGGCGCATCGGTGGAGGCCTACCGGCTCGCGGTCGTGAACGACGATCCCGCCACGTTGCGCCTGACCTGGTCCGGCGGCCCGTGCGACTCCACGAACACGCTGACGGTCGATCCGATCCTCGGCAGGCTCGTGCTGATCCAGCCCGAGTGCCCGGGCGACGCCGTCGCCTTCGACCGCGTGCTCATCCTCCGGTTCGCCGATCCGGTCGACGCCGGCGCGTTCACCGCGACCGTGCAGGACGGGTTCGACACCGCCGCCGAGTGACCCGACTCGGGGGCATCCGGCCCCGGGGCATCCGGCCACATGGCCTCAGGAGGCTCACGGCATCGAGATGGCGCCGCCGCAAACCGGCGGCGCGAACCATCGACCGTTCCCCGGTCTGACGCATCGACCGAGGCGGCCAGCCCACCGTTGCCCGCCGAAGCCTGACCCGGCGCGGCGACCCGGTCGGCGAGGTCCCCGCATGCCGGATCCGGCCGTTGGATCTGCCTCGGCGCGCGAGTCCGGACCGCCTCTAGGGACAGCCCCAATCCCCTTGTCGGGACGGCTCCGATGGCCCGCGTTCCGCGATCCGCGAGGCTCTCGGCATCGCCGACGGCCGCCCAGGAGCCGAAGCGTCCCCAGCTCGAAGGAGCGCCCATGACTGCCGCAATCGCGACCGACAACCTGACCAAGACGTACCGCGGCGTGACCGCGCTGAGCAATCTGACGCTCGACGTCCCGGCCGGCTCGATCTTCGGGTTCCTCGGACCCAACGGCGCCGGCAAGACGACCGCGCTCAAGATCCTGGCCGGCCTGACTCGTCCCACCTCCGGCAGTGCCGCGATCAACGGGATCCCGGTCGGGGTCCAGGGCGCGCATCGCGCCCAGATCGGCTACCTGGCCCAGGACCCCCGGTTCTACGGCTGGATGTCCGGGCGCCAGACGCTCGAGTACGTGCTGACCTTCTTCCCCGCCCGCCCCGGCGGGAGGACGATCGACGAGCTGCTGGAGCTGGTCGGCCTGACCGATGCCGCAGAGCGCCCGACGAGCCAGTACTCGGGCGGGATGCGCCAGCGGCTGGGCATCGCGCAGGCGCTCGCCGGAAATCCGGCCGTGCTGCTGCTCGACGAGCCTGCCGCCGCGCTCGACCCGCTGGGTCGCCACGACGTCCTCGAGCTGCTCAAGCAGCTGCGGGGCGACAAGACCATCTTCTACTCGACCCACATCCTGGACGATGTCCAGCGGGTGAGCGACCACGTCGCGATCCTGGACAAGGGCCGCCTCGTCGTGAGCGCGCCCACCGCCGAGCTGATGCGCCGCGCCGCGCACGGGAGGGTCCGGGTCGCCCTCGTCGGGGCAACCGACGCGACCGCCGCTGACCTGTCGGGCCTGCCGGGTGTCGCCGGCGTTACCCCGGTCGATCGCAACGGCGACGAATGGCGGTACGACATCAAGGTCGACGACGAACGCACCGAGGCCGTGCAGGGTGCCGTGATGCGCTTTGCCGCGGACCGCGGGCTGATCGTCGCCGCAAACCACCAGGAAGCCCCGGACCTGGAGTCCGTGTTCCTGCGAATCGTCAACGAGGAGCGTGCAGCATGACCGCGTCCATTGCCCCCCAGCCGGGGTTCCGTCCCTTCCTGCGCAAGGAGCTGCAGGAATGGTGGCTGCGCCGGGCCGCCCTGGTCACGTTCGTGACCGTGGCCGCGATGGGCACCGTGGGCACCCTGGCCACCCGGATCGACGAGGCCGCCGGCGGGGTGCCGACCGCCGAGATGCTCAATGCCACCGTCAACATCTTCAACGCGCGGTTCGACCAGTGGGTCCTGATGGCCGGCATCTTCGCCAGCATCGGCATGCTGGTCCCGGAGCGCGCATCCGGCACCCTGGCCTGGACGCTGTCCAAGCCGGTGTCCCGCACATCCGTGCTGCTGGCCAAGTGGTCCGCGGCCGTGCTGATGCTCGCCTTGTTTGCGGTCGTGCTTCCGCTGGCCTGGATGGTCGGCGTCGCGACCCTGTCCTATGGGAACGTCCCCGATCTCGCGGCGATCGCCCGGTACGGTGGCGTCCTGATCGCCCTGCCGGCGTTGTTCGTTGCGCTCAACCTCGCGCTCGCCACTCGCCTGGACAACCAGGCCGGGATCGCGGCGATCTCGTTCGGCGTCGCGTTCGCGCCGTATCTCCTCAGCGCATTCGGGCCGTCGATCGCAGACCTGTGGCCAAGCTCGATCGCCACCGTGGCCGGGGCCCTCGCCATCGGCGAACCCGCCAACGGGCTGACGGTCGTCAGTTGGGGGCTGACGGTGGTCGTCCTCGGCCTTGCCGGCCTGTGGATCTTCAATCGGGAGGACATGTAGCCATGACGACGAGCGATCGCGCTCGCCGCGTCGCCATCGGGATCGCCCTGGCGCTCCCGCTGGCCCTCGCGGGGTGCATCCAGGGCCAGGGCCCCGTCACCACCGAGACGCGTGACACCCGCCCGTTCACGCGGCTCGACGTCGGGGCCGGGATCCACGTCGACCTGGCCATCGGTCCGGCCGGCCCGCTCCGCATCAGCGCGCAGGAGAACGTCCTGCAGGCCGTCGAGACCAGCGTCTCGGGCGACACGCTCAGGATCTCGGCCAACCGGGACTTCACGACGACCGAGCCGGTGATCGTCACCGTCACCGTTCCGGTCCTCGATGCGGTGTCGTTGAGCGGCGGAGCCCAGGCGCGCATCGCAGGGCATCTCCGCGTCCACCCTCGGCCTGGGGGTGAACGGCGGCGCCCGGGCAACCGTGCTCGGCTCCGTGGGATCGGTCGTGCTCGATGCGGACGGCGGCTCGACCGTCGACCTTCGCGGCCTGGCCGCGGGCACCGCGGACGTGCGGCTGGCCGGCGGCGCGACGGCGACCGTGAGCGCGGCGTCCCGGGTGAGCGGATCCGCATCGGGCGGCGCCCACCTGGTCGTGCTCGGCAACGCGGCGCTCGACGTCCAGGCGTCAGGCGGCGCGGAGGTGAGCCGCGGCACGGAGTCCTGAAGCCCGCGTTTTGGAGCGACTCGAGCTGCGCGAGAGCGGGTTCCCGCTATCGCCCGCGGCCGGGTCGCTTCGCCGCGAGCGCCTCGAACGGATCGAGGGCCCGCGGGTCGGCGAGCGCATCCCGGGATGCCGCCACATCCGGGCGCTGGCCCAGCAGGATCCGCTTGACGGGCACCTCGACCTTCTTGCCCGACAGCGTCCGCGGGATCGCCGGCACCGCATGGATCGCGTCCGGCACGTGACGGGGCGAGAGCTCCGCGCGGAGGGTCGAGCGGATCCGGGCGACGAGCGCATCGTCGAGCGCCGCCCCGTCGCGGAGCGAGACGAACAGCAGCAGCTCCCCGGCGCCGCCGGCCTCGTCCTCGAGGTGGACGACGAGACTGTCCGCAATCTCGGGGATTGCCTCCACCACCGTGTAGAACTCTGCCGTCCCGAGCCGGACGCCACCGCGGTTGAGGGTCGCGTCGCTGCGCCCCGTGATCACGCACGAGCCGCGCTCGGTGATGGTGACCCAGTCGCCGTGGCGCCAGACGCCGGGCCACGGCTCGAAGTACGCCGACCGGAGCCGCTCGCCGTCCGGGTCGCCCCAGAACGCGACGGGCATCGACGGCATCGGGGCCGTGATCACGAGCTCGCCCTGCCGGCCGACGACCGACCGGCCGTCCTCGTCGTACGCCTCGACCTTCGCGCCCAGCATCCGGCAGCTGATCTCGCCCGCCCACACCGGCACGAGCGGGGACGGCCCGAGGAACCCGGTGCACAGGTCCGTCCCGCCGCTGAACGAATGGACGGGGATGGCGGCCGAGATCGCGTCGCGGACCCAATGGAACCCGGCTGCGGCCAGCGGTGCGCCGGTCGAGCCGACGGCCCGCACCGCCGACAGGTCGAGCATCGCCCCCGGCTCGAGGCCGGCGGATCGGCACGCCATCAGGAATGGCGCGCTCGTGCCCAGGTAGGTCGTGCGCGTCTCGGCTGCGAGCCGCCACAGCGTCATGAGGTCCGGCCACGCCGGGTTGCCATCGAACAGGACGATCGTGGCCCCGACCGCGAGCCCCGACACCAGGTAGTTCCACATCATCCAGCCGGTCGTCGTGAACCAGAAGAAGCGCGAATCCGGACCGAGGTCCATGTGGAGGGCAATCGCCTTGAGGTGCTCGAGCAGGATGCCACCGTGCCCGTGGACGATCGGCTTCGGAAGGCCGGTCGTGCCCGACGAGAACAGGATGTACAGCGGATGGTCGAACGGGACCGGCTCGAACGCCAGCGGCCCGCGCTCGCCCAGCAGCGCCGACCATGGAATGGTCTCGCCGGTCGTCGTTCGGCCGGCGTCGCCCCTGGCGTCCTCGGCGTCCGGCTCGAGGTACCGCACGGCCACGGTCGCGCGAACGGTCGGCAGCGCGGCACGGATCTCGGCCACCGCGTCGCGCCGGTCGATGTCGCGGTCGCCGTAGCGATAGCCGTCGATCGTGAGCAGGACCACGGGCTCGATCTGGGCGAAGCGGTCGATGATCGCCCGCACCCCGAACTCCGGGGCGCACGACGACCACACGGCTCCCAGCGACGCGCTGGCGAGGAAGGCGACGAGCGTCTCCGGGATGTTGGGCAGCAGCGCAGCGACGCGATCACCTCGCCGCACGCCCAGGCGGACCAGGCCCGCGCGACACCTTCGGACGGCGTCCCGCAGCTCGTCGGCGGTCAGCTCGATGGGTAGCCGCGTCTGCGACTGCGCGACGACCACCACGTCCGAGCCGTCGCGACCGGGGAGCGCCAGCTCGTGGGCCGCATAGTTGAGCGTCGCGCCCGGAAACCAGCGTGCGCCGGGCATCGATGCATCCGCGAGTGCCGTCTCCGGCGGCGTCGCGGCGGCCACCCTGAAGTGATCCCACACGGACTGCCAGAACGCGCCCGGTTCATCCACCGACCAGCGCCACAGCGCGTCGTAGCCATCGAATCGAAGATCGCTGGTGGACTCCAGCCAGGCAAGGTAGCGACCGATGCGTGATCGCTCACGCACGTCGGCGGGTGGCGACCACAGGAGCTCCGGGGTGTCGCCCTGACCGGGGCTTCGGGAAGGAACGGCTGCCATGTCGCGGATTGTGCCCCCGGGTCGAGCGGGACGCACTGCGGGATGAATTGATCCACGTCCCGGATCCGCGTTGCTCGGTCCGCGGCCGTTGCCCAGTCGCTCCTCCTCGCCCGGGCCTCCGTCCCTGCCAGATGTCCACAAGCCGGGCGTTCGCCGTCGATTGGCGCCGGTACGGCCGGCTTTCCAACGGAGCGCAGCTCGGCGAGCGTTCCATTCGTGCACGGACCGGCGCTCCGGGAGCGACCTCAGGGGGGATGCGCGTTCCGGTGATGCTCCGCGACGACGGCGAACGCTCGCGTGCCGGACATCTGACAGGGGGAGCGCATCTGACAGGGCGAGCGCATCTGACGGGGAGCGCTTCCGCGCGCAGAGCGCGGCCGATTCGACCCTCCGCCGCCCGGTAAACGTACGAGGCGGCTCCCGAAGGAGCCGCCTCGTTGCTGTCCCGGTGAAGGTGTCCACCCGAGGGCGGACCTTCTGCCGCGCGCCAAGGTCATCTATCGCGTCGGCTGAACCGACTACCCTAACCCTACCTACCCATGACCTTGATGCTGGGGCAGCGCTGGCTGACTTGCAGCGTCGATATCCTACTGCGCAGGTGCGGATTAGGAAAGGGTTTTGTCCGCCGCTTCGGTGAAAATTGCTTAACGTTCCGGTTGCCGACCGGTTTCGAGACGACCGGAGCGCAGGCCGGACGTGGCGATCGCCGGAGCGCGCCCGCGTGCGCAGGACGTCAGCTCGCGGCCGCGGTTACTCCTCGTCGACGATCGTCACCGAGGTCATCGCAACCGGCGCATCGGGCAGATCACGGCTGTTGCGCGGCGCGCTGGCAATGGCGTCAACGACGTCGATCCCCTTGGTCACCAGGCCGAAGATCGTGTAGCTCTTGGGCAGCGCGTAGTCCGCGTGCATGATGAAGAACTGCGAGCCGTTCGTGTTCGGCCCGGCATTCGCCATCGCGAGCGTGCCGCGGACATAGCTCCCGGTGAACGGCTCGTCGTCGAACTTGTAGCCGGGTCCGCCGGTGCCGACGCGCCCGGTGTTGAGCGACGCCTTCTTGCCGAACTCCCCGTCGCCGCCCTGGATCATGAATCCGGGGATGACGCGGTGGAAGATGACGTCGTCGTAGAAGCCCTGCTTGGCGAGCTTGACGAAGTTGCCGGCGGCCTTCGGGGCGCCGTCGGTGAACAGGTCAGCCTCGATGGTGCCGGCTTCGGTCGCGATGATGGCTCGGGTCATGGGCGCTCTCCTTCGTGGTGGTGACAGGTTACGGGGTGCTGACGGTGACCTTGGTCATCGGGATCGGATTGGTCGGGATCTCGGCATCGGCGGCCGCGTAGATCGCGTCCGCCACGTCCATCCCCGAGGTCACGGTGCCGATGATCTGGTAGGTGTTGTACGAGGCGAGAACGTCGCGGGCGCGGTCGTCGAGGACGATGAAGAACTGCGATCCCACGGAGTTGGGGGCCGCAGATCGGGCCATCGCGACGGTCCCTCGCTGATAGGTGGCCGTCACGGGTTCGTCCTGGATGGCGTACCCGGGACCGCCGGTGCCCACGCGGCTGGGGTCGACGGTCGGGACCCGACCGTACTGGCCGTCGCCGCCCTGGATCACGAACGGGGTGCCGTCCTGGAGCGTTGCGACCCGGTGGAACACGACGCCGTCGTAGTAGCCGCAGGACGCGAGTGCCACGAAGTTTCCGGTCGCGATCGGGGACAGCGACCCTCGGACCTCGATGACGATGGCGCCCTTCTCGGTGTCGATGGTGACGGTGCGCACGTCATCGGCGCTCAACGCAGCCGGCTGGGCGGTCGGACAGGCGGTCGCCGCGGTCCCGGTTGGCGCCGCCTGTGACGAGGCCGCGGCCGAAGCGGGCGCCACCGTCGGCACCGCGGCGCCTCCGCCGCTGCAGGCGGCGACTAGCATCGGGACGACGAGCGCGGCAAGGCCGCGGGCGACGATGCGGGAAATCATGCGGCGGCCTCCAGGGCGCGTGGGAGCTCGATGGCACCGGAGAGGATCGCCTCTCCGAGGATGAGGCCGGTGATGCCGGCGTCGCGCAGCCGACGGATGCCGTCGAGGTCGGCAACACCCCCGGCGACGAGGATGTCGGCGTCGTGGCGGTTCACCAGCGTGGTCAGGAGCGTGGCGTCCGGCGTGGCGCCACCGTGGCTGAGGACGAGCCGGTGGACGCCCTGCCCGACGAGCTCCTCGACCAGCGAGTCGATCGTGGGCGGCACGGCGCGAGCCCAGGGGAAGGCCGCGAGCCGCTCCGGTCGGGGATCCAGGCCGACGGCGAGCCAGTCCCCGGCCACGGCCAGGCATTCGCGGAGCGCCTCTGGATGCTCCACGATCGCGATCGAGAGCACCACCCGCGTCGCGCCTGCGGCAAACGCCAGTCGCACATGATCCGCGGCTTCGAGCCCGCCCGCGACCTGGAGCGGGACCGCCACCCGCGCCGCGACCGCGCCCACGACGTCGAGGTCCGCCGGCGCCGCGCGCCGCGCTCCGTCGAAGTCGACCAGGTGCAGGATCCTCGCGCCCTGGTGCACGAGCTGCTCCGCGATCTGCTCGGGACGATCGGTGGGCGCGCCGATGCCGGCCGCCGCGCCCGGCCAGTACACGACCCGCGAGCGTCCGTTGGCGACGTCGATGGCCGGGATCACGTCCACGCGCGACGGCTCCCGCGGCGCACGACGCGCGCCGGGTCGATCTCGCGGTGCCGCACGCTGCCCGCGGTCACCCCGCCGCGGCCGTCGCGTGATCGGCCGACCGGACGGGCGACGTGTCGCGCAGGATCTCGGCCACGATGGCGACCACATGGTCGATGTCCGCGGCATCGATCCCGTGGTGGGTCACGGCGCGGATCGAGCCGTTCGCATAGGGGACCATGAGCACGCCCCGGGCCTCGAGCGCTACGAGGAACGCCGACCGGTCCCGCTCCACCCGAAACAGCACGAAGTTGGTCACGGCCCGAGCCGGGTCGAGCGGACCTGGGTCCGGTTGGGCGATCCCGCCCGGGGAGGCGACCCCCGGCAGGCCTGCCAGGCCCTCGGCCAGGCGGCGCGCGTTGGCGTGGTCGTCCGCAAGTCGGTCGATCATGCCCGCGTCGCCGTCCCGCAACGCCACCAGTCCCGCCGCCGCCAGCACGCCGACCTGGCGCATGCCGCCCCCGACGAGCTTTCGCGCGCGACGGGCGCGCCCGATGAACTCGCGGGATCCGACCACGATCGATCCGACCGGCGCTGCGAGGCCCTTGGACAGGCAGAACGTCACGCTGTCCGCGGGTGCGACGAGCGCTCGCGGCGTGACGCCCAGGGCGACGGTCGCGTTGAACAGGCGTGCGCCGTCGATGTGGAGCGGGACGCCGCCTTCGTGCGCGATCACGGCAACGGCCCGGACGTAGTCCAGCGGCAACGGGCGCCCGCCCGAGTGAGCATGCGTGTTCTCGAGGGCGACCAGGCCGGTGATCGGCTCGTGCAGGTCGGTGGGGTCGCGGAACGCCTCCCGAATCGCGGTCGGGTCCATCGTGCCGTCCGGCCGCTCCGCGAGCGCTCGAACGGTGGCACCGGCCACGACGGCGTGACCGCCAGCCTCGTCCATCACGGTGTGCGTCGTTGCCCCGGCGATCGCCTCGTGGCCGCGCGGCAGGTGGGCGAGCAGCGACACCAGGTTGCCCATCGAGCCGCTCGCGACGAACAGGCCCGCCTCCTTGCCCAGGAGGTCGGCACCGCGCTCCTCGAGAGCGTTGACGGTGGGGTCGTCGCCGAACACGTCGTCGCCCACCTCGGCCGCGGCCATCGCGCGGCGCATCTCGTCGGTGGGCTTGGTGACCGTGTCGGAGCGGAGATCGATGCGGACCATGGCCGGGCGAGCATAGCGCGGGTCCGCGGGCCCGGCTGCCGGCCCGATTGCGGCGGCCCGGGCCCCGGCGACGTCGTTCGCTGCCGGCCCTGGCCGTCGGCACCCCCCACCCCGCGGTCCCCTCCGTTCGCGCCGGCTGGATGGCGGACCGCCGGGTGGCGACTTCGAAACCTGCCTGATATCATCCGCCACCGACCGCGGACCCGTGGTGTAGCGGCCCAACATGCCAGCCTGTCACGCTGGAGATCGCCGGTTCGAATCCGGTCGGGTCCGCCATCGATCGCGATTCTTCCTACGCCCCGTCCGCCCGCCCGGACGGGGCGTCCCTCTGTCCGGGACGGGGCGTCCCGCTGTCCCGGACCAGGGCTCGCGATGCTCGGGTACCCTGCGCGCGTGACCGTTCGCGACCCAGGCGCCCACCCCCGTCGACCGACTCCCGCCCGACGCGGCATGCGCTCGGCGATCTCCGGTGGGCAGACGGGCGGGCTGCTCGCGCCGGCTGCCATCGTGGTCCTCGTCCTCATCGTTGCGCTCGGGTTCGGCGGCGGGATCGTCGGGGGGCTGCTCGGCGCCGGTGGGACACCCGGTGCCTCGGGAGCGCTTGCCGGGTCGACGACCTCGCCCGCTCCATCCGCAACGCCCGAGCAGGACTCGGCGCCGCCGTCGACGGCCGTCACGCCCACCCCCGAGCCGACGCCGGTCCCGACGCCGGCCACGGCCCGGACGGCGATCGTGCCCGTCACCAGCTTCCGGTCGGCGGCCACCGGGGTCACGAGCGCCGATGTCAGGTCGATCGCGGCCGGCTCCGGTGCCTATACGGCGCTCGTGCTGGTCGACGGCGATGCGGATGCGATCCTCACCGCCCTCGGCGTGGAGCGCTCGGCGCTCGGCAAGCACCTCGTGGTCGTCGCCGACGCCGATGCCCTGGCGGCCAGCGTGGCCAAGACCCGGACGCAGCTGGGCTTCCTTCGCGCCGATGAGGTCACCGCCTCGGTCCGTGCCCTGGCCTGGGACGGCAAGGCGATGTTCGGGGTCGGCAGGGTCGCGTCGATCGATGCCTGGCCGCTCGTTGCGCAGCTGGGCCCGGCGGCGGGTGCGGCGTCCGACTACGACCCGGCGACCGCCTGGACGCTGTTCGCCGGTGGCGACATCCTGCTCGACCGTGGCGTCTCGCTGGCGATCCGGGGAAGCTCGGCGGGGTCGGACTTTCCGTTCAACGGGGGCACCGCGGCGATCACGGGTCACACCTGCTGCTCCAGCTTCGGCTGGAAGCTGCCCCGGACGAAGCGGACCGGCAACGCGGGCATCGTGCGCGACCTCGTATCGGGCGCCGACATCGCGATCGCCAACTTCGAGAACCCGGCGCCCAACGCCTTCCGGTTCCACGACCACGGCACCACGTTCTCGGCCAACCCGGCCTATATCGCCGGCCTGGCGAAGGCCGGCATCGACTGGGTCTCGCTCGCCAACAACCACATCGGCGACGCGGGCCGGACCGCCATCCTCCAGACCATGGCCAATCTCGACAAGCAGGGGATCCTCCACTCGGGCGCCGGCAAGAACACCGCCGACGCGCACAAGCCGGCGCTGCTCGAGGCCGGAGGCGAGACCATCGCGATCCTCGGCTACGACACGATCGCACCCACGTACGCGGCCGGGACGAGCAAGCCCGGCAGCGCCCAGATGACATCGGCGGCGCTAAAGGCCGATGTCGCCGCCGCGCGCAAGGCCGGCGCGGACATCGTGATCGTGTTCCCGCACTGGGGGATCGAGTACCGGGCCACCCCGACCGCATCGCAGAAGCGGCTCGCCCATGCGGCGATCGATGCCGGCGCCGACCTCGTGATCGGCAACCACCCCCACTGGGCCGAGGCGATGGAGGTCTACAAGGGCAAGCCGATCTGGTACGCGCTGGGCAACTTCGTGTTCGACCAGACGTGGTCGGAGCCGACGATGGAGGGGATCACGCTCGAGCTGACGTTCAACGGCAAGCAGCTCGTCCAGGTCCGGATGCGGCCGCATCTCATCCTGGATCGCGCGCAGCCCAACTTCATGGACCCGGCCACGGACGGCAAGGTGGTCATGAACCAGGTGTTCAGCGCATCAAAGGGGCTGCTGGACTGGTAGGGGCGTCGCCGGAGGCCGTTGCGGCCTGCGGTGCCGGCGCTGGTCGCTCGGGCGGCGCGATCTGCCTCCGGATCTTGTCAGCTACCGCGCCACGTGGTGGTAGTCGCGGTCCTGTCACTCCAGGGGCCGATCCAGGACCCGAGCCACGCACGCGGATGGCTTCGCAGCGGCCCGGAATCGGTGGCGGGCCGGTCTAGCACCGGCCCTCGCGGTGGCTGACAGCAGATCGGCCCCGAACCGCGGATTGCACCGCCCCACGCGGTGCCTGACGGGACTCCGGCGAGCGACGGAGGCGAGGGGACTCCGGCGAGCGACCGCGGCCGCCGGACGGGACTCCGGCGAGTGGCGGCGGCTAGCGAGCGACGAGGTCCCGGCGAGGTCCCGGCGAGGTCCCCGGGACGACCTACCGGCGGCGAGCGAGGCTTCAGGCGACCTGCGCGGACCCGTCCCAGCCGTACGGGCCGGGCGACCGACCCAGCAGGCCCGCGAACAGGTCGTCCTCGGCGTCGGGCGCGGGAACGCGAGTTTCGCGTCGGATGAACGCCTCGCGGGTCCAGTACTCCTGCCAGCCGGCCTTGCCGAAGCGCACGAACGGGTTGTCGTTCGAGATCTGGGTGACGTGCGCCTTGATCGCGTTCCAGCGGGCATCGATCGCGTCCGACACATCGACCCACGCGGTGATGGCCTCGTCGGGCACGAGCATCCGCGCCATCTGTTCCTCGAACTCGGCAAGCTGCGCCGGCGTTGCGTCGACGGGTGGCGACCAGAACGACGTCTCGCCAAGGGCCTCGAGCCGCTCCTTCATCGCCATCCGCACCGACGACGGGATCGCCTGCTCGTACAGCTTGGCCGGGGTCCACGGGGTCACCCCGCCCTCACCCATGGCCGCGCCGGTGCCGCCGTGCTCGGGCGCGATCTGCTCCGGATACCACGCCGGATCTCCGGCCCTGGCGAACGAGCCGACGGCGACCAGGTGACTCCGGATGTGGTCGGGATGCCCGTACCCACCGAAGTCGTTGTAGGTCGTCATCACGTCGGGCCGGAAGCGGCGCACCATCCAGGTCATGCGGCCGATGGCCTCGTCCAGATCGGCCTGCCAGAAGCATCGCGGATCGACGTTGCCGGCCCGGCCCATCATGTCCGAATCGCGGTAGCCGAGGTTGTCCCACTCGGTCACGCCGAGGGCTCCCATCGCGTTCTCGAGCTCCACGGCACGCAGCTCGCCCAGCCGGCGGTGGTTGTCGGGCGTGTCGAGCTCGGGGACGACGATCTCGCCCATCTCACCCCTGGTGCACGTCACGAGGACGACCCTGCGTCCCTGGCCGATCGTCTTTGCCATCGTCCCGCCGGTGCCGATCGTCTCGTCGTCCGGGTGGGCGTGGACGGTCATCAGGGTCGGGACATGGACGGCGGGGGACGCTTGCTCACTCATGACCCCATGCTAGCGCCATGTCCCCGGCACGCTCCGCGGTCGACACGTCGTCACCGTACCGTCACCCGGGTGGGGCAGATTCGGGATGGCATCCGGCCGGACCGGGTCGACCGAGAGGGCACAACCACCGAGAGGGCACAACCCATGACCATGCGCGCACGTCGCGGCCCGACCGCCGCGCTGCTGGTGCTCGCGCTGGCGATCGCCGGCTGCGGCGCCCCGACCGGCGCCGGTCCGGCTTCGACCAACCCGACCGCGCCACGGCCTTCCTCCACGCCAGTCGCAAGCGGCGCGCAGACTCCGGGCGGGGGCGCGTCTGCCAGCCTCGAGCCGTCCGGCAATCCCGTCGCCGATGCGCTCGCCGCGCACCCATGGGCTGCCGCGACCCTCACCGATGTCAGCACCGGTGAGACGTTCACCATCGCGAGCCTGGGCGGCCGGACCGTGTTCGTCGAGGCGATGGCGATCTGGTGCACCAACTGCCGCGCCCAGCAGGGCCGGTTCACGGAAGCGCTCGCGAGCCTCGACCCGGACGCCGTGGCCTACGTGGTGCTGACCGTCGATCCGGGCGAGACCGCGGATGACCTTGCCCGCTACAAGGCCCAGCGCGGGTTCACCGGCCGGTATGCGGTCGCCGGCCGCGAGGTCTCGGCCGCCCTCGAGGCGGAGTTCGGGGCCAACGTGCTCAACCCGCCGACGGTGCCGCTGGTCCTGATCAGCCCGACCGGTGACGTCTCGTTCCATACCGGCGGCGAGAGCGTGGACGACATCGTCAAGACGGCCGGCGCCTGACCGTGGGGGAGCTGGCGGCCGTGTTCGCGGCCGGTCTTGCGAGCGCGGCCAGCCCGTGCCTGCTGCCGCTCTACCCCGGGTTCCTCGCCTACCTGTCGGCGAACGCCGGCACCCTGTCCGGACGCCGCGCGAGCGGCCTGCTCGGGCTGCTGGTGCTGGCCGGCCTGCTGACCACGATGGTCGCCGTCGGGCTCGTGCTGTTCCTCGTCGCCGTCCCCATCGGGCGCGTCGCGAGCTACCTCGTCCCCGTGATCGACGGGTTCCTGATCGTGCTGGGGTTGCTCCTCCTCGCGGGACGGAACCCGTTCAACCGGCTGCCCGGGATGCAGGTCCCGCTGGTCTCGAACCCCTACGCCCAGGCATGGATCTACGGCGTGATGCTGGGACCGATCGCGCTGCCCTGCGCCGGTCCGTTCCTGGCCGCGCTGCTGGCGGTGTCCGTCGGCTTCGGCGATGCGGTTGCGAGGCTCGGCACGTTCGTGGTCTTCGGCCTCGGCTTCGGGCTGCCGCTGGTCCTGCTCTCGCTGCTGGCCGGGACACAGCAGCGCGCGATCGTCCGCTTCGTGCTCGACCGGCATCGCGCGATCGAGCTCATCTCCGGCGCGATCCTCATCGCCGTGGCGCTGTACGACCTGCGGGAGAGCTGGGACGGAATCCTGTTCACGTTCGGGCTGTAAGGTCCGGCCATGAGCGAGCTGCCGCCCCCGACGACGACCGAACCCGAGCCGGCCTTCTCCACTCCGGCGACGGTTGCCCTCGAGGCCGCCGGCATCCCGTACCGCCTCGTGCGCACGGAGATCGCGCGCAGCGCCGAGGAGAGCGCCGAGCTCCAGGGGATCCCGCTCGGGTCCCTGCTGCGTTCGATCCTCGTCCGCCGCGCCGCCGATGACTACGTGTTCGTGCTGGTGCCGGGCGGGCGACGGTTCGACTGGCCGCGGCTGCGCGCCTTCCTGGGCGTGAACCGGGTGACCCTGCCCGATGCCGAGGAGGCGAAGGCGATCACGGGCTACGAGCGCGGCGCGATCACCCCGTTCGGCGCACGCCGCGCGTGGCCGGTGATCGCGGACGCCTCGATCACGGCCCTCGAGGTCGTCGCCATCGGCGGTGGTGCTCGCGGCGTCAACGTCCACGTGTCGCCGGCCGACCTGGTGGCCGCAACGGGCGCCGATGTCGTGGACATCACGGTGCCGGACGCGCCCGCCGAGGACTGACCGGCAGCCAGGGTCCGCCGCCCGGGGACGCGCCACCGCCGCCCGGTCCGCCGCCGTACCATCCGGGCGATGCCCGAACCCACCGCCGCCGGTCCCCTTGCCGGCATCCGCGTCGCCGACTGCTCCACGGTCCTGGCCGGGCCGTACTGCACGATGCTGCTCGCGGACCTCGGCGCGGACGTGGTCAAGGTCGAGCCGCCCGAGGGCGACGCAACGCGCGGCTGGGGACCGCCGTGGGTCGGTGACGCCGCCGCCGGCACGCGGACCGCCGCGTACTACCTCGCCGTCAACCGCAACAAGCGGTCGATCCGCCTCGACCTTCGAACGACCGCGGGCAGCGACGTCCTGCGCCGGCTGCTCCGGTCATCGGACGTGCTGGTGGAGAACTTCCGGGTGGGCGGTCTCGAGCGCCTCGGCTTCGGCGAGGAAACCCTGCAGGCGCTCAATCCGGCGCTGGTCCACCTCGCGATCTCCGGGTTCGGGCCCGACGGCCCCGATGCCGCCAAGCCGGGCTACGACTTCGTGATCCAGGCGATCGGCGGGCTGATGTCGATCACCGGCAGCCGCGACGAGGACGGCGGCCGACCGACCAAGGTGGGGGTGGCGATCAGCGACGTCGTGACCGGCCTGTTCGGCGCCGTGTCGGTGCTGGCCGGCCTCATCGGCCGGGACCGGATCGACGGTCGCGGGCAGCGGATCGACGTGTCGCTGCTCGAATCGACGTTGGCGGTCCTGGTCAACCAGGCGCAGAACGCGTTCGTGACCGGGAGCGCGCCGGGACGGCTGGGCAACCGGCACCCGACGATCGTGCCCTACGAGACGTTCGAGACCGCCGACGGCGAGATGGCCGTTTCCGTCGGCAGCGAGCGCCAGTGGCCACGGTTGTGCGCCGCGCTCGGCCTGCCGGAGCTGGCCGCGGACCCGAGGTTCGCGACCAACGGCGATCGCGTCATCAACCGCGCCGGGCTGCGCCCGATCCTCGCCGCGCGGTTCGTCGCCCGCCCCACCGCGGACTGGCTCCCGATCCTCGACGCCGCCGAGGTGCCGTGCGGGCCGATCAACGACGTGCCCGCGGCGTTCGCGTCGGCGCAGGCCCGGGCACGCGGGATGACCGTCGATGTCGAGCACCCGGTCCTCGGTGCGGTGCGTCAGGTCGGGCTTCCGTTCCAGCTGTCCGCGACCCCCGCCTCGATCCGGACGGCGCCTCCGCTGGCGGGTGAGCACACGCGCGAGATCCTGGCCGAGCTCGGCTACGGCGACGACGAGATCGCTGCGCTCGCCGCTGCGGGCGTCACCTGACGCCGCCGTCGGCCCAGCGGAGCACCCGCAGCGCGCGGAGCGTGTTCCACCGGCTCGGGGCGCCGTCCGGACCCTCCATCTCGATGTGGATCGGACCCTGGTGGCTGTTCTCGAGCACCCACCGGCCATCCGCCCCGCGCTTGTCCGCGACCAGGGCGATCGCGTCCGCGAACCGCTCGTCCGGCGCGGCCCCGCTTGCCTGGAAGTAGTCGAGCCCGCGGAGGACGTCGTAGTACCACCGCGTCGGGAACGAGAACATCGTGAACCGCGGGTCGGCAACTCGGCCCGTCGAGCGGCGACGGAACAGCCCGCGCTCGAGCAGGTACGCCTCGCCTCGCTGCCGTGCTGCCCGGGCGGCGTCCGAGGACCCGCCCGCGCGTTCCCATTCGAGCAGGCCCTCGAGCGCGCAGATCGTCGAATGGAATGACGAAACGCTCGCGCCGTACTCGGCCCAGCAGTTCCAGCCGCCATCGCCCAGCTCGTCGCCGACCAGGCGTTCGACGATGCCGTCGACCGATTCCCCGAAGTAGGCGCCGTTGGCAAGCGCGACGCCGTTGATGCACGGCTCGGTCTCGCCCTCGAAGTACGTGGCGCCGTTGGCCTCCCAGCGGACGTTGTCGCGGACCAGCGACACCGCCCGTCGTGCCTCGGGGCTGCCGGGGTCCAGCCCCAGCTCGCGCAGCGCCTGGAGCGAAAAATGGGTGGCCGTCCAGGCATCGAAGAACGGCTTCGACTCGTCGACCCAGCCCGGTCGATAGGTACCGCCGTCCCAGCGCCCGTCCGGCGCCTGGAGCGCAAGCAGCTGTGCTCCCCAGCCATCGGTTGCGACCCGCGCGCGCTCGGCCGCGACGACGTCCGCGGGGGCATCGGTGAGGTCGCGCATCACCTGCCAGCGGATCGCGGGATCCGCATCGAGCAGCCAGTCGATCACGTTCATGGTCGGGAGTCTACGGGTGTCGCGCCCACCCGGCGCCAGCCCCCGGAACGCGAAGACGCCGGCGACCGTCCGGGGAAGACGGCCGCCGGCGCGGGACGGGGGAGTTGTCAGTTCAGCGGGTCGCCATCGCCGGCCTGGAACAGGCCCACGGCGCCGTGACCGACCAGGTTGAACGCGTGGGTGACGAAGGCGTAGACGCCATCCTCCTGGGGGCTGAACTCGATGATCGCGGCCTGGGCCGGGCTGAGGTCGACGGCCTGCGAGCCCCAGCCGGCGGCGTTGCCGCGCTTGAGCTCGATGCCTTCCTTCTCGACCGTGTCGAAGATCGTGCCCACGACATGGAACGAGCTGTCCATGTTGGGGCCGACGTTGAGCACGAACAGCCGGACCCGGCCCTTGGTCTTGACCGGGATCGGGTTGTCCTTGTACTGGTTGGCGACCCCGTTGAACACCACGAAGTCGGGTGACGCGGCGACCTCGTTGGCCTTGGCGTAGTCGGCGGGCTGGCCCTGCGCCCCCAGGTACCACTCGCTCTGGATGATCGTGAACTCGTTGTCCACCCTGGGCAGGCCGCCCTTGGGCTCCACGATCACCATGCCGAACATCCCGTTGGCGATGTGCCACAGGGTCGGCGCGGTGCCGCAGTGGTACATCCAGACGCCGGCGTAATCGGCCGTGAACGTGTAGGTGAACGTCTCGCCGGGCTTGATCTCGACCATCTGGTGGTTCATCGCCGTCTGGCTGGCGTGGAAGTCGATGGAGTGGCTCATCGGCGTCTTGTTGGTCAGGTGCACGTGCACGGTGTCACCGAGGTGGACGCGGATGGTCGGTCCGGGAACGGTGCCGCCGAAGGTCCAGGTGTGGACGACAAAGCCGGTGGCGACCGTGATGTCCTTCTCGATCATCGGGAAGTCGACATCGTGGACCGTTCCGGGGAGCACCTCCGGCGCGATCGGATCGAACACCTCGTACGCGGGGGCGTTCGGATCCGGGGAGGGCGCCGCGGCGGCGGGCGCCGGGGACATGCCGGCCATTCCATCGGTCGTGCCGGATGCCGCGGGGGCCGCGGCGGATGCTGCCGGCGCGGCGGATGATACGGCCGAGACCGGTACGGCGGCAGGACCCGTGTCGGGCCCCCACGTCCAGGCGGGCTTCGCGGCGGAGCCGCAGGCCGCCGTGGTGAGTGACAGGAGCGCGATCGCCGCGAGCAGGCGCCGGGTGCGGTACATGTCCGATCCTTTCGATGGTCTCGGGTCGTTCCCCGTCCCGGGCCGGCCTCACCGCTGCCGTGCGTCCCGTGGCGCCGGGCCTCTCGCGGTGTGCGTGCTAACTATCAGCAACTTACTATGTATTTGTGAAGGGGACCATGCGCCCGAATGACGAGGGCCGACCGGCCCGTGCCGGCCTGCTGCCCGGGCAGGCCACGCCGGGTCCGCGGCGCGCGGACGATCGCCGGGTCGCGGTGGCGGCGGTCGTACTCGCGGCCCTGTACCTCGCCGCCGCCGGTCTGGCGGTGGTCCTGGAGGCGATGGCCGGCGGCACCGTCGCGCCCTGGCTGCCGCTGCATCTCGCGCTCGCCGGCGGCGCGTCGACCGCGATCGCGGGGGTCATGCCGTTCTTCGTGGCGGCCCTGTCCGCAGGCCACCCGGCGAATGCCCGCGTGCGCGCGGGGGCCGTGATCCTTGTCGCGTCGGGTGCGCTGCTGGTCGCCGTGCGCGGGCTGGTGCCCGGATGGACGGCGCTGCCCCCGCTCGGCGGCGTGGTGTACCTCGCCGGGATCGGCCTCACGGCCGTCGCGCTCCAGGGCGCGGGCCGGGCGGGCCTGATGGTCCGCCGGCCGATCGTGACGCTCGCGTACGAGCTCGCGCTCGCCAACGTGGCGATCGGTGCCACGCTGGGCACCCTGTTCGTTGCCGGCTGGCTGCCGGTGCTCGAGCGCTGGGCGCTGCTCAAGCCCGCGCACGCCTGGACCAACCTCGTCGGGTTCGTGTCGCTGATCATCGTGGGCACCCTGCTGCACTTCCTGCCGACGGTGCTGGGGACACGGATCGTGGCCCGGGCGAGCGCGATCGTGGCGGTGCTCGGGGTTGCGATGGGCTCGCCCGTGGTCGTCCTGGGGCTGGGTCTCGACGCCGGCCCGCTGGTTCGCGGCGGGGCGCTGCTGACCGCGGTCGGCGTGGGCGCCCTCGCGCTCGAGGCCACCAGGGTGACGATGGCGCGCGGCCGGTGGACGACCGATCCGGGCTGGCACCGCCTGACGGGGATCGGGCTGCTGGCCGGCATCGGGTGGTTCACGGCCGGGATGGCGCTCGCCGTCGGCCGGCTGTTCGTCATGGGGTCGGCGCCCGATGCGTGGTCGACATCGCTGGTCGGCGCGCCGCTCGCGGTGGGCTGGATCACGCAGGTGCTGATCGCGTCCTGGACCCATCTCCTGCCCGCGATCGGACCCGGTGGTCCATCCGGGCACGCGGTCCGGCGGAGGATCCTGGGTCGGGTTGCAACCCCGCGCCTGGTGGCGCTCAACATTGGGACCGCGCTGCTCGCGATCGGCTGGCCGATGGACGTCGGGCCGGCGGCCATCGCCGGCGTGTCGCTGGTGGCGGGCTCGGTGCTCGCGAGCGTCGTGCTCGCGGTCCGCGCGCTGCGGAGTCGCGCCTGACCCGGGCCGCCGACGGAGCACCTCCGCGCTCTGCGGTGAGGAGATCGCTCCGATCGGCGACGGGTCAGCGCTTCCCCCGGCGCAGGTGGCTCACCGTTCGCTGCAAGTCAGCGTGCGCTCCGGAGCCGACGCCACACTTGCGCGTCGTGGCCATGCCGTCATGACGACGCGTAATGTCGCCTCGGCGCCAGGCCCGTCGTCCGCGCGGGGTGATGCTCAGTCGGGCGATGCCCGGTGGTTCGGAGGCTCGGCATCCACCGACTCACCCCCCCAACCGAGGTTCGTGAACGTCGGGATGAACCGGTAGCCCTGGCCCGCAACCGTCGCAATGAAGCGTGGGTGGCGGTAGTCGTTCTGGAGCTTGATGCGCAGGCTTCGAATGTGGCGGTCGACCATGTTGCTCTCGGTCACGAAGTCCGTTCCCCAGACAGCGTCGAGGATCTCGTCTCGCGTGACCGCGCGGCCGGCTCGGCTGGCGAGGAGGTACAGCAGGCTCTGCTCGATCCCGGTCAGATGCACGACCGAGCTGCCTGCGCGGACCTGGCGACTCAGGATGTCGATCTCGATCTCGCCGAGCCGGATCGTCGGCACGATCGGCCGGTCCGTTCCCGACGCCCGACGCGTGATGACGATGCACCGGGCAAGCAGCTCCTCGGGCGAGAACGGCATCGTGAGGATGTCATCGACACCCAGGTCGAATGCCCGGAGCTTTGTCTTCAGGTCACCCCGGCGGGTGAGCCCGAGGGCCGGTGTCACCCGCCTCGTCAGGCGGTTCGCGGCGCCCAGCCGTCCGAGCAGCGCCGCGCTGTCGTCGTGATCCATGTCGATCACGGTCAGGTCAGGCTGCCAGTCCGCCAGGATCCCCTCGGCCTCGGTCAGGTCGCCCGTGGACCGCACCACGAACAAGCCATGGTTGAGGGTCAGCTCGATCAGGTCGACGACGAGCTGACGGTCGTGGAGGACGAGCGCGCGGCGTGCCTCCGAGGTGGTCGTGGCAGTCGCGTGGCTGTCTGACACCGGTGCCCTCCCCCTCGTGCGTGGAGTCCGATTGTCTCATGAAGGGTATGCCGGCATCTCGGGCCGCGCCGTCGGGATGGATCCGTCGCGGGGCCTCGGGAAACGCCGGAGATCGTCACTCGCCGGATAGCCAGCGACCGTCCGGACCGGAACGGACCCGTCGCGGCTCACGCTCGATCGCACCGAAGATCGCCGCGAGCACGATGAGCAGGATGGCAATGACCGGCACCACGGGGTATTGAGCCGGGCCGTGAACGGCGTCCGTCGCCGCCGATCCGATCGGCTGGATCGGCCCGGCTGGACCGGACAAGCTGCCCTGCATGGGCGTCGTGCACGCGGGCGCCGTGATCCTGTCGCCAGCCAGCGTCACCGGACCCCCTCGGGCGAGCACTCGACCCGCCACGGTCACGCCGGTGCTCATCGTGACGGAGCCGAGAGCGAGGATGGTCCCGGTAAAGGTGGAGTCGGAGCCGAGCGTCGCCGAGCCCGCGACCTGCCAGAAGACGTTGCAGGCGTCGGCGCCGTTGATGAGCTTCACCGAGCTCGACGGCGCGGTGACCAGGTCGGAGCGTGCCTGAAGGACCCACACCGCGTCGGGGTCATTGCGGGCGTCGAGCGTGAGCACGCCCGCCAGGTTGAGCGTGCCCCCGCCGTCGGTGTAGACGCCCGCGACGAGGGTCAGCCCGCCGAGCGCCCCGTGGGTCGCTGTCGCCGCGCGCCCGGCGGCGTCGGTATAGGCGGCGACCAGGTCGTCCTGCGCACGCTCGGCAATTGCGTCAGCCCGGTGGATGGCCCCGTTCACCGTCCCGGACGGGAACCCGGCCACCGTCGGCGAAGGGTCGATGCCGAGGTCACCGATGACGATCGTCGGGCCGGTGTTGGCGATGGCCGGCGTCCCCGCGAGCACCGCAAACCCCGATGCCGTGCCGAGGCTCACCGCTGCCAGGCCGGCGGGCCGCGCCGCGGCTCCGAGCTCGTCAGCCGCCGGGTCAGTCGCCAGCGCGGGTGGCCCGGTGGCCAGCAGGCTCACCGCAAGCGTAAAGGCCATGCCCGCCGTGCGCAGGACCTTTGCCGTGCCGATGCGCGCGTTCACCCTGGCGCCCATCGGTGCCGCTGACATCGTCAGGAGGACGGGGGTCCGGATCGCGACCGGGAGGCCACCAGGCGAATGGCCGCCACGAAGGCGAGTCCGGCCACCACCAGGAGGACGAGGAGCGGAGTCGAGACCGGATCTGTCACTGCAGCAGGCGTCGAGGATGCCGTGTCCGTGGCCGGGATGGTCGCCACCGGCGCCGGGGTAGCGGTGGCGCTGGTGGTGGGGGTCGGGGTGGCGGCAGGAGCGGACGTATTGCACGCAGCGCTGTCGATCACGTTGGTGTCCAGCGTGACCGCGCCGTTGCGGGCCAGAGCCCGCCCCTCGAGGGTCGCCCCCGTCTGCAGCGCGATCGAGGTGAGGGCGAGGATCGTCCCCTTGAAGGTGGTCGCCGTGGCGAGCGTCGCGGAGCTGCCGACCTGCCAGTAGACGTTGCAGGCCGAGGCGCCGTTGGCGAGGGCCACCGTGCTGTCGGGCGCCGTGATCAGCGTGGACCCGGCCTGGAAGATGAACACCGCACCGGAGTCTCCCTCGGCGTCGAGCGTAAGCGTTCCGGTCAGCCCGAGCGTGTCGGACCCGTAGACGCCGGCCGTGAGGGTCGTGCCGCCGAGCTCCGTGGGTACCGCGGTGACGGGCGTCCTGCCCGCGGCGTCGCCATAGGCGGTGACCAGGTCGTTCTTCGCCTGGAGCGCCGCGGCATCGGCGATGTGCTGGGTTCCGTCGAGGGTCACCGTGGCGAAGCCGGTCACGGAGGATCCGGGATGCAGCCCGACATCACCGGTGATCGTGGTCGCCCCCGTGTTCGTGATGGTCTCGCCGGCCAGCACGGCGTAGCTCGCCGCCGTGCCGAGGCCGACCTGGGCCTGCGCGGCCAGCGCGGTGCCGGCCAGTGTGGCAGCCAGGACGGCCGCCAGCCCGATCGTTCCAAGCATCTTCATGCTGTTCTCCTGCTTCTGGTCATCGGGAGCCGGCCGCCGGCAGCGGCGAGGATGGCGGCCGTCATCGGCGAGTGAGGCCGCGCGACCCGCCGCGCAGCGCGCCGACCACGAAGACCACCGCGATGGCCCCCACGGTGGCGATGACGATGCTCTCGACGTTGATGCCGTCGACCGAGCCGATCTTGAGCACGCTCGTGGCGACGAACCCGCCCACGAGGCCGCCGACGATGCCCAGGACGACCATCATCACGAGCCCCTGGCTGGAGCCCATGACCGCGTTGGCGATAAAGCCGGCGATGGCGCCGACGACGATCCAGGCGATGAAGCCCATGGCGTGTGTTCCTTCAGGCTGTCGCGCCGCCCACGATGGGCCGGCGCCGGTCGCGGACGAAACCCGTCCGCCAAGGACCGCGACGCGGTCAGGGATCCCCGGGGTCAGGCCGGCTCGCGCCGGAAGATCCCGATGGCCCAGATCACGATCAGCTCGAGGATCGTCCAGCCCACGAGGGCCACCACGGCGGCGACGTCGAGGATCGAGCCGCCCGACGAGATGGCGTTGGTGTTGAGGATCCCTTCGAACGGCGCGACGAAGATCTTGCTGACATCGAGGATCCCCGAGACGAGCGCGTTGCCGGTGCGGGCATCGAGCAGGAGCAGCACGATCCGCAGCCCGATCACGATCTGGATGAGCCCGAACACGAGCACGATGATCCGGCGGGTCATCTCCGGGCCACCTGGACCCGATCGCGTGATGTGCCGGCTGTCGGTGGTGACCGTCTGGCGGGCTGGGGCCGGCGGCGGCGTTGTGTCGTTGGTGGTGACCGAGGCGGGTGCGTCGGTCACGACCGTTCGATCGACGTGGTCGATGGTCATGACTGTCTCCTGGCGTCGCCGGCTCCGGAGCTCGAGCGGGGCTCGACCTTCCTGTCCCTGCGGACTCCGAGACGTGACCAGAGTCTGTGGTCGCAAGCCTGCGGCGTCATGACGGCCCGTAATCTGCCAGGCACCCAGGTCGGACCGAGGCGACCACGCCCGGTGCGCCGGGGTCAGCCCGGGCTGCCCGACTCCAATGCCGCCGCCGTCGCCGTCGCGGGCGCCGCGAGCTCGGCAAGCGTGGAGGCCGCGAACGTGCCGCGCAGCGCCTCCTGCCCGGCAAAGAACACCGCGTGGACGTCGCACGTTCCATCGACCCCGCACGGCCCGCCGCGCAGCACGCAGTCCCGGCGGCGCGTGTCGCCCTCCACCGCCTCGATCACGTCGAGGAGGCTGATCCGATCGGCATCGCGGGCGAGGCGATACCCCCCGGATCGTCCGGGCGCTGCCTCGACCAGGCCCGCGCGCTGGAGATCCGAGAGGACCTGGGGCAGGAACCGGACCGGGATCGACATCGCGTCCGCAATCCGGCGGGCGGAGAGCAGGCCGTTGCGAGACCCCCTGGCCAGCGCGAGCATGGCCCGGACGGCGTAGTCGCCACGCTTCGTCAGCTCGAGACGCATCGCCCCGAGTATGCGTCGGAACGGCAACCGGTGCGCTCGGCGGTGGGTGACCCCGGACTCGCAGGCGGCCGCGGCAGGGTCACCCGGTAGACTCACCCCATGCCCCGCTTCACCTACGGCGGTCAGGCGCTGATCGAAGGCGTCATGATGCGCGGCCGCGACGCCATCGCGGTCGCCCTTCGCCACCCCGACGGCCGGATCGTGTTCGCCACCGAACGCCTCGACTCCGGGTTCCATGGCAACCGCGTCTCGCGCTGGCCGTTCGTTCGCGGGCTCGTCGTCCTGTACGAGACACTCGTCGTGGGGACCCGCTGGCTGATCCGCTCTGCCGGTCTCCAGGCGGAGGAGGAGGGGGTCGAGATCGGCCGCGGGGCGGTCGCCCTGATGCTGGGGTTCACGGCCATCGTCGGGATCGGGCTGTTCTTCATCCTGCCCCTGGTCATCGCGACGTTCACGGCCGGCAGCATCGACAACGGCCTCGTCCAGCACCTGGTCGAGGGGCTGGTGCGGGTCCTGATCTTCCTGGGCTACCTGGTCCTGATCTCGCGCACGCCCGACATCGCGCGCGTGTTCCAGTACCACGGCGCCGAGCACATGACGATCCACGCCCTGGAGCACGGCGACCCGCTGGTCCCGTCCGCGATCCGCCGGCACCCGACGGCCCATCCGCGATGCGGCACCGAGTTCCTGGTGGTCGTGATCATGCTGTCGATCCTCGCATTCAGCCTGGTCGGCCGGCAGGATCCCGTGGTCATGGTGGGCAGCCGGATCCTGCTGATCCCGGTGATCGCCGCCGTCGGCTACGAGCTGCTCCGCCTCGGGGCGCGCCATCGGGCCAACCCGGTCGTCCGCGTGATCATGTGGCCCGGGATCCTGGTCCAGATGATCACGACCAAGCAGCCGACCGATGACATGATCGAGGTTGCCGTCGTGTCGATGGAGGAGGCGCTCCGCGCCGATGGTGAGGCGGTGCCGCCCGGCGGCCTCGACCTCGAGCGGTACCCGATGCCGCTGCCCGGCGAGACGGCCGCGGAGGTTCGGGCGGCCGCGGCCGCGGCCGAGGGCGAGGCGGTCGCGCCGGTCTCGATCGACCCGCCGCTGCCCGGCTGAGCGGACCGGCCCGCCGGACATGTCCGACATCGACAGCCTCGACACCAAGCTCGCCGGCGTGGCGCGCCAGTACGACGACGTCACCGCGCGGCTGGGCACGCCGGAGGTGCACTCGGATCCTGCCCAGCTGCGGACGCTGGGCCGTGAGCTGGCGCGCCTGGAGCCGGTGGTCGCCGCCTACCGCGAGCTGATCGACGTCCGGGCGCAGCTGGCCGGCGCGCGCGAGATGCGCGACGCGGAGCTCGACGACGACCTCAAGGCGATGGCCCGTGACGAGATCGCGTCGCTCGAGGCGCGCGAGACGGGCCTGGTCGAGGACCTCAAGGTCTCGCTCCTCCCGCGCGATCCCAATGACGACCGCAACGTGATCGTCGAGATCCGGGCCGGCGCGGGCGGCGAGGAGGCGGCCCTGTTCGCGGCCGAGCTGCTGCGCATGTACACGCGCTACGCCCTGGAGCATCGCTTCCACGCCGACCTGATGAGCCTCAACGAGACCGGCATCGGCGGCATCAAGGAGGCGTTCCTCGAGGTTGCCGGCGACGGCGCCTACAGCCGGCTCAAGTTCGAGGGCGGCGTGCATCGCGTCCAGCGGGTCCCGTCCACCGAATCGAGCGGCCGGATCCACACCAGCACCGCGACCGTGATCGTGATGCCCGAGGCCGACGAGGTCGAGGTCGACATCGACGAGGAGCGGGATCTCCGGATCGACGTCAAGCGGTCCAGCGGACCGGGCGGCCAGTCCGTCAACACCACCGACTCCGCGGTCCGGATCACCCACCTCCCGACCGGGCTGGTCGTGGAGATCCAGGACGAGAAGAGCCAGCACAAGAACAAGGCAAAGGCGCTCGCCGTGCTGCGCTCGCGGCTGTACGACCTGGAGCTTGCGAAGCAGCGTGAGCGCGAGAGCGCAGAGCGGCGGACGATGGTCGGCGCGGGTGACCGGTCCGAGAAGATCCGGACGTACAACTTCCCCGACAACCGGGTCACGGACCACCGGATCGGCCTGACCATCCACAACGTGCCCGGCGTGCTCGAGGGCCAGCTCGACCCGCTGATCGATGCGCTGGTGATGGCGGACCAGGCCGACCGCCTCCGCCACCTGACGGAGACCGACGGTGGCTAGCGAGCCGGTCCGTCGCTCGCTCCTCGTGCCCGGCCGCCGCGTCCCCGGCGCGGCCGATCCGTCCTGACCGATGCCCGGTCCCGCCCCGACGGTCTCGGAGCTCGTCCGCCTCGCCGCCGCGCGGCTGACGGCGTCGGGCTCGCCGTCGCCCAGGCTCGATGCCGAGCTGCTGCTGGGGCACGCCCTGGGGATCGACCGCACGTCGCTGATCACGCACTCGCAGGCGCCGGTCGGTGACGCGGCCGCGGCGGCGTTCGAGTCGACGATCCGGCGGCGCGAGGCCGGCGAGCCCGTCGCCTACATCCGCGGCATGCGCGAGTTCCACGGCCTCGCCCTCGCCACCGACGCCCGCGCGCTCATCCCGCGTCCTGAGACGGAGCTGCTCGTCGACGCGGCCCTCGCCGAGGTGGTGGCGCGGCTGACCGCGAGCCCCCGTCCGCCGGGCGCGGCCGCGCTCCGCGTGGCCGACGTGGGCACGGGCAGCGGGGCCATCGCGATCGCCATCCTGGCCGCGCTCCGGCGGCGCCGGATGGCCGACCAGGTCCTGGTCATCGCGATCGACGCCTCGGACGGGGCGCTCGACCTTGCCCGCGAGAACGCCGTGGGGCACGCCGTCGCGGACCGGATGGTGTTCGTGTCCGCGGACCTGCTGCCCGCCAACGTCGATCCGCCGTACGCGCTCGTGTGCGCGAACCTCCCGTACGTCCCCTCGGCGGACATCGACCGGCTCGGGCCGGAGCTCGCGTTCGAGCCACGCGCCGCGCTCGACGGCGGTCCGGACGGTCTCGACGTCATCCGCCGCCTGCTGGACCAGCTGCCGACGGTGCTCGCGCCCGACGGGGTCGCGCTGGTCGAGATCGGCGCGGACCAGGGCGATTCGATCCTTGTCGAAGCCTCGGCGCGGCTTGGCGGCTGGCCGGCCACGGTGACGCCGGACCTGGCCGGCCGGCCCCGGCTGGTCCGGCTGGCGCGACCGGCATGAACCGGCCCCGTCCCGCCGGCATCAACCGGCCCCGTCCGGCTGGCGCGACCGGCATGAACGGGCTCCGGCCGCCGGTCCGCCCGGAGCCCGAGCTCCCGATCCGGCTGATCGCGCTGGACATCGACGGCACCCTCGTCGGCCCGGACTTCCGGATCTCCGAGCGCACCCGGATCGCGATCGCCGAAGCGGTGCGGCGGGGCGTCCGGGTGTCGCTGGCGACCGGTCGCATGGCCAGCTCGGCGGCCGTGTACGCGAACCAGCTGGGGATCGTCGAGCCGATCGTGGCGCACCAGGGCGCGGTCATCCGGGCGATGCCCACCCGGCGCCAGCGGGCCGTCGTGGACGAGCACGCGTGGCGCGCACGGGTCGGCCGGCTGCTCCACCACGAGCCGATGCCGGCCGCGGTCGTGCGCGAGGCGATCGCGTGGTGCCGGGCGCACGGCCTGGAGCCGCACGTGAACAACCTCGAGCGGATCGTCGCCTGGTCCGGCGACCCCAGCTTCGACGACTACTCGGGCTACCTCGGCCCCGGCGCGAGCGTCGTCGACGACCTCGGGGCCGCCATCACCCATCCGATGTCCAAGGTCATCTCGGTTGGCCCGCCGCCGCGGCCGATGGAGCTGATCGAGGAGGCGCGCCGGGATTTCGCGGGGCGCGCCGACGCGACCGTGTCCCACCCGCGGTTCCTCGAGTTCGTCGCGCCCGGCGTGTCCAAGGGCGGCGCCGTCGCCTGGCTCGCCCACCGGGCGGGCATTCCCCACGCCCAGGTGATGACGATCGGCGATGCGCTCAACGACCTGGAGATGATCGCGGATGCGGGCCACGGCGCGGCCATGGCCTCGGCACCGGAGGCCGTCCGGCGCGCCGCGCGCTACGTCACGGGTTCGGTCGAGGAGGACGGCGCGGCGGCCCTGATCGAGGCCCTGGTCCTGGCGGCACCCGCGGAGGCGCGGCGCAACGCGGCCCGCCTGGCCGAGGCTGCCCGCGCGGCGCACGGGCGACCGCACCCGACCGTGGTCCACGCGTGACCGCCGCCGATCGCCGGCCGAGGATCCTGCCCGACGGGACCGCGGCCCGTGCCGAGGCCGTGGCGCTGCTCCGCGCCGGCGAGATCGTCGCCATCCCCACCGACACGGTCTACGGGATCGCCGCGGACCTCGCCCTCCCGGACGCGATCGAGCACCTGTTCGCCGCCAAGCGGCGGCCACCCGAGAAGGCCGTGGCGCTGCTCCTCGCGGATGCCGATCAGGCCGGCGTGCTGGGCGTCCTGGACCCGGCGGCGCGCCTGCTGGCGGAGCGCTTCTGGCCCGGCGGGCTCACCCTCGTCCTGCGTCGGCGTGCCGGGGCGACGCTGCCGCCGATCCTGGTGGCCGGCAGCGAGACGGTGGGCGTCCGCGTTCCCGACCACGCGGCCCCTCGCGCGCTCGCCGCGGCGCTGGGGCCGCTGCCCACCACGTCGGCCAACCTGTCGGGCGAGCCCGAGGCGCGTGACGCCGGCGAGATCGCGGCCGGGCTCGGCGGGGCGATCGCGCTCGTCCTCGATGGCGGACCCGCCCGCGGCGGCCCGGCCTCGACCGTGGTCGACTGCTCGGGCGCCACCCCGGTCGTGCGCCGGGCCGGGGCGATCGCGCCCTCGATCATCGCCGCGGCGCTCGATGCCGCGGGCATCGACCATCGGATCGACTCGTCGGCGACAAGGGACGTGGGAAGATAGGCAGCGTCCCGCCCGCCCTCGCTCGACCGCCTGGAGGTCCGCTCGTGTCCGCTGCCGCCGTCCCGCCGTCCGCCTGGGCCCCCATCGCCGAGGTGGATCCCGAGCTCTGGGCGGCGATGGAGGGCGAGCGCCACCGCCAGGCCGACAAGATCGAGCTCATCGCGAGCGAGAACTACGTCTACGCCGCGGTGCTCGAGGCGCAGGGCTCGTGGCTCACCAACAAGTACGCGGAGGGCCTGCCGGGCCGGCGCTACTACGGCGGTTGCGAGTTCGTCGACGTCGCGGAGGAGCTGGCACGCGCGCGGGCCCTGGCGCTGTTCCCGGGAGCCGATCACGTCAACGTCCAGCCACACGCCGGCGCCCAGGCGAACATGGCGGCCTACTTCGCCGTGCTCCGGCCGGGCGATCGCATCCTGGGCATGAGCCTTGCCCACGGGGGCCACCTGACGCACGGGTCGCCGGTGAACTTCTCGGGCCGCCTGTACGAGGTCCACGCCTACGGGGTGACCCCCGAGGACGAGCGGATCGACTACGACGCCCTCGAGCGGCAGGCCGCCGAGGTGCGGCCCCGGGTGCTGGTCGCCGGCGCGTCCGCATACCCGCGCACCTGGGACTTCGAGCGGCTGGCCCGGATCGCGCACGGCGTCGGCGCCCTGCTGTTCGTGGACATGGCGCACTTCGCCGGCCTGGTCGCCGCGGGGCTCCACCCCAGCCCGTTCCCCCACGCGGACCTGGTGACCACCACCACCCACAAGACGCTCCGTGGGCCGCGCGGTGGGCTCGTGTTCAGCCGTGCCGACCTCCCCGACGGCATCGACCGGGCGGACTTCCCGGCGCTCAAGAAGAACACCCTCGCCCAGGCGATCGACAAGTCGGTGTTCCCGGGCGTCCAGGGCGGACCGCTGATGCACGTCATCGCCGCCAAGGCGGTCGCCCTCAAGCTTGCCGCGAGCGATGACTTCCGGCGCGACCAGGCGCGGACGATCGAGAACGCCCGGGTGCTCGCCGAGACGGTCGCCGAGGCCGGCGCCCGGCTGGTCAGCGGCGGCACCGACAACCACCTTGCGCTCGTGGACGTGACGCCGCTGGGGGTCACCGGCCGTGAGGCCGAGGCGCTCCTCGACGAGGTCGGGATCACGGTCAACAAGAACGCGATCCCGTTCGACGCGAACCCGCCCAACATCGCGTCGGGGATCCGCATCGGCACGCCGGCCACCACGACCCGGGGCATGGGTCCCGATGAGATGCGGGCGATCGGCCGCTGGGTGGTCGAGGCGATTCGCGGCCGCGACGACACCGTCGTGGGCGACCGGATCCGCGCGGATGTCCGCGCGCTGGTCGCGCGCTTCCCGGTCCCAGGCCTCCCCCGCGACCGGGCGTGACCGGCGCGCGATGCACCTGATCTCGACGTTCGACGAGATCCTGCCGATCCTCGTCTCGGCGTTCGTCGTGGCGGCGGTCCTGTCGCTGCTCCTGACGCCACTGGTGCGACGGGCGTCGATGCGGCTGGGCACCATCGACGAGCCGAACCATCGCCGGGTGAACGAGCTGCCCGTGCCCCGCGGCGGCGGCATCGCGGTCGCGGTCGCGTTCCTGTCGGTCGCGGTCGGGGTCATCGCGATCAACGCCCGCCTGGACGTCGTCCCCGTGCCCCGGTCCCTGGACGCCGGGGAGCTGACCGCGCTGCTGCTCGGTGGGGCGGTGGCGGTTGCGCTGGGGGCGCTCGACGATGCGCTCCAGCTGCGGGCCCGCTGGCAGCTGGGCGGGCAGGTGGTGCTCGGCCTGATCGCGGTCGCGCTCGGCATCTCGGTCACGTTTCTCAACAACCCGTTCGGGCCGGGCTTCATCCTGCTCGACGGGCCGTTCGCGATCGGGTTCACGATGCTGTGGGTGATCGGGATGATCAACAGCATCAACTTCATCGACGGGCTCGACGGCCTGTCGTCCGGGATCGCGCTGATCGCCACGGCCACGCTCGGGCTGATCTCGGTCACGACGGCCCAGAACCAGCCGTTCGTCGGGATCCTGTGCTTCGCCCTCGCGGGCTCGCTGCTGGGCTTCCTGCGCTGGAACTTCCACCCCGCGTCGATCTTCATCGGCACCAGCGGCGTGATGTTCGTGGGCTACACGCTGGCGCTGCTGTCGATCATCGGCACGGCGAAGGTGGCCGTCGCCCTGCTGGTGCTGGGTGTCCCGATCATCGACACCTTCTGGATCATCGTCCGCCGGCTGGCGACCGGCCACTCGCCGTTCACACCGGACCGCGGCCACATCCACCACCGGCTGCTGGACCTCGGGCTCAGCCACGGGCAGACGGTGGTGGTGATCTACGTCCTGTGCCTCGCGCTCGCGGTGCTCTCGTTCGTGCTGTCCGGGACCGGCCAGGTGTATGCGTTCCTCGGCCTGGGCGTGGCCTTCGGGCTCGCCCTGTTCCTGCTCACGCGGGCCGAGGCCGCCGACGCCCTCGAGGCCAGGGCATACGAGGAGCCGGGGACGCCCTCCGGACCGGTCCCAACATCCGTAACCGAAACGGACGGTTCTGACCCCCGGGGGCCTCTGGTATAGTCCCCCCCACGGTGGTCGGTCGCCCATGAACAGCGATTTCGGAGCCTACGCAGCTCTCTTTTCCGAGATCGGCATCACCTTCTTCGTAGGGACCCTTGCGGGCGTCCTGGCGGGTTGGTGGATCGACCAGCAGCTGGGCACGTTGCCCGTATTCGCCGTAGGCGGGGCTCTGGCCGGGTTCGGGCTCGGTGGTCTCGCGGTGGCCAAGTTGATCAGCCGGTTTCTTGCGAGGTTCGACTGACGATGAACACCAACCGCCCGCGACGCGTGGGCGGCGGGACGGGACCGATGGGGCACCTGTGACCGCCGACAACGTTTCCGCAGCGGAGACCTCCGGTGGCGGCGCGCAGCCGCGCGCGGGAGGGCTGACCCGCGGCCGCAAGCTGCTGATCGCGATCGTCGCCATCGTCGTCCTCGACATCGTGGCCGGCATCGCGCTCGCGCCCCCGGGCTTCCCGGGCCCCAAGGAGAGCATCAAGGGCAATCTCGAGCTGATCCCGCCGACCGTGGTCTGGGACCTGGCGCCGCGCGAGACCGAGCCCACGGGGGCGCTGGTCGTGGACTTCCATCCCAGCATCACCTCCAGCATCGTCGTGTCCTGGATCGTGATGGTCCTGATGATCGTCGTGTTCGTGGGCGTCGCCCAGAGCCTCGACCACCTGCCACGGCGGGTCCAGAACGCGATCGAGTACGTCTACGAGTCCCTCGAGGGCTTCGCCATGGCGTTGGGCGGTCCGCCCGCGCGCCCGTACGTGGGCATCTTCATCACGCTGTTCATGTTCATCGCGCTCGCGAACTGGACCGACCTGCTGATCTTCGGCGACAAGATCAACTTCCTGCGCACGCCCACCAGCGACATCAACATCACGATCGGCCTCGCGCTGTTCAGCTTCCTGCTGTTCCACTTCGAGGGCGTCCGCCGGCTCGGGCTGCGCCGCTACCTGGGCAAGTTCTTCAACTTCCGCGGTTTCCGCAGGAGCGTCGTCGACGGGTTCATCGACCTGTTCGTGGGGCTGACCGAGTTCCTGCTCGAGTTCTTCAAGCCGGTCACCCTGGCCTTCCGGTTGTTCGGCAACCTGTACGGCGGCGGCGTCATGCTGGGCGTGTTCACGGCCCTGCTGCTGGGGGTGCTGCCGTTGCCGTTCGTGGCGCTGGAGGGGTTCATCGGCTTCGTACAGGCGCTAATCTTCAGCGTCCTGACATTGATGTTCACGCTGCTCGCGGTCGAGAGCCACGACGAGGAGGCGCATGCCGCCCCGGCGATGGCGACCGAGCCGCAGGTCGGCGGTGGCCCACCCCTGTCATCCGTCGCATCGCATTGAGGCGGATCAGGCTCATATTCGTCGGAGGTTGCGACCGCGCACAGTGGTCGCCAGTGGAGGTAGAGACTCGATGGAACTGATTGGCGCCGGCCTTGCCGCCATGGGCGTGATCGGACCCGGCATCGGTATCGGGATCCTGACCGGCATGTCCACCAGCGCGATGGGCCGCAACCCGGACGCCGCGGCCACGATCCGCGCGACGTTCATCATCGGCGCCGCGTTCGCCGAGGGGCTCGGCGTCCTGGCGTTCGTCGTGGGCGTCCTGATCATCTTCCTCAAGTAGCAGCGTCGAGCCGACGTCATGCATCTCTTCGCGGTCGCTGCGGGCATCGTGTCCGCGGCTGCCGGCGCCCCCAACGCGGAAGGCGGCGGGTCAGGCCTCGTGATCAACGGGTTCTGGCTCATCGTCGCGCTGCTCAACTTCGCCCTGCTGTACGTGATCCTCCAGCTGTTCGCGTTCGGGCCGATCTCGCGCATGCTCGCGGACCGGAGAACCCGGATCGAGCAGGGCCTTGCGGATGCGGAGCAGGCGCGGCGCGATCGCGAGTCGGGTGAGCAGGAGCGGCTGACGGCCCTCCAGGAGGCCCGGCGCGAAGCCAACGACATCCTCACTCGAGCCCAGAAGGTCGCATCCGAGACCCGTGAGCAGGATCTTGCCGCAACCCGCGAGGAGCTCGGCCGCATGCGCGAGCGAGCTGCCGCGGACTTCGAGGCCCAGAAGGAACGCGCCATCGCCGAGCTGCGCTCGGAGGTTGCCGATCTCGCCCTCGCGGCCGCGGGCCGGGTGGTCGGAGAGTCGATGACGGCGGAGCGCCAGCGCAAGCTGGTGTCCGAGTTCCTGGCCGAATTGGCCAACACGGGCGGGTCCAGCGCCTGATGGCCCTGTCCCACACCGCTGCCCGCCGCTACGCGGAGGCCGCCTTCGAGGTGGCTCTCCGGGATGACCGGCTCGACCGCTGGCGGGATGACCTCGCCCTGGCGACGGACATCCTCGGCCGGCCCGAGGTCGCCCCGATCGTCCACAGCCCCGCGGTCCCGCTGGCGCAGCGCCAGGACCTCGTGTCGGGCCTGCTCGGCACGCGGATCCAGCCCGAGGCGCTGCGGCTGGTCGGGCTCCTCATCGCCCGGGGACGCGTCAGCGTCCTCGCCCGGGTCTCGGAGGAGTTCGTCCGGCTGCTCAACGCCCACCGTGGGGTCGTCATGGCGACCGCCACCAGCGCCGTGCCGCTCACCGCCGACGAGACCGCCGCGATCCGGGACCGGGTCGAGGCGATGGCCGGCTCGGCCGTGGACCTCCGGACCGAGGTCGATCCATCGCTCATCGGCGGGATCACGATCCAGGTCCGGGACCAGCTCCTCGACGCATCCATTCGCGGCCGCCTCGAGCGGTTGCGTGACCAGCTACATGCGGGGGGTCGCCTCCGCTAGCCCCCGCCCGCGCCGCCGGCCTTGTGCCGGCGAGAACGGGAGCCAGCGAACGCCCGAACGGAGACGCGATGGCCATCCGGTCAGACGAGATCATCAGCATCATCAAGAGCCAGATCGAGTCGTTCGATACGACGGCGGAGTCCCGCAGCGTCGGGACCGTGGTCGAGGTCGGCGACGGCATCGCCCAGGTGTATGGCCTGGACGCGGCGCTCATGTCCGAGCTGCTCGAGTTCCCGGACGGGGTGATGGGCATGGCCCTCAACCTCGAGGAGGAGACGGTCGGCGCGGTCATCCTGGGCGACGCTGCCGCGATCAAGGAAGGCGACCGCGTCCGGACCACGGGCCGGGTCGTCGAGGTCCCCGTCGGCGAGGCGCTGCTGGGTCGGGTCGTGGACCCGCTGGGCAAGCCGCTGGACGGCAAGGGCGACATCCCGGTCACCCGGACCCGGCCGGTCGAGCGCATCGCGCCCGGCGTCATCACGCGCCAGGGGGTCGACACTCCGGTGCAGACCGGGCTCAAGGCCGTCGACGCCCTGATCCCGATCGGCCGCGGCCAGCGCGAGCTGATCATCGGCGACCGCCAGACGGGCAAGACCGCGATCGCGATCGACACGATCATCAACCAGCGCGGCGGCGACCTGGTGTGCATCTACGTCGCCATCGGGCAGAAGCTGTCCACGGTCGCGCAGACCGTGGCCACGCTCGAGAAGTTCGGCGCGATGGAGCACACCATCGTCGTCGTCGCCGGTGCCGAGGATCCGGCCCCGCTCCAGTACCTCGCCCCCTACTCGGGCGTGGCGATGGGCGAGGAGGTCATGGAGAACGGCGTCGAGGTCGGCGGCCGCCTGATCAAGGACGCCCTGTGCGTCTACGACGACCTGTCCAAGCACGCCTGGGCGTACCGCGAGATGTCCCTGCTGCTGCGCCGGCCGCCGGGTCGCGAGGCGTACCCGGGCGACGTGTTCTACCTCCACAGCCGGCTGCTGGAGCGGGCGGCGCGGATGAACGAGGCCAACGGTGGCGGCTCGCTGACGGCGCTGCCCATCATCGAGACCCAGGCGAACGACGTGTCCGCCTACATCCCGACCAACGTGATCTCGATCACGGACGGCCAGATCTTCCTCGAGACCGACCTGTTCAACGCCGGCCAGCGGCCCGCGATGAACATCGGCATCTCCGTCAGCCGGGTGGGCTCCGCGGCCCAGACCAAGGCGATGAGGAAGGTTGCCGGTCCGCTCAAGCTGGACCTCGCCCAGTACCGTGCGCTGGCGGCGTTCGCCCAGTTCGCCAGCGACCTGGACAAGGCGACGCGCGACCAGCTCAACCGCGGCGAGAAGCTGTCCGAGATCGTCAAGCAGCCCCAGTACCAGCCGCTGCCGGTCGAGAAGCAGGTGGTGATCCTGTACGCGGCAACAACGGGCAAGCTGGACGACGTCCCCACCGCCCGCGTCAAGGACTTCGAGACGCAGCTGTACCAGTTCCTCGAGACCGAGCGGCCGCAGATCCTCCAGGACCTGGCCAAGGGCGGCGCCCTCACCGACGAGATCGCCGCTGCCCTCGACGAGGCTTACGACGCCTTGCGCCAGGGCTTCCTGGCATAGCGGGATGGAATCTGTGACCCGCCGTCATGTCGCGCCGAGGCAAGGCGTCCGCGAGCACGTGAGCGAGCGCACCTCAGCGTGCGTGAGCGAGTGCGCGCAGCGGGCAACGCCGCATTCGGTGCGGACAGGGCGGCGGCCCTCGAACGAGGCATCGCACCATGCCTAGCCAGCGCGAGATCCGGCGCCGCATCGGCAGCGCCCGGAACATCAAGCAGATCACCCGGGCCATGCAGTTCGTCGCGGCATCCAAGCTGCGCCGGGCGCAGGACTCGACGCTGGCCGCGCGCCCGTACCGCGAGAAGCTGGACGAGGTGATCGCCGATCTCGCCGCCGTGCTCGGCGGCACCGACCACCCGCTGCTCGCGGAGCGGCGGATCGATGCGCCGCACAACCGCCTGATGGTGATCATCACCAGCGACCGCGGCCTGGCCGGCGCCCTCAACACGAACATCATCCGGTTCGTCGCCCGCGAGATCACCGATCACCCGGGCGACCTCAAGGTCGCGACCGTCGGCCGCAAGGGGCGCGACGCGATGCGCCGCTCGCGGGTGCCGATCGCGGCCCACTTCGAGGGCTTCGGGGATCGCCCGGCGTTCACCGACGTGTTGCCGCTGGCCCGGCTGGTGACCGACGATTTCGTCGCCGGCACGTACGATCAGATCGACGTGGCCTACTCCCGGTTCGTGTCGACCCTCGTCCAGCGCCCGGTCATCGACCAGCTGCTGCCGGTCCGGCCCAGCGAGGACACCACCGGCATTCCGGGTCACCAGTTCATCTTCGAGCCCAATCCTGCGGACTTCCTCCAGTCGCTCCTCCCGCGCTACGTCGCGACCCGCCTGTTCCAGGCGGTGCTCGAGGCCAAGGCCAGCGAGGAGTCATCGAGGATGGTCGCGATGAAGAACGCCACCGAGAACGCCCAGGAGCTCATCGAGGACCTGACGCTCTCGTACAACAAGGTCCGTCAGTCCAACATCACTCGCGAGATGATCGAGATCGCGAGCGGCGCCCAGGCCCGCTAGGCCGGCGCGAACGAGGAGGCACTCCCCACCATGGCGACCGCCGCCCCTTCCGCGACCGGCCGGGTCATCCAGATCACCGGTCCCGTCGTCGACATCGAGTTCCCGCCCGGGCAGCTGCCCGCGATCTTCAACGCCGTCGAGATCATCCGTGAGGGCCAGGAGCCGCTGACCTGCGAGGTCCAGCAGCACCTGGGCAACAACTGGGTCCGTGCGGTCGCCATGACCACCACCGACGGCCTCGCCCGCGGCACGGCCGTGCGCGATACGGGCGCGGCGATCACCGTGCCGGTCGGGGCCGTGACCCTCGGCCGCGTGTTCGATGTCCTGGGCCAGGCCATCGACGGCAAGGGGGACGTCGACGCCACCACGTTCCTGCCCATCCACCGCTCGCCGCCCTCGTTCGCGGACCAGACCACCGAGGTCGAGGTGTTCGAGACCGGGCTCAAGGTCATCGACCTGGTGTGCCCGTTCCGCAAGGGCGGCAAGATCGGGATCTTCGGCGGCGCCGGCGTGGGCAAGACCGTCATCATCCAGGAGCTGATCAACAACGTTGCCAAGGAGCACGCGGGCGTGTCCGTGTTCGCGGGCGTCGGCGAGCGATCCCGCGAGGGCAACGACCTGATCAAGGAGATGACCGACTCCGGGGTCATCAAGAGCACCGCGTTCGTGTTCGGCCAGATGAACGAGCCGCCCGGTGCCCGCCAGCGCGTCGGGCTGACCGCGCTGACGATGGCGGAGTACTTCCGGGACGAGGAGGGCCGCGACGTCCTCCTGTTCATCGACAACATCTTCCGCTTCACCCAGGCGGGCTCCGAGGTGTCGGCGCTGCTCGGCCGGATGCCCTCCGCGGTGGGCTACCAGCCAAACCTGGCCACCGAGATGGCCGGCCTCCAGGAGCGGATCACGTCGACCCACAAGGGCTCGATCACGTCCCTCCAGGCCGTGTTCGTCCCGGCCGACGACTACACCGACCCGGCGCCGGCGACGACGTTCGCCCACCTGGACTCGACGATCCGCCTCGAGCGGTCGATCGCGGAGCTGGGCATCTACCCGGCCGTCGATCCGCTGACCTCGACCTCGCGCGTGCTCGACCCGCTGGTCGTGGGCACGGAGCACTACGACGTGGCGCAGGAGACCAAGCGGGTGCTCCAGCGCCTCCGCGACCTCCAGGACATCATCGCGATCCTGGGCATCGACGAGCTGTCCGAGGAGGACAAGGCCACGGTCGCCCGGGCCCGCCGCCTCCAGCGGTTCATGAGCCAGCCGTTCACGGTGGCCGAGGTGTTCACCGGCCGGCCCGGCAAGTACGTCGCCATCCGGGACACGGTCGCGTCGTTCAAGGAGATCCTCGAGGGCAAGACCGACACGCTCCCGGAGCAGGCGTTCTTCCTCGCCGGCACCCTCGACGACGTCCGCGAGAACGCGGCCAAGCTCGAAGGTTGATGAGCGTGAATCTCGCCTCCGCTCTCGCCGTCCGGCGCTCTGCCGATTCGAGTCCCTTCGGGACTAAGATCGGCTTCGCGCCAGCCGGCTACGCGGAGGCGATGGCCCCGCTATCCCCCCGGAACGAGGACGGCGTGCACCGGCCGCTCGGTCTCGCGGTGCGAGGGGGTTGGGGATCAGGGACGCGCACCGGTAGCCACGTTGTCGGCCGCGCAGGCGGGGCGCGAGAGGCCGATCTCAGTCCGCAGGACTGGAATCGGACCGAGCGCGCCACGCCGAGAGCGGCCGGCCGGAGTGGCCGACGGGGAGGTACTCACTGATGCCGCTTCTCCTGGAGATCGTGACCCCCGAGCGGCTGGCGTACTCGGACGAGGTCGACATGGTGCTCGTCCCGGGCGTCGAGGGCGAGCTGGGGATCCTGCCTCACCACACGCCGCTGGTGTCGCTGCTGGGCGTCGGTGAGCTCAAGATCCGCAAGGGCGCGTCCGAGGAGAGCTTCGCGATCGTCGGCGGCTTCCTCCAGGTCCGCCCCGACAAGGTCGTGGTCATGGCGGAGACCGCGGACCTCGCTTCCGACATCGACCTCGAGAAGGCCCAGGAGGCCCGCCGGGAGGCCGAGCGCGCGCTCGAGAGCGGCTACCACGAAGGCGCCGATCTCGCGTCTGCGAGGGCCTCGCTCCAGCAGGCGCTGCTGCGGGTCCGGGTCGCCGAGCGCCGGCACCGGGAAGGGCCTCGGTCGCGGGGCTGACGGTGGCAGACGCTCGCCCGTTCCACTGGGAATACCGACCCGAGCCGCCTCCCCCGGAGACCTTCCGGATCGAGGGCGGCCGCCCGCTCCAGGGTACGGTCCACGTGAGCGGCGCCAAGAACGCCGCCCTCAAGCTGCTCGCCGCGTCGACGCTCACCGGCGAGCGCTGCCGGTTCACGAACGTCCCCGAGATCGAGGATGTCCGGGTGATGGCCGAGACGCTGTCCGATCTGGGGGTCGTCGTCGACCATCCGGCTCCCGGCGTGTACGAGATCGCGTCGGGCGACGTCGACTGGCTGTTCGTCCCGCTCGAGGCCGCGGCCAAGATGCGCGCCTCGTTCATCCTGCTGGGCCCGCTGCTGTCCCGCTTCGGACGCGTGATCATGAGCAACCCCGGCGGCGACCGGATCGGGCGCCGCCCGGTCAACCTGCACGTGGACGCGATGCGCGCCCTGGGCGCCGAGATCGAGTACCGCAACGGCTACTACTTCGCGCAGGCACCGGGGCGGCTCCGCGGCGGTGAGGTGCGCTTCCCCCAGGTGACGGTCATGGGCACCGAGAACGCGATGCTCGCGGCCACCCTGGCTGAAGGCGACACGGTCATCCGGCCCGCGGCCCAGGAGCCCGAGGTCGACGACCTGATCGCGTTCCTGGTCAAGATGGGCGCCGACGTCGTCCGGACCGCACCCGACGTGATCGAGGTCCACGGGCGGAAGCGACTCCGCGGCGCCGACCACTCGGTGATCCCGGACCGGATCGAGACCGGCACGTTCCTGATCGCGGGGGCGATCACGGGTGGCCGCCTCATGCTCGAGAACGCGGCGTGCGACGAGGTCGGTGCCCTGGTCGAGCTGCTGGGCAATGTGGGGGTGCCGGTCGCGTGCGGCAGGCACAGCATCGAGCTCGACGCCACCGGGCTCCGGCCGGGCGACCTGCGGGCGCGCGACATCGAGACCGCGCCCTACCCGGGGCTGGCGACGGACCTCCAGCCGCCCGCATGCGTCCTCCTTACCCAGGCAACCGGCGTGTCACGCGTCCACGAGGCGATCTTCGAGGACCGCATCGAGTGGCTGACCGAGCTGCGCAAGCTGGGCGCCCGGATCGACATCGAGGATGCGCACCATGCGTCGATCGAGGGGCCCACCCGGCTCCACGGCGCCGAGGCCACCATCGGCGACCTGCGGGCCGGCGCCTCGCTGATCCTGGCGGCCCTGGCCGCCGACGGCGCCTCGCTGATCCACGGCGCGCATCACGTTCACCGGGGGTATGAGAACATCGACCGCAAGTTCCAGCAGCTGGGAGCGAGCATCACCCGTTCGGCCGACCAGGCCTGACGACCCGCCCCACGTCCGGCACCCATCCCGCGGACGACCGTTACCACGGTCGGCTGCGCCTCCAGGAGTAGCATTCCCGCCGTCATGAAGATTGGTATCGACCTCGGCACCGCGAACGTCATCGTCTATGTCAAGGGCAAGGGCATCGTGATCACGGAGCCCTCCGTCGTCGCGGTCGGCGAGGACAACCGGATCGTCGCCGTGGGCGAGGAGGCCCGCGAGATGATCGGGCGCACGCCCGGCAACATCCAGGCCATCCGCCCGATGAAGGATGGCGTCATCGCCGACTACGTGATCACGGAGGCGATGCTCCGCTTCTTCATCGGCAAGGCGCGCAAGGGCCAGATCGGCTTCTCGAGACCCGACGTCATGATCTCGGTCCCGGCCGGCGTCACGTCGGTCGAGAAGCGGGCCGTCCGCGACGCCGCGCTCAAGGCCGGCGCCAAGGACGCGTTCCTGATCGAGGAGCCGCTGGCCGCCGCGATCGGCGCCAACGTGCCGATCAGCGGGCCCTCGGGGAACATGATCATCGACATCGGCGGCGGCACGTCCGAGATCGCGGTCATCGCGCTGGGCGGCATCGTCGTGTTCAACAGCCTGCGCGTGGGCGGCAACAAGTTCGACGAATCGATCGGCTCGTACGTCCGCAAGAAGTACAACCTGATGATCGGCGAGCGGACCGCGGAGGAGGTCAAGATCCAGATCGGCACGGCGCTGCCGCTGGAGCGCGAGCTGACGATGGAGGTCCGCGGGCGCGACCTGATCGCCGGCCTGCCGCGCACGATCCCGATCACCTCGTCCGAGGTGATGGAGGCGATCGAGATCCCGCTCCAGCAGCTGGTCACCGCCGTGCGCACGGTCCTCGAGCAGACGCCGCCCGAGCTGAGCTCGGACATCATCGACAAGGGCATGGTGATGTCCGGCGGCGGCTCGCTGCTGCGCAACGTGGACAAGCTGCTGACCCAGGTCACCGGCGTGCCGTGCCACGTGGCGGAGAACTCGCTCAACTGCGTCGCGCTGGGCACCGGGCTCGCGCTCGAGCACTTCGACTTCTTCAAGAAGTCCCTCGTCCAGCAGATCTGAGCCAAGTGGTTCAGGGCGGGGTCGCGGCGCAGGCATCCTCGGCGACTCGAGGCCTTTGGCCAAAGGTCGCCTCCGGTAGCCCACGCCGCCTGCCCTTCCAATCCCCCGAGCCATGATCGACGGGGGTCTTCTCTCATCCGCGGGAATGCAGGCCGGCCGGGGAGCCCTACCGCAGGCGATCTGTGTCCCGCAGGACTTGAATCGCCGAGGATGGGCGCCCCGGCCGGCCGATCGCACGAAGGGCGGATGGACCGATGAAGGCGTTCATCGATCTCCATTGCCACACCAATGCCAGCTTCGACTCGCTCGCGTCACCCGAGGCCGTCGTGCGGGCGGCGATCAGGCGCGGGCTGACGCACCTCGCGATCACCGACCACGACCGGATCGAGGGCGCGCTCCGGGCCCGGGACGCCGCCGGCGGCGAGCTCACCGTGATCATCGGCGAGGAGGTCCGGACCGCGGACGGCGACCTCATCGCGCTGTTCCTCGAGCATGCCGTGGCTCCGGGCCGGCCGGTGGCCGAGACGATCGACGACGTCCGGGCCCAGGGCGGCCTGGTCGGGATCCCGCACCCGTTCGATCGCTACCGCGGGTCGATGCTCAAGGATCCCCGGCTCGAAACGCTCGCGACGCAGGTCGACTGGGTGGAGGCGTACAACGCGCGCGTGGTGACCGGCAGCGGCAACGAGCGGGCGGCGGCGTTCGCGCGCGAGCACGGTCTGCCCGGCGTCGCGGTCTCGGACGCGCACAGCGTCGTCGAGGTCGGTGTCGCGTACACGGTCGTCGACGGCGACCCGTCCACGCCGGACGGCCTGCGCGCCGCCCTCGGCGCGCTCGAGGTCGTGCCGGGTCGCGCGTCGTACCTCGTGCGCACGTTCACCCCGCTGGCCAAGGTCGTGAACCGCGTGCGCGGCAACCGGCGCGTCCCCACCACGCCCGCCGATCCCGCCGGAACCGCCCGGTGAGCGAGCCGCCCGTGTCCGACCACGAACCGGGCTCGCCGCCGTCGCCCGTGCCTCCGTTGACCGCGGCGGCCACGACCGGCGGCGGCGAACCGACCACGGACCAGGTGTCGCTCGGCGCCCGCCTTCGCCAGCCGCGGACGATCCTCTCGATCGTGGTCCCGCTGATCCTTGTCGTGCTCGTGTTCCGGGTCGCGCTCAACATCGACGTGAACGAGCTGATCGACGGCGTGTCCCGCTCGAACAAGCTGCTCCTGCTCGCCGGGTTCGGGATCTTCTACGTCGGGTTCCCGCTCCGCGGGCTGCGCTGGGCGATGCTGCTGCGGGGCACAGGGTTCAGGATCGGGACGCGCGACGCGACCGAGATCCTGTTCCTGTCGTGGCTCGTCAACTGCCTCGTGCCGGCCAAGCTGGGTGACGTCTATCGCGCCTACCTGCTCAAGATCAACAGCCCGGTGTCGCTGTCGAGGACGTTCGGCACCGTGTTCATCGAGCGCTTCCTGGACCTGTTCGCGATCGCCGTCCTGGGGTTGCTGGCCGGCTTCTGGAGCTTCCGCGACGGGTTCCCGCCCGAGATCCAGTTCGTGGTGGCGTTGGGCATCGGGGTGATCGTGATCCTGGCCGCGCTGCTGCTGTCGATGCGCAGCTTCGGGCGCCGGATCCTGTCCCGCCTGCCGCTGCCGCATCGCATCCTCGACCTGTACGACCGGTTCGAGGAGGGCGTGTTCGGCGCCGTGCGCATGCGGTCGCTGCCGCCGCTCGTGGTGCTGACCGGGCTGATCTGGGCGACCGAGGGGATGCGCCTGTGGTTCGTGGTCCAGGCGCTCGGGTTCCAGGATGTCCAGCTCGGCCTGTCGGGTGCCTTCTTCGTCGCCCTGATCGGATCCCTGCTGACGGCCGTGCCGCTGAGCCCGGCGGGTCTGGGTACCGTCGAGCTGGGGGTCGTGGGCGTGCTCACGCTCGCCTACGGGATCGCCAACCAGGAGGCGGGCGTCATCGTCATCGTCGATCGCCTGATCAGCGTGTTCTCGATCATCGTGATCGGCGGCATCGCGTACGCGCTGTCGTCGAAGCGTCGCGGGACCGGCCTGTCGCAGCCCGCGGAGGCGACCGCGATCCCGTAGCGGCCGGGCCGGCCGGTCCCGGGGCGGATCGCCGCAGGACCCCCTACCCCGATCGGGTCATGCACAGACCGCGCACCACCGCACCGCTCCGCATGCGAGTGAAGGCGGGGAGGCACCACGCGACGGTACCAACGGGGGATTGGGGACGGGTGCTGTCCCGAACGACACTTCGATCAATCCCGCGCAAGGCACGCGGGAGCCAAGCCCAAGGCGAGGCATGACGACCGAGAACGCCCGCGCATTCAACGAGTGGCTCCGGGCTCAGCTCAAGGCCAAGAAGATGTCGC
Organism: uncultured Chloroflexia bacterium; assembly: GCA_963749705.1. Taxonomy (GTDB): domain Bacteria; phylum Chloroflexota; class Limnocylindria; order Limnocylindrales; family CSP1-4; genus CAIXZV01. The sequence goes on along the minus strand of CAVVNQ010000003.1, from coordinate 24,098 downwards.
AGCGCCAGCTGGCGCAGCAGTCGGGCGTCGACCATTCGACGATCTCCCGGCTGATCCGCGGCGATCGGATGCCGTCGCTGGGCACCGCGACGAAGCTTGCCCGTGGGCTGCGCGAGATCCGCGATGACGCGGACACGTCCGTGGCGCTGGGTGTCGTCTCCGTGGGACCCCAGAACCCCACCGCGCGGGTCGAATACGCCCTGCGCGCCGATGAGGCGCTGTCGGAGCCGCAGGTCCGCCAGATCATGGAGTACTACCTGGCCGTCCGCGTCCGCCGGTTCGGCCGATCCTATTCGCCGGTCGGGGTACCCGACGGCGGCTCGAACGGCTCGCACGGTGCCAGCGGCTCCGGCGGCGGCACGGTGTACGGGCGAGCGGCGGCCAGCCAGACCGGCGCAGCCGTGGGTGCACCGACGCTCCGCGCGGTCCCGTCGCGCTACGGCGCCCAGCGCCCGGCGGCCCGCCCGCCATACCGTCCGAACGGACGACCATAGAACGCTTCCAGGGCACGACCTGAACGTCCCTCCACGTTCGGGTCTCGGGGACAGCGAACGCCGGCCTGCAAGGGCCGGCGTTCGCCATTCCGGGGTGTCGGCGGTGGCGGGTCAGGACCCCGCAGGCGCGTAGATCGAGATCACCCGCCGCGGGCCCGCGCCGAACCGCCCCGTCAGGTGCATGGGGTGCGCCTGATCCCCGGCCCACGAATCCTCCGCCGGCCCGCCGCAGGGCATGCCCACGACGTCGTCGAACAGCGGATCGCACACGACGACGGTGAGCGAACCGGGTCCGCCGGTCGCTCCGTCGGCGAGGGGCACGAGCCCGCGGCGCTCGAGCGGGAACCGCAGCGCATCGGCCGACTTGAACGGCGGGATGCCCACCAGCGCGACCTGGCCGCCGCCCGCGGTCTCGTCCACCACCCGTTCGGCCGCCTGGTCCACCAGCCGCCAGCCACCATCGTCGGCAACCGCGGGCGGCCAGCCCAGGATCGCGCCGGCCACGAGGATCGTCCCCATCGCACCCGCGACGGCCGGCGACGCGAGGGAGGCGACACCCGCGACGCCCGCGACGCCCGGCGACGCCCGGCCCGCCATCGCATCCGGCAGCGCTGACAATGCCCGGCCGCCGGTGCGCGCGATCCGTGCCAGCCCGGCGCCGACCAGCGCAAGGACCAGCGGATCGAGGAAGGCGTGGTAGTGGTCGTTGGGCAACCCCGGCGTGACCACGGCCAGACCCGGCGCAAACAGCGCCAGCGCGACGATGGACCACGCCAGCGTCCCCAGCAGCCAGCGGGCGATGACCGGGCGTCCGGATCCGTCGCCGGCTGCGCCGCGCCGTGTGATCGCGAGCGGCGCCATCAGGGCGACGGCGATGGTCACCGACACCAGCGTCACCGCGGGTCGGTCGGTGATCAGCCCGGCCAGCGGCCACGCGACGCTCCGCAGCCCGACCATCGCCAGCCGCCCGACGAGGCCGAGCTCGCTCGGGCCGCCGCCACCGGCCAGGTAGGCGAGGATCGCGCGGGTCTCGGAGAAGTCGTGCCCCAGCTCGTGGATCATGAGCGGCAGGTACCCGGCGACGATGATCAGCGACGCGCCGATGCCCGCCCGGAGCAGCGGCGCGACCCGCGCCCCAGCTCGCCGCCGTCGCCCCACGTCGGCGAGGAACAGGAGCAGCAGCGGCGGCAGGATGACGACGCCCAGGATGTGGCACTGCATCGTGACCATCGCGCCGGCGCCGGAGAGCAGCCACCACCGTGGCTCGCGGGCCTGCCAGGCGCGGATCGCGCCGCCGAATGCGAGCGCCGCGGCGAGCGGGATCAGGTTGGGGTTCCAGATGAACGTCGACTCGTCGATCCCCGCGGGCGAGATCGCGGCCAGCATCGCCGCCAGCAGGCCGGCGAGCGATCCCGCGAGCAGCCGCCCCAGCCACCACGTGGCGGCTACCGCGGCGATCCCGATCAGCGCGATCTCGCCGCTGACCGCGATCGGGTCGGCATTCGACAGCAGCGCCGCGGGTGCCAGCAGGTAGTAGTACACCGCGCCGTGGTGGAAGGTGCCGATCGACGTTCGCGGACCCAGCAGCGGCACCTCGCCCTCGGTCGCGAGCGCACGCAGGACCAGCATGTCGTGGCCCTGGTCGGCGTCCCAGCGGCCGCGCTGGTCGAGTCCCAGGCAGGCGGAGCACCGCCGCCAGGGCGAGGATCGCGAGCAGGGCCAGGAGCTCGCGGCGGCCGGGCCTATCCGGCATGGCCGGCCTCCGCGGGCGCGCTGCGGCCCCTGGCGCTGCGCGTCTTGAAGGCGGCCGGCGGCAGCGCCGGCAGCGGCCGGCCGGCGGCGATGTCGAGGATCCGCCGGATGTTGATCGCGTCGTAGCCGTCGTCCATCCCCGGGGTCTCGAGGTAGTAGGTGACGTGTCCGATCGCCGGGTGCTCGAGGAACCGGCGCAGCCCGGCGGTGCCGATCCGGCCGCCGCCGATGTGCTCGTGCCGGTCCGAGCGCGACCCGCGCTCGCTGCGCGAGTCGTTGAGGTGGACCATCCGCAGCCGTGCGGCGCCCAGCGCGCCATCGAACGCCGCGATGACCTCGTCGACGCCGTCAGCGGCATCGATCGGATAGCCGGCGCCCCACAGGTGCGCGGTGTCGAGGCAGAACCCGACCCGGTCACGTTCGACGCCCGCCCGATCGAGCGCGGCATCGATCTCGGCCAGCTCCTCGACCGTCGAGCCCAGCGCAAACCCGTTGCCGGCGCTGTTCTCGAGCACGATCGTGACGCCGGGCGCCTGGCCGGCGAGTCGGTCGAGCACGCGTCGGATCCCGTCCGCCAGGCGCGTGACGCCGGCGTCGACCCCGGCGCCTCGATGCGACCCGATATGCACGTTGACGAAGCTCGCACCGTAGGCATCGGCAACGCGGAGCTCGTTGACGAGCAGGTCCACCGACCGGTCGGCGGTCTCGGGGTCGCTCGTGGCCAGGTTCACCAGGTACGGGGCGTGGACCGACAGCGGCGTGATGTCCAGCGCGGCCAGGCGCTCCCGGAAGGCGTCCAGGTCATCCGGCAGTGACGAGCGGCGACGCCACGACGTCGGGTTGTCGGTGAACACCTGGATCGCGGAGGCACCGATCGCGGCAGCTCGATCCGCCGCCCGGACCAGGCCGTGGCCGAGCGAGAGGTGCGCGCCGAGACGGCGGCCGTTGGGGAGCATGCCCGAAGACTAGCCGAGCGACGGGTGCCCGCGGCCGGGCTCGCGGCACCGACGACGGCCGCTGCGGCAACGACGACGGCCGCTGCGGCAGCGACGGCGGTCGCCCACCCGCCGGCGCGTCAGCTGCGACCGTTCCTCGATCCGGATCCCCGGCGGTCCTTCGTGTACTCACCGCCCACGACGGGCTCGATCAGGCCGTAGTTGCCGTCCTTGCGCCGGTAGAGGACGCACAGACGCTCGTTCTCCGCGTTCACGAACACGTAGAAGTCGTGGCCCAGGTCATCCATGGCGGCGACCGCGTCCTCCTCGAACATCGGCTCGATCGCAAACCGCTTGGTCTTGACGATCTGCCGCTCCTGCCCGGGCTCCGCCGTGCCATCGGCGATGCGGCGGAGGATCGCCTTCTCCTCCTCCGGCCGGGCGCGGACTCGCGGCTTCTCCTTGTAGTCGATCGCCTGGCGCTCGACCTTGTCGACGACGACATCGAGGGCTGCCTGGTAGGAGCCGCCGGTCGCGCGACTGCGCAGCGTGCGCCCGTCGATCACGAGGGTGACGTCCGCGATGTGCGCGTCGGCCGCGCTGCGGTGTGCCTCGTTCGACAGCTCGACGACGGCGTCCGACCGGTCATCGAGGAGCCGCTCCAGCCGCGCGAACTTGCGCTCCGCGTACTGGCGAACCCGGTCCGGAACCTCGAGGTTCTTGCCCCTGACGATCGTCCTCACGGTTGACCTCCCGGCGCGTTGCGGCGCCTGGCTGCGGGGGGCGGACGGGGCGACGGATGTGCCCTGTCCGGAGCCTCGAGTATAGCCGTGCGACCCCAGCAGACCGTGAGAGCCGCTCGTCCCATCCGTGCCACCGATCCTCCTACCGCTCGCGCGCGACGGTGATCGCGGACACCGCGAACGCACCCGCCTGGAGCAGCGCCTCGGCCGACGCGCACAGCGTCGCGCCGGTCGTGACGACGTCGTCCACGAGCACGATCCACCGTCCGCGGATCGCGTCGACGCTGGCGCTCCGGACGACGAACGCCTCGTCCACGTTGGCCGCCCGGTGCCGCCGATCGAGCCGGTACTGGGCCGCCGTGGCACGCGATCGCTCGAGCGCCGGCCGCCACGAGCACCCCAGCGACGCGGCCGCCGCCGCGGCAAGCAGCTCCGCCTGGTCATAGCCGCGCTCGGCCCGCCGGCTCGCATGGACAGGCACCGGGACGAGGATGTCGCCGCCGGCTCCGGCACGACGCCACCGGTCGGCCAACGCCGTGCCCAGCGGTTGCGCGAGCCGTCGCTCGCCCGAGTACTTGAGCGCGTGCAGCGCCCGGCGCACCGTCCCGCTGAACGGTGCGCACCACTCGAGCTGGAGCAGCGGATCCGGCGGTCCGTTCGCCAGCCCCAGGGGCGTGCCCGGCGCGAGATCCCGCCGGACATCCAGCGCGGGCCGGCAGCGGTCGCAGACCGGCGGCCCTTCGGCGCCGCAACCGGGACACAGCGCCGGCAGCGCGAGGTCGAGGAGCCGGCCGACCGGCGAACCGAGGCGTGTCACGGGCGACAGCATCGCCATCGCCGCTTATCAGCGATCCACCCCGAGGTGCTCGCCGGCGCCAGGCATGTGCCCGACGTCGACCAAATCGCTCGATCCGAGCCCGGTGGCCCCGCGTTCCGACCCCCAAGGGACCGATCTCGTCGCTGCCAGTCACGAACTGGCTCGGAACGGGCACCTGCCTGGCCCCGATGGACGACCTTCGCTGACCTCAGGCACACATCGAGCGGCATCCGACCGAAGGAGACGACGGTGGCCGGTCGCAGGCACGAAGGCTGCGAACCCCCGCGCTACGACCCCTCGCGGATCTCCACCCGATCGCCCACGGTGGTCCCGGTCGCGTCGATCGTCCCGGCGGGCAGCTCCAGCACCCCGTCGGCGCCCAGGACCAGCGGCACCAGCCCGATCCAGGCGCGCAGCCGCCGGTGGACCGATCGCACCTTCCGCACGCCGTCGCGTCAGGCTTGGTCACGAACACCGCGTCGATCGGGAAGCGCATGAACATCATGTGGATCCCGTTGCTGGCCGGCAGCCACAGCCCGGAGCCCGCGGGCAGGGAGGACCGGCCCATGAGGCCCATGAACTTGCCCCACAGCGAGCCGGCCGTCTCGAGGCGCTCCGCGAGCAGCGTGTCGCGATCGAGGTTGCGCGCGACGCCGGTGGCTACCGCGCCGATCCCGCCAGTCGCGCCGGCGCCGCCAGTAGCGCCGGCCCCGCCCGATCCGGCCCCAGCGTCCAGCGTCAGACCTTGAGGTTGATCATGATCAGGATGATCGCCGGCCCCAGGATCACGATGAACAGCGACGGGAAGATGCAGCCCACCAGGGGGAACAGCATCTTGATCGGCGCCTTGGCCGCCATCGCCTCGGCGCGCTGACGGCGCTCGATCCGCAGCTGCTCGGACTGGACCTGGAGCACCTTGCTGATCGACACGCCCAGCTGCTCGGCCTGGATGATCGCGCCGATGAAGTTGGTGAGCGCCGGGACCTCGGTCCGCGCCACGATGTCGCGCAGCGCGTCGCGCCGCGCCTTGCCCACCCGGATCTCGGCCAGGGCCCGCCGGAACTCCTCGGTCAGGGGTCCCTTGAGCTTCTCCACGACCTTGCCCAGCGCGCCGTCGAAGCCGAGGCCCGCGCGAACGGAGATCGTGAGCAGGTCGAGGGCGTCCGGGATCATCAGCAGGATCTCGTGCTGGCGCTTGCGCACCCGTCCGCCGAGCCAGAACTCGGGGAGGGTGTACCCGAACATGAGGCCGATCGGGATCATCACGAACTGCAGCACCAGCGGCAGCGTCCATGAACCCGACCGGGCACGAACAGCAGGAAGAACAGGATGGCACCCACGACCGCACCGATCGCCTTGATGCCCAGCCAGTCGGCCGTGCGCAGGCCACCGGGGTTGCCGGCCAGCGCGAGGCGCTTCTCGGTCTGCTGCGGTGAACGAGGTGCTGGTGACGTTGGACACGAGGCCCGACAGGCGGGCCGCCAGCGGCTTGAGCGTGCGGTCGATCAGCGGCTGCTGGAGCTCCAGCTCCTCCAGGTTCTTCGCCTGCATCGTGCCCAGCTGGGTCAGGCGAGCCTGCACCGGGTCGACCGGGCCGCTGCCGACCAGTCCCAGGACGATCAGGAGGATGGCGCCGGCGGCGACCGCCGCGATGAGCAGGGCGAGGGGGTCCATACGCTAGACCTCGATGTCGACGATGCGGCGGATGATCATGAAGCCGATGAACATCGCGAACCCGCCGATCGCGAGGATGATCACGCCGGCCGGCAGGCCGATGACCGAGACCCGGTCGTCGAACATGGGCGCCATGAAGTTGGGCGCGGCGATGAACAGGAAGCCGGCCAGGCCGATCGGCAGGAAGCCGACGACGTAGCCCGACAGTCGCTGCTGGGCCGTGAGCGTGTTGATCTCGCCCTTGATCCGGACGCGCTCGCGGATGGTGAACGCGATCGAGTCCAGGATCTCGGCCAGGTTGCCGCCGACGGTGTGCTGGATCGAGATCGCGGTGGCCATCAGCTCCAGGTCGTCCGAGCGCACGCGCCGGACCATGTTCTCGAGCGCGGTATCGAACGCCAGGCCCAGGTTGACCTCGCGGATGACGCGCCCGAACTCCGTGGAGATCGGCGGGTGGGACTCGCGCACGACGAGCTCGATCGCCTGGAGGAACGAGGACCCGGCGCGCAGCGCGTTGGCGATCAGGGTGATCGTGTCGGGCAGCTGCTTGTTGAACGCGTTCAGCCGGCTCGACTTGCGGCGACCCAGCCAGAACCGCGGCAGCAGGAACCCGATCAGGACGCCGACCAGGAGCACGATCGGGTTGCGCAGGGTGGGCACGCCCACCGACAGCAGGATCATCAGGAACGGGACCCCCAGCGTGGTCCCTGCCCACAGGACGAGGTACTCGGAGACCTTGAGGCGCAGGTCGGCGCGAGCGATCTCGCGGGCGAGGTTCGCCCCGAAGTCGCGCTGCTCGACGACACGGTTGAGCTGGGCCAGCGCCACGCTCGACTGGATCGCGTCGGCGAGGCCGCCCTGGCCCCCCTCGGTCTCCGGCTTCTCCTGGCGACCCGAGGCGTATCGCTCGAGTCGAGCGTTGACGCCGGAGCCGCCGCCGGACATCGCCACGCCCACGGCGATCAGCAGGATCGCGAGGGCGGCGACGCCGGCGATAGCGATCGTCATGTCCACGAGCGAATTCTCCCCGTCCTGGTCGGCTAGAAGGTGGAGGTGAACAGGCCCTGCGGCAGGTGAATGCCCTGGACCTCGAACTTCTCGACGAACTTGGGCCGGATGCCGGTCGGCTTCAGGCGGCCCTGGATCTTGCCCTCGACGATGCCGGTCTGCTCGAACACGAACACGTCCTGCATCACGATGACGTCGCCCTCCATGCCCTGGACCTCGGTGATGTTGGTGATCCGGCGGGATCCATCCTTGAGGCGGGACTGGTGGACGATGACGTCGACGGCGGATGCGATCTGCTCGCGGATGGCGCGGACCGGCAGGTCGACGCCCGCCATCAGGACCATCGTCTCGAGGCGCGACAGCATGTCACGCGGGCTGTTGGCGTGGCCGGTCGACATCGAGCCGTCGTGGCCGGTGTTCATGGCCTGGAGCATGTCCAGCGCCTCGCCCGAACGGCACTCGCCGACGATGATCCGGTCCGGTCGCATCCGCAGCGAGTTCCGGACGAGCTCCCGGATCGGGATCTGGCCCTTGCCCTCGATGTTGGGCGGGCGCGACTCGAGCGTCACCACGTGCTCCTGGCGGAGCTGGAGCTCGGCGGCGTCCTCGATGGTCACGATCCGCTCGTCGTTGGGGATGAACGACGACAGCACGTTGAGCGTGGTGGTCTTGCCGGAGCCGGTGCCGCCGGACACGAACACGTTGAGCCGGGCCTCGACCGAGGCGCGCAGGAACTCGAACATGTCCGGGGTCGCGGTGCCGAAGCGGACCAGGTCGTCCACGGTGAAGGGGGAGGCCGAGAACTTCCGGATCGTGACCACGGGTCCCACCAGCGACAGCGGCGGGATGATGGCGTTGACGCGCGACCCGTCGGTGAGGCGGGCGTCGACCATCGGCGAGGACTCGTCGACGCGGCGGCCGATCGGGGCGATGATCCGATCGATGATCCGCATCACGTGGTCGTCGTTCTGGAACACGACGTTGGTCAGCTCCAGGCGGCCGGAGCGCTCGATGTAGACCTGGCGCGGGCCGTTGACCATCACCTCGGAGATGGACTCGTCGCGGAGCAGCGGCTCCAGCGGCCCGAGGCCGATGATCTCGTCGGTGATCTGCTCCAGCATCCGCACCCGCTCGGCGCGGGTGAGGGCAAGCCCCTCCTCGTCGATGACCTTGCCGAAGATCTCCTCGATCTGCCGGCGGACCTCGACCTGGTTGGACAGGTCGAGCTTGGGGTCAAGGTCCTGGATGACGCGGTTCTGGATCCGGAACTTGACGTCCCGGAACGACTCCCTGACCGGAGCCGAGGACATGAGCCGCGGCTGCGGCACCGGCGTCCCGCCGGTGTCCCCCGGGCCTCCGGGCGTGGGGGCGGGGACATTGGAGCCGTCGGGTGCCCCGCCGGCGCCGGGACGGGCGCTTTCAATTCGCCTCAGGAGGGACATCGCCTACACCCCTTCGGCCGCGAGCGGCCGCTGCACATGCTGTCGCGTCATCGCCACGCGAACATCGACTTCTTCTGCGCGGCCTTCTTGTCGGCTGCGCCGGCCTCGGCCGGCCTGGTCCCGACGACCGCATTGGCGAGGCGCAGGATGTCCTGGGACACCTGGGCTTCGCGATTGGACAGGAAGAACGGTACGCCCCGGTTGAGGGCGTACACCACGCTGCGACCGTCGGAGACGATCGTGTGGTCGACGCGCCGCCCGATGGAGTGCTCCACGTCGGCGACGCGGATCCCCAGCGACGAATTGGCCCGGTTGAGCACGAGCCGGATCTTGTCCGCGCCGTAGCCCAGCTGGTCCGCCACCTCGAGGAAGAGGCGGATGTTCTTGATCGAGGTGATCTCGAGCGACAGCATCGTGAGGACGGTGTCCGCGAGGTCGAGGATGGCGAGGGTGGTGTCGTTGAACGATGACTGGCAGTCCACGACGACCAGGTCGTGGTCCCGGCTCAGGATCTCGATCATCCGCTTCGCGCCGGCGGGCGTGATCAGCTCCGCCGTCTCCGGCGAGGGTGGTGCCAGCAGGACGCGGATCCCGGACGAGTGGTTGATCAGGTACGTGTCCACCGCGTCCGGATCGCCGCTCTCGAGCTCGGGGACGAGATCGGCGACCGACTTGTTCTTGGGATTGAGGTTGAGCAGCACGCCCACGTCGCCGAACTGGAACGAGGCGTCCACCAGGCACGTTCGCTGGCCGAGCTCGGTCGCGGCGGCGACGGCCAGGTTGACCGCCAGCGTGGTGCGCCCCACGCCGCCCTTGGGTCCGAACACCGCGATGACCCGTCCGGGCTCGCCGCTCGCGCGACCGGCGTCCGCGGCGCGGGCCGCGCTCGTGCCGGCATCCACCTGGACCGCGATCCGCGACATCTTCTCGCGTTCCCGCGTGTAGACCTGGCGGATCGACGAGGTGAGCTCGTCGGACGAGAACGGCTTGACCAGGAACTCGCGGGCGCCGGCGAGCATCGATCGACGGAGGTAGTCCGCCTCGCCCTGGACCGACATCATCACGACCGATGCCGTGGGGACCTCGGCCGCCAGCCGCTCGGTGGTCGCGATGCCGTCCATGTCGGGCATGTTGATGTCCATCAGGACCACGTCCGGCGACACCTGCGCGGCGATCTCGAGCGCTTCGCGCCCCGACGCCGCCGACCCGACGACCTCGAAATCCGACTCGAAGCTCAGCAGCTTCGCGAGGTGATCTCGGGTCTCCGGAATGTCGTCGACGATGAGGACGCGGATCTGGTCTGCCATATCGGGGGCTGTCCGACCTCGATGGGTACGTTGGCGGTGGTCGTCGCCGGTGGCGACGGTGGCGGCTGGCGTCGCCGGGGCGACGGTGGTGCGAACGCGATGGGCCGGCTGGTCACCGGCCCATCAGGTCGCGATCGCGGGCTCAGCGGCCCGCGGGAGAACGTCCTACGGGGCCGGTGACTGGTTCGGCAGGATGCCTTCGACGAGCTGCGGCACGAGCACGCCGTAGTCGTCGACGAGGCTCTTGAGGGTGATGCCGGTGGTCGTGGCAGGGACGATGAGCGTCGGATCGAGCGGGAGCCCGGTGTCCGGATCGCGGAAGTCGTCGCCGCTGCGGAGAAGGAGCGAGATGTTGCCGTCCACCTGTGCGTACTTGATGACCTCGGCCTGCTGGGCGGTGACCGCGATGAGCACGATCTCCTGCTGCCCGTTGAGCGTGGTGGCATTGGTCGGCGCGGTGGAGTTGTCGCCCGTGGCCGCAGGCGCCGGTGGCAGCAGCGCGCCCAGCACCTGGCCACCCTGGACCAGCAGCTTGACGCTGGTCGCGTTGAGGCCTGACACGACGGTGATCGACTGATCGGTGGGGTTGAGCGTGACCACGGGGAACTTGTCGCCCGTGATCGCGACCACCATGTCGACGTAGTCGCCGGCCTTGATGACCGTGCCCACGCCGGTGACCTGGTCGACCTGGACTGCGATCGCGACCCTGCCGGCCGGGACGCGGACGTCGAGGACCCCCGCGGCGCTGCCGTTGGTGATGGTCGTCGTGATCGCCTGGCCGGCATCGACGTCGGCGCGGGCCGTCTGGCCGATGACGAGCGACTTGTCGCTGAACGTGCCGGCCGGGGCCGGGGCGTCAACCTCGGTGGTCGTGAGCATCTCGGCCGTGATCTTGCTGCCGAGCGGGATGTTCTGCGCTGCCACCACGATGGTGGTCTTCGTGAGCGTGGTCGTATCCGTTGGATTGGGAGGTGGTTGGCTGATGACGATCACGCCGACGAACGCGATGATGGCGAGGAAGATCCCGATAAGGAGGATCAACCGGTTCGAGCGCTTCAAAGGTGTTCTCCCCGAGCCGTAGTGACAGGTGGCACCACTCTAGCACCACGATTCTTGGCGACGACTAGTCGAAAGGGCTAGGACCGTTGGGAGGAATTGGGCAGAGCCGCTGCGCATCGTAAGGTGCGCTGCAAGGCAGCCGCGCGACACCTCCGCGACCCCGGCGCGCGAGCCCGAGCTCGACACAAGCGCGGGGCAGACCGTCAGTCAGGCGCCGAAGCACCCGGAGGCGTGGCAGCCCGCGAATCCGGTCCGCCAGCGACACGAACAGGCACCGCGGGATGCGGCGCCATGTCCCCCGGGAACACGACGCCGGCCGCCCCTGCGGGCAGCCGGCGGTCGATTGTTGCTTCGAGAGCCCGACTAGACGGAGTTTCCGACCGTCGACAGGATCTGTGAGACCTGGTTGCCCAGGAAGATCAGCGCGATGATCGCCACGATGGCGATGAGGGCGAGGATCAGCGCGTACTCGGCGAGGCCCTGGCCTTCGTCGTCACGATTGAAGAGCGAGATAAGTGCGTGCAGCATGATTGGGTTCACCTCCTTCCCGGCAGATGTCCGCGATCGCTCGCGGCGTGCGCACGGTATGTCGCTGGTGCCGAGGTGTCAACCCATCACGGTCCCGTTCCGTTGCCCCGGCGCACAGGCGAGCCTCCGTCCCGGACGCACGAAGGCCGCCGGACGAGCCGGCGGCCTTGCGTTGCGTTTGCGGTCCCGCGACTAGACGGAGTTACCGACCGTCGACAGGATCGACGAGACCTGGTTGCCCAGGAAGATCAGCGCGATGATCGCCACGATGGCGATGAGGGCGAGGATCAGCGCGTACTCGGCGAGGCCCTGGCCTTCGTCGTCACGGCGGATCGATGCGAGGAACGAGTTGATGAGTGCCATGCACTGCCTCCCGAGATGAGTCCCGCCCCAAGATCAGGGCGCCCACAACGTACGGGGTCTCGCGAACCAAGCCAATGAGACGATCGTCCTGGTCCCGCGGGCCGGTCCCGGGTCAGCGGCCCCCGTGCGCGACGTCCACCAGGACGCCGATGGCATCGGCGAGCACCCCACCAAAGAACACCACGATGACCACCGCGAGCACGACCGCGAGGCCGAGGACGAGCGAGGTTTCCAGCATTCCGGGCCCGGTCTCGCGACCGTCACGAGATTCGATCACGCCGAGGGTCCGGAATCTCCGGTGGCCGCAGGCACCACCAGGCGCAGCTCGCTGCCGCCCGCGAGGACCTCGACGGTTGCTCCGATGGACGCGGCGCGGTCCGCGACGTCGCGCCGCGTGGCCGCGGGCAGGACCACGATCGCATCGACCGCCGCCGCCTCGGCGGCGGCCCGGCGCGCGTCGTGGCGGTCCTGGATCATCTGCTTGATGGCATCGGGCACGTCACCGGTCGGGACCTCGGGCAGCGGTTCCTCGCCCTCGGGCGCGGTCGCCGCGCGGTGCGCGGTGATCCGGACGTCGAGCTCCTCGGTCCAGTCCAGGTGGATCGTCATCCGGTCGGGAGCCTGCCCGAGGTAGGCGGCGAGCGTCTCGTCCAGGATCCGGAACACCGCGCTCTCGACCTCCATCGGCAGCCGTCGGTCGGCGCCCAGCGACTCGAATTCGACCGCGATGTGCGCCCGCCTGCCGCGATCCCGCGCCGCCCGCCGGAGGGTGGGCATCAGGCCCAGGTCATCGAGCACCATCGGGCGGACATCGAAGATGAAGCTCTTGGTCGCCTCGATCGTCTGCTGGACCATCGACACCAGCAGCCCCAGCTCGCCCTTGGCGTCGGCCGGGTTCCGGTCCAGCAGGCGCTCCACGATCTGCGCCTGGAGCACGATGTTGGTGAGCGACTGGGCCGGCCCGTCGTGCATCGCCCGGGCGATCTCGCGCCGCAGGTCCTCCTGCGAGTTGAGCACCGAGCGTGCGCTGGACATCGCCGCAGCGTCGCCCGCGGCCGCGGCCTCCGGAACAGCCTCCGCGGCGGCGGCCTCCGCGACCTCCGCGATCGCGTCGCGGTGACGCGCCAGCGCCTTGCGCTTTGCGTCGAGCAGCTCGACCTGCGCCTCCATCAGGACGGCCCGACGGGTCAGGTTGACCAGCTGGGCCCAGGCGTCGGCCAGCTCCTTGGGCGCGGCGCCTTTCCCGTCCGGGGCCCCGATCCTGTCGGCCGCCTGCGCGCGCTTCTGCTCGTGGCGGGTCGCCTCCACCCTGGCCTGCCCGACGAGCATGTCGATCTCGCCCAGCTCGTGGTCGAGCACGGCGACATCGGCCTGCAGCCGGGCGGCGAGCCCTTCGGCGGCCCCGGGGCTGGGCTCGGCGTCCGCCGGATCCGCGCCCGTGATCAGTCCTCCGGCATCCGGATCCAGCCCTGGCGCATCGCGTACACGACGGCCTGGGTCCGGTCGTTGACGGACAGCTTCCGGAGGATCGAGCTCATGTGGTTCTTGACGGTCTGCTCGGAGATCGACAGCGCGTAGGCCACCTGCTTGTTGGTCATGCCCTGCGCGATGTTGTCCAGGATCTCCACCTCGCGCGGCGACAGCGGCGCGAAGATCGGCGCCGCCTCCTGGCCGTACACGGCCAGCTCGCGGAACTCCTTGAGCACCCGCGACGCGACGGCCGGCTTGCTGAACACCTTGTCGTTGATCAGGTACTCGCCGGCGACCACGCGCCGGATGACCATCACCAGGTCCTCGGGGGCGATGTCCTTGAGGATGAACGCGGCGGCGCCGGCCTTGATCGCCTCGAACAGCGCGTCCTCGTCCTCCTCGGTGGACAGCACGATGATCGCGGCAGCCGGCAGCTCCCGCTTGATCCGCTGCGTCGTCTCGATGCCACCGGGGGTGCCCAGCGAGAGGTCCATGAGGATGACGTCGGGGTTGGTGGCGAAGGCGGCGTCGATGGCGGTGCGCGAGTCGTCTCCTTCGGCGACGATCTCGAAGTCGGGCTCCCGCTCGAGGATGTTCCGGATGCCCATCCGCATCAGCGCATGGCCGTCCACGATCTCGATCTTGAGCCGCTCGAACGTCTGGTTGCGACGATCCTGCCCGCTGCGGCGGCGCTCGGGCCCCTGGTACTCGGTCATCCGCTCTCCTTTCGCGTCAACGGGATCGCCAGCCGGACCACCGTGCCTGCCGCCGGCCGCGAACGAACTTCGAACTGCGCGCCGATGAGCTCGGCCCGCTCACGCATGAACTGGAGCCCGAAGTTGCGGCGACCGCGAGCCGCGACCGCCCCGACATCGAAGCCGCGACCGTCGTCGCGGACCTCCAGCACCCATTGTCCATCGTCCACCATGCTCGCAACCACGACATCTGTCGCGCCGGCATGCTTGCGCACATTCTGCAGTGCCTCCTGCACCACGCGCAGGACCACCGTCTGGGCGGCCTCGCCCAGCCCGTCGGGCGTCGCGGCGAGGGCCGTCGAGATGTGCAGGCCCGACAGCGCCGACTGCGTGGCGACCGTGTCGGCGATCGATCCATCGAGGCCCAGCTCCGCCAGCACCGGCGGCCGCAGCTGCCCGATGAACCCGCGCACGTCGCCCAGCTCGCGCCGCAGCAGCTCGCGCAGGAAGCGCAGCTCCGTGCGGGCGAGGGGGTGGTCGGAGTCGAACACCCGCTCGATGAACTCCACCTGGAAGATCGCGTTGGACAGCATCTGGGCCGGACCGTCGTGGACCTCCTGGGCGAGCCGCGCGCGCTCGGATTCCTGCGCCTCGACGATCCGCATCTGGACGTCGGTCGGCGTGCCCGGCGTGCTGTCGCTGACCAGCGATGCATCGCCACGCTCGAGGAACAGCCACGTGCTCTCGAGGCTCTTGATCGCCAGCTCGATCCGCGACAGCTCGGCCTCGCGCCGCCCCAGGTCGCTCCGCAGCCGGTCCACCTCGCCGCGCACCATCCGCAGGCGGAGATCGGCCGCGCCGGCCTCGGCGGCCGTCACCGCGAGCGCCTCGAGCGAGATCGACGCACCGCCGTCACCCGATCCGTTGGTGGAGCCGGCGGCCACGGAGCCCTGATCGTCCGGCGCCTCGCGCTCGAACGACGTCAGGTCGTCGCGCAGGGTCTGCCAGCGGGCGAGGTCCTCGAGGTACGCGGTCCGGTAGCGGTCGCGGACGGCGCGCAGCGTGTTCGCGCTGTACGAGAGAGCTTCCGCCGCCTCGGCCTGGAGCTCGTCGAAGCGCACGCCCGCCGGCTCGTCCACAGGGCCATCCATCGGCTGGAGTGTATCCGTGTGGAGCGTCATGGCGAGGGCCGCTCGGCCGAAACCGGTGCGGGAACGCGCGCGACGCCCGCACACACGATGCGGAACACGCGGATCCCGCCCAGCGCCGCCGCCTGCGCGGGATCGTCCGGAAGGGGCAGCAGGACCTCCTGGAAGCAGCGGGCGTCCGGGGCGGGTCCGTCCAGCACCGCGGGCCACCGGCCGTGGCCGGGATCCGCGGAGATCAGCCAGCGGGCGCCGAAATGGGTGGCAAGGTCCAGCACGTCGGCCGGCGTCTCGTCCGGCAGCCCCAGCGTCGGCACCCGCTCCGCCTCGGCCAGCCAGATGGGGAAGTCGGTGATGACCGGCGCCGACCCGTCGAGGGGCGCGCCGATCGCCGCCATCTGCTGCGCGAGCACGCGGTACGTGCCCTGGGTCGCGCGCGCCTCGCCCCCGAACGCGGGCAGCAGGGCGGCCGTGAACAGGACCGACGCGAACACGCCCAGCAGCGGCCCCAGCCACGCGACCGGGCGCGTCCAGCCGCGGCGCCGGCCCAGCGCCGCGATCCCGGCGTCGAGCGCGCCGAGCGCGGACACGATCAGCAGCACGTGGACCGGCGCGGCGGCGTGGAGGAACGTGCCCCAGGTCGTCGCCACCGGGAACACCAGGCTGGTGACCAGGAACGTCGCGACCGACAGGATCACCAGGGGCCGCAGGACCCGGTCACGTGCCTGCCACGGCAGCGCGAGCAGCCCGAGGATCGACAGCGGCACGCCCAGGAACAGGAGCACGTTGACCAGGTTGTGGCCGATGCCGGTGATCCGCATGTCGAGCAGCGTTCCCGGCCCGACGTCGAGGTAGCGCGACAGCGTCGGCGGCACGTTCCAGGCAAAGATGTCGAAGCCGGACACGGACAGGGCGTTGGTCACGGCCTGCCCGGGCAGCGGGTTGCCGAACACGATCCAGTCGCGGACCGCCCATGGCGCGAACACGGCGAGGCTGACGACCGCGACCACGCCGATCAGCCGCAGCCGGAGGGCGCGCGGCTGTCCGGGGAGCCGCCACGCCAGCCACGCCCAGGCGAGCGCGAGCCAGACCGCTTCGTTGCGCGTGAGCGCCGCCGCGCCCAGGAGCAGTCCCAGGCCGATCAGCCGGCGGTCCACCCGCCGGTCGCAGGTCGGGGAGCGGAGGATCCCGGCCATCAGCACGCACGCGGCCAGCGCAAGGACGCCGAACAGCATCGTGGAGTCGGGCAGCGCCGAGTGCAGGACCAGCGGCAGGTACACCGCGGCCGTCAGCCCGGTGCCGACGGCCAGCGTCCGCGCCCGCCCGACCGGGAGGTTGCGCTCGCGCGCGAGGTCGGCCGCCAGCCGCCAGGCGAGCACGACCAGCAGCGCCCCCAGCAGCGTCGAGGTGACCTGCGCCGCGCGCATGGCCGTCTCGAGCGGGATCGGTCTGGCGGCGCCCGACAGCGCGATCGGGATCGCGTCGAGGAGCGATGGCAGCGGCAGCCAGACCTCGAACGCGGGGCGCGGGAACACCAGCGGCGGCGTCCCGTAGCTCCACAGCGCATCGGACACGAGGCCGCGCCCTTCGACGAGGTTGCGCGCGACGCCGACGTAGTAGGCGGTGTCCTCGGGTCTCGGGAACGGGATCTGTGCGGCGGCGAGGAGCCGCACCACGAGCGCCACGATGAACAGGCCCAGGGCGCTGACCCATGCCTCCAGGCGGCTCATCGGGCGGGCCCGGTGCCGAGCACGCTCGCCGTCGCCGCGCAGCGCTGATCGGCCGCGGTGAGGCAGACCGGGTACACGGACACGTCGTCGCGGTCCGTGATCGGCGGACCAACCCAGGCGGGCCGCTGGTGGTCGATGAGGATCGCGCGCGCGGCGGGCACGGTGTCGGCGGCCTCGAGGACCAGCCACCGGATGTCGTACGCACGCGCGACGGCCTCGACGGTGTCCAGCGGGTCGTTGACCAGGACGACACCCGGATGCCCGGTCCAGTACCGGTAGCCGGCGGCGTCGATCGACATCACCCGGTCCGATGCCGGGGCGCCCGCGGCGTCGAGGGCTGCGCCAACCGCCTGCATCCGCTGGCGCTTGTCATCCCACGTGGCGTGCACGGTCATCGCGCCGAAGACCGCGGCCAGGACGCCGAACGCCACCGCGCCGCCCACGAACACGCGCGACGCCTGCGCCACGTTCCAGCCGCGCCGGCGGGCCGCGAGCCAGGCGATGCCGGCGACGATCCCGTCGAGCGCGAGCACGTACCCGTGCGGGGCCAGCGCCACCGCGGAGTGGATGAACGTGCCGCCCGGGACGTGGACGGCCGAGACGATCGCGCTGAATGCGAACAGCAGCCCCGCGTAGCCCAGGAACGGGCCGAACCTCGCGTCCCCGAGCCGGCGCCAGGCGCCCGCGACCATGAACGGCACCAGCACCAGCACGCCGACCAGGATGCTGAAGATGAACATCGCGGCCACGAGGCCGCCCAGCCGGCTCAGCAGCAGCGGACCCGATGCCCATGCCCAGCAGGTGGTCCAGCGTCGCCGGCGTCGTGATGCTGTTCCACTCGCCGATGTCGCGGATGAACAGCACCTTGCCCGATGCCGTCGACGGTGACAGCGAGCCGAACACCGCCAGCTGGCGCAGGTACCACGGCCCAACCGACACCGCGAACAGGGCGACGGCGCCGACCGCCGCCACGAACGGGATCCGAGCCGGCCGGGCCGGCCGGTCGCCGAACGATCGACGGGCGCGCCATCGATCCCACAGGAACACGGCGCCCAGGATGGCCAGCACCAGCACGCCGTCGTTGCGTGACAGCGTCGCGAGCCCGGCCAGCAGCCCCGCCAGCGCGAAGTCGCGCGGCCGGCCGCGGAGCCCGCGAGCGGCCAGCCACAGCGACCCGGCGACCAGCGGCTGGTACAGCGAGAAGTTGTCGGGCTGCGCCATGTACACGAACGACAGGGCGGGGAATGCGGTCAGCACGCCGGCCGCGGCCGCCACGAACGGCGACAGCCCCGCGTCGCGCGCGATCGCCCAGGCGAGCGGCGCCGCGAACGCGCCGGCGATCGCGAACGGCAGCGCCGACGCCATCGCCGTGGGCCCCAGGAGCCAGATGAACGGCACCTGGACGATCGAGGCGAGCGGCATCCAGTGCGCGTTGGACGCGATCGGCAGCACCGGGTTGGCCGGGATCCTGCCGCCCACCTCGGCGAAGATCCAGACCACGTCCACGTTGAACCCGTGGCCGGAGGCAAGCTGGCGTGCGACATCGACGTAGTAGAACGAGTCGGGGTAGGCGGGATCCGGGAACCCCGCCGCGACCACCAGGCGAGCCACGAGGGCGAGCGCATACAGGGCGATGGGTGTTCGCACAGCCGGTGCAGCCTAGCACCGGGGGAGGGGTCGTCAGAGGGGTACGAACGGGCTACGCGGGCTCGGCGGCGGACGGGTCGCACGACCGCCTCACGACCGCGTATCGTGCGGCGCGTGACCTTCGCCTCCCCGCTCCGGATCTCCCCCGCGGGTCGCCGCTCGCTGCGCGCGGTGGCAGTCCTTGCCGCGGTCGTGGGTGCGCTGCTGGGGCTCCAGACCCTCGCGCTCCACCTGTCGTCCGATCCGTTTGCCGACGCTCACGTGTACTACGACGCAGCAACGCGCCTGAACGCGGGCCTGCCGCTCTACGACACATCCGCCACGGACAGCATCGGGTTGTACCTCAACCCGCCCTTGCTTGCGGTCCTGTTCCGGCCGCTCGCGCTCCTGCCGTTCGCGGCCGCGGTCGCGATCTGGGAGCTGATCGTGATGGGATCGTTCGTGCTCGTGCTTCGTCGCATCGGACTTCGCCAGCCCGTGCTGATCGCGCTCGGATGCCTGGCCCTGCCGATCCTGTGGGCCCTTAGCGTTGGCCAGGCAGAGCCCATCATCACCCTGCTGCTTGCGATCGGGAGCCCGGCCGCGGTCGCGCTCGCGGGGCACCTGAAGCTGCTTCCGTGGCTGGTGGCCGCGTTCTGGCTCGGGCGACGCGACCTGCGTTCCCTCACACGATTCGCGGGCTGGACATTGGCGATCGGAGCCCTCCAGCTGCTCTTCGAGCCGGCAGGCACGCTCGCGTATCTGCAGTTGACGTGGCTCCGGCCCGCGTTCGACGTCCGCAACGTCTCGCCGTTTGCGATTCACCCCGCGCTATGGCTTGTCATGGTTGCCGGGCTGGTTGCCGTCGCCCTTCGCTTCGCGCGCACGCCTTGGGGTTGGCCGCTGGCAGTGTCGCTTGTCGTCCTCACATACCCCCGGCTGCTCGTCTATCAGCTGACATCGCTGCTGGCGGCGTTCGGCGGTCCTAGGCCCCAGGCGGATCAATCCGCGTCGCGGATCGCCGCTAGATGACCACTGCCCCGCCCGCCCCCATCGGCCGCCGAGACCTGCTCGCGCTGGCGATCCTGAGCCTGATCAGCGTGGGTGTTCCCCTGTGGCTGGCGGCCGCAGCGGGTGCGATCGGTATCCCGGGCAACGACGGCTGGGTGTACATGCGCGCCGCGGACACCCTGTTCCGCACGGGCAGCCTGGACATGCCCGGCCACACGGCGGCGTCGATCGGTCAGGTCGTGACCGTCCAGCCGTTCTTGTGGGCTTCGGGCGGCGACTCCTGGGCGTTCACCGCCTATGGGCTGGTGCTGACCCTGATCGGCATCGTGGCCACCTACCTCCTGGCCCGCCGTTTCATCGGGACAGGCGCCGCGGTCCTCGTGGTGCTGCTCGTGGAGGCATTCCCGGGGTTCGCCCGCGAGACCGTGGCGTTCATGACCGACGTGCCCACGTATGCGCTCACGATGCTGTGTCTCCTGCTGGGCGTCCGGTGGCTCCAGGACGGAGGCCGACGGATGGAGCTGGTCGCCTCGATGGCGGTCGGCCTGCTGGCACTGAGCATCCGGGAGTTCGCCCTCGCGGCGCCGGTTGCGATCCTGGTCGCCGCCTGGGCCCGCAACCGGGCGGACGAGCGGGCCTGGCTGGCCATCGTGTCGAGTGCGTTCGTGATCGGGGTCGTCGTCGTGCTTGGCGCTGCCGCTTCGATCCCGGGCCGCTCAATCCCGGCCTCGGCAGATCTTGGGCGACTGATCATCATCGGGCCGGCGTTCGCCACCCTCGCCGCCGTCCTCCTGCCCGCCATCGCGCTCGCCGTCGGCAGCCGGATGGCCACCATCAGCGCCGGGCAGGTCATCCTCGCCGCTGGGGTCGTGGGCGTCGGCCTCGTGGTCGCGGCATTGCCGTATCCATCGTTGTTCGGATATCTCTGGCTTCAGAACGGGATTGGGGGCGACGCGCTCCTGTCAGGCGTCCGCGCCGCCGTCATCGGTGACCGCGCATGGACATTCTCCGAACAGCTCGCCTGGTTCGCGGCGATCCTCCTGACCACTCTGGTCTTCTGGCGTGTCGAGAATCTTGTCGTCCGACCTCGATCGGCGTCCGAGGCCGTGGACTGGCTGCGCCAGGTCATCCGGGGTCAAACAGTGATCCTCGCCCTGTTTCTCGCCGTCTACACCGGCGGAATGATCGTGTTCGTGGCGATCAGCCCGATGAACGATCGATACCTGTTCCCGCTCGTGCCCGTCGCCGCGATCCTCCTGCTGCGCGGCCGTCTGCCGAGTCGCCTCGGCCGCCAGGACGCGTTGTCGCATGTCGCGCTCGCCTGGCTGGCGGTCTCGGCGCTGGTCCTCGCCGCCAACTCGTTCGCCTACGACGCGGCGCGATGGCGCGCCGGCGATGCGATGGTGGCAATGGGCTACGACGCTGGGACGGTGGACGCCGGCTACGAGTGGGTCGGGTACCACGCGAGCGGTGTCGGAAATGCGGTGCCTCGGACGTACAACGTGATGTGGTACGACGACTGGATCGCGTCCGATCGTCCTTGCGCCGTGGTCTCGAGCAGCCCGGTCGAGCTCGATGACTCCACGCTCGTGCGCGTCGAGGAATCAGCCTACCGGCAGTACCTGTTCATTGGACCCGACGAGCCGCTGTACCTCTATGGAACCGAGGCGGCTAAATGCTCGCCCTTGCCTTCGGCCGGCAGCGCACCGACCGCGTCGCGGATCGCCGCTAGATGACCACTGCCCCGCCCGCCCCCATCGGCCGCCGAGACCTGCTCGCGCTGGCGATCCTGAGCCTGATCAGCGTGGGTGTTCCCCTGTGGCTGGCGGCCGCAGCGGGTGCGATCGG
Organism: uncultured Chloroflexia bacterium; assembly: GCA_963749705.1. Classification (GTDB taxonomy): domain Bacteria; phylum Chloroflexota; class Limnocylindria; order Limnocylindrales; family CSP1-4; genus CAIXZV01. The sequence continues at coordinate 2,451 of CAVVNQ010000003.1, read as the reverse complement.
TATCCCGGGCAACGACGGCTGGGTGTACATGCGCGCCGCGGACACCCTGTTCCGCACGGGCAGCCTGGACATGCCCGGCCACACGGCGGCGTCGATCGGTCAGGTCGTGACCGTCCAGCCGTTCTTGTGGGCTTCGGGCGGCGACTCCTGGGCGTTCACCGCCTATGGGCTGGTGCTGACCCTGATCGGCATCGTGGCCACCTACCTCCTGGCCCGCCGTTTCATCGGGACAGGCGCCGCGGTCCTCGTGGTGCTGCTCGTGGAGGCATTCCCGGGGTTCGCCCGCGAGACCGTGGCGTTCATGACCGACGTGCCCACGTATGCGCTCACGATGCTGTGTCTCCTGCTGGGCGTCCGGTGGCTCCAGGACGGAGGCCGACGGATGGAGCTGGTCGCCTCGATGGCGGTCGGCCTGCTGGCACTGAGCATCCGGGAGTTCGCCCTCGCGGCGCCGGTTGCGATCCTGGTCGCCGCCTGGGCCCGCAACCGGGCGGACGAGCGGGCCTGGCTGGCCATCGTGTCGAGTGCGTTCGTGATCGGGGTCGTCGTCGTGCTTGGCGCTGCCGCTTCGATCCCGGGCCGCTCAATCCCGGCCTCGGCAGATCTTGGGCGACTGATCATCATCGGGCCGGCGTTCGCCACCCTCGCCGCCGTCCTCCTGCCCGCCATCGCGCTCGCCGTCGGCAGCCGGATGGCCACCATCAGCGCCGGGCAGGTCATCCTCGCCGCTGGGGTCGTGGGCGTCGGCCTCGTGGTCGCGGCCCCCCACGGGGCGCTCGTAGGGAACCTCTGGCTTGCGACCGGCCTCGCCGGCGACGACCTGCTCGCCGGTGCCCGCGCCGCCGTCGTCGGTGACCGCGCGTGGGCGCTCTCCGAACAGCTCGCCTGGTTCGCGGCGATCCTGCTGCTGGTGCTGTGCATCGCATGGGCACAGCACCAGCTGGCCACCTTGCGCTCATCGATGTCGGCTGCGTCGGAGCTGGTCCAGGTTGTCCGCGGTCCCACCGCAGTTCTGATGGTGTTCGTCCTCGCCCATGCCGGCGGCCTGTTGGTGTTCGTTTCGGTCGCCGGCATGCTGGACCGCTACCTCCTTCCGCTCGTGCCCGTCGCCGCGATCCTCCTGCTGCGCGGCCGTCTGCCGAGTCGCCTCGGCCGCCAGGACGCGTTGTCGCATGTCGCGCTCGCCTGGCTGGCGGTCTCGGCGCTGGTCCTCGCCGCCAACTCGTTCGCCTACGACGCGGCGCGATGGCGCGCCGGCGATGCGATGGTGGCAATGGGCTACGACGCTGGGGCGGTGGACGCCGGCTACGAGTGGATGGGGTCCCACGCGTCCACGATCGGCAACGCGGATCTCGGCTACGGTCTCGCCTGGTACGACGACTGGATCGCACCGTCTCGTCCGTGTGCAGCCGTGTCGAACAGCCCGCTGGCTCCCGCCAACTTCGGCCTCATCCAGGTCGACCGGTCCGCGTACCGCCAGTACCTGTTCTTCGGCCCGGAACAGCCGCTCTACCTGTACGGCTCGCTGGCGTACGACTGTCCGCGCTTGCCGGCAGCCTCGGGCGCGCCGATCCCCGATGCTGGCGTACTCCGTTCCGCGGTGGCCCCGGGTGGCTACACTTCCGCCATCGTTCGCAACGGCGCAGCAGCACACGGGGGCGGATCTTGAAGGTTGTCATCCTCGCCGGCGGTCTCGGCACCCGGTTGTCCGAGGAGACCGCCACCCGGCCCAAGCCGATGGTCGAGATCGGCGAGCGGCCGATCCTGTGGCACATCATGAAGGGCTACAGCCACTACGGGTTCAGCGACTTCGTGGTCTGCCTGGGCTACAAGGGCTACATGATCAAGGAGTATTTCTCCAACTACTTCCTCCACATGTCGGACGTGACCTTCGACATGCGTGACAACTCGATGGAGGTCCACCAGCAAGCCGCGGAGCCGTGGCGGGTCACGCTGGTCGACACGGGGCCCGACACGCAGACCGGCGGCCGGCTCAAGCGGGTGGCCGAGCACGTGCGCAATGACACCTTCATGCTGACCTACGGAGACGGCGTCGCGGACGTGGACGTCCCGGGGCTGCTCGCGTTCCACCGTGCGCACGGCAAGCTGGCGACGATCACCGCGGTCCAGCCAATGGGCCGCTTCGGCGCGCTGCAGATCGATGAGGACGAGACGGTCGAGCACTTCTCCGCCCCGGTCGTGCGGGCATTCCAGGAGAAGCCGGAAGGCGATGGCGCCTGGGTCAATGGGGGGTTCATGGTGCTCGAGCCCGCGGTGCTGGACCGGATCGCCGGGGATCAGACGCCATTCGAGGGTGCGCCGCTCGAGAGTTTGGCGACAGAAGGCGAGCTGCGCGCCTACCGCCATCACGGGTTCTGGCAGCCGATGGATGCGCTGCGGGACCTCCGTGCGCTCCAGGCCCTATGGGACTCGGGCGAGGCGCCATGGGCA
>CAVVNQ010000002.1:0-301175 GCA_963749705.1 uncultured Chloroflexia bacterium | reverse complement strand
GGGCGCGCAAGGCTTCATGGTCCAGGTCGCCGGCGTGATCCTGCTCGCGGGCGCCTTCTACTGGTTCCTCGCTTCGGGCACGATGGCGCAGGTCGCAACCCTGATAGTTGGCACCATGCATCCATTCACCGTCACGCCCTCACCGTCGTGAGCGCCCCGACCCTGACCCCAGCCGCCTTCGCGCTGAAGTGGCGCGGCTCCACCACGACCGAGAAGGCCGCGGCCCAGGAGCACTTCATCGATCTGTGCCGGATGGTGGGGGAGCCCACGCCCCACGAAGCCGACCCCACCGGCGAGCAGTACGCCTTCGAGCGCCGGGTCGAGAAAGCCGGCGGAGGGGACGGCTTCGCCGACGTCTGGAAGCGCGGCTTCTTCGCCTGGGAGTACAAGGGCCACAAGAAGGACCTGAAGGCGGCGTACCTCCAGCTCCTCAACTACAAGGACGACCTGGGCAACCCGCCCCTGCTCATCGTGAGCGACCTCGACAGCATCGAGATCCGGACCAACTTCACCGGCCTGAGCCCGGTCCTGACGACGATCACGCTCGACGACCTGGCGGCCGACGATCCCTCGACAGCGCTTCAGACGCTGCGCGACGTGTTCACGGCGCCCGAGGAGCTCCGGCCCAGGCTCCGGCCGGCCCAGATCACCGAGAAGGCCGCCGGCCACTTCGCCGAGATCGCGCAGAGCCTCCGCAATCGAGGCCACGACCCGGACAAGGTCGCCCACTTCCTGGACCGCATCCTGTTCTGCCTGTTCGCCGAGGATGCGGGCCTGCTGCCCAAGGGCATCTTCATGCGCCTCAGCGAGGCATCGAGGGGCCGCAGCGACGTGTTCAGCACCGCGCTTGGCGAGCTGTTCGCGAAGATGGCCAACGACGGCGGCCTGTCCGGGACCGAGGAGATCGACTGGTTCAACGGCGGCCTGTTCGACACCGGCGAAGTCCTCCCGCTCACCGGCTCCGAGATCTCGACCCTGCTCGAGGTCAGCCGGCTCAACTGGGCGCTCATCGAACCCGCGATCTTCGGCACCCTGTTCGAGCGTGGCCTCGACCCTGACCAGCGCGCCCAGCTGGGCGCCCACTACACGGACCGCGACGCCATCTGGAAGCTTGTCGAGCCCGTGATCCTGCGCCCGCTCCGCCGCGAGTTCGTGGCGATGCAGACGCGGGTGACCGAGCTCCTCCTTTCCGGCCACAAGCTGACGAAGGCGACGCCGCGCGACAAGGACCCGGCGTGCGGGTCCGGCAGCGCCCTGAAGGTGGCGCTCATCGTGTCCGTGAACGTCGATCATCGCCAATGACTGGCGCGTCGGAGGGGCGGCAGGCGTCGAAAGTGTTCTTGTCGCACAACGCTGCTGACAAGCCCTTCGCGCGCCGCCTCGGGTCGCAGCTAGCGCTCGCAGGCGCAGAGGTCTGGTTCGACGAATGGGAGATCCGTGCTGGGGACTCACTAACTGCGAAAATCAACGAGGGCCTAGCGGCGTTCGACACATTCGTTCTGATCTGGTCCGAAGACGCGGCTCGGTCGAAGTGGGTCGGGCGCGAGCTGGCAGCAGCCCTCGCAAGAGGAATCAAAGACGGGAGCCTCCGCGTCATTCCCGTTCTCCTGGACGAAACGGAATTCCCGGCGTTGCTGGCCGACCTTCGGTACTTGCGCGGGGACCTTCCCGATTCCCAGGTCGCGGCAGAAATTCTGGGGCTTGCCGGCGAGCGCGAGTGGCTAATGGCGATTCAGGCGACCCTTGAATACGCCGGCATTGACGTAGGCTACTTCCCCGGTTATGGCGCAATCGTCGGATGCCCCAACTGCGGCGCTGGCCTGGCGTCAATTGAGGGATGGCATGACACAGACTTTCAGCGTGGCGACGAGTATGCGGGCGCCCGCTGCCGAGAGTGTCGATGGTCGGACGGCGGAGAACTGTAGTAGTCATCGTGCTCGATCCAGAGGTCCCCTTGGGTGCTACGTTTGGAAAACATAGACGAGCCTGTGCGCGGCGTCTTCCTTCGCCGAATCCAGCGTCTGCCGGCGCCTTCTTCTGCGACGGCAGCGATCCCCGACGATACATTTCACCGATAGCAGGACTGATGACCCTATGACCAGCGACCGCACAGATCGAGATGGATCGACGATCTTGCCGCCAGCGCAGGACCTGAGTCTGACCGAGCCCAAGTACCGAATGCGCATTTCTCGATTGACCATCGATCAGCTCGGCATCCGTATGTATGATCGCGTCGCAGCAGTGTTGGCGGAACTGATCGCGAACGCCTATGACGCAGACGCCGAGACCGTTCGCATCACACTTCCCTTTGATACCTTGCTCGCCTCCGTGCAAGGCGGGACCGCCATCGATCACGGGCACGTCATCACTATTAGTGACGACGGCCAGGGAATGACTGCTGAGGAAGTCAACGCCCACTACCTCGAAGTAGGGGCGAACCGGCGAGCGACGCGCGGCGAACGAACGGCTGTCAAGCGCCGGCTTGTCATGGGCCGGAAGGGGATTGGCAAGCTCGCGCCCTTTGGCGTCTGCCGCGAGATCGAGGTAGTGACAGCAGGCGGGGTGCCTGGCGATGACGGGACGTTTCCGGTATCCCACCTTCTGCTGCGCTACGACGACATCGTAAGCCCCTCCGACTTCGACTACCACCCGATCGTCGGCTCCCGAGACGGAACCCGAGCCAACTCGACCGGAACGACCATCTCCCTCCGCGAATTCGGGCGGAAGAGGGTGCCCGACGCTGAGTCGCTTCACCGACAACTTGCTGCGCGGTTCGGGCTGGAACAAGTCGATTGGCGAGTTGAGATCAGCGACAGCCGCGAAAGCAATCCCACTATCACTGTCGGCCAACTAGCAATCGCCGAACTTGCCGACACTCGACAGGACTTGTCGGATCGTCCGGTTCCGTTCAATGGGGACTCTCTTCCGGTCGAGGGTTGGGTTGCATACGCCGCGGATCCCTACAAGGACGAGGCTATGGCGGGGGTACGGATCTTCGCCAGAGGAAAGCTCGTCGCTCAAACGCGAGACTTTGACATTCCGGCTGGTTTCACCGGAGAGTTCAAGCTCCGTAGTTACATTGTCGGCGAAGTGCACGCGGACTGGATCGACGAAGACGAAGACCTCGTGCGATCGGACCGCCAGGACATCATCTGGAACTCAGAGAAGGGTGAGGCCCTGAGGACTTGGGGGCGGGGGATCATCCGCGAAATTGCCGGCAAGGCGGAAACCTCATTGCGCGCCCAAACATGGGAGGACTTCGCAAACGAAACCAGGCTCGACGAACTTCTCGAAGCCCGCGTACCGACAGACCGAGAGATGCGGTCATCAATTCGCCTTGTGGCACGTCTGTTCGTCGGTCGTGCCGACAAGGAGTCCATTCGCGATCCGGAGTATCGTCAACGTCTCCTCGAGCTCGCGTTTGCTGTTGGCCCGCATCGCACGCTCGTGGACGCACTCAACGAAGCGGCGCAAACCACGACAAACACGCTGGCGATGGTGGTTGATCTCTTCAGGCGGGCAAGCGTTGCTGAGATCTACTCGCTCGGTCAGGTTGCTCGTGAACGCGTCGAAACGCTCGTGCGCTTGGGAGTGTTGATCCGGACGGGCGAGACCTTGGAGAATCAGCTACAACTGCTCATCGAGCAAGCGCCGTGGATCTGCACCCCGACTGGACGCCCCTTTCGAAGAATGAGCGTCTGGAGCGATCTCGAATAGCGTTTCAGTCCTGGTACGAGAAACGTAATGGCGTCCCGATCGTCACCTCTGCCATCAACGACCCGAGTCGTGAGCCCGACTTTGTGTTGATCAGTGATCAGGGCATCTTAGAAGTGGTCGAAATCAAGCGCCCGGACCACGGCCTCACCGACGAGGAAATGGAACGCGCCTATCGATACCTCGAGGCACTGCGAGCATTCCTGCTTGAAAACCGGGAAATCGCGTCAGAATTCAAGGAACCGCGACTGACGATCGTCTGTGATCGCCTCTCGCTCCGGAGCCCCTTGGCCAAGGCCCCCTTGCAGGACGAACACGTTACGATCAGGACGTGGGAGGAACTCCTCGTCTCCACGAGGCGATCGCACCAGGACTTCCTGGATCGCATCCCAGATCAGGCGCTCTTGGCGGCTCCGACGAGAGGACTTCCGACGACCGAACCCACCGCCTCGTGACCTGTTCTCGCATGCACCGCAAGATCGCGCCGCCGAAGCAAGCTCAGCACGATTAGAGCAACCCCTTCCGCCATCCTGACCGGAATTGCGTTTCCAATCTGTCGTTCTTTCGCGCCGTAGGTGCCTTTGAAGTCGTACTCACCTGGAAATGTCTGGAGGAGGGCGGCCTCTCTGAGTGTGATCCCACGGTGTTCCGTTGGATGAACAAACGATCCACACGAGGGTGTGGGCAACGCGTCGTCAAGGTCGGGGCAAGCTGGCCAGCCTTCATGCGCCCGTATGCCGCTGTCGCGTTCCGGCTGCCGAGCTGTTGATGACAAGGTAGCTCCAGGTCCTTTGGTAGATCGAAGCGATTGCCGGCCTCGGGAATTGCGCGAATCCGTTCGACTACAACCTCCGAGTGGCTTCTACCGACGTGCAAGGGATCGTCGACAAGCTTGGCGGTCGCCTCAAAGACTGGGCCAACCACGCGTGGTGATCGGTCAAAGCCATCGGGCAGCGCGGACGGCAGATCCTGAGGGAATTGATCTGCAGAGATGCCGAAGGCGCCAATCGCGATCAACCGGACTCGTCTTTGGGGCACACCGAAATCGGCCGCGTCCACCCGGTACGTACTCACGCCATACCCAGACGACCGGGCACTCGCGAGCAATGACTGGAAGCGGTTGTCGTTCGTCAAACCGGGTACGTTCTCAAGCACGAATGACTTTGGACGAAAGGCGCGGATGAAGCGCCAGACCTCATCAACTAGATCCTTTCGATCATCTTCATCGAGCTGGCGCCAAGGGATGACCAACTGGGACACGGCGGGCACGCTTGGAGAAGCGTGAGGTCCCCACGACGGAGACGCAGACCCCGCCGGAGACGCTCGGCAGGGACGTCCCGGATGCTAGAGCGCCTAAGGGTGACCCGAGGGTGATTAGCTGCATACGTATCCGCTGCGTCGTCGTCCATTTCGATGGCGGCGAGCACGTCGATGCCGGCTTGACGTAGGCCTTGGGTTGCCCCACCAGCGCCCGCAAATAGATCGATCGCAGAGTTGCCACGCACGCGTTGAAATCGGTTTGCCATCTGGGTCAGTCTAGTGGCACCTGTGCCAAGTTCAATGGCACGGCGGCACCAAAGATGCTACCCGGCCCCCGACGACGTACGTGCCTTCTGCGTTGCGTGGGTAGACAGACATAACTCACCTTATCGGAAGTGCCATCAGCGCACGGAGCCCCTCGCGCGAACGCTGCGGATCAGGGCCTGGAAACGGCCCGAAGCCGGGCGAGCAGCGCAGGCCCCGACGGATCCGGCGGGCTGACCATGACCCGGGCCGCCAGGTTGGCCGCCGCTGAACGACCCGCGGCGCCCGCGCTCGCGAACAGGTTCGTCAGGCGCTCGAGCGCGGACGCGGTGATGAAGATCGGGCTGTCCGAGAAGTCGACGTTCGCCAGGTCGACGCGGTAGATCGCGACGTCGACCGTGGCGTCACTGCCGGCCGATGTGGTGACCGGGAAGGTCCAGTCCTTGGCCAGCGTGAACCCGTGATCGGGCGTCAACGCGCCGAGCAGCGACGGCACGCTGGTCGTGGTGCCCGTTGCGTAGACGAAGTACCCGAGGCCGCCCGCCCGCACGGCATTCGCGAACGCGGCAGCCCGGAAGGTGGAGTACTGGTAGGACCGGCGCTCGACGCCGTCGATCGCCAGCCAGTCGTCGGAGCGCGGGCTTCCGTAGCTGCGAAGCCCGTAGGTCGCCTGCGCGTCGCCGACCGTGACCACCTGCACGAGGTGCCGCAGCGGCCATTCGCCTCGCAGCGGCAGGGCCATCTCGTAGCCGAGGAACGAGCCGAAGCCGATCGCGGTACCCGACGGGACGTTCGCCTCGACCCACGCCGCGACGGAGTCCACCGCGGCCTCGCGGGCCATCCCGCTCGATGACGTCCCGTGGGCGATCGCGTGGCTGCCCAGGCCGACGGTGGCGGCCGCCAGCACCGCCGCGAGCCCGGCGCCCACGATCCGGCGATCGATCGGGGCGTCGGTCCGGGCCGTGCCATGGGACGCCCGCGCGAGCGTGCGCAGGCGAACGATCCCCCACTCCACCAGGCCGATCCAGCCGGTGGCGGAAAAGGCGATGAACAACCCGAGCTGCGCGAGGTAGTTGCGCGGCGGCTCCCCGACCGCGAACACGAGCAGGATGAGCGGGAGCGTGCACAGGAGGCTCATGCCCAGGAGGTCGAGGCCGTCGCGCAGGCGGCCCCTCGGCGAGCGGACGAGCTGGATGACGGCGAGCAACGCTCCGACCACGGCCGCGGCCGCGACGATCCGGATCGGCCACGTCGGCAGCCACAACGCCGCGTATACCTTGTACTGGCTCAGCTGGAACAGGCCCGCTCCCTGGAGCGTGCCCTGGACCTGGAAGAAGGCGGTCAGCAGCGCAAACCAGGCCGCCGCGAACAGCCAGCTGATGGAGCGACGCGCCGGGTCGAGGCGCGCAATGCCCCCGCCCGCGACCGTCTCCGCCTCGGTCGCACCTGCGCTTGCCGTCGTGCCGCGGGAGGCCCACAGACCGCCGGTGACGACGATCGCCCCCACGATCACGAGCGGGATCAGCGTCCAGGCCGGCGTGCCCAGCCGGTAGACGCTGCCGGTGATGTCGGCATACTCGATGAACCACCAGCTCGTGGACACCGCAGCCGTGAGGACCACACCGGCGAGCACCCGAACCAGGGCTCGCCATGGAACGCCGTTCGCGAAGGCCACCAGGAATGGCACGGGTGCAAACGGGAGCGCGATCTCCTTGACCAGGAACGCGATGCCGAACACGAGCCCGGCCGCGAGGCCCCATCGGAACGAGCGGCGTCGGAGCGCCATCAGGCCCACGACGACGTAGGTGAGGCACAGCGCGGCTGCAGGGACATCAAGCCGGGACGTTCGGGCAAGCTCGTACAGGTATGGGAAGCCCGCGTACGCGGCGGCCGCCGCGGCGCCGACCACGGGCCGGATCCGCCACCCGAACCAGGCGACCAGGAGCAGGAGCCCGCCGACCGCGATGGCGTTGAGCAGGTGGCCCCAGGAGAGGGCATCGACGCCGAACCAGGCCGATGGCGCGTCGACGATCGCCGACCACAGCGGCGAGTGTGGGACGAACGTCTCGCCGAACGCCGTCCGGGGGCCCAGGCCGGCCAGGAACGAGTACCCGATCCCGATGTACTTGGCCTCGTCGTAGGACGGGTACGAGGCCGGCGTCGCGATCAGCACGACCTCGATCAGGGCGACGGCAGCCATCGCAGCCAGCCAGCTGACCCGGCGCTCGGCGGACGTGATCGGTGTCACGACGCGCATCGTCGCATGTCCGCCGTGCTGCCGCGTCCCGGTGTCGCCGGGCCCGCGCTGTCGTCCCGGGCATGCATCGGTGTCCGGCGGAATTGACCGTCCGTTCGACATCGATCGTTTGTTCGGGTTGACGCCGCGTTATCATCAGCGCGGCGTCCGCGTGGTCAATGCACCGTGGCGCCTGGGTGGAGGGTCGGATGCATCACGCGCTCCTGGCGTACATCGACGCGGGCACCGGCAGCATGCTGCTGCAGGCGGCGATCGCCGCGATCGTCGCGCTCCCGCTGATCCTGCGCACCCAGCTGGCGCGGGCCATCCGGGTGGTTCGATCCCGGGGCCGGGACGAGGATCCCGGAACGGACGGTGGCGCGGGCACTGACTGACCCGGCGCCGGATTGAGCATCACCCGCGATCCAGGTTCGTACCGGGACCCCAGCGGCTTCGTCTACCGGCGCGACGGTCGGCTGCTGCGTCAGATCAACACGTCGTACGCCGAGCACTGGGACGCCCTGGTCCACAGCGGGTTCATGTCCCACCTGGTCGATCGTGGCTGGCTGATCCCCTTCGAGCCGGTCGACACGGCCCTCGCGGCCGATCCTCCATCCGCGCACGCGGTCATCGCCCCCGAGCCGGTGGGCTTCATCTCGTATCCGTACGAGTGGACGTTCGGGCAGCTCCAGGACGCGGCCCTGCGTACCCTCGAGATCCAGCGCGCGGCGCAGGCCGCCGGGTTCACGCTCAAGGACGCGAGCGCCTACAACATCCAGTTCCATCAGCGGTCGTCCGGTCCTGATCGACACGCTGTCGTTCGAGACGGCGCAGCCGGGTGCGCCGTGGGTCGGCTACCGCCAGTTCTGCCAGCACTTCCTCGCGCCGCTGGCGCTGATGGCGTACCGCGATGTCCGGTGCGGCGTGCTGCTGCGGGACTACGTCGATGGCCTCCCCCTCGACCTCACGAGCACGCTGTTGCCGCGGCGGACATGGCTCCGGTTCGGCCTCGCGTCGCACATCCACCTCCACGCCCGGGCCGAGCGGCGGTTCGATCGCCGGCGGGACCTGGCACCGGGCGGCGGCGTGCAACGGCCCCGGACCGCCCCGCGGATGAGCGACATCCGACGCCAGGCGCTCATCGACAGCCTCCGCTCGGCCGTGGGCAAGCTCCACTGGGAGCCCGGTGCGACCGAGTGGGCGGACTACGCCGGGCGCACGAGCTATGGAGCGGCGGCGGCCGAGGCCAAGGATCGGGTGGTCGCGACGATGCTCGGCGCGGCCGCGGGGTCGCGCGCCTGGGACCTGGGTGCGAACACCGGCCGGTTCAGCCGGATCGCCGCCGATCTCGGCTATGACGTGATCGCCCTGGACCTCGATCCGGGGGCGGCCGAGCTCCACTACCGGGCCGTCCGTCGCGACGGCCAGACGTCGATCCTGCCGCTGGTCGCCGACGTGGCGAACCCGAGCCCGGGGCTGGGCTGGGCTGGCGTTGAGCGGCAGTCGCTCGCGGATCGGGCGAATGCCGACGTCATCCTCGCGCTCGCACTCGTGCATCACCTCGCGATCGGGCGCAACGTGCCGCTCGACGCCATCGGCCACTGGTTCGCCGAGCTCGGCTCCCAGGCCATCGTCGAGTTCGTACCCAAGGACGATCCCATGGTCGAGTTCCTGCTGTCCTCGCGCGAGGACGTCTTCCCCGGCTACACGCTCGAGGGGTTCCGTGCGGCCATGGCGCCGGCCTGGGAGACCGTGGCCGAGGTTCCCCTCGACGACAGCACCCGCGTCCTGTTCCATCTCCGTCGGCGCGCCTCGCGCTGATCTGCACCCCTCCCCTGCCCCGGCTGCCGCTCTGGGCCGTCGCCGTCGCCGGTCGCTCAGGGGCTGAGGCGGTCCGTGATGTCCGTGAAGTCGTAGGGGTGCGCCTTGTCGTGGTAGATGAACAGGCGGTCGGGCAGGAGCGGCAGGTCGGCGCCGAAGTACTTGCTCAGGACCAGCCGGAAGGTGTTGACGGTCGTGATCCCCGGATACACGCCGGTGTCGGCGAGGCCGGGCAGGTAGAACGCGTTGAGGATCGGGTACTTGATCTCCAGGTCCTGCTGCGTCGCGGCGGTCCACGTGAAGCTCGCGGCATCGTCATCGAGACCCGTCGGGTTGGGCCCCTCGTCGGTCTGGATGATGATGATCGGCCGCGTCGCCTCGGGGCCGGCGAGCAGCGTCCGCGAGATGTCCTCGAGACGGCTGTTGACGTACAGCGCCTGGCCGAGGAAGCTCTCGGCCCGGGTATGCCCGCTTCGCCCCTGGGGCGTCAGGCGCCGCCCGTCCGCGGTGAACACGTACGGCTTGTGGGGCACGAGGATGTGCGCGAACACGAACTTCGGGCCAGGCTCCGTCGCGACGTCCTGGAGCTTCCGGAACCCGACCAGCGCCCCCTCGTACTGGGCGTCCTCGCCGGTGAGCTCGACGTCGATCGGCAGGCGGATCCCGATCCGCGGCAGGCGATCCAGGATCGCCGGCAGGATGGTCGTGTCCAGCAGCGCCGTCGCGAAGTCGGACGGCGCCGAGATCCCGTAGTTCACGTCGGCGATCGAGCTCTTCTCGGTCGGATCCCACCAGGAGCCGATATGGACGTATCGGTAGCCCTGGCCCTTGAGGAACCGGGCCACGGAGTTGTCGTCGACCAGCCGGAACAGCGGATGGTAGTCGGAGGAGTCCGTGCCGGCGGCCGCCGCGACGCCGTCCAGGTACTCCATGTTCATCGTCGACGCGAGCATGTGGACGGTCTTGCCGTAGTTCACCTTGCTGTCCGCGGGCACCTCGAAGCCGAGCTCGGTCAGCCAGTCGAAGGCGTGCGTGTCGGTCAGCCCGAAGTGCTCCTCGAGCGTCCTGGGTGAGCCCATGTCCTCGACGACGATGTAGTAGATGTCCCGCGTGGTCGTGCCGCTCGAGGAGATCGCGTCCGATCCGTCCCCCGCCTCGGTCCCTCGCACCGCCCGCGGGACCTCGTAGCTCACGATGCCGACGAGCGACACGACCACGAGGACCGCACCAACGATGTCGAGCGCGTTGTTGAGCCGGCGGGGATCGCGCCGGACGAGGACGACCGCGGCAAGGCCCACCACGACGATGGCGCCCGACACCAGCAGCAGCCGCCCGCCGGCGATCGGGCTCCCGGCGACCAGCGCGAGCACGCGACCGTGGGCGAACAGGACGGCGACCAGCAGGGTCGTTGCGAGGGCTGCCCGGCCGGTGGAGCGAAGCAGGATCCGGGCGATCAGGTAGGTCGCGATCGTCCCGGCCAGGACCAGGGCGAGGGGCGCGACCAGGTCACCAGGCTCGACCTCGCCCAGGTTCTCCCCGTACAGGAACAGGACCGGGTACACGGCGAACAGCAACGGGTGGACGGGCAGGCGGCGACGCCATGACGGCGCGGACCTGGCGCGATGTGTCGCGGCGCGATCTGTCGCGGCTGTCGGGTCCCCATCCATCGCGACGATGATACCGAGCGCGTGGTTGCCGGACGCAACGAAACGCCCGAAGGAACCCTCCGGCCCGGCCCGGTCTCCGCTGATGCAAGCACCTGCGGCTCCGTCGCCGTTCCTTCTGGCCCCTTCGGGCAAACCGAATATTACGGGAGCCCCGGGGCCCGCACAACGGGCTTATCCACGACTTGGGCCGATCGCGGGACCGGGATGGTCGGTTGTCCACAGTCCGTCCACGACGGCGGGTCGGCGGAGCCCGCCATGGCGACGAGCGTGCCTATCGCCGCGGCTCGAGCTCCAGCGGCCACGCGGCTCCCCCACCGAGGCTTGCGGGGATGCCCAGCTCGTCCAGCTCGACGGTCAGCTCGACGCCGGCGTCCGCGCCGGCGAACGCGCCAGCGGCGCTCGGCCAGCCGGTCGACGGTCCACGTCCCGGGGCGGACGGCGAGGTCGGGTGTCACCTCGACCACCTCGATCGCGCGGCCCTCCCCTACCCCGATCCGGTCCCGCAGCGCCGCGACGGCCACCGCAACCGTGACCGGCGACCCGCCGTCGAGCAGCGCGTGATCGATCGTCCACGGCAGGTCCACGTGGTCGATCCCGGTCGGGCGCACGACGTTGCCGTGGAGGCGACGCCCGTCGTCGCCCGGATGAACGGTGAGCAGGCCGTCGGGGCCGGCGATCTCGAGCCTCGTCGGACGGCCGTCGAGGTCCACCTCAAGCAGGGTCGCCCGCGCCAAGCGGCCGTCGGGCGCCAGGAGCGTGGCTCGCCAGCGTCGGCCGCGCCGGCCCTCGGCGAGGACCCACGTCAGGCGAGCGCCATCCTCCAATTGCACCGACCCGGCGATCCGGGCGGGCGGCGTGGCCCCGCCGGGCATGCTCAGGACGTGACCCCGTCGGCCACCAGCGTCTCCCGCCAGCGGTCGGCGGCGGCGCGCAGCTCACCCGCCATCGCGGGCGCCATCCGGCCCCGGACACGCACGTCGTGGTTCCCGTACTCGAGGTCCACCGTGCCCCGCTCGCGTACGCGCGCGAGCAGCTCGCCGGCAGCGTACGGCACCGCGACGTCGACGTCCTCCCACAGTGATGCGAGCAGGGCGGCGATCTCGGCCCGCAGCGTGTCCAGCCCGAACCCGGTCACCGCGGACACGAGCACCGAGCCGCCAACGGCGGGAGCAGGGTTCGAGCCGTCCGCGACGGGGAACAGGAGGTCGGCCTTGTTGAACGCGGCGAGCCGTGGCTTGTCGCCCGCGGCGAGCTCGTCGAGGACGACCTGGACCGTCGCCCGGTGCTCGTCGTGGTGCGTGTCCGCCGCATCGACGACCTCGACCAGGACGTCGGCGCGGGTGACCTCCTCGAGCGTCGCCCGGAACGCATCGACCAGCTGGTGCGGCAGCTTGTGGATGAAGCCCACGGTGTCGGTCACGATCGCGGTCTGCCCGTCGCCCAGCTTCACCTGGCGCGAGGTGGGGTCGAGCGTCGCGAACAGCTTGTCCTCGGCACGCGCGACCTCGGAGCCGACGAGGGCGTTGAGCAGGGTCGACTTGCCGGCGTTCGTGTAGCCCACGATCGCGACCGTCGAGTACAGGCGCCGATCGCGGCCACGGGCCGCCGTCTGTCGCTGCTGGCGGACGTTGTCGACCCGCTCCTTCATCTTCTTGATCCGCTGGCGGATGAGCCGGCGGTCGGTCTCCAGCTGTGACTCGCCCGGGCCCCGGGTGCCGATCCCGCCACCCGTGCGCGAGAGGTGTGTCCACAGGCGGGTCAGCCGCGGCAGCTGGTACTCGAGCTGGGCGAGCTCGACCTGGAGCCGGCCCTCGTGCGTCTGCGCGTGGAGGGCGAAGATGTCGAGGATCAGCCGGCTGCGGTCGATGACCTTGACGTTGAGCAGCGTCTCCAGGCTCTTCTGCTGCGCCGGGCTCAGCTCGTCGTCCGCGACCAGGACGTCGAACCCGGTCTCGGACTTCGCCTGGAGCATCTCCTCGGCCTTGCCCTTGCCCACGTACCAGTTGGGATCGACATGGCGGCGGTTCTGCCACTCGGCCCCGACCACGTCGGCGCCCGCCGTCTCGGCCAGCGCGGCGAGCTCGGCCAGGCTGTCCTCGGCCGTCCAGCCGGGGTCGTCACCCGTGTCGACCGCGAGCAGGAACGCCTTCTCGACGGGCGGCGCGAGGTCGATGGTCGTGTGGGGGCTCATGGCGGCCAGCATACCGGGTGGTCTCGCGCACCCCCCGATCGGCCGGGTCAGGTAGTCCTTCCGGAGCGTGGCGCGTCGGCGCACCGCCATCGACAGTTGACGCATGCCCAACCAACGAGCCCTGACCGATGCTTTCGGCTGGCTGCGCGCCCCCGCGCCCGGCCCCGCGCTGCCCGAACCCGAGCCCCTGCTCCGGCGGCTGGTGGTCCGCGGGATCGCCATCGTCGCCCTCGTCGCGAGCGTGATCTACCTCACCTGGCGCGCGACGGCGACGCTCGATCTCGCCGTGTGGTGGGCATCCATCCCGCTCCTGGTGCTGGAGATCCACGCGACGCTCGGCCTCGCCCTGTTCGCGTTCTCGCTGTGGGACGTGGACCGGCGGCCGGCCCACCGCGACGTCCGGTCGACGCCGCTGCGGATCGCGGTCCTGGTCCCCACGTACAACGAGGGCATCGAGATCCTGCTGCCCACGATCGCCGCCGCCAGGGCGATCCGGCTGCGCCACGAGACATGGGTCCTCGACGACGGCGCACGGCCCGAGGTGGAGCGGCTCGCACGGTCGCTCGGCGTCCACTATCTCGCCCGCACGGACCATGCCCACGCGAAGGCGGGCAACCTCAACCACGCGCTGACCGTGATCGACGCCGACCTGATCGCCGTCCTCGACGCCGACCACGTCGCGGATCGCAACCTCCTGGTTCGGACCGTCGGCTACTTCGACGACCCGCGGATCGCCCTCGTCCAGACGCCGCAGGAGTTCTACAACCACGACTCCTTCGAGCACGATGCGGTGGCCGGCGACGGCGAGCGGTTCCACGAGCAGGCGCTGTTCTACCGGATGCTCCAGCCGGGCAAGAACCGCTGGGGCGGTGCGTTCTGGTGCGGCACCGGCGCCGTGGTCCGGGTCGCCGCGTTGCGTGACGTCGGCGGCGTCGCAACGGACACGATCACCGAGGACATCCACACCACGATCCGGCTCCACCGGCACGGCTGGCGCACCGCGTACCACAACGAGGTGCTCGCGCGCGGCCTGGCGGCGGGCGATGCCGACACGTACCAGCTCCAGCGCCTGCGCTGGGGCACCGGCGCGATGCAGGTCCTGCGCCGCGAGAATCCGCTGTGGGTGTCCGGTCTGACGCTGCCCCAGCGGCTGTCGTACGCGGCCACGCTGCTCGGCTGGTTCGACGCCTGGCGGACGCTCGCCTTCGCGATCCTCCCGATGGTCGTCGTGCTCACGGGCGCCGTCCCGATCCGCGCCGACCTGCGAGTCTTTGCGACGGCATTCGTGTCCACGTTCCTGCTCCAGCAGCTGGCCCTGCTCGCCCTCAGCCGGGGCTGCCACCGGCCGGTCCTGTCGATCGTGTTCGAGCTGGTCCGGATGACGTCGAACCTGCGTGCCACGCTGACCCTGGTGACCCGCCGGCGACCGGCGTTCGTGGTCACCCCCAAGGGCCGCCTGGGCGATGGCCGGAGTCGCGTCCGGGTGCCGTTGCCGCTTCGGGCGCTGCTGGTGGCGTCGTTCCTCTCGGCGGCATGGTTTGCGCTGACGCTCCTCGGCCGCACGTTCGTCACCTATGCCGAGCCGGGCGCGGTCATCGCCGCCTTCTGCTGGCTGCTGTTCAACGTCGCGCTCGTGTGCCTCGCGATCGTGCGCATCCGGTCGCTGCGGTACGCCCCGGAGCGGCGAGCCAGCGTGCGCTTCGATGTCGCGCTGCCGGCCCTGCTGGGCGACTTTGCCGCGGAGGCCCGCGACGTGTCGGCCGCCGGCGCCCGGGTCGTGGCGGGGACGGAGATCGTCCCGGGGTCGAAGGTCAGGCTGGTGCTCTCGAAGCCCGGTGCGCCGCTCGTCCTGCGCGCGGTGGTCCGCTCGGTCCGCCGCGATCCCCGCGGCGGTCTCGTCCATGGCCTCGAGTTCCTGCCCGGCCAGCACCGGGCGCGCGCGCGGCTCGCGCTGTTCCTGTTCGCCCAGCAGGCGCGGCCGACCGTGGACCGCTCACCGACGATGCTCGAGGCGCCGGAGCTGCGTCCGCTCCCCGCCTGATCGAGAGCGTCAGCCGCCGACCAGGTCCAGGAACGCGCCCAGCGGCAGCGTCGCCTGCTCGAATGCGGCGTCCGTCGCATCCACCACCGACAGCGCGGGCTCCGCCCGGAACCACGTCCGCTGCCGTTTCGCGAACTGGACGTTGCGCCGGGCGTCGCGCGCGATCGCCTCCTCGAGCGTGCATTCGCCGTCGAGCACGGCCCAGCTCTCGCGATAGCCGATCGCGGAGAACGCCGGCAGCCGCGGGTCAAACCGCTCGCGGAGCGCTTTCGCCTCGTCGACCAGGCCGGCCGCGAACTGGGCGCGCGCGCGGCGCAGGATCCGCCGCTGGTGCTCCGCCGGCTCCACGACGAGCTGCAGGCCCAGGACCGGCGCCGGGTAGCCGACGCGGGCCGGCAGCGGGGCATCACCGCGGAGCGACGCGATCTCGAGCGCGCGGACCACGCGGCGGGGGTTGCGGAGGTCGGTCCGTGCGGCCAGGCCGGGGGCCATCGCGGTCAGCCGCGACGCGACGGCGTCGAGGCCATCGCTGGTCAACAGGGCCTCGATCCCCCGCCGGGTCTCGGGATCCGACGGCAGGGCGTCCGTGTCGATGCCCGCGAACACGGCGCGCAGCCAGAACCCGGTGCCACCCGCGAGGATGCCGATCCCGTCCCGCGCCGACAGGGTCGCCAGGACGCCGAGCGCGTGCCCGCGGAAGTCGACCACGGTGAACGGCTGGTCGGGATCGACCAGATCGAGGCCATGGTGGACGACCCGGGCGCGCTCGTCCGGACCCGCCTTGGCGGTGCCGATGTCGAGCCCCCGGTACACCTGCCGCGAATCGGCCGACACGATCTCGGCGGGGATGCCGCGGGTGCGGAGTGCCTCGGCGAGCTCGATGGCGAGCGCGGTCTTGCCCGTGGCCGTCGGACCGCCGATGACGATGAGCGGCGGCAGCTGCGCGGGCCCGCCGGTGGCCGGCTGTCGGCGCCCCGTCGACCCCTCGGCGGCGGGCGCGGGATCGCCGGCCGGGGGCATCGCGCTCAGGCCAGGCGTCCGCGGAGCGCGTACGGGCCGGCGTGCTCGACGGCGACCGCGACCAGCGCGCCCACCAGCGACGGGGCGCCCGCGACGTGGACGAGCTTGTTCTCGCGCGAGCGGCCGGCCAGGTGGACGACGCCCTCGGGGAGGTGCGCGAAGGCATCCCGAGACTCGGCGCTGCCGGCCGCCTCGTCCTCGTCCTCGTGATCGTGGCGACGCGGCGGGATGATCGTGTCCACCAGCACCTCGGTCGTCCGGCCCAGCCATCGGCGGTTTCGCTCGAGCCCGATCCCCTCCTGGACGGCCAGCAGCTCGACCAGCCGCCGGCGCTTCTCCGCCGCGGGAACGTCATCGACGAGCCGCGTGGCCGGCGTCCCGGGGCGCTCGCTGTAGGCGGCGGCGAACACCTGGTCGTACTCGACGGTCTCGAGCAGGCGCAGCGTGGCCGCGTACTCCTCATCCGTCTCCCCGCAGAAGCCGACGATCACGTCGGTCGACAGGGCGATGCCCGGGACCGCCTCGCGGATCCGGCCCAGCCGCTCGAGGTAGTGCTCGATCGTGTACTGCCGGCCCATCCGGCGCAGCATCGCGTCGCTCCCGGACTGGACGGGGAGGTGCAGCGCCTCGCACACCGAGGGGCAGTCGCGCATCGCCTCGATCAGCCGGTCCGACAGGTCCCACGGGTGCGAGGTCACGAACCGGAGTCGCGGGATGGCCGGCGCGCCGTCGGCCGCCCGGATGCCGTCCAGGGCCCGGATCAGCTCCGCCAGGTCCGGGCGCGCCTCGCGATCCTGGCGGCGCCCAACCGTGCGCGCCGTGACGACGTGGGCGAACCGGGGCTGCGCGGCCAGGTCGTGGCCGTAGCTGTTGACGTTCTGGCCCAGCAGCGTGACCTCTCGGTAGCCGGCCGCCGCCAGCGCCCGCGCCTCGTCGACGATCTCGTCGAACGGACGGCTGCGCTCCGGGCCGCGGCTGAATGGGACGATGCAGTAGGTGCAGGTCTTGTCGCAGCCGTAGATGATCGGCAGCCAGGCGCTGATCGCGGAGGTCCGGCTCACCGCACCGCCCGCGATCGCGTCGGCGCGGGCGCGGACGAGATGGGTCGCGTCGGACACGAGCGCCCGGTTGACGACGGTCGTCGCGGCGGTCATCGCGAGCGTGCCGACCGGCGCCTGCGCCGACGCCAGGCCGAGGCGGTCGATGAGCTCGGGCTCTTCGTCCGGCCGCAGGAACAGGTCGATCGCCGGATAGCGACGCGCGAGACCGTCCCGGTTGCCTTCGCGGACCGAGCAGCCGGTCATCACCACGCGCAACCCGGGGTTTGCCGCCTTGAGCCGGTTCAGCTGCCCCTGCCGTCCGATCACCTTGGCCTCGGCGGCCTCCCGGATCGCGCAGGTGTTGATGACCACGAGGTCGGCGTCCTCCATCGCGGGTGCCTCGGCGCAGCCCGCCGCCAGCAGGCGACCGGCCATCTCCTCGGAGTCGCTCTTGTTCATCTGGCAGCCGAGCGTCCACACGAAGAACGACGGCAGCGACCGGGGCTCGGGGCGGAACTCGCCCAGCCGCCGGTCCTCGGGGTCCAGCGGCTCGCGCGGGCCCCCCGAGCCGACGGACGGCGGCAGGATCTCGAGCACGGGCAGCCGGCGGGTGGTCGTCATGACACGCCTGATGGTACGGCCTGTCCGCTCAGCGCAGCCGCGCCCCACTGGTCCGGCGCAGCGCCTCGCGCATCCCGGCGACCAGCGCGTCCGGCATCACGAGCTCGGCGTGGACCTCGGCGTAGGGGCCAAGATCGCCGTGGTAGTCCGTCCCCCCGGTCTCGACCAGCCGCAGCTCGCGAGCCACCGCGCCCACCGCGTCGCGCGTTCCGGCATCGAACGAGCGGTGATGCGACTCGAGACCGTTGAGACCCTCGGCGGCGAGCTCGCGGAGGAGCGGCACCCGGCGCGGCGCCTCGGCGAAATGGGCCAGCGAGACGAGGCCGCCGGCAGCGCGGATGGCGTGGATCGCCTCCACCGGCCCCAGCCCGGTGCGCGGCACGTACCCGGGCATGCCGTGGCCGATCAGTCGCTGGAACGCGTCCTCGACGCTGTCCGCGAACCCGGCGGCGATCAGCGCCCTGGCCAGCGTGGGGCGACCCAACGCGTCGTCGCCGGTGAGGTCCAGCTCCGCGATCTGCGCATCCACCGGACAGCCGATCTCGCGCAGCCGGTCGACCGTGGCCTGGAACCGCACCCTCCGTGCGCCGCGCTGCGTCGCCAGCGCCGCCTCGAACCGATCGTCCTCGGGGTCCACGCCGATCCCGAGCACGTGGAGCTCGCCGTCGGGGAGGTCGAGCTCGAGCCCGACGGTGACCGAGTTGATCTCGACCGCGGGCACCAGCTCCATCCCGGCCGGCAGCGGGTCCGCGCCCGGCGCCACGAGCTCGCGGTACGCCGCGAGGTTGTCGTGATCGGCAATGGCGAACAGCCGGACGCCCGCGGCCGCCGCCTGCCGCACGAGCTCCGATGGCTCGAGCACGCCGTCGGAGCGGAGGGTATGCGTGTGGACATCGGCGATGGCCGTGCCGGCGGCGGTCGGCGCGTCGTCCGCGCGCGGCTGGTGACGAACGCTCACCGGCTCAGACCTCGACGAGGCGCTGGATCCGCTCGATCTGCAGCGCCCGACCCGTGGCCGGGTCGATGTCCACCTGGCACGCGTTGAGGATCACGGGGCCGTCGCCGACCTCGAACCGTGTCGGCAGGGCATTGACGAACCGCGGCAGGACGGTCCCGGGGTTGAAGCCGATGACGCTCCACAGCGGACCGGTCATCCCCAGGTCCGTCAGGTATGCGGTCCCCTTGGGCAGGATCCGCTCGTCGCCCGTGACCACGTGCGTGTGGGTCCCGACCACGACGGACACCCGCCCGTCGAGGTACAGGCCGAGCGCGTTCTTCTCGGATGTCAGCTCGCAGTGGAAGTCGACGATCCGGATCGGCGGCAGCGGCTCCGAGGCCTCGTCGAGCAGGCGGTCGGCATCGGTGAACGGGTTGTCGATGGGGACCATCGTCGTCCGGCCCTGGAGGTTGATCACCGCCAGCTCGGTGCCGTCGAGGGCCTGGAAGATCCCCCAGCCCCGACCGGGAACGTCGTGCGTCCCGTAGTTGAGCGGCCGCAGGACGCGCTCGCTGGTGTCGAGGAACGGGTAGATCTCGCGCTTGTCCCAGATGTGGTTGCCCGACGTGATGACGTCGACCCCGGCGCCGAACAGTGCCTCGGCCGTCGATGGGGTGAGGCCCATGCCCCCGGCCAGGTTCTCCCCGTTGGCGGTCACGAAGTCGATGCCGCGCTCGTCGCGGAGGCCACGGAGCACCTGCTCCAGGGCGACGCGCCCGGGCTTGCCGATCACGTCGCCGATCAGCAGGACCCGGCAGGCGCCGGCCGGGCGCGGCGCATCCCCGTTGGGCGGGTTGCCCAGACCGGCCCGCTCGCTGTCGCGCGTCACGCGTGATCCACCCGCTACTTCGCGTATTCGACGGAGCGCGTCTCGCGGATGACGGTGACCTTGATCTGGCCCGGGTAGGTCAGGCTGTCCTCGATCTTCTTGACGATGTCGCGCGCGAGCCTGCCCGCGCTGAGGTCGTCGATCTCCTCCGGCCGGACGAGGATCCGCACCTCGCGACCGGCCTGGACGGCGAACGAGCGATCCACGCCGGTGAAGCTCTCCGCGATCGCCTGGAGGTCCTCCAGCCGCTTGACGTACGTCTGCATCGTCTCGCCGCGCGCGCCCGGTCGCGACGCCGAGATCGCGTCGGCCACCTGGACGATGGGCGCCTCGATGCACGCGAACTCCACCTCCTGGTGGTGGGCCGCGATCCCGTTGACCACCTTGAACGGCAGGTTGTGCTTCTGGGCGATCGATGCGCCGATGGCGGCATGCGGCCCCTCGACCTCGTGGTCCACGGCCTTGCCCAGGTCGTGGAGCAGCCCGCCCATCTTGGCCGACTGGACATCGGCGCCGAGCTCGGCGGCGATGATCGCCGCAAGGTGGCTCGTCTCCACGCAGTGCACGAGGACGTTCTGGCCGTAGCTGGTCCGGTACTTGAGCCGGCCGAGAAGCTTGATCATCTCCGCGGGCAGGCCCGGGACCCCCGCGTCGTACGCAGCCTGCTCGCCGGCCTGGCGGATCACGAGATCCACCTCGGCGCGTGCCTTGTTGACGACCTCCTCGATCCGTCCGGGGTGGATCCGGCCGTCGGCGATCAGCTTGGTGAGTGCCAGCCGGGCGGTCTCGCGACGAACGGGGTCGAACCCGGAGAGGATGACGGTCTCGGGCGTGTCGTCGATGATCAGGTCGACCCCCGTCGCCTGCTCCAGCGCCCGGATGTTGCGTCCCTCGCGGCCGATGATCCGGCCCTTCATCTCGTCGCTCGGCAGGTGGACGGTCGTGACCGTGTGCTCGGCGGTGTGGTCCGCGGCCACCCGCTGCATGGCGGTCACGATGATCTCGCGGGCCTTGTCCTGGGCCTCGTCGCGTGCCTGGCGCTCGATCGCCCGGGACAGCTTGACCGCGTCGTGCTCGGCCTCGTCGCGGATGGCATCGAGCAGGATCGCCTTGGCGTCGTCCGCGGACATCCCGGACACGCGTTCGAGGGCGGCGACGCGCTCGGCGTTGAGCCGGGCGAGCTCGTCGCGCTCGTGCTCGAGGTCCCGCTCGCGGTCGTTGATCTTGCGGCTCTTCTCCTCGAGCAGGTCGGCCCGCTGGTCGAGCTGCTCGTCGCGGGACAACAGCCGCCGCTCGAGGTTCTGGAGCTCGCTGCGCTTCGCGCGCGCCTCCTGCTCGGCCTCGCGCCCGAGCCGAAGCTTCTCGTCCTTCGCCTCGAGGATCATGTCCTTCTGCTGAGTCCGCGCCTCGGCCACGATGCGGGCGGCCTTGTCCTGCGCAGACTTGATCGTCTGGCTTGCCAGGATGCCGCGGGCGACGAACCCCACGGCGGCGCCGACGGCAGCGGCAATGATGGCCGCGCCTGCGACGACGATTGGTTCCATCTTCAGTTCCTCCCCCCCGGCCGGGCTGATGGGCCGGAGGCGTTGTCGAATCGGTATCGGGCGACGGGCGGTCCGGAGTCGCTTGGGCTATGCGAACGAGGGGCTGACGCTCCCTCGCCCACCTCCGGATCACGCGGCTCGCCCGGACGCAGCCCGCAGGTCCACGTCCGGTTGTGCTCGTAGCCTACATCGTCACCCCGGAACCGGCTCGCAACCTGCCGTCGACACGTACCGCCCGACGCGCACGTACCGGTCCGTTGCGTCAGCGTTGGACACCGGGGGCCCTGCGCTGCCCGGCTCGACCTCTCGATCGTGCTCTTCGACCACCCGCCTGACGCCTCTGCGGCATCAGGATCGGCCTCTCTCGGTCTCATTGATGCCCGGCAGGCATCAAGACGGCCAATTCCAGGGCCACACGCGCCCGTTTGATGTCCCCGGAGCATCAACGCGCCGTGCGCCCCGCGATCCTGACGCCTGACGGCGATCGCGCCCGCGTCCACCCGGCCCGGGCGGTGATGGGCCCGTGCGGCCCGCGACGCGGCCAACGAAGCGGCCATCGCCGGCCGGCGCTACCCCCCGGGAGGCGGCTACTCGTCCGCGGCTTCGTCGCCGTCGGGGGGCGCTGCGAGCCGCCGGCTCGCCTCGGACGCGACAGTTGGGTCGAACCCATGTCGCGCCAGGAGGGCGTACGCGCGCTGGCGCCGACGGCGGGGGTCCGCGACCCGGCCGAGCGACCGCGCATTTCGCTGGAGCAGCTCCGCCGCCGCCGCCGCATCCGCGGACGGTTGCTCGGGATCCTGCTCCGTGCGCCGCTGCCGCTCCCCGAGGACGCCATCGATCAGCCCTCGGTCGACGCCCTTGAGCCGCAGCTCCTGGCGCAGCGCGTGCTCCCCGCGCGGATGCGCCCGATCCCGCGATTCGACCCACGCCTGGGCGAACGCCGCGTCATCGAGATAGCCGAGCTCGGTCAGGCGCACGATCGCCGCGTCCACGAGCTCGCCCCGATACCCGGCGGTCGTCAGGCGGCGGCGAACCTCGGCGGTCGACCGGGGCCGCGCCTCGAGGAACCGGGCCGCCGCATCGAGCACCTCGCCGACGTCGTCGACGGCCGCCCGCCGAGCACGCCGCTCGGCGATGGAAGGCTTGCGGGGACGCGTCGACCCGAACCGGCGACCGGCGTCCTCGCTCACCGTGCGGCCTACTCGGCCTCCTCGATGCCCTCGACGGGCAGCTCGGTCTCGACCATCTTGGCCCGGATCAGCCGATCGATCTCGGCCGCGATGTCCGCGTTGCCCTTGAGGAAGTCCTTGGACGCCTCGCGCCCCTGCCCGAGACGGGTGTCGCCGAAGGTGAACCAGGCGCCGGTCTTGGTCACGACGTCCATCGCGACGCCGACGTCGAGGAGGCCGCCTTCCTTGCTGATCCCCTCGCCGTACATCACGTCGAACTCGGCCACCCGGAACGGCGGCGAGACCTTGTTCTTGACGACCTTGACGCGGACGCGATTGCCCACGGACTCCGTTCCGGTCTTGATCGTCTCGATGCGCCGGATGTCGAGCCGGACCGAGGCGTAGAACTTGAGCGCGCGACCGCCCGGTGTGGTCTCCGGGTTGCCGAACATGACGCCGATCTTCTCGCGCAGCTGGTTGGTGAACACCAGCGAGGTGTTCGACCGGCTGACGGCGCCCGTGAGCTTGCGCAGCGCCTGGCTCATCAGCCGGGCCTGGATGCCCACGAAGCTGTCGCCCATCTCGCCCTCGATCTCCGCGCGCGGCACGAGGGCCGCGACGGAGTCCACGACGACGCAGTCCACGCCGCCGGAGCGGATGAGGGTCTCGGTGATCTCCAGCGCCTGCTCGCCGGTGTCCGGCTGCGATACCAGCAGCTCGTCGACGTTGACGCCGCAGGCCCGTGCGTACGCCGGATCCAGGGCGTGCTCGACGTCGATGAACGCCGCGATCCCGCCCCGCCGCTGCGCCTCCGCGATCACGTGCTGGCAGAGGGTGGTCTTGCCCGACGACTCGGGGCCGAAGATCTCGGTGATCCGCCCGCGGGGAATGCCGCCCACGCCGAGCGCAAGGTCGAGCGCGATCGAGCCCGTGGGGATCGAGTCGACCGCCTGCCGCTCGCGCGAGCCCAGCTTCATGATCGAGCCGCGCCCGAACTGCTTCTCGATCGTGAGGATCGCCGCGTCCACCGCGCGACCCCGCTCGGCGACGGCCTTCTCGGCGGCGCGCGCGTCCGTGTCCCTGCTCGTGATCGTCATCCCTGTCCTCGCTCCTGGCGGCTTGAGCCGACCCGAGGGAGCGGGACCCGGTCCCCGCCCGCCCGGCGCGTCAGCCCTCGCCGGACTCCTGCTCGTCCCACCGCGGCTTGCGCTGCTTCCGGATGACCTCCACCTGCTGTGGCGCCTCCGACAACGGCGTGAGCTTGGCCTGGGCGGACTTGTCCTTGGGCTTCTTCTTGACTTCCTTCGCGGGGCGGTCTCGTGAACCCATCGCTCGCCTCCACGTGCACTGACGATACGGACACTGACTTCACGCGGGCTTCGCGGCGCCTTCCCCGCGACTCATCCGAACGGCGCGTTCGCGCAGCATCGGCATCTCGACGGGGAACGTTCCGGCGCGCAGCGCGGCCCGGATCCTGTGCATGAAGTCTAGGGTGAAGGTCAGGTTGTGACAAGTTGCCAGCCGGTACGCCAGCAGCTCCCGGGCCCGGAACAGGTGGCTCAGGTAGGCACGCGAGAACCGGATGCACAGGGGGCATGGACAGTCCTCCTGGACCGGCCGCGGATCGTCGCGGAACTGCTCGTTGCGGAGGTTGAGGCGTCCGCCCGGGACCCACAGCTGGCCGTTGCGAGCGACGCGCGCCGGGAGCACCGAGTCGAACAGGTCGATCCCGCGATGCACGGCCTCGAGCAGGTCCGTCGGCGAGCCCAGGCCCATGAGGTAGCGCGGCCGGGGATCACCGTCGAGCAGCGGCACCGTCGCGTCCAGCGTCAGGTTGCGCTCGTCCGGTGTCTCGTCGCCGGCCAGCCCGCCGATGTTGATGCCGTCGAACGGGAGGCCCGAGATGAACGCGGCGGACTCGGCGCGGAGCTCGGGATCCAGCCCGCCCTGGACGATGCCGAACAGCGCCTGGTCCGGTCGGCTGTGTGCTGCCAGCGACCGCTCCGCCCAGCGATGCGTCCGGCGCATCGCATCGACGACGACGGCGCGCGGCGAGCTGGGGAACACCGGCTGGTCGAAGGCGACGGCGATGTCCGGGCCGAGGGCCTGCTGGACCGCGATCGAGTGCTCGGGCGTGAACCGGTGGGTCGACCCGTCGAGGTGGCTCTTGAACGTCACCCCGTCATCGTCGACCACGCGCAGGTCACCCAGCGAGACCACCTGGTAGCCGCCCGAATCGGTGAGGATGGGGAGGTCCCAGCCCATGAACCCGTGGAGGCCGCCGAGCTGCTCGATCCGCTCGTGCCCGGGACGCAGGTACAGGTGGTAGGTGTTGGCCAGGAGGATCGTCGCGCCGGCCGCGGCGACCTCGTCCGGGTGGAGCGCCTTGACGGTCGCGTTGGTGCCGACGGGCATGAACTGCGGGGTATCGACGACGCCGTGCGCCAGCGTCAGGCGCCCAAGCCGGGCGCGCGTCGAACCATCCGCGGGCGGCGGGACGAGGACCTCGAAGCTGGCGGCGGCGGTCACCTGGTGGGAACGTCGTCCCACAGCGGCGGCATGTCCGGCTCGGCGCGACGCGGCGGCGGGATCTCGAACCCCAGCGACGCCAGGTGCGTCCTGGCCGCCTCGGTGGCGATCCGCCCCTGCGGCGTCCGGTCCAGGAAGCCGAGCCGGAGCAGGAACGGCTCGTACACGTCCTCGATCGTCTCCGGCTCCTCGGCCAGCACCGCGGCCAGCGCCTGGACCCCGACGGGCCCCGACTGGAACTTCTGGACGATCGCGGCGAGCAGCTTGCGGTCCGTCGTGTCCAGCCCCAGCTCGTCGATGTCCAGGATCGTCATCGCCTCGGCGACGGCCTGCTCGTGGACCCGTCCATCGCCGTTGACCTCGGCGTGGTCCCGCACCCGGCGCAGCAGCCGGTTGACGATCCGGGGCGTCCCGCGACCGCGCTTCGCGATGAGCCGCGCGGCGTCCGCGTCCACCTCCACCCCCAGGATCCCGGCCGACCGGCGGACGATCGCGGTCAGGTCGTCCTCGGCGTAGAAGTCGAGCCGGTACGTCATGCCGAACCGGTCCCGGAGCGGGCTGCTGATCCGGCCGGCGCGCGTGGTCGCCCCGACGACCGTGAACGGCTTGAGGCTCAGCCGGAGGCTTCGCGCGCTGGGTCCCTTGCCGATCATCACGTCCAGGGCGAAGTCCTCCATCGCCGGGTACAGGATCTCCTCCACCGCGCGGTTGAGGCGGTGGATCTCGTCGATGAACAGGACGTCCCGCTCGTCCAGCGCCGTCAGGATCGCGGCCAGGTCACCCGCTCGCTCCACCGCCGGCCCGCTCGTGTACCGGACGTTGACGCCGAGCTCCCGCGCGATGATCGTCGCGAGCGTGGTCTTGCCCAGCCCGGGCGGTCCGTAGAGCAGGACGTGGTCCGCCGCCTCTCCCCTGCCCTTGGCCGCCTGGAGCAGGACCGAGAGGCTCGCCTTGACCTCCCGCTGGCCGATGTACTCGTCAAGCGTGCGCGGTCGCAGCGAGCCCTCGACCGCGAGCTCGCCGAGGTCGGCGGCGCTGGCCGCGAGCAGGCTCATGGGGTCATCGGTCATCGCGGGCAGTCTAGCAGGATCGCGGCCAATTGGTACAGATGTTCTACGCTGATCCGCGGCAGCCGGCCGTGCTCGCCGATGGCATGATCAGCCCATGACACAACCGTTCACGATCGACCGGATGCTCCAGCTTCCCCGCCTCTCGTCGCTCCGGCTCAGCCCGGACGGGACACGCCTGGCGGTCTCCGTCTCGACCGTCGCCGTCGACGGCAAGAAGATGGCGGCCTCCGTGTGGCAGGTGGATCCCCGCGGGTCCACGCCGCCGCGCCGTCTGACCCGCTCCTCCGCGGGCGAGGGCAACGAGGTCGCGTTCCTCCCCGACGGATCGATGCTGTTCACCTCGACGCGGCCCGACCCCGACGCCAAGCCGGATCCGGATCGCAAGATCGATGCGCTGTGGCTGCTGCCGCCGGATGCGGGCGAGGCGCGGCTGCTGGCGGCCCCCGAGGGCGGGCTGTGCGGCGTCTCCGCGGCCCGTGGCGCTGGCGTGATCCTGTTCGGTGCCAACGTCTATCGCCATTCCCCGGACTTCGCGGCCGATGCGGAGCGCGCCAAGGCGCGCAAGGACGCCGGCGTCGAAGCGCTGTTGTTCGACGAGTACCCGATCCGGCACTGGGACCACTACCTGGGGCCGCGCGTGCGGCGGCTGTTCACCGCCCCGGTCCCGGCGGGTGAGGGCAGGATCGAGGCGCCCGTCGACCTCGAGCCCGGGGCGATCGGGTTCACGTTCGAGGAATCGGGCTCCGACATCAGCCCCGACGGGTCGACCATCGTGGCCACCCGACGGCTGCCGGGCAGCGTGCCCGAGACCTGGGACGACCTGGTCGTCTACGACGCGGCAACCGGGGCGGCGCGCCAGCTGACCCATGGCGACGCGGGCTACCACGAGCCGGTCATCTCGCCCGACGGCCGGCAGGTTGCCGCGGTCCGGATCACCTACGCCACGCCCGACGCGGCCGAGGCCGCAACGCTGGTCCTGATCGACCTCGCCACCGGCGACCGTCGGACGCTGGCGGCGGAGGTTGACCGCCGCCCGGAGCACCCGACCTGGGGACCCGATGCCTCGGTCCTCTACTTCACGTCGGACGACGAGGGCCTGCACTCGGCGTATCGCGTCGACCTGCCATCGGGCGCGACGACCCGCCTGACCGCCGACGGCGCCGTCACCGACCTGTGCCCGTCGCCCGACGGCGCCACGGTCTACGCGCTGCAGTCGACCATGGTGTCGCCGCCCCGGATCGTCCGGTTCGACGCGCACACGGCCGACCAGGTCCCGGACCCCGTGCCCGGCTCGATCGAGGAGGCCGCGATCACGCTTCCCGGCCTGGTCGACCGGATCACCGCCACGGCCGAGGACGGGACCCCGATCGGCGCCTGGCTGATCCGCCCGCCTGCGGCGTCGGCGGCGTCGCCCGCGCCGCTCGTCGTGTTCGTCCACGGCGGCCCGCTGGGCTCGTGGAACGGATGGCACTGGCGCTGGAACCCGAACATCCTGGTCGACCGGGGTTACGCCGTGCTGCTGCCCGATCCCGCGCTGTCGACCGGGTACGGCCAGGCGATGCTAGATCGCGGCTGGGGCCAGTGGGGCGGCACGCCCTACGCGGACATCATGGCCAGCGTCGATGCGGCGGTGGCCCGGCCGGACATCGACGGCGAGCATGTCGGCCTGATGGGCGGCTCGTACGGCGGGTACATGGCCAACTGGGTCGCCGGTCACACGGACCGGTTCGGGTGCATCGTGACCCACGCGTCGCTGTGGGAGCTGGTCGGGTTCCACGGCACGACGGATCACGGGCCGGCCTGGGAGCACGAGATGGGCGATCCCTACGTCGACCCCTCGATCTACGTCGACAATTCGCCCCGGCAGCACCTCGCGGCGATGGCCGCGACGAAGACGCCGATGCTCGTCATCCACGGCGAGCGCGACCACCGCGTCCCGATCTCGGAGGCGCTGATCCTGTGGACCGACATGCGGCGGTTGGGCGTGCCGGGCCGGTTCCTGTACTTCCCGGACGAGAACCACTGGGTGCTCAAGCCCCAGAACGCGCGGGTCTGGTACGAGACGGTGCTCTCGTTCCTCGACGAGCACCTGCGCGGTGTGGAGTTCGAGGCCCACGCGCTGCTGTAGCGAGCGGGGCGGCCCGGACCCCGGGCTGCTGTCAGTCGCGGAGGAGCGTCCGCAGGGCCGCCTTGACCCGCTCCTCGAGCCCGGCGCCGACCGACGCGTCGCTGACCGCCAGCCGCGACGCCTCGCGCGCCTCGCCCAGCGAGTAGCCGAGCGCCTGGAGCGCCGCCACGACCTCGCCCTCGGACGCGGTCGACATCGCCGCCGAGGTACCCGCCGCGATGCCCGCCGCGGACACCTTCTCCTTGAGCTCGAAGATGATCCGCTCGGCCAGCTTCTTGCCGATCCCCGGGATCGACACCAGCACGGCCTGGTCCTGCTGGAGGATGGCCAGCTGGAGGTCCGCGGTCGCGCGCGAGCCGACGATCGCGAGGGCGACCTTGGGACCGACGCCGGTGACCGTCAGCAGCAGGTTGAAGAAGCCCAGCTCCTCGGACGTCCGGAACCCGAACAGCGCCTGCTGGTCCTCGCGCACCAGGTGGTACGTGTGGAGCCTGAGCCGGGCGCCAGGCGTGGCGCCGGCGATGACCGATGGCGCGGTGAACACCCGGTAGCCGATGCCGCCGACCTCGATGACGAGCGAGTCACCGGCGATCGCGCCGACCACGCCCTCGACCGAGGCGATCACCCGCGCACGTCGGTGCGCCCGCCGCGGCGCGTCCCGGCCGTCCGCCCGCGCGTCGCGGAGCCGGATCGGGTGTCGCGTGCCAGAGCCTCGCGGACCGCCCGCTCGTATGGTGTCTCCCCGCGCGCGATGGGATCCACGGCCGCCCGGTCCAGGATCGACGCCCGGGCATTGCCGGCAACCGTGTTGCCGCGTGCCTCGGGACGCTCGCGGTTGGCGATGCAGATCGCGGTCGCGAGGGCGTCGGAGGTGTCGTCCGGGGTGGGCACCTCGGCCAGCTCCAGGATCACGGTGACCATGCGCGCGACCTGGCCCTTGTCCGCGCTGCCGTATCCGGTGACGCCGAGCTTGATCTCGCTGGGCGTCGCTTCGCGCACATCGAGCCCCGCCTGCGCGGCGGCCAGCAGGACCACGCCGCGCGCCTGCCCGACGGCGAACGCGGTCTGGGCGTTGCGCGAGAAGAACAGGCGCTCGACGCCCACCAGGTCCGGGTGGTGGGTCTCGATCAGCTCGGCCACGACCGCGTGGATCTGTGCCAGCCGCGCGGGCAGCGGCAGGTCGGGGCTGGTGGTCAGGGTGCCGTAGTCGATGGCGCGCAGCCGGCCCCCGGTTCGCTCGACGATGCCGTATCCGAGGGAGGCGGTCCCGGGGTCGATCCCGAGGACGATCACCCGGCGACCTCGGCCATCAGCTCCTCGGGGATGTCGACGTTGGCGGTGACCCGCTGCACGTCGTCCAGGTCCTCGAGCAGCTCGACCAGCCGCAGCGCCTTCCGGACGTGATCCGCATCGAGGCTGACGGTCTGCTTGGCGAGCATCGCGGTCTCCGCCGCCTCCACGCTCACGCCGCCCTCCTCGAGCGCCTTGCGGATCCGCTCCAGGTCGCCCGGCTCGGTGTAGATCTCGATCGGGTCCGCCTCGGTATCGACGTCCACGGCGCCGGCATCGATCGCCGCCAGGGCGACCTCGTCCGGGTCCGTCCCGTCGCGCGGGACCGTCACCAGGCCGCGTGGCTCGAACTGCCAGGCGACCGCCCCGCTGCCCGCCAGCTGACCGCCTGCCTTGACGAAGATCGAGCGCACCTCGGCCGCGGTCCGGTTGCGATTGTCGGTCGCGGCCTCCACGAGCATCGCCACGCCGCCGGGGCCGTAGCCCTCGTAGACGATCTCCTCGTACTGGACCTCGTCACCGCCACCGGTCGCCTTCTCGATCGCCCGCTTGATGTTGTCGGCCGGCATGTTGATCGAGCGCGCCTTCTCGACCGCGAGCCGCAACCGGTAGTTCGCGTCGGGGTCGCCGCCGCCCGCACGCGCCGCGACCGCCACCTCGCGCGCGACCTTGGTGAACATCGCGCTGCGCTTGGAGTCGTTGACGCCCTTCTGGCGCTTGATCGTGGACCATTTGGAATGTCCGGACATCGGGCGGGAGTATACCGACTATCATCGTTGGGACGGGTCCACCGTCCCGGTTGCGGGTGCGCTGCGCGCCCCAGGTCCGGACCCGGCGTCGCAATCTGCGCATCCTGCGCCCACCGTTCCGTCGCGGCCGGGCACCCGGTCCGACGGTCGAACCTACCGAGAGGAACCGCGCGCGATGACCTTGAAGAGCGTCGATCTCGCCCATATCCGAAGCGTCGTGCTTGCCGGCCATGCCGGCAGCGGCAAGACGACGCTGGCCGAGCAGGTCCTGTTCCGGGCGGGCGCGATCCCGCGGCTGGGCAGGGTGGATGACGGGACGGCGCACCTGGACCACGAGCCCGAGGAGCAGAAGCGCCACCAGACGCTGAGCCTGGCGGTCGGCACGTTCGACCACGACGACCACGAGATCACGGTCGTCGACACGCCCGGGTACCCGGACTTCGTGGCCGAGATGGTCGAGGGGTTCCACGCGGCGGACGCGGCGCTGTTCGTGATGGACGCGTCGGGCGGCGTCGAGGCCGGTCTCGAGACCGCGGTCGCGCTCGGTCGCGCAACCGGGACCGCGGCCTGCTTCGTGCTCAACAAGTGCGACCGCGAGAACGCGGATCCGGGCCGTGCGCTGGACGAGCTGCGCGCGACCTTCGGCAACAAGATCGCCCCGCTCCACCTGGCCATCGGCGCGGGTGACACGTTCACCGGCTACGTCGACCTCGTCCACCGACGCGCCTGGCGGTTCGAGGACGGTGCCGAGATCCAGATCGACATCCCGGCCGAGCTCGCCGACGAGGTCGCGCGCCGGCGCGACCAGCTGCTCGAGGCGGCGGCCGAGGCGGACGATGCGGTGTTCGAGAAGTACCTCGGTGAGGAGGAGATCTCCGACGCGGAGCTCGACGCGTGCCTCCACAAGGGCGTCCGCGAGGCCCTCCTCGCCCCGGTCCTGGTGACCTCGGCCGCCAAGGGCATCGGGCTTGGCGCGCTGCTCGACGCCATCGTCCGCTACCTGCCGTCGCCGGAGGAGGAGGGCCCGTACGCCGCCACGGACAAGGCCGGCAAGGAGGTCGAGGTCGCGGCGTCGGCCGACGGCCCCCTGCTGGTCCGGGTGTTCAAGACGGCGGCGGACCCGTTCGTCGGCCGGCTGACCTACCTCCGCGTCCTGTCCGGCACGCTCCATGGCCAGGGCGGCGTCTACAACGCCACCAAGGGCAGCGACGAGCGGATCGGGCAGCTCCTCTACCTCCACGGCAAGGAGCAGGAGCCTGCGGGAGAGCTCAAGGCCGGCGAGATCGGCGCCGTCGCCAAGCTGGGCGTCACCGAGACCGGCGACACGCTCGCGTCGAAGGACCACCCGCTGGTGCTGCCGCCGATGGCGTTCCCCGATCCAACGCTCCAGGTCGCGATCGAGCCGCAGTCAAAGGGCGACCTCGACAAGATGGGTCCGGCGCTCCAGCGGATGCTCGAGGAGGAGCCCACGGCGCGGGTCGAGCGGAGCGAGACCGGCGAGCAGATCCTGCGGTCGATCGGCGAGGCGCACGTCGCCGTGATCACCGAGCGGCTCAAGCGCAAGTTCGGCGCCGCGATCGTGACCCATACCCCGACGGTCCCCTACCGCGAGACGATCCGGGGCAAGACCCAGGTCCACGGCCGGTACAAGAAGCAGACCGGCGGCCACGGGATGTTCGGGGATGTGTGGCTCGAGCTCGAGCCCAGCCCGGGCAACGGCGTCGAGTTCGCCGACCGCGTCGTCGGCGGCTCCGTGCCCAAGGGCTTCTTCGCCGGCATCGAGAAGGGCATCCGCGAGACCGCGGCCGAGGGCGTGTTCGCCGGCTACCCGCTGATCGACTTCAAGGCGACGCTCTACGACGGGTCGTTCCACCCGGTCGACTCGAACGAGCTGTCGTTCAAGATCGCGGCCTCGATGGCGCTCAAGGACGGCGTCGGCCAGGCGCATCCGGTCCTGCTCGAGCCGATCATGGCCATCGAGGTGCGGATCCCCGAGCAGTACATGGGCGAGGTCAATCGCGACCTCAACGGCCGGCGTGGCCGCGTGCTGGGCCTGGACACCGCGGACGGCGTCCAGGTCATCTCCGCGCACGTGCCCCAAGCGGAGCTGTTCTCGTACGCGACCGAGCTGCGCTCGCTGACCGGCGGCCGCGGCACCTTCAGCGCGACGCTCGACCACTACGAGGACGTGCCGTCGTACCTCGCGGAGAAGATCGTCGAGGCGCACCGGAAGGAGCTCGCCGAGGGCCACTGACGGGGTCCGCCCGGCGCCGGACGCCGCGCCCGGCGTTGAGCCCGTCTCCGCCGTTCAGCCCGCGCCCGGCGCTCAGGCCAGGTCCGGCGTCGAGCCTTGCCCGCCGCCCGCGACCAGCGCCTCGACCAATGCCCGCAGCTCGATCCGCCCCTCGTACAGCGCCCGCCCCACGATCGCACCGGCGCAGCCGGCCGCCTGGATCGCCAGCACGTCCTCGACGGACGCGATGCCGCCCGACGCGATGATCCGGCCGCGATCGAGGGCGACCAGGGACCGCAGCATCCCGACGTCGGGCCCTTCGAGCAGTCCGTCCCGCTCGATCGCGGTGACCTCGAACGAGAGCACGCCGGAATCGGCCAGGATGGCGATCGCGTCCGCCGCCGGCAGACCCGTCGCGCCGGTCCGCCAGCCCTCGCCCAGCGCCAGCCCATCGCGGACATCGATCGAGGCAACGATCCGCCCGGCCCCGTGACGCGCGACGATCTCGGTCGCGAACCCCGGATCGCGCAGCACCGCCGTGCCCACCGCGACCCGGCTGACCCCGGTGCCCAACGCCCCGGCGACCGCCGCCGCCGATCGAAGCCCCCCACCGAGCTCGACATGGGCACGTCCCTGGACCTCGGCCACGATCCCGGCCACGAGCTCGAGCTGCCGGGGCTCACCCGCCCGCGCGCCGTCCAGATCGACCACGTGGATCCACGTCGCCCCGGCATCGGCGAACCGGCTCGCGGTTGCCCGCGGGTCCGCGCCGTACGCGGTCTCGCGTGCGAAGTCGCCCTGCTGCAGCCGAACGACGCGACCGTCGAGCAGGTCGATCGCCGGCAGCAGCTCGAACGTTGACAATCCTCATTCCTTCCTGATAGCGTTGTAGCACGCTACTACGTAATCATGCCTCTCGGCGCCCCGGCCGGCCGGATGGCCCCGCACGCGCGGCCCCGGCCTCGTCGGTTCCAGCGTCGCATGCCCCGCGCGTTGAGACAAGGAAGGACCCGCCCGTGACCGACGACTGGCGCACCCCGGATACGGAGGCCCTCATCGACGTCCTGCTGCGCCTCGGCTCGCGCGAGGACGCCGAACGGTTCCTGCGCGACCTGTGCACGCTGGGCGAGCTCCGCGACATGGCCCAGCGATGGGCGGTGGTCCGGTTGCTCGATGCCGGCATGCACTACGCGGAGATCTCGAAGCGGACCGGCGCCAGCACCGCGACGATCACGCGCATCGCCTCCTGGCTCAACCACGGCGAGGGCGGCTACCGGCTGATGCTCGAGCGCTATCGCGAGACCGGCGAGGCCGCGAGCGCGGCACCCGGTGAAGGACGATGAGGGAGCGCCTGCGACTCGCGGTTCCCAACAAGGGACGCCTGGTCGAGCCCACCCTGGCCCTGCTCCACGACGCCGGGCTGGTGTTCGACGAGCACGAGCGCAACCTCGTCGCGCAGGTCCAGAACCACCCGCTGGACATCCTGTTCGTGCGCACGGTCGACGTCGTCGAGTTCGTCGCCGACGGCGTGGCCGACGCGGGGATCACCGGGATCGACATCCTCGCGGAGAGCGGCGTGCCGCTGCCCACTCTGCGCCAGCTTGGCTATGGACGCTGCCGGCTTGCGGCGGCGGTCGCCGCGGATGCGCCGCCTCGGACGATCGAGGATCTCAGCGGGCTCAAGGTCGCCACCTCGCATCCCAACGTGGCGCGTCGCTTCTTCGCGGATCGGGGCATCCCGGTCGAGGTCATCTCGCTGTCCGGTGCCGTCGAGGTCGCGCCCAGGCTGGGGCTCGCTGACGGGATCGTGGACCTCGTGTCCACGGGATCGACCCTTGCGATGAACGGGCTGCGCGCCATCGGCGACATCCTCGCCTCGGAGGCGATCCTGGTTTCGAGCCCCGCGGCGCTCGAGCAGCGGACCGGCGAGCTCGACGCGATCGTGACCATGCTCGGTTCCGTGATCGCCGCGCGGAGCCGCAAGTACCTGATGATGAACGCACCCTCGACCAAGCTCGCGGAGCTTGAGGACCTGCTGCCCGGGCTCGAATCCCCGTCCGTCATCCCGCTGGCCCACGCGGGCATGATCGCCATCCACTCGGTCGTCGGCGCCGACGAGGTATGGGGACTCCTGCCGAGGCTCAAGACCGCCGGCGCATCGGGGATCCTGGTGCTCCCGATCGAGAAGATCCTGCCGTGAGCGGCTCGATGCCCGGCACCGCGTCCGACATCCGGCTCCGCCGGCTCGACCTTCGTGACCCCGATGACGCGGCGATCCGCGACCGGGACGCGCTGTTCCGGCGCGGCGCCGTGCCCGATCCGTCGGTCCGCACGGCGGCTCGGACGATCCTCGCCGACGTGCGCGCACGCGGCGCCGACGCCGTCCGCGAGGCATCCACCCGGTTCGGCGGCGGGCGGGCGGATGGTCGCCTGGTCATCGAACGCCGGGACCTGGTCGCGGCGCGTGACCGGCTGGGTCGCGACCAGCGCGCCGCGCTGGAGCTGGCCGCGGCCAACGTGGAGCGGTTCGCCGTCGTCCAGCGGCCGGCCTCCACGACGGTCTCGATCCTCCCCGGCGTCGACATCGAGCGGCGGTGGCTGCCCGTGTCGCGGGTTGGTGCGTACGTTCCCGGAGGCTCGGCACCCTACCCCTCGTCGCTGCTGATGACCGTGGTGCCGGCACGCGTGGCCGGCGTGGGCTCGGTCGTCGTCGCCTCGCCGGCGGATCGCGACGGCGAGATCCACCCGGTCCTCCTGGGGGCCGCCGGGCTGCTGGGCGTGGATGCCCTGCTCGTCGCCGGTGGGGTCCAGGCGATCGGCGCGCTGGCCTACGGGCTGCCCGACGTCGATCTGGCGCCCGTGGACCTGATCGTCGGGCCGGGCAGCACCTGGGTCACGGCGGCCAAGATCGAGGTCGTGGGCGAGGTGGGCATCGACCTGCCGGCCGGTCCATCGGAAGGTCTCGTGCTGGCCGACGCATCGGCCGACGTCACCATCGTGGCGGCCGACCTGATCACCCAGGCGGAGCACGGCGTCGACTCCCCTGCCCTGCTGGTGACGCCGGATGTCGCGCTCGCCGATGCCGTCGAGGCGGAGGTCCGCCGGCGGCTCGCGACCGCCGCCCGCCGCGAGATCCTGGCCCGTGCCCTCGCGGATCACGGCCGGATCGTGCTGGTCGCCGACCTGGCGGCCGGCATCGCGTTCGTCAACGGGTACGGGCCGGAGCACCTGTCGGTCGAGGTCGACGACGCCGAGGCCGCGGTCGCGGACATCCGCAACGCCGGCTCGATCTTCGTCGGCCGCTGGTCGCCGGAATCCGCCGGAGACTACGCGTCGGGCGCGAACCACGTGCTGCCGACCGGGGGGCTCGCACGCGCGTGCGGGCCGTTGGGCGTCGAGCTGTTCGGCAAGTACAACCAGGTCCAGCGGATCACCCGCGATGGCCTGGCCGCCCTGCGGCCCACCATCCGGACGCTCGCCGAGGCCGAGGGCCTGCTCGCCCATCGCGACGCCGTCGAGGTCCGCTTCGCCACCGAGGGGGATGCGCGATGAGCCCGACCCCGGTCAGCTTCTCGTCGCCCGTGGAGCCCGCCTCCTACAGCTGGGAAGCCACCGACGAGGGTGTCGCGTCGCGGTACGGGCTGCCCATCGAGCAGGTGGTCCGGTTCGACCTCAACACCTCGCCCACGCCGCCGCGCCTGCTTGCCGAACTGCTCGCGGGCGGCCGGTTCGAGACGAGTCTCAGCGAGTACCCGCCGGGCGACTACCGCCGGCTGGTGGAGGCCGCGGCCACACGCTACGGCGTGGGGACCGATGAGGTCGTCCCGGGTGCCGGAGCGGACGAGATCCTGGACATGTGCGTCAAGGCGTTCCTGCCCGCGGGCGCGTCGGCGGTGATCCCGGTTCCGAGCTATGCGATGTACCGCGTGGTCACCGAGCAGCGCGGCGGCGTGGCGGTGCCGGTGCCACGCCTGGGACCCGACCACGCGTTCGGGCTCGACGAGGCGGCGGTCCGCGCGGCCGCAGCCGACGCGGCGATGGTCTGGCTGTGCAACCCCAACAACCCGACCGGCCGCCTCGAGGCCCCTGGGGTCATCGAGCGGCTGATCGACGGCATCGCCGCCGACGCGACGGCAGCCGGACGTGACCCGGCGGCCGTGGTCGTCGACGAGGCGTATGCGGAGTTCGCGGGCGAGACGCTGATCCCGCTTCGGTCACGGTTCCGCAACCTGGTCGTCGTGCGCACCGCGTCCAAGGCCTACGCGCTGGCCGGGCTGCGGGTCGGCTTCGCCGTCGCCGCGCCCGCGACGCTGGCCCGGGTCGCGCTGTTCCGGCCGCCGGGATCGATCGGCACCATCTCCGAGACCGTCGTGACCCGCGCCCTGCTCGACGCCGAGGAGATGCGGGAGAACGTCGCTCGCGTCGAGCGCGAGCGGGCGCGGCTCGCGGACGCGCTGACCGCGATCGGGTGGCCGCCCTATCCGTCGGTCACGAACTTCCTGCTGGTCGACCTCGAGACGCCGGAGCGGGCCGCGTTCGTTGCCGACCGGCTGCTGCGGCGCGGCCTCGTGCCGCGGACCTTTGGCGCCGATCATCCGCTGGCCCGCTGCCTGCGGGTCACGGTGCGAGCCGCGGACGAGAACGATCGCCTCATCGATGCCACGCGAGCGATCGCACAGGAGGTTGCCGCATGACGACGCCGCTGGGTGCCCTGGACATCGTCGAGCAGCAGGGCCGTCGGGTCCGGGTTCGGCGGCAGA
Source organism: uncultured Chloroflexia bacterium (assembly GCA_963749705.1). Classification (GTDB taxonomy): domain Bacteria; phylum Chloroflexota; class Limnocylindria; order Limnocylindrales; family CSP1-4; genus CAIXZV01. Next base: position 264,002 of record CAVVNQ010000002.1, on the reverse strand, counting down.
CCCGCGAGACCGAGGTCGAGGTCGCGCTCGACCTCGACGGGACCGGGCGCGCCGACGTCGCCACCGGGGTCGGCTTCTTCGATCACCTGCTGTCGTCGCTCGCCCACCACGGGCTGTTCGACCTCGAGATCCGGGCGAGCGGTGACCTCGAGGTCGACGAGCACCACACCGTCGAGGACGTGGCCCTCGTCCTCGGCTCCGCGTTCGCCGCGGCCCTGGGTGATCGCGCCGGGATCCGGCGCTTCGGCGACAGCGCGGTCCCCATGGACGAGTCGATCGCCACCGCGGTCGTGGACGTCGGCGGGCGCCCGTACGCCGTGATCGACCTGCCGTTCCGCGGCGAGCGCGCCGGGGCGCTGCCGCTCCAGCTGGTCGACCATGCGCTCGAGGCATTTGCCCGAACCGCCGGGGCGACCCTGCACCTCGGCGGCCGCGGGCGAAACGATCACCACCTTGCCGAGGCAGCGTTCAAGGCACTGGGTCGTGCGCTGCGCGACGCGTGCGAGCCCGATCCGAGGCGCGCCGGCGTGGCATCGACCAAGGGCTCGCTCGGATGACGCCCGACGGCCCGCTGGTCGCGGTGGTCGACTACGGCGCGGGAAACCTCGTGTCGATCGATCAGGCGCTCGGCGCCACGGGGGCGCGGGTCCGTCTGGCCGCGACGGGTGCGGCGATCGAGGGCGCGGACCTGCTCGTCGTGCCCGGCGTTGGGGCGGCCGCCCCTGCGATGGACCGCCTCCGCGCCGGCGGGTTCGTCGACCCGATCCGCGACTGGATCCGGGCCGATCGCCCGTTCCTCGGGATCTGCCTCGGCCTCCAGCTCCTGTTCGACCGCAGCGACGAGGACGGGGCGCCCACCCTGGCGCTGCTCCCGGGTCGCACGGTGCGCCTCGAGGATGCGCCGACCCTGCCGCACATCGGCTGGAACCAGGTGCACCGTCGCCGCTCGCACCCGGCATTCGCAGGGATCGCCGACGACGCCGACTTCTACTTCGTGCATTCGTATGTCGGGCTTCCCGATTCCGGCCTCGACGGGGACGAGGTCCTGGCCACGACCGAGCACGGCCGCCCGTTCGTGTCCGCGGTGGCTCGCGGTCGGATGCTCGGCGTCCAGTTCCACCCCGAGCGCTCGGGCACGGACGGGCTTCGCCTGCTGGCCAACGTGGTCGGCATGGTGGCCGGGTCGCCCGTGGGCGACGACCGCCGGAGCGCCGCCTGATGCTCCGCCGGCGCGTGATCCCGTGCCTCGATGTCGCGAACGGCCGGGTGGTCAAGGGCACCCGGTTCGTCGATCTCGTCGACGAGGGCGACCCGCCCGAGCTCGCCGAGCGCTACGCGCACGAGGGCGCCGATGAGCTGGTGTTCCTCGACATCACCGCGGCGCCCGAGGGTCGCGGGACGCTTCTCGACATCGTGGAGCGGACCGCCCGGCGGGCGTTCGTGCCCCTCACCGTGGGGGGCGGCGTGCGGACCGTCGACGACATGCGCGACGTCCTGCGAGCCGGCGCGGACAAGGTCAGCCTCAACACGCGCGCGGTCTCGGAGCCCGAGCTCGTGACGCGGTGTGCGGCGAGGTTCGGCAGCCAGGCCGTGGTCGTCGCGATCGACGCCCGGCGCGTCGATCCGGCCAGCCCGGATCCCCGCTGCCCGTCGGGCTTCGAGGTCGTCGTCAGGGGCGGACGCGAGGCGGTTGGCCTGGACGCCGTGGCCTGGGCGGGGCGTGCGGTGGAGCTCGGCGCGGGCGAGCTGCTGGTCACGTCCATCGATCGGGACGGGACGCGGTCGGGCTACGACACGGAGCTGCTGCGGGCGATCACGGGGTCGGTCCGGGTGCCGGTCATCGCGTCGGGCGGCGCCGCCGGCCCCGACGACTTCGTCGCCGCTGTCCGCGACGGCGGGGCGGACGCGGTCCTCGCCGCATCGATCTTCCATCGTCGGATGTTCTCGATCGCCCAGGTCAAGGCCGCGATGGCGGCCGCCGGCCTGCCCGTCCGGCTTGCGCCGGCGGCGGGGGTCATCGCATGAGCGACCGCTGTGCCGGCCGGGCCCGTGGCCATCGCGGCCGCGCTCGATCCAGCCGGCCTCACCTGGGACGATGCCGGGCTGGTTGCCGGTGTCGTCCAGGATGTCGCCGACGGGCGCGTGCTGATGGTGGGCTGGCTCGACGCGGAGGCGCTGGCCGCGACGCTGGCGACGGGTGAGGTGCATTTCCACTCACGCTCGCGCGGCCGGCTGTGGCGCAAGGGGGAGACGTCGGGCAACGTGCTCCACCTGCGGTCGCTCGCGGTCGACTGTGATGGCGATGCGCTGCTGATCGGCGTGGCGCCGGATGGACCCACCTGCCACCGCGGTGCGCGCAGCTGCTTCGACGCCGATGGGCCGGGCACGGCCGGCGCTCGCGGACGAGCAGGGGTTCGCGTGGCTGGAGGCGCTGTGGGCGACGATCGCGGCCCGCGCGGCGGACCGTCCGCAGGGCTCCTACACCGCCCGGCTGCTCGCCGGCGGGGTCGACGTCGCGGGCCGCAAGGTCGCCGAGGAGGCGACCGAGGTGCTGCTCGCGGCCAAGAACGACGAGGCGGCACAGCGCTCGGGCTCGGCGCGTGACGAGACCCACGCGCTGCTCGCGGGCGAGGCCGCCGATCTCGTCTATCACGCGCTGGTGCTGCTGGCGGAGCGCGGGCTGGAGCCGCGGGCCGTGGTCGACGCGCTTCGAGCGCGCCACGCCGGCTGAGGCGGCTACTCCCGGGGCTCGACCAGCCGGACGTTCTTCTTGCCGGCGCGCACGACCCAGAACCGGCCGTGGAGCGGCTCGGGCAGCGGGGCATCGGGGTCGGTGATGCGCACGTTGTTCACGTAGAACCCGCCCCCGGCCATCGCACGCCGCGCCTCGCCCTTGGACGCATAGGTGTTCGAGCCGATCGACGCCGCCATCGCGTTGGCGAGCTCCTCGCGGCCGAGCGCAAACGCCGGCACCTGCGCCCGCATGGCGACCAGATCGTCGAACGACAGCACGGACAGGTCGCGGCTGAACGCGCTCTGGCTCTGCCGCTCCGCATCCCGCGCCGCATCCTCGCCGTGCACGCGCGCGGTGACGTCGAACGCGAGCCGCCGCTGCGCCTCGCGTCGCTCCGGATGCGCCTCGATCTCCGCATCCAGCGCCTCGATCTCCTCGCGCTCCCAGGTCGTGAACCAGCGCATGTACACCGATGCGTCGCGGTCGTCGAGCTGGACCCAGTACTGGTAGAAGGCGTAGGGGCTGGTGCGAGCCGGGTCCAGCCACACCGAGTCGCCGCCCACGCTCTTGCCGAACTTGGCGCCCGACGGCGACAGCAGCAGCTTGTACGCGATCCCGTGGGCCGGGCTCTCATCGGCGGTGTCGCCGCTCGTCCTGCGGATCAGCTCAAGACCGGCCGTGATGTTCCCCCACTGGTCGGCCCCGCCCATCTGCATCTCGACGCCGTGCTCCCGGTACAGGGTCGCGAAGTCGAAGGCCTGGAGCGTCATGTAGCTGAACTCCGTGAACGAGAGGCCACGGTCGAGGCGCTGCTGCACGGAGTCCTTGGCCAGCATGTACGGGATCGTGAAGTGCTTGCCCACGTCGCGCAGGTAGTCGATCAGCGACAGGCGGCCCAGCCATTCGAGGTTGTTGACCATCGATGCCTGGGCAGGCCCGGGCGTGAAGTCCAGGAACTGCTCGAGCTGGCGCCGCATCGCGGCCACGTTGTGCTCGAGGGTCGGCAGGTCGAGGAGGTTGCGCTCGCTGGAGCGGCCAGACGGATCTCCGATCATCCCGGTGCCGCCGCCGACCAGGGCCACCGGTCGTCCGCCACGCTGCTGGAGGCGCACGAGGCCGAGGATCGGGATCAGGTGGCCGACGTGGAGCGAGTCCGCCGACGGGTCGAACCCGTTGTACGCGGCGATCGGCCGGCCCGTGGCGAGGCGCGCCGCCACACCGGGCGTGGTGGCGTGAAGGATCCCGCGCCACTCGAGCTCTGGCAGCAGGCCCGGCAGCCCGCGAGGCGGGTCGTGCGGAGGCTGCTCGCTCATCGGACCGTCACAGGCGAGGACCCGGAGACGTCCACGCTCCGGCCCGGATGGGGGGTTCGGGCTTCCATTCCCCGCATGGTATCGTTCCGCCCGCAATGCAAACCAGCCTCGCGCGGAGGCAGCGCCAACGCCGGTTAGGCAGCAAGCGCCGTTCCCGCGGCAGCGGAGCCGCTCGCACTGCGGCCGCCGCGCTTCCCGTGTTCCTGTTTGGCACCCTGATGCTGCTGGGCCTCGTCGGCTCGGCCGGCGCGGTCGCCGGGTACTCCTACCTCGCGCGCGACCTCCAGGATCCCAAATCGACGCTCGACGCGATCACGTTCACCCAGCAGACCACCGTCTACGACCGGGACGGCACGACCGTCCTCGCGCGGCTGGGCGACGATCGCCGCGTCGTGGTCACGTTCGATCAGATCCCGCCGACGCTGGTCGATGCGACGACGTCCGTCGAGGACAAGACGTTCTGGGACAACGCGGGCTTCGACCCGCTGGGCTTCCTGTCCGCCGCCATCGACACCGTCAACGGCCGGGACCGCGGCGGCTCCACGATCACCCAGCAGCTCGTCCGCACACGGCTCCTTCCCGCGAGCGCCTTCCAGGGCAGCATCTACGAGCGCAAGGCCAAGGAGATCATCCAGTCGATCAGGCTGACCGAGGCCTATCCGGGCCAGGCCGGCAAAGAGCTGATCATGGAGAAGTACCTCAACCAGAACTTCTATGGCAATCGGAGCTATGGCGTCCAGGCCGCGGCTCAGAGCTACTGGCACAAGGACCTCAAGGACCTGACGCTCGCGCAGATGGCGCTCCTGGCGGGCATCCCCCAGTCCCCCACCAAGTTCGACCTCGTCAAGAACGCCGTCGAGGAGACATACACCGACGACAACGGCAACGAGCAGACGCGCCTGGTCGTGCCGCCGAACACGGAGATCGTCCAGCGCCGCAACTTCATCCTCGACCTGATGAAGACCCGAAGCGTCCTGACCAAGGGCGAGTACACCGACGCCGACTACGAGGCGGCCAAGGCGGAGCCGGTGATCCTCGCCTCGCAGGCGGCCGAGCAGTGGCGCGCGCCGCAGTTCGTGTGGCAGGTGCGCGACGAGCTGGGCCAGATCCTGTGCGGGTCGACGCAGTGCGAGCCGATCGACACCGGCGGCTACACCGTCATCAGCACGCTCAACTACACCATGCAGAAGACCGTCGAGAAGTGGGTCTACGCCGCGGCCATCGCCCCCAACATCACCAAGCAGAACAAGTCGCAGACGGTCAGCAAGACGCTGACGGCGCTCAAGATCCCGAAGAGCCAATGGTCCTGGATCGACAAGCTGCGCGGCCAGAAGGTCAACAACGCGGCCGCCAGCGTGATCGACTATCGGACGGGCGACATCCTGGCGTATGCGGGGTCGGCGTCCTACACCGCCAAGGGCTACCGGCAGTTCCAGCCGCAGTACGACGTCCTCGCGGATGGCTGGCGGCAGCCCGGCTCCTCGATCAAGCCCGTCGTGTACTCGATCGGGATCGAGGACCGGACCATGACCGCCGCCACGATGTTCATGGATGTTGTCACCAACTTCGCGCCCAGCGGAGCCAAGGCCTATACCCCCACGCAGGCGGATGGCCGCGAGCGTGGTCCGGTTCGGCTGCGGAACGCGCTCCAGTTCTCGCTCAACGTGCCTGCCGTGAAGGCCGGGTTCATCAACGGCCTCGACCACGAGTTCCGGCGGATGCAGGACTTCGGGCTCACCTTCCCGCCCGGCGCGGTGCCGGTGGCATCCGAGAGCATCGGGACGCTCGAGGTGCATCCGATCGACGAGCTCTCGGCCTATGGAGCCATCGCGAACGGCGGTGTCCTCGTCCCGCACCGGACGATCCTCAAGGTCATCGATTCCGACGGCAGGCAGATCTGGCCGGCCACTGACGCAAAGCCCACCGGCAAGCGGGTGATCTCGACCGAGACCTCGTTCGTGATCACCGACATCCTCGCGGGCAACACGATCAAGAGCGTCAACCCGTTCTGGGCCAAATGGGCCGTGGGCGATGGCATCGGCGGCAAGCTGCGGCCCGCGGCGTACAAGACGGGCACGACCCAGGACAACCGCGACGTGCTGGCCTACGGATTCCTCCCGCCGCCTTCGGACACGTCGCTGCCCGCGCTTGCGACCGGCGTCTGGATGGGCAACTCGGACAACTCGGTCATGGGCAACACCTCGCTCGACACCTCGGCGCCCCTGTGGTCCGCGATCATGTCCGAGATCTCGAAGGGCATGCCGATCGAAGGGTTCAGCCGGATCAAGCCCAAGACGCTCGAGACGGCCACGGTCGACGCCTTCACCGGCATGCTGCCGGGCCCGACCACGACCAAGACCGTCAAGGAGCTGTTCCTGCCCGGGACCGTGCCGACTCGGTCCGCGGACGTTTCGGTGTCGGTCGATATCGATTCGGCCTCCGGCCTGCTGTGGCAGGACGGGTGCGCTGGACCGATGGTCACCAAGAGCTATCTCGACTTCAGCCGGGCCGAGCCGGCATTCTCCGTATGGCAGAAGGCCGACATCGCGTGGCAGAAACGGGCGGCGAGAGGGGTGGGGGTCGCCGGCGGCCCGAAGCACACATCGACGCAGTACTTCTACGGCAGCGGTTTCTACCCCTTCGGGCACACCTGGGGCGGCAGCTTCCCGCCGACCGAGACCTGTACGGTCGTGCCGCCGTCACCCACCATCTGCTTCTCGCTCAACCCGTTCCAGCCGTGCCCGTCGACCGAACCGACGCCGGCGCCGACCGCATCCCACGGGCCGGGCGGCCCCAAGGCGACGCCGCCGCCCAGGCCCTAGGCGCAGCCCGGGTCGCCGCGACCTCAGAGCTTGACGATCGTGGCGCCGTCACCGCCTTCGCCCCGCTCGCCGGCCCGGAACGACCTGACCAGCGGATGCGACCCGGCCTCGGCCCGGACGGCATCGCGCAGGGCACCGGTGCCCAGCCCGTGGATCACCGTCACCTGCTCGAGACCCGCCAGCGACGCGTCGTCGAGATAGCGCGACAGCGCCTCCAGCGCCTCGTCGACGCGAGCGCCCCGGATGTCCAGCGAGGATGCGACGGCTCGCGCCCGGCTCAGCCGCAACGCGGATGTCCCGGAACCCGACGCATCTGGCCCGTGCGACGTCGACCGGCGTCCTGAGCCCGGTTCGCGGCCGGCACCGCCGGTGCTCAAAGGGTCGCCGGCGTTGGCGTCGTGCGAGACACCGGCGAGGGGTGGCTCGAGGTCGCTCACCGGAACCGAGACGCGCATCCCGCCGGCCTCGAGGGTCGCGCGCGTGCCGCCCTTCTCGAGGGCCGCGATCCGGCCCTCCCAGCCGCCGTTGCGGCTGCGGGCGCGATCGCCCAGCTGCCACGTCCTGGGCGTCGCGGGCTGCGCCGGCTCGACGGCCGGGAGCGGCTCCGGCAGGTGGCCGAGGACGCTCTCCGCGCGAGCCAGCGCGGCGTCGATCGCCGGCGCGGTGACCGTCTCCCGCTCCAGCCGACGACGCACACCGGCGACGTCGTCACGCAGGCTCGCCACCAGTCGCTCGGCTTCCGCCCGTGCGGCGGCAACCGCTTCCTCCCGCTCGCGGCGCGCCCGGCGCCGCTCGTCCTCGGCCGCCCGAAGCGCCGCGGCCGCCCGAGCGTCCGCGGCCCGGGCACGTTCCACGGCATCGGCGATCTCGCCCTCCTGGCGCCGGATCGAGGCAAGCGTTGCCTCGAACGCGCGCTCGTTCTCGGTCAACCGGCTGCGCGCGTTGGCGACGATCGCCTCCGGCAGCCCCAGGTGCTCCGCGATCGCGAATGCCTGGCTGCCGCCGGGCAGGCCGATCGTCAGGCGATAGGTCGGCGACAGGGTCGTGAGGTCGAACTCCACCGACGCGTTGCGCGCGGTCGGGGTCTCGTGGGCGTAGACCTTGATCTCCGCGTAGTGGGTCGTTGCGGCGATCAGGGCGCCGGAGCGGATGAAGTGGTCGAGCAGCGCCTGGGCCAGCGCCGAGCCCTCGGTCGGGTCCGTGCCGGCGCCGAGCTCGTCGAGCAGCACCAGCGTCTCCGGGCCCGCATGCTCGACGATTCGGATGATCGACCGCAGGTGCCCCGAGAACGTGGACAGCGACTGCGCGATCGACTGCTCGTCGCCGATGTCCGCGAACACGTCGCGGAACACCGGCAGCTTCGACCCGGCTGCCGCCGGGACGTGGAGCCCGGCCTGGTGCATCAGCGACAGGAGCCCCAGCGTACGCAGGGCCACGGTCTTGCCGCCGGTGTTGGGCCCGGTGATCACGAGCGCGGTATAGCCGTCGCCCAGGCGCAGGTCGATGGGGACGACGCGACCGGTCAACCCCGGGTGACGGGCCGACAGGAGCTCGACCTCGGTCCGCTCCGCGAGGGCGGGCCGGACGCCGTCGAGCTCGGCCGACAGCTGCGCCTTGGCCGCCCAGAAGTCGAACTGCGCGAGCGCCTCGAGCGTCTCGCGGAGCAGCGTTGCGTTCGCGCCGACCAGTGCCGACAGCTCATCGAGGATCCGGCCCTCCTCCTCCTCGACGGCGGACTGGGCCTCGCGCCAGGCGTTGCCCAGCTCCACGACCACGAGCGGCTCCACGAACAGCGTCTGTCCACTGCCCGATGCGTCGTGCACGATGCCCTTGACCCTGCTCCTCGCCTCGGCCCGGATGGGCACCACGTAGCGACCGTTGCGCAGGGTGACGATCGGCTCCTGGAGCGCGCTGCCGAGCTCCGACCCGACCAGGCTGTCCAGCCGCCGCCGCAGTCGGTCGTACGCGACCCGCACCGCGGCCCGCAGACCCCCCAGGCGCGGAGACGCCGTGTCCAGCAGCTCACCCACCGGATCGAAGCTGCGGGCCAGCGTGCTGCGGACCGCGGGCAGCGGATGCAACCGGTGACCGAGCTCCCGCAGCAGCGGACGGCGCTCATCGGCAAGGGCCGTGGCCAGCCGCGCCGCCGCATCGAGCGTCTCGCCGATCTCGAGGAAGTGCTGGGGCTCGAGGCGCCCGCTGCGCGCCGCCCGGCCGATCCACGGCTCGATGTCGTGGGCGGCCCCGATGCCGACGCCCGGCCGATCCTGCAGCAGCTGGCGAGCCTGGTCGGTCTCGTCCAGGCCACGGGTGACGATCACGACATCGGCCGACGGCTCGAGCGCCTCGGCGAGGCGTCGCGACGGCGGGAACGAGGTGTGGTCGGCCAGCCGCATCCGGACGGCCGGGAACTCGAGCAGGGCGGTCGAGCGGGTGTCCATGATCAATACGAGCTGACGGCGCTCGTCGTGGCGCGGCGGTCGGCCGTTCTGCCCGAGAGCGCGCCGCTGCCCGCGACGACGAACCGCCATGGGACGCTTGCCCACGGCTCCCCCGCGTAGGCGATCCCGATCCGCGGGGTGGCGAGAACCTCGGGCGCCGGCTCCGTCGGCGGCGCGAGCTCCAGGTGGACGGCCGACGCCGGATCGCACAGGTCGATGCCGGTGTGGCTGCGATCGATGTCGAACGCGGCGGTGACCAGACCGGGCCCGGCTGCAAGGCGGGCATCGGGCACGATCGCGGCGGTCGCGTTCCGCCGGACGTGCCGCTCGCGCGCCGCCCGCATCGCCTCCAGGCCCGCGACCGGCTCGACGGCGCGGATCAGCACGGCTGCAGGTCGTGCGGCCGGTTCGGTGACGACGTTGAGGCAGTGGTACATCCCGTAGACAAGGTACACGTACGCGATGCCCGGATCGCCGAACATCACGGCGTTGCGGGCGGTTCGGCCCATCCGGGCGTGTGACGCGCGATCGCCCTCGCCGATGTACGCCTCGACCTCCACGATCCGTCCCACACGCCGAGATGCCGTGCGATCGGTGGCGTGCGCGGGATCCGCCCCCGCGGACGGCTCGGAGAGCCGGACGAGGCGATGCGCCCAGCAGGGCGCGGGCGGCCTCGAGGGTGTCGCCGGCCAGCAGCCGGCGTGGGAACGGGAGCCCGAGCGGTGGTCCGCCGCCGCCGGAGCCGACCGTCACCCGACCCCGTACAGCAGCTTGACCGAGTCGGGGATCAGGAACGCCGTGAGCGCGATGAAGTTGGGGATCACGGTCTGGTGCAGGAGCGCCCCCGTGCCCGACCCGTTGACGGTGTTCCAGAAGTCCCGCAGGAACGGCAGCTCGTCCGGATCCACGGGGAAGCCCGGGCGCAGGAAGAACTGGTCCAGGATGATCGTCACGAACATCAGCAGCAGGAAGCCCTGGACGACGCCGAGCACGCCGCCGATCGCCTCGTCGAGCGCCGGGTACTTCACCCACAGCGGCGCCTTCTTGTAGGTGCCCTGGATGACCAGCGAGAACGCGACCACTGCCGCGACGAACACCGCCAGGAACCCGATCATCGCCGCGTACTCGCGGGGGAACTGGTCCCAGTTGTCGCCCAGGAAGCCGCCCAGCTGGACCTCGACCTGGGCCGCGAAGAAGAACGAGAACACGATCGACAAAATCCCGACCAGGCGTCGGATGGTGCCCTGGATGAAGCCCACGATGAAGAACCCGAACAGGACCAGGATCACCAGGATGTCGAACAGGTTGATCGATCGCAGGAAGTCAGCGACGTTCACGCAGGTACCTCGTGACGGCGGCCGCACCCCGGTCGGCCGGTTCCCCGTGCGCAGCGTAGCAGCGTGCTCGTCGAGGTCGCAATGGGCCATACACCCCACGACCGCACCGGGTCACGCACGAAGCCGCCCGCCGATCGACGCCAGCGCGTCGACCATGGCCGCCACTGCGGCATCGATCTCCGGCTCGGTGAGCGTCCGATCCGGGGCTCCGAACCGGACCCGGAACGCGAGGCTCTTCTCGGACGACCCGAGCGGGCTTCCCCGGTAGACATCGAACAGGCGCACGTCGCGGAGCAGGCCGCCGCCGTGGGTCGCGAGCAGGCGGTCCACCGTTGCCGCGGGCGTGGCGTCGGGCACGACCACCGCAAGGTCGCGGTCCACCTCGGGGAACCGGCCGACCGTGGACGCGAGCTCCGGGCTGAGTCGGCCGGCTGCGAGCCCGTCGACGGCAATCTCCGCCAGCAGGACTCTCTGGCCGGTGCGCAGCCCCCAGGCTTCGACCAGCTCCGGGTGTGCCTCGCCCAGGATCGCGGCGAGGCGCCCGGGAACGTCGGCGCGGGCGCAGCGGCCGGGGTGGAACAGCGGCTCGTCGCGCTCGGGAAGGTACGCCGGCCGGCCCAGCCCGAGGCGATCGGCGAGCAGCTCGACCAGGCCCTTGGCATCGTCCAGGTCGTACGCACGATCCGGACGGTTCCAGGCACGCGGCTCCGCGGCGCCGGTGAGCGCCAGCCCGAGGCGCCACCACTCGCGGGGCTCGTCGCCGGTCCGCGCGTAGCCCTTGCCAACCTCGAACACGGCGATGTCCTCGGTCCCCCGGCGCAGGTTCGTGCCGACCACGTCGAGCAGGCTGCCCAGCAGGTTCCGCCGGAGCAGCGAATGGTCCCGCGACAGCGGGTTGGTCACGCCGATGGCATCACCGCCCGGCTGCGGCTGGTCGTCGACCGAGGGCACCTCGCGCCGGAGCACGAACGTCTCGATGTGCCGCGGCGACACCAGCGCGGTCGTGATCACCTCGGTCAACCCCGCGCCGGCCAGCGTCTCACGGATGAGCTCCCGGGCCTCCAGCGGCGACGGACGATAGGCCGGCAACGGCGTGTCCGGGATGAGCGACGGTACGAGCTCGTAGCCACGCACGCGCGCGACCTCCTCGGCGACATCCGCCTCGACCAGGATGTCCCGCCGCCAGGTGGGCACGATGGCAAGGAGCGACGTGCCCGGTGCGGCATCGACCTGGAGCGGCTCCGGCTCCATGGCGACCGCGACCTGGGCCGCCCCCCGCGGCGCCTCCGTCTCGATCCCGACCCGGCCCAGGAGATCCCGCTGGTCCGCAGCCGACAGCGACAGGCCGAGCAGCCGGCTGACTCGCTCCGGCCGGAAGGCCACGCGCGCTCGCGCGGGCTCGGCCGGCGCAGTGTCGATCCGGCCGGCGGCAACCGTCCCACCCGCCCACGCGGAGACCAGCTCCGCGGTCCGGTCGGCGCCCAGGCGTGCGAGGCGCGGTTCCTGGCCCTTCTCGAACCGGGCGCTTGCCTCCGACCGCAGCGCGTGCCGGCGCGCGGTCCGCCGCACGCTCACCGGATCGAAGATGGCCGACTCGATGATCACGTCGGTCGTCGTCTCGGAGACCTCGGATGCCGCCCCACCCATCACGCCGGCGATGGCCAGGGGGCCGTCGAGGCCGGCGATCAGGAGCGTCTCCGGATCCAGCTCGCGGTCCACGTGATCGAGCGTCTCGAGCCGCTCGCCGTCGGCCGCCCGGCGGACCACGATCGCCGCCCGTCCATCCGGTCCCGCGACGACCGGAGCGGCATCGAACGTGTGGATCGGCTTGCCCAGCTCCAGCATCACGTAGTTCGAGGCGTCGACGACGTTCGAGATCGGTCGCATCCCGGCGGCGAGCAGCCGCATCTGGACGCGATCCGGGGATGGCCCGACGGTCACCCCGCTGACCCAGCGCCCCACGAACCGTGTGCACAGCCCGGGGTCGCGGACATCGACCACCAGTCGATCGGCCGTGGACGGGCCGTCGCCTTCGCGAACCACGATCTCGTCCCGCTCGGGCAATGGCATCCCGGTCGCGGCCGCGACCTCGCGGGCCAGCCCCAGGATCGACAGCGCGTCGCCGCGATTGGGCTTGACGTCGACATCGAGCACCACGTCGCCGTACAGGTCGGCGAGCGGGACGCCCAGCGGCGTGTCGTCGGGCAGGATCAGGATCCCGTCGCCGTCGCCGGTCAGGTGCAGCTCCTCGCCCGAGCACAGCATCCCGTTGCTCACGACGCCCATCTTCTCGGCCCGCTCGATCCGGCGATCGCCCGGCAGGACCGCGCCCGGCAGCGCGACCGGGATCCGCTGGCCCGGGGCGATGTTGGTCGCCCCGCACACGATCGACAGCGGCTCGCGCCCGTCGCCGAGGGTGACCGTGGTCAGCGACAGGCGATCCGCTCGTGGGTGCTTGTCGACCGTGAGCAGCTCGCCCGTCACGACCTGCTCCCAGTCCGCGCCCCAGCGCTCGATCTTCTGGACCTCCATGCCCAGCAGCGTCAGCCGTTCCGCGAGCTGCTCCGGCGTGAGGTCGATGTCGACGAGCTCCCGCAGCCAGGACATCGGGACCCTCATCGGAAGGCCGCCAGGAACCGGAGGTCGTTCTCCGTGTACAGCCGCAGGTCGCCGACCGCATGGCGCAGGTTCGCGATCCGGTCGACGCCCATCCCGAACGCGAACCCCTGGTAGCGCTCGGGATCGATCCCGCCGTAGCGCAGCACGACCGGATGGACCATGCCCGCGCCCAGGATCGTCATCCAGCCCGTGCGCGAGCACGCCGGGCACTTCTCGCCGTTGCAGATCACGCACAGGATGTCGAACGCGACCGACGGCTCGGTGAACGGGTAGTAGCCGGGGCGGAACCGGGTCGCACGATCGGCGCCGAACATCGCGTGCGCAAACTGGTCAAGCAGCCCCTTGAGGTCCGCCATCGAGGTTCCCTCGTCGACCATCAGGCCCTCGACCTGGAAGAACTCCGACGCGTGGCTCGCGTCGACGGCCTCGTACCGGAAGCAGCGACCGGGCAGCAGCGCCCGGATCGGCGGCCGCTCCTGGTGCATCACGCGGATCTGGCCGGGACTCGTGTGGGTCCGCAGCAGCCGGCCCTCGATGTCGAGGTACAGCGTGTCCCACAGGTCCCGCGCCGGATGGTCCGGCGGGATGTTGAGCATCTGGAAGTTGGTGAGGTCGTCCTCGATCTCGGGCCCCTCGTAGACGACGAACCCGAACTGGGCGAACACCTGGGCGATCTCGCGAGCCGTCTCGACGATCGGGTGCAGGCTGCCGCGATGGATCGGGCGTCCCGGCGTGGTGACGTCGACCGCCTCGGCGGCGAGCCGAGCCGCAAGCTCCGCGCTCCCCAGCCGCGTCCGGGCGCTGGCGACGGCCGCCTCGACGGCCGTCCTCACCTCGTTTGCGATCGCTCCGACCTTCGGCCGGTCCTCCGCCGGCAGCCCGCCGATCCCGCGCAGGATCGCGGTCAGCCCGCCCTTCTTGCCCAGCACCTCGACCTCGAGCGCGTCGAGCGCGGCGGTATCGCGCGATGCGCCGGCGGCTTCGACCGCGTGCGATCGCAGCGCCTCGAGGTCCTGGGTGAGCTGGGCGAGTTCCATGGGTGGCGGTGGTCCTGGCGCTACGGTCGGGGTGGTCAGTCCCCGTGAATCACGAACCCCCGAGCGTCGGCGACGTCGAGGGTCGGGATCGGCGCTGCGACGAGCCTGGGCAGCACGTCGAGGCGCATCCGGCGGGCGGGTCAGGCGCCGCGCGCGACCTCGGCGATCCGGCCGAAGGTCGCGGCATCGCGAACGGCAAGGTCAGCGAGGATCTTGCGATCCAGGCCGACGCCCGCCTTCTTGAGGCCGGCGATCAGCTTGGCGTAGGTGATCCCGTTGATCCGGGCGGCGGCGTTGATGCGGATGATCCACAGCTCCCGCATGTCGCGCTTGCGCTGCTTCCGGTCCCGGGTGGCGTACGCAAGCGCGTGCAGCGTCGATTCGCGCGCGCGCTTGACGAGCTTGCGATTGGTTCCCTTGCGGCCCTCGGCGCCGTCGAGGAGCCGCTTGTGCCGTTTGTGGGCGGTGACGCCCCGCTTGACGCGTGCCATCGATCGCTCCTAGAGGTACGGCAGGAGCCGGCGAAGCTGCTCCTGGTGCTCGGGGCCCACGACTGCCTTGCCCGCGTAGCGACGCGTCCGGCGCGAGGACTTGATCTCGAGATGATGGCCGCGCCATGACTTCACGCGGACGAACTTCCCGGTGCCGGTGACGGTGACGCGCTTCTGCGTCCCCTTGTGGGTCTTGATCTTGGGCACGCGGGCCTCACTCTCCTGCTGGCGTCGCCTCGGCCGCGGGAGCGGCAGCAGGCGTCGGTTCGGGTACGGACTGGGCTGCCGGCGTTGCCGCCGGCGGTGCTGTGACGGGGGCTTCCGGCGTTGCCGGGGACGGTGCCGCGGCAGCGCCCTCCGGTCGATCCCGATCGGGCTGGGCGTCTGCCGCCGGGCTCTCGCCGTCGGACCGCGCCCCGGCGATCTTGTGCTCGTGGACCCGCGGCTTGTGCAGCGAGGCGAGCGTCATGAACATGGACTTTCCTTCGAGCGCCGGCATGCGGTCCACGGTCCCGTGATCCTTGACCGCGTCGCCGAACCTCGCGAGGAGCTTCCGTCCGATCTCCGGGTGGGTCAGCTCCCGACCGCGGAAGCGGACCGTGACCTTGAGCCGGTCGCCGTCCTCGAGGAACTCGATCGCTCGATGGACCTTGGTGTCGAAGTCACCCACGCCGATCTTCGGCGTCAGGCGGACCTCCTTGAACTCCACCGAGCGCTGCTTCCGCTTCGCCTCCTTCTCGCGCTTGGTCAGCTCGTACTTGTACTGACCAAAGTCGAGGAACTTGACGACCGGGGGCGCCGCGGTGGGCGCGACCTCCACGAGATCGAGTCCACGCTCCTGCGCCATCGCCAAGGCCTGCTGCGTCGGCATGACGCCGAGCTGTGAGCCATCTTCGTCGAGGACCCGGACCTGGGGTACACGGATCATCTGGTTGATGCGCAGGTCTCGGCTGATGTCGTGGTTCCCTTTGTTTCGAGGTGTCAGATTCGCGGCGCGCACGCTCAGCGCCCTACGCAGCCGCCGCGGGAGAATAGCACAGGGTTTCGAACGGTCGCAACGAATGGCGACCCCTCCGCGGGCGCTCCGCGGGCCCTGCGAAACCGCCGCGGGGACGACCGCGAAGCCCTCCCGAGACACCGCCCCCGGAGCTGCCGCACGCCGTGCGCGGACGCAGCGCTCGATCGCTGCCAGCGAACACTTTGGGGCGCAGGACCGCGATGTCGCCCCGTCCGAAGCCCTGCGTTCGGCGGTGGCGATCGTAGCCGTTGCTGGACACGCGGTTGGGCAGGTTCACGCCGATTTCGTTCGCTGGTGGCGATCGCGGCGGGCCGAGCACCGTCGTCGAGCGGCCCTGAACCCCACCTCGCGCCGATTTCGTTCGGTGCCGGCGATGGCCGAGGGGCGAGCACGCCCCTAAGCGCCCCTACTCCAGCCGGCGCTCCCGGATCTCGTCGCCCAGGCGCGCGGCGAGGTCGCTCCAGGCGATCCCCTGCTCCTGCGAACCGTCCCGCCGGCGGACCGACGCGGTCCGCGCCTCGACCTCGCGGTCGCCGAGGATGACCATGTACGGGACCTTCTGGCCCTGCGCCAGCCGGATCTTGTTCTGCATCCGGTTGTCGGACCCGTCGACCTCGACGAACCGGACGCCGGACCCGCGCAGCTCCGCGGCCAGCTCCTCGGCCGGCTCCACGTGACGGTCGGCGATGGGGATCACCACCACCTGGAGCGGCGCGATCCACAACGGGAACGCGCCCGCGAAGTGCTCCACCAGGATGCCGATGAACCGCTCCAGCGAGCCGTAGATCGCGCGATGGATCGCCATCGGTCGCTTCGGCTGGCCGTCCTCGTCGATGTACGTCAGGTCGAACCGCTCGGGCAGCATCTGCAGGTCGATCTGGATGGTCGCCATCTGCCACTCGCGACCCAGCGCGTCATCGATGTAGATGTCGATCTTGGGGGCGTAGAACGTCCCGTCCTTGGGCTTGAGCTGGTAGCTGATGTCGGTCGCCGCGAACGCCTCGATCGTCAGCCGCTCGGCGAGCTCCCACAGCGCCGGGTCGCCGATCGCCTTGTCCGGCTTGGTCGCGAACGCGAAGCGCGGTTCCATGCCGAACCAGCCGAACGCCTCGCGGACCTCGCCCAGGAGCGCCTCGATCTCCGCCGTCAGCTGGTCCGGACGAAGGTAGATGTGCCCGTCGTCCTGGATGAACTGGCGGACCCTGGTCAGCCCTGACAGCGTTCCCGACCGCTCGTTGCGGTGGAGCCGGCCGTACTCGCTCAGCCGGAGCGGGAGATCCCGGTACGACCGCAGCCGGGACCGGTAGATGAACGTGGACTCGGGGCAGTTCATCGGCTTGAGGCTGAACTGCTGCCCCTCGCTCTCGATGATGAACATGTTCTCGGCGTAGTGGTCCCAGTGCCCCGACTGCCGCCACAGGCGCTCCGAGACGAGGATCGGGGTGCTGACCTCCTGGTAGCCGCGACGGTCCTGGAGCTCGCGCATCGCCGTCTCGAGGGTGCGCCAGATCCGCTGGCCCTTGGGATGCCAGAACGCCGAGCCGGGGCTCACGTCATGGAAGCTGAACAGGTCGAGCTGGACGCCGAGCTTGCGATGGTCGCGCTTGCGCGCCTCGTCGCGGCGCCACAGGTAGGCATCGAGCTCCTCCTGTGACTCCCACACCGTGCCGTAGATGCGCTGCAGCGACTGCCGGGTCTGGTCGCCCCGCCAGTACGCCCCGGACACCGCGAG
This sequence comes from uncultured Chloroflexia bacterium, assembly GCA_963749705.1. Classification (GTDB taxonomy): domain Bacteria; phylum Chloroflexota; class Limnocylindria; order Limnocylindrales; family CSP1-4; genus CAIXZV01. The sequence continues at coordinate 246,458 of CAVVNQ010000002.1, read as the reverse complement.
CAGCTTGAACGGCCCGATCTCTCCCGTCGATGCCACGTGGGGTCCCTTGCACAGGTCGCTGAACGGCCCGTGGTCGTAGAACGTCACCGGCGGCATCGGGCTGGCCGACTCCGCGGCGGCACGGGCGAGGTCGTCGAGGATCTCGACCTTGAATGGCTGGCCGGCTGCCTTCACCTCGGCCCGGCCCTGCTCGAAGGCGACCTCACGGCGCGTGAACGGGTGGTCCGCGGCGACGCTGGCTCGCATCCGCTCCTCGATCGCCGACAGGTCGTCCGGGGTGACCGGGCGCGGCAGGTCGAAGTCGTAGTAGAAGCCGTTGGCGATGGCCGGTCCGATCCCCAGGCGGGTGCCCGGGAACAGGTCCAGCACGGCTTCGGCCATCACGTGCGCGGCGCTGTGCCGCATCGCGTCGATCGGCGCGTGTGCTCCGGCGTCGAGGAGCTCGTCCGCCGAGCCCCGCTCCGGTGCGTCGAGGGCGAGGTCCTCGTCCTCGAGCTGGTCCGCCTGCTGTTGCTGCTGGTCGTCGGCCATGTCAATCGCTCCTGGGAAACACGAAACCTCTCGTCCCGACAGGACGAGAGGCTGTTGTTCCTCCCGCGGTTCCACCCGCCTTCACGCGGCCGGGAAGACCCGGCGGTGTGCGCTCGAGCCGCGCTAACGGGCGGATCCCGGACCGGTTCACCGGCCGCTCGCGGGTGGTGCCGGCACCGGTCGGGTCCGTCGGGGCTTGCAGCCGATGGCCCCGGCTCTCTGGTGACGTCCCGGTGTGGCGCGTCCCACTCGACGCGTTGCTGTATGTCCGTCTCCGGTGGGCCGGAGCCTTCATGCGATCCCCGTGTCGCGGGGACAGTATCCGGGACTGCGTCGCTGCCCGCAACCACGGCCGATTCGCCTCCCCCGTCCCGCGCAGGCCCGGCGGACGTCGCGTGCCACGTTGACCGCTCACACCGGAGTTTTCCGATCGGTGCATCGGCCGGTTGACTGCGGGCTACTGCGGTGGGTTTCGTAGGCGATTCGTCATCCTCGACGGCTTGACCTCCGCCGCCCACCGTGAGCAGCCGAACCCGCTGAGCGAGGCGATGCGTTGGCGACTCACGGTCCGATGATGCGGCACCCGAGGCTCGGGGCCCCGACCTCATCCGCGCGACGTGCCGGCGCCGCGCGGAGCTCCCGCGTGCCCAGGGCAGCCGCGACCGCGCTGATCTCGATGTCGCTTGCGGCGGTGACCATCGGGATCGGTCCCTCGCCGGTCCTGGCCGCCACCACGGTCAACCTCGACCAGTGGGCCAGCACGGCGCTCCAGTGGCAGAACGGCAACCTCAACGGCAACAACTCGCGCTATCCGGAAGGCGGCATCGTCCCCTTCCGGCTCGCGATCGAGGGCCTCTCGGCGGGCACCCACACGATCCACATCAACTACGACTTCACCGCTGGTGGCCACAAGGCGTACGACTTCCTCGCCACCTGGAACGTGACCAATGCTGCCGGGAAGGTCTGCTCGCCCACCGGCGGTGGCATCTCATCGATGTGCCCGTCGCTCCCGTCGCCGTCGACCGCCGCGTTCCCATCCGACCCATTCGTCACCGACGGCCTGTCGGTAGCCGGGGCGGAACGCTACTCCGGATCGCCTCGTCGCCTGACCGCGTGGGGCGCAACCATCCTGTCCATCTCGGTTCCGACCCACGCCGGGCCCAGCGCGGGCAACAGCTCGGCCGACATCGTGGTGCAGTTCCGGAGCACCGGGCCGGCGGTCCTCCTCGCGTGGGGCGGGCATCTGGGCCAGTCCGACTACTGGAACCGGGCGAACGGTGGCCCGCTCGACGGCGCCTCGCAGGTCTCGGGCTCACCGTGGCACATGCGGACGCTCAATCTCGACGGGTCGGGCAACAAGAACCAGGACCGGAGCATCTCGCCCAGCGCGATCGTCGGGGCCCTGCCGCCCGGGGCGCTGCTGCCGCCGACGCCCACGCCGCCGCCGACCAGCCGGCCCGCCGCTCCGACCAGCCGTCCCGCTCCGACCAGCCGGCCCGCCGCTCCGACCAGCCGGCCGAGCTCGCCGGTGACCGCCGCCGGGACCACGCCCGGCCCGGTGTTCACGCTCCCGCCGACGTCATCATCGGCGCCGTCCCGGCCCGCGGAGGCTGCGGGCACGGCCGCCGTCCTGTTCCTCGTGCCATGGGTTGTGCTGGCCGGGTGGCTCGCGGCTCGTCGCACCCGGCGGCTGTCCGCTCGACGACGAGGCTGACCCGCGGGAGCCATCGGGCACGCCGGCACGCCGTCAGGTCTCAGGGGATGGTGGGCGATACTGGACTCGAACCAGTGACCTCATGCATGTCAAGCATGCGCTCTAACCAGCTGAGCTAATCGCCCTTCGGGCGCGGAGGATAGCACAGCCCCTCGGCCGGGCCGCCGACAGGCCGGGCCACCGGCATGCGACGATGGGGCCGATGGCGGACCTGGAGCTTCTCGACTGTGGCGGCGGACGGCGCCTCGAGCGCTTCGGCTCCGTCGTCGTGGACCGGCCGGCGCCGGGCGCGGTCATGCCGCCGATCCTGCCCGAGACCGAGTGGCATCGCGCGCCGCTCGTGTTCGGGCGTGGTGGCTGGGTGCGCGGCGGTGAGCGCGCACCCTGGACGGTGGAGGCCGCCGGCCTGACGCTCGAATGCCGGCCCGCGGCCGGCGGCCAGGTGGGCGTGTTCGCGGAGCACGCCGCGACGTGGGCCTGGCTGGAGCGGTCCATCGCCGATATCGGGACGCGCCTCGGCCGCCCCGCCGAGATCCTGACGCTGTTCGCGTACACGGGTGGCGCCACCCTCGCGTGCGCGCGCGCCGGAGCGCGCCTGGCCCATGTCGATGCCTCGCGCCCGGCCGTCGCGTGGGCGCGGCGCAACGCCGAGCTGTCCGCGCTCGCCGACCGCCCGATCCGGTGGCTCGTGGACGATGCCCGCGCCTTCGTTCGGCGCGAGCGCCGTCGCGGCCGCCACTACGACGGCGTGGTGCTCGATCCGCCGACGTACGGCCACGGCAACGGCGCCTGGCAGATCGAGACGGACCTCGAGCCCCTGCTCCAGGACCTGGCCGCGCTGGTCGGCCCGAGGCCGGGGCTGGCCGTGCTCAGCGCGCACAGTCCGGGGTTCGACGGGGAGCGCCTCGCGTCGTTGCTCCGGGAGCACCTGGGGGTCGATGCCGCGGGCGAGGATCTCGAGCTCGTCGCGCGGACGGGCAACGTGCTCCGCGCGGGCAGCTGGGCGCGCCATCCCGGCCGGACGAAGCCGCGGTGACGGCCGGATGACCGAGCCCACCATCTCGAGCCTTCGCAACCCGCGGATCCGCGCCGCGGCCGCACTTCGGGACCGGCGGACGCGTGAGCGCGCCGGGTTGACGCTTCTTGACGGCGCACGCGAGCTGTCGCGGGCGTTGGAGGGCGGCGCGAGGGTCGCCGAGGTGTTCGTCGACGAGACACGGCTCAGCGAGGCGGGGCATGCGGCGGTTGCGGCTGCCACGACCGCCGGCGCGACGCTGACCGTGGTCAGCGGCACGGTCCTCGACCGGCTGGCGTACGGCGACCGGGGCGAGGGCGTGGTGGCAACGGTCAGGATCCCGGATCTGTCCCTCGACGGGCTGCACCTTCCCCATGACCCGCTGGTGGTCGTCGTCGAAGGCGTCGAGAAGCCGGGCAACCTGGGCGCCGTCCTGCGGACAGCCGATGCGGCGGGTGCCGACGCCGTGATCGCCGCAGATCCGCGCACGGACCTGTTCAACCCCAACGCGGTGCGTGCATCGCTGGGCACGATGTTCGCCGTCCCGGTGGCCGCGGGCTCGAGCGCAGACGTTCGGGCCAGGCTGGCCGGACAAGGGGTCGCGCTGATCGCGGCGCGCGTCGACGCGCTGTCCGTCTACACCGATGTCGATCTGCGTGGTCCGGTCGCCCTCATCCTGGGCAGTGAGGCCGACGGCCTGAGCGCGGCCTGGGACGGTGACGCGGTGACGGGCGTCCGGCTGCCGATGCTCGGGGTCGCCGACAGCCTCAACGTCTCGATCGCGGTCGCCGTCCTGCTGTACGAAGCCCGACGGCAGCGAGCGCTCGGGTGAGATTTCGGCGAGGATGACGGACATGGACACCTTCGACTTCGTGATCATCGGCGCCGGCCCGGCCGGGGAGGCTGCCGCGCACAAGGCGCGAGCGCTGGGCGCCACCTCGGCCGTCATCGACCGCCGGTGGTTCGGCGGATCGTGTCCGCACATCGGGTGCATCCCGTCGAAGTCGCTGCTCCACAGCGCCGACCGGCACGCGGCGGGCGCCGACTACTCGTGGTCGCGCGCATCCGATCGCCGCGACTACATGGTCAACCGCCCGACGGATGCGCTCGACCCCGACGACACCTCGCACGTCAAGGCGCTCGAGTCTGATGGCTCGGTCACCTACCGCGGCGAGGGCCGGATCACCGCGCGCGGCCGCGTGACGGTCAGCCATGACGGCGTGACCCACGAGCTTGCGGCGCGCAACATCGTGGTCGCGGTGGGATCGGGGTCCAAGGTGCCGCCCATCGAGGGGCTCGCCGAGACCAAGCCCTGGACGAACCGGGATGCGACGCTGACGCGCGAGCTGCCCCGGAGCCTGCTCGTGCTCGGCGGCGGCCCGACCGGCTGCGAGCTCGCCCAGGTCTTCGCGCGGTTCGGCGTGCCGACCACGGTCGTCCAGTCCGGGCCGCGGCTCGTGCCCACGGACCATCCCCGCAACGCCGAGGCGGTCCGGTTCGCGCTCGAGCGTGACGGCGTGAGCGTCCGGACCGGGTCGCGTGCGATACGGGCGCGCGCGGGCGCCGGGACCGACGGCGCCCACGTCATCGAGCTCGACAACGGGACGACCGCGGAGGGCCACGCGGTCCTGCTCGCGGTCGGGCGCGAGTTCCCGACGCGTGACCTGGGGCTGGACGTGTACGGGATCGAGGTCTCGGGACCCGGCGCCTACCGTCGCGACGGCAGCCTGCGGCTGGCGGACGGCCTGTGGGTGGCGGGCGACCCCGCGGGCCCGGAGCTCCACACCCACCAGGCGCACTACCAGGGCGAGATGGTCGTCCGGATGGCGCTGGGCGAGGCCGTGACGCCCGACTACCGCGCCCTTCCCCGCGCCACGTACATGGACCCCGAGGCGGCGTCGGTCGGGGTCAGCCTCGACCAGGCCACCGATGCCGGGATCGATGCATTCGAGTGCGTCGCCGACTTCCCCCACTCGTCGAAGGGGTACTCGGTCGAAGCCGAGACCGGCCACGTCACGATCGTCGTGGATCGCGCCACGCGAGAGCTGGTGGGGGCGGCGATGGCCTGCCCGGACGCATCGGCCGCGATCCACGAATGCGTGCTCGCGATCAAGGCAAGGGTGCCGGTGGACGTGCTCGCGGAGACGATCCACGCGTTCCCCTCGACGTCGCGCATCCTCAACGGCCTGTTCGACGAGGCGCGACGCCGGCTCGACGGCACCGCCTGAACGAACGACAGACGAAATGGAGATCGCACGTGAGTACCTGGGGTGAGTTCGCGACCGAGGCACCGGACATTGCCGCGATGGGCCGAGAGCTCCTGTACCGGACCGGCCACGGCGAAGCGCTCCTGATCACCGTCTCGGGGGACGAGCCTCCCCAGGCGCACCCGATCACGGTGGGGGTGGTCGACGGCGGGCTGTACGCGTTCATCCTCCGGTCACCGAAGCTGCGCGATCTCGAACAGGACGGCCGGTACGCCCTCCACGCCCACTTCGACCCCGCGGTCCCCAATGAGTTCCTCGTTCGCGGCCGGGTGCGGCCGGTCGACGACCCGGTCAGGCGGGCATCCCTTGCCGCCGATTGGGACTGGAGCGTCGGCGATGCGCCGGCCTTCGAGCTCCTGGTCGAGGATGTGCTCTACGGTGCGCGGCCAAGCTCCGACGACTGGCCGCCGAGATACGCCCGGTGGACCGCTGCGAGAGAGGGAACGACGGAACCCTGATCAGGCGCCCGCGACGACCTCGCCGTCCACCAGGACCAGCAGCGGACGTGCGTGCCACAGCGCACCATCAACCTCGACCGGCTCGCTGATCGCCGCGGCCGGGATGACCACGATGTCGGCGCGCTGACCCGGGGTCAGCCGTCCCCGATCCCCTTCTCCCGCGCTGATCGCCGGGTCGACGCAGCTCGCCCGGATCGACCGCCACAGCGACAGCGCGTTGGCCGGTCCGAAGGCGGGCGTCCCCACCGGCCACGACGGCGCGGCGCGGGTGACGGCGCAGGCGATCCCGGGCCAGGGGTCCACCGGCTCCACCGGGGCGTCGGTCCCGGCGGGGACGACCGCGCCGGCCCGGGCAAGCGCGGCCAGGGCGTAGGCGCGAGCCTCGGCCCGCGGACCCCACAGGCGGCGCGCCTTCGCCGCGTCCGACCGGACATGGATCGGCTGCACGGATGCCGCGATCCCGAGCGCCGCGAACCGTGGCACGTCGGCGTCGGCGATGAGCTGGACGTGCTCCACGCGGGGCATCAGCGGCGTGGTGCCGACGGTCGGGGCCAGGGCATCGAGCGCCGCCCGGACCGCTGCGTCTCCGATCGCGTGGATCTGGGTGGCGATGCCCGCGGCCGCGGCGCGTGCGGCCTGCTCGCGAAGCGCGTCCGGCGGCACCATCCACACGCCATACCCGCTCGTTGGGCGGCGGCGGCTCGCCCGCGATCGGCTGGAGCGGATCCAGCAGCGCCGCCGTCCGCGATCCGAGCGTGCCGTCCGCAAACGTCTTGAGCCAGCCCATCCGGAGGCGGTCGCGGGGGTCCGGGCCCAGCGGGGCACCGCTGCGCACGCCCTCCCCCTCGGCAGCGTCGAGCTGTTCGGGCCGGATGCACGCATGGACGCGGAGGTCGAGCGAGTCCGTGGCCGCGAGATGGCGGTACGCGGCGATCGGGCCGCGGAGGCCGTCCTGGAGCGCCAGGCCCCCGGGATCATGGACGGCGACCACGCCCAGTCCCAGCAGCTCGCGGGCAAGCGGCCGCATCGCCGACTCGATCGTCGCCGCATCCGGGGGCGGGATCCGCGCCGACACGAGGCGGGCCGCCGTCTCGTGGAGCACGCCCGTCGGCCGTCCGTCCGCATCGCGCCGGATCACGCCGCCATCGGGATCGGTCCGGCCGGGATCGATGCCCGCCTCCGTCAGCGCCCGGCGGCTCACGAGCAGCGCGTGATGATCGTGCGCCCACAACGCGACGAGCCGGCCGGGGGCGACGCGCTCGAGATCATCGGCCATCGGCCACCGTCCGAACCGGTCCGCGTCCCAGCCGGCACCTTCGATCCAGCGGTCCGGATCGGGCTGCGCGGCCGCCGCCTCGGCGACCCGGTCGAGCGCCACGTCGATCGAGGCTGCCGCATGGAGGTCCACCCGCGCGCGGGCGAGCGCGGCCTCGACCAGGTGGAGGTGCGCGTCGGTCAGGCCCGGGATCGCCACCGCGTCCGGCGGCAGCTGGATCCGCTGCGTCCCGACGCCCGCGAGCCGCTCGATGTCCGCACTGGTGCCCGCCGCCAGCACGCGCCCATCGGCGACCGCGACCGCCTCGACCCAGCCCGGGCCATCGGATCCGGCGAGCGTCGCGATCCGCCCGCGAACGATCAGGCCGGCTCGCAGCGCCGCGCTCATCCGGGGCCCGAGCCTCCTCGCGGACCTGCGCCCGGGTCCGAGCCCGCGCTGGGTCCGCGTCCACCGGCGCCGCCGCCCAGTTCGCCGGGTCCGCTCCCGCCGCCAGCCGTGCCACCGGCTCCCGTCTCGCCGCCGCCAATCTCGCCGGTGGCGGACGGCGCATGGGCGAACTCGGCCTTCTCGCGCCCGCGGCGCTCCTCCGCGTCCACCTCGGTCGCAATGCTGACGGCCATCGGGTCGATCGCCGCCGGCGTCAGCGGACCGATCGCCCTCGCCCGTGACTCGACCACGTTGAGCGGCCCCCGGGTGACGATCGACAGCACGCCCGAAAGGCCGACGAACGCGGCGACCAGGACCAGCACGATCGTGGTGCCGAGGAGGTCGGAGACCGGGCCGACCACGATGATCGGCAGGAAGCTCGCAACCGACACCAGCATGTTGAGCACCCCGAACACGCGGCCACGAACCTCCTCCGGCAGCTCCTCCTGGAGCTGCGTCTGCGACGGGATGGCGACGAACCCATAGGCCATACCGGCCAGCAGGGCGATGAGGATCACGATCGCCAGCAGCGAGGTCAGGCCCGACAGGTCAGTGAGCCCGGTTGCCGCCTGCGCGCCCTTGAGGAACCGCGAGATCGGACCGGCGGCCGCAAGCGCCGCCAGCAGGACGCCCAGGGCCACCAGGCCACTCTCGATGATCCGGCGGCGCGGGACCATGTGCCCGAACGAGTTGAGCACCAGGATCCCGGTCGCGATGCCGAACCCGAGCGGCAGCACGACGACCACGAAGTCCTTTGGCGCGAGCCCCAGCGACGACGTCGCGAAGTCCGTGCCGAGGACCCCGAGGACGCCCACCAGCGAGGCGGCGATGCCGAGGTAGAACAGCGACCAGGTGATCGTCGGATTGGCGCGGATGAAGTCGATGCCATCGCGCAGCTGCGCGATGGTGGACCCCACGGCCTGCTCCGCATCACCCACCACGCCCCGGGCCGAGCCTCCCTCGATCGGCGTCGGCGGGGCGGACGGCAGCGTCCAGCAGAACGCCGCGGCCATCAGGTAGCAGGCCGCGACGAGCAGGATCAGGGCCGGCGCCCCGGCGATCGTGACCACGATCGGTCCCAGCAGCGCGAACCCGATCGCGAACGCGGCATTGAGGGTGAGCGTGAAGATCCCGTTGGCGGAGATGAGCTGGCGGCGCGGCACGAGGTGCGGGATCATCGCCGCCTCCGCCGGCCCGAAGAACACGGTGATGGTCGAGACCAGGACGTTGAGGACCAGGATCACCGGCAGGTTGCTGCCGGCGAGGAAGGTGAGCACGAATGCCGCCGCGCGCAGCAGGTTCGTCACCACCAGGATCGTGCGCCGGTCCACCCGATCGACGTACACGCCCGCCAGCGCCGAGAACAGGACCGCCGGCACCAGGAACGTGAGGATGAGCAGGCTGACCGCGGTCTTCGACGACGTGGACTCGAGGATGATGACGGTCAGGCCATAGATGACCATGTTGCCGCCGACCTGCGTGAACGCCTGGCTCAGCCAGAGCAGCAGGAACGGACGGTTCCGGAAGACCTCGAGCGCGCTCGACTGTGGTTCCCCGCCGCCCGCGCCGGTACCGGCCGGTCCGATCGCGACGGCCCCCGTGTCGCGATCGTTCACGGTCGCTGTGGACCGATCGCGGCGCTGATCCCGGGATCACCGCGCCGGACGAACCCTGCGATCCTGCGCTCGAGCGACGGCCGCGCGATCAGGGTGTGCCGGTTGCAGGTCTCGCACCGGAGGCCGATGTCCGCGCCCAGCCGGTCGATGAGCCAGGTATCCCCGCCGCACGGATGGCGCCGCCGCAGGCGAACGACATCGCCCAGGAGCAGCTCGAGGACGGGACTTCCTGACACCGGCCGAGGGTAGCAGAGGGCGCACGGGATGCCGACCGGGGCCCCAGATCGGGACGGCGCGCGGCGGAGCGCTGTCAGAGACGCGGCTTGCCGAGGATCGGGTTGAGGTTGCGCTCGGTGGCCGGCAGGGTGACGCCGTCGACGGCGATCACGGTCACCGTGGTATCCGGGAATCGTGCCGCCAGCTGGGCGATCGGGCCGCCGGCTCGGGTCAGCGACCCGGTGAGCGTCTCGGGCTGCCCGACGGCGAGGATCTCCAGCGGCTCCGGCGGGGTCACGCCATTGACCGTCAGCGCGTCAGCCGGTCCGGTCGCCACGACGCCGGGCACGTCGCGGATGCCGCCGATCGAGATCCCCTCGGCGCCGGCGTTGCGCAGCTCGTTGATCAGCTGGCTCACGCCATCGCCCGCAATCGGCCCCTCCACCACGATGCGGACCCCGGGACCGGTGATCGCCAGCGCACCCGACCATCCCTGGATCCTGCCGAGGTCGGTGCGGATCTGGACGGCGGAGGTGTCGCCGCGGTCGATGGCCGCCGAAACCGAGTCTCGCTGGCGCTCGAGCGTCGTGATCTCGTCGCGCAGCTGGTTGTTGCGCGTGGTCAGGTTGGCGACCAGCACGGTCAGATCCTGCGCGGACAGGCCGGCGAGGCCGGGGTTGACGGCCTGGAGGCGCAGCTGGACGACGACCAGGAAGCCCAGCAGCATCAGCACGAGGCTCACCGTGAGGCGACCCGACGGCCGACGCATCAGGGAGCCGCCGATGATGCGGGGATCGGAATGGTGTGCCCGTACCGCAGCAGCACCGATCCGGCATAGGCGGGAAGATCGACGGATTCCGGGACCGCGTAGGACACGCCGATCCCGAAGGTCTCCGACCGGGCGCGGATGAAGTCGACGAACCCCGCGGACCGGGTCAGGCGGTCGAACATGTCCGCCGGGCCGATCGCCGAGATCTGGTAGGGCGCCGCGATGTACGCGGAGTTGACCAGGACCGAGCCGCCGATGTCGACGATGGCGGTGGCGACGGCGATCCGCTCCCCGTTGACGGCGATGCCCTCGGCACCGGCGAGCCACAGCTCCTCGACCACCGTCAGCACGTCCTGGCCTGACACCAGGTAGTCGCGCTGGCTGCCGTCGGGCGGGACCGCCGCGTCCGAGTCCGTCAGCTGGAGCACGATGCCGGGTCCGGTCATGGCCACCAGCCCGGCGGCGATCCGCGCGCTCTCCAGGTCGCTGTTGAGCTGGCGGGTGATGGCGGCGCCGCCCTGGCCCGCCGCTTCCAGGTCCTGGATGGCGCCGCGGAGCTCGAGGATCTGCTGCTTGAGCCCGTCCTGCTGTGCCTGGAGGTCCCGTGCCGTCTCGACCAGCGGCGTCCGCTCCTGGCTCGTGTACCGGATGCGCGGACCCTCCGACGCGAGCTGCGCCGCGACGAGGAAGCCCAGGCCCAGCAACGCAAACCCGAGCGTGACCTGCCAGCTCGGGATCGCACGAACGCGAGCCGCGATGGCGCTCATGCGACCCGACTCCGCCGCCGGGCCAGAACGAGGCCGAGACCCACGGCCAGCACGACCACCGCAACGGCGAGGTACAGCTGCCCGGCATCGCCTCCGGCGCTCGCCGGTGAGGACGGCCCTGCGGCGGGCGTGACCCCGGCCGACGGAGCCCCGGCTGCGGGCGTCTGGTCCGCGCCGCCCCATTCGGCCGGCAACGGCCCGGCCGGCGCCGGCTGCGGACCATACCTGACCGGCGGAGCGGCGCCCAGCTCGTTCAGCCAGCCCGCCTGGAACCCCGCCAGGTCCGTGCCCAGCGCGCGGGTGAACGCCTCGTCGTCGGTCAGCCCGTCCTTGTAGCCCAGGATCAGCCCGTACAGCGTGTCCGAGCCCTTGGTCCGGACCAGGTGGTCGATCGCGGACACGCTCTCCGCGTACGCGAGGTACGTCTTGTCGGCGTCCGTCGGAAACTGGCCACCCAGCGCGTCGAGCGGGATCAGGTCCTTCGACCGTACGGCGTTCGCGACCCGTCCCTGGTCGGACTGGGTGTAGCCCTCGGACAGGTAGACCGCGAGCCCTTCGTTGAGCCATCGGGGCGGGAACCGGTACGGGTTGCGGACCGCGGTGTCGAACACCAGGTGAACGAGCTCGTGCGGCACCACGACGCCGACCCACGGGTCGTTGATCGCGTTGGGGGTGATCAGCGCGAACAGCGTCCGGATGTCCGCGTGCGCCTGGCCGCCGACGTTCTCTCGGGTTCCGGGCCCCAGTGCGGCACGGAACGAAGCGTCGTCGCCGTAGATGAAGAAGTCGACCGGATCGCTCTCGGTCACGCCCAGCAGGGCGCTCGTGTCGTGGATCGCCTTCTCCCCGATCGCCAGCGCCCGCTGCGCGAAGCTCGGGTCACCGTCGTACCAGTGGACCGTCATCAGCTCGCCCCTGACGGACCTCCAGTCGTGCGTGGTGTCGGCGTACAGGACGGAATGCTCCGGGCTGCTGGCCTGCACGCCCGCGGCGGTGGTCGCCACCCACTGCTCGACGATCGTCGTGTTGGGCACGAGGTGGCCGTCGCCTGTGAGGTCGAGCGTGTAGCGCGCCGTCTGCGTGGCCGAGCCCGCGGGCGGCGTCACCTCGACGATGTACGGCCCGAGCGAGTCCGGGAACGTCAGGTGCAGCTCCAACCGGTCGATCGCCTCGCCGGCCGTGACCGGGACGCTGAACTCGATCGACTGGTCGTAGCTGACCGATGCCGACGGCGTGCCGAACACGACGCCGGCCGCGGCCGTTGCCGGCGCCATCGACGACAGGAGGACCGCGGCGCACGCCAGCGCTGCGAGGAGCGGACGCGGCACGCGGCCCATCCGCACGCCGGCCTGGGCGCTCGCGGCGCTCACTGTCCCGTCCTCCACGCGAGCCCCGCCAGCCGCATGATCCCGAGCCCGTTCTGGCTGGCGCCGAGCAGGCCGTCCCGCACCAGCGAGAACGATGTCCCGTAGCTCACGGGCACGATCGGCACCTGGTCACGGACGATCGCCATCGCCCGGGCGTATGCGGTGGTGGCCTCCTCGGCGCTCGTCGCGGCTCCCGCATCGGCGATCGCGGCGTCGAACTCCGGATTTGACCAGCGGCCCTCGTTTGCGGTCGATCCCGTGCCCAGGAGCACGCCCAGGAAGTCGTTGGGTCCCGGGTAGTCGGCCACCCAGGACAGGTTCCAGATGTCCGGCGGATCCGCGGCCAGGCGATCGATGTAGGGGCCGAAGTCCATCGTCGCGTAGTCGACCGTCACCCCCAGGTTGTCCCGGAGCATGGCCACGATCCCCTCGTCGTAGCGACCGCCGCTCGAGATGAAGCTGACCGACGGGAAGCCGGCGCCACCGGGGAAGCCCGCCTGCGCCAGCAGCGCGCGCGCACCCGCCGGATCGAAGGCAGGCATGTAGTCGCCGCTCGGGGCACCGGGCATGCCCGCGGGAACGATGCCCGTCGCGGGGACCGACGAGCCCACCTCGTCGAGCCGGGCGAGGCGGCGCCAGTCGACCGCCTCGGCGAAGGCGCGCCGGACGAGGGGATCGTCGAACGGCGGCTGCCGGGCGTCGAAGCCGTAGTAGGTCACCGACAGCGACGGATCGCTGCGCAGCGACGGCCCGAGGGTGCGGTCGTAGGCGATCCAGCCCGCGTCGACGAAGCCGATCGGGGCGACATCCACGTCGCCGGCGACGAACGCATCGACCGGACTCTGGCCGGCGATCGTGGTCAGCATCCGCACGGTCTCGATCGCCGGCTTGCCCGCCCAGTAGTGCGGGTTGGCGGTGAGCACGAAGGCGTCGGGCTGGACGTCCGAGAGGACGTAGCCCCCGCTGCCCACGAAGGTCGAAGGCTCGGGCGCGATCTCACTGCTGCCGACCGACCGCGGGACGACGGCGAAGGGCGCGCCGGACACGATCGCCGGCAGGTCGCCACCGCCGCGCTCCATGTCCACCACGACGCGCAGGTCGCCGTCGGCGTGGACGCCGAGCGTCGACGGGTCGGATGAGCGACCGCCCAGCAGGTCCCGGGCACCCACGACATCTGCCGCCAGCGAGGCGAGCGGCGACGGATGCGCCGGATCGAACAGGCGTCGCCAGCTTCGGACGACGTCGGCGGCGGTGAGCGCGCTTCCGTCGCTGAACGTCAGCCCCTGGCGAAGCGTGAACACGACCTGTCGGCCGTCATTGCCGATCGACCACGACGCGGCCAGCGCGGGCTGCACCGTGAGCGACGGGTCGACCGCCGTCAGCGTCTCGAACAGCTGGCTCACGTACGAGGCGCTCCCGAGGTCGCCGTGAAAGGCCGGGTCGATCGACGCCGGTGCGCCCGCGAGCACGGTCACGGTGCCCGGATCGGCGGCAGCCACCGGGTCGGACCCCGGCCTGCCCATCGGCCACAGGCGGACCAGCATCGCGGCCGCGACCAGCACGGCCACGACGGCGAGCAGGGCGCGACGGCGTCCCGAGGGTGCGAGGTCGTCCGGGTCCTCGGGCGGCGGGAAGTTCAGGTCAGCCTCCACCACGGGCCTTCCGGCAGGTCCGCGTCGGCACCGCCGGGATCAAGGAGTCGCTCGATCGGCACCGGGATCCGGGGACGGACCGTCCACGCATAGCTGTCACCGGAGAACCCGACAAGCATGGCCACGATGCAGACCCAGCGACGCACGGCCGGAGTATAGAGGCGGAACGGCCGAAGGCCCGTGCGACGGGCAGGAAATGAGGCCTCGCCGTGCCACACCGCCGGGGGAACGATGTTATCCGCGAGGCCTCTGTTCTCTAAACGACCCGGGCGCCGTTTCGTTATGGGGTTGTAATGAAGAATCTCGCGGCCAGGCTCGGTACACACCTGGCGGAGCGGCGTCGACCGGCCCGCATTTCGGTCAGCCGTGAGTGACGAGGAGGTCCCGCCGCGCCGCGAACCGCTTGAGCACCCGGTACTGGTTGCGCCTGGCCGAGCGCGCCGCTGCGTCCGTATCGCCGCCCGTGACCGGCGGCTCGATCCGGCGGACCGGCAGGTCGGAGACCACGACCGCGCGACGGTGGACCGGCGGCGTGTCGGCATCGCCTCCTGGGTCGGCACCGAGACCGGGGTCAGCGTCGCCGTCCCGGAGCACGAGGCTCCACCAGACGTCCAGGCTGGGGGCGGTGACGAAGCGCTCGTCGAGCGGCCCGCGCTCCACGTAGTCGGCGCGTCGGAACGCCTGCAGGGCGCCGTCGATGGCGTCCACGTCGACCGCGCCGTCGGGCGCGGGATCGAACCGGCTCAGGTTGCTTGAGACGAGCCCGAACGGCCCCGCGACCGCGACCCCGGGATCCTCGAGCGCCGTCACCAACGGCGTGACCACGTCGCCGGCCACCTCGACCTCGGAGCCCAGCACGACCACGACCGGCGCCACGGTGCGGCGGATCCCGACATTGAGGGCCGCCGCATGACCCAGGCGGGCGCTGGTCCAGACCACGTCGGTGATGACGCCGGGGGCACCGGGATCGATCGCGTCAAGGCTCGCGAGCCCGCTCGCCTGCGCCGCCGACGGCGCGTTTGCGACGACGACGATCTGCGTCCCGTCCGGCGCGTGATCGACCAGCTGGCGGATCGCGCGGGCCAGGTCATCGGGTCGGTCGCTGGCGACCAGGATGATCGACGCGGTTCCGACCGGCGCCTCGGCCAGGCGCGACGGCACGGTGGCGCTCGACCCGTGGCGAACGATCCCGTCCACGCTGACATCGGGCGCCGCGGCACGCTCGAGGTCGTACATCGTGCCCGAGTCGATCACCTTCCAGCCGGCATCCTCGATGTCGGCCTTGAGCCGGTCGGCCAACGGCCAGTCCCGCGCCCGGCGAGCCGCGGCACGCGCCTCCGCAAGGTCGATGACCGGCTGGGGCGCGACGTCTCGAGGCATCACGCGAGGATACGGCCGGGCCGGGATCGTCGCCGGCTATCCGCCTGCCGAGGACGCGACGATGACCAGGAACCCGAGGATCCAGGTGTGGGCAAGCCCGCTCCACACGACGGACCCGGTGCGCCAGTCCAGCCATCCGTACAGGAACCCGCCGCCCAGCGTGCTCAGCGTCTCGATCTCGGGTTTGCCCAGATGGGCAAACGCGAACGGCACGGTTGCGACCACGACCGCGACCGGTCCCATCACCCGGAGCAGCGCGAACAACAGGAAGCCTCGGAAGAAGAACTCCGCCGGGATGACCTCGAGCGCGCTGGTCAGGAACACGTCCGGCGCTGGCGCGCCCTGCGACCCGTAGTAGCTGACGAACGCCGGGAACCGCCCCGTCACCAGCACCACGCCACTCATCACGACGCACCCGGCCAGGGCCACCGCCACCCCCGCCCGGACATCGCCCAGCCGGAGCCCGTACCGGGACGGCCGGTCCCGCATCACGAGGATCACCAGGGCGAGCGGGATCGCGCCCTGCGTGATCAGCCGCTCGATCGACTGGAGGCGCTGGCGATCGGCGCCCGAGGATCCCCCGGCACCGACGACCGCCTCGGCAACGGCGTTGAGTTGGCCGTACTGCTCGAGCAACAGCAGCAACGCGACGGCAACGATGGCGACCGTGGCGCGGACCGGCAGCTCCAGGCCGAGGATGCTGACGACCCGCCGGTCACCGTCATCCGCCGGGTAGGTCGGACCTGCCGAGAGCCAGCGGACGAGGCGGGCGACCGGGCCGCCGGCGACTGCATGGGTCCCAGGGCCCCGCTGCTCCCGCGGCATCGTCACCGCTGCGGCGCCGCACGATCCGGCCCGGTCCAACCGGCCAACGTTGACCTCCCAAAGTCACGCGCTGTACAGGCCACTCGGCCCACAGCACAATGGTTGCACCCGGTGCAGGCTGACTACATCAAGACAACCCCGCATTGAGGGCCGCCGGCGAACCATCACCGGACGGAAGGGTTGCAGGAGGTAAGCGTCCCATGCAAATCACGAACCGGATCCACATGATCGGGATCGCGCTGTTGCGCGTCCTGGTCGGGATCATCTTCCTGTGGGCAGGGCTCGAGAAGCTGACCGCCGCCAAGGCGTTTGACGCGAGTGGCTTCCTCAAGTTCGCAACCAACGGCACGCTCGGATGGCCGTTCGTCTCCGGTGACGTCGCCGAGGGCACCGTGTTCAATCCCACGCCACGGCTTCTGGGCCAGCCTGGCCGACAATCCCGGCCTGATGTCGGTGATCAACGTCCTCGTGGTGGCCGGCGAGATCGGGATCGGCGTCGCGCTGATCCTCGGCCTGTTCACCCGCTTCGCCGGCGCGATGGGCACCCTGATGATGCTGTTCTTCTTCCTTGCCGCCTGGGACTTCGCCTACGGCATCGTCAACCAGCACCTCACCTACGCGCTCATCTGCGCGACGATCACCGGCCTTGGCGCCGGCAAGTACTACGGTCTCGACGCAGTCGTCGGGTCTCGCGTCGGGTCACCGGTGCGCGACCTTCTGATGTCGGGCGAGCCGGCGCCGGTCAGCGCCTGACCCAACCCCGCGCCGCGCGGGAGTCGCATCACCAGGGCCGGCGGGCGTCCCCCCGCCGGCTCCCTGCTGTCCGGCGCGCACGCCACGCACCGGGGGCCGCGAATGCGGCAAGATGCGTACAGCGGCCGCCGGGGATCGCCGCACTCCTGGATCAAGGATCAGATGCCTGCCCGTGTCCTCGTCGCCTATGCCAGCAAGCTGGGCTCAACCGCTGAGATCGCCCACGAGATCGGTCGAGTCGTCCGCGCCGGCGGGCTCGAGGTCGACGTCGCGGCGGCCGGCACCGTCCACGACCTCGAGCCGTACGACGCGGTGATCCTGGGCAGCGCGCTCTACGCCGCCCACTGGCAGCGGGAGGCGAACCAGTTCGTGGTCCATCAGCTGGCGGCGCTCCAGGCCCGGCCGGTATGGCTGTTCAGCAGCGGTCCGCTCGACCGCTCGGCGGACTGGGGACGGCTCCCGGTCACCCCGGCGGTATCCCTGACGACCGATCCCATCGGCGCCCGTGACCACCGCACCTTCGGCGGACGCCTGCTCCCCGACGCCGACGTCGACCCGCAGGTCCTCCAGACGCACCCGATCGGCGACTTCCGGGACTGGGAGGCGATCCGTGCCTGGGCGGCGACGATCGCCGCGGACATCGCAGCCATCCCGGCCCCGCACTGACCTGATCGAGCGCGCGGTCGCGCCCGGATCGCCGGGTCAGGGCTCGGCGCCCTGCGTCCTCAGCTCCTTGATGTGCTGCGCCGCCTCCTCCTGGCGGCGCGCGTCCCCGCTGGCGATGTATGCCTCGTAGAGCGAGATTGCCTCGTCCCGACGACCGCCCAGGCGGCGCAGCGCCTGGGCGCGGGAGAACTGGATTCCCGGTCGATGCGCGAGCTCCCACGATCGGGTGAACTCGTCGTAGGCGTGGGCGAAATCGCCCTTGTCGTAGAACACGGCGCCCTTCTCGAAGATCGCCCGCGCCGCGGCGTCATCGACCTCCTCGATCCCCGTGGCCGCAGGGCCGCGGAGATCCTTGATGTGCTGCTGCGTCTCCTCGATCCGGGTGGCGCCGCCGCTCGAGAGGTACTGCTCGTACAGCGAGATCGCCTCCGGGTCCCGCCCGCCCAGGCGGCGCAGCGCCTGCGCCCGCGAGAACAGGAGGCCTGGGCGGTGCGCGAGCTCCCACGCTTTTGTGAACTGGTCGTACGCGTGCGCGAAATCGCGCGCGTCGTACATCGCTGCGCCACGCTCGAACTCCTGTCTGGCGGCGGCATCGTCCACCTCGACCACACCCGTCGCCGCGGGACCGCGGAGCTCGGCGATGTGTGCCTGGGCTTCGGCCTGCCGTGTCCCACCTCCCGTGGCCAGGTAGGCCTCGTAGCACGCGATCGCCTCGTCACGCCGGCCGCCGAGCCGTCGCAGCGCCTGCCCCGCGGAGAACAGCAGGCCGGGTCGTGGCGACAGTTCGTGCGCCCGGATGAAGAAGTCGTAGGCGTGGGCGAAATCGCCGCGATCGTATGCGCGCGCACCGCGCGAGAACACCTTCCGCGCCAGCGCATCGCTGTCCGCCGGCCCCGGCTCGGCGAGCACACCGCGGGTCAGCGGCCCGACGATCCCATCGACCTTGAGCGGCGGGTTGGCCGCCTGCAGCTCTCGCACCGCCTTGTCGGTGATCGGCCCGAAGATCCCGTCGACCTCGAGCGGCGTCGCGACATCGCTTCGATCGTTGAGCGTCGACTGGAGCTCCCGCACGTCGTCGCCGGTCGATCCGGCCCGCAGGTTGCGAGCCGCCTCCTCGCCGATCATCTGCGCGACGGCGGCATTGCCCGCGGTGCGCTGGAGATCCAGGATCCGCTCCGTCCGCGGCTCGCCGGCCTCGCGCGCGGCGCCCGCGCCGGACGGCTGACCACGGCCACGCTGGCCCGATGACGCCGCCGGCCTCCGGGAAACGGTTCGTGCCCGCCCGCTCATGGCCGCAGGATACTCCGCAGGCCTCGGCGATCCCACCCCCTCGGATGCTCGCACCCGATCGCGGTCGTCGCCGGTCAGCCGGCCAGTCGCTTGTACCGGATCCGGTGTGGCTGGTCGGCCGCCGTGCCGAGCTCCTTGTGGCGGAACGCCTCGTAGTCGGAGACGTTGCCCTCGAACCAGCGCACCTGGCTGTCCCCCTCGAAGGCAAGGATGTGGGTCGCGATCCGGTCCAGGAACCAGCGATCATGGCTGATCACCACCACGCAGCCGGGAAATGTCTCGAGGCCCGCCTCGAGGGCGCGCAGCGTGTCGACGTCGAGGTCATTGGTCGGCTCGTCGAGGAGCAGGACGTTGCCGCCGGCCTGGAGCAGCTTGGCGAGGTGGACGCGGTTGCGCTCGCCGCCGGACAGCGTGCCGACCATCTTCTGCTGGTCCGTGCCCCGGAAGTTGAAGCTGGACACGTAGGCACGAGCCGGGATCTCGCGCTGGCCGACCTTGACGATCTCGACCCCGTCGGTGATCTCCTGGAACACGGTGCGGTCCGCGTGCAGGTCGTCGCGGCCCTGGTCGACGTAGGCGAGCTGGACGGTGTCGCCGATCTCGATGCTCCCGGCATCCGGTGGCTCCTCGCCGACCAGCATCCGGAACAGCGTGGTCTTGCCCGCGCCGTTGGCCCCGATGATGCCCACGATCCCGGCACGTGGCAGCGAGAACGTCAGGTCCTCGATCAGGAGCCGGTCGCCATAGGCCTTGCGCAGGCTGGCGACCTCGATCACGGTGTCGCCCAGGCGGGGACCCGGCGGGATCGCGATCTCGAGCTCCCGGCTGGTGTCCCGCGCCGCGTTGGACTCGGCCAGCAGCTGCTCGTAGGCGCTCAGGCGAGCCTTGCCCTTCGACTGCCGGGCACGGGGCGACATGCGCACCCACTCGAGCTCGCGTGCCAGCGTTCGGGCCCGAGCGTCCGCGGTCCGGTTCTCGGCAGCCATGCGGGCCAGCTTCTGCTCCAGCCAGCCGGAGTAGTTGCCCGAGAACGGGATGCCCCGCCCGCGATCGAGCTCCAGGATCCACTGCGCGACGTTGTCCAGGAAGTACCGATCATGGGTGATCGCGACCACGGTCCCCGAGTACTCCTGGAGGAACCGCTCCAGCCACTCGACCGATTCGGCGTCGAGGTGATTGGTCGGCTCATCGAGCAGCAGCAGGTCGGGGTGGCTGAGCAGCAGGCGGCACAGCGCGACACGTCGCTTCTCACCGCCGGACAGCGTGGTGACGTCGGCGTCGTCGGGCGGGCAGCGCAGCGCATCCATCGCGATATCGACGTTGCGCTCCAGGTTCCAGGCGTCCGTCGCGTTGATCCGGTCCTCCAGCGCGGCCTGCTCGGCTCCGACGGCCTCGTAGTCCGCATCCGGCTCGGCCCACCTGGCCATCACGGCGTTGTACTGCTCGATCAGGCCGTGGACCTCGCGCACGCCGTCGAGGACGTTGCCCTTGACGTCCTTGTCCGGATCGAGCTGCGGCTCCTGGCTGAGAAGACCAACGCTGAACCCCGGCGTCAGCCGGGCGTCACCGGTGAACCCGTCGTCGAGGCCGGCCATGATCCGCAGCAGGCTCGACTTGCCCGCGCCGTTGGGACCGATGACGCCGATCTTGGCGCCCGGATAGAACGACAGCGAGATGTCCTCGAGCACGGTCCGGTCCGGCGGATAGTGTCGGGCGAGCCGGTACGTGGTGTAGATGAACTCGGCGGGCATCGCCCAAGGGTACCGGGCATGGGGGTGATGCCCGGGCCGGTGATGCCCGGGCGGCGTCCGTCGTCGTTGGCAGGGGTTGTCAGCAGGCTTGTCGCCGGTGCCGGTGCCTGTGTGCACCACAAACCATGAATCTGCAACGACCCGTGGTGCTCCGGCTCCACACTTGCAATGACCTTTGGACTGCCTTCATGGGCCGGATGTCGTAGGGTGTGGTCACCGCGGAATCCCCGAGATCCGCTGACATCCCATTCACTGGAGGAAGTGATCGAATGATGTCGTTGACGCGGCGCCGTGCACTCGTGCTCGGCGCCGTTGTGATGCTGGTCGCCGGCGTTCTGGCGGTCGGACGACTGTCCGCCCCGCGCGATGCGAAGGACCAGGACCAGACGTTGCTGCCGCGAGCGGCAGAGGAGTTCCTCGGCGCCCTTGACGAGAAGGACCTGCAGGAAGGGTCGCAGGGCGTCGCCAACGGCGGAGCGGGCGGCGAGGCAGCCGAGCTCCAGACCGCAATGGAGCAGTTCGCCCAGGCGCGCACCGCGCCGGGCATCGTCAATGCCGGTGCGTACTCCGACGCCTACGGCCATCTGACCGGGCTCACCGCCACCGGCGGAAGCTGGGACGAGGTCACGAACGTCCCGTACAACGCGGACGATCCCAACTACCGGGACTACTACTCCAACTCCAGCGGCGGCTCGGGCCTGGTGACCGGGCGGATCACGGGCCTCGCGGCCGACGGCAGCGGGCACGTGTACGCGGGCGGCGCCGACGGCGGCGTGTGGCGCTCCTCAACGGGCGGCGGCCAGTGGACCCCGATCGCGGACAAGCTCCCGTCCCTCTCGACCGGCGACCTCCAGCTCGCCCCTGACGGCTCGCTGTGGTACGCCACGGGCGAGGCGAACACGGGCGGCACCAGCTACGTCGGCAGCGGCGTCTACCGGCTCGCCGACCCCACGAGCGGCGAGTTCACGATGGCAGACCGCGTCGGCGGCGATGAGCTCGAGAGCACGACCATCAACGCCATCCGGTTCGGCGGCAACGGGCTCGCCTGGGTCGCCACCCTCCGCGGCGTGTACTACCACAGCGCCTCCGACACGAGCGGGGCCTGGACCCGGTCGTTCGCGCCCAACCCGTCGTTCCTGCCCGGTGGGGCCGATGCAACGAACGCGAACGCTGCCTACAAGAACATCGTCAACGACATCGCCGTCGACCCCAACGACCCGACCCACGTGATCGCGGCCGTCGGCTGGCGCAGCGGCGACGCGTACAACGGCTTCTACGAGACCCACGACGCCGGCAGCGGCAACGACTGGGTCAAGATCAACCCGACCGGGGCGATCAACCCCAAGGACATCGGCAACGCGAGCTTCGCCTGGGCCTCCGACGGCTCGAAGCTGTACGTCATGAACCAGTCACCGGTGCTGCTCAACAAGCTGACCGGGACGGTCAACAGCTACCTGGACGGCATCTACGTCTCGAAGAACGGCTCGATCACCGGGCCGTGGACCAAGGTCGCCGACCAGCGCAAGCTCGCCAACTCCGGGTCGGCGCTCAAGCAGAGCATCGGCGGCAAGGGCTACGGCCCGGGCATCCAGAGCTGGTACAACCAGTTCCTGATCGTCGACCCGCAGAATGCGGATCACGTGTACGCGGGCCTCGAGGAGGTCTACGAGACGACCAATGGTGGCTCCGGCTGGAACACCGTCGGCCCGTACTGGAACTTCTACTTCAGCTGCTGGGCGCCGGACAGCGTCTATCCGTCGAACCCCGAGGGAACGTCGCCGGCGGCGAACCGCTGCCCCCAGACGACACATCCCGACCAGCACTCGGCTGCCGTCGGCACGTACCACGGCAAGACCTACGTCTACGTCGGCAATGACGGCGGCGTCTACCGCCGGCCGATCAACGGCAAGGTCGACCGCAACGGCAACGCGATCGACTGGAAGAGCCTCAACGACGGCTCCATCGACGCGCTCCAGTATTACGCGGTGGGCGTCGGGCTTGCCGCTGACAACGCGGACCTGGCTCCGGCGGGCACCGGCGCGATCGTGAGCGGCGGCCTCCAGGACAACGGCGGCTCGGTGATGCGAGTCGGCGGGTCTGCCATGAGCTCCAACTTCGGCGGCGATGGCGGCGACGTCCTCGTCGACCCGAACAACGGCTGCAACATCGTCCAGGAGTACGTCTACCTGTCGATGGAGGTCACCTGGACCTGCGCCAACCCGCAGGACCCGACCTACGGCGCGTTCTTCGACAAGAGCCTCGCCACGACCGTCGACATCTCGCCGCCCGACATCAACGCCCGGTTCATCGCGCCGTTCGCGGCCGATGCCGGCAACATCGACAACTGGCTCGCCGGCGGGCACAGCATCTGGTTCCAGTCGAACGGGTTCGACATCCGTTCCGGCAGTGAGTGGGACAAGGTGTACACGTTCCCGGGCAGCGGAGCCCAGGTCGCGACGGCCATCGCATACACCGGCGACACTGCGATCGCCGGCTGGTGCGGCGGCTGCAACAACGCCGGGTTCACGCGCGGCGTGTCCGTGGGCCACTTCAATGGAACGAAGTGGGACTGGAGCGAGGCGACGCTTGACGGCTCGCTCGGCGGCGACGTGGTACCGAACCGCTACGTCGGCGGTGTTGCCGTCGACGGTGACGGCAACCTGTTCCTCGCGATGAATGGCTTCAGCCGCCGCTTCACCGAGGGTCCGGGCGCCGGCATCGGCCACATCTTCGAGTCGACCGACCACGGTGCGACCTGGACCGACATCGGCGGCGATCCGAAGGTTGCCGGCAACTTCCCGGATGTTCCGGCCAGCAGCATCAAGGTCACGTCCACCGGCGGCATCGTCGTCGGCACGGACCTCGGCGTGCTCTACCGCGCGTCGGGCAGCACCACCTGGCAGCGCCTCGGCTCCAACTTCCCGGCCACCGTCGTGATGGACGTGGAGCTTGGCCCCGATGGCAATCTGTACGCAGCGACCCACGGTCGCGGCATCTGGATGATCAGCGCCGCGGGCCTGTAACCCGGGGCTGAACCCAGCAGAAGAGGAGAGGCCCGCCGGCGACGGCGGGCCTCTTCCGTTGATCCGGTTCCCGGTCCGACGCTACCCGGCAACCGCCTCGAGCTCGGCGGTCTCGTCGCGGCCGACGGCCGTCGCCGCCCGCGCGGCGGCACCGCGCGGCCCGAACGCCAGGACCACGACCGCCGCGCCGATCAGCACCACGCTCGCGGTGAGGACGGCGGCCGACACGCCGCTCGCAAACGCCTGGTTGGCGGCGGTCACGAGGGCCGCGCCGCGCTCACCCAGCTGCTCGATCGGCCCGAACTGGACGAACGCGATCGAGCTCCTTGCCGCCTCGGCGACCTGCGGCGGCAACCCGGCGACCGCCCCGGCCATCGCATCCCGGTACGTGCTGTTGAGGACGCTGCCGAGGATCGCGATCCCGAACGCGCTGCCCACCTCGCGTGCCGTGTCGTTGACGGCGGACGCAACGCCCTGTTTGGCGGCGGGCAGCGAGGACACGATCGCGGTGGTCGCCGGCGTACCGGCCATGCCCATGCCCATCGCGAACAGCACGACGCCGATCGCGAACTGCCAATAGACGAGGTCCGGCCCGAGCGCGGAGATCACGAGGAACCCGGCCGCGATCAGCGTCAACCCCAGCGCCCCGACCCGCGAGAACCCGAACCGATCGGCGAGTCGCGGAGCGTTGCGCGCGGTCGGGATCAGGACGAACGGCATCGGCAGCAGCGCGGCGGCCGCGGTGAGCGGCGAGAACCCGTTCACGAACTGCAGGTACTGCATGACGATGAAGAAGAAGCCGAAGGCCGCGAAGAACTGCGCGCTGATCGACAGCGATCCGGTGCCGAACCCGCGGAGCAGGAACAGCCGCGGGTCGAGCATGGGCGCCGTTGCCCGCAGCTCCACGGCAACGAAGAGCACCAGGGCGACGACCCCGCCGACCAGGGCGACGACCACCGACGGGTCGTCCCACCCCGACGTGGGACCCTCGATGATCCCGAACACGAGCGCCGAGATTCCGATCAGCGACAGCACGGCGCTGCCCGCGTTGAGCGCCGGCGGATCGGCATCGCGGCTGGTGGGGATGAGCGCGACCGTCCCGATCAGCGCGATGACGGCGAGGACGACATTGAGCGCGAAGAACGAGTTCCAGGAGAACCACTCGAGGAGCAGGCCCGCCCCGAACAGGCCCAGCACGGCACCTCCACCGGCCACCCCGACCCACACGCCAACGGCGCGCCCGCGCTCATCCGCAGGAAACGAGGTCGTGATCACCGACAAGGTCGTGGGCATCACGAACGCGGCGCCGATCCCCATCCCGGCGCGGAGGCCGATCAGGACCGTCGGGTCCGACGTGAACATCGCACCCAGGGCCGACAGCCCGAACACGGCCAGGCCCCCCATCAGCGTCTCGCGCCGTCCGAACCGGTCCCCCACCGCCCCCGCAAACAACAGCAGGCCCGCGAACACGACGGTGTAGGCATCGACGATCCACTGCAGCTGCGACTGCGTGGCGCCCGTCTCGGTGGCGAGGCTGGGCAGGGCGACGTTGAGCCCGCTGACGGCGGACACCACCATCATCAGGGACACGGCGACGACCCCGAGGACGGCTCGCCGTCTGCGGGGGCTGACGATCACGATCTCGGGGGACGCATCCATCTCTCTTCTCCTATTTCCACGTGTGTGGATATACTACCGGAGGTCGTCAACCCTTTGACGCAAGCCGTTCTCAACTGGGGCACGATTGACCCGTGACCGACACCGCACGACCGGGCCGCCGACCGGGCCGGCCCAGGACCCGAGATCAGATCCTGGCGTCCGCCGGCCGCCTGTTCGCCGAGCTCGGCTACGACCGCACCACGGTTCGCGGTATCGCCGAGGACGCCGGCGTTGACTCGCGGCTGGTCACCCATTACTTCGGATCCAAGCAGCGCCTGTTCCTGGAGGTCGTGGAGCCGCCGGCCGACCCACGCGCGCTCCTGCCCACGGTCCTGCGCTCCGGTAGCGATCCGGCCAAGGCCCTGGCTGAGTTCCTCGTCGGCTCGCTCGTCGACGACCATTTCCAGCGCGTGACATCCGGGCTCGTGCGTGCTGCGGCCTCGGACCCGGAGGCGTCGGTCATGGCCCGGGAGTTCCTCACCCAACGGATGCTGCGGCCGATCGCCGAGCAGATCGGCGCCGACCAGCCCGAGCTCCGCGCCTCGCTGCTCGCCTCCCTGACCGCCGGGCTGGTGCTGGCGCGGAACATCCTCCGGATCGAGCCGCTGGCAAGCCTCGAGCCCGACCAGCTCGCGGCGTGGATCACACCCGTGGTGCGGCGATACCTCCTCGACCCCCTGCCCGTGTCCCCCGCTCCGGCGCCACGGTCCGGGTGATCAGGGCTGCGATGCCTCGCACGCCGCACGAGGCATCAGCCGAGCCCCGGCGTCAGGCAGAGGGGTTGGACGACGCTGCGTCGTCAGGCGGGCGGCGCTGCGGTCAGGACGCGTCGGGATCCAGGGCGGCGATCCGGCTCGCGAGGACTTCGAGGACGGAGGTCCTCACCGACGGCATCTGATCCATCAGGGAATGGAACTCGCGATGTCCCACCACGAACAGTCGCGACGGCTCGATCGCGATAACCGTCGCCGTGCGGGGCATCTCCGCAAGCAGCGCGATCTCGCCCAGCACGGAGCCGGCGCCTCGCTCGCCCAGGGCCCGGCCCTCTCGCTCCACGGACACCTTGCCGCTGACCAGGACGAACATCTCGTTGCCCCGATCACCCTGGCGCATCAGGACATGGCCCGCCGGGACGTCGACCTCGTCTGCCAGCTGACCGAGGCGCTCGATCTCGCGTGACCCGAGGCCGGCGAACAGTGGGACGGAACGAAGGCGATCGAGCTTGGGATCGGCGGCCATGGGTCCCTCAATTCAGGCTGGGGCCGGCCTGCGCGGGCCCTCCGGGCGAGGATAGCGCGGACCGCAAGCCCGTCCGGATGCCGTCAGGCGCGGAGGATCTTCTCCAGCGCCCTGCCTTTGGCGAGCTCGTCGACGAGCTTGTCGAGGTAGCGGATCTGCTGCATCAGCGGGTCCTCGATCGCCTCCACGCGCACGCCGCAGACCACGCCGGTGATCTGCGTCACGTTCGGGTGCAGGCTCGCCGCGGCAAAGAAGTCCTCGAAAGTCGTCCCGGCATCGAGGTGGCGGCGCAGCTCCGCGTCGTCGTAGCCCGTCAGCCACTCGATCACCGCGTCGAGCTCGTCCTGGGTGCGGCCCTTCCGCTCCACCTTGGCGACGTAGAGCGGGTAGACCGAGGCGACGGTCGTCGTGAAGATCCGATGGCCGGCCGTGGTGCTCATGGCATGACCGCCCACCAGCGTTCCTCGGGGTCTGACAACGTGAACCTCTGGGATCGCGGCACTGCATCCTCCTCGTCAGGCTCCAATCCTGACACGACTCGGCGACGACGCGTTGCACAATGACCGCATGGACGACACCCAGCCTGTCGAGCTCCTCCTGGACGACTACCCCGAGGCGATCCGTGCGACGGGGATGACGCTCCGGTCCCTGATCCTCCGCACGGTCCCCGAGGCGGTGGAGAAGGTGCGGCCCGGCTGGCGGTGGGTCGCCTACTCCCTCCCAAAGGGCAAGCGCATCCGGAACTTCGCCTGGATCGGCCCGGAGCGGAGGCACATCCACCTCGGGTTCGAGCACGGGACGCTCCTCGCCGATCCGCAGCTCCTGCTCCACGGCGCCGAGGAACGGCTGAAGCAGTTCCGCTACTTCACGTTCGAGCCGTCGATCCACATCGACGAGGCGATCCTGTGCGACTTCGTGCGTCGCGCCGCCGACCTCGCGACGCTGCCCGGTGGCGCACGTCGAGCCATGTCGCTGGAGTGAGTGGTGAACATCGACGACCTGCCCGCCAACCGGCCCTTCTGGCGGGGGGGCCGTGCCGCTAATGTCGACGCGTGATCACGCAGGACCGCCGCGCTGAATTTGGCGCCGCTCGAGACCCGGAGGCGAAATCCGAGGTTGTCGACTGGCTGCCGGGCACCTCGGCGGGGATTGCCTGGAACGTCGTCGGCATCGGCATCGCCGTCGCCGGCCTCGTCCTGTTCTCGTTGCCGGTGGTCCTCCGGACGGGCGCGGTCTCGGGCTCGTTCCAGTTTGGGGTCGTCGATGTCCTCGTCGTGGTCGCCCTCACGGCCCTGCTGATGGTCGCGCACGAGGCGATCCACGGCATGGCCATGCTGGGCTTCGGTGCTCGGCCCTCGTTCGGCTCGATGCTGGTCGGTCACGCAGTCCCCGCGCTGTACGCAACAGCCGAGGGGCACCGGTTCACCCGTCGCCAGTATTTGGTGATCGCGGCCGCCCCCGCGGTGGCGATCTCCGGGCTCGGGTTCCTTGCCTGCTTCGGCCCGTGGGGCCCGTACCTGATCGTGCCCCTCGCCATCCACCTCGGCGGCTGTGTCGGCGACGGGTTCGCGATACTACGCGCGCTCGGGGAACCATCCACGACGATGTGCGAGGACCTGCGCGACGGGATCCGGTTCCATCGAATCAGCGCACGGCAGCGGGACGATGCCGGTTCCGCTTGAGGCGCAGGCTGGACCGTTGGCAGCTGCCAGATTGGTGGCCTACGCCTGACCACCGCGGCAACAACCCGGTGGTGTCAGAAGGGTATGTGCCAGAGGTTGCGAACCGCGCGACTTCCCCGCTGATACGGGGCGGCGAAGCCCGAGGGAAGGGCGGCGTCGTCGATGCCACCGGTGTCGTCCAGCAGGACACGCAGCGTCGCGGCCAGGGCGCGCCGACACACCGCTCGCACCCTGCCGGCCAGGAGCCCGATCCGTGAGGCGCCTGGCGTGCCGGTCTTCATGCCCGGACTTCGATCAGCGCGGATGGCCTGCAGACCTCACATGGTCGCCCCGAAGGGGCGAGACCGCGATTCTCGCACGCCGACGCAAGGCGGGGCGGGGGCCGAACTGACGACGAGTCCCCGGCCTCACTGTCCCACTCACGGATCTGTGGCTGGAATGTCACCACGTGGTCGGGCGTCATGCCCCCCAAGCCCGCGAACGGCTCGGCTCAGGCTTATGCAAGGGCGTCCACGGCGACCGAGTCGCCCTCGGGCGAGACGGCGACCTCAACCCGAACTGGGACCGTGCCCGCCCGCGTGAGGACCGGTTGGCCCAGGGCAGCGAGTACCTCCGCAGCGATGCCTCCATCGCCTCCCGGCGCCGCGGTCGCGGGGAGCACGAACGTGACACCTCCGCTTCGATATGCGTATGCACCTGACGGAAGCGAGCGCAGCCGCGCAGCAACGGCCCGCAGCACGTCGTCCCCCACGGCATGGCCGTGGGCCTCGTTGATCTCCCGCAGGTGGACGTGGACCTCGAGCAGCAGCACCCCGTCGGCCCCGCCGTTGGCTGCGCGGAGCTGCTCGACGATCGCCTCTCCGGTGCGAATGTTCCAGCAGCCGGTGAGGACGTCGTCGTTTCGGCCACAGGCGAGCCCTCCGTCCGGCGTCGGCACACAGAACCAGCCATGCTCGGGGAGCGGGATGTCGATCATGGTGTCGAGACCATGATGGCGCCAATCGCCGCGGCGGGTGTTGCGGTACTGCGGAGAGTCTGCGTATGGCGCCCCCGGACGGATTCGAACCGCCGACGCCAGCCTTAGGACGGCTGCGCTCTATCCACTGAGCTACGGGGGCGCGCACCGGCATCGTACCAGCGGGTCAGGTTGCGGCGGGCAGATCCTCACGGTTGCGCATCGCATCGGCGGCCATCGTGACGTACTCGTGCAGCTGGCGGCGAGCGTCGTCTGGGGCGTCCGACGCGTCGATGGCGGCGCGCATGTGCACCAGCCATCGATCCCGCTCGGGCGATCCGATTGCGAACGGCGAGTGGCGCGCGCGCAGCCGCGGGTGGCCGCGCTCCTCCAGGTAGGTCGTCGGACCTCCCCAGTACTGGACCAGGAACAGCGTCAGGCGCCGCCGCGCGCCGACCAGGTCGGCCTGGTTCGGATACAGCGCCAGCAGCGCGGGATCGCCCTCGACGCCGCGGTAGAAGTGGTCGACGAGCCGCTCGAAGAACGGCATCCCGCCGACCTGGTCGTACAGTGACGGCTCCGGCATGGCGGCGATGATACGGGCGCTCGATGGCGCCGGGAGGCCGCAACCGCAACGGACGAGCGGGCTGCGCCGGGCCGATCGCGAAAGCCCGCCTACAATCGGTCCGTGACCACTCCCCTGCCCTCCCTCATCCTGTACGGCCGCCCCGGCTGCCACCTGTGCGAGGACGCGCGCGCGATGCTCGACGGGCTGCTCGCCGACCGCGCGACTCGCGGCCTCCCGGCTCCGGTGCTGGAGGAGCGGAGCATCGACGGCGACGAAGCGCTCCAGCGGCGGTACGCGTTGACCATTCCGGTCGTCGTCTTCGGCGCCCACGAGGTGGAGCTGGCCACCACGGCCGCCAAGCTGCGCCGGTTCCTGGCCGATACGCTCGACGGCGGTGCGGTGCTCGGCGGGGATCCGGTGACCGCCACATGACCGGCGATTACACGATCCTGGTCGCCTTCGCGGCGGGCCTGATCTCGTTCCTGTCGCCGTGCGTGCTGCCGCTCGTGCCCGCGTACCTCGGGCAGCTGACCGCGGTCGCGGTCGCCGCCAACCAGGGGGAGACGCCGTCGCGCTGGGCGGCGATGCGCCATGCGGCCGCCTACGTCGCGGGCTTCGGCACCGTGTTCACGCTGCTCGGGGTCACCGCCGCGTTCGCGGGTGGCGCCATCGCCGACTACATCCAGCCGCTGCGCGTGGTCGGCGGCTTCGTGCTCGTGATCATGGGCCTGAGCCTGGCGGGCCTCGTGAACATCCCCATCCTCGAGCGGACGTGGCGCCCGCTCGACGCCGGGGCCTCCGCGGGACTCTCCTCGATGACCGGCGGAATGACCCTGGCCCCGGCCGGCGGCACTCCGGGCGGCGGGACCGGTGGACGCCTGGGCCGGCGGCTCGTGGGTGGGCGCGCCGGCCTGCCCGCTGCGTTCGCGCTGGGGGCCATCTTCGCCATCGGCTGGACGCCGTGCATCGGCGCGATCCTGGGCGGCATCCTGACCATGGCTGCCGTGTCGGACACGAAGCTCCAGGGTGCGCTGCTGCTGGTGAGCTACACGGCCGGGCTCGGGATCCCGTTCCTGCTCATCGCGGCGTTCTACGATCGCGCAACGCGCGTGACGCGGTTCCTGGTTCGCCACGGGCGCGCGGTCTCGCTGGTCGGCGGGCTGCTCGTCGTGGCCATCGGGCTGGCGATGATCTTCGACCTCCTGGTCCTGCTGCCGCGCTACTTCCAGTTCACATCGTTCGTATGACGACGGCGCCCGAGCCGGGTCCGCAGCCGACCCCGCCCAGTCAGCGGCGCGGGCTCATCGGCCCGTTCAGCGGCCGCCAGCTGCTGACCGTGCTCCTGATCGTGGTGGTCGCCGCGGTCACCCTGACCGTCGTCACCCGCCCGATCGCCGCCGGCCCCACCGGAACCATCACGATCCCGGCGTCGACGCCGTACGTCCTCGGGCCGACCACGGAAGGGCTGCGACCCGGCGACGTCGCCCCCGAGCTCGAGACCGTCCGCGCCGACGGGACCTCCGTCATGCTGACCGATCTCGATGGCAATCCGGTCCGCCTGGCCGACCTTCGCGGCAGGCTGGTGTGGCTCAACTTCTGGGCGACGTGGTGCCCGCCGTGCCAGGCTGAGACCCCGGTCCTGCGCGACATGGACGCCGCGTACCGGTCCCGCGGGCTGTCGATCATCGGCATCGCCGTCCAGGAGACGACGGTCGACGACGTGCGCGCCTACGCGCAGCGCTACGAGCTCGGCTATGACATCGCGTTCGACGCGTCCGCCGACATCTTCGGGCTGTACCGAGTGTTCGCGCTGCCGACGCAGTTCTTCATCGGCGCCGATGGCCGGATCCTCGAGGTGATCAACGGGCCGCTCACCGACGACACGGCGAAGGCGCGAGTGGAGGCGTGGCTGCCGGGCAGCTGATCCGGCGCGCTACTGGGCGCGCGCCGATGCCGTCGTACGGCACCCGTCCCTCTCGTCGCGTCGCGCACCGCCGGTAGCGGTGCTATCGGCGGAACCGCGCGAAAGTGCCGTCAGGTACCGCCGCCAGTGGTGGTAGGCGGGGTCGGCGTGGGGAATGGCCGACCTGAACGGGCTCGAGACGCCGGATCCGTGCACGAGCTGCGACCGGGCAAGCTCCCTCGGGTGCTGCACAGGTGGCAGGAGCCTGACTACCACCACGGTGCGCGGTAGGTGGCAGGAGTTCGGTGGCGCGGACCGGCGCGGCCCGGCGGCAAGGGGCGGTCCGGTGGCCGGGGGCGAGGCAGGACGTCGGGTTCGGTCCGGCGGTCGCGCGACCGACAGCATGTCCGCGGGATTGCGCCCGACTCAGCCGCTGCGCAACCCTTCGAACCGGAACCGGTCGCGATCAGGGATCAGGCGCCCAACAGGATCCCGCGACTCATGCGACAGCGCGACCAGCCAGTCCTCGTCGACCGCGCGCCGGAACAGCTCGCCCTTGCGCGCGACGCTGTCCAGCGGGAAGTCGTCGAACGAGGTGACCCAGCGCGGGTTGGCCGCCCACGGCCGCATGCACAGGTCGCCGAAGAACGCGAGCGTGCGCGCGCCAGGTCCGGTGCCCCGGACCACGATCGCCTGGTGTCCCATCGAATGCCCCCCGGTCTCGATCACGGACACGCCCGGCACCAGCTCCCGATCGCCCTCGACCCAGCCCTCGGCGCCCCAGTCAGCCACCAGCCGCAGCTCGGGCTGGTCGTACGAGGCGAGCACCCGGCTGTTATCCCCGAGCGCAAGCTCCCACTCGGCACGCTGGGCCACGATCCGTGCCCGCGGAAAGGCGCGCGAACCGTCAGCCAGCAGCAGGCCCCCGGCGTGGTCGAAATGGAGATGGCTCATCGCGACCACGTCGACCGAGCCGGGGGCAAAGCCCGCGTCGCGCATCGCCGGCGCGATCGGCGTCCCGAGGTAGCCGCGCATCGCGCGGCCCTTGTCGTTGATCCGCTCCCCGATCCCCGTCTCGACGAGCACGCGGCCGGCCGGCGTCTCGACCAGCAGGCAGTTGAGCGCCTGGAGCAGCCGCCGGTCCTCGTCGATCTCGCCCTCGGCCCAGGGCCGCCACAGGATCCAGGGCACCGGACCGAACAGCGCTCCCGCGTCCGACCGGAACGTGCCGGCCTGGATCAGGGCCACGGTGGTGCCGCCGCCCAGGTCCATCCGGAAATCGACGCCGTCGTCGATGCTCACGTTGGGCTTTCCCCGCTCTCCCGCACCTTCCGGCCGCGCTCGAAGTCCGCGTGGAACGCCGATGCCGTTGGCTCCGACTGGCCCTGGTACTTCGATCCCAGCTCCTTGCTGCCGTACGGCCGCTCGACGGGCGAGCTCATCCGGAAGAAGCTGATCTGGCCGATTCGCATCCCGTAGTACAGCGCGATCGGCAGGTTGGCGACGTTCGACAGCTCGAGGGTGAGCGTGCCCTTCCAGCCCGGATCCACATATCCCGCGGTGGAATGGATGAGGAGCCCAAGGCGCCCAAGCGAGCTGTTGTGCGTGGGGATGAACGAGCGGGACACCAGGAACAGTCCTCGCGGCGAGGCCACCTCGATACAACGGACGGGCACGGAGGCCACCTCGCGCACGTCAGCGATCGCCCGGAAGCGATGGAAGCGGCTGCTGGTCGGCTTCTGGCGGACGAGCTTCCGGGTCAGACGGAACACCGGCCGGTCGGGCGTGAACTTCACCCGGTACTTGGGTCCGTGGTCGACGCCATTGAGCATCGCCCGCCCGCTGGACCTCACCGGCCGGAAGCCGAGGCTGGCGGCAAGCTCGACAACGGAATCGGCGAGGCCTTCGTTCGTGCTGGTGAACTCGCACCGTCCCGCCACGTCGTCGACGAAGCCGTCCGTATCCATGAGCCCCTGGAGCAAGGCGAGCCGCTGGCTGACACCCGCCTCGAGGTACGCCCGAGGGACGAACTTGCCGTGCATCTGGCCCATCGTGCGCAGTCGGCTCGACAGGGATCCGTTGCGCGCGTAGCGGCCCGTCGTTGCGTCACGGGTGCGCCCGACACCACCGATCCGATATGCATGCGGGGCATACCACAACGGCTGCACCGAGAACCCGTCGCCGCTGATCTGCCGCAGAACCTCCTCGTCGCAGGAGGT
The DNA here is from genome assembly GCA_963749705.1 of uncultured Chloroflexia bacterium. Classification (GTDB taxonomy): domain Bacteria; phylum Chloroflexota; class Limnocylindria; order Limnocylindrales; family CSP1-4; genus CAIXZV01. Next base: position 212,471 of record CAVVNQ010000002.1, on the reverse strand, counting down.
GATCTCGGCCTTCGTGGTCGTGCCATCTCCCAGCCACGCCCCGAGCGTGTAGGGCTCGATCGGAAGGTCGATGCGCGGGGCGTACTCGACCGAGCCTGGCAGCGGCACCTGATGGTTGCGCTCGCCACGGACCGTGAGCGTCCGCGCGATCTCGTCGGTGGTGCGGATCGCACCCTGCCAGCGCCCCGCGCGTCGACCGTTCTTGTCCACCGTCAGCCACTGGTGGTCCGCGTCCGCGATCACGGTTGCACCGTCGGAGAACGTGATCTCGCGACAGGGTCGATCCGCAAGGGGCGGCGTCGTCGCGACGATGGTCGTCGGAACTCCGTGCTCGTCGAAGACCAGGTCGCCCGGCTCGAGATCGCCCATCGTCCGCCAGCCGAACGGCGTCGGCACCGGAGTGTCGAGGGCGAGCGCCTTTCCCTCGAGCCTTGCCACCAGGTCGTCCGGCAGCTCCACCCATTCGAGGGTCTGGCCCAGGACGAACTCGCCGGGGTGGAGCACGAACGGTTCGTCCTCGCCGATGCTCAGCAGCTCGGTGAGGTCCGGCTGCGGCGAGCGGGGGTCGATGAACGCGTACCGGTTGTTGCGGAACACGCGGAAGCTGCGATCGAGGTGGAGGTCCACGGACGACGGCTGCAGGTCCGACGGGTCATAGGGGTCGATCCGGACGCGGCCCGACTCCAGCTCCGCCCGGATGTCGCGATCGGCGAGGACGCTCACGCGAGCGGTTTCCGCTTCTTCGGCGCCCCGCCCTCCGCGAACAGGCTGTCGACCTCGCGCTTGAGGTCCTCGAGATCCTCGAAGCTCTGGTACACGGATGCGAACCGGATGTACGCGATGTGGTCGATCGCCCGCAGCTTGTCCATCGCCATGGTGCCGATCCGCGAGCTGGGGATCTCGGACGCCCCCGAGGACCGCAGCTCGCTCTCGATCTCGTCGGCCGCGCGCTCCGCCGCGTCGTCGGCGACCGGACGCCGGGTCAGCGCCTTGGCCAGGCCCGACGCGAGCTTGTCGCGATCGAACTCCTGCCGGATGCCGTCGCGCTTGGCGACCACCAGCCGGGCGGCCTCGACCCGCTCGTACGTCGTGAACCGCGTGGTGCATGCCGGGCACTCCCGGCGGCGCCGGATCGTCGAGGCCTCGTCGAGGTCGCGCGAGTCCACCACGCGCGTGTCACGAGTGCCGCACTGGGGGCAGCGCATCGACCCTCCAATCCTCCACCAGACCACTATCCCTAGTGGTGCGTGGCGAGAATACCACTATATGCGGGGGTTGTAGCCCGCCTAGAGGTCGGTGTCGATGCCGTCGACGATGTACGTCGGGACGGTCGCTCCGGCGCCGGTGGAGCGCGTCGGCGCGTTGGTCGCCACGTCCGCCGGACCGACCGCCAGCACCTGCGCCACGATCTCGTGGAACGCCGAGCGAGCATGGCGGAGATTGAGCGCGCCGCGCTTGAGCGAGGTCTGCGCCTCGAGCTCCCGGCCGCCCCGCACGGCGAGCAGCGCGTCCAGGCCGTGCTCCACCATCTCGGTCGCCCGGATCGCGCGGTCCAGCTCGCGTGCGAGACCCTGCGCCTCGCCCCTGAGCCTCGCGGGCGGCCGCAGCGCCCTGGCCTCGTTCGCCGCGGTGCGCAGCGTCTCGGAGGCCGGTCCGAGCAGCCCGACCAGGCCCTGCGGATCACCGGCGTGACGCCGCAGCTCGTCGAGCCGGGCCACCATCGGATCGGCCGTTGCGCCGAACGCCCGATCGAGCTGGCGGGCCGATCGCTGGAAGCCCTCGAGCTCCCGGGTTCGTGCGATCAGCCGGCCCATCCGGCGGAGGATCACGGCGGCGGCGAAGGCCAGGATGGCCAGCAGCAGCAGCCACAGCCCGGTCCCGTCGGTCACGGCTCGCTCCCCACGGCCAGGACCGTCAGGTACCGCGCCGGGCGCGGAGCTCGGCGGCCAGCGCCGGCCCGACCTGGAACAGGTCGCCCACGACGAACAGGTCGGCGATCTCCGCGATCGGGGCATCCGGGTCCCGGTTGACCGCGATGATCGTCTCGGCGCCCTGCATCCCGACCCGGTGCTGCATCGCGCCCGACACGCCCAGACCCAGGTACAGCGCCGGCTTGACGATCTTGCCGGTCTGCCCGATCTGTCGCGCGTACGCGATCCAGCCCGCATCCACCGATGCACGGGTGGCGCCGGTCACCCCGCCCAGGATGCCGGCGAGCTCGTCGACGATGGCGAACCCTTCGGGGCTCCCGACGCCGCGGCCGCCGACGACCACGACCCGAGCTTCCTCGAGCGATGCCTCCGCCCCGGCCTCGGCGACCCGCTCGAGGACTGGAACCGCGGGCGTCGCGGGCTCGGGGGCGGGCTGCACGCTCTCGATGGTTCCGGTTGCGCCCGCCGGCTCCGCCGCGACGGCACCGAGGCCGACGGTCACGATGCCCGTGGGGCCCGTCAGCGTGCTGCGCGTGATCGCCTTGCCGCCGAGCACGGTGGCCTCGACGACCAGCCCGCCGTCCTCCCAGGCCGCCCCGCTCGCGTTTGCCAGCAGGCCCCAGCCCAGCAGCCCGACGAGGGCCCCCGCCACGTCCCGGCCGTCGGCCGTGGAGCCGAGCAGCACGTGGGTCACGCCGTCGTCGACCAGACGCCGGATCTCGGCGACCGCCCTGGGCGCCCACACCTCGCCGGCCACCGCGGGTGAGGTCACGGTGACCACGGCCGGCAGGTACCCGGCGAGCTCGTCCGCGGCGGCGTCGGGCGAGGCGTCGATCACCAGGCCCTGGACGCTGCCGCCCGCCGCTTCGGCGAGCGCGCGGGCGAGCGTGGCGACCTCGGCCGACAGCCGGGTGAGCTGACCGTCGCCGACCTCGGCGACCACCAGGATGCGCGCGGTCATCAGATGAGCCTCCGGGCAGCGAGGACGTCGGCGATCTCGCGGGCGGCATCGGCGGCGGGGCCGGTAACGACGCGACCGGCGGCGCGCGCGGGTGGCTTGTCCGCCGCGACCACGCGGGTCGCCCATTGGCCATCGGCCGGCGCGAGGTCAGCGTCGCCGAGATCCGCGAGTGACAGGGTCACGATCTCTCGTGAACGGGCCGCCATGATCCCCTTGAGCGACGGGTAGCGCGGCGTCCCGAGCGCCTGCGTGCACGAGAGCACCGCGGGCATCGGCGACTCGAGCACGTCGTAGCCCTTCGCGCTCAGCCGCCGGACGCGGACGGTGCCGGCCGCGGGGTCCGGCTCGATCCGGGCGGCGGCCGACAGGAGCGGCAGCCCGAGGCGGGCGGCGACGCCCGCGGCGACCGCACCCGCGGCGCCGTCCGAGGTGTCGAGCCCCGCCAGCAGCAGGTCGAAGGGTTGGCGGGAGGCGGCCGCGGCGAGCACGCGGATCGTGGTCGGCAGGTCCGCACCCGCAAGCGCGGGATCGGTCACCAGCACGCCGCGCATGGCGCCCATCGCGAGCGCCTTGCGCATCGTCTCGGTCGCGTTGGCCGGGGCCATCGTCAGGATCGACACCTCGCCGCCGTGCGCCTCGATCAGCTGGAGCGCCGCCTCGAGGGCGTACTCGTCGTTGCCGTTGACGACGGTCGGCGAGGCGCCACGATCGAGGCGGTGATCGGGGCCCAGCCGCTCGGCGTTCGCGGCGGGATCGGGGACGGGCTTGGTCAGGACCAGGATATGCACAGGGTCATCGCTCCCGGGTCGGGTAGGCGCCGGCCGGTCACGAGCTCTTCGCGAGCAACGCCCGGGCGACGATCAGCCGCTGGATCTGCTGGGTGCCCTCGTAGAGCTGGGTGATCTTCGCGTCGCGCATCATCCGCTCGACGGGGTATTCGTCGATGTAGCCGTACCCGCCCAGGACCTGGACGGCGTCCGTGGTCACGCGCATCGCGGCGTCACCGGCCACGAGCTTGGCGATCGCCGCCCAGCGGGCCGCGTCGGGGGCACCGGCCTCGATCTCCTGGCACGCCGTATACAGCAGCTGGCGGGCAGCCTCGGTCGACGCGTCCATGTCGGCGAGCATCGCCTGCACCATCTGGAGCTCCCCGATCGGCTTGCCGAACTGGCGTCGCTCCGTCGCGTAATGCGCAGCGACGTCGAGGGCGCCCTGCGCGATCCCCACCGCCTGGGCGGCGATCCCGGGCCGGGAGTGCTCGAACGTCTGCATCGCGATCGCGAACCCCTGGCCCTCGTCGCCGAGGCGGTTGGCCACCGGGACCCGGACGCCGTCGAACGCGAGCTCGGCGGTGGGCGAGCCGCGGATGCCCATCTTGTGCTCGAGCCGGGTGACCTTGAACCCAGGCCGGTCGGTCTCGACCAGGATCGCCGACAGGCGCCGGCTGGGCCGCTCCGCGTCGGGGTTGGTGACGGCGAAGGTGACCACGTAGTCCGCGATGCTGGCGTGGCTGATGAACCGCTTTGCGCCGTCGATGACGTACTCGTCGCCGTCGCGCACGGCTCGCGTCCGGATGCCCGACGGGTCGGACCCCGCGTCGGCCTCGGTCAGCCCGAACGCGATCAGCTTCTCGCCCGACGCGAGCCCCGGCAGCCAGCGATCCTGCTGCTCCTTCGTTCCGGCCACCTGGATCGGGATCGCGCCCAGCGACTGGACGGCCAGGATCAGCCCTGACGTCGCGCACACGCGGCTCAGCTGCTCGATGGCGAGGCACAGCGTCAGCAGGTCGCCGCCCAGCCCGCCGTGCTCCTCCGCGAACGGGATCGACAGGATGTCGTGGTCGGCAAGCAGCCGGCGGACGTCCTCGGGGAACTCGCCCTGCTGGTCGATCTCCGCGGCGCGCGGTGCGATCTGCTCGTCCGCGAGCACGCGGACTGCGTCCCGGAGCAGGATGTGCTCCTCCTCGAGGCGGATCGAGCCATGGACCGGCGGGTTGAGACTCACGGTCGTCATCCTAGCAGCGCGACGGCGTGACCTGATCGTCAGGGATGACATCGTGGCGCGTCCCGGCTACGCTGCGGCTGCGCCGGGCATGATCGTCACCGACCGCGGGGGTTCGGGAATCGCGCCGGGGGGTTGCGCGCGGGGAGTCGCCGTGGACCAGACGTACCTCCTGATCCTCGCCGTCGCTGCGATCGTCGCGATCGGCGCGGTACTGATCATCCGGGACCGGATGCGCCGAGACGACAGGGAGACGACGCCGGTCGATTCACCCTACGCGACCTCCACCGAGGGCATGAAGGTCTGCCCCAGGTGCGGGATGGGCAATCTCTGGACCGACCGGACCTGCATCTCGTGCGGGTCTGCCCTCAAAGGCTGAGCCGGGGCGCAATCCGAGCGAGGCGCGAGTGTTGCCGTGCCCGCGCGCGGGGCCTTTCGAACTCCCCGATCTCGAGCTCCCTGACGGATGACCGTTGGGAGGTCACCACGACAAGCGCACTGACGCGTCCCGGCTGCGCCGGGTGCTGCTCGTGCTGCGGCCATCCCCCGTTGGCGCCGCCCCTACGCCAGATGTCCGGGTAGCGAGCATTAGCCGACGGGAATCTGGCCAACGCTCGCCCAACGGACCGATGTCAGGCAATTCGGCTGGATCGGGGGCCGTTGCCGCACGCGCGCACGACCGCCGGCCGTTTCGGTGGTCGTTACGACCGCCTCGCGAGCATCCGTCAGGAAGACGGGTGGGGGAACCGCGTGGGGCGCGCGGGGCCGGCGGGGGCAAACCGCGCGGGGCCGGCGGGCGCAAACCGCGCGGGGCCGGCGGGCGCAAACCGCGCGGCGCATCGCGCCGCCCCGAACCACGGTCAGACGACGGGCAGCCGGCGACCCTCGGGGATCTCGCGGCCGGCGAACACGGTCGCCGGGGCGATCGCCTCGGCGAGCAGCTCGCTGATGTCCTGCGCGAGCACCGGATCGGCGTCCTGGGCACCCCGACCGGCATCGGTCAGGCCGTCGCGGAGCATGGTCATGCAGAACGGGCACGCGGTCGCGACCGTCTCAGCACCCGTGGCCAGCGCCTGGCTCGTCCGCTCGGCGTTCACCCGCGTCCCCCGCGTCTCCTCCATCCACATCCGGCCACCGCCGGCGCCGCAGCAGAACGTCTGGCGGCCGTGGTTGTCCATCTCTCGCAGCTCGACGCCCGGGATCGCACCCAGCACCTCGCGCGGCGGGGCGATGACGCCGTTGTAGCGGGCGAGGTAGCACGAGTCGTGATAGGTCACGGATCGCGCCGGCAGCCCGTCGGCCCCGAGCCGGAGACGCCCGGAGCTCACCAGCGACGACAGGTACTCGCTGTGGTGCCGGATCGCGAAGGAGCCACCGAGCTGGCCGTATTCGTTACCGATGGTGTTGAAGCAATGCGGGCATGCCGTAACGATCGTCCGCTCGCCGGCGCGGTACCGGTTGAGCGTCTCGATGTTCTGGCCGGCGAGGATCTGGAACACGTACTCGTTGCCCATCCGCCGTGCGGGATCGCCGGTGCACGCCTCCTCCTGGCCGAGCACGGCGAACGAGACGCCTGCGGCGTCGAGGCAGGTTGCCACGGCACGCGCGACCCGCTGGTTCCGATCATCGAAGGCGGCCGCACAGCCCACCCAGTACAGGACCTCGAGGCCGTCGAGCTCACCGGCCGCCGCGACCTGCGCTGCCGTCCGGACCTCGAACGGGAGCGGCTTCGCCCAGTTGAGGCGTGACGAGGGCGGCTGGCCCCAGGGGTTGCCGACGCTCTCCATGCCCTTGAACGCCGCGGTCAGCTCCTGCGGGAACCGGCTGTCCTCGAGCACGAGGTTGCGGCGGATGCCCACGATCTTGTCGACATGCTCGATCGTCACCGGGCACGCCTCGACGCACGCCCCGCAGGTCAGGCAGTCCCAGACGGCGTCGTACGGGATCGCCGCGTCGACCAGCGGCCGTGCGAGCGCCTCCGGCCGGATCGAATCATCGAGCCCGAAGGCCGTCCGGACCGCCGGCGAGTTGGGGATGAGCGGCAGCCCCGCCTCGGCGGCCACGGCCTCGTGGCGGATGCCCATGATCAGGCTCTTGGGGTTGAGCGGCTTGCCCGTGGCATACGCCGGACATGCCTGCTGGCAGCGACCGCACTCGGTGCACGTGAACCCGTCGAGCAGGTCCTTCCACGACAGGTCGGCCACCGTGCGCAGCCCGAACACCGCGTCCTCGGCCTCGAGGTCCATCGCCGGCAGCTGCCCGCGCGGCGCGAGCTTGCGCAGCAGGATGTTGGGGATCGCCGTGGCGACGTGGAGGTGCTTGGAGAACGGCAGGTACACGAGGAACGCAGCGACCAGCCCGATGTGCACCCACCACAGGACTCCGAACGCGGCGTTGGTCAGCGCGGGGTCGAACCCGCTGACGGCACCCCCGAGCACATTCGCGATGAACGCGCCGGGCTCCTCGCCGTGCGCGGCCACCTGGAACACCTGGCCCAGCAGCTCGGCTGCGACCAGCCCGCCGATCATGGCCAGGATCAGGAGCGCGTCGCGGTTGAGCGACAGGCGCGCGGGCTTGATCACCAGCCGCCGCCAGTAGGCATAGCCGATCGCCACGATCACGATCACCGCGACCACGTTCTGCATCGCGTTGACGGCCGCCCACAGGACGCCGTCGAAGGGCGCCTCGACGATCGCCTGGATGATCCCGCCGGTCACGATGTTGGCGGTGCCGATGGTGAGCAGGATGAAGCCCCAGAAGATCGAGAAGTGCATCAACCCGGCGCGCGCGTCGCGGAACATGCGTGACTGCGCAAAGCCGAACCGGATCGTTCCCCACAGGCGGGCCGCCACCCGGTCCGTGGGCGAGGCTGGGCGGGCCGCGGCGAACACGCGCAGGTGGCGGGCCATGACGAGGGCAAAGAAGGCGACCGCGCCCCAGAACACCGGGAACACGAGCGGATAGGCGGGAACGTCGGCGAACGGCTCGAACATCGTCAGCGGTCCTCGGGCAGGCCGGGCGGCAGGTCTTCGCGACCGGCGGACCGGGCAGCGGCGTGGTCGAACGGCCCGGCGAGGGTCTCGAGCGCATGATCGACGACGCCGAGCAGGACCTCGAGCGACTCGAGCGCACCCTTGGGCGATCCGGGCAGGTTCACGATGAGCGTCCGGCCCCGGACGCCCACGACGCCCCGAGAGAGGGCGGCGAACGGGGTCGAGCGACGCCCCTCGGCGCGCATCGCCTCGGCGATGCCGGGGATCTCGTAGTCGAGGATGGCCAGGGTCGCCTGCGGGGTGACGTCGCGCGGCGTGAGGCCCGTGCCACCCGTGGTGATGACCAGCGCGTGATCCGCGGCCCCGGCGACGAGCGCCGCCTCGAGCGCCGCGCGGTCGTCGGGCACGACCCGTCGTTCGACCACGAACCCGAGCGCCTCGAGGCGCGTCCCGACCCCGGCACCGGACGTGTCCGGGCGCCTCCCGGCCGCGCTCCGGTCGCTCGCGGTGATCACCAGCGCCGAGCGCGTCACGGTCGCGGGCACCTGGCGATCACCCGGCGCCCTTGCGCTTGCCGACCCGGCCCGCGATGCGGTCACCGGGCCGCCGGCGAGGCGGTCCCGGCTCGACCTCGGCGGCCGGCCGATGCCAGTCACCGCTCTTGCCGCCCGTCTTCGACAGCAGCCGCAGGCCGCGGATCTCCACCCCGCGCTCGACCCCCTTGACCATGTCATACACCGTCAGCGCGGCCACTGACGCCGCCGTCAACGCCTCCATCTCGACGCCCGTCTGGGCCGTCGTGGCGGCCTCGGCCCGAACCCGCAGCACGCCGGCTGCGCGGTCCGGGGTGACCGAGACGACCAGGTCCGTGAGCGGGATCGGATGGCACAGCGGGATCAGCTCGGCCGTCCGCTTGCCGCCCATCACGCCGGCAACCTCGGCGACGGTCAGGACGTCGCCCTTGGAGCCGCCGCCGTCGATCACCAGGCTCATGGTCTCGGGCGAGACGGCGACCTCCGCCTCGGCCACCGCGCGTCGGGCGGTGACGGGCTTTGCGCCGACGTCGACCATCCGGGGTCGTCCGCGCCGGTCGACGTGGGTGAGGCGGCGGCGTTCCGCGCGCGGGGCGTCGCTCCGGTCCATGGGTCCTCCTGCTCAACCCGATCGTAGCGGGGTCCGGCGGCCGGCGTCAGCCGCGAGATCCGCGTGGTCGCCCGATCGCCGTCGGTCCCCCGTCGGTCGGCTGCCCGCTATCCGCGATCCAGCCAGCGCAGCTCCACCTCGGTGCCCGCCTCGATCCGCTCCAGCGGCTCCGGGACGACGGCCAGCGCGTCGGCCGCGGCCAGCGCCGACATGACGTGACTCCCCTGGCCGCCCGCGAGACGCACCCGGACCCGGCCCTTGCCGTCGCGCAGCGGCGATCCGTCGGCCGCCCGACGCGCCGTCACCCGCTGGTAGCCGCGCCGGCCGACGCTCTTGGTGACGCGATCCTCGAGCACCGCCCGGTCCACCGGCCGATGGAGCCGCGCGTGCCCGGCGAGGCGCCGCAGCACCGGGCGGACGAACAGCTCGAAGGTGACGAACGCGGACACCGGGTTGCCCGGCAGCCCGAACAGCAGGACCGGGGGCTCGGCGCCGTCGGCGTCCGCGCGACCGAACGCGAACGGCTTGCCGGGCTGGACGGCGACGCGCCACAGGTCCATGTGTCCCACGGCGTCGAACGCCATCCGGACGACGTCGTACGGGCCCACCGAGACGCCACCCGCCACGACCACGAGATCGGCCTCGGCCAGTCCTCGACGGATCCTCGTCTCGACGTCCTCGAGCCGGTCCTCGGCGATCCCCAGGTCGATCGCGTCCGCACCCGCGTCGCGGACGAGCGCGCGCAGCCCGGGGCCGTTGGCGTCCGGGATCCCCGCCCGCCCGAGGTCCGTGCCCGGCCGGCGCACCTCGTCGCCCGTGGCCAGCACCGCGACGCGGGGCCGGCGCCTGACGACGACCTCCCCCACCCCGGCACCCGCCGCCAGCGCGACCACGGCCGGTGTCACCAGGCTGCCCGCCCCGGCGAGCTCGGCGCCGGCCGTGACATCGGAGCCCGCGCGCCGGATGGCATGTCCGCGCTCCACCGCGGCGTGCACCAGGCACGCGGCGGGCACGGGGCCGGTCGCCTCGCGGCCACGCGGGCCCAGGTTGCCGTCGGCGTCGAGGGGCGTCGTCAGCTCGACCGGCACGACCGCGTCGGCACCGCGCGGGAGCGGTGCGCCGGTGGCGATGCGCACGGCCGCGCCGTCGATGACCTCGACATCCGGTGCGACGCCCGCCCGGACCTCGCCCACGACGGTGAGTCGCGCCGGCCGCCCGTCGCTCGCGTGCGCGACGTCGGCGGACCGGATCGCGTACCCGTCCATCGCCGAGTTGTCCCACGGCGGCAGCGAGGTCGCGGCATTCACCGCCTCGGCCAGGACCCGGCCCAGCGCGCGCTCGGGCTCGAGGCGCTCCACATCCGCCAGCGGCGCGACCCCCGCGAGGACGGTGGCCTGTGCCGCCTCGACGCTCAGCAGGTCCTTGCTCACCCGGTGGTCCCCGCACGCGCCGCGAGACGGTCATGGACGGCCGTTGCCAGGCTGCGTCGCGTCAGCATCCCGGCGAGCCGGCCGTCCTCGGCCACGGCGAGCCCGTCGATCCCCGCCTGGTTGATCGCATCGAGCGCATCCCAGACGTCGTCATCGGGTCCCAGCACCGGCGCCTGCGGCGGCGTGGCCATGACGTCCGCGACCCGGGTCTCGGCAAACCGGCGGCGACCGAGTCGCTTGAGGCGCTGGACCCCGAGGACCCCCACGACGTGCTCATCGTCCACCACGGCCAGCGCCCGGACGCCGTCCTCGCCCTCGTACCGGCTGGCGAACGTGTCGATGGTCAGGTGCGGTCCCACCCACGACACGTCGCGCTCCATCGCGTCGCGCACGGGAACGCCGCGGAGCAGCCGCTCCATCGCGAGCCGGCGATCCAGCGTTCGCGCCCCGGTGGACAGGAACCAGCCGAACGACAGCACCACCAGGCCCTCGATGGTCTGGTCCATGAGCACCACGGCCGCCCCGATCCCGATCGTCGCCAGGCCGAGCATCCGGCCGATGCGCGCGGTCAGCGCGGTCGCCCGGTCCGTGTCCCCCGTCCGGGCCCACGCGATGGCCCGGATCGCCCGCCCGCCGTCCAGCGGCAGCCCGGGGAGGACGCTCATGACGCCCAGCACGAAGTTGAGCGCGCCGGTGATCAGGAGCGCGCCGGCGACGGCACCCCAGGCGGGATCGGCGGTGGCGACGACGGCGCCCACCGGGACGAGGATGGCCCCCAGCAGGAAGGACACGGCGGGCCCGGCCAGCGCGATCGCGAGCTCGTCGGATGGTCGCCTGGCCTGGATCCCGAGCGGCGCGATCCCGCCCATGAGCCCCAGCACGACGACCGTGACCCGAACGCCCCGACGGCGCGCGACCAGCGCGTGGGCGAGCTCGTGGGCCGCCACCGATGCCAGGAAGGCCGCGGCGATCGTGCCACCGACCACCCACTGGAGCGCGAACGGCAGGCCGGGTGCGGCAACGGTCGCCTGCTCCGCCCCGAGCAGGGTGATGATCGCGATCAGCACTGACCACAGCAGCGAGATTCGGATCTCGATCCCGAACAGCCGCCCGATCGGGATCCCGTCGGGTGTCATCGGATGGGAACCGTGTTCAGCGTCGCGGGGGTGCCGTACTCCAGGGCGTCGATCGCCTGCGCCCGCCGGCGGCCGATCCAGGCCAGTGCCAGGGCGATCACGACGATCACGACCCCGACCGCCGCGGTCGTGTCGACCCAGAACGCATCCGGGAACAGCTGGACGAGCCGGTCCGTACGCGGGTCGAACAGGAAGTTGCCCTGCGGGAAGAACAGCTCGTGGAACAGCTGGAACGCCGCGTCGAATGCTGCGAGGGCGGCAATGCCGCCGACGACGGTCACGACGGCGATCGCGACGCCGGCCCGGCTGATCCGATGCCACAGCACCGCCCGCGAGCGCCCACGCAGGAGGACGAACGCCGCGACCAGCACGAGCGCGGCGATCGCGGCGGCCAGGTAGAAGGCCATGAACACGCTGCGCACGTCACGCATGTGGCCGCGCTCCCGATCGGTCAGGACCGGCGTGCCCGCCACCTCGACGTCGAACCGCGGCGGACCGAGGACGAGGTCGGACAGGATCGCGTCGGTGGCCGAGTGCAGCTCCGCCGGCGGGTATCCGGTCAGCGCCTCGGCCCCGGCGCGGCCCTGCTCGAACCCCACCCACGCCGGGGTGAGGAACGGGAGGATGGCGACGGCGATCACGACGAGGGTCGTCGCGACCGCGATGACCAGGGCTGCAAGCGTGCCGCGCAGGGCGTCCATCAGGCGCCGATGGTACCGGGTGCGTGCGCGCCACCCCGATATCGCTGACCCGGTCCGGGGCTCACGCCTCCTCGAGCGTCCGCGCCTGCTCCCACCAGGTCTCGATCATCAGCTCCGCCGGGGGCTCCGCGTTGAGCTCCTGCGCACCCCGCGCCAGGCGCGACTTGAAGGTGTCGATGTCCAGCGCGAGGACGTCGCGCAGGCCCTCGATCCCGGACTGGACGAACAGCTGGTGCTCGGCACTCGAGAACCCGGCCAGGTTGAGCATCAGGGCCTCGTCACGCCAGCGCAGGACGTCGTTGGTCGTGGCTTTGACGTGGTCGGCGAGCGTCTGGCGGCGCGTCGGCGTCTCCGAGACCTCGAGCAGGATGCCGGTGGTGAACACGCCCTGCTTCTCGAGGCGCGACAGGTGGACAGGCTCGATGCGCGTCAGCTCGGTGATGGGCGGCACGGGATCGGGTGGCCTCCGCTGGTCGGTCGGGGTAGAGCCGCATTATCGCGGGTCCGGCGGGCTGATGCGGCCGATGCGCCGATATGGTGGAGCGAGCCGCCGCCTACCGCTCGAGTGGCCGTGTCTCGAGCACGACGTCCCAGTGCGCGTCGAGCAGCGAGAACCGGCGCGCCTCGTCCGCCTTGAACTGCGCCTGGTCGGGGTACAGGCGGCGTGCGATCTCGGCATCGCCGTGCTCCTGCATCGCCGCCCAGTCGCGGTAGGTGATCGACACCAGCACGTCCCAGTCGGCGCGGCCGTCCCCGTGGAACCGCGGCGTCCACAGCTCGACCGCGGTGAACCGCCCGGCTTCGAGCTGCTCGCGGAGGATGGGCCAGTGGTTCCTGCGGAGCAGGTCGACGAACTCGTCGTGCGCGCCCCACTTGGTGCGATAGAAGTACAGGACCTCGATCGGATCTGCCATGGTTGTCGTCCTCCAGGTGGTTTGGACGGCCGCGCTCAGGGCGTCAGCCGGGCGGCTTCGGTTCGCAGCAGCTCCCACGCGCGCTCGACGTGGCGGGGCTGCGTGCGGAGGTTGCCGACCGCGAGCCGGATGGTGAACCGGTCGCGCAGCCGGGTATGGGACAGGAACACCTCGCCGGTGCGATTGACGGCGTCCATCAGGCGCAGGTTGAGGTCGTCGAGGCGGTTGCGCACCTCCGGCTCATCCTCGTGTCCGGCGAGCGCGGCCGGCCGGTACCGGAAGCACACGGTCGAGAATGGGACCGGGGCGAGCCGCTCCCAGTCCGGGTCCGCGTCGACCCATCGAGCGAAGCCGGCCGCGAGCTCCAGGTGGGCGGCGATCCGCCGGCGGAGCCCCTCGAGGCCGAACCAGCGGAGCTGGATCCACAGCTTGAGCGCGCGCATCCGGCGCCCGAGCTGTGGCTGGTACTCCGTGTAGTCGAGGACCGGGCTGACCCGGTCGAGCGTGCGCAGGTACTCGGGCTGGAGGCTGAACGCCGCGCGCAGCTGGTCCATCCGCCGGGACAGGAGCAGCGAGGCGTCGAGCGGCGTGAACAGCCACTTGTGGGGGTTGATCACGATTGAGTCGGCACGCTCCCAACCGGCGAACGGGCCGCGGCGGTCGGGCAGGAGCGCAACGACGCCCGCATAGGCGCTGTCGACGTGAAGCCAGATGCCCTCGCGCCCGGCGATGTCCGCGATCGCGGCCACCGGGTCCGCCGAGGTCGAGGACGTCGTCCCGATCGTGGCCACGATCGCCACCGGGCGGCGCCCGGCGGCACGATCCGCGTCGATCGCCGTCGCCAGCGCCGCCGGGTCCATCTCGTAGCGGTCGTTGACCGGGATCCTGACCAGCGACGCCCGCCCGAGCCCCAGCGTCATGCACGCCTTCTCGATCGAGCTGTGGGCCTCGGCCGACGCGTACACGCGCAGGTCGCCGAGCTCCGGCCTTGACGCCAGCCCTTCGTCCGCTGCATCGAGCCCGGCCGCCTCGCGCGCCGCGGCGATCGCGATCAGGCTCGAGGTCGACGCCGTATCGGTCAGCAGGCCGTCGAACGCCTCCGGCAGCCCGAGCGCATCGCGGAGCCAGGACACCACGACGGCCTCGAGCTCGGTGCCGATGGGCGAGGTCCGCCACAGCATCGGGTTCTGGCCCAGCGCGGCCGTGAGGAACTCGCCGAGGATCCCCGGGCCCGAGGCGCTGGTCGAGAAGTAGGCGAAGAAGCCCGGGTGCTGCCAGTGCGTCGCGTTGGGGATCACCAGCCGGTCGACGTCGGCCAGGATCGCGTCCATCGGCTCCGCGTCCTCCGGCGCGCGCGTGGGAAGCTGCGGCCCGATCGACCCGGGTTCGATCGGCGGCAGGACGGGGTACTGCTCGACCGTCCGGAGATAGTCGGCGATCCGGTCCACGACCTGATGCGCGGCGGCCCGGAACGCCTCCGGGTCCATGTCGTTGAGGCCGTCGACCTGCTGCGGGTCGAGGCCGGCTTCGCGAGGTTGGGTCACCCGGCCAGTCTAGCGGCCGGTCACGGGTAGACCGAGGTCCCGACGTTGGACAGGATCGTGGACACCTGTCCGCCCAGCCCGATCAGGCCCACGATCGCGATGATCGGCAGGGCGAGCAGCAGGATGAGCAGGATGAGACAGGCCATCGCCGGCGTCGAGGCGCCGATGGGCTGGACGATGGCCGAGCTCGCGATTCGATCGTGGAGACCCTGCCGGGTGGGGCTGGTCATGGTGCTGATCAGCAGCGCCAGGTACCACAGGAAGAGCAGCGCCGCGACGGCGCCGGACAGGGCGGGCACGAG
This sequence comes from uncultured Chloroflexia bacterium, assembly GCA_963749705.1. Lineage (GTDB taxonomy): Bacteria > Chloroflexota > Limnocylindria > Limnocylindrales > CSP1-4 > CAIXZV01. Next base: position 197,415 of record CAVVNQ010000002.1, on the reverse strand, counting down.
GGAGAGGGCCTGGAACGGGATGCCGAGGGCGACCCATCGGAGCGTCGCCTGCTCGATGGTCAGGGTCCGGCCGTCGAACGCGGTGCCGACCTGGAGCTTCATGAGTCGCATCCCGAGCGTCGCCCGCCCCGAGCTGGTCCACAGCCCGACGAAATAGAGGAACGAGGCGCCCAGGGAGAGCACGGTCGTCAGGAGCGGCGTCGACGCCCGAGAGCTGGGCGCAGCCACTCCGATCGCGCCCAGGACCAACCCGGCGGCAATGACGATCAGGATCCAGTCGATCCACCAGGCGAGGAACCGTCCCAGCGTGCTGCCGAACCGCAGGCCCACCGCCCCGGGAACCTCGAGCCCGGTTGGTGACGCGGATGGCGCCGGCCACGCGACCGGTGCGGCGGCCGACGCCTGCTGCGCAAACCCCGGCCCGGGCGGTGGTGGCAGCGCGGAACCCGGCGGTGGTGGCGGCAGGGGGGCCGCCGGCGGAGGCGTTCCGGGACCAGGCGCCCCCACGGCGGGTGGCGGAGGCGCAGCCGGGACATCCTGCGGAGGTGAGCTCGGCGCAGCGTCGTTCGCGTCAACCTCGCTCGGGTCGGGCGCGTGGCCGCCGCCGTTCGGTTCCGTCATCGCGTCTCCCCACCGTTGCCCGGGTAGAGCTCGAAACCAGTCGCCGCATCGGACGGCTGCGCCAGAAGTCTAAGCGTGGATACGGCGCGATTGTCGGGTAGATCGCAATTGCACAAACACCCCGCCCCGCGTCATCGCCGGGCGGGGTGTCAGGCCTGCAGATGCCTAGGGCGCGACCTGCGTCTGCAGGAACACACCCTTGTCGAGGTGCAGCGCGTAGTGCCCGGTGGTCATCGGGAAGGCGAACCCGAACTCCGGGAACACGTAGTAGGCCCCGCCCGGGTCCTCGCCGACCGCCAGCGCCTCGGGAAACGCGGCCGCAAGGTCTTGCATCGTGCCGTGGAACTCAACCCAGGGAACCTCGCCGCGGATGGATTCTGCGCCGCCGCCGACGCCGGGCACATGGCCGCATCCCGCTCCGGCGACGTCGGCGCTGCCGCCCGCGTCGACCTCGATCCAGATCCAGATCCCGCCCAGGCCGAATGCGTCCGGCGCGCACAGCGGGGAGTTGCGGTTGACGCAGTTGGCCGACAGCTCGATCTGTGCCAGCGGCTGGTCGGCCTTGCCATAGGCGAGGACCGACGCCGAGCTCGCTCCCAGGATCGCGAACGCCGTCGCGAGGCTGACCAGGATGACCCGAACCGGACGCATGGGACGCTTTCCTCCTCCCCGGCGGCCGGCGATCTCCAATCGTAGCCGCGTCGCAGAATCCTGCACGCCACGTCCCGATGGGCCGCCCCCGGCCGCTGCGCGCGCCCCTTCCCCCAGGACAACAGGGCGCCCGGCGCGTCACCGGGGGCATCTCTGAGGGTGACCCTCGCCGCTTACCTGCGACTTATCCCGTAGTTCCGAGGTGCGTGACCTGCCCCAGCGACGCTCGGCGCGTTCGCCCGCGGGGGCTCCGCGCCCTGCCCGCGCGCGTGCCGAACGGCTCTTGCCGCTGCTGCCCGATCCTCCGATTGTCGGCGCGGGCATTGTTGCGCCGGTAAGGGTGGTGGGCGCGATGGACGACGGGAACGTCGAATTGGTCGTAGGGGCAGACCCGCTGGCAGGACCCGCTGACGATCCTCGGTCGGCTCGATCGCTTGGGTTGTGGCGAGTCGCAGACTCGATCGATCGCGAGATCAGGAAGAAGTCGATCGTGGAGCTGGCCCTGGAGCCTGACTCCCTGGCGGTTCGGCTGCCAGACCTCACGGTGGTTCGGGTTCCGTACGCGGTTGCCGACTACCGCGAGCCCACCGATCCGAAGCAGGCCGCGCTGTACACGACCGGCGGGATGGTATGGGTCGAACCGGAGGATCCTGGTGACCTCGATCGGCTCAAGGAAGCGCTCGCACTGGCTCGGCCCCGCCCTCAGTCGCCCGCGCTGGTTCTGCCCTGGGGGTCGGGCGAGCCACCTGCGACGCTGATTCGAACGTACCAGGCCAGGTCACAGCCCGAGGCGACGGGGCTGTTCCAGGAAGAAGCGGTAACGTTCAGCGGCCATGGCTACGCTCCATCGGCGCAATCGTGGGCTGCCGCCGATCGGACGGGCGCACTCGTCGCCTCGCTCCTTGGCGGCGCCATGGCGCTGTTCGGGATCCTGTTCCTGGACTCGGGGGCCGGGATCATCATCCTGGTCATCGGCGTGGCGATCGCGCTCATCGCCCTCGCGGTGTCACCGAGCGGTGGCTCGTTGACGGTCACCTATGCCATGCGTCATCAGGTCGGGGGATCCGCACCGGTGGCACCATCGCCTGTTGACGCCCCCACGATCCCAGGGCCGCGACCCGTCCGCGAACGCCTGGCCGATCTCGAGGCGCTGCATCGCGACAGGGTAGTCACCGACGACGAGTACGCGGCCCGGCGGGGCGAGATCCTCCACGAGATCTGATCGCGCCGGCACCAGCTCGGGCAACGCGCCGAATCGAAGGGCCCGAGTCGCCTCCGAGGGCCTCTTCATGCGTGGGAGAGTGGTCGGGGCGGAGCGATTCGAACGCTCGACCTCCTGAACCCCATTCAGGTGCGCTACCAGGCTGCGCCACGCCCCGAGGGGGAGGAGTCTACCACCCGTCTGGCCGGTATCCGGGTGGTGCGTGGTCCGTGCGTGATCGGTCGTGGGCGCCGGCGGTGTTCGCAGCATGGCGAGCGCGGGGTAGGCTTCGGCGACATCGCGGACGGAGGCGACATCACCGATGGGCGAGGGCAGCGAGGACACGGCGGTCGTCGTGCCGGTGCGCCTGCCGGCACCGCTCGAAGGCCTCCGCCGCCGGAGCACCGAGGAGGCCGCGAGCGGGCTCCCGGCACACCTCACCATGCTGTATCCGTTCGTGACGCCCGATGCGCTCGACGAGGAGCTCCGGTTCAAGCTGGCGGCAATCCTCTCCCCCATCGACGCCTTCGACTATCGCCTGACCGAGCGGCGACGCTGGCCGGACACCCTGTACGCCGCGGTCGAGCCCGAAGCCCCGTTCCGGGCCCTCCAGGCGACGCTGGCGGCGGCCTTTCCGGAGTTTCCGCTCTACGACGGTGCGTTCGAGTTCGATCCCCACGTGACGGTCGTCTGGGGACCGAGATCCGAGGACGCCGACGTCGCCGACGATCCGGCCTGGAACCTCCTGCCCGCGTCACGGCAGGCGAGCTTCGTCGACCTCATCGTCAGGGTCGATGGCCGCTGGCAGCGGCGATGGCGGTTCGCGCTGCGGACGCCGGCACGCGGGTCGGTCGGGGATCGGTCCCGCTAGGCGTCCGTCCGGTCAGCGGCGCCCACGCCCAGGCTTGCCGCCCAGCGGTCGTAGTCCGCGAGCTCGTCCTTGGACTCGCGCGCGAGCAGGTCGATCAGGCACCGCTGGACGCTCTTGCCCTCGAACAGCGCGTTGTGGACCTCGCGCGCGATCGGCATCTCGACGCCCAGGCTGTCCGCCAGCAGGAGCGCGGCGTCCACGGTGTACGCGCCCTCAGCGACGCCCGGCAGGCTCGCCTCGATGTCGGACCACGCCCGCCCACGGGCGAGCTCCACCCCCAGCCGATGGTTGCGCGACAGCGGCGAGCCACAGGTCGCGACGACGTCGCCGATCCCCGCCAGGCCCAGGAACGTCATCGGGTTTGCACCGGCGGCGATCCCCAGCCGGGCCATCTCGGCCAGCCCACGGGTCATCAGGCCGGCCTTGCCGTTGTCGCCGAAGCCCAGCTCCTCGGCGGCGCCAGCCGCGATCGCGATGATGTTCTTGAGCGCGCCGCACAGCTCCACGCCGAGGACGTCGCGGTTGACGTACAGCCGGAACGCACGCCGGCCGAGCCGCGCCTGGATGCGCTCCGCGAGGGCGACGTCCTGCGCCGCGATCACGGCCGAGGCGGGCAGGCCGCGCGCGATCTCGAGGGCAAGGTTGGGGCCGGAGAGTGCGGCGATCCGTGCCGGGTCGAAGCCGCCCGCCTGCGCGATCAGCTCGGTCATCGACAGGTGCGTGCCACGCTCGATCCCCTTGGCGACGGACAGCAGGTCGGCGCTCGCCGGCACGTGCGGCGCGATCAGGGTCACCGTCTCGCGCAGGTGCGCCGATGGCACGGCAAGGATCACGAGCTCGGTCGCGGCGGCCAGCGCGGACGGATCGGCGGTGGGCTGGACGAGGTCCGGCAGGTCGATGCCCGGGACGCGCGCCTCGTTCCGCCGGGTCTCGACAATCCGTGCCGCCGTCTCCGGGGAGTGGCACAGCAGCGTCACCGGCTCGCGCTGGGCGATGATCGCCGCCAGCGTGGTGCCCCACGCGCCGCTCCCCACGACGGCGACGCGCGCGGGACCGGGGACCGGGCCGCCGGACTCCCCTGCCCCACCCATCAGCTGCGGCGGCTCCGGACGACGCGGCGCTTCTTGGGCAGCTTCTCGCGGATCTGCTCGCGGAACACCAGCCGGATCGGGGTGCCCGTGAACTCGTAGGCGTCGCGCAGCCGGTTCTCGAGGTACCGCCGGTACGAGAAATGGATCGATGCCGCATCGGTCGCGAACAGCACGAACGTGGGCGGCGCGACCCCCGCCTGCGTCGCGTACCGGATCTTCGCCCGGCGACCGCGGACCAGCGCCGGCGGCGTCCGCTCGACCGCCGCGGAGATCAGGCGATTGAGCTCGCCGGTCCCGACCCGCTTGCGCCGCTCGCCCCACACGTCGACCGCCAGCTCCAGGACGCGCGTGACGCGCTGGCCGGTCTTGGCGCTGATCGAAACGATCGGCGCGTAGTCCAGGAACGGCAGCTCGCGCCGCAGGTTGGCGACGAACTCGTCGAAGCTCTTGTGGGTCTTGTCCTCGACGATGTCCCACTTGTTGACCGCGATCACCAGGCCGCGACCCTCCTCGACGACATAGCCCGCGACGTGCGCGTCCTGCGCGGTGAGCCCGTCGGCGGCGTCGAGCAGGAGCACCGCGACGTCGGCCCGCGAGATGGCCTTGAGCGCCCGAAGCGTCGAGTACCGCTCGGCGGCCGGCCCGGAGGCGACCTTGCCACGCCGCTTGATCCCGGCGGTGTCGATCAGCACGACCTCGCTGCGACCCCAGGGGATGGTGGTGTCGATGGCGTCGCGCGTCGTCCCGGGCACCGCGGAGACGATGGTCCGGGTCTCGCCCAGCAGGGCGTTGATCAGGCTCGACTTGCCGACGTTGGGGCGTCCGACGAACGCGATCGCGGGCGGCTCATCGTCGTCGGCGGCCATCGCCGCATCCCAGCGGGCCGAGACGTCGGCGGTCGTGCCGGGCTCGGCGGCGTCGGCCTCGTCCTCGTCCTCGTTCGCGTCGGCCTCGTCCGCCTCGGTCACGACGTACGGCGACGGCGTGGCGCGGGCCATCTCCTTCGCCCACGCCTCGGCCTCCGCCTCGCGGGCCTTGCGCTCGACCTCGGCCTCGGTCTCGGGCGGCAGCGCCCAGACCACGGCGTCGAGCAGGTCCGCGACGCCGCGACCGTGGTTGGCGGAGATCGCGAACGTGTCCTCCCAGCCCATCGCGTAGAACTCCGCCGCGTCGAGCTCGCGCTTCTCGTTGTCGGCCTTGTTGGCCGCGACCAGCACCGGCTTCGTCGTCCGCCGCAGCAGCTCCGCCGCGTCGTCGTCGCCGGGTGTCGGGCCGGTGATCGCATCGACCAGGAACACGATCACGTCCGCCTCGCTGATCGCCAGCCGGGCCTGGAGCTGCACCTGCTCCTCGATCGGGTCGCCGGGCGCGACCTCGAGCCCGCCCGTGTCGACCACGACGAACCGCCGGCCGTTCCACTCCGCATCCCCGTACAGGCGATCGCGGGTGGTCCGCGCCCGGTCCTCGACGATCGCCGCCCGCGCGTCACCCACGACGCGGTTGAACAGCGTGCTCTTGCCCACGTTGGGCCGGCCGACGAAGGCGACGACCGGGAGACCGGCCGAACGGGCGGGCATGGCGGTCAGGCCGCGCCGACGGGCGACGGTGTCCGGATCGGCAGCGAGGTGGTGCGGCCGGCTGGGGTCGCGGCGGCGTCGAGGGCCAGGGTCGCGAGCGCGGCGGCCCGCGCTCGAACGTCCTCGGTCCCGCCGATCAGGTAGATCCGCTCCGCGACATCGCGCAGGTCCTCGATCGGGGTCGAGGTGCCGCCGGTCACGCCCACGACGCGAACACCGGTGAACACCGAGGCGTCGTCGAGATCGCGCGCGTTCTCGATCTGGATCGCCGGGGTGCCGGCGATCTCGCACAGCCGGGTGAGCTCCTTGGTGTTCGCCGAGTGGCGACCACCCACGACCACCATCAGGTCGACGTCGCGCGCCGCGTCGAGGGTGTCCTCCTGGCGCCGGATGGTGACCGGGCACACGGTGTTGAGGATCTTGAGCTCGTGCGCACGGCCGACCATGAACGCGGCCAGCTTCTCGAACTTCCAGGGCGGCTGCGTGGACTGCGTGATCAGCGCCATCCGCTTGCGGCGCGGGATCTTGACCCAGTCCGCCTCCTCGTCGACCACGATCGCGTCGGGCGCAAAGCCCAGCAGGCCGGCGACCTCCGGGTGCTTGGGCGTGCCGAGCAGGACGATGGTGTAGCCCTCCTCGACCAGCTCCTGGAGCTGGCGCTGCTCCTGGATCACCCAGGTGCAGGTACCGTCGATGACCTCCAGGCCGCGAGCGCTGGCACGGTCGAAGACCTCGGGCCTGACGCCGTGGGCGCGGATGACCACCGCTGCACCGTGATCCACGTCATCGAGCGTGTCCACGCTGCGCACGCCGATGTGCTGGAGATCGCGGATCACGCCCTCGTTGTGGACGACCTGGCCCAGGGTGTGCGTGGCCTTGCCCGCCGCGGCAGACTCCTTCGCCTTGTCGATCGCCTCGCGCACGCCGTAGCAGAACCCCGTGCGGCGTGCGATGCGGACTTCCTCGACCATGCCCATACGGCTCGATGTTCGCACACGTCCGGGGATCCCGCCGCTGCTCGCTCGACCCGGATCAGGCCTCCGCCGGCGCGTCGGGCCCCGGTTCGTCCGCGTAGACACCCCGATGCCGCTCGTCGAGCAGGGCCGCGATACGGTGCATGATCTCGTTGGTCGCGACCGTCTTGGCCGCCCGGCGCTCGGTGCCCGGCGGGATGAGGTCGGCGACCTGGAACGGCTCCCCGATTCGCACCGTGATCGTCCGCCGCGGCAGCGGGTGGGGCAGCTTCTGGCCCTTGGGCCACACGGCGTCGGAGTTGTTGATCCCGATGGGCACGATCGCGGCGCCGGTCCGGAGCGCGAGCGACGACAATCCGTCCTTCGCGTGCTGGAGCGTGCCCGTCGGGCTGCGCGTGCCCTCGGGGAAGATCATCAGCACGAAGCCCGCCTCGAGGATCCGCGTCGCCAGCCGGAACGCCTCCACGTCGGCGGCCCCCCGCTCGACCGGGTGCACCCCGCCGTGGGCCGAGATCCAGCCAAAGATCGGCCAGTCGAACAGCTCCTGCTTGCCCAGCCAGTGGATCCTTCGCCGCCGGAGCGCAGGTGTCAGCCAGGCGCCGATCATCATCGGGTCCGCGTTCGAGATGTGGTTGGCGGCCAGGATCACCGCGCCCGTCTTCGGAACGCGCTCGAGCCCCTGGAACTCGATCCGCGCGCACATCCTGGTCACGATCCGGGTGACGAGGGCGACCATGCGGACGAGCAGGGACTTGTGGTTGTCGAGGCGCATCGCCACCTCGAGCAGGCCGCTCTTGGTGGTCCTGACCGACGTCACGGGAGCCGGGGCGGCAACACGCGGGGCCGATGGCGCCTTGGGTTCGGCGACGTCCGGCGTCGCCTCCTGGCCGGCGTCGCTGGCGGCATCCGGCGCCCCGTCCATCGCGGCCCCGATCGCCGCATCGACCAGGGACACCGTCTCGGCGAGCGAGTTGCCGTCGCTGTGGATGATCACCGCGTCGCTCGCCGCCCGAAGCGGCGCGACCGTGCGACCCCGGTCGCGGGCATCGCGCGCGCGCAGCTCCTCGCGGACCGCCGCCGCCTCCGCGCCGTCGGGATCCAGCCCGCGCTCATCGATCCGACGCGTCGCCCGCTCGTCCACCGAGGCGTCGAGGAACAGCTTGAGGTCGGCATCCGGGAGGATGACGGTGCCGATGTCGCGCCCGGCGACGATGATCCCGCCGTCCGCCGCCAGCGCCCGCTGGCGTGGCATCAGCGCGGCGCGAACCTCGGGAACCATGGCCACGGCGGACACCGCGGCGTCGACATCGTGAGTCCGCGCGGCGTCGGTCGCGTCGACCCCGTCCATCAGGACCCGCGTCAGCCGACCCGAGCCGTCGTCGGCCAGGGTGACCCGATCGACCAGCGCGGTGAGACCCGGTGCATCGTCGGTCGCAACGCCTTCGCGGAGTGCCAGCGCCGTGATCGCGCGGTACAGCAGCCCGGTGTCGACGAACCGAAGCCCACGGCGCTCGGCGGCGGCGGCGCCCACGCTGCTCTTGCCGCTCGAGGCCGGCCCGTCGATGGCAATGACGAGACGGCGGCCCCTGGACGCCGGATCGGCCGGGTCGGGTTTCGGGGCGGTACGCTTGGCCATGGATCGAGCATACAGGCCATCCCCCCGCGGTCAGCGGTGAGGTCGCGTACGCGGCCGATCACGGGTCAGGCTGTCGGCCTGACGCCGGGTCGCGCCGCTCAGGCGCCGCGTGCCCCTTCGACCTCATCGAGCCTGGCGGCCACGACCCGGGCAACGAGGTCCAGCGGGATGGGGCGGTCAGCCGGGAACCGGATGGTGCCCTTCCCCGCGATGTACGGAGCGAGCGGCGCACCCAGCGCCTCGCGGACGATCGTGCTGGCCGGAAACAGGCTGTAGTGATGCTTGAACGCCGCGAACGACACGAGCAGCCGGCCACGCTGCGTGAAGGTCGGCATCTGGTAGCTGATGGTCTCGGTCGCATCGGGCGCGGCGGCGCGGATCGTGGCCCGAAGCTCCTCCAGGACGGCGCGAGGGCCGTCCGGCAGCGTCGCGAGGTACTCGTCGATCGTCGTCGGTGCCATCAGGCGCGCCCTCCACCTGGATCCACGTCGGTCCAATCGTCGAGCCGCTGATGCGACGACATCTCGCGCATGCCCGGAGAATAGTCGCGTGCCGCAAGCGGCGCGGCTCGGCTCGTCAGGTTGCCGGACCCGTCTCGACCAGGCGGCCGTCCGTGAGCGCGAAGTCCCAGGCATCGATGTCGGGCGGGTCCACCCCGAGCGCCGTCAGCGCGGTGCACACCTGGCTCCGGTGATCCGTGCCGTGGTGCAACGCCTGCGCGAGCCGGATGCCGACGGGCGCGCGGGTCTCGGATCCGTCGTCGCGACGGCGGACGAGGACCTGATCGGGATCCGGATCCGCGTCCAGCACCGATGACCAGGCCGGGCCAGCCGCCTCCATCGCCGCGCGCAGCCGCTCCAGGTCCATCGAATCCTCGTCGATCCGCGGGACGCGCCCATCGGTCAGCACGAACAGGTAGGACCGGTCGGCGCCGACCAGGTGGCGCAGGGTGTCGAGGATCGATCCGTACGTGCCCGGCACGACAGTCGCGAGCTGCGCCGGCGACAGCGCCCGGCAGGCATCGATCAATCGCAGCGTCGCCCACACGTGGTGGGCAGCGGCGTCGGATAACAGGGGTCTGCGCATCCGCGCAACGTAGCACGCCTGCGGTCAGCCCCGGCCCGCGACCGTGGTGTGCCGCACCGCGTCCGCGCCCGGCCGCGCTCCCCGGCCCGCGCCCCGGCTCCTACGACCCGACCCGCACCTCGACGACCCGTGGCCCGTCCGGAGGGTCAGTGCCGACCCACACGTCGCCCCGGCTGACCGCGACGGAGACCGGGCAGCTCACCGCAAGCTCGTTCGAGATCACGTTCTCGCTCGGATCGATCCGCGCGAGGAAGCCGCCCGACGCCTCGCAGTCCGGACCGGGTTCATGCAACCCGACCATCCACAGCGCACCGTCCGGTCCCGAGGCGAGGTCGGTGATCTGCCCGACGACGTTGATGTGGGCCGAGATCAGGTGGAACGTCCGGTCGATCCGGAGCACCACGCCCGGATCGCGGTACGCGACCCAGATGCTTCCGGAGCCGATCCGGATCCTGATCAGGCATCGAAAACACGGGTTGAAGCCCGCAGGGTCGGGCAGAACCGTTGTTCCGGTGGCAATCCCGGTGTCCGGGTCGCGCCGCACGAGGATGGCGCGGCCCGAGCTCCCCCTCGGGCTTTGGACGACCCACACGGCGCCGAACCCCTCGGCGATCGCCAGGGCGCCGTCGACCTGGCGGACGGCGTCGCTGCGCAGCGTCGCCAGGTCCACCCGGAACAGCTCCGAGGTGTCCAGGTTGTCACAGCACGGCGAGCTTCCGGGCGCCGCCCCGTCGCTCGACCCGAGCCAGCGGAGCTCGCCGATCGCCCACACGTTCGAGGCGGCCCGGACCAGACCGAACAAACCGCCCAGCGCGTACGGGCCATCGATGGTGACCGGGATCTGGTTGGTGACGCTTCCCGTCGCCGGGTCGATCCGGCTGATGGCTCGATCACCGGCTCCGGCGATCCAGATCTCGCCGCCCTGTGCGGTCACCTGGAGCGGCCCGGGAAAGCGGGCGGGATCAAGTGCGATGCGTTCGACCGCGTGGGATGCCGTATCGAGCCGGATCAGGCTCGATCGATCGGACGCGTACCAGATGGTGTCGCCGTCGACGACGGGAGCGGCGAGCTGGCCGGTCATCGGGATCACACCGATGACGGCAACCGGAACCGCGGACGGCACCGTCCGCGGGGTCGGTGGCGCGGTTGCACGCGCGGCGATCGTGGGCGCGGGCGAGATGCTCGGTGACGGTCCTGCGTCCGCACCCCACGGCCGGATCACCGTGATCACGATGAAGGCCACGATCACGACGCCGACAAGGAGCTCGGGGCTGATCCGGCGACGGTCCATCGGATCGAGTCTTGCAGGGCCACCGACCGTGGTCAATGCGACGCGACGGCGCGGTCCGGCCGTTCAGGGCGCTCGTTTGCGAGGCGCGCCCGGGGGTCCCGATCACCAGGAGCAGGTGACGCTGACCGGATCGCTGTGCCAGATGCCCAGATGGATGTACGTCGCCCGGATCACCAGCGGCGAGGGGTCCGGCGGGCTGTCCCTCGCGCGCCGCATCTGCAGCTCGACGTGCCCCGGTCGCAGCCCCTGCTCGGCGAGCTCGACGCCCCAGCTCCACGACGCCTGCGTCTCCTTGCCCACCGCCGTCGCCATGTCCAGGCTCGGATACGCCCGCCGCCCCGAATGGATCCCGGTGCCCGAGGCCGGGTCGTTGTCGAACAGGTACAGCGTCCGTCCCTCGGCGTCACGTCCGGACCAGCCGATGACCACGATGTCCAGCCCGTTGGGCAACGGGCTCGTCCTCGTCCATGACCAGTCATAGCTCACGGTCAGCGTCGGCGGCAGATCGGCACCGGGCGCGCTGCAGGTGGCCGAGATCGAGTCGCGCAGATCGGACTGCCGCACATCGAGCAGGCCGCCCCAGCCGAACACCGGCTCCCCGACGAGCATCGACGCGACCACCACCACCGAGGTCGCGGCGAGCGACACGCTCCGACGGTCGGCGTGCCGGGACAGCGTCCCGTCAGGCCCGGCGAGCAGGGCCCATATCGCGATCAGCGCTTCGAACGGGATCCGGATCCGGCCCGCGTCGATCCCGATCAGCATCGCGCCGATGCCCTCGGCGATGAGCACCACGAGCATCGGTCGCACGGCGCCGACGGCCCACGACCGGCGCCGGTCCAGCGCCCGCGCGGCGACGATCTCCAGGGACGCCAGCACGGCCGCGGCGAGGTTGAAGGCGAGACCCTGGAGCAGCGACCCCGGCAATGGCGGGGGGAACATCGCCAGCACGATCCCGGCCACGTTGATGAACGCCAGGACCTTGAGCGCGATGGAGGCTCGCCACTCCAGGGAATCGAAGCGGGGCGGCTCGAGCTCGAGTGCGTGGCCGTCGGCCACGGCGGACGTCGTCATGTCGGCGGCCACGTTACCCCGAGCCGGGCCTCGGATGCGCCGCACGGAGCGGCGGGCGCGCGACCCGCTACGGCTCGTCGATCAACGGATGCACGAGATCCTTCAGGGCCGACTCCCGCTGTGCCAGCTCGGACCGCGGGCACGACAGCCACAACGCCCAGGGACCGACCTCGGTCGCGATGTAGTACTGGACGTGGGCGACATCCTCCGCCGGCCCCGTGCCGCCGCTCGCCAGCTCGAGGCGGAGGGCCTCCCCGAGCGGGAGCTGGACACGCCCGAGGGCGAGGACCTGCATCCCGGCAGCACGCGGGTGCATGCCGTATCGCCATCCACGCAGGGGCACGCTTGCCGGTTCGGTCATGTGTTCACTCCCATCCAACGCCGATCTGGCGGTCGTCCGGGTGCTCCGCGTCGCGGGCACGGGCGTCGCGAACATGATGACGCTATTTCGCGAGGTCGGCCCCGGGCGAGGACGGCGACGGCTCCCCTCCCGGCATCGATATCGAGCGACCGGCGGATGGGCTGGATCGGCCTACCAGCGGATCGGCGGCTTGGGTGGGCGATTGATCGCGAGCACGAGGGCGACCGCCAGCGCGACGCACGGCAGGCCGAACGCGAGGTAGAAGGCGAACGTCGCCAACGGGTCGGGCGAGCGGCCGGCAGCGGCCGCAGCGCTGACGAGGAGCACGGCGGAGCCGCCGATCACGCCCTGCCTGATGTTCAGCTTCCGCATGCGCATCCCCTGCCGCGTGTCCGTATGCCGCGCCACGACTGGCAACCCAGCGTGTCGTTGGGCACGGCCACAGTCAAGAGTCGGGCGGACCGTGTGGCTCGTCCGCGAACCAGCCTGCCATCGAACAGGCCCACATCCCCTTGACGTGGCCGCTGCGCGCCATGAGCCTTGCCGCGCGAGGACATGCCATGCGAGAGGGGGACGTGAAGCGGTTTCTGCTGGTCGGCGCTCTCACGACGATCACGGCCGCGCTGGTGCTCAACGTCGCGGGCCTGGCGCGGTTCCCCGGCGGCCCGCTCCGCGAGTGGAAGGACGGCGGCGTGCTCTGGCTCGACATGTGGCCGTCGGACTGGGGCAACAACTCCGGGGGGAACACGCCGGAGGCCGACTGGGCCGTCCCGGGAACGGATCTCGTCTACGCTTCTGACCTCTCGCCCAACGACTGGCCGTGGCCCGTGGAGGTCGAGCGCATCACGCCCGTGGACGCAAGCGGCAACCTCGTCATCGCCCCGCCGCTCCTCCTTCGGCCCGGCGGCCCGCGGGCCTCGGACCTCTCGGGGCTCGGGCCGCTGACCGCCGACCAGCAGGCGCTCATCGACGCCGACCTCGCCCCTTTGCCGGGGACTATTCAGCCGGGCGGCGACGGGTGGCAGATCGCGCTGACGTTCCAGGGGCCGCATCAGGGTCCGGCCGGGTGGGAGATGCTCGCCGTGGATTACCGGGTCGGCCCCTTCTCCTTCCGGGTGATCCACCACAGCGCGGTGCATCTCTGCCTCGGGACCACAGCCGCAGAGCGCACCTGCCCCGGGACCGCACCCTGAGCCAGGCGTCCTGGCAGCGTGCGTGCCAGGTCGGGGTCCCGCCGGCCAAACGTGCTCGATGGCGCTGTCCGAGCGCGGTCGGCCCGGCTGCCACGCGGCATGCTGCCGCGCCCTCAGGCCGGCCGGAGCTCGATGTCGAACCAGATCATGTCGCGGATCGGGATCCCGTCGAGCGTCTCGTCGCCTCGGTAGCCACGGGCGCGATCGAAGTAGTCGCGCTCGATCGCGAACGGGCGAAAACCCACCTTCTGGTAGAACGTGATCGTGCCTCCGGCGGCCGTCACGGTGCCCACGATCACGCGCTGCACGCCATCGTCGCGAAGCGCGCCCAGTACCGAGGCGATGAGCGCCCGTCCGACACCCCGGCGCTGGTGACGCTCATCGACGGCGACCAGGGTCAGCTCCACCTGCGGGGTGGCGTCGGGGCGGTCCCCGCCCGCGGCCTCGATCGGAACGGCCTGGACCACGCCCATCGCACCGTCGTCGCGATCGAGCACGAACAGATGCCCGTCGTCGCGGTGCGCACGGACGTGGTCGTGCGCGTCGTCGGCGAGGAACAGCAGCGGCAGGTACGGGTCGCGGTCAGGACCGGGCGGGACGCGACGCAGGCTCACGACATGCGATCCATCGTCAGCGGGGCTCCACGCGGGTCGTGCCCAGCCGCCGCACCTCCGTCGCGCTGAGCGGGCGCACGTCGCCGGCGGCCATGTCCTCCAGGCGCAGCGTCCCGATCCGCACCCGGACGAGGCGACGGACCGGCGCCCCGACCTCGGCGAACATCCGCCGCAGCTGGCGCTTCCAGCCCTGGTGGATCGTGACCCGCACCCACGTCAGGCGGACGTCGGGCGCCGGCTCGAGGGTCTCCCCCAGGCGGCGATCCTCCGTCCGCGTCTGGCCTCGCAGCCCGGTCAGGGTCGCGACGCCTTCGGCCAGCTCGACGCCGGTCTCGAGCGCCTCGGCCTGCTCGCGCGACAGCGGCCGAACCAGCCCCACGGCGTACTCGCGCTCGACGCCGAACCGCGGGTGCAGCACCCGCTCCGCCCAGTCACCGTCGTTGGTGAGCAGGATCAGCCCTTCCGAATCCTGGTCGAGCCGGCCCACCGGGTACAGCCGTGCACCGCGTGCGAGCTCGGGTGGGACGAGCTGCACGACCGTCGTCTCCGCGTGCCGGTCGCGGGTCGTCGACGTCACGCCCATCGGCTTGTGGAGCGCGAGGTAGACCGGGCGCGAGACCGACCGCGAGACCGGCGCGCCGTCGACCTCGATCTCCTGCGTCTCGGGATCGACCCGCTCGCCGAGGACGGCGGCCCGGCCATCGACCGTCACGCGTCCCGCGTTGATCAGCTCGTCTGCGCCGCGGCGCGACGCGACGCCCGCGGCGGCGAGGACCTTGGAGATCCGTTCCGCCGGCACGATCAGGCGCCGTCGTCGGGAGCGGGCGGTGCGTCGGTTGCGAGCGAGGTCACCGGAGAGCCGTCGCCGTCGAGCGTCGCCGGCGTCGCGTCCGCGCCCTCGACCAGGCGCGCGGCGATGTCGAGATCGAGCGGCGGCAGCTCCTCGATCGAGGTCAGCCCGAACCGTTCCAGGAACTCGAAGCCGGTGCCGTACAGGATCGGGCGTCCGGGTGTCTCGGCCCGGCCCAGCTCGACCACCAGCCGCCGATGGACCAGGCTCCGGACCGTGTAGTCGGAGTCGACGCCGCGGATCCGCTCGATCGCTGCCTTGGTCACCGGTTGCCGGTAGGCGATGATCGCCAGCGTCTCGAGCGAGGCGGGCGACAGCTTGACGGCATCGGCACCGACGTAGCGGGCGACGATGGCGCCGGCTTCCGCGGCCGTGCCCAGCTCGACGCGCTCCCCGGCGAGGACGAGGCGGATCCCCCGGCCGGCCAGCGACACCTCGAGGTCCCCAAGTCGCTCGTCGACGGTCTCGCGCGGGACCCCGGCGAGCACCCCGATCTCGCGGCGCGACAGGGGCTTCTCGGCGACGAACAGGAGCGCCTCGAGCTGGCCCTCCGTGAGCTCGCCCGGCGGCGCGTCACCGGGCTCACCGGCGCCCGGCGCGTCACCGGCGTGCCGTGCTTCATCAGCGTCCGGTGCCGGCCCGGGCGGCGAATCCTCGACGGGCCGGCCGGGCCCGACGGCCTCGAGCTCGGTCACGCGAACGTCTCCAGCGTTTCGTCGAGCGGCTCGTCGTCGGGCAGGTCGCCGAGCCCGGCGGCGGCGCGCTCCTCCGGCGTGGTCCGGCGGGCGACGATCGGCCCCCAGGGCTCGGCCTGCTCGACCACGATCTCGCGCCGCTTCATCAGCTCCAGCATCGCGAGGAAGGTCACCGCGACGACGACGCGGTCGCGAACACCCCGGAGCAGCTCCTGGAGCACGATCGCGGGCGCTCCCCGAAGGGCGCGCCGGATCAGCGCGGCGCGTTCGGTCAGCGTGATCGCCCGTGGGAACGTCTCGGGCGGCCGGGGCGGCGGCGGCGCGATCCGCGCCAGGCCGTCCAGCGCGGCCACGAGGAGGTCCGGCGACAGCGGGTCCGCGGCCGGCGGGCGCGCCCCGGCGACCCCGGCCGCATGCGCGGCTCCGGGCTCGCGGTGGAACAGCCCGACCCGCCGGTGCGCCTCGTCGAGAAGCGCGGCACCGGCGTCGCGGAACGCCCGGTACAGGATCAGCCGCGCCCGCAGCTCGGCCTCGGGGTCCGCGCCTTCGTCGGCGAGCGCCTCCGCCCCCTCGACCACGCGTCGCGGGAGCATCGCCCGCGACTTGATCAGGATCAGCTGGCTGGCGACGGCGATGAACGCGGACACATTGCCCATGCGATCGCCGTCGAGCGACGCAAGCGCGTCCAGATACGCATCGGCGAGGGCGCCCAGGGGAACGGTGAGCACGTCGAGCTGGCGCGCCTCGATCAGCGCCAGCAGCAGCGCCAGCGGTCCGTCGAACTCGGGCAGGGTCACCCGGGTGGCGGACTCGGGCCGCCGCCCTTCCCCGAACGCGACCGCGGGTGCGGCGGGAGCGGCGGCCAGCGTCATCAGCTTGCCTCGTCCGCGGCCCGGAACAGGCGGCCGTACTCGGGATCACGCGGCTCCGCCTGGTATCGGACGAGGTCGACGGCGCGTTGCGGCAGGCCGGCAGCCGCGACCGCATCGGCCGACGCCTCGGCATGGTCGCGCAGCCGGTCCAGCGCCGCGCGCCAGCCCGGGACGCGCGCGGCGAGCGCGACGACCCAGGGCCCCAGCACCTCGCCTAGCGACCACGCGATCCGGGGCCCGGCGCCCGTGTCGCCCTTTGCACAATCGTGGAGCAGGCCCGCGGCGAGCACGTCGCGGTCGGTCACGCCGGCGCGCCGGAGGGCGGCCACGACCGCCAGGCCGTGGCGCCGGTCCGCGACGTGCATGGCATCGAACAGGGCGAGCTCCCCCGGGTGGGTCCACGCCGCGACGGCCTGTCGCTCCCCGGGCGTGACGCGAGCGAACAGGTGGGCACGGAGCTGGCGGGCCTTACCGCCCAACCAGGAAGTACGCGACACTCTGGATCAGGGTGAACAGGGGCCTGCTCAGCAGCAGGATGAACGCGATCAGGATGAACAGGCCGTACTGCGCCAGGATCGGTCGCAGCTCCCAGGCCTGCCGCGGCGACAGGAACCGGAACAGCAGGGTGGACCCGTCGAGCGGCGGGATCGGCAGCAGGTTGAAGATCGCCAGCGCCACGTTGAACAGCACGAACAGGTACACGGTGTAGAACACCATGCTCGGTACCCCGGCGCCCACGGCGTCGAGCACCCGGAACACGAACGCGCCGAGCACCGCCATCACGAGGTTCGACGCCGGACCGGCCAGCGCGACATAGACCTCGCCGTTGCGCCGGTCGCGCAGGTTGGCGGTGTTGACCGGGGTCGGCTTCGCCCACCCGAACACGAAGCCACCGACGAACACCGACAGGATCGTCATCATCCCGCCCAGCGGGTCGAAGTGGACGACCGGGTTGAGCGTCAGCCGGCCGAACAGCTTCGCCGTCGAGTCGCCCAGCAGGTACGCCACGGCGGCGTGCGCGAACTCGTGGACCGGGAACGCGACCAGCAGGAAGATCGCGAGGACGATGAGCGTCGGGATCAGGTTCTCGGGTTGGAGCGATTGGAGCACGCGGGCCTCACAGGGGCGGTTGGGTGGGTCCCGCGTATCCTACCGGTCCTCCGCGCTCAGAGCCGACCCAGCAGCTCCCGCTTCTTGGCCTCGAACTCCTCGGGCGTGACGATCCCGCGATCGCGGAGGTCGCCCAGGCGTCCCAGTGCCGCCGTCACCTCGTCGCCGGACATGGCCGCCGGCGGGGGGCCTGCCGGCGCCGCGGGCGCCGGTGCCGGAGCGGCCGGCGCGGCGTTGACCGGTGGGGCCGGGACGGGCGGCGCCGCCGGCGCCGGGGCCGACGATCCCGACCCGGCCGTGCCCGTGTCGCCCGCGGACCGGAGCGGCGGCATTGTCGGCCGGCCCACCTCGATCTCGAGCTCGTGCTTGGCCTCCAGCATCGACTTCTTGAACGACTTGGCGTCGCGCAGCATGCGCAGCACCTCGTTGGGGTGCTCGGACGCGGTCAGCACCTCGAGGTCGCCGAAGCCGAACACCCGGCCCGCCCATCCCTCCGACAGGATCGCGTCGTTGATCTTCTCGAGCGACCAGTCGGACGCCTTCTTGTTGATCACGCCCTCGGCATGGATCAGCCGCCGCGAGGTGACGGTGTACTCCTCGTTCTGGTACTCCAGCCAGCTCCAGCCCAGCGCGAGCAGCCCGCCCACGAACAGGACGAGCGTGACCAGGCCCAGGAAGTCCATCACGCCGCCGGTCGCGCCGGTGGTCACGCGGATCAGCAGCAGCACGATCGCGATCACGAGCGCGGCGATCGCGAACCGCGCGTTGCCCGCCAAAATGAACCAGTGCTGGCGATCACGCCGGAGGATCCGCTCCCCCGACGCCAGCAGTGAGTCCGTATACGACATCGCCCCGAACCTCCTCAGGCCCGCGGATGCGCGCGGGCGTAGACCTCGCGGATGCGCTCCCCGGTCAGGTGCGTATACAGCTGGGTCGTGGAAATACTGGCATGTCCGAGCAGCTCCTGGACGACGCGCAGGTCGGCGCCCCCTTCGAGCAGGTGGGTCGCGAACGAATGCCGAAGCGTGTGCGGTGAGACGCGGCCATCCAGCCCGGCAGCCGCGGCGCTCGCCTTGACGATCGCCCATGCCTGCTGGCGGCCAAGCCGCCGGCCGCGCGCGGTGACGAACAGCGGCGCGCCCGGCGCGTCCGCGACCCCGGCCGACCCGAGCCAGGCGGCCCGCGGCCACGCCAGGTAGCGCGACAGCCATTCGAGCGCGATGTCGCCGACCGGCACCAGGCGTTCGCGATCGCCCTTGCCGATCACGCGCACGAACCCGCCGTCCAGCGACACCTCGCCGCGATCGAGCTGGAGCGCCTCGGAGATTCGCAGGCCCGCCGCGTACAGCAGCTCGAGCAGCGTCCGGTTGCGCACGGCGATGCCCTCGGCATCGGTGGGCGACCCGCCGGTGGGCACCGCTCCGCCGGTGACCTCCAGCAGCCGTTCGACCTCGGCCACGGTCAGCGTCTCGGGCAGCAGCCGCGGCTGGCGGGGAAGGTCGAGGTGCGCCGCGACATCGACCGGGATGACCCCGTCGCCGTACGCGAAGCGGTAGAAGCCCCGGATCGCCGCCGCGCGCCGCCGGAGGCTGGTCGGGGCGAGGCCCGGGTCGTTGGGCCGGCCACGGCGAGCCCGGGCGGCGAGGTAGCGCTGCGCGACCTCGGGCCCGCTCGCCCAGTCGCGGGCGGCCCCGCGGCTCATCGCGAAGTCGGTGAGGTCCGCCCGGTACGCGGTGATCGTGGCATCGGCTACGCCGCGCTCCACGCGCAGGTACGCGAGGTACCCCTCGATCGCACCGTCGAGGGTCGTCGCCACGCGATCCGTCCCCGCCGTCAGGCCGGCACGTCGGCCGGCCGGCTCCCGGTCCACGCCTCGGCCCGGTCGAGCAGCTCGCGCGCCGACAGCCGCGCCGCCTCACCACCGCCGGCACCGCCGATCATCAGCGCCAGCTCGGCCTCGCGGTCGGCCCGATCCAGGCGGACGACCTCGGTCACCGTCCGACCGTCGCGCGCTCCCTTCGAGATCCGGTAGTGCGCATCGGCGTAGGCCGCGATCTGCGGGAGGTGGGTGACGCACAGCACCTGGTGCTCGCGGGCGAGCGTCCACAGCGAGCGGCCGACCGGGTCCGCGCTGCGCCCCCCGATCCCGGCGTCGATCTCGTCGAACACCAGCGTGGGCGTCTCGTCCACCGCCGCCAGCACCTGCTTGACCGCGAGGGCCACCCGCGACAGCTCGCCGCCCGAGGCGATCCGGGCCAGCGGCTGGGCGGGCTCGCCCGGGTTGGGCCGGAACCGGAACACGACCGTGTCGATCCCGGTGGCATCGAACGCGACGGCATCCCCGTCCACCTCGACCGCGGCATCGTCCCGGGCCGCCGGCCGGCGGCCGAGCGCCACCAGGAACGCGTCGGCCGGGAAGCCGAGCTCCACCAGGACCGAGGACACCGCCGCGCCCAGCTCGCCGGCCGTGCCCGCGCGCAGGATCGACAGCGACGCTGCCGCGTCCGCGACCTCGAGCAGCAGGCGCGCGTCCTCTGCCGCGCGCCGCGCCCGCTCCTCGTCCAGCCCGCGCAGGCGCTCGATCTCGGCCGCCGCGCGCTCCCCGTGGGCGATGACCGCGGCCTCGTCATCGCCATAGCGCCGGATCAGCCGGTGGATCTCGCCCAGCCGGTCCTCCAGGCGCGTGAGGGTTGCCGGATCATGATCGACCGTGTCGGCGAGCGACCGGACCTCGGCGGCGATGTCGTCGATCTCGGCCTCCGCGCCGGCCAGCCGGTCCACCAGCGGTGCCCAGCGCTCGTCGAGCCGGGCCAGCGTCCGGATCTCGTGCGCGGCCCGCGCGATCCGCTCGCGGGCGCCGCCGCCCTCCTCGAGCAGGGTCTCGCGAACCTCGGCCGCCCCCGATGCGATCGCCTCGCCGTGCTGCGCCGCGGCGAGCTCGCGGGTGATCTCCGCGGCCTCGCCGACCCGCAGCCGGCCGCCGGCGATCTCGCTCGCCTCGTGCTCCAGCACGTCGAGCCGGCGGAGCAGCTCACGCGGCTCCATGGCGAGCTCGACCAGCGCCGCGCGGTTGCCGCGCCAGCGCTCGACGGCGGCCGCGACGCGATCGCGAGCGGTGCCGTGCCCGCCGTAGGCGTCGAGCAGGTCGCGTTGCCAGTCCTCGTCGAGCAGCCGCTGCTGGTCGTGCTGGCCGTGGATCTCGACCAGGCTCCCGGTCGCGGCCGCCAGCCGGCCGGCGGTCACCGTCTCGTCGTCCAGGCGCGCGGTCGAGCGCCCGGTGCCGGAGACCTCGCGGACGGCGATCAGCGGCTCCGGGATGCGATCGAACAGCGCCTCGACGCGCGCCGACTCCGCCCCATGGCGAACGAGCGTCGTGTCCGCGCGCGCCCCAAGCGCGAGGCCCAGGGCATCGATCAGCAGGCTCTTGCCCGCACCGGTCTCGCCGGTCAGCACGTTGAACCCGGACGCCAGCGTCAGCCGCAGCCGGTCGATCAGGGCGAGGTCCGAGACCGCCAGCTCCAGCAGCCGGCCCGCGTGATCAGGGGAACGTTCGACGGCCATGGTCAGGACGGCAGCAGCGCGACCTTCGTCCGCAGCAGGTCCCAGAACGGGAGCGCCCCCTGCGGCTCGACGAACCGGATCGGGCGCTCGAGGGCGCGGACCTCGACGACGTCACCGACCTGGATCGGCCAGTCCTCGCGGCCGTCGATCGACACCAGCGCCTCCAGCGCGTCGAGCACCCGGCAGCGGACGACCTGCTCCGGCGACACCACGATCGAACGGATCGCCGACAGGTAGCCGGCGATGGGCGTCACGACGAGGTTCCGGCTGCGCGGGTCGAGGATCGGGCCGCCCGCGGAGAACGAGTAGCCGGTCGAGCCCGTGGGGCTCGAGACCACCAGGCCGTCCGCGACGAAGGTCGCGAGGTGCGACTCGTCGATGTTGACGTCCAGCCGGACGACGCGCGCCAGCGCGCCGCGCGCGATGACGATGTCGTTGAGCGCCGTGAACGCCGTTGTCGCGGGACCGGTTGCCGGCTGGATCGTGCCGGTCAGGGCCATCCGCTCGCGGAGCAGGTACTCGCCGGCGACCAGCCGCTCGAGGACGGGTTCCAGGTCCTGCGCCTCGGCGGTCGACAGGAACCCGACCTTGCCCAGGTTGACGCCCAGGATCGGCACGTCGACCTCGGCCACCGCCTGGGCCGCGCGCAGGAACGTCCCATCGCCGCCCAGGACGACCAGGACATCGGTGCCCGGCAGCTGCTCCACCAGGCTGGCGACCTCGCCGGCCGGTGCTGCCCAGCGGTCGATGTCGCGCAACCGGCACCATTCGCCGGCGCGGTCGCGGAGCTCGGTCGCCTGCGCGATGGTGGGGTTGTACGCGAATCCGATCCGCCGGATGCTCATGACGCCCCCTCCCATGCGGCCGACACGGCCTCGTCGATGCGGTCGCCGACCTCCGCGCACGACGGACCGGACTCCAGGTGGACCAGGAACTCCCGGTTGCCCTCGGGTCCCAGGATCGGAGACGCGATCACCGCCCGCGTGCCGAGCCCCGATGCCGCAGCGGTGCCGACCGTGTCGCGCAGCACGCGCCGGTGCACCTCCGGGTCGCGCACCACGCCGCCCCTGGCGTCCGCGCGGCCGGCCTCGAACTGTGGCTTGACCAGCGCGATGATCGGGCCGCGCCCCTCGCGCAGGACCGAGCGGATGGGCCCAAGCACCAGGGCGAGCGAGATGAACGACACGTCGACGACCGCGAGGTCGACGGGCTCGGGGAGCGTGTCCGGTCCCAGCGTCCGGGCGTTGACGCGCTCCATCGAGACCACGCGCGGGTCGCGGCGCAGCCGCTCGGCGAGCTGCCCGTAGCCCACGTCGACCGCGTACACCCGGGTCGCGCCGCGGGCCAGCAGGACATCGGTGAACCCGCCCGTCGAGGCCCCGACGTCGATGCACGCAAGGCCCGCCGGGTCGATGCCGAAGGCGTCGAGCGCGGCGATCAGCTTGTGCGCCCCGCGGCTGACCCACTGGCGGCCCGCATCGACGTCGACCACCGCGCCGGGATCGACCATGTCGCCGGACTTGAGGTCCCGGCGGCCGGAATCGCCGGCACCGACGCGGACCTTGCCCGCCAGCACCAGCGCCTGCGCCCGGGCGCGCGTGGGTGCCAGGCCACGCTCCACGAGGAGGTGGTCGAGCCGGATCCGACGTGAGGTTGCGGCGCCCATCGCGCCTATCGTGGCACAGCCCGCTCCACCCGGATGTATCGCCGGCGCCGGCGCCTGTGGATCAGTCGCGCTGGCGGCGGGTCCTGGTCGCGGGCGCGGCGGGCGGCGAGCCGGCGGCCCCGATGGGTGCCGGTCCCGGGGTGATCCCCAGCTGCCCGATCGTCTCGCGGACCTGTGCCGTCAGCCCCGGCACGTCCAGCCGGATCAACCGCCGGAGGTCGGACACGGCGCCGTGGTCGACGAACCGGTCGCCGGGGATGCCGATGATGCGCACCGCCACGTCCCGATACGACGAGTCCGCGACGCGGGCTTCCTCGAACGCGTCGAGCACACCGGACCCGAAGCCGCCGGTCACGACGCTCTCCTCGAACGTCACCACCAGCCGCTTGCCGCGCGCCTGGTCGAGGATCAGCTGCCGGTCGAGCGGCTTGGCAAAGCGGGCGTTGATCACGCCCGTCGACCACCCGTCGGCCTCGAGCGCCACCGCCACGTCCACGGCGCGCCGGGTGATCGGGCCGAACCCGACGAACAGCAGGTCGCGGCCCTCGCGCAGGACCTCGCCCCTGCCGATCGCGAGCGGCGCCGGATCCCGCTCCTCGACGCCGAAGCCGGCATCACGCGGGTAGTGGAGCGCGAACGGATGGTCCTGCGCGAACGCGGTGCGCAGCAGGGCCCGCAGCTCCTGCTCGTCGCGCGGGCTCGCGATCACGAGGTGCGGCAGCTGGCGCTGGGCCGGCAGCGTGAACATCCCCTGGTGGCTGGTGCCGTCCTCTCCGACCAGGCCCGCACGGTCAACCGCGAGCACGACCGGCGCGTCGTTCTGGCACACGTCATGGACGGTCTGGTCGAACGCGCGCTGGAGGAAGGTCGAGTACAGGGCGACGACCGGGCGCAGGCCACCCAGCGCGAGGCCGGTCGCCAGGGTCACGGCGTGCTGCTCCGCGATGCCGACGTCGATGAACCGGTCCGGGTACGCCTGCTGGAACTTGGCGAGCCCGGTTCCGGTGGGCATGCCGGCGGTGATCGCCACGATCCGGCGGTCCTCCGCCCCGAGCGCGACGAGCTCGCGCGAGAAGAACGCGGTGTAGTTGGGCGTCTTCTTCGCGTCGCTCGCGGGCGCGGGGATCGCCGACGGCTCGGCGGCGCCCTCGGCGTTGTGCACGGGACTCCGCCGGTCCGCCATCACCGACGCCGACGGCGGGGCGCCCTCCTCGGCGTCGCGGGACGCGGTCACGGCGGAGCCGGTCGCGGCCGACGACGCCATCGCATCGCCGTTGCTGCCATTCGTCGCGGCACCCAGGCGGTCGTGCATGTCCGTGGCGGGCGCCAGCGTCATCGGCGGCAGCGCGGCACCGTGGAACGAGACCTGGTCCGTCTCGGCGGGCCGATATCCCTTGCCCTTCTGCGTCCGGACATGGACGATCACCGGCCCGTTGAGCGCGAGCGCGCGGCGGAACGTCTCCTCGAGCAGGTGGAGATCGTGGCCCGGCATCACCCCGACGTACGTGATCCCGAGGTCCTCGAACAGCTGGCCCGGCTGCGCGAACGAGACGACCGACTGCCGGAACCGGCGCGACAGCTCGAGCAGCCGGGGCCCGACCAGCGGGATCCGCTCGGTCGCCGAGTCCCACGCGGTCTTGCCCTGCCGCCACGCGGCCGACAGCTTGATCTCGGACAGGTACTTGGACAGCGCGCCGACCGACGGGCTGATCGACATCTCGTTGTCGTTGAGCACGATCAGCAGCTGCGTCTGGCGGTGCCCGATGTCGTTGAGCGCCTCGAGGCTGAGCCCGGACAGGAGCGCGGCATCGCCGACCACGACCGCGACCCGCTCCATCGAGTGCCGGAGATCACGCGCCGTGGCCAGACCCTGGGCGATCGAGAGCCCGGTGCCCGCATGCCCGCCGTCGAACACGTCATGCGGCGACTCGGCGCGCCGCGGAAAGCCCCCGACACCGTCGATCTGGCGCAGGGTGTGGAACCGGTCCAGCCGCCCGGTGAGCAGCTTGTGCGCGTACGCCTGGTGCCCCGTGTCCCACACGATCCGGTCGCGCGGGGACTCGAGCAGGCGGTGCAGCGCGAGCGTGATCTCGACCACGCCCAGCGACGAGCCGAGATGGCCGCCGGTGGCCGCGACGGTGCGGATGATCGTCTCCCGGATCTCGGCGGCGAGCTGCGCCAGCTCCGGATCGGACAGCCCGCGGAGCTCCGCGGGGTCCTGGAGACGATCGAGGATCGGCACGGACATCGGCTCCTGCTGCTCGGGGAACATGCCGCCTGTGACGGCCGGCTGGACCCGGCGGTGATGCTGGTCGGGCGCCCTGCGGGCGCTGGAAAGGTTCGAGAGTACGCGAGAAGCGGTTCGCGATGCCGCGGGATCCGCTCGAGATTATGTGATATCCGATGGTAGCACGATGCCCGATCGGGGTCGCCGGGCGGCGCCCGGTCCGGCCGCTCCCCTACTCCTCGGCAGCGTCCTCGGGCCGGACGTCGACGGCGGCCAGACCGCCGCCCGGTGCGGCCATCAGCTGCTGGACACGGAGCTCTGCCTCGGCCAGCAGGCGCTCGCAGCGCCGCTGGAGGGCCACCGCCCGCTCGTACATCGTGATCGTCTGCTCCAGCGTCTGGCCGCCCGCCTCCAGGGTCGCGACGACCTGCTGGAGCTCGGCGAAGGCGTCGTCGTAGGCGAGCTCCCCGACCGGGAGCACGGAGGCGCCTTGTGCCGTCGTGTCCGTCACGGGTGCTCCTTCGCTGCGGGACCTGCATCGGCGGCGTCGGATGATCCCACCGCCGCCGCTCGTCCGGGCACGATCATACCCAGCGGATCATCCATCCCGGGTGGATCGGCCGGGCCGTCACTGGTGGCCGCGAGGGCGCCCCGGGACAGGGCCAGCGACAGGCGCGTCCCGGGAGCCGCCTGGCGGGGGTCCCGCACGATCGCCCCATCGGCGGATCGGCGGACGATCGCGTAGCCCCGGTCCAGCGTGGCCTGCGGACCGAGCGCACCGAGCGACGCCGTCGCGGCGGCCAGGCCCGCGGATGCGGACCGAATCCGCCGGTCGATGATCCGTGGGGCGCGGCCGCCCAGCTCTTCCAGGCGCCGCAGGTCCCGTTCCAGCCGGGTGGCCAGGAACCGGGTGGCACGGTCGAGCGCCAGCCCGACCCGTTCGCGGGACGCCGCGAGCTGCGCCCGCGGCTCGAGACGCAGCAGCGCGCGCCGCTCCGCGTCGACGTCCCGCCGCGCCGCCCCGACGCGCCTCGTGACCGAGCCCTCGGCCCGCTGGCCGATCGCGCGGACGATGCCGGTCGCCTCCACCCGGTCCGGCACCACGAGCTCCGCCGCGGCCGAGGGCGTCGGCGCCCGGACGTCCGCGGCGAAGTCGGCGAGGGTGACGTCGACCTCGTGGCCGACCCCACACACCACGGGAACCGGATGGGCCACGATCGCGCGGACGACGCGCTCGTCGTTGAACGACCACAGGTCCTCCAGCGAGCCGCCGCCCCTCGCGAGGATCGTCACCGCGGGCGCGTCGCCGTCCGGGCCGGGACCCTGGCCGGAACCCTGCTGGCCGATCCAGCGCTCGAGCCGGCGCAGCGCCCGGACGATGCTCTCGGGGGCGCCGTCACCCTGGACCTTGCACGCGACGAGCACGACGCGCGCCATCGGCCATCGACGCGCCAGGACGTTGCACACGTCCTGCCATACGGCGCCCGTCGGCGAGGTGACCACCGCGATCGTGCGCGGCCTCGACGGCAGCGGCCGCTTGCGGGCGGCGTCGAACAGGCCCTCCGCCGACAGCCGAGCCTTGAGCTGCTCGAACCGGATGGCCAGGTCGCCGAACCCCGACGGCTGGATCGCATCGACGTACAGCTGGAGCGCGCCCTGCGGCTCGAACAGGTCGACCCGGCCGTGGGCGACCACCTGGAGCCCGGTCTGCGGCTGGAACGGCGACCGCACCCGGTCGTCACGGAACCAGATGCACTGGAGCTGGGCGCGCGCGTCCTTGAGCGTGAAGTACGCATGCCCCGCGCTGGACACCGTGACCCGCCCGACCTCGCCCTCGACCCACACGTCGCGCAGCCCGTCGTCGGCGCGGATCCGCTCCCGGATGGCCCGGCTGACCTCGGACACGGTCCTGACCCGAAGCCCGAACGTTCCGCCGGGCACGGCCTGACGCCGCGCCGGCGTTGCCTCGGGATCGTCGGGCAGCGTGTCCCAGGACGGCAGCGCCCACTCGGGCGGCTCGGGGGTGCGGCTCATCGCGCCATCTCGACGGCCGTCGCGACCCCGCTAGAGGCGGGTCTGGTACTCGCCGGTGCGAGTGTCGATGCGCAGCGTGTCGCCCTCGTTGACGAACAGCGGCACGGTGACCACGAGGCCCGTCTCCATCGTTGCGTTCTTGCGGGCGCCCTGAGCGGTATCGCCGGCGTAGCCGGGCTCGGTCTCCTGGACCAGCAGGTCCACGGTGACCGGCAGCTCGATCCCCAGCGTCTCGCCCTGGTACGAGGTGCGATCCACGGTCATCCCCTCCTTGAGGAAGCCGATCGCATCGTCGAGCGTCTCGGCCCGCAGGCTGAACTGCTCGTACGACTCGGTCTCCATGAAGTGGAGATCGTCCCCGTCGCGGTAGAGGTACTGCACCGGGCGCCGGTCGATCTGCGCGCGCGGCCAGCGGTCGCCGGCCTGGAACGACTTCTCGACCGTGCTGCCCTTCTTGACGTTGCGCAGCTTGATCCGGACCTGGGCCGAGCCACGGCCCATCTTGATGTGGTGGTAGTCGAGGATCTGCCACAGGTCGCCGTCAAGCTCGATGACGACACCCTTGCGCAGCTCGCCGGTGCTGATCATGTGGGCTGGTGCTCCCGGATGGGCGTCACGGGTCCGCGAGGCAGGCGAACACCGGATCTCAGACGCGGTGACAGTGCTCCCGATCGTACCAGAGCCGCCCCGGCGTCCCGGGACCACCGTCCAGCGCGAGCGCCGCGCGGCGAGCTCAGGCGGGCAGCACCAGGACGTCGCGCGGGAATGCCGTCAGCCGCTCCACCAGGCCCCGCCCGGCGTCGAGGTGGATGAGGTCCTCGATCCGGATCCCGGTCTCGCCGGGCAGGTACACGCCGGGCTCGACCGAGAACACGGTCGGGCTCGGCAGCGGCACCGCGGCGCCGCTCTCCCGCAGCCCGGGCTCCTCGTGGGTCGCCAGCCCGATCCCGTGCCCGGTGCCGTGGCCGAAGTGCTCGCCGTGGCCGGCCGCCTGGATGACGGTCCGCGCGGCGGCGTCGGCCGCGCGACCGGTGATGACCGGGGTGCCGTCGCGGACGGCGGCGGCGACGGACGCCGCGATGGCATCGATCGACGCCTGCTGGGCGCGCGCCACGAGGTCGTACAGCTCCAGATCCCGGGCCGACGGCTGGCCGACGAACAGCGTTCGCGTCATGTCGCTCCGGTATCCGTCCACCTGCGCCCCGAAGTCGAACAGCAGGACGGCGTTCTCGAGCACGGGGCGATCGCCGGGTGCGCCGTGTGGCAGCGCGGCCTCCGGCCCGGCGAGGCACGCCACGTCGAACGCGAGCGCCTCGGCGCCGCCCGTGCGGATCAGCCACTCGAGGCGGAGTGCAAGCGCCTGCTCGGTGGTGCCCGGGCGGATCTCCGGCAGCAGCGTTGCGAGCGCACGGTCGGCGACCGCGCACGCGGCGGCGATCCGCTCGACCTCGTCGGGGGTCTTGACGGCCCGCATCGCCTCGACCCAGCCGGGCTCCGGGACCAGCTCGACGCCGGGCGCCGCGGCCTCGAGCTGCCCCCACAACGCGTGCGAGATGGCGCCCGCCTCCACCGCGATCCGCCGCGCGCCGATCCGCTCCAGCAGCCCCGGCCAGGCAGCCGGCAGGTCATAGCCGATCTCGATGGTGGTGCTCTCGGGCGCCTCGCGCCCGCACTGGACCGTGTACCGCGAGTCGGTCATCACGACGACCTCGTCGCCGCCGACCAGGAACTGCCCCGAATGCCCCGCGACCTTGTCCTCGCCGTTGCCCAGGGTGAAGCCCGTCAGCCAGCGCATGTGCTCGGGCCGCAGCCCGAAGTAGGCGTCGACGCCGGCCTCGGCCATCCGGGCGCGGAGCTCGGCCAGCCGGTGCGGACGGTGCCCGCGGTCCGCATCCGCCCAGCGGCGGCGGGTCCGCACGTCGGGCGGGGCGGGAAAGTCCGCCGCGACCGGCATCGCGCCGCTGCCGGGGTCAGCGGTGGTTCGTGCGGTCACTTGCCGTACTTCTTGACGTTCGCGTCGTGCTCCGCCTTCGTCTTGGCGAAGGCGCTCGAGCCCGTGCCGTCACCCTTGGCGATGAAGAACAGATAGCCGGTCTTCGTGTTGGGGTTCAATGCGGCCGTGATCGATGCGATCGCCGGCGAGCACAGCGGTCCGGGCGGCAGACCCTTGCTGGTGTAGGTGTTGTAGCCGGCGAGATCGTCGGGCAGGGTCTTGGGCAGCTGCTCCTTGAGCGTGTTCCAGAACACGTATTCCTTCCACGCGGTCAGGTCGAGCTTGTCCAGCTGGAGGGTGTCGTTGATGTAGAAGATCGTGGGGTCCGACTGGAGCAGGCGCGTCGGCCAGCTCTTCGAGCTCAGCCGGTTCTGGTACACCCCGGCGATCAGCGGCCGCTCCTCGTCCAGCACGGCCTCGCGCTCGACGATCGAGGCCAGCACCAGGACCTGGTAGAAGGTCAGGCCGCGCGCTTTGGGGACGTCCAGCAGGTCGCCCACCCGATCGTGGAACGCGTCGAGCATCATCCGCACCAGGTCCTCGGTGGTCGTCGGCGCGATCTCGTCGGTGCGCAGGGTGTAGGTCGCGGGATACAGGAAGCCCTCGAGCGAGGCGCCCTTGGGACGGACGTTCTCGTCGAGCAGCCACGGATAGTCCGCGAGCAGCTCGTCGGGTGGGTTCTTGACCAGCTCGTAGAACGCCGCGGGATCGACCGCCGTGCCGGTGAGCGTCTCGAGCTTGGCGGTCATCTGTTCCAGCCGGAGCCCTTCGCGGAACGTGACGTTCTGCGTCCTGACCACGATCCGGTTCTGGATCAGGCCCTGGACCACCTGGGCGGGCGTGAGATTGCCGGCCAGGGCGAAGCTCCCGGTGGTCAGCTGCGGCGTCAGGTCGTCCATCCTCGCCTCGAACAGGAAGGCGCGCTCGCTGGCGATGATCCCCGCATCGAGCAGCCGCGGCGCAAGCGTTGCCGCCGTGTCCCCTGGCTCCACCTTGAACACGATCTCGGTCGAATCCGTGCCGGCCCGCGCCGTCAGGGCCGCGCCGATGTCCTCGCGCACCAGGTCCGAGACGAACCCGATCCGGAGCGCGCCGGGGTTGTCCTCGGCCCAGGGCACGACCAGCGCCCGGACGAGCGGCCGAGCGACCGTGGCCATCGTGATCAGGACGAGCGCCGCCAGGATGACCAGGAACACCCCGAACCGCACGAACGCGGCCAGGCCACCTCCGTCATCGCCGTACCGCTCGTAGCGCCGTTGATCGCCCGGACCTCGTCCGTAGCGACCGGTGCGCACGTACGGGTTGGCGCGCCGCTCGGATGCGGGGGTTGCCATCGGGTCGCGCGGTGGCCGGCCGCCCCTGATGGTCATCGTTCCTCCGGTCGGGCCGCGGACGCGGTTCGCCGTGCGTCCAGCTCGTCCTGGAGGATGACGGCCGCAGCCTCGCGATCGATCCGCGCCCGATACGCGTTGCGCTGGGTCCGCGACGGCGGACCGCCGGACCGGCCGCGGGGCATCCGGCCCAGCCGTCGCTCGGCCTCGAACGACGACAGCCGCTCGTCGCGCATCGTGACCGGGAGACCCAGCCGGGACCCGAGATCTGCCGCCCAGCCACGGGCGCCGTCGGCCATCGCGCCCTCGAGGCCGCTGACCTCGACGGGCAGGCCCACCACCAGCTCGGTCACGTCCTGCTCTCGGCAGACCGAGCCGATGGCGAGCGCGTCACCGTCCATCGATCGGGCGCGATTGACCGTGACGAGGGGGCGGGCGATGTCGATGCCGATGTCGGCGATCGCCAGCCCGATTCGTCGCTCCCCGAGGTCGACGCCCAGGATCCGGCTCACCGCGCCGGCACGATGACGGCGGACGGGACGGCGGGCGCGCGGCGACCGGCACGCGTGATGGCGAACATCACCCGGATGGTACCGGCTCGCCCGATGCCGCCGCGTCCGAGGGCTCGGGAGCGGACGATGGCGACGATGGCGACGTCGTCGGCGCGGGGGTGTCGTCCACGGCTGTCTCCACCGTCAGCGTCACGCGCTGGTCGATCGACGGCACCGCGGACACCCAGTCGGGCCAGAGCGTGATCTCGACAGCGCCGTACGGCCGCAGCCGGTCCATCGCCTCGGCCCTGCCCAGGCCCAGCACCTGCTGCTTGAGCGCGGCCGCGTCGATGGGCCGGACCTGCTTCGCGGAGCCCTCCACCGGGAACTGCACGACCCCACCGACCACGGTGCCATCACCGACCGTGACCTGGGTCGAACCGTCGACGAGCTGGTAGCCACTGGAGATGGACGACGCGAGCCTGGCCTCGGCGATCGCCTCGACCGGCGACGAATCGACGGCGAGGACGTGCCCCGTGGCGGTCATCGCGATCGTGAACGAGTCGATCTCCTTGCCGACGAGGGTCGCCGGATCGACCGCCGGGACGGGATCGCCCAGCGTCGCCGTGTCCGGGAACACGGTCGTTCCCTCGGGCGCGCCCGCGCCGTCAGCGAGGGCGGTCGCGAACTGTGCGTCGATGTCCTTGCGCACCTGCTCCACGGCCGCGTCGACGTCCGCCTGCGAGACCCGCAGGAACTCCTGGTGCGTGCCGCCGCTCGTGGCATTGGGGTTGGTGACGCTGATCACGGTGCGTGTTGTACTTCGCCGGCATGACCTTGATCGCGCCGGCCGCCACGTTGCCGTCGGTGCCCGCCTTGGAGGCGGTGACGCCGACCTCGCTCGTCTGGCAGTGTCACCGTCAGGTTGAGTGGCTTGCCCGACAGTGGTGCCGACGGGCAGGAACACCGCCTCGTCGGTCGTGAAGCCGATCCCGATCGCGGTCTTCACGATCGTGCCCTTGGGGATCGTGTATGACCGATGGGATCGCAGTTGGTCCAGCGAACCCCGCCGGTCGCCTTCGCCTCCTCGACGCGCTTGCCGGTGGCCGGAAAGTCGCCCGACGACTCGACCGGCACGTCAAGGGTGACGGCCGGGATGACGCCGTTCTCGGCGTCCACGTCCGTCGCGGACGGATCGGCGCGAACCGTGAGCGAGATGGGCCCGATGGGCTCGATCCGGGGGGTCACCGTGATGTCGGCCGATGGCAGGAACACGTACGCCGCCACGCCGGCGACCAGGAGCGCGACCGCAAGCACGCCGAACCCGGCGAGCGCGGCCGGCCGGATCCGCGGCAACCGGCGGGCGTGGATCACCCTGGGTCCGCCGCGACGGCCGCTCCCGGGCTCCTCCCGCATGGACGGCGTGTCGCGAGCCTCCGGCGGCGGCACCGGCACCGGGACGGGCTTGGTGTCGGCGTTCGCGCCGCGGCCCCCCGGGTGCGTTGCCGGCAGGTGTCGGCTCCGGGTACTGCCCCGGCAGCCGAAACCGCGGTCGCGGTCGTCGCCGCGTCGGGCGTCGGACCCTCGAGCGCATCCTCGTACTCCGCCACCGACGCGAACACGGGAAGCCCGGCCGACGCCGCGAGGGCTCGAGCCGACGCGTCGGGGGCGATGAGATCGAGGCGCCGTCCGTTGACCATCGCCTCCCGGGCGAGCAGCCGGAAGTTGATCCTCGAGGTGGCCAGCCGGGATCCCATCGGCAGCACGAGCCCGACGCGGGATTCGGGGGCGTTCCGGATGCGCGTCGCCGCGGACGTGATCTCGTCCTCGACGTCGAGGTAGATGATGGTCGCCATGCGAGCCGGAGCCTACCCCCCTCAGACCTTCATCGCCCGGAGCACGCGCCGCAGCGCGGCATCGAGCGGGTCCTCGG
Organism: uncultured Chloroflexia bacterium; assembly: GCA_963749705.1. Lineage (GTDB taxonomy): Bacteria > Chloroflexota > Limnocylindria > Limnocylindrales > CSP1-4 > CAIXZV01. The sequence goes on along the minus strand of CAVVNQ010000002.1, from coordinate 164,411 downwards.
AGGTGTGGAGCTCGATCGCCTGGTAGGCGAGGCCCATCGGGGTGACGTCCTGCTGGTCGACGAGCAGCTCCGTCGCGTCGGTGATCGACTCGACCTGGTCCGGGGACATGATCGAGACCTCGGGCGGCCGCGCGAACGGCAGCCGTTTCCAGAACCGCTCCGCGGCGATGGCGTCGCGGATCTCCGGCAGCCTCGATCCGCCGCCGCAGACGTGGATCCGCGATGGCAGCATCTCGCCCGCCGCGAGCTCCTCCATCACCAGCTCGACGCCGGCCGCCCAGACCGCGACGTCGTCGCCCACGACCTCGGCCACGGCCTCGCGGTTCGCCACGTCGAGCCCGCGGGCGTAGTCCACCTTGAGCGCCTCGGCGCGCGGGAACGGGAGGTCGAGCCGGTCCGCGATCGACTTGGTGAACGCCCGGCCACCCAGCGCGAACATCCGCGTGCCCTCGATCCCGCCCTGGCGCACGAGCGCGACGTCGGTCGTCCCGCCGCCGACGTCGATGAACAGCGCACCCGCCTGCCGGACCTGCTCCGCGCCAAGCACCCGGGCCACGGCGTACGGCTCCGCGACCACCTCCAGCAGCTCCAGGTCGAGCTGGCTGGCGACGGACTGGAGCGCGCCCAGGTGGACCAGCGGGGCGAACGCGTTGAAGATCCCGATCTTGACGTGACGGCCCTGGAACCCGACCGGGTTGGTCAGCCCGTACCCGTCGATCGAGGCGCCCACGATCGCGCTGTGGACGAGGCGAACATCGACGTGGGGCAGGCCGGTCTCCCAGGTGATCGAGCGCTCCGCCTCGTGGAGCGCCTGGCGCTGGACGCTGTCGATCAGCTTGACCAGCTCGCCGTCCGAGATCGGCTGCTCGGGCTTGCGCCGCTCCTGGGTGAGCGTGGTGGTGAAGCCCTTGACCAGCTCGCCCGCGATGCCGATGACGACCTGGGTGGGCCGGAAGCCCGCCATCTCCTCGGCTTCCTGGAGCGCGACCGAGCAGTTGTCGACGACGGCCGCGATGTCGGCGACGGTCCCCGACTGCATGTGCGACAGGCCCTGGCGCTTGCGTGCCACACCCCGGACGGTGCCGTGGCCGGCGTCGTCGATCTCGAACACGAGCGCCTTGGCAAACTCGGTCCCGACGTCGAGCGCCGTGCACGCGGCGAGCGCCGGCAGCTCGTCGCGGTTCCAGAAGCGCCGCAGGAAGGCCATCTAGGCGCTCGCGCGCGCCAGGACGTCGTGGACGGCCGTGATCGCGTCCGCGATGCCCTCGCGTCTCGTGCCCTTTCCCTGTGCCATCTGGGGGCGTCCCCCGCCTCGGCCGTCGATCGCGGGCGTCGCGGCCTGGACGAGCGCACCGGCCGCGACCCCGCGCGTCACGAGGTCCTCGCTCACGGTCACGAACAGCTGCGGCTCGTCGGCGTCGAGGCCGAGCGCGATCACGCCGCTGGGGAAGGCACCACGGATGTCCCTGGCGTAGCCCTTGAGCGCATCGATCGATTCGAGGTCGCCCGTCCAGCCGACGAATCGCACCCCGGGGGCGACCTCCTCGGCCCGCGCGACCAGCTCCGCGGGCTTGGGGGGTCCACCGGCCGCGCCGCCCGCCTTGAGCCGCCGCTTCGCGTCCCGGAGCTCATCCTTGAGCGCCTCGATGCGCTCCGTCAGCGCCTCCGGGGTGCGGGCGCCGGCTGCCTCCACCGCGCGCTCGAGGACGGACAGCCGCTCGTCCACCAGGCGGTCCGCGGCGATGCCCGTGACGGCCTCGATCCGGCGCATCCCGGACCCGATGCTCCGCTCGCCGGTGATCACGAAGCTGCCGATCTGGCCGCTCGCCCGACAGTGCGTGCCGCCGCACAGCTCGTGACTGAACCCCTCGACCCGGATCGTGCGGACACGCTCGCCGTACTTCTCGTCGAAGAACGCATCGGCGCCCGCGGCATTCGCCTCGGCCATCGTCATCCACTCGATCGACACCGGGCGGTCGTCGCGCACGACGCGCCGGACCTCGCCCTCGATCGTGTGCAGCTCGTCATCGGTCAACGCCCGGTCGAACGGGAAGTCGAAGCGGAGGTAGTCGGGGTGGACCAGCGAGCCCGCCTGGCGCGCCTGCTCGCCCACCGTGTTGCGCAGCGCCCGGTGGAGGACGTGCGTGGCGGTGTGGTTGCGCATCGTGTCGGCACGGCGGTCCGCGTCCACCTCCGCGTGCACGGTCTCGCCCACCCTGACCGAACCGTGGAGCAGCCCGCGATGGACGGTCAGCCCGGCCGTCTGCGAGCCCGCCACCCGCTGGACGTCCTCGACCGTGAACAGGACGCTGCCGTCGGCGGCCGTGATGACGCCCATGTCCGCAACCTGGCCGCCGCTCTCCGCGTAGAACGGGGTGCGGTCCAGGATCAGCTCGGCGTGCGCGGAGGCGCCCGCACGGAGCTCGACCTCGGGCCGCGCCTCGAGCGTCTCGTACTCGGTCGCGTCGCGCAGGATGGCGAGCACGCGGCCCTCCGCGGCCAGCGTCTCGTAGCCCAGGAACTCGGTGGGGCCGGTGCGACCGAGGATCGCCGCGTAACGCGAGCCCAGCTCCGCGGTCCGGGCGAGCTCGGCCTTCGTCCCGCTGCGGCTCCGCTCGCGCTGCTCGGCAAGCGCGTCCTCGAACCCGGCCAGGTCGGTCCGCACGCCATACTCCGCCGCCAGCTCGACGGTCAGGTCGATCGGGAACCCGAACGTGTCGTGGAGCCGGAACGCGATCGCGCCCGGGAGCACCGGGGCATCGGCCGGCAGCGCCTCCGCGAGCTGGCCGACGACGCGCTCGGCCGACGTCAGCGGGATCAGCGCCTCCTCGAGCTGGCCCATGCCGGCCTCGAGGGTCCGCCCGAACTGGCGCTCCTCGCGCTCGATGGCGCCCAGGATCTCGGCCCGGCGCTCCTCGAGGTGCGGGTAGGCCTCGGACATCGTGTCGATGACGACCTTGGCGGCCTCGCCCAGGAACGGCTCGGTGCGGCCCAGCAGGCGGCCGTGGCGGACCGCGCGGCGCAGGATCCGGCGCAGCACGTAGCCGCGGCCCTCGTTCGACGGCAGCACCCCGTCGGCGACCAGGAACGTCACGGCACGAACGTGGTCGGCGATGACCTGGTAGCTGAAGCGCTCCTGCTCGAACCCCTCCGGGTCATGGCCGATGAGCTCGCGCATCCGGGCGTGGATCGGCGCGAACAGGTCCGTGTCGTAGTTGCTGCTGACGCCCTGGACGACGCTCGCGATGCGCTCCAGCCCAAGCCCGGTGTCGACCCCCGGCGCCGGCAGCGGGGTGAGCGACCGGTCCGGGTGGAGCTCGAACTCCATGAACACGAGGTTCCAGATCTCGAGCCAGCGCGGGCAGTGCTCGGAGTGGTCGGGCACGCATTCCGGCCCCTCGGACAGGTGGGCGCCGCGGTCGAAGTGGATCTCCGAGCAGGGTCCGCTGGGCCCGATGTCGGCCATCCGCCACCAGTTCTTCTCGTCACCCGCGGGGAAGTCGCCCCAGCGGACGAGTCGCTCGGGCGGCAGCCCGATCTCGTCCTTCCAGACGGCGTGGGCGACATCGTCGGTCGAGTAGACGGTGGCCGCCAGCCGGTCGGCGGGGATCTTGAGGTCCCGGGTCAGGAACTGCCACGCCCAGTGGATCGCGTCGCGCTTGAAGTAGTCGCCGAAGCTCCAGTTGCCGAGCATCTCGAACAGCGTGTGATGGCGCGGCGTCCGGCCGACCTCCTCGAAGTCGTTGTGCTTGCCGGCCACGCGCAGGCACCGCTGGTAGTCGACGGCCCGGGTGTACTCGCGCTGCTCGACCCCGATCAGCGCGTCCTTGAACTGGACCATGCCGGAGTTGGTGAACAGCAGCGTCTGGTCGCCACCGGGCACGAGGCTGGCGCTGGGCACCACCGTGTGCCCCCGCTCGGCGAAGAACTCGATGAACCGCGCCCGGATCTCGGCCCCGGACAGGTACGGGATCGACGGGTCGGGCGAGCTGGGGGTGACCATCCCCGCAATGGTAGCGAACGGTGGGGTCATGCCTGCCCCCAACCGGCGGGCCGAGCCGTCCGTGGCGGGCCCGTACACCCGACGATGCCGATGCGCTAGCCGCGATCCCCGTCGTGGTTGCGGCGGAGCAGCGAGCTGCCGGCGATCGCGGCGCCCACGAGGCCGCCGATCACCAGGCCACCCAGGAACTTGCGCGAGCGCGGGCTCTCGCCGCCCAGGAGATCCGCGAGGTCGGTGATCGCGCCCAGGGGCCGCGGCCCGGCGACGCGGTCGGCGGCGTGGTTTGCCGGCTCGGGGCCGCGGTCGTCCTGCGGATCGGTCATGTCAGGGCACCTTCTGTGACTGCGGGCCGAGCGTGGCGACGATGGCGATGAACCCGATCCCGAGCCAGGCCATGATCGAGGCCGGGATCAGCTGGAAGTCGCCGATCGCGAGGATGTCGAGCCCGATCCGGCCGCCGATCGCCGCGCCCGCCCAGGCACCCAGCACGGCGGCCAGGTAGGTGAGCGGCAGGCGACTGCCCGCGTCACCCCGGATGAGGACGTACAGCGCGGTGTGGAACAGGCCGACCAGCAGCGCCAGCGGCAGCGCGGTCGGAATGATCATGCCGGCCCGGACACGAGCGATGGCGCGCCGGCCTCGGTGCCGGGTCGGGCGTCCGGCGCGCCGGCTGCCGCCGCTGACGCGATGCGCCCACCACCGAGGCACGTGTGCCCGTCATAGAGCACGCATGCCTGGCCCGGCGCGATCGCCCACACCGGACGCTCCGTCCGCACGATCCAGCGGCCGCCCCGTGCGGGCTCGTCGGCGGACGCCGGGTGGACCTCCGCCTCGATCAGCGGCGCCCGGTGACGGATCCGGACAAGGGCACGGAACGACCGCCGGGCGCCGTCGGGTCCCCGTCCAGCTGGCGGCTCGCCGGCGACGAAGGTGCCCCCCTCCAGCGGGATCTCGCGCGTCTCGAGGTCTTCCCGGCGGCCGAGCACGATGGCATTGGTGGCGGGGTCGATCCGCGACACGTAGCGCGGCTCACCCAGCGCGACGCCGATGCCCTTCCGCTGGCCCACGGTGTAGCCGGCGGACCCGTCGTGCTCCCCCACTCGTCTCCCGTCGGCGTCGTACACGGGCCCGGGCTCGGGCGTCCAGCCGCCGCGCGTCCGCAGCTCGTCGCGGTAGTCGCCACCCGGGACGAAGCAGATCTCCTGGCTCTCGGGCTTGTCCGCGGTGACCAGGTCCAGCGACCTCGCGATGTCCCGAACCTCGGGCTTGGTCAGGTCGCCCAGCGGGAACCGGCTGTGCCACAGCTGGTCCTGCCTGAGCCCGTACAGGAAGTACGTCTGGTCCTTGTCCGCGTCGGCCGCCCGGGCGAGCGTCGCCCGCGGTCCGTCGGGCGTGTCGACCACCACCCGCCGCGCGTAGTGCCCGGTCGCCACGGCCTCGCACTGGTACAGGTGCCGCGCCTTGCCCAGCAACGCCCCGAACTTGACGTAGCTGTTGCAGTCGACGCACGGGCTGGGCGTCCGGCCGCCGAGATAGGCCGCGATGAACGGCTCGATCACGCCCGCCGCGAACTCGCGCTCGAGGTTCATCACGTAGAACGGGATCCCGAGCCGCGCGGCCACCCGGCGGGCATCGTCGGCGGCGTCGGCGGAGCAGCAGCTCTTGCGGAACTCGGAGTAGCTGTCGGCGACCTCGTGGAGCCGCATCCACACGCCGACCACCTCGTGCCCCTGCTGGTGGAGGATCGCCGCGGCGACCGATGAATTGACGCCGCCTGACATCGCGACCAGGATCCGGCTCACGTGGCGGTCACCACCGGTCCCGGTCCGACCGGGACGGGCACGGACCCCTCCGGCTGCCGGGTGGCCGTGCCGACCGTCATCATCCGCCGCAGCTCGCCGGGCACGATCCGGATCGCCTCGTCGATGTCGGCGTCGGTGGTCGTCCGGCCGAGCGACACCCGCAGCGACCCACGAGCCTCCTCGTCCGGGTACGCCATCGCGGACAGGACGTGGCTGACCTCGGTCGAGCCGGTCGTGCACGCGGATCCGGTGGACACGGCGATCCCGGCGAGGTCCAATGCCTGGGCCACCGAGCCGCCGTCGGTGCCGTGCGCGATGACGGACAGGATGTGGGGCAGGCGGTCGACCGGGTGACCCGTGAGCTCGACGCCGTCGACCGCGAGCATCGCGGCCTGGAGCCGCTCCCGCTGCTCGCGCACGCGGGCCGCCAGCGGCGCCCGCTCGGCCGCGCGCAGCTCGAAGGCCGTGGCCATGCCCACCGCGCCGGCCACGTTCTCGGTGCCGGCGCGCCGGTGGCGCTCCTGCGTGCCGCCGTGCTGCTGGGCGAGGATGTGGGTGCCCTTGCGGATCCACAGCGCCCCCGTCCCCTTGGGCCCCTCGACCTTGTGCGCAGCGAGCGCCACCAGATCGGCGCCCAGCGTCGACACGTCGAGGTCCAGCCACGGCGCCGCCTGGACGGCGTCCACGTGGAACAGGATCCCGCGGTGCGCCCGCACGATCGCGGCGATGTCCGCGATCGGCTGGATCGTGCCCACCTCGTTGTTGCCGAGCATGACCGAGACCAGGATCGTGCGATCGGTGATCGCGCGCTCGATGTCCGCCGGGTCCACGCGGCCGTACCGGTCCACCGGCACCTCGTGGACCTCGAACCCGAACTTCTCGAGGTGTGACAGCGAGTGACCGACGGCGTGGTGCTCGATCGGCGTGGTGACGATCCGGTGGCCCCTGGCGCGCCCGGCCCAGGCGGCGCCCTTGAGCGCCAGGTTGTTGGCCTCGCTGCCGCCGCTGGTGAACACGACCTCGCGGAGGTCACCGCCGATCGCCCGCGCGAGCCGCGCGTGTGCGTCGTCGAGCGCCTCGCGCGCGGCGCGGCCGAACACGTGCGCCGAGGACGGGTTGCCGAACACGCCGTCGAGGTACGGCGTCATCGCCGCGAGCACCTCGGGTCGCAGCGGCGTCGTGGCGGCGTGGTCGAGGTAGATCGCCATGGTCCCGGGATTGTACGTCGGGGTCCCGCGGGGCTCCCCCGGCACGGCCGTCGCGGCGCCGGTCCGTGGTGAGACCAGCCTGACTAGCCTCTCGCGCCTGCCCGTGCCTGCTCGTACGCCCGGCCGCGCTCCCGCTCGCGATCCTGCCTGGCCAGCAGGCGCTTGCGCAGCCGGATCGCCGACGGGGTGACCTCGACCAGCTCGTCGGTCCCGATGAACTCGATCGCGCTCTCGAGGGTCAGTGGGCGCGGCGGGGTCAGCCGCAGCGCCTCGTCGTGGGCATGCGTCCGGATGTTGGTCAGCTTCTTCTCCTTGGTCGCGTTGACGTCCATGTCACCCGACCGCGCGTTCTCCCCGACGATCATCCCCTCGTACACGTCCTCGCCGGCCCCGATCAGCAGCTCCGAGCGCTCCTGGAGGTTGAACAGCCCGTAGGCATTCGAGACCCCGGTCCGGTCGCTCACCAGGACCCCGTTGGTGCGGTGGGTCACGTCGCCCGCCCACGGGCCGTAGCCCTCGCCGATCTGGTGGAGCAGCGCGGTCCCGCGCGTGTCGGTGAGCAGCTGGCCGCGGTACCCGATCAGTCCGCGGACCGGGAGCACGAACTCCAGCCGCACCCGTCCGTCGGCGTCCGTGGTCATCTGCTCGAGCCGACCCTTGCGCCCCGCCAGCGCCTGCTGGACCTCGCCGATGTAGTCGGGGGGGATGTCGATCGTGATCCGCTCGTACGGCTCCTGGACCTCGCCGTTGACGGTGCGCAGGATGACCTCGGGCCGGCTGACGGTGAGCTCGTAGCCCTCGCGGCGCATCTGCTCGATCAGCACGGCGAGCTGGAGCTCGCCACGGCCGCGGACCTCGAACGTGTCGCCGGAGTCGGTCGGGTAGACCTCGATCGAGACGTTGCCCAGGACCTCGCGCTCGAGCCGGGCCTTGATCTGGCGCGACGTGACGAACTTGCCGTCGCGGCCGCCGAGCGGCGAGGTGTTGACGCCGAACGTCATCCGCAGCGTCGGCGCGTCCACATCGAGGCGCGGCAGCGGCCGTGGATCGCCGGGATCCGTGATCGTGTCGCCGATCGTGACCTCGGGCAGGCCCGCGACCGAGACGATCTCGCCCGGGCCGGCCTCGGGGATGTCCACGCGCTCCACGCCGCTCGCGGTCTGGAGGCTGGTCACGGTCCCCGACAGCGTCACCGTGCGACCGGGCTCGATGGCGCCGGAGGTGTCGTCCGCCTCCTCGCGAAGCACGGCGATCCGCTGGCCGACCCGGATCGTCCCGTTGCGGATCCGGCCCACGGCCATCCGACCCACGTAGTCGTTGGCGGACAGGTTGGTCACCAGCAGCTGCAGGGGGTGCCCGGGCTCGAACACCGGCGCCGGCGTGACCTCGACCAGCAGGTCGAGCAGCGGCCGCAGGTCCGTGCCCGGGACGTCGACGTCGAGGGTCGCCGTGCCGCGCTTGGCGTTCGTGTAGACCACCGGGAACTCGATCTGGTGCTCGTCCGCCCCGAGGTCCATGAACAGCTCGTAGACGTCGTCCAGGACCTCCGCCGGCCGGGCGTCGCTGCGATCGATCTTGTTGAGCGCGACGACCACCGGCAGCCGGCGCGCCATCGCCTTCTGGAGCACGTAGCGGGTCTGCGGCAGCGGGCCCTCGGAGGCATCGACCAGGAGCAGGATCGCGTCCACCATCAGCAGGCTGCGCTCGACCTCGCCGCCGAAGTCCGCGTGGCCGGGCGTGTCCACGATGTTGAGCCGGACGCCGCCGACCTCGATGCTCGTCTGCTTGGCCAGGATCGTGATGCCCTTCTCACGCTCGAGGTCCATCGAGTCCATCACGCGATCGACGACCGCCTGGTTGTCGCGGAACACCCCCGTCTGACGGAGCATCGCGTCGACCAGGGTCGTCTTGCCGTGGTCGACGTGGGCCACGATGGCGACGTTGCGCAGGTCCTCTCGGACGCGCGCGGATGCGGCGCTGTGGGTGAACGTCGAGGGCATGGCGGCGCCGGGGGTTTGGTTCATGGGCGAGCCTGAGTGTCGCACATGCCGGCGCGGCGGGCGATTCCCCGGTCCTGCGGCCGTGCCGGCGACCGTCGCGATCCGCGGCCATCGGCGCGCCATCGGGCGTTTACACTCCGCGGCGTGCACCAGGAGATCCCATGACCGTTGCCGCCGTGATCCTCGCCGCCTCGCCCGAGTCGGCGCTCGCCGACGCCGACGGGACGCCGGCCGTCCGACGCCTTGCCGACGTCGCGTGGTCGGGCGGGGCCACGCCGGTCGTCGTGTGCTCCTTCGACCCCGATGACACCGTCGGTCAGGCGCTGGCCAACGCGGAGGTGACCCTGGTCGAGCCCGTGGCGCCCGAGCATGGTCCCGTGGGCCAGATCGCCAACGGCATCGACGCCACCCTCCGGCTCGTCGCCGAGACCGACGCGGCGATGGTCTGGCCGGCCCGGATGGCCTGGGTCGACGCCGAGACCGTCACCACCCTGATCGCCGCGCACGGGGCGGACCGCGACGTCGTCATCCGCCCGTCCTGGCGCGGCGACCCCGGCTGGCCGGTGCTGATCCCCGTCGCGCACCTGGAGGTCCTGCGCGGGCTCGCGGCAGATCGGATGCCGGGCGACCTCATCGAGGACCTCGCGGCCGTCGGCATCCCGCTGCGGTTGGTCGAGACGGGTGACCCGGGGGTCAGCCTGGACGTCTCGACGGCGCATGCGGACCTGCCGCCCTACGACGGCCCGCCCGAGCCTGCCGACGCCCATGCCCACGAGTGGGGCGCGGCCGCGGCCGATTCACCGGACGACGCGCCGGTCGAGGGTGCACCCCGGCTCTAGCCGCCCGATCCTTCCGCCGGATCCGGCCGGCCCACGTGCCCGCGGTCGGCCACGGTCACCCCCAACCCAGCAGCATCCCGACCGGTGGAGCATTCAGCGAGATCGAGAACGGCGCGAGTCCGGGCAGGCTCAGGGCGAGGAACAACCCACCGAGCGCCAGGGCGATCTGCCGATCCCGCGCCGAAGCGGCCGCCAGCGCTCCGGGCCGCTGGCGGAGCACCGCGATCGCCAGGATCGCTCCCAGCGGGATCCATAGCGAGCCCTGGAGGAGCTCCAGGCTCGCCTGGACCGCGTCGATCAGGACCACCACGTACAGGAGGTAGATGGACGTCTCCCGGGCCCAGGGGCGGCCACGGTCGATCGCGATCGACGTCCCGTAGAGCAACCCCGTGTGCCCGATCCCGATCGCGAACGACGAGACGACGAGCCACGCCGGCAGGTTGGACGACGCCACGGCACCGAGGATGATCAAGGCGGAGACAACCCCGATGAGCGCGAGGACCAGGAACAGGTTGCTCGCCCAGCGATCGAACCGGGACCATGATTCGCTCGCCTGCGGGCCACGCTCGGCGATGTTCCCAGCCTCCGTCACCAGACCCACCTCCATGCCGCCAACCGTCGGTCACGACATCCTGCGCGGAGCCTACCCTGTCGCGCCGCGGACCATCAGGGCCGTTCGGACCCGGCGCAGCGAGCCCGAGGCAAGCGCGATGCCGCCGATCACCAGCACGATCCCGCCCAGCTGCGCGAGGGACGGGAGCTCCGCCAGCAGGATGGCGCCCAGGACCACCGTCGCGACGGGCTGGACCAGGAGCAGGACCGACGTGATCACCGATGGCAGCCTGGGCAGCGACGCCTGGATCACGAGGTACCCGATCGACTGCGACAGGACGCCGAGCGCGAGGAGGTAGGCGTGCGCCGGCAGCGACGGCACGACATCCAGGTCGCCCGCGAGACTGCCGAACCCGACCGCGATGATCGCCGTGACCGCGGTCGCGATCGCGACCGGGCCAGCGGGACGATGGTCGGGGCTCGCCCGCCGGATCACCAGCAGGTACCCGGCGTACGACACGGCCGTGACCAGCCCGATCAGGACACCCACGCCCGGGTCCACACCATAGGCTCCGGAGCCGACGATCCCCGAGATCAGGACCACGCCCACCAGCATGATCGGCAGCGCGACGAGGACCTCGCGCCTCGGCCGCTCGCCCCACAGCAGCCAGGCGGCGACCGCCACGATCACGACCTGCAGGTTGCCCATCACCGTGGCCAGCCCCGCCCCGATGTGGTCGACCGCGTAGTGGAACGAGAGGAGATCGGCCGCGAACAGCACGCCCGCGATGGCGCTGACGCCGACGGCGCGACGGCTCATGCCGCCCAGCCGGCGTGACTCGGCGGTCGCGACCAGCAGCAGGATCGGCAGCCCGTACAGGCAGCGGAACAGGACGCCGGTCGAGGGCGACACGCCCGACCAACGGTAGAAGATGCCCGAGAACGCGATGGCCAGGGCGCCCAGGACCGCGGCCAGCCTCGGCCGCGAGGCGATGTCGTCCATCGAGAGCGCCCGGGGGACGCGCGACCAGGTTGCGATCAGGCGCGCCCGGGCAGACCCACGAACCGCAGGCCGAGCTCCGCGTACTGATCCTCGTCCGGTGCCGACGGCGCCTCGAGCATGAGGTCCGTGCCTGACTGCGTCTTGGGGAACGCCATGACCTCGCGGATGTTCGTCTGGTAGCTCAGCAGCGCCGCCCAGCGATCGATGCCCAGCGCGATGCCCCCATGCGGCGGCGCTCCGTACTCGAATGCCTCGAGCATGGCCCCGAAGCGCTCCTTCATCTGGTCGAGCGTGTAGCCCTGGAGGTTGAAGCTCCGGGCGAGCAGGTCGTGCTCCCAGATCCGGACCGACCCGCCACCGAGCTCCCAGCCGTTGAGCGCGACGTCGTACTGCATGGCGCGGGCCCGGCCCGCGGGATCCTCGGGCGTTCGGACGTCCAGGTCGCCGGACGCCGTCGTGAGCAGGACCTCGTCCTCCGGCAGCACGCCCGAGAACGGGTTGTGGGTCGCGTCCCAGCGCCGGTGCTCCTCGTCCCACTGGTACATCGGAAAGCGGTGGACCCAGCAGTACGCGAGCTCGTTTGGATCGGCCAGGCCGAGCCGGCCACCCAGCTCGACGCGCAGCCGGCCCAGGACGTCATTCGCCACCTCGGCCCCATCGGCGACGACGAGGATGAGGTCCCCGTCGTTCGCCCCTGAACGCTCAAGGACCGCTTCCTGGACACCGGCGGGCAGGAACTTGGCGATCGGGCCGTGGAGCTCGCCACCGGCCTGGACCGACAGGTGGACGAGGCCGCGGGCGCCGAAGCGCCTGGCGAGCTCGGTCAGCTCATCGATCTCGCGGCGCGTGACGCCGCCCATGCCGGGTGCCGTGATCCCCTTGACGCGCCCGCCCGATGCCAGCGTCTCGTCGAACACGCGGAACCCGGATGCCGGGGCGCCGTTGCCGTCGACGAGCGCGGGGGCCAGGTCGAACAGCTCCATGGCGAACCGGAGGTCCGGCTTGTCGGAGCCGTAGCGCTCGAGCGCCTCGTGGTACTCGAACACGGGGAACGGGATCTCGCGGATCGGGCGCTCGGGGACGGTCGCCCGGGTGACCTCGATCACCATCGCCTCGATGAAGCCCATGACTGTCGCTTCGTCCACGAAGCTCATCTCGAGGTCCAGCTGGGTGAACTCGGGCTGCCGGTCCCCGCGCAGGTCCTCGTCGCGGAAGCAGCGGGCGATCTGGAAGTAGCGGTCGACACCGGCGACCATCAGCAGCTGCTTGAGCTGCTGCGGGCTCTGGGGCAGCGCGTACACCGTGCCTGGCTGGAGCCGTGACGGGACGATGAAGTCCCGCGCCCCCTCTGGCGTGCTCTTGATCAGGTTGGGGGTCTCGACTTCCACGAACCCACCGTCATGGTGGACGCGCCGGATCGCCTGGACCAGCCGGCTGCGGAGCAGGAGGCGCTGCTGCATCGCCTCGCGCCGGATGTCCAGGTAGCGGTACCGCAGGCGCACGCTCTCGTCGATCGGCGCGTCGGGATCGTTGATGTAGAACGGCGGCGTCTTCGCCTCGTTGAGGATCCGGAACGAGCGCACCTGGAGCTCGACCGCGCCCGTCTCGAGCCTGGGGTTCTCGGTGCCCGGCTGGCGCAGGGCCACCTCGCCCTCGACCGCGACCACGAACTCCGTGCGCACCTTCGACGCGACCTCGTGCGCGGCGGGCGCATCCGCGGCATCAACCACGACCTGGGTGATGCCGTACCGGTCGCGGACGTCGAGGAACACCAGCTTGCCGTAGTCCCGGCGACGGTGGACCCAGCCGGCAAGCTTGGCGCTCGCGCCGGCATCGTCGGCGCGCAGCTGCCCGCAGGTATGGGTGCGGTACGGCGTGGCCAGCGAGGTCGATTCGGGCGGCACGGGATGCATCTCCGGACTGCAGGTGTGACGGGTCTCATCGTATGTCACGGGACGCGCGCCCGCGGTGGTCCGGCGGGCCGGTGACGGGCCTGGGAGGTGCCGGTGGCTCGTATCAGCCGTCTCAGCCGTGCCGGTGGCTCGCCTCGGCCCGGGCCAGCTCCCGGGCCAGGTCGCCGATCGCGACCGCTCGCTGGGTGCCGGCAAGGAGATCCCGGACCTGGACGTGGCCGGCGGCAAGCTCGTCGCCCAGGATCACCGCGAAGTGCGCCCCATCCCGGACCGCGGCCTCGAGCTGGCGGCCGAGCTTGCGGTGCCCCAGCTCCGCGCGGGCGCGCAGGCCCGAGGCCCGCAGGTCCGTTGCGACCCGCAGCCGCTCGATCGTGGCTTCCGGATCGGCCCCGACGACGACCGCGACCGGTCCCTCGGCCGCCGGTGCGGCGTCCCCGCCGGCCTGCTCGGCCAGCACCAGCGCCACCCGGTCGATCCCCAGGCCGAACCCGATCCCCGGCGTCGGCCGGCCACCCAGCAGCTCGACCAGGCCGTCGTAGCGGCCGCCGCCGCCCAACGCCTGTTGCTGGCCCTCGCGACCGGTGACGTACAGCTCGAACGCCGTGCGGGTGTAGTAGTCGAGCCCGCGGACCAGCCCGGGCTCGACGCGATAGCTCACGCCGACCGCGTCGAGGTGCGCCCGGACGACCCCGAAGTGGGCGTCGCAGGCATCGCACAGCCGGTCCGTGATCCGCGGCGCCGAGGCGTTGAGCTCGGCCATCGCGGGATCCTTGGAATCGAGCAGCCGGAGCACGTTCCGATCGAGCCGGTCGAGCTCGGTCCGGGGCAGCGCCGCGGCATGGGCCCGGTAGTACGCGGTCAGCTCGGCGAGGTATGCCGGCCGGCAGGCCGGATCGCCGATCGAGTTGAGCAGGACCTCGACCCCGGTGACGCCGGCCTCCGTGAAGAACCGTGTCGCGAGCTCGATGACCTCCGCGTCGACCGCAGGCCCGGGATCTCCGATGGCCTCCACGTCGAACTGCCAGAACTGGCGGTAGCGGCCGGCCTGGGGGCGGTCGTAGCGGAACATCGGCCCGGTCGTCGTCAGCTTCACCGGCTGCGGCAGGGTCTGCATCCCGTGCTGGACATAGGCGCGGACGATGCCCGCCGTGGGCTCGGGCCGGAGCGCCCAGGTCTCCTTCTCGTCGCTGCGCGGCGCGATCCGGAACAGCTCCTTCTCGACGACATCGGTGACCTCGCCGATCCCCCGTTCGAACACGGCCGCCTGCTCGAACAGCGGGGTCTCGATCGGGGCATAGCCATATCGCGCGGTCAGGTCGTCGGCGACGCGACGGAGGCGGTCAAACACGATCCGCTCATCGGGCAGCAGGTCACGGGTGCCCCGGGGGGCGCGGAAGGTCGGCATCGCTCGAAGTCTAGAGCGGTCGGCGTCGCCGGCGAGGGTCGCGTTCGCGATCGCGCGGGCCGCCGCCCGCGATCAGGTCGGGAGCGCGATCGATCGGCTGGAGGTCCGGCCGCGGACCGGGTTTGCCTGGACGCGCGCGAGGAGCGTGCGGTACTGGGCGGCGACGTTCCACCAGGTCATCGAGCGGCTGCGATCGTGCGCGGTCCGGCCGATCGTGTCGCGCGCCTCCGGGTCGCCCAGGAGCTCGATGACGGCCGCGGCAAGCGCCGACGGGTCGCCGGCCGGCACGATCACGCCCGCGCCGTCGGCGAGCTGGTCCAGGGCGTAGGGGTGGGGTGTGGACACGATCGCGCGTCCAGCGCCCATCGCGTAGGCCAGCGTCCCGGACGCGCGGTGGCCGTCATCGGTGTGGGGCGCGAGGATGACGTCCGATGCCTCGAGCCAGCGGGTGAGCTCGACCCGGCCCACGAACCGCTCGACGAACTGGACGTGGCCACCGAGCTTGCGTCGCTTGACCTCGGCGACCAGCGACTCGCGGTATGCCTCGCCGTCGGTCACCGCGACATCCGGGTGGGTGACGCCCAGGATCGCGTAGGTCGCCTCGGGGCGCGCGGCGACGATCTCGGGCAGGGCGGCGAGGACGAGCTCGTATCCCTTGCGTGGCGCGAGCAGGCCGAAGCTCAGCAGCAGGTCCCGGCCGGCCATGCCGACCGCGGGCTTGAGCGTCTCGGCGTCCTGCAGGGGCAGGTCCGGGATGCCATGCGGGATCACGTGGATGCGCCGTGGCTCCGCCGCATAGTGCTCGACCAGCAAGGCCGCGGCGGATGGCGACATGACGACCGTCGCGGCGACCCGGTGGACCAGCTCGGCCAGGACGTCGTGCTGCGGACCGGTGGGCGATGCGGGCACGCTGTGGAGCGTGGCGATCGCCGGGACGTTGAGCGCGGCCGCGAAATCGAGCACGCTCTCGCCGTGCTCACCGCCCCACAGGCCGAACTCGTGCTGGATGGCGACGACATCCGCACACACGCTCAGCGCCTCGGCGGTGCGGGGATAGTCGTCGAGCTCGTCGCGACGGATCCGGTGATGGACCTCCAGCGGGTAGGGCGCCGGCAGATCCTCGGCATGGATGGCGACGATCTCACGCCCACCGACGGCGGCCGCCAGGTGCTGGGTGAACGTGGCGACACCACCCTGACGGGGCGGATAGGTCGATACGAACGCCGTCCGGATCACGATCGCTCCTCTCCGGAAGGGGCCGGCTCGCGCGCCCTGGTGCGCGCAGCGGTCGAAACGAGAACGGGGCGCCCGCCGCAGTGGCGGGCGCCCCGTTGATCAGGCGGCTCGAACGCGATTGGCGCGCGGGCCCTTGGGGCTGGCTTCGGCGTCGAACTCGACCTTCTCGCCGCCGACGAGGCGGTCGAAGTCGAGCGTGCTGTCAAGCCCGCCGCGATGGAAGAAGTACTCCTTCTCATCCTCGGCGGCGATGAATCCGAAGCCACGATCGGCGACGATGCGCTTGATGGTACCGGTGGCCATGTGGGCCTCCTGTGCTCCCCGAACCGCAACGGCGCTGGTGCACGGTCCGTTCGAAGAGAGAGGTCGACCACGCGGCGCATCACGGCGAAAGGCCGTGAGAGCGGAATCGTAGCACAAATGTTCGACGGCGTCACCTGGCGGCCCTGCCCCGGCGGCAAGGTTCACGTGCACGGCAAGGTTGCGATAGACTTGGCGGAGTGACCGACACCGCATCCCCCAGCCCGTCGGCGGCGCCTGCCGCAGCGCTGCTTCGAATCCACGACGTCGCGGCCGAGACCGGCCTCACGCCGCGAGCGATCCGCTACTACGAGGAGCTGGGCCTGCTCGCGCCCGCCGCGCGGTCCGAGGGCGCCTACCGCCTGTACGACGCCGAGGACCTCGAGCGGCTCCGGTTCATCCGCGGCCTGCGCGACGACGCGGGGTTCTCGCTGGCAGAGATCGGGCAGCTGCTCGAGGACGAGCAGGCGCGCACCCGAAACCGGGTCAAGTTCCGGACGTCCCGCAACGCCGGCGAGCGCCGGCGGATCGTGATCGACGCGCTGGAGCGGGTTGATCGCCAGATCGCCACGCTCCGGCGAAAGATCGAGCGCCTGGAGGGCATGGTCGCCGAGGCAGACCTGCGGCGTGAACACCTCTCGGGCCACCTCGCCGACCTCGACGCGGGGCGTGACCCGTTCCACGGCCGCGACGCCGATCGCCCATGAGGACGCGTCCCGATCGACCCACCCTGCGTCCCGGCATCGGCTTCGCATTGCCGAACGGGGCGAGGGCGTTCCGGCACCGCAACTACCGGCTGTTCTTCGGTGGCCAGGGCGTGTCGCTGGTCGGCACCTGGATGCAACAGGTCGCCCAGGCATGGCTGGTCCTGCAGCTGTCCAACGACCCGTTCCTGCTGGGGGTCGTGGCGGCGGTCCAGTTCCTGCCGGTGCTCGTGCTGGGCCTGTTCGGCGGCCTCATCGCCGACGCCCTGCCCAAGCGCAGGACGCTGATCGCGACCCAGGCGATCCAGATGGTGCTCGCGTTCATCCTGTTCGGGCTGGTCGTCAGCGGGCTGGTCGAGATCTGGCACATCATCCTGCTGGCCGCCCTGCTGGGCGTGACCAACGCCGTGGACATGCCGACCCGTCAGGCGTTTGCGGTCGAGATGGTCGGCCGCGAGGACATCGCCAACGCGATCGCGTTCAACTCGGCCACCTTCAACGCCGCCCGGATCGTGGGCCCCGCGGTCGCCGGCCTGACGATCGGGGCGTTCGACATCAGCATCGCGTTCCTGATCAACGGCCTGAGCTTCCTGGCCGTCATCGTGGCCTACTCGCAGATGCGCGAGGACGAGCTGCAGTCACCGCCACCGATGCTGCGGCCGACCTCCGTGGCCGAGATCCGGACGACGCTCGCCGAAGGGCTGCAGTACGTGCGCTCGACCGAGCTGGTGCTGCTGGCCACGCTGGTCATCGGGCTGGTGGCGACGTTCGGCATGAACTTCAACGTGGTGATCCCGGCGCTCGCGCGGGACGTCCTCAACACGGACGCATCCGGGTACGGGTTCCTGATGGCCGCGTCCGGCATCGGCTCGCTGGCGGCCGCGCTCGGGATCGCCTTCTCAGGACGCTCGGTTCCCGGCATCATCGCCGGCGGCGCGATGCTGCTCGGCATCGCCGAGCTCGCGGCCGCCGTCATCCACGTGTTCCCGCTGGCGATGGTCGCGATGGCGTTCGTGGGGCTGGGCGCGATCGGGATGGCCGCGACCGCCAACACGACGATCCAGCTGGCGGTGCCCGACGCGCTGCGCGGCCGGGTCCTGAGCGTGTACACGACGGTGTTCGCGGGGTCGACGCCGGTCGGCGGGCTGCTGATGGGCTGGATCGCGTCCCGGTTCGGCGTCGAGGCCTCGCTCGCCGTGGCGGGGGTCAGCTGCCTGCTGGTCGGGCTCGCGGCGTTCGTGTGGCTCCGGCGCATCCGCCGGCGGCTCGCGGCGCCGGGCTCGTCCGACGCCGAACCCGGCGCGACGCTGGAATCCCTGCCCGCGGCTGCGCGCCCGCGCTGACGGCGTCCGGGCCGGCTCGCCGGGTGTCGCCGCGGTGGGCCGCCGCGCGGGCGGCCGCCGTCAGCTCAGCTCGCGCTGGACGTTGAGGACGTCCTTGAGCTGCTCCACGCGGCTCATCACCTTGGCCAGCTGGGCCACCGACGCCACCTGGATCGTCATCGCCACGACCGCGGTGTGATCCTGGTTCACGGCGACGTTCGCGGCCAGGATGTTGACCTTGTTCTCGGCCATGACCTGGGTGATGTCGGACAGCAGGCCGGTCCGGTCATACGCCTCCGCGCGGATGGCGATCGGGTAGGTCTGCTGGGGCGCGTCCTCCCACTCCACGTCGATCAGGCGGCTGACCTCGCGCTCGTTGCGCACGGTGGGGCAGGACTTGAGATGGACCGTGATGCCCTTGCCGCGGGTGATGAAGCCCTGGATCGGGTCGCCCGGGATCGGGTGGCAGCAGCGGGCGAAGCGGACCAGGAGGTCCCCCACCCCCTTCACGCGCACGCCGCCGACGCGCGCGGGCTGCGGCGGCGCGACGGTCGGCAGCGTGATCTCGCCGTCGTCGAGCACGCCCAGGCGCATGACCACCTGCTGGGCGGAGATCGCCCCGTACCCGATCGCGGCGAAGAAGTCGTCGACGGTCTCGTGCTGGTACGTCTTCGCGGTCTCGGCGATCCGGTCGAGGCCGATGGTCTGGACGTTGGTCCGCGCGAGGCGGCGCAGCTCGCGCTCGAGCGCCTCCCGCCCGTGGACGATGTTCTCGGCGCGGTCCTTCTTCTTGAACCACTGCCGGATCTTCTCCCGCGCGTGCGACGTGCGGACCAGGTTGAGCCAGTCGCGTGACGGGCCGTGCTCGCCCTTGGTGGTCACGATCTCGACGATGTCGCCGTTCTTGAGCCGGTAGTCGAGCGGGACCAGGCGGTTGTTGACCTTGGCGCCGATCGTGCGGTGCCCGATGTCGGTGTGGATCCGGTACGCGAAGTCGAGCGGGGTCGCACCGGCGGGCAGGTCCTTGATGTCGCCCCGCGGCGTGAACACGAACACCTGGTCCTGGAAGATGTCGAGCTTGATGCCCTCGACGAACTCCGTGGCGTCGGACTCGCTGACGTCGCGCTGCCACTCCATGAGCTGGCGCAGCCAGGCGAGCTTGGCGTCGTAGTCGCGCTCGGCCTTCGAGCCTTCCTTGTACCGCCAGTGGGCGGCGATGCCAACCTCCGACACCTGGTGCATCGCGTGCGTCCGGATCTGGATCTCGAGCGGCTTGCCATCCAGCGCGATCACGGCCGTGTGGAGCGACTGGTACAGGTTGTTCTTGGGCACCGCGATGTAGTCGTCGAACTGGCCGGGGATCGGGCGCCACAGCGCATGGACGATGCCCAGCGCCGCGTAGCAGTCCCGCACGTCGTCGACCAGGAGCCGGATCGCGTAGACGTCGTAGATCTCGCCGAACTCGGCGGACTTGCGCTCCATCTTCTTCCAGATGCTGTACAGGTGCTTGGGCCGGCCCTGGAGCTCGGCCTCGATGCCCGCCGCCTCGAGCTTGGGGCGCAGCTCCGCGATCGCCCGCTCGATGTACGTCTCGCGACCCCGGCGCCGGGTGTCGAGGAGCTTCGCGAGCTCGCGGTAGGCCGCCGGCTCGAGCGCCTTGAACGACAGGTCCTCGAGCTCCCACTTGATCTGCCAGATCCCCAGCCGCTCGCCCAGCGGCGCGTAGATCTCCATCGTCTGGCGGGCGATCCGCTGCTGCTTGTCCTCCGGCAGCGCACCCAGCGTGCGCATGTTGTGGAGGCGGTCGGCGAGCTTGATCAGGACGACCCGGATGTCCTCGGCCATCGCGAGGAACATCTTCCGGATGTTCTCGGCCTGCTGCTGCTCGTGGCTGTGGGTGCTGAACTTGGACAGCTTGGTGACACCGTCGACGAGCTGGGCGACCTCGGGGCCGAACCGCTCCTCGACGTCCGCGAGGCTGTACTCGGTGTCCTCGGGGACGTCGTGCAGGAGCGCGGCCGCCACCGCGACCGGGTCGATGCCCAGGTCGGCCAGGATCTGGGCCGAGGCGATCGGGTGGGTGACGTACGGCTCGCCCGACGCGCGGACCTGCGGTCGATGCGCCTCCACCGCAAGGTCGAACGCGCGGTCGACCATCTCGAGGTCGCTCTGCGCGTGGTGCTCGCGAAGCGTGTCGATGAGCGTGCGCCGCATCGCCTCGAGGTCGACCGGACGCCGGGCGGCGGTGCGACCGGTGGCGCGGCCCGGGGTCGCGTCGCGCCGTGGCCCGCGGCGCGCGCGACGCTCCGCCACCGCCTCCCCGGCGGCAAGCGGGGTCTCGGGATCGCGGACAACGGGCTCGGCCATGCTTCGGAGTCTACCGCGGGGCGGGTCGGGATCGGTCCGGTGGGACCCGCGGATGCCGGTGCGCAGGCCGTCGCTTACCCGAGCAGGCCCACCGTCAGCTCGCCCACCAGCCGCAGCGCGCCGCCCGAGGTCACGCTCACGCCCGTGATCCGGACGGGCAGGTCGCGGCCGCCCCGGAGCAGCACGATCTCGTCGCCGGCCGCGGGGCCGTCGAGCACGCGGACCACGAGATCGCCGGAGGGCGTCGCCACGAACCGCCCGTGGACGTCGACGCCCACGTCCACGGTCAGCCGGTCGGGCGAGGCCAGGGTCACGCTGCTGGGCGCCGCGCCGAGCTTGTCGGCCACCACGCCCATGATCAGCGTCCGGGCCGCGGCGGCATCGATCGTCGTGGTGGCGATGACCGACGTCCCGCCGCCCGAGAGCGCGATCGAGGCCAGCTCCAGCGGCGCACCGCCGATCTCGACGACGACGTCGTCGAGGCGGCCCTCGACCGTGGCCGCGGAGCGGTCCACCAGCGCGACGTCGGTGAGGGTGACGTCGATGCTGCCGATCGCCAGGCCGCGGAACGTGGCGTGCGTCGCCCGGATACGCACCTCGTCGGCATGCAGCCCGAGCAGGTCGGTCGGTGGATCGCTGGTCAGGGTCACGGTGGTGTCAGCCGCCTCGAGACCGGCCGCCCCGACGCCCGCCGTGAGCGCACCGGCGGCGAACGCCGGCAGCCCGACGACCACCAGCAGCACCCCAGCGATCAGGCCCGCGGCCAGGACGAACAGGCAGCCGCGCACGGCTATGGGGTCGTGTGGCCGAGCGCGGCGAGCGCCGCCCGCGCGGCACCCGCCTCGTCCCAGGGCACCGGCCCGTCGGCGTACAGGATGGACGGCTCGTGTCCCTTGCCCGCCAGGAGGACGACGTCGCCCGGCCGGGCCTGCTCGAACGCCGTCTCGATCGCCGCGCGGCGGTCCGGGATCGCGAGCACGTCCGTCCCGCGGCTGCGCCCGGCGGTCTCCGCCCCGCCCACGATGGCGTCGATGATCGCCATCGGGTCCTCGCCGCGGGGATCCTCGTCGGTCGCGACGACGAGCCGGCAGCGCTCGCCGGCGATCCGGCCCATCGCGGCCCGCTTGGCCGTGTCGCGCTCGCCGGCCGAGCCGAACACCGCGATCAGGCCGCCCCCGCGGGCGGCCGCGATCGGGGCCAGGAGGTCGAGCACGACCTGGAGCGACGCCGGCGAGTGCGCGTAGTCGACGATCACGCCGAACGGCTGGCCGCCCTCGATGCGCTCCATCCGGCCGGGGACGCCGGTCACGGCCTCGAGGCCGGCCCGGACCGCGGCGGGATCGAGCCGCAGGACCTCGCCCAGCGCGACGACCGCGAGCGCGTTGTGGGCGTTGAACCTGCCGGCCAGCCGGAGGTCGAGGACCCCATCACCCGACGGCGCGGCATAGCGGACGCGGAGCCGTCGGGCGTCCTCGTCGACGCCGGTCGCCCGGATGTCCGCGTCCCGATCGACCCCGTACGTCACGACCCGGGCGCCGGCGGCCCTGGCGGCCGCCTCGAACCAGGGCGCGGACGGGTCGTCCCGGTTGACCACGGCGGCCTTCGGCCACGCGCGTCCCGCGATCGTCTTGACCGGGTTGTCCGGCCCCGCCCCCAGTCGCTCGAACAGGCGCAGCTTGGCCGCCCGATAGCGCTCGAAGGAGCCGTGGAGCTCGAGGTGCTCGTGGGTCAGGTTGGTGAACAGCGCGATGTCGTAGGCGACGTCGAGGACCCGGTCCAGCTCGAGGGCATGCGAGGTCGTCTCGACCACCGCCGCGGTGTTGCCGGCGCGGTGCATCGCCCGGAGCGTTGCCTGCAGCTCGTGCGCGGCCGGGGTGGTGACGTGCGCCTCGTGGCGGTCGAGCGCGGCGCCCACCCGGGTCTCGACGGTCCCGATCAGCCCGGTCGAGATGCCCGCGGCCTCGAGCGCCGCCACGGCCAGGAACGAGGTGGTGGTCTTGCCGTCGGTGCCGGTGACCCCGATGGTCGCGACCTCGTGCGACGGGTCCCGGTACCACCACGCCGCGGCCCTGGCCAGCGACGGCCGCGCCGCCGCCACGACCAGCTGTGGCACCCGGGCGCCGGGCACGGGGTGCTCGACGATGGCGGCGGCCGCGCCGGCTGCCGCCGCCCGGTCGAGGAAGTCGTGGCCATCGACGTGGAAGCCGGGCACGGCGACGAACAGCGTTCCCTTCGCCACGGCGCGCGAATCCTCGGTCACGCCGCGCACCTCGAGCCCCGAGAGCGCGGCGAGGCCCGAAGGTCCGGCAACGGGCGGGGTGCCGGCCGCGACCGGGGTTCCGGCGGGGGCCGACGTCCCGAGTCCGCCGTCGACCCACGCCCCGCGGACCAGGTCGTGTGCCTCGAGCCGGGCGACGAGGTCGCCCAGCGGCAGCGGGTCGGTCGGCTCTGCCGCGGCGATCAGCGACCCGACCGTCGGCTCCGTGGCCGTCACTCGCCGCGCTCCCGGCCCGGCATCCCCCGGGCGATCCGGGCGGTCACCCGGCCGACGGCGTAGCGCCACGGTCTCGCGACCCGCTCGTGCGCCCCCGACAGCTCGACCCATTCCGCCCCGAACGATCGCTTGTGCTCGTACAGCCCGTGGGTGGGCTCGCCGGGCTCCGGCGGGCGGCGGGCGCCCGCGACATCGACGCCGCCCAGGTCCATCTCGGTGCGTCGCTCCGCGAGCGCGAGCTCGATCGCGCGCCAGCGCAGCAGGTGCATCGTGCCCGGCTGGTCGCGCCGCCGCGCGGCGTCGTCGGCGGAGTGGGCCGTCGACATCCGGCAGCCGTGGCGGTACAGCAGCAGCCCGCCGAGCACCGAGCCGGCCGCGGTCCCCTCACGCGCCTCGAGGTAGACCAGGTGTCCCGCGGCCAGGGCGGCCCGCCACCAGCCGACGAAGTCCGCGCGACCGCCGAACTCGAACCCGCGTCGCTCGCCGGTGGCGCGCAGCAGGTCGTAGAAGCGACCCAGCGCGGCTTCGGCTGGCTCGTGCGCGGGTTGCACGCCCTCCACGTCGGTCGTCCGAAGGTCGTGGCGCAGCACGACGAGACCGTCACGCTCGGCCCGACGGATCCGCTGGCGCGTCGCCTTGGCCACGCCCTCGAGGACCGTGGCCGGATCCCCGTCGGCGGGCAGCGCCAGCGCCATCCGGTGTCGCGACGGCTGGATCTCGGGGATCGGCCGGAACCCCGCCCCATCGAGGGTGGCGCGGTAGTCGACGTCCTCCGCCGCGACCTCGGGATCGGCAGCGACGACATCGACCCCGACGGTGGCCAGGTGGTCTGCGACCGCCACCGCGGCCGCGCCGATCGCCGCGCCGGACCCGTCGTTGGCCCACGGCTCACCCGGCCCCACCGGCCCGCGCGGCACATACGCCGAGGCCCCGCCGATCACCGGCCAGCGGCGGCTCAGCACGAGCGCCCGGACGTCGCCGCCCGCGAGGAACCGCGGTCGCCAGCCCTGGGCGGCCCGGTGCGCGGCCCACGCCCGCGACTGGAACACGTGGCCGCCCGGCGCATCCACGGCTGCCGCGTCCCAGTCGTCGAGCTGCGCCGGCGAGAGGGTGACGATGGCGGCGGTCATGCGAGGCTCGCGATCGGCCGCCGGGTCGTCGCCGCCGTCATTCGAGGTGTCCCGCTCATCCGTCGGCTCCCGCGTCACCCGCGTACCCGGCCGCGGTCGAGGCACCACGGCCGCGAAGCCCGTGGCGGAGCCGCTCCACGCGGACGCGGGCGCGCTGCGCGACGGCGTACGTGCGACGGCCGAACGGATCGAGCACCAGGTCCCACGCCCCGATGTACCCGATCTCGCGGCCGCCGAACCCGGTCTTGAA
Organism: uncultured Chloroflexia bacterium; assembly: GCA_963749705.1. Taxonomy (GTDB): domain Bacteria; phylum Chloroflexota; class Limnocylindria; order Limnocylindrales; family CSP1-4; genus CAIXZV01. The sequence goes on along the minus strand of CAVVNQ010000002.1, from coordinate 139,883 downwards.
GTGGGCGATCCCGGCGTGCGCCAGGCCCCACAGGTCGTAGCTGGTGGCGCCCTGCGCCTTCGAGCTCCTGATGGCCTCCCACTTGAGGAGATAGTTCGCCCGGCTGTCCGCGCCGGCACCGGTCATGCCGCCGTACGGCTCCACGACCCGGGCCCCGGCGCGCACCAGGAACAGCGTCGCCACCGGCGTGCCGTCCGGCAGCTCCGCGAACAGCAGCCGTGCCCGGCCGTCGGGGCCGAACGCGTCCCACACGTCCCGGTACGCCGACGCGGCGCGGATCAGGAACCCGGCCCGGTCCGCCGTCTCGCGGTAGATGCGGTAGAAGTCGTCGAGGCGCTCCGGGCCCGCGTCCACGACCCGCACCCCACCGGACCTGGCCTTGTTCACGTACTGGCGCCACTTCTTGCGCAGGTCGCCCCACAGGGCGTCCTCGTCGGCCGTGAGATCGATCGCCCGCGACGAGACCGGCTGGATCGGCGGTGCGGACCGCCAGCCCGCCGCGCGGAGCGCCACGACGACCGCGCCGTCCTCGTCCGGGCCGGTCCCCCGCTCGATCTCGGGATCGATCCGCAGGTGGCTCACGCGCGCCGTGCTTCGCAGCCGTTCGCGGGCCAGCGCCGTCAGCCGCTCAACGGAGCCCCGGTCCCAGGTGTCGAGCACGGGGCCACGGGGCGCATAGGCGAACGCCCACGGCAGCGGCCCGGGGCGACGGAGCAGGACCTGGGCGCCCAGGCCCGGGCCGGCGGCATCGAACAGCCGGGTCGCCGTCCAGCCGTTCACGGCCTTGACCCTGGCCCAGCCCGCGAGCTGGAGATAGGAGCCGCGCGGGTTCGCCTCGACGAACGCGTCCCAGGCGGCGGCATCGATCGCGGGGTCCGCGCCTGCCGGAACGAGGTGGACGCCGCCCGCGGAGCTGGCCGTCACGCGCGGCCGCGGCGGCGGATGAGGTCGACCACGACGCCGACGATAGTGCGCGGCTCCTGGATCCGCAACGCGATCGACGCGCCGAGCAGCACGGTGCCGCCGGCCGCGACCGCAACGGTCACGCGGACGAGCACGAGCACGAAGCCGGGATCCGTGCCCCATGCCCCCCGCAACCCCTGCTCGATGCCGAACGCGACCGCCGCACCCGCGAGCGCGGCCACGAGCGACCGGGCCATCACATCGCCCACCCGGGCCAGTCCCAGCCCCGGGACGCGCCGGCCGAGCAGCAGGAACAGCGTCAGCGTCTCGAGCCACGCCGCGACGGCGATCGCCAGCGCCAGCCCCTGGAGGCCGAGCGGCCCCACGAGCACGTTCGCCACCACGATGTTGACCGCCACCGCGACGAGCGCGGCGAGGACCGGCGTCCGCGTGTCCTGGAGCGCATAGAAGGCCCGCGCGAGCACGGCGATCAGCGAGTGCGCCGTCAGCCCGACCAGGAACACCGCGAGGGTCATGGCGGTCGACACGGTCGCGTTCTCGCCGATGTGCGCGAACCCGAACAGCAGCCGGACGACGTCCTCGGACACGACGATGCCCAGCACCGCGAGCCCGATCATGACGTAGCCGAGCAGGCTCAGACCACGAACGAGCAGCCGCCGAAACGCGTCGGTGCCGCCGGTGGCGGCCTCGCGAGCGAGCGACGGCAGCAGCACGACGCCCAGCGGCACGCCGATGACGCCGATCGGGATCTGGAGCAGCGAGAACGCGAAGTTGAACACCGCCAGCGCGCTGTCGCCGAGCGTGGTGGCGAGGCTGGTCATGACCAGGAACACGATCTGGGTCGCTCCGAGGCCGACCGCGCGGGGTGCCATGAGCATCAGGGCGAGCCGGGCCTGGGAATCGCCGAGGTCGATCCGGGGCCGGATCCGCGCACCCTCCCGGACCAGCGCCGGCAGCTGAACGAGGAGGTGGCCGACGGCGCCGGCGACCACGCCGTACGCCAGGCCCGGGATGCCGAACACGGGCACGAGGAGCACGGCACCCAGGATGATCGCGAGGTTGTACACCAGCGGCGCCATGCCCGAGGCGGCAAAGCGGCCGCGCGAGTTGAGCGCGCTGGTCGCGACCGAGCCGGCCGCGAGGAACAGCGGGGAAAGCACCATGATCCGGGTGAGGTCCGTGGTCTGGGCGCGCAACTGCTCGTCGTAGCCGGGCGCGATGATCGCCACCAGCTGCGGCGCAAGCACGAGGACGATCGCCGCCAGGACGAGCAGCGCCGAGAGCATCAGCGTCGTGACCGTGGACACGACCCGCCAGGCGCGCGCCTCCTCGTCGGTCGCGAACAACGCCGTGATGACGGGGATCAGCGCCGACGACAGCGCGCCCGCCGCGACCAGCTGGAACAGGAAGTCCGGGATCCGGAACGCGGCGAAGAACGGCCCCAGCTGGTCGACTGGGACCGCGGCGGCGATCGCGACGGTCCGGACATAGCCCAGGATCCTCGACACGAGGAACAGGCCGGTGACGATCAGCCCGGCCCGCGCGAGCGCCCGCGTCGTCGGCGATCCGGCACGGCGCGCCGCGACGGCGACCGCCTCCTCGCTCCCGACCAGGTCGTCGCCCGTGTCGTCCATCAGCCGGATCTTGCCCGCGGGTGGGCCATGCGGTAGGCGTCGCGCAGCCGCGACGGCGACACGTGGGTATAGACCTGGGTGGTCGCCAGGCTCTCGTGGCCCAGCAGCTCCTGGACGACCCGCAGGTCTGCGCCGCCCTCGAGCAGGTGCGTGGCGAAGCTGTGACGGAGGGTGTGCGGCGTGATCCCGGCGGGCAGACCGGCCAGGCGGCGCAGCCGGTCCAGCCGGGATCGCAGGCCGCGCACCCCGAGCCGGTCGCCATGGTGGTTGAGGAACACCGCCGTGGACGGACCTTCGGTGCGGTCGGCGGGCTGCCCGGCGTGGCCGGCGTGGCGCGCCGCGAGGACCGGGCGTCCCGTGTCGAGGTACGCGGCGAGCGCCTCGCGCGCGGGCCGGCCCAGGAGCCCGATCCGCTCCTTGCGCCCCTTGCCGAGCACCCGCAGCTCGCCCCGTCGCAGGTCGAGGTTGCCCAGGTCGGCGGCCGCCAGCTCGCTGATCCGCAGGCCGGCCGCATACGCCGTCTCGATCAGGGCGAGGTCCCGGAGGGCGAGTGCCCGGACCAGCGCGGCATCCCGCGGACCGTGCGCGACGGTGGTGGCCGCCGCGTCCAGGTCCGCGTCGACGACCGCGATCAGCCGCTCCACCTGCTCCACCTCGAGCACCTTCGGCAGCCGCCGCGGGAGGCGCGGCGTGGAGATCGCGCCCCACGGGTCGCCGGGCGCGATGCCGGCTCTCGCGGCGTACCGGTGGAACGCGCGGAGCGCCGCCATTCGCTGGGCGACCGTGCTCTTTGCGTGGCCGTCCGTCAGCTCGGTCAGATATGCCCGAAGGATCGCCCGCGACGGCGCCCGCCAGTCTTCCCCACGCGTCTCGAGCCACTCGAGGTAGGCGGCGATCGATGTCTCGTACGAGCGATGGGTGTTGGGCGACGTGTCACGCGCGTCCATCGAGCGCAGGAACCGCCGGAGCGCCTCGCTCCCCGTCACGCGGCCGCTCCGAGGGTCAATCCCCGCTTCGCCGAGCTCCGGCCCCCGACCGAGCGGACGACGACGAGCCGCGCCCCGCCCGGGCACCGGCCCGGGCCCCACCCCGCCGGGCGCCACCCCTGGCCGGCCGCTGGAGCGCGGCGGGATCCGGTGGACCACCCGGCAGCCGCAGGCCGGCCAGCGGCCCGTCCGGGAGCGGGACCGTCGCGCCGCAGGTCAGGCACAGGCCCGTGTCGCCCTTGCGGGCAACCGCCCCCTTGCCGTCGTCGTGCGCATCGTGGATGGCCCCCGTGGGCTCGAAGTTGGTGGTGAAGTCGCATCGAGGGTACTTGGAGCATCCCCAGAACACATTGCCGGTTCGTCGCGCGCGACGGGCGACCAGTGTGCCGTCGCCATTCTTGGGGCACACGACCTCGAACGGGAGCGGATCCGGCGGTGGCGGGCCGTCGCGCCGGATGTAGGTGCAGGTGGGATACCGGGAGCAACCGACGAAGGCGCCGAACCGGCCGCGCTTGGTGGTGAGCACCCCCTCGCCGCACTGCGGGCAGGGCTCGCCATCGCCCTCCAGCACCGGGGCCTCGTCGCCCGGCAGCGGCCGGGTCTCCTTGTGGTCCGGGTAGGTCGAGCAGGCCAGGAACTTCCCGTTGCGCCCCAGGCGGATCACCATCGGATGACCCTCGGAGCAGACCTCGTCGCTGGCTTCGGTGGTGACGTCGCTTCGCTTGACGGTCTTGCGCACCTCGTCCACGCGGTCCTTGAGGGGCCCGAAGAACTCGCGCAGGAGGGGGACCCACGCCCGCTGGCCACCGGCGACCTCGTCCAGCTCCAGCTCCATCCGGGCGGTGAAGGCGAGGTCCACGTAGCGGCCGAAATGCTGGACCAGGAAGTCGGTCACGATCTCGCCGATCTCCTCCGGGCGGAGCCGGCGCTCCTCGACCCGCACGTAGCCGCGGTCGAGGATCGTCGAGATCGTGGCGGCGTACGTGGACGGACGCCCGATCCCGTGCTCCTCGAGCGCCTTGATCAGCGTCGCCTCGGTGAACCGCGGCGGCGGCTCGGTGAAATGCTGCGTCGGGGTGACCGTCTCGACCGTGGTCACGTCGCCCGCGGCCAGCGGCGGCAGCGTGCGCTCCGCTTCCTCCGGGGCGTCGTCCTGGCCCTCGGTGTAGACGCGCGCAAACCCGTCGAACACGGTGCGCGTCGCCGATGCGCGAAGCCGGTAGCTTCCGGCCGTGAGCTCGGCCGTCGTCGTCTCCAGCTGCTTGGGCGCCATCTGGGACGCGATCGCGCGCTGCCAGATCAGGCGGTACAGCCGGTGCTCCTCGGGCTTGAGGTGACCCTGCATCGACTCCGGGTCGCGCAGGAACGACGTGGGGCGGATCGACTCGTGCGCCTCCTGGGCGCCCTTCTGCTTCGTCTTGTACACGCGACCCTTGCCGGTGCCGTAGCGCTCCCCGAACCGGTCGACGATGACCTGCTGCGCCTCGGCCATGGCGACCGTGGCGATCGCCGTCGAATTGGTCCGCATGTACGTGATCAGGCCGACGTGCCCGTCGGGCGTGTCCGCGCCCTCGTACAGTCGCTGCGCGATCGACATCGTGCGCTTGGGGCTGAAGCCGAGCTTGCGGCTCGCCTCCTGCTGGAGCGTGCTGGTGGTGAACGGCGGGGCCGGGTTGCGCTTCGACGGCCGCGTGGCCACCGATTCCACCACCGGTCGCTGGTCCCGGAGCGCCGCCGCGTGACCCGCCGCGGTCTCGCCATCGCCCACGTCGACGGCCTTGCCGTCGATCCGGACCACGTCCGCCGTGAACCCGTCCCCGGCCGCGGTGCTCAGCAGCGCCTCCAGCGTCCAGTACTCGCGGGCGGTGAACGCGCGGATCTCGCGCTCGCGCTCGACGACGAGCCGGACGGCGACCGACTGGACCCGCCCCGCGGACAGGCCGCCCCGGACCTTGCGCGACAGCAGCGGGCTCAGCGTGTAGCCGACCAGCCGGTCGACGATCCGGCGCGTCTGCTGGGCATCGACGAGGTCGTGGTCGATCCCGCGCGGGTTTGCGAAGGCGTCGCGGATCGCGCCCTCGGTGATCTCGCTGAAGGTGACCCGGTGCGTCTTGCTCTCGGGCACGTGGGCCGCCTCCGCCACGTGCCAGGCGATCGCCTCTCCCTCCCGGTCGAGGTCCGTCGCGAGCCACACGTCCGTCGCGCTCCGGGCGGCCTTCTCGATCGCGGACACCTGCTTCCGGCGATCCTCCGTGATCTCGTACTCGGGCGCGAAGTCGTGGTCCACGTCGACCCCGAACTTCCCCTTGCCGGGGTTCTCGGGCAGGTCGCGCACGTGCCCGTACGACGCGAGGACCTGGTAGTCATCGCCGAGGTAGCGCTCGATCGTCCGCGCCTTGGCGGGCGATTCCACGATCACGAGGTGCTTGGGCATGGCGGCCGAGTGTAGCACCGGGTTCCTTACGTCCCGGTTGCGGCGCCGTCCTCAGATGTCGCGGATGCGCTGGAGGAATTCCTCGTCGATCTCGAGCTCGCCGTCGTCGTCGTCCGCATCGGATCCTGCTCCGACGGGGACGGGCAGGCGCTGCTCCTCGGGGAGCGGGGTGATCGGCGCCTGGGCCGCATCATCGGGTCCTGCGTTACCGGCATCCGTGGCTGGGGTCGGGGCGCGGCCGTCGAGGGCGCCCACCGGGATCTCGATGAACCGGACCACGTGGTACGGGAAGAAGAATGTCGCCTCGATCGTGTCGATGAACACGGGGCGCTTGCCGTCCAGGGTGCGCACGTTCGTGCACAGCAGCCCGGCGTCGGTCGAGACGGGCAGGTCGAACAGGTCGGCGAGCAGCGGCTGCTCGTTGTTCACGTGGATGCATACGTTGCGGATCACGGAACCATCGTCGCCCGCCCGTTGCCGCCCGTCACCCGCCCGATGGTCCCCCCGGGCGGGTGGTCCCCTGCCCGCGCGGAGGGTCGCCTAGGGGTGGTAGAAGTCCACCACCAGCCGGACCCGGCCGCTGGACACCCAGACGCCGATCCCGACCCGATCGTAGGCGGCGTTCATCAGGTTCACGTAGTGGCCACCGTTGGTCGACTTCTCATTCTGGAAGAAGAGGTGCGACCCGAGCACCGCGGCGTACGGATCGCCCGAGCGGCAGCCGAGGTTCTCGGCCCAGTGGTAGCTGGTGTACCCCGCCTTCTTCAGCCGATCACCCGGCGTGCCGCCGATGAAGTGATCGCACAGCCCCCGGGTGGCGAGCAGCTTCGCGTACGGCCGGGACACCTTGGAGCTGATCCCGGCGTCGAGCTTGAGGGCTGCCACGTTCCGCCCGCCCGGCGATGAGCAGGCGCCCGTCGACGTCACCCAGCCGCCGGTTCGGGTGCAGTTCATGAGCTTGAGGTAGTAGCTCTCGACGGCGGTCCAGCTGCCACTGACCGCACCACTGCCGCCCGACTTTGGGATGGTCGTCGTGGGGGCCTTGGTGGCGACCGGCTTGGGCTTGGGCTTCGCGACGACGGTGAACGTGGCGGTCGCGACCTTGCCGATGGGCACGCCCGCCTGCGACATCGCACGCAGGTCAACGGTCATGCTCACCTTGGATGAGTACGCGAGGTTTGAGGTCGGATCGAACACCAGCACGGTGTCGCCCTCGGCCCAGGAGACCTTGCCGGCGACCTCCTTGTCGCCCACCTTCACGCTGAAGGCCGCGGCCGTCTTGGCGTGGTCCATCGGCTCCGTGAAGCGCACCGAGAGGACCGAGCTCCGATCGGCATCGCCGGTCCCGTTCCTGGGCCGGAACCGGACGACGCGCGGTGCTGCCGCCGTCGTCACCTCGATGCCGGGGGTCGTCCCGAACGGGATCCCGTCCGTGTCGCGGAGGTCCTCAAACGAGACCCGGTAGGTGGTGTCGGCCGCGAGCGGCCCGTAGGGCGTGAGCAGCAGCTCGCCGGGCGTGTCGGTCGCCGTCACATCACCGTGAATGACGGGGTCGCTGCGCAGGGCGCTTCGGACGGCGTCGACGGAGACATCGCGATCGAACGTCAGCAGGAACGCCGTATCGGTCCGCACGCGCTGCTCGACGGGACGGGTGGCTTCGATCCTGGCACTCCCCGCCGCGGCGGTCAGGACGACCGCTCGCACCGGCGCCTTGAGCGCCCCGCCGTCGGCGGCGCGCGCGAGGGCATCCACGGTCACCGAGTACAGGGTGTCAGGCTGCCAGTGGTCCACCGGGGTGATCGTGAGCACGGAGACCGACGGGTCCCAGCTCAGCGAGACGGCGGCATCGGGCTCGATCCGCAGGGCCGCCGCGACCGTCGCGGCATCCATCGGCGCCGAGAACTCCACCACGAACGGGGAGCTCAGGCCATGCCCGGTCCGGACCGATTCCATCAGCGACGCGGCGACGGGTGCCGGCTTGCCGGAGGCGGGGATCGCCGTGGTGGGTGCGGGCGGCAGGCTTGCGACCACGACCAGGCCGATGACCGCGACCGCCGCGAGTCCGGCGCTGATCCGAGCCATCCCGCCCCGCCGCAGCAGCGACGCGACGTAGACCATGATGAGCACCGGGATCCCGAGCACGAGCGCGCCGAGCTTCCGCAATAGGTCGTCCTCCAGTCGCCGCCGCAGTTCCAGCCGGGGACGCGGCCACGACACCCGGCGGGCAGTGTTGGCGCGGGCCCGGGTGGCCGGGGTCGGTGGGAGCGTAGCATCGACGGTGGGACGCCGCCAAGCGCGCATCACGCCGCGCGATGTACGCCCGCCCCGCGCCGAACGCGCGCCTTTGCGCCGTCGCTCCGCCCGGGTGCCAGCTGGCCGGCCGCGCGGTAGCGGCCGAATGCCTCGAACACGAGGCCGCGAAGCTCGAGCGATGTCAGCGCCCCGAGCACCGCGGCTCCAGGGCTCCCGGTGGCGACCATCAGCTCGTCGACCGAGGCGCTGCCGCCGGCCAGCGCTGCGGCGAGCGCGCGTTCCGCCGGCCCGAGAGCGGCGAGCAGGGCGTCCGTCGTCAGCTGCTGACCGGTGGTGCCGGTCCCGTGCGTCGCCGCGTGCGGCTGGAGCAGGCCGAGGTCCTCGATCAGCTCGGCCACGCCCGCGACGATCCGGGCCTCCGGCGCTGCCTCGCGCAGGAACGCCAGGCAACCGGCCACCGTCGGGTCACCGACCCGGCCGGGCACGAGGTGCAGGCCGCGGCCCTGCTCGAGCGCCCAGGCGGCCGTGGTCAGCGCGCCGCTCCGCGACCCCGCCTCGACCACGACCGTCGCGTCCGCCAGCCCGCTGATGATCCGGTTTCGTCGCGGGAACGTGCCGCGACTCGGCTCCGTGTCGGGTGCGAACTCGCTGACGACCACGCCGCCGCCCCGGACGATCGAGGCGGCGAGGCCGCGGTTCGCGGCCGGGTAGAGGTGGTCGTGGCCACCGCCGATCACCGCGACGGTGGGTCGCCGGCCACGGACGGCGGCCTCGTGGGCGGCGGCGTCGATCCCGACGGCCAGCCCCGAGATCACCGTGGCACCGAGGCCGGCGACGGCGTCGGCGATCTGTCCCGCGAGCGCCCGTCCGGCCTCGGTGGGCCGTCGCGTCCCGACCACGGCCACCGCTCGTGCCCGATCCAGCGCCGCGACATCGCCGCGGACGAACAGCACGGGCGGCGGCAGGTCGATCCGGCGCAGACGCCTCGGATACGTCTCGTCGGCCAGCGTGACGATGGTGACGCCCGACGCGCGCACCACGGCGAGCCGGCGGTCGATCTCCCCCGCCGCGGCCACGATGCCCCTCGCCGCCTCGGTGGTGAGCGTCGGGGACTCGCCACCGGGCCCACACGATGCCGCGACCAGCCGCGGCACCGCCCCCCGGGTCCGCGCGACCGTGAACGCGGTCGCGACGCTGCCGAAGGTGCCCACGAGTCGCTCGAACGAGACCGGACCGACGCCATGGACACCGGCGAGCACGACCCACGCGTCGCGTTCGACATCGTCGATCGTCGCGGGCGCTGCGTCCGTCGCGTCGCCGACCGTCGCCGCATCGCCGGCCGCGGTCGCGGGCGCTGCGCCGCCCGCGGGATCCGCATCACCGAGCGGACCGCCTCGCCCGATGCCGAGCATCACCCGGCCAGCCGCATCGCGAGTCGATCCACGGGCGATCGGAACCTCGCGGCCTCGTCGAGATGGCCGGACGCCACGGTCGCAGCTCCCTCGAGATCGGCGATCGTCCGCGCGACCCGGAGCAGCCGCTCGGTCCCCCGGCCCGACAGGCCCTCGAGCTCCGCCAGGCGCACTGCCCGCGACCTCGCGGTCCGATCCAGCGCGCACACGGCCTGCAGCGCGCGGCCGCGGATCGTGGCATTCGTCCGCTCCCCGGTGCGCGCTCGCTGGCGCTCTCGGGCGGCGGAGATTCGCCTCGCCACGATCGCCGACGGCTCGGGCGCAGACGTGCCGATCAGGGCCGCGGGCGGGACGCGGTTCACGGTCACCCACAGGTCGATCCGATCGCGCAGCGGACCTGAGACCCGGCGCAGGTAGCGCTCCGGGACTCCGGGCGGGCAGGAGCACGCCCGATCGGCCGCCCCGGACTGGCCGCACGGACACGGGTTCATCGCCGCCACGAACGTGAACCGCGCCGGGAACGTCTCGGCGCGACCGACGCGGACGACGCTGATGCTCCCGTCCTCGAGCGGCTGGCGCAGCGCCTCAAGGACGTCGCGCCCGAACTCGGCGAGCTCGTCGCAGAACAGGACTCCCTGGTCCGCCAAGGTCACTTCGCCCGGCGACAGCCGGGGGCCGCCACCGACCATTCCGGCGTACGAGATCGTGTGGTGGGGCATCCTGACCGGCGGCCGGCGGACGAGCGAGGCGAGCGGCTGGGCCGCGGCCACCGAAGCGATCACCGTTGCCGACAGCGCCGCCTCGGGCCCGAGGTCCGGCAGCAGCCCGGGGATCGTCCGGGCGAGCAGCGTCTTGCCCGACCCGGGCGGCCCCATCAGCAGGAGCGCATGACCGCCGGCCAGCGCGATCTCGAGCGCCCGGCGGGCGGCCGCCTGGCCCCGGACGTCCGCGAGGTCCACAGGCGGATACGGTGGGGATGCGACCGGGCGTGGCTCGGGCACGGCCTGGAGGCTCGAGGGCACCCCGGTTCGCGGCAGCGGGCCCGGAACCGGGCGGCGCGAGCGCCGTCCGCGGATCGCGGCCGCGGCGTCCGCGATGGTCGCCACCTCCACGGGCTCGATCCCCGGCGCGAGTCGGGCCTCGGCGGCCGCATCAACGGGAACGACCACGCGAGCGACGCCCTGCCGCGCCAGCGCGAGGCACATCGCCAGGATTCCCGGGACCGGCCGCACGTCCCCGCCCAGGCCGAGCTCCCCGATGAGGCCCACGCGACCCGGGTCCGCTCGCAGCTGCTCCGAGCCGAGGAGGATGCCCAGCGCAATCGCCACGTCCAGCGACGCGCCAGCCTTGCGCAGCTCTGCCGGGGCGAGGTTGACGGTGATCCGGCGTGGCGGGTGGTGGAAGCCGGCGTTCCGGAGCGCACCGCGGACCCGCTCACGCGCCTCCGAGAGCGCGGCGTCCGGGAGGCCGACGATCGTGAACCCGGGCAGCCCGGGCGCGACATCGACCTCGACCCGCACGACGCGGCCCGTGATCCCGTGGAGCGTCGCGGACAGGAGGGTGGCAAGCACGAACCGCACGGTACGGCCGCCGGCTCACCTCGGGCTTACCCGGCATCCCGCCGGCGTTGCCCGAGGAGCGCGTCAGCGGCCGGCGACGGGCGCCAGCTGCGGGAGCGATCCGTCCGGCTTGTCGACCGCGCGGGCGAAGTCCAGCACGGACCGGCCCAGGATCGAGTCGGCCTTCTCGGCCATGAACGGGGCGCCGGTGTTGAGCGCGGAGATCGCGCCCCGGTACTCGTTGACGATCTGGAACTCGATCGGGCGCTTGAGCGCACCCTCGGCGCTCTTCACGTTGATCCCGGTGAACGCGTTGGAGCGGTTGAGGACCAGCTTGAGCTTGCCCTGCTCGTAGCCCAGGTGGCCGATCGTCTCGAGCACCAGCCGGACGTTCTTGAGGCACGAGAGGTCCGCGGTCATGACGGCGAAGATGGTGTCCGCGATGTCGAGGACCATCAGGTTCATGTCGTCGAGCCGCTTGTCGATGTCCACGACCACGTAGTCGTACATCTCGCGCAGCAGCTCCATGATCTGGTGCATGTGCTGGGCGCTGACGAGGTCGGCCGACTCCGGCGACGGCGGCGCGAGCAGGAGGTCCACGCCGGATTCGTGCGTCTGGACGATCTTGCGGACCAGGTCCGTGTCCATCGACGGCGCGCTCACCAGGTCGACGATGCTCTTGCGGTCGAGCCCGAGGTCGAGGAACACGCGATGGTCGCCGAACTGCAGGTTGCCGTCCACGAGGCACACGCGCCGGCCGAGGCTCTGGAGCGCGATCGCGGCGTTGATCGCGATCGTCGTCGTGCCGACCCCGCCCTTGGCGCCGTAGTAGGCATGGACCCGGCCCAGCGGGGGGCGGCCGACCAGCAGGTCCGTGGGCGAGAACCGCGCGACGAGGCTCTTGAGGCGCGCCAGCAGCTCGGCTGGATGGAACGGCTTGATCAGGTAGTCGTCGGCGCCCGCGCGGAGGGCCCGGACGCGCTGCTGCACATCGCGATCCGCGGTGAGCATGATGATCGGGGTGTGGCCGCCCTTCTCGCCGGCCCGGATCCGGGCAGCGACCTCATAGCCATCGAGGCCCTTGAGCGTGACGTCGAGCAGGATGACCGATGGAACCTCGGTCTCCCACAGCCGCAGCGCCTCGTTTCCGTCCGCGCCGATCACGACCTCGTACCCCTCCTGCTTGAGGGTGTACTGGAGCAGTCGCTGGACGCTCGCATCGTCGTCGACGACGAGAACCTTCCCGGCCATCCGTTCTCCTGACATAGCACCGGCATCGCCGCCCGTGCGAGCGGCCGTCCCGAGATGCCTCCGCGCAGTATAGGGGTGAGCGGGCGTGGGACCCGGTCAGGCGCGACCGGCCGCGAACGCCTCGCGCAGCAGGGCGGTCACGGCAGCTTCGTATCCCTCGGCGTCGACGCGGTGGCCCTGCGTGTGGTCGGCGCCCGCGATGACGACGTGCCGGGTGCCCGCGGGCGCGGCGGCGACCAGCCGCCGGGCGTCGCGGATGGGGACCGTCCGGTCGGCATCGCCGTGGATCAGCAGCAGCGGGACGTCCTCGAGGAGGCCGATCATCGCGATCGGCTGCGTCCGCCGGGGATCGCCCCCGACCTGGCGCGCCATGCGCGCAAACGCCCGATCGGCCACCAGTCGTCCGAGCGGGATCGCCAGCCGGCTGGCCACCACGACCGACAGCTCGGGCGCGACCGAGTCGCCGACCACCGCCACGATCCGCGGTCGCGGCGGCGGCCCGGGTGCGGCGGGCGCGTCGGGATCGATGTCGGCGGCGGCGAGCCGCCCATCGCCCAGGATCGCGACCGCGGCGATGGCGGCGATGCCGCCCATCGACGACCCGACGAGGGCGACGCGCGTCACCCCCCGCTCGCCGAGCCAGCCGAGCGCGCCGGCAACGTCCTCGACCTCGTCGAGCCCGAACGTCGTGGGGGCATCGTCCGAGCCACCATGGCCCCGGAAGTCGAGCCCCAGCACCCCCGCGGTGCGGCGCAGGAACGGGGCAAGGTCGAGCAGGTCGGGCGTCACCGACCCGCTGTAGCCGTGGAGCAGCAGGATCGCCTCCCGCGGGTCCGGGACCCACCGGGCGTCGAGCGGCTCGTCGTCGGCCGAAGCACCCTCACCGTTCGGACGCGGGTCGCCCGGCGGCCGGCCGTCGGTGACCGCGTCGACCGCGAGCCAGCGTCCGGTGAGGCGGACACCATCGCGTGCCCGGAGGCGGACGACCTCGCCTCCGAGGGCGTCGAGGGCCGCCGTCATCCCGGCTTCCGCGGGCAGCCGCCGAGGCGCGTCCGCGAGCCGCCTGGCAAGGCGGTCGACGACCGGTCCGACGGCGGCGACCGCGATGAGCGGCGCCGCCGGGACCAGCAGGAGCCGCCGGATCACCGGCCCCCGGAGCCCGCGTCACCCGGCTCGCCGCCCGGCTGCGCGCCCATTCCCTGGGCCACGTACCCGCCGATGCGGTCGGCGAGGCGCGTGAACTCGGTGGGGATCACGAACTTGGTCGACGGGCTCGCCCCGAGCGCCTTGAGCGCCTCGAGGTACTGGAGCGACATCGTCCTCTCGTCGATGCCCTTGGCCGCCGCGTAGATCCGCTCGAGCGCCTGGCTGAAACCCTCGGCACGCAGGATCGCAGCCTGCCGGTCGCCCTCCGCCTGGAGGATCGCCGACTGCTTCTGGCCCTCGGCCACGTTGATCGCCGACTGCCGGGCACCCTCGGACTCGGTGATCACGGCGCGGCGCGTCCGTTCCGCCGACAGCTGCCGGTTCATCGCGTCCTGGACGTCGCGGGGCGGCGTGATCTCGCGGATCTCCACGGTCGTGATCTTGCCGCCCCAGCGCTCGGTGACCTCGTCGAGCTTGGTCCGCAGGACCTCGTTGATCTGCTCCCGCTTGGACAGCACGTCGTCGAGCAGGATGTCGCCGATGACCGCGCGCAGGGTGGTCGTGGCGACGCCCTGGAGCGCACCCGCAAAGTAGGCGACGTTGACCACGCTCTTGAGCGCGTCGGCGATCCGCCAGTAGATCAGGAAGTCGACGTTGATCGGGGCGTTGTCCTTGGTGATGGTGGTCTGGCTCGGGACCTCGATGAACTGCTCGCGCATGTCCACCTTCACCGGCCGATCGATGATCGGCCACAGCCACCGGAGGCCGGGGTCCCGCACCTTGGACTCGTTGGTGCGTCCCAGTCGGAACACGACCATCCGCTCGTACTGCTGGACCACGCGGACCGAGAGATACAGGAGCACGAGCGCCACGACCACGACGAACGCGACGATCGAAAGCGTGACGGCCAGGTCCATGGATGCCTCCGGGTGCTAGGGCCGGTCGGCGGACGCGCGGGCCGCCGGCGAGGTTGATTGACGCTCGAGGTCGAGCTCGATGATGGCGGTCAGGCCCTCGAACCTGACCAGGCGAACGGGAGTGTCGCGGGGGAGCCAGGTGTCATCGATCGACCGAGCGCTCCATGGCTCGCCGCCCAGGTACACGGTGCCCTGCGGCTCCAGCGGTGCCTGGACGACCCCCGGCGTCCCCGCCGGCACGGAGGAGCCGACGCTGCCCGCCGGCATGGCCATCGTCCGGCTGCGGATCGCGGCCACGGTGATCATGCCCATGATGATCGCCGTCGTCGCCGTCGTGACCACGATCACCGGGGTCGCAACCTGGACCAGGGGCACGGTCGGATCGCCGCCGGGCTGCGTGTACAGCGCCGACGCGCCAAGCGCGAAGCAGACGATCCCGCCCAGCGACAGGAGGCCGTGGCTGGTGATCTGGACCTCGAGCACGAACAGCACCGCGCCCAGCCCGAGCAGCAGCAGCCCGGCCACGTTGAGCGGCAGGCTGCCGAACCCGACGAACGCCAGGATGATCGCCAGCGCGCCCAGGATGCCGGTCACGAAGTTGGGGTTCATGACCTCGAAGATCAGCCCGTACACGCCGATCGTGAACAGCAGGAACGCGATGTTGGGGTCGGACAGGAGGTGCAGGAACCCCTGGAGGGGGTTCATGGCCGCCTCCCGCGGAGTCGCGCCGCCGAGATCGACCACCATCGTGCTGCCCCCGATCGTGATCTCGCGCCCGTTCGCATCGGCGATCACGGCGTCGATGGTGTCCGCGATCCCGTCGACGGCACCCGCGGCGACTGCCTCGCTGGCCGCGTAGGAGGCGGCGTCGGCCACGGTCGACACGGCCCAGTCGACCGGGCGTCCACGCGCCTCGGCGATCGCGGTGATGTTCTTGATCGCGTCGTTGCGCACCTTCTGGCCCAGCGTGCCGGGGATGTCCTCGCCGTTGCTGCCCACCGGCGAGGCGGCGCCGATGTTCGTCCCGGGCGCCATGTACGAGAGGTTCGCGGCGAGCGTGATGAACGTGCCCGCGCTCGCCGCGCGGCCGCCCGCCGGCGACACCCACACGATCGTGGGGATGTGCGCCTCGAGCAGCGCGCCCGTGATCTGCTGCGTGGCGTCGAGGCTCCCGCCCGGCGTGTTGAGCTGGATCACGACCGCGGCGGCGCCGTCGTCCTCGGCCGTCCGGATCCCGTCGGCGAGGTAGCCGGCCAGGACGTTGTCGATCACCCCGGTCGCGGGCAGCACCACGACCTCGGGCTGCGCTGCCCGTCCGGGACTGGCGCCCACGGCCATCGCCAGGCCCAGCAGGACCAGGCTCAGCGAGAGCCGATAACCGACGACGTGCGTTCGATCGATCATTGGACCGGTTCGAGTATCGCACCCCCGCTCAGCGGGACGCGTGCCGCACCGCTCGTCGCGTGCGTGCCGCTCCGCCCCATCCGGCGGGATCAGCCGGTGAGCGCGTCGAACACGAGCCGGCTCCAGGTCTCCATCGCGTCGCGCACGCGTGACACCGCTTCGGTGCTCACGAAGCTGCCGGTGAGCTTCTCCGTCTCGCGGATCTCGACCGGGCGGCCTCCGGCATCGGCGAGGTACACGATCCCCACGTGGACCGCGCCGACCGGGGTCGTGTCGTCGTTGAGCAGGCCGACCGGCGTGAACGTGGGCTCGAAGTCCGCGACCAGCTCCTCGGACCATTCGCGTCGGAGCCCGCCGGGCACGTCCCCATCGCCCGGGTTGAGGTGGCCACCGACCCCGATCGACCACAGGTCGTGGAGGCGGGCGTCGCCGCCGGCCCGGGTCCGGCGCATGAGGAACCAGCGCTCGCCATCGCGGAGTACGAGGTACGGGATCACCTGCTTGTACGCGGGGTCGTCCTCAGCGTCGGCACGCCGCGAGAACGTTCCCTCGCGGGCGATCGTCGCGAGCGCCTCGGCAACGCCGTCGCGGCGGATCCCAAGCCACCCGGCGCCCTCGATGATCGATGCCCGTGGCACGACCAGGACCTGCTCGTCGGGATTGCCCACCTCAGTCGCCGAGCCGCGACTTCGCCGCGGCGAGGTGCAACCGGATGCTCTCGGCATCGGGTCCACCCTCGGTCTCGAGCCACTCGATCCACTCGTCCAGCCGGTCCCGGTAGTCTCGCAGCCGGGCCGTGATCGCCGGGGCGTTGGTCGCCACGATCTCGGTGCCCATCGTGACGTCGCCGCGCGCGAGGCGGGTCATGCCGGCCCAGCCCGATGCCGCGAGCCCGGCCGCGGTGGGCCAGTCCGGCCGGGCCTGTCCGGGCCCTCCCGCCACGGCCTCGACGAGCGCCGCCGCGAGGACCAGCGGCAGATGGCTGATGCCGGCCACGGCCGTATCGTGGTCCGCGGCGTCCATCCGGACCGCGCGCGCCCCGCAAGCGACCGCGAGCGCCTCGACACGGGCGACGGCGGGAGCGTCATCGGCCGGGACGACGACCCACGGGCGTCCCCTGAACATCGCCGGGTCCGAGGCCACGAAGCCGGCCGTCTCGCGCCCGGCCATCGGATGACCGCCGACGAACCGCAGGTCCAGGTCGCGGGCGCGGGCCACGATCGCCTGCTTCGTGCTCGCCACGTCGGTCACGACCGTATCTGGCCCGAGGGCCGGGCGCAGCGGGCCGGCGAGGTCGCGGAGGAGGTCGAGGCAGGCGATCGGCGGCGCCGCGAGCACCACCAGCTCGGCGCCCTCGATCGCCTCGGCGGCGGCGGTCGGGGCCGTATCCACGACACCCGCCGCGAGCGCCGCTCGGGGCCCGGCGCCGCTCGGCGTCCACGCCGAGATGAACCAGGGCGTCCCGGACGCCTCACGCAGGGCGCGCGCGACCGACCCTCCGATCAGCCCGAGCCCGAGGAAGGCGATGCGCATCAGCCGGTCGCCCACCCCGGACCGTCACCGCCACGCCGGCGCTGGCGTCGCCGCTCGGCCTGCCGGCGCTCGCCGAGCCCCACGGGAGGACCCGGATCCTCGGGCGAAGCGATGCGGCGGTTCACCTCGCGCCGATCGGCCTCCCGCCGCTCGGTATCGAGGTGCGCGCCGCAACGTGGGCAGCGTCGCTCCTCGGCGAACAGCGAATCGAGCGGCGACACCGTGTAGATCTGGCGACCGCAGGCGCGGCAGGCGAGCTTTGGCACCAGCGCATCGTAGCGGTCGGCGAGCCCGGCGACCCGACCCCCGATGGGTCGGGCCGACCGATCGAGCTCAGCCCACGACGGGCAGTGCCGCCAGCGCTGCTGCCACGCGCTCGGCCGGGTACTCGTAATCCTCGAGCCGGCCCTGGAGGTACCGCTCGTAGGACGACAGGTCGAAGTGGCCGTGGCCGGACAGGTTGAACAGGATCACCCGCGACTCGCCGGCCTCCTTTGCCGCCAGCGCCTCGTCCACGGCGACCTTGATCGCGTGCGTGCTCTCGGGCGCCGGCAGGATGCCCTCGGCACGTGCGAACTGGACCCCGACCTCGAACGCGGCGCGCTGGTGGACGCTGCGCGCCTCGAGGTACCCCTCGTCCTTGAGCTGCGACACCAGCGGCGCCATGCCGTGGTAGCGAAGGCCGCCGGCGTGGATCGGCTCGGGCATGAAGTCGCTGCCCAGCGTGTGCATCTTGACGATCGGTGCCATGTGCCCGGTATCGCCAAAGTCGTACGCGTAGACGCCCCGCGTGAGTGACGGCGCAGCCTCCGGCTCGGCGGCGATCACCCGGTAGCTCGCCTCGCCACGGAGCATCCGACCGATGAACGGGAACGCAAAGCCGCCGAAGTTGGAGCCACCCCCGGCGCAGCCGATCAGCACGTCGGGCTCCTCGCCCGCCATCGCCATCTGCTCCATCGCCTCCTGCCCGACCACCGTCTGGTGGAGGAGCACGTGGTTGAGCACGGACCCGAGGGAGTACCTGGTGTCGTCGCGGGTGGCGGCGTCCTCGACGGCCTCGCTGATCGCCATGCCCAGCGAGCCGGGCGAGTCGGGCGTCGCGGCGAGGACCGCGCGCCCATAGTTCGTATCCGGGCTGGGGCTCGCGACGACCGAGGCGCCGTAGGTCTCCATCAGGATCCGCCGGTACGGCTTCTGGTCGTAGCTGGCGCGTACCATGTAGACCTTGACCTCGAGGCCGAACACGGCGCCTGCGAATGCGAGCGCGCTCCCCCACTGCCCCGCGCCGGTCTCGGTCGCCAGCCGCTTGACGCCCTCCTGCTTGTTGTAGAACGCCTGCGCCAACGCGGTGTTGGGCTTGTGGCTGCCGGCCGGGCTCACGCCCTCGTACTTGTAGTAGATGTGCGCCGGGGTATCGAGCGCCTGCTCGAGACGGTACGCGCGGTGCACCGGCGACGGGCGGTACAGCGCGTACGCCTCGCGAACCGGATCCGGGATCTCGATCTCACGATCGGTGCTCACCTCCTGGAGGATGAGCGCCATGGGGAACAGCGGCGCAAGGTCGGCGGGGCCGATCGGCTGGTGCGTGCCGGGGTGGAGGGGCGGGGGTGGTGGCGTCTTGAGGTCCGCGATGACGTTGTACCAGGCCCGCGGAATCCGATCCTCGTCGAGCACGAACTTGGTCCGGCGGGGAACGACCTGGGTCATCGAAGCGACTCCTCGGGTGACGGCAACGGGGGTGCGCAGAGCCTAGCGCGTTGCGCCGCGGTGCATCAACCGTGAAGTGCGAGCTCGGCCACCGGTTCGTAGCGTGGTGCGCCGCGGCCGAGATGGCTCCGGTACAGCACGACGCGGTCCGCCTCGAATGTGGTCTGCCAGCCTGCGGCGGCGCGCATCAGCGCGTCCGCGATCGAGGCACCGAGCGCGATGGGCACGGCGTCGGTCCGGGCGATGGTGAGGTGCGGCCGGAACGGGCGCACCTCCGGCTGCCAGCCGAGGCCGCCGAGCGGCGCATCGAGGCGCGTGCCGATCTCCGCCAGCTCAGCGGCACCGTCCGAGATCCCGAGCCACAGGGCGCGGGGTCGCGCCGCCGAGGGGAACGCGCCGGCGCCCGCCAGGGTGACCGCGAACGGCGGCCGCGCAACGGCGTCGCGGATCGCCTCCGTGACCGCCGCCACCCGGTCTGGCGCCGTCGGACCGAGGAAGCGGATCGTCAGGTGGAGGCCATCGAGCCGGACCCAGCGGACGGCGGCCGACGCCTCGTGTGTCCGAACGCTGTCGATGAGGGTCCGGCACGCGTCCACGGCCGCAGCCGGGACCGGCAGCGCGATGAACAGTCGGATCTCGCCGTCAGGCACCGTGCTCGCGGTTGAACCGGCCGCGGTCGATGGCCAGCACCTCGAGCGCGCGCTCCCGCTCGCGCCAGCCGAGCACGTCGACATCCTTGTCCTCGAGCATCTTGTACGTCTCGAAGAAGTGCTCGATCTCGACCAGGCGGTGGGGGCGCATCTGCTCGAGCCGCTCGATGTGCTGCTGGTGAGGATCCGCGAGGGCGACACACAGCGTCTTGAAGTCGAAGCCCTTCTCGTCGCGCATCTCGAGTCCGCCGATCGGGCGTGCCCAGACGTGGCAGCCGGTGAACGTGGGCTCGTCGATCACGAGCAGCGCGTCGGTGTGGTCGCCGTCGTCGGCGCGGGTGCCCTCGATGAACCCGTAGTCGAAGTTGTAGAACACGGCCGAGGACAGCACGCGATCCAGCCGGAACACGCCGGCGACCTCGTCGAACTCGTACTTGTTGCGGCTGCCGCGAGGGATCTCGACGACGATCTCGACGACATCGGGGAAGTCGGCGATGTGGCGGCTGGTCATGCGCTGAACGATACCCCGCCCGGTTTCCGAGCGGAGCTCGCACGTCGTTCGTCGGCACGGCGCGAGCGGTCGTCCGTTCGTCAGCCATGTCGGCCGCACTCCGCCTGACGGCCCAGCGTCCGCCGTGGCGCGTCAGGCCACGAAACCTCCCAACATCCCTTGATTCGGGCGCCGATGGGCTCGATCAGCCCCGTACCGTGGTCGCGGAGACCACGAAGTCCAGCATCTGAAGCGCCGCGATGTGCCCGGGCTCGATTTCGTGGCGTGGCAGGCCACGGCGCGTGAACCGCGACGGATCGCGAGCGAGGATCCGGAGGCGACAACGCCGCCGAGGCGCCGGATCAGCCCGGACTGGACCGAGCGCGCCGCTCAGCCGGGCGCGATGCAAGGCGGAGCCGAGGCCCGCAGCGAGCGCACTTGTACGTGCGCGAGCGAGGATCCGGAGGCGACAACGCCGCAGCGAGCCGGATCAGCGGCGCGCTCAATCGTTGTAGAGGCGCTCCTCGATCAGCTTCTCCTGCACCGTCCGACCGCTGGGGTCGAAGCAGGAGAACTCGAAGTGCTTCTCGAACTCGAGGTCGACCTGGTCCTGGCCGCCCCGGTTCTTCTCGACCGACACGATCACCCAGTCGCGGAACCGCTGCGCCTGGTACGGGTTGAACTCGATGTTGACCTTGGCGACGATCTGGTACTTCTCGTTGAGGATCAGGATGATGTCGGCCTCGTAGTTGATCGCCGATGACCCGCGGAGGTGGTAGTTCCGCAGGCGCGACGCCTTGAGGCCCTCCTTGTCGGCGGCGACGATCGCGATCATCGGCACGTCCTCGGACAGCGCGATGTCCTTGAGCCCGTTGATGACGTACGTCACCTTCTCCGACTCGTTCTCCGGCTCGGGGATCACCGGGACCTTCTGGAGGTAGTCCACGACGACCATCAGCCGGCGATCGCCCGACAGCTCGCGATGCTGGCGGATCAGCTCGCGCAGGCCGTCGATCGTGCTGGCGGTCTGCGAGCCACGGAGCAGGAACAGGTTCTGGCCATAGCGCGCGATCCGGTCAAGCGACGGTCGCAGCCGGGGGTTGGACGCGAGCTGCGCCGCGCCCCCACCTTCGGCCATCCAGGTGCCCAGGATCTCCTTGCGGACGTCCTGGATCTTGATCGCGCCGGTCTTGTGGGGCAGGTGCGCGAGCGCGGACTCGGCCGCGATGAGCCGGTTGAGCAGGTACAGCTCGTCGTGCTCGAAGCACACGTACAGGACGTTGGCCTGGCCGCCCGAGGCCACGTTCCTGGCCATCTGGAGCGCCATGGTCGTCTTGCCCGTGCCCTGCGCGCCACCGATGAGCAGGAGCTCCCCGGCCCGGAGGCCGGTCCCGATCGTCTTGTCAAGCGGCGTGAAGCCCAGGGGCACGGGCTGGTACTCGCCGACCTTTCCCGTCGTGACCTTGTCGTTAAGGTCAACGAGCACGTCGATCGCCGATCGCGGCTGCATGCTCCCGTTCGGACCCTCGAGGCGCCACGTGGCCCTCGGCGTTGCCCCCGTCTCCGTCGTCACGTACGTGCGTCCTCCCGCCAGCGATACCCTTGGGTGCATCCTAGCACCGGGTTCACGATGGTCTGCGACCCGACTCGATGGCGGGCATGGGCCGAAGGTACCGCCTCCAGCGTCAGGTGTGGCGCGCGCGCACCGGCCAGATCAGCGCGCCGGCCAGATCAGCGCGGCAGATCCGCCAGCTCGTCCCACAGGCGGACGATGACGCGGGTGCCCTGCTCGAAGTTGTCGACCAGGAGCCACTCGTTGGGTGCGTGGGCGTTGTCGTTCGGCTGCGTGAAGCCGAGCAGGACGACCGGCAGCCCGAGCGTGTGATCGAACGCCGAGGTGACCGGGACCGAGCCGCCCTCGCGGACGTAGACCGGCGGCCTGCCGTAGATCGCCTCGATTGCCCGGGCGGCCGCCTGGGTGGCGGGATGGTCCGTCGGTGTCAGGCTGGGATTGCCGCCGTGGAGGTACGTGGTCGTGACGGTGACGCCGGGCGGGGCGATCTGCGCCACGTGATCGCGGAGCGCATCGAACACCCGCTGCGGGTCCTGGTCCGCGACCAGACGGGCGGACACCTTCGCATGGGCATGGGCGGGGATGATCGTCTTGACGCCGTCGCCCTGAAAGCCGCCCCATATCCCGTTGACATCGAACGTCGGCCGGGCACCCTTGCGCTCGAGGACCGTCCAGCCCGTCTCGCCAACCAGGGCCGGCACCTCGATCGAGGCGCGGTACGCCTCCTCGTCAAACGGGAGCTCGGCCATCGCCGCACGTTCCTCGTCGCTGAGCGGCACGACGTCGTCGTAGAAGCCTGGGATCCGGACGCGCCCGTCGGGGCCCTTGAGGGCGGTGATGATCGAGGCCAGGGCGTTCGCCGGATTCGCGACCACGCCCCCGTAGCTCCCCGAATGGAGATCGACGGGCGACAGCTCGACATCGATCTGCGCGTACATGATCCCGCGCAGGCCCACCGTGATCGCCGGGGTGTTGCCCTCGAAGTAGCCCGTATCGCTGATGATCGCAGCGTCCGCGGCCAGGCGGTCGCGGTTGGCCTCGATCCATGCATGCAGGTTGTCGGAGCCGAACTCCTCCTCGCCCTCGAACACGAACGTCAGGTTGACCGGGATCTGGTGGTGCGCCGCGCGCAGGGCCTCGATCGCGCTCAGGTGCATGACCAGCTGACCCTTGTCGTCGGCCACACCGCGGCCCACGAACCTGCCGTCGCGGACGAAGGGTTCGAACGGCGCCGTCTCCCACAGGTCGATGGGGTCGACGGGCTGGACATCGTAGTGGCAGTAGACCAGGACGGTCGGTGCCCCCACGGCCTCGTGGATGCGTCCGTAGACGATCGGGTGGCCTGCGGTCACCTCGACCGAGACATCGGTCGCTCGCACCCGCCGCAGCCGGTCCGCGACCCACTCGGCCGCCGCGACCATGTCGTCGCGATGGGCGGGCAGCGCGGAGATGCTGGGAATGCGGGCAAGCTCGAGCAGCGACTCGCGGCGCGCGTCTGTGGACGCCTGGAGAGCAGCCTCCACCGCGGCATCGATCGGCGGGGTCTCGGGCACGTCGCTGAGGTCGGTCACTCGGTTCTCCATGGATGCGGCGTCGATGCCATGGATCGTAGCGCCGTCACCATGCGCGGGTAGCGGCACCGGGAATCACGAAGGGCGGACCGGCGGTCCGCCCTTGCGGTGACATGTTCCCGGACCGGGCCGGGGCCGCGGGTGGGCCCTCGGGGTGGGCCCTCCGGGTCTAGGCGGGCTGGGGCGACGGCTTGGGCGCCGGCGCGGCCGGGCCGGGCGAGGTGCCGCCATCGGTGCCGGGGGCGATCACGCGCGGGATGCCGGCATGGCGACCTTCCTTCGGCGGCAGGTCGGTGAACAGCTGCTCGAAGTCGTCGGAGTCCACCGTCTCCTCCGCGATCAGCTTCTCGGCCAGCCGGTCGAGACGGTCGCGGTGGGTGGTGAGGACCTCGGTGGCCCGGTCGTAGGCGCGGTCGATGATCGCGCGCACTTCCTCGTCGATCATCATCGCCACGTTGTCCGAGTAGTTGCGCTGCTCGCCGATCTCGCGACCGAGGAACACCATCTCGTCCCGCTTGCCGAAGGCCAGCGGCCCGAGCCGGTCGCTCATCCCGAACTCCGTGACCATGCGCCGGGCGAGGTCGGTCGCCTTCTCGATGTCGTTGCTGGCGCCCGTGGTCGTGTCACCGAACACCAACCGCTCCGACACGTTGCCGCCGAGCAGGCCCGCGATCTTGTCCTCGAACTCGGTCTTGCTCTGCAGGTAGCGGTCCTCGGTCGGCAGGGCCATCGTGTAGCCCAGGGCCATGCCGCGGCTGATGATGGTCACCTTCGCGACCGGATCGCACTTGGGCAGGATCCGCTGCACGACGGCGTGACCGCCCTCGTGGTAGGCGATGATCTTCTTCTCCTCATCGGAGATGACCCGGCTCTTGCGTTCCGGGCCCGCGACGATTCGCTCGAGCGCCTCGGCGAACTCGTTCTGCCCGACGACCTTCTTGTTGCGACGCGCGGCCAGGATCGCGGCCTCGTTGACGAGGTTCGCGAGGTCCGCGCCCGAGAAGCCGGGCGACTGGCGGGCGACCTCCTCGACCGAGATCGTCTTGTCGAGGGGCTTGCCCTTGGTGTGGACCTTCAGGATCGCGAGCCGGCCGCGCATGTCGGGCCGGTCGAGGATGACCTGGCGGTCGAACCGGCCGGGCCGGAGCAGCGCCGGGTCGAGGACGTCCGGCCGGTTGGTCGCGGCGACGACGATCACGTTGGTGTTGGTGTCGAAGCCGTCCATCTCGACCAGGATCTGGTTGAGGGTCTGCTCGCGCTCGTCGTGGCTGCCGCCGAGGCCCGCGCCGCGCTGGCGGCCGACCGCGTCGATCTCGTCCACGAACACGATGCACGGGCTGTTGCGCTTGGCCTGGTCGAACAGGTCGCGCACGCGGCTCGCGCCGACGCCCACGAACATCTCGACGAACTCGGACCCGGAGATGCTGAAGAACGGCACCCCGGCCTCACCTGCCACGGCTCGCGCCATCAGCGTCTTGCCGGTGCCCGGAGGTCCCACCAGGAGCACGCCACGCGGGATCCGCGCGCCGAGCGAGTTGAACTTCTCCGGGTATTTGAGGAACTCGACGACCTCCTGGAGCTCGGTCTTCGCCTCGTCGACCCCGGCGACGTCCGCGAACGTGACCACGGTCTTGTTGCCCAGGAACATGCGCGCCCGGCTCTTGCCGAAGGACATCGCCTGGTTGTTGGTGCCCTGGGCCTGGCGCATCATGAAGAAGATGAACCCGCCGATGACGATCAGCGGCAACAGCCCGGTGAGCAGCAGCCCGATCCACGACGTATCGGCCGTCTTGTCCTTGGTGTAGATGTCCTTCGTCAGCTGGGCGGTCGTGCCACCCTCGGCCGCCGCCTTCTGCATGTCGGCGTAGACGTCGCCCGTGATCGAGTTCGGCACGACGACGTTGTAGGTGGAGCCGTCCTTCTTGGTCACGGTCAGCGTCTCGCCATCCTGGACGACCTTGGTGACGCTGCCCGCCTTCACGTCCGAGTAGAACGCGGAGTAGCCCGTCGTGTTCTGAGGCGTGGACGAGCTCACCCAGGTGTAGAGCAGCGCGACGGTGCCCGCCACGAGGACGAGCATGACGATCCCGTTGCGCATGAATTTGGCGTTCAAACGGGGAGCCTCCGAGTCCGACAAGCCGGCGTTGGCCGGCATTCCGGCGAGTATACCGCCGGGGTTCGTGGCGACCGCATGTGCGGTCCCGCGATCGAACCTATCAGGTGTACGTGCGCAGGACGTGTGCGGATGACTAGGGGGAGGTTGAAACGAGGTTCAGGAATCCGAACCCGCCGCCGGCACCAGGGCCGTCACCCGCGGGAACGCCCAGGCGCAGTGGCCCGGGCGTCTCGATCGTTTGGTAGCGGAGGGCGGATTCGAACCACCGACCAAGGGCTTATGAGTCCCCTGCTCTACCACTGAGCTACTCCGCCGAGGGTTCACGCTCGGTGGCAGTTTAGCCGCGGACCTTGGCCATCGTCGAACCGCACCGATGGCCCGCGGGGATCAGCGCCGCGGCGAGTGGCGGCACGACGCGGCGAGGCTGCCCGGGAGGACCCGCCGGCTCATGCCGGTCGCCTCCGGACCCACATCG
The DNA here is from genome assembly GCA_963749705.1 of uncultured Chloroflexia bacterium. Classification (GTDB taxonomy): domain Bacteria; phylum Chloroflexota; class Limnocylindria; order Limnocylindrales; family CSP1-4; genus CAIXZV01. The sequence continues at coordinate 113,848 of CAVVNQ010000002.1, read as the reverse complement.
CGTACTGCGCCGGACCGAGCGTCTCGCGAACGGCCGCGCTCAGCCTGACGCCGACGTCATCGAGATCGGAGTCGGCCCGGAGCTGCACGGCGAACCGGCTGGCCACGCGCGAGGCATCAACCCGCGCCCGATCGAACCGCCGATCGACGCCGTCCTGGATCCGCCGCCGGACCGGCTGGAACAGGCTCGCGACCACCAGGGTCGACCCCGCGACGGCGAGGCTGTCACCGCCGATCACGGGCACGAGCAGGCCCTGGAGGCCGACGACCGCCGCGGCGAACACCGCGCTGAGGACGACCGTGACGACGAGCCAGCCGATCGTGCGGCTGATGATGCGGTCGATGTCGTACAGCCGGTGGCGGGTGACAGCGACGTAGATCGAGACCGGGACCGCCGGGATCGCGACGATCGTGCCCAGCCAGGCGAGCCCGCCGATGTCCCCGAATACCGCGGACGACGCCAGACCGGCGACGAGGCCGACGACGACGAGCGCGATCGACGCGACCAGCCAGCGGAGCTGCAGCCTGAGGATCCCGGCCGAGCGCCGGTAGCGCACGATCATCCCGATGGCGGCGGCGACCAGCAGGCCGGCGATCGGGAAGATCAGGGCGTCGAAGGGGACGGCGGCCCACAGGGCGAGATCGGGCAGGACGGCGAGCCGGTTCGGGACGAGGACCATGACGGCGCTGCTGTTCGGGTTGTAGCCCAGCTGCGGCCCCGCGGCGGCGAGGGCGGTACAGGCAAGCCCGAGCGCCACCGCCGCGATGGCCGGGCGCCGCCATCGGCCGGACGGGAGGTGTCCCGAGGGGAACAGGAATGTGAGGACGAGCAGGAGCGTGAACGTCGCGTAGCCGCTCCAGGCGCTGGTCCACACCCACAGGAACTCGACCAGCGGCGCCGACCCGTCCAGCAACGGCCCGACCGGATAGCGGAGCTCCTTCGTGGTGCCGACGAAGCCGAAGGCGATCGCCAGCAGCAGCCACCCGATCGGGTTGCGGGGCCGCCGGATGGCGAGCAGCGCACCGATCGCGGCGTTCGACCCGAAGAACAGCACGGCGAACGGATCGGGCAGGGTCAGAGCGATCCCTGCGGCAAGGGCGACGATCACCAGCAGGCGGCCGGCCGGCGCGAGCCCGCGGGGCGGGACCATCGCCGGATCCACCGGTCGCGGGTGCGCGCCGTCGATCCTGGCGCTGGAGCTGCTGGTCATCGTTGGGACGCCTCGTGGCTCGATCCGGCACACACTAACGGGCGCGGCCTGGCGCCGTGCGCCGCACGAACCGTCATCGGCGGCCGTCCGGAGATCGTTACGGACTTGAGCACGGGTCGATCGATGGCATGTCGCCTCCTGACTGCGGCCGGCAGCGATGGGAGCTCCGTGGCCGGCACGGGAGCGTCCGGGCTGCGGCGGCGCCCGGGGTTCGGCGCAATGTCAACAGCCGACGCGTTCGTCACCTCACGCCACCGACAAGGGGATCTTGCTTGTCCGCTTGTCACAACAGGCCACTACCGGTAGTGTCGGGATGTGGGTATTCGAACGCAGGGTGACTACCCCGCGACGCCCAGGTGCGCAACGCACGACGCAAGGCGGGGCCCGCTACGCGATCAGCTGTTTGCTTTGATGGCTTAGCGCGCCGGTGGCGCCAATGGCCGACCGGTCGATGAGCGCGGCAGAGCCCGGCGAGACTGGATCGCATCTCCAGCGGCTCGCACCTGCCCTGGCGCGTCCGGCCGTGGTCGCACTCGCAGTTCTCGCCGTGATCATGACTGCCGTCGGCCTGCACCTGTTGCTCGTCGTCCGCGGGCTCGTGTTCTTCCAGGATGAGTGGGCGTTCGTGCTGGGGCGCAGGGCCATCTCCCCGGACACTCTCCTCACGCCCTACAACGTTCACTGGGAGACGCTGCCGATCCTCGTCTACCAGGTGGCATTCTGGCTGCGGGGCCTGCATAGCTACGGTCTGCTTGCTGCCGCCGGCGTTGGCGGTCACCTGGCTGCGGCAGGCGTCCTCTACGTCCTCCTCCGACCCCGAGTCCATCCGACCCTGGCGGTTGTTGGCTCGCTGTTCCTTCTCATGTTCTTCTGGAGCGACGAAGTCCTTCTGTGGCCCGTGAACCTCAGCTTCACGCTGCCAGTTGCGTTCGGACTGCTCGCGTGTGTGTTCTGGGAGCGGCGCGGAACCTTGGCGCGGGTGACGGGTTCGATCTCCATGGTGCTGGCGCTGGCATCCGGCGGGGTCGCGCTGGCCATGCTCGCCTTCGCGGCGATCTGGATGATTGCTGCCCGACGGCCTGTCCGCGACCTCGCGTGGCCCACCGCGAGTGGCTTCGTCTTCGTCGCCTGGCTCCTTGCATTCGGCGAAGGGTCGCGGGCCGCGGATACGCTGACCGGCGTCGATCCGGCGGTCCTGCTTCCGTTCGTCGCGACGGGACTCTCGACCCTTGCGGCCCCCCTATTCGGCCTCGACCACCGGTTCCAGCTGCCGGCGCTGGCGATGGTGTGTGTGCTTGCCGGCATCGTCGTCGGGAGTCGGAGGTGGGTGCTGGACCCGATCGTTGTCGGCGCAACGAGCGGACTGTTTATCCTCTACCTGCTGATCGGCGTGGGCAGGGCAGCCGCATTCGGAGCCACCGGCGCCGCGGCGCCGCGGTATGCGTATCCGGCGCTTGCTCTAGCCCTGTTGGCGATCATGCCGACCGTCGACAGGCTTCGCCGTTCGACCCATCGTGGCCGGTTCTGGATCCTGACCGGAGTGTGGGTGCTCGCGATCATTGCCGGTGACGTCGACAAGGCGATGCGATCGGAACCAGTCTGGCAAGAGCGCGCAGCCACGATTCGCGCCGAGCTCGCCGCCCTCGATGCGACCCGGGACGCCATCACGCCGTCGACTGATCGACGCGTGATCGACCGGTCGTTCTTCTTCGGGCTGACGGCCGGGGACTACTATGCCGCGGTCGATGCTCTGGGTAAGGTGGGCGGGGTCGACGGGGGCACACTGACGCACGCGACACCCGACGAGCGCGTTGCCGTGGACGAGATGCTCGGGCGGTTGCACGGTGACCAGCTGGATCCTCGGCTCGTGGGCGGGCCGCCAGCTCCGGTTCAGAGTCGTCCTCAGCCCCCCTATGAGCACCACCATCTCGTGCTCGATGAATGGGACGGAGCGTGTGCTTCCTACGTCGTCACCGGATCGGACCCATTCGTCGTCCTCCGTGGTCTCGTGCCGACGTCGCGTATCTTCGTGCGCACGGACGGACAGCGAGCGTTTCAGGTCTACGGGCGAGTGCTGACCCCGGTCTTTGGCACCGTCGTCCGGACGAGCTATCTGACGCCTGGTCAGTGGTACGACATCGGCCCGTTCTACCTGGGCGAGGTTCTGCACTGGACGATACGGGTGGACCCACCGCCGGGATCCGACCACTTCGACCTGTGCATCGTCGAGTGAGCTCGCCCGCCGGTGCCAGGTGGTGCGCCGGCTGCACGCATGACGCGCCGACGCCTGAGGCCTCGACGCGCCCGTCGTGACCTGATCGATCTACCCCGTCTCACCGCATTGGCGCGCGGACGAGTCGGCTGCTCCGAGACGCGCCAAGGACGGAGACCAAATGTGCGCGGGCAGCGGCATCGCGGCGTGGGTCCGGCGGCGCACGACCAAGATCGGGGATTGAGCGAACGCGCGGAACCGCGCAGAATGCCGCGGACCATCGCGTTCCACGGGGAGAGGGATGATGTCGACTGAACCGCCGAGGCCGGGGGCCGTTCCCGGCTGGGGCCAGCCACAACCGGATCCATCGGACCAGACGCCGCCTACCCAACCCCCGGCCGCGGCACCGGCTCCAGCCGGCGGCGCAATCCCGGGCTGGGGTCAGGCCCCCGCTCAACCATCCGGCGGGGCACCCACGCCATCGAGCGGAGAGGTTCCTGGCTGGGGCCAACCGGCCGCATCGCCGCCCACGTCGGCACCGGTCGAGGCACCGGCCCCGGCAGCCGTGCCGGCCGCGCCACCGACCAGCGTGCCTGCTGCCCCGCCGTCCCCGACGTCGCCCCCAACGGGATGGGGCCAGAGCCCGGCCGCGCCACCGCCTCCGTCGGGACCACAGCCCGGCTGGGGCGGCTCTCCGGCCGCACCCGGTGCCGGCGGCCAGCCACCCGGCACCTGGAACCCGCAGCCCGCCCAGTCGTCGGGCTCCAGCGGCTGCCTCAAGATCATCCTGATCCTGGTCGCCATCGGCGCCATCGGGTTCTTCCTGCTGATCGCCGGGCTGGTCATCCTCGGCAACCGGCTCGCCGACGAGGTGGGCGTCAACGGCGATGGGACGATCGGCAAGGCGTGCACGATCATCGACAACGCGACGCTCCGCGACCAGCTGGGGGGCAATGCCGAGGCCATCGAGCTGACCGGCTTCTATGACGCGACGATCGGGATCATCCTCGACAAGCGCGTGCTGCCCGATGCGTACGACTGCTGGATCACGGCCGATGAGTCGACCCCGGTCGGCCGCATCGCGAGATACGAGGGCAGCGATGCGGCGAGCGTGTTCCAGGCCGAGCGCCAGCGTGCCGCGCCGACCTCCCAGGATCAGGGGGGCGGGGTCTCGGTCGAGAACAGTGGCTACTTCGCGGGCGACGTGAGCGGGCTGGGCGACGAGGCGTTCTGCACCGGCGTGTCCCCGGCGATCCAGGCCGGGGTCCTCGTGCGCAAGGGCGACACGCTGGTGTACGTGAGCCTGAGCGGTCCGTCGGACGGGTCCACGCCCGACTTCGGGATCACCGACGACGGCGTCGTGACGGCGCCCTCGATCTGCGCGACGGCGCAGGGTCTCGCCGCCCGGATCCTCCCCTAGCCGACCACCCCGAACAGGACGTTGCCGGTCGCAAGCGCGGCCAGCAGGAACAGGAACCGGACAACCCAGGCCACACCGCCGGCTCCGGGATCCGCGATGGCCCGCGGCGCCACGACGAGCATCGCGTACATCGCCGCAACCGCGCCGATGATCAGCGGGAGGAAGCCCGCGAGCTCGGGCGGTGCCTCGCCGCGCACGACCCCGCCCACCATGTCGCCCAGGCCCGAGCCCAGCATCCGGTCGAAGACGCCCGTCGCCAGGATCGCCATCGGGGTCACCAGCGCGCGTCGTGCCGCGACCGGGACGACCGGCAGACGACCGGGGACCATGACGCTCACGAACACGACCAGGAACGTCAGCCCGACGAACGGGTCGCCGTCCAGCCCGATCCCGGGCAGGGTCTCGATGCCCACGATCCCGACACCCGCGGCAAGCGGAAACCGGGCCCAGCCCTGGAGGGTCAGCTGGCCGTCCCCGAACGGCGGCGGCTCGCCGGCGCCGCGGGTGAGCAGGCACGCGAGCACCCCGAGGATCGCGACCAGGCCGATGACGCCGGTGAGCGGCGCCGGGGTATCGGCCGGCGTGCCTGATCCGCTCGCGCTCCCGGTGAGCCGGTCGAACAGGGGCAGCCCGATCAGCGCGATCGTGCCGAGCACGAAGTCCTCGACCCGGAGCAGGGACCTCACCCGATCCGCCGTCATCCGCGGGACGCCTGGGCAGGATCAGCCGGCCTGGCCGGGTCCGTCTCCGCGGTGCTCATACCGGTCGAGCAACGCCCCGATCGTCAGGTCGCCGTAGCGGCTCTTGAGCTGGCCGCGTGCGGCGCCCCACAGCGCCCGCAGCGGTCTGGGCCCGCTGCGCTCCAGATCTGACAGCCGGGTGGTGCCGAACCGCTCGATCCCCGGGATCCGGCTCAGCTCCTGGGCGAGCCGCGCGGCCGCGTCATCGAGCGTCGTCGCTCGCCCGATCCCGGCGCCGGCGGCAGGTGCATCGGCGACCCGCCGCGTGTCACCGGGGCGGAGGTCGGAGACGGGCGGATGCGGTGGCAGGGCCGATGTGAGCCCACCGAGCGCGGTGGCGCCCGGGGTGACGGCGCCCGGGGTAACGGCGCCCGGGGTGACGGTGCCCGTGGCCGCCGAACGCATGACGTCGCTGGCCTGCGCGAGCTGCTGCTCCGGCGTTGATCCGGCGACGGCAGCGGCGGGCGACGCCGACGCAGCGTCGGGTGCGGCCTGGGCGCCGTCGGCGGGCGTCGGACCGGCGGCGGACGTCGAACCACCGGACGCAGCTGACGAGCCCGACCTGGCCGAGCCGCCGGTCGCGGGCGAGGAACCGCCCGATCCCCCGCCCGATCCGCGCCGTGGCTGTCGCGCTCGGGTCCGACCAGGCGACGCCGGGGGCGGCTCCGGAGCCGAGGCACCCGCGCCCGCGGCCGACGTTCCGAGTGCGTTGTTGAGCAGCTGCGGGACGTCGATCCCGGTGAGTCCCTTGACGGTCGTGGCGGCTTCGGCAACGGTCCGGGTGGTGGTCTTGACGACGTCCGAGGCGCCGTCCGACGAGAGCACCGTCAGGTTGTCGATCGACGCCAGCGGCTCGGCGGCCGCGCGCACGATGTCCGGCAGCAGCGACAGGACGGTCGTGATGATGGCCGCCTCGTTGAACTGGCGATACGCATCCGCGCGGAGCGCCAGCGCCTTGGCCTCGGCCTCGCCCTTGGTGAACACGATGCCGGCTTCGGCGGTGCCCTCGAGGGTCGTCTTCTTCGCCTCCGCCTCCGCGTTGACGAACGTGACCCGCGCGAGCGCCTCGCCCTTGGTCACCTGCACCGCGGCCTCCGCCGACCCGGCGAGCTTGACCCGCTCGGCCTCGGCCTGGGCCTGGGCGATCCGGGCCCCCTTGTCGCCCTCGGCCCGACGGACCTGCGCCTCCGCCTCGGCCTCCGCGGGTCGGACGGTGCTGGCGATCAGCTCCTTCTGCGTCCGGTCCGCCTCGAGCTGGGCGAGCTCGGTCTGGCGCCGGACCACCTCCTGCTGCGCCTCGGCCTGCGCCAGTGGGCCGGCCTGTGCCGCCTTCGCGTTCGCGGACTGCGTCTGCGCCTCGACATCGGCCTGGCGGAGCGCGACGTCGCGCTGGGCATTGAGCTTGATCTGCTGCGACTCCGCCTCGCGGACGGCGGCCTCCTGGTCGGCCGTTGCCTTGGCCATCCGGGCGTCCCGCTCGCGGCGGGCCGTCTCCTGCTGGCCGATGAGGTCCATGTAGCCGACCTCGTCGCGGATCGCCTGGATCGTGAAGTTGTCGATCGCGAGGCCCGACGTCGCGAGGTCGGCCTTGGCCGCGCTCTGGACCTCCTGCTGGAACTTCTGCCGGTCGTAGTTGAGCTCCTCGACGGTCAGCGTGCCGACGATCGAGCGGAGCGAGCCCTCGAGCACGTTCTTGACGATCGAGTCGAGCAGCTGCTCGCTGTCGAGGAAGCGCTCGGCGGCATTGCGGATCGAGTCGTCGTCGCCGCCGATCTTGACCGTCGCGACACCCTGGACGGCGACCTTGATGCCCTGCTTGGTCACCGCGTCCGAGAGCGCGATGTTGATCTGGCGGGCGCTGAGGTGGACGCGACCCAGCTTGTGGACCAGCGGCAGCACGATGACGCGCCCGGCGCGGACGACCTTGAGCTGGGCGGGCGCGCCGCCCCACACGCCGCCGGTGCGGACCAGCGCCTCGTTGGCACCGGCGACCTTGACCCGGCTCGTCGCGTACGCGAACAGCAGGGCGATGATGATGATCGGGACGATGACGGCGACGACGCTGCCGCCCAGGACTTCGACCAGCTGGTCCATTCCCCTACCCCTCCTGCTCGGTCGCCGCGCTCGCGGAGGCCGGCACTTCTCGAACGATGAGCCCGTTGCCGGCAATGCCCACGATGGCGACCGTCCGACCGGCCGCGACGTCCTGCTCGGCTGTTGCGCTGAACTCGTGGGTCTGCCCCTCGGCCTTCACCAGCACGCTGCCCATGCGTCCCGCCGGGATGCCGACGCTGACGAACGCCGAGCCACCGACCAGGTCGGCCAGATTGAACGGCTCACCGCTCTCGCTTCGCTGGAGGACGCGGAACAGGCCTGCGGACAGCGCGGCGCCGCCCGTCCCCGACACGACACCCACGATCGCGGCCTGGGCGCCATGGACATCGAGCACCTGCGTGGCGAACAGCCCGCCGGCCCCGAACATGCCCACGAAGCCCAGCAGGATGGGGGTGATCGAGGTGCCCCCGAAATCGATCCCGATTCCGTCAAGGACCCCACCGATGACGTCGTCGAGGACGACGTTGATCAGCAGCAGGACGCCACCCACGAGGGCCGCCACACCGAACACCCAGTCTTCAACGGCGATCGTGACCATGCGTGGCCAACCCCTCCTCCCGGGCAACGGCAGCCCGAAGGGCCGACGCGCGATGACGCACGCGTCCGTGACGCCGGTGCGATGGACTCAGGATAGGCTGCAGGTGCCGCCGAGGGAAGGAGAATCGGCGGCGATCGGCGGCCGCGTCAGGGCCCGGACGATGCGGACGCGCCGAACAGCAGGTCCAGCCAGGCGTCGAGCGGGCTGAGCCGCGTGGTGACGGCGCCCAGGCGCACGGCGGCCTGACCGGGTGCGTCGGGCGCGAGCGACGGAGCGCCGTCCTCCAGCGTGAACGGGATCTCCTGCGGCGTCCCCAGGCGGTAGGTCCGGGCCTGCTGCTCGATGTACGCGTCGCGCTGGATCAGCTGGAGCTCCCGCTGGAGGTCGACCACGTTCGCAGCGAGCGCCGCGTTCGACATCCGCGCGGCATCCGCGCGTGCCGTCGCCTCGCCTGCCTCGCCGACCTGGCGGGCGAACAGGACCAGGACCCAGGCGGCCACGAGGGCACCGATCAGGAGGGCGATGCGGCGTCGCGTGAGCCCCGCGACGGGCAGGTCCGCGAGGCTCCCCAGCGCGCCCGCGGCAGCCGGCGTCAGGGGCGCGCCGGTGGGTCCGGGTGACGTCGGCTCGACGGCGTCCGGCTCGGTGTCAGCGGCGGTCTGGCGATCGGCGCGTCGAGGCATCGGGGCGAGGGTAGCTGCGCTCGATTCCGCTGTCAACTTGCGCTCTGCCGTGCGCTGGAGGGGCCACATGGCACGGCCGCGCACGGGTCGTGACAGCGGACCTGTCACAACCGCCGGCCAGCGTGTCGTACACTCCGCGTCAAATAGCTCATCCGTTCGATATCAGCGCGGGAGCCCGCCATGCGAACCTATGCGCCCACCCCCACGAGAACCGTGCTCGACGGGCTGCTCGAGGAGCCGTCGCTCGCTCGCGGCGTCGTCCACCACGAGATCCTCGCCGCGCGCGATGCGGTGTTCTCGGACTGGCCGGAGTGGCTGGACCCCAGGATCCGCGGCGGCCTCGCGAAGCGCGGGATCGAGCGGCCCTACGTCCACCAGGCGGATGCGATCGAGGCCGTCCACGCAGGCGAGGACGTCGTCGTGGTCACGCCCACCGCGTCCGGCAAGTCGCTGTGCTACACGGTCCCGGTGCTGCAGGCGCTCGCCGAGGACCCGTCCGCACGGGCGCTGTTCCTGTTTCCCACCAAGGCGCTCGGCCAGGACCAGGTGGCGGAGCTGTCGGAGCTCGTGCGCGACGCCGGCCTCGAGGTGTCATCGGCCTGCTACGACGGGGACACGCCGGCACCGATCCGCTCGGCCGTGCGCAAGGCCGGCCAGGTCGTGGTGACCAACCCGGACATGCTCCATTCGGCCATCCTCCCCCACCACACCAAATGGTTCCAGCTGTTCGAGCAGCTGCGCGTGATCGTGATCGACGAGCTGCACACGTACCGGGGCGTGTTCGGCAGCCACGTCGCGAACGTCCTGCGGCGCCTGCTGCGGCTGTGCGCCCACTACGGCAGCCACCCGGTCATCGTGTGCTGCTCGGCGACCATCGGCAACCCGGCGGAGCTCGCCCGGACGCTGACCGGCCGGCCGTCGCGCCTCATCGACCGCAACGGGGCGCCGTCGGGTGAGAAGCACGTCCTGCTGGTGGATCCGCCGATCCTGGACGGGTCGACCGGCGCGCGCGGCTCGGCCCTGACCCTCGCGGAACGCTGGGCGCTGCCGTTCCTGCGGGCGGGACGCCAGACCGTCGTGTTCGGCAAGTCCCGGGTCGCCGTCGAGATCATGCTCTCGAACCTGCGGGAGGCACTGCGACTGGACCTGGGGCCGCGCAGCCGCGTCCGCGGCTATCGAGGCGGCTACCTGCCCACCGAGCGGCGGTCCATCGAACGTGGGCTGCGGGACGGCGAGATCCTGGGCGTCGTCAGCACCAACGCCCTCGAGCTGGGCGTCGACATCGGCCGGCTCGACGTCGCGGTGCTGGCCGGGTACCCGGGCTCGATCGCCGGCACCTGGCAGCAGATGGGCCGCGCCGGCCGGCGAGGCGACGTCAGCGTCGCGATCGTGGTCGCGTCGGCGGCGCCCGTGGACCAGTACGTGATCCACCACCCGGAGTTCGTCCTCGGCGGGAGCCCCGAGGAGGCGCGGCTTGACCCGGACAACCTCCACGTCCTGCTCGCGCACATCCGCGCGGCCACGTTCGAGCTGCCGTTCGAGCCGGGCGAGTGGTTCGGACCCGGCCCCGCGGACGACCTGCTCGCCTACCTGGGCGAGGGCGGGCAGGTGCGCCAGGCAGACGACGGGCGCTGGTACTGGAGCTCGGAGAACTTCCCGGCGTCGGAGATCTCGCTGCGGTCCGCGGCACCCGAGAACGTCGTGATCATCGACACCAGCCCGGACCGGCCGCGCGTGCTGGGCGAGGTTGACCTGTTCTCGGCCCAGGTCCTCGTCCACGAGCACGCGATCTACATGCACGATTCCGTCCAGTACCACGTGGACCGGCTGGAATGGGGCGAGCGCAAGGCGTACGTCCACCGGATCGATGCCGACCACTACACCTACGCCAATCGGGCGGTGACCCTCAAGCCGCTCGACGTGTTCGCCGCCGCGCCGGCCGTCGGGGGCACCCGGGTGCACGGCGAGGTCATGGTCGCGAGCCTCGTGACGCTGTACAAGAAGCTCAAGTTCATCACCGACGAGAACGTCGGCTGGGGACCGATCGACCTGCCGGAGCTCGAGCTCCAGACCACCGCCTACTGGCTGACGGCCGAGACCGCGGCGACCGGCTGGCGCCGGGATCAGCTCGATGTCGCGCTGATCGGCGCCGGGCGCGCGATCCAGGCCGTGGCCGCCGTCCTGCTGATGGTCGATCCGCGGGACCTGGGGCTCGTCTCCCAGGTCCGGTCACCCCACCACGAAGCCCCGACGATCTACCTGTACGAGGCGATGCCGGGTGGGGTCGGCCTGTCGGAGCGGCTGTTCGCGCGACACGACGAGCTGGTCGCGGGGGCCGCCGAGCTGATCCGGGCGTGCCCCTGCGATGCGGGCTGTCCGGCCTGCACCGGCCCCCGGCTGGAGCCCGACGTGGACGGCAAGGCGCTCGCGCTCCGGCTGCTCGACGCCCTTGAGGCCGGCGCTCGCGACCGCGCGGCGGTCGCATGACGGCGGAGCCGTCCACCGCGGTCACGCGGGAGCGCCGGCTGGCGAACCTGCGGGCGACGCTCGCTCGCGGGAGCGGCCCACCGGCCGGTCCGGACCAGCTCCCGGCCCGGGCGCCGTTCGCGGGTCGGAGCAGCCGTGTCCTCGCGGCCAGGCTCGCGCTGGCGCTCGGCGCGGACGTCGACGAGACGCCGGCCGGGACCCTCGTCCGGAGGGTCGTGCCGCCCGTCACCATCGCCATCGATCGTGACCGGCTTGCCCGCCTGCCCGGCCAGCCGCCGCGCGACGCTCCCCTGGTCTGCATCGACACCGAGACGACCGGCCTCGCGACCGCCGCCGGGACGCTCGCGTTCCTGGTCGGCCTGGCTCGCTGGGACGGCGACGCGTTCCGGCAGACGCAGCTGCTGCTGCCGGATCATGCGGACGAGGCGGCGCTGCTGTCGGAGATCGGCCGCTGGGTCACGCCCGACACGTGGCTGGTCAGCTACAACGGCCGCGGCTTCGACTGGCCCCTGATCGAGGCACGCTTCCGGCTGGCCGGCCAGCCCGCGCCGACCCACGCGGGCCACCTGGACCTGCTGCCGTTCGTGCGCCGCGTGTTCCGTCACCGGATGGACGACGCGCGCCTGCGCACGGTCGAGGAGCAGCTGCTCGGCGTCAGCCGGGTCGGCGATGTCGAGGGCTGGGAGATCCCGGGGATCTACCTCGACGTCCTGCGGGGCGGTCCGGTGGACCTGCTCGCGGGCGTGGTCGTCCACAACGAGAAGGACGTCCGCTCGCTGGGCCTGCTGCTCGCCCATGTCGAGCACCGGTTCGGCGACCGCGCCGCGCGCCACGGGGCGCCCCGGGGGGACCTGTCGGGGCTCGCCCGGGCCTTCGGGCGAGAGCACCGCCACGAGGAGGCGCTCGACTGCCTCGACGACGCGCTGGCGGCGCCGGCGCCGATCCGCAACCCATTCGGGCTGTCGCCCGTCCGCCCGGCCATGGTCCGGGAGGCCCTCGAGGAAGAGCGCGACGCGTGGTGGATGCCGCGCCATCGTCCGCACTACGGCGGCACCCCACCCCGCGGCGGCTGGCGCGGACCGCTGGCCAATGGACGCGGCGGCTCGCTCGGCCCGTCGCCGGGCGCGGGCAGCTGGGACGCGGCATCGCGCTGGACGGACGAGCGCCTGGCCGCCGAGCGAGCGCGGGTGCTCAAGCGCCTGGGGCGGTGGGCGGAGGCCGCCGAGGCATGGCAGACCGCTGCGGCGGCCGGTGACGGGCTCGGAGCGATCGCCTGGATCGAGGTCGCCAAGCTTCGCGAGCACCGCCTCAACGACCCGGTGGGGGCCCTCGTCGCCACCCGGGCCGCGGCACGGCTGCTCGAGCGGATCCGTCTGCTCGGACGTCCACACCCGAGGCTCGAAGCCGACCTCGTGCGTCGGGCGGCGCGGCTCGGTGCCCGGATCCGGCGGCGATCCGCGGCGTCGACGGCGGGCCGGGCCCGTCGCCGGGTAGAGACCGGGGCTCCGGCGTCGCCGGGCACCGCTGCCGGACGTGCCTGACGGACGCGTGCCGCGGTGACGGTGAGCGGCCCGGGGCAGGCGCTCCAGATGCGGTACGATGCGCCGACCATGCGCCATCCGAGACTCCTCCGAACCCCGATCGGGCTCTAGTCGAACAGCGTCGGCACCGCCGACACGGCTAGAGCCGCTGGCCCCGATCGCCCAGACTCGAGGAGCTCTCCCGATGCCCGCGCCTGCATCCAACCATTCCCGTGCATCCCGATCGGCCGACTTCGGCCAGTGGTATCTCGACGTCGTCCGCGACGCCGAGCTCGCCTCCTATGCGCCCGTCCGGGGCTGCATCGTCGTCCGCCCGTACGGCTTCGCCCTGTGGGAGCACGTCCGCGACGCGCTCGACCGCCGGATCAAGGAGACGGGTCACGAGAACATCTACCTGCCGCTGCTCGTACCCGAGGGCCTCCTGGAGACGGAGGCGGAGCATGTCGAAGGGTTCAGCCCGCAGGTCGCCTGGGTGACCCACGGCGGCGCCGACAGGCTCGCCGAGCGCCTCGCGATCCGGCCCACCTCGGAGGCGATGGTCGGGGCCGTCTACCGCGACCTGATCCAGAGCTATCGCGATCTGCCCGTGCTCGTGAACCAGTGGGCGAACGTGGTCCGCTGGGAGCTCCGCACGCGGCCGTTCCTGCGCACGGCCGAGTTCCTGTGGCAGGAAGGCCACACGTTCCACGCCACCGCGGCCGAGGCCCGCGAGGAAGCGGAGCGGATGCTCGGCGTGTACCGCGAGATCTGGCAGGACTGGCTCGCGATCCCGACGATCTCGGGCCGCAAGAGCGAATCGGAGAAGTTCCCGGGCGCCGAGGTGACGCTGACCGGCGAGGCGCTGATGGGCGACCGGCGCGCGCTGCAGATGGGCACCAGCCACGACCTCGGCTCGAACTTCGCGCGCGCGTTCGACATCCGCTTCCTCGACCGCGACAACGAGCGACGGCACCCGTTCGGGACATCGTGGGGCTTCTCGTGGCGGACGATCGGCGCGGTGATCATGGTCCACGGCGACGAGCGCGGCCTCGTGCTGCCACCACGCATCGCCCCGATCCAGGTCGTGGTCGTGCCCATCTGGCGAACGACCGAGGAGCGGGCGGTCGTGGAGGCGGCCATCGCACCGGTCGAGGACGCGCTGCGGGCACAGGCCGTCTTCGGCGACCAGCGGATCAGGGTGCGGGTCGATCGGCGCGACGACCTGACGCCCGGCTACCGGTTCAACGACTGGGAGCTGCGCGGCGTCCCGGTCCGGCTCGAGGTCGGGCCACGGGATGTCGCGGCGGGCACGGTCGTCGTGGCCGAGCGGCGACCCGCGACGGACGGCCCGGGCGCGAAGGCGTCGGTCCCGGTCCATCAGCTTGCGGGCGACGTCGCCTCGCGCCTCGAACGGATCCAGGCCCGCCTGCTGGAGCGGGCGATCGCGTTCCGGCGGGCCAACACGCACCGGATCTCCGGCTGGGACGAGCTCGTCGCCGTGAACGGTGCGCACGGCGGCTTCCTCGTCAGCGGCTGGTGCGGCTCGCCCGACTGCGAACGTGAGGTCCAGGCCACGACCGGCGCCACCCTGCGCGTCATCCCGTTCGACGCGGAGCTCGACGAGGGTGAACCCTCGACCGCCTGCGTCCGCTGTGGTGCGCCGGCGGCAGCGACGGCGGTGTTCGCGCGCGCCTACTGAGCGGGCTCAGTCCGGGTTGGATCCGCCGCCCATCCTGCGCAGCGCCGCGCCGAGATCCGGGACCCCGAACAGGCCGGGTCCCTCGAGGACCAGCGACCCGCACGCGGCACCCAGCCGAAGCTCCGGATCCGCGCCCGGCCAGCCCGCGACCAGGCTCGGGTCGACGAGGGCCGCGAACACACCGGCGAGGAAGGTGTCCCCCGCGCCGACCGGATCCACGTAGCGTTCCGCCGGGATGCTGCGCCATGGACGCCGGCGCGTCGGCTGCCCGTCCGGCCCGGCATCGAGCGCCACCCCGCCATGGATGCCGTCGGTGAACAGCAGCGTCGCGCCCGGGTGCATCAGCGACAGCAGGTCGCCCGGACGGACCGATGGATCCACGTCGTCACGCCCGACGCCGATCAGGTCTGCGCGGCGGACGACATCGGACGCCGCGGGTGCCAGGTGCCGGACGGGCTCGCCCGCGCGCAGGACGCGAAGCAGCCCCTGCCAGCCGAGCGCGACCAGCGCATCGGGGGGCGGCACGGACGCCCAGCCCTCCGGGACCTCGCCGGCGACCGGGCCGAACAGCCACGCTCGGGCGCTCCGCCATGCGGGCGGCAGCGCCCCCGGATCGACGGGATCCGAGACCTGCGGCGTTCGCTGGATCCGTCCGTCCGGGGTCTCGATGTTGACGAAGATCGGGCCTCGGGTGTCGGGCACGATCGCGACCTGGACGCCTGCCTCACGCAGCATCCGGATCTCGCGCGAGGCCGCGGCAGGCGGATCTGCAACGACGAGCGCACCCACCCGCAGGCCGAGCCGGGCAAGGGCGAGCGCCGAGTAGCAGACGCCGCCGCCGAGGCGCCAGCCGCGCTCGTCGTCGTCGGTGAGGTCCCGGCTTGCCGCCCCGACGACCACGACCGACGGCGTCTCGTCCATTCAGCCTCCACGGGAGCCGGAACGGCCCCGCCCTATACTGGCCGTCCCGCGCGGGATCGCGCGGCCCCGGCCCCAGCGGCCGCTTCCGACCGAGGTCCAATCATGCATTTCTACGAACTCCACGAGGGCGACGACGACGTGTTCGCCGATCTCCTGCTCGCCCGCGAGGAGGAGATGGAGCCCGAGGACTTCTTCGAGCTCGTGCAGTCCGTCCGGCGCCGCATCATCGACACGTTCGAGCAGGAGACGCTGGTCCAGGCGATCGCCGACGAGCTCGAGCGTGACTACGGGTTCATCGCCATCACGGACGAGCGGCTGTCCGCCGCGGTCAACGTGTCCCGCGAGGAGGACGAGAACTTCCTCGCCGACCTCGATGCGCCCGAGGACAGCGTGGACTACCTCGAGATCCTCGCGGATCTCCAGACGGGCGACGGCCGCCCGAACTGACCACCGCGCCCGGCCGGCTCCCTACCGGCTGAACAGGATCTCGATCACGTCGCCGTCGCGGACCCGGTAGGTCTTGCCCTCGGATCGCACGCGTCCGTGCTTCCTCGCCTCGGCCATCGACCCGGCCGCGAGCAGCTCCTCGTAGCCGATGGTCTCGGCCCGGATGAACCCCCGGGCGAGATCGGTGTGGATCGCGCCGGCGGCATCGACGGCATTCGAGCCGTCCGGCACCGGCCAGGCCCGAACCTCGTCGGGCCCCGCCGTGAGGAACGAGATCAGGCCGACCAGCCGGTACGACAAGGCGATCACCCGGTCGAGACCGGACTCGCCGATGCCGAGCTCGTCCATGAACACCGCGGCTTCGTCCGGCTCGAGCTCGCCGAGCTCCATCTCGATCTTCGCCGACAGCGAATCGACCATGACGTGCCGGTGCTGGTAGGTCGAGCGGATCGCGTCGACCAGCGCCGGGGCGGCCGCAATGTCCCCCTCGCCGACGTTGAGCAGGACCAGGGCGGGCTTCTGGGTCAGGAACCGGAAGCCGCGCAGGAGCTTCTCGTCGTCGGGGTCCAGGTCTTCGTCCCGGATCGGGCGACCCGCCTCGAGCCCGGGCTTGAGCCGGGCAAGGACGGCCTCCTCGCGCTCGTTCGCCTCGCGCTCGGCCGGCGTCCCGTGGCGCCCCGAGCTGGCCAGCCGCTCCAGCCGGCGGTCCACCATGGCCAGGTCGGCGAGGATGAACTCCAGGTCCAGCTGCTCCAGGTCGCGGGCGGCATCCACCGACCCGGCCGGGTGGGGATGGGCCGCGTCGTCCCAGGCACGGACCACGTGGATGAGCGCGTCCGCCTCGCGCAGCCGGGCGAGGTGCTCGGCCGGCAGCTCCTCGGTCCCGACATGCCCTTCGGATGACGCGGGCGGCGCGGGAAGGTCCACGTAGGTCACGTCGGCATGGACGATCTTCCTGGGCTTGAACACCGCCGCCAGCAGGTCCAGACGCTCGTCGGGAACCTTGACCACGCCGACGTTGAGCTGGAGACCGCCGTAGCCGCCCGTCTCCGCATGGCCTCGGGTGAGGGTGTTGAACACGGTGGTCTTGCCGCATCCGGCCAGCCCGACGATCGCGATCTGCATGCCCTGATGCTACCGGGCGCGGCGGGCGCGGCGGCGAGCGCCCGGCGATCGCCCGGGGAGCGGGCCTCAGTAGCCCGCGTTGGGATCCACGACGTTGACCAGCGGCTCGCCGGCGGCGTAGCGGCGCAGGTTGTCGCAGAACAGCTCCACGGAACGGTCCAGCACCCGGCTGGACGACCAGGACGTGTGGGGCGTGAGGATGAGGTTGGGCATGTCGTACAGCGCGGAGCTCGGGGGCAGCGGCTCCTCGCGGAAGGTGTCCAGGACGGCACCACCGAGCCGTCCGTCGCGCAGCGCGCGCTCGAGCGCCCACTCATCGACCAGCTCGCCCCGGGCGACGTTGATGACCCACGCCCCGGGCTTCATCCGGGTGATGGCGTCGTCGTCGATGAGCCCCAGGGTGTCCGCGGTGAGCGGTGCCGCGAGGACCACGAAATCGGACTCGGCGAGGAGCTCTGGAAGCCGCTCCGGCGGCAGGACCCGGTCGAGCATCATGGAACCCAGGAACGGCTCATCGCCTGCGGCGTCGGCCGTGCCGCTGCCGGCCTCGGGCCGCCGTCGCGTGGCGATCACCCGGCAGCCGAACGCCGTCGCGAGGGCACCCACCGCCCGCCCGATCGAGCCCAGCCCGACGATGCCGACCGTCACGTCGCGCAGCTCGCGCGCCTCGAGCGGCTGCCAGGTCCGCTCCGCCTGCAGCTCCAGCAGCTCCGGCAGGCGGCGCGATACCGCGAGGATCATCAGCAGCACGTACTCGGCGATCGGACGCGAGAACACGCCGCGCGCGTTGGTGATCGTCAGCCCTCGCTCGCGGCTGGCCGGGGTGAGCACCCGCTCCACGCCCGCGGACGCCGAGTGGACCCAGCGCAGTGCCGGAGCGCGGGCGAGGATCCGATCGAAGGTGTCGGCAGGCAGCCGGCCACGGAGCATGACCTCGACGTCATCGAGCGGGCCATCGGGATGGCCGTCGAAGCCGATCGTGACCAGCCGCGCCCCGGGTGCCGCCGCGCGGATGGCGTCGAGGTCGCCCGGGCGGTACCGCGCGGCGAAGATCGGCGTGAGCGCGATCGCCGGCGGGATCCCGCGCGGCCCGGCGCCGGGCCCCGGGCGATCTCCGGATCGCGCCGTCACGATGACCCGCCCTGAGGCTCGGGAAAGCCCATCCTTCGGACCCATGCCTCCGGTTCCTCGATCTCCTCCGGCGTCGGCAGCGTCTCCGGGCCGTCCCACAGTCGTCGCATCGCCGCCGCGCCACCCAGACGCTCGATGCGGGCGACGAACACCTCGCCCTTGCGGTACTGCTCCATCTTGAGGTCCATGCCGGTGATCCGCAGCATGGCGCGCTCGAACGGCGTCCGCTGGGCGCGACGACCGTGGAACCGTGCGGAGATCCGCTCCACCCCGGGCACGAGGTCGCGCCCGACCGCGTCCATCACGTGGTCGCCGAACCCCTCGAGCAGGCTCATCACGGCCTGGGTCTCGCGGAACAGGCGCCGCTGCTCCGTCGACATCAGGCGCTCCATCCAGTGCTGGTCGTCCCGCCGGCCGTCGCCGCGCAGGGCCGATCCGATCGCCGACAGCGCGTCCCGACCGAGCGACGACGTGTCGCGCGAGAACATGGTCAGCTGACGCTCGAGTCGCTCGGCGAGGTACGGTCGCAGCCAGGGGTGCGCCTCGAACTCGAACGCGTGGGTGGTCTCGTGGAGCGCGATCCACGTTCGGAACGGCGCGAGCGGGACGTCGAGCACGCGCGCGGTCTGGCGGATGTTCTCCTCCACGAACAGCAGCCGGCCGGGCGTCGTCTCGGCCGACAGCAGCGCCAGGTCGTACTGGCCGAGCACGCGCTGCCCCATGAACCCCAGCAGCAGCCCCAGCTGCCGCGTCGTGACCCAGCGGTTGGCGAGCGCGATCGCCGCCTTGCCCAGCCCGCCCCCGGGCGGCAGCAGCTGGTCGAGCAGATCGCCTTCGAGCTTGCCGATCAGGCCCGCGAACGCCGCCGTGTTGGCATGCACCCAGGCGGCCCGGTCGACGACCGCGACCCGGTCGACCACGCCCGGCAGCTCGCTCCCGAGGTGCGTCGCGAGCGCCGGCGCGACCCTGGCCATCGCCTCGGCGTAGGCACCCTCGACCGCGCGCAGCTCCGCGGCGCCCAGCGAACCCGGCGCCTTGCGCAGGCGGCCGGCGGCGATCGCCTCCACCCGCTCCCAGTCCACCAGCCCGGCCTCGCGCGCCGTACGCTCCGCGCGCCGACCGGCCACCGTGATCGCCGCCCCGATCACCGACCCCGCCAGGAAGCCCGCCTGCCACAGCCGTCGATCCGGAGATCCGCTGCCGGCGCGCTGCTCGCCGCGGTCGTCGCTCGTCATCGGGAGGTCCCCGCGAGGACGACCGTCTCGATCTCGGGGAACGCATCGCCGAACATGCGCGACGCGATCGCCCGGAAGCGCTCGACGTCACCGGTCGTCAGCTGGACGTGCGTGGGCGGGTCCCCGTACACCTCGGCGGGTCGCGAGTGACCGGCCGCGCCGGGGTCGGCGGCGGTGCCGCGCGTCGTGCCCGGCGCCTCGAGGCCGTTGACCGACAGCAGCTCGGCCAGCGACGAGGCCGTGGCGGTCGCCGAATCGACGATCGCCACCCCGTCGCCGACGGCAGCGCCGAGCATCGTCCGGAGCAGCGGGTAGTGCGTGCACCCGAGCAGCAGCGTGTCGATCTTGGCCGACGGCGGCCGCGGGAACACGAACTCGCCCGCGCCGTCGCGCTCGCCCAGCAGCGGGGCCAGGCTTTCGCGGACCGCGGCGTCGAGCTCGGGGCCGGCGAGCATGCCGGCCTCGACCATCGGGACGAACCGGGGTGTCGCGTGCTCGTAGACCTCGACGGCAGGGTTCTCGTCCTTGATCGCGTTGAAATAGGCGTGGGACCGGACGGTCGCCGGGGTCGCGATGACCCCCACCCGCCGGTTGCGCGTGGCGAGCGCGGCCGCCGAGGCGCCGGGCCGGACCACGCCCAGGACCGGCAGGTCGTACCGGGCTCGCAGGTCCGGCAGGGCGACCGCCGTGGAGGTGTTGCAGGCCACCACGAGCGCCTTGACGTCGCGGGCGGCGAGCTCGTCGAGCGCCTGCATGGAGAACTCCCGGACCTCGGAATCGCTCCGGATCCCGTACGGCGCCCGCGCGTTGTCACCCAGGTAGATCGTCGATTCGTGCGGCGAGCGCCGCACGATCTCGCGCAGGACGGTCAGGCCGCCGACACCGGAATCGAACACGCCGATGGGCCGCGGGTCCGACACGACCTCGTGCTACCGCCGGCTCGCGACGGGCGCTCCGTGCCCGACGATCGCCGACGCTGCGTGCATGACCTCCTGGCTGATCGTCGCGGCCGGGTCGGCGAGGACGAACGGGATGCCCTCGTTGTTGGCGTTCACGACGATCGCCCCGCCGGAGCCGACCCGATGCTCGGGCACGCGGCCCAGGGCGCGATTCAGGATCTCGGGGTCGATGCCGCCGGTCGAGTCGGCGCGGTTCACCAGGTACTGCACCTTGGTCGCCGGGTAGCCGATCATCCGGAACGCGTCGGCCATCACCATCGTGTTGTGGATCGTGGTCGAGTCATGGGTCACGATCTCCAGGATCGTGTCCGCGGCGTCGAGGAATGCCAGGTTGACGTCGTTGACGACGGAGGTGGTATCCACGATCACGAAGTCATACACCCGACGCATCAGCGACAGCATCTTCTCGAGATCGCGGACCGTGACCATCTCCGCCATCTCGATCCGTGGCGGCGCGAGCAGGATGTCGATGCCCGACGGATCGCGCCACAGGACGTCCTGGAGGTCCGATTCCTGGATGCGATCGGTCGGCAGGTCCAGGAGCGACGGGGCCTCGGCCGGAACCTTGAGCAGCGCTCGCATGTCGCCGAACTGGAGGCTGCCGTCGATGAGGACGGTCTTCTGGTTCAGCTGCCCGATCGCGACCGCGATGTTGAACGCCAGCGTCGTCTTGCCGACCCCGCCCTTGGGCGCGAACACGGTGATCATGCGCGCCGTGCCGACGCCCTCGATGGCGGCCACCATCTCGCGCACGGCCTGGAGGCGGGTGATCAGGTCGTACCCGGAGAAGGGCATCGCGAGCACCCCGTGGATGCCGTTGTCAGGGTCGGCCTCGACGGGCCGCTGCGGGACGGTCAGCACGATGACCGGCACCCCGACGCCCGACTCGTGCAACCGCTCGACCAGCGCCATGCCCTTGAGGCGTCCCTGGAGCAGCGCGTCGACGAGCACCACGTCGGGCCGCAGCTCCGACACCATCTTGGCCACGCGCGTGCCATCGCTCACGACATCCAGCAGCTTGATCGCGGATTGCGTGTTGAGCAGGCCACGAATGTACTGGGCGACCTGGGGGACGTCCTCGACCACGAGCAGGCGGATCTGATCCGGCATCGGCGCGACTCTACCACGCGAGCCGGGGGTGCCAATCCGCCCCGATGGTCACGGGTCCGGCCAGGTGACCGGATCAGGGTCAGGCGCCGGTCCTGCGCGCCACCACGACGACCCGTTCCGCGCCCGCGACGAGCGGGCCCAGGTCCCAGTCGCCCGCCACCGACTCGATCGCGAGGCCCGCCGACTCGGTGAAGGAGACCAGCTCGTCGGGGCCGACCAATCGCAGGCGGTCGGACCGGACCCAGCGCACGGGTGGCTCGCCGGGCAGGCCGGCGTCGAATATCGTGGTCAGCTGGACGATCCCGTTCGCGGGGTCGTAGATCGCGCTGCCGGTCTTGGTCACGGTCATGCCGGTCGAGGGCTCCTCGCGCACCCACTCGAGGATCACGCGACCGTCATAGCGCGCAAGGTCCTCCGCGTCCGGTAGCCACGCGTCGAGGACCGCAAGACCACCCGGCGCAAGGTGCGCCGCCAGCGTCGCCACGGCTGCCGCCTGGTCGGTCCGCGTGCCCATCAGGAAGATCGAGTTGAGGGGGATGGTCGCCAGCCGGAAGCTGCCCGCCTCGGTGAGGCGGATCGTCCGCGCGTCGCCCTCGATCAGGCGCAGCCGCCGCGCGACCTCGAGCCCCTCGGCATCCGCGGCCGCGGTCGCGCGGGCCAGCATCGCGGGGTCGAGGTCGACGCCGGTCACCGGATACCCATCCCTCGCGAGCGGCACGGCCAGTCGCCCGGTGCCGACCGCGAGCTCAAGGATCGGTCCGCCCGTGCGCGCGGCGAGGGCCCGGTACAGGTCGAGGTCGCCGGGATCCTCCGACAGGTCGAGGTCGTAGAGGCGGGCCAGCGCGGCCGCGGCGGTCTCCGTCACGGGCGCTCGTACCGGACGGGGTGCCCGGCCAGCCGCTTGGCGGCGAGCGCGGAGATCGCCTCCAGCGCGATCCGGTTGGCGGCCATTGCGGTGACCTCGGCATGGTCGTACGGCGGTGAGACCTCGACGATGTCCATGCCCGCCACGTCGACGGCTCCGGCGATCCGGCGCACCGCCCGCAGCACCTCGCGGGGCAGCAGCCCGCCCGGCTCGGGCGTCCCGGTCCCGGGGGCGCTGCCCGGGTCGATGACATCGATGTCGACCGAGATGTAGATGCAGTCGGGGCCGTCGAGCGCCTCGGCGATCGCGTCGTCGATGACGGCCTCGGCCCCCCGCTCCTCGATCTCGCGCATCAGGTGCCACCGCAGGCCCTGCTCGCGCATCCATTCGAACGTCTCGACCGGCGGCCAGTAGCCGCGCAGACCGACCTGAACGAAGTTCCGGCCCTTGACCGCGCCGGACTCGATCAGGCGGCGCATCGGCGTGCCGTGCCCGGCGAGGACGCCCCAGTCGTCGCTGGCCGTGTCCGCGTGGGCGTCGAAGTGGACGATGCCGATGCTGCCCGGCCGGCGGACATCGGCGATCGCGGTGGCCGACGGCCACGTGATCGAATGGTCGCCGCCAAGGACGATCGGGATCGCGCCCGTCGCCGCGACCTCGTGGACCTTGCGGTAGATCAGGGCATGGGCGCGGTCGATCCAGGACGGGACGATGTTCGCGTCGCCCGCGTCGACGACGTTGAGGACCTCGAACGGCTCGTTGCCCAGCTGGAGGGAGTGGATCGACCCGCTCGTGTACTGCGCCTCGCGGATCGCCCGCGGGCCGAACCGTGCCCCGGGCCGGTGGCTGACCGCATCGTCGAACGGCGCGCCGACGATGGCCACGTCGACGTTCCGCGCCCGGAGGTCCGACGCGTCGGGCACCCACGGCAGCTTCATGAACGTGGGCAGCCCGACGTAGGTCGGCAGGTCGTAGTCGTCGTACGTCTCGTACGGCTGGTCCCACCCGTTTCGCGCGGCGAAGTCGACATCGCCCGAATGCCCGGGACGCTCGGCCACCATGCACCTCCGGAGGCGGTCGGGCGTCGCGACGTGACGACATCGCGGACGACCGGCGGATCATCACCGCCTCAGCCGGGGCGCCGCCGGTTCGTGTTCACCGTCCAGCGGGGCGCGCCGCCGGCAATCCTAACCGCTGGGCGTGCGGCGCGCGATCGGCCGCTCCGGGTCAGAGCGGGACGCCGGTCGCGAAGCGCTCACGATCCTTCGATCCCGGGCGTCGCGCGGAACTCCTGCCACGCCGCATCGACCATCCCCGGATCGCACAGCAGGTCGATGGCCGTGTGCGCCACCAGCGCCGCCGCCGTCAGCACCGTTCGATCCGCGCGCGGGCGAGCCGCGGCGTCACGGAACTCGATCGAGTGCCCCGGCGTGGGGCCTTCGGTGATCGACACCTCGGGGTGGATCGCGGGCACCACCCAGGACACGTTGGCCATGTCGGTCGAGCCCGACGCCGCGTCCATACCCTGGTCGGCGATCCCGAAGGCCTCGGCGTTGGCAACCCAGCGGGCGGCCAGGGTCCGGTTGTGGTTCATGGTCGTCGCCGCGCCCGAGAACTCCACCTCGACCTCGACGTCGGCGGCCAACGCAGCCGCGTCGCACAGCTGGCGGAAGCGCGCCTTCATCACCTCGTAGTAAGCCTGGTCGGCGCTCCGGATCATGAACCAGGCGCGGGTCGTGGCCGGGATGATGTTGGCGGCCGTGCCGCCCTCCTGGATGATCCCGTGGACGCGGGCATGCGGCTGGAGCTGCTGGCGCCACAGCCCGACAGAGACGAACAGCGCGATCATCGCGTCCAGCGCGTTGCGACCGTTCCACGGCTCTGCGGCGGCGTGGCTCTGGAGGCCGGTGAACGTGACGCTGACGTCCTCCGAGGCGAGGGGTGCGATCTCCACGTGGTTGCGGTCGGAGGGATGGAACAGCAGCGCCGCGTCGAGGCCCTCGAACAGGCCGTCGCGGATCATGATCTCCTTGCCGCTCCCCCGCTCCTCGGCCGGCGTGCCCAGGAACACGATCTCGCCCGCAAAGGCGTCGCGGATGGCGGCCAGGGCGATCGCGGCGCCGACGCCGGAGGCGGCCATCGTGTTGTGCCCGCAGCCATGGCCCAGCCCGGGCAGCGCGTCGTACTCGGCGAGGACGCCGATCCGCGGTCCGTCCGGCCCGAGGCCGCCCGTCAGCCGGCCACGGACGGCGGTCGCCAGGCTGCCCGCCGGGGCCTCGACCGCGTAGCCGTGGCGCGCGATGACCTCGGCGACCCATCTGGCGGCCTGGTGCTCCTCGAACGCGGGCTCGGGGTTGGCGTGGATTCGGTGCGACAGCCCGAGGATCTCGTCGCGGGCGTCCTCGACGGCTGCCGTCGCCCTCGCCTTCAGGTCGGCGAAGGGCTCGGCGGGACGCACGGTGGTCAGCGGTTCGATCACGGGAGCTCCTAGCGTTCGGCCGAGAGGGTGACCTCGGCAACGGTGAAGATGGCGGCGAGGAACAGCACGATGGGCAGCTGGAAGGCGTCCACCAGCCTGAGCACGACGAGGACCGCGACGAACAGCCCGATCCAGCCGCCGCGCCGTGCGGCGCGGAGCCAGTCGCCCTGGTAGGCGATCCGGCGATGGCGGGCGAACACGACCAGCCAGCTGAGCGGGATCCCGGTGATGCCGACGGCCACGCCGATCAGCAGCGCACCGAGGTAGCCGGCCATCGCGTCCTGGTACGGATCACGGGTCGTGACCACGAGGCCGACCAGGATCCACGCCACGCCCGCGCCGGCAAGCAGCGCGAGGTTGGCGACGCGGTCGCGGGGCTCCATCGCCACCGAGTCTACCCACCGCAGACCCCGCGAGGAGGCCCGTGCTACAGGGCGACCAGCCGAGCCTCGAGCTCGCCGATGGACACGATCTCGATGTCCGCCTCCAGGCCCCGCCCGCGCGGGCTGCCCGGCAGCGGCGAATCGCCAGGCCGCCCCGTCACGTAGGCAGCCCGCCAGCCGGCCCGCCTCGCCCCGACGACATCGGCGGCCCAGTCATCGCCCACGTGCAGGATCGCGCGAGGATCGGGGGATCCGAGCGCCGCTCGCGCGGCCTCGAACATCGCCGGATGCGGCTTGATTGCGCCCACTCGCTGGGAGACGACGATGGCATCGAGGTGGGGCATCCACCCGGCGGCCCCGGCATACCGGTCGATCGTCGCCGCCAGCGGCCAGTTGGACAGGATGGCCAGCCGGTAACGACCGGCCAGGCGTTGAAGTACGGCGCCGGCCTCGGGCGCGGGTGGGAGCGCATCGACGAAGCTGCGCGAGTACGTGTCGACCGCCCACGCGATCTCCTCCGGCCCGCTGAGCGCGGCCGCGGCCGCATCGTCCCAGCGCCGGTCGGCGGGCGGCGGCGCCATGCCCCGGAGCCGCGCCAGGATCCGGGCGAGCCGCTGGGTGAGGTCGACCTCACGGAACTGCGGCACCTCCTCGCGGAACTGGCGCTCGCGCTCGTCGGCCCACGCCCGCAGCACCTCGTCGACGTCGAACGGGCCGAGCCGCTCCGCCATCGCCAGTGCCGTGCGCCCGACGACGCCGCGCAGGCCGGCCGACGACACCGGCACCAGGGTGTTCCCGAAATCGAACGTGATCGCCTCGATCATCGCTCGCGGGGCTCCGCCACGCCGGTGATCCGCTCACGGGCGATGGCCACAGCGGCCGGGTTGCGGTCGACGAGGATCCAGCGCCGGCCGAGGCGGGCAGCCGCGACGCCCGTCGTGCCGCTGCCCGCGTAGGGATCGAGGACGAGGTCGCCCGGCCGGCTCGACGCCGCCACGATTCGCTCCAGCAGCTGGACCGGCTTCTGGGTCGGGTACCCGGTCCGCTCCCGCGAGCCCGGCGGCACGATGGTCATCCACCACACGTCGGTGGGCAGCTTGCCGCGGGCGGCCTTCTCGGGGCCGACCAGGTCCGGGGCGAGGTACGGCACCCGGTCGATCGCATCGCGCTCGAACCGCCAGCTGTCGCCCTTCGCGTACCACAGGATCGAGTCGTGCTTGCGTGGCCAGCGGTCGCGGGGCCGTCCCCCGTAGTCATAGGCCCACACGATCTCGTTGAGGAAGCGCTCCGCGCCGAACACGTCGTCCAGGAGCAGGCGCACGTGGTGGACCGTCCGCCAGTCGACGTGCAGGTACAGCGAGCCGTGGGGCGCCAGCACGCGCCGGATCTCGACCAGCCGCTCGCGGATGGCCGCCAGGTGGGCGTCGAGGGGCAGGTCGTCCGGCCACGCGAGGTCCTGCACGACCCGGTAGCGGTAGGTGCGGCCCGCGAAGCCCCGGCGGACGGCGTCGCCGGTCCCGGTCCGGATCGACTGCAGCCGCCGCGCACCGCCCGTCGCGAACGGCGGATCCGCGTACGCCAGGTCGACCACGCCATCGGGGATGTGGCGCAGCGCCTCGAGGTTGTCGGCGACGACGACCGCGCCCGGCAGGGTGCCGGCAAGGACGGCGTCGATGGCCCGCCGATCGTCGCGGCCGATGGCGGGCATGGCGTCAGCGGACCGCGCTCGAGGGGCAGATCTCGCGGAACGCGCAGTACGTGCACGAGACGAAGTCGGGCCGTGCGTCGAACGTGCCACTGCGCATTCCCGCGGCGGCCGTCCGGATCGCCTCGCGCGCCTTCTCGATCCGCCGCCGGTCGACCGCCGCCGTTCCGACCAGGCCAGAGTCCAGGAAGTGGAGCGCGACCCGGTCGGGCAGGCGCCCGGTGGTCGCCTCGTAGCCCATCGCGTAGATCGACAGCTGCAGCGACCCCTTGGCCCGCTGTCTCGCCTTGGCGGGGTCGCGCACGTCCGACGACTTGTAGTCGGTGATCGTGACCACCTCCGGCGACAGCTCGAGCGTCGGCTCGATGACGTCGGCGCCGGATGCGTAGTCACCGTCTGCGGCGGCTGCGGCCGGCTCGGACATGTCGGGCGCATCGGCCCGGGGCACGATGTCCACGCGGTCGTAGCGGCCGCGGACCCGGTCGCCGTCGAGGAGGAAGCTGAACTCGCGCTCCACGTACGCGGGCACGATCGCGCCGGGCGCCAGCTGCTCGTCGCGGAACCTCCGGAGCGCCTGCCGGCCCGCCGCAAGGCGTGCCTCCTCGTGCTCCCGAGACAGGAAGCCCTCGTTGCGCCAGGCGTTGGTGAACGCGGCGTACAGGTCGTCCTCGCCCATCACGTCGCCGCGCGCGTGGCGGCGATGGAACTCGGCGACCGCGGCATGGAGCGCCGAGCCGTAGATGATCGAGTGGTGGGGCGCGAGCGGCACCCGCAGCACGTGTGCGTACTTGTACTTGAGCGGGCAGGTGAGGTAGTCGTCGATCGCGTAGAACGAGAGCATCAGCGGCTCCCGGCCGCGCGACCGGGCCGCGACCGGCGCGGGCTCGGTGCGCTCGAACGAGCCCAGCCGCTCCAGCGGCGAGGACGTCCTCGCGCCGGCGCCGGCTGCGCCCGATGCGACCGGAAGGTCGAGCGCCTCGAGCACGAACGGCGAGACCCGCCGGGCGCGCTGGCCGCCGTAGTCCGCGGCATGGGTCAGGACGAGCTCGTCGCGAGCGCGGGTCATGCCGACGTAGAACAGCCGGCGCTCCTCCTGGAGCTGGTAGTCCCCCTCCGGCAGGGTCTCCCTGACCAGCTCGACCGGTAGCGCGAGCGGCTCGCGCCGGCCCGTCGCCGGGAACCGGCCGGACACGAGACCCGGCAGGTACACGACGGGGAACTCGAGGCCCTTCGCCTTGTGGACGGTCATCACGGCGACCGCGTCCGCGTCGGGGTCGATGTCCGCCGTGGGCGGGTCGTCGCCGGCCTGGATCAACGTCTGCAGGTGACGCGCGACGAACACGGCCCGGTCGTCGGCGAGCAGCGCCGACTGGGACCGGACGATGTCGAACAGGCGCGCGATGTTCGACAGCGCTTCCTCGCTTGCCACCGAATCGCCCGCGGCGAGGCGTTTCAGCCAGCCGGTCCGGCGCAGGAACGCGTACATGACCTCGCCAGCCGGACGCTCGTGACCGAGGGCGACGAACGCCCGCAGGTCCTCGACCAGCCTGGCCGCCGCCTCGCGAGTCTCCGGCGACACCCGCAGGATCCCCGGCTGCCTGCCAAGCTCCTCGAGGATGTCCCACACGGACCGGTTCCGGCGGCGGGCCATGTTCACGATGGCGACGAGGTCCTCGCCGCCGGTGCGGTACAGGTCCGATGCCGCGAGCGCATACACGTCGACCGACGAGCCGAGGTCGGCGATCGCCCGCAGGAACGCGAGCAGCAGCTTGACCTCGGGGCGGGCGTAGAGGCCGCTGGTGCCCGAGAACCGCCACGGGATGCCCTCGAGGTTGAGCGAGCGCAGGATCGGATCGGCCGTGGCGTTGGCCCGAACGAGGATGGCCACGTCCCGGGGTGACCCCCCGCCCGCGATCCGTCGCGCGACGTCGGCCGCGATCCAGTCCGCCTCCTCCGCGCCGGTCGCGAACGCCTCGTGCCGGACCGGTGCGGCCGGGTCGCCGCCGCGCTCCGCGACGAGTCGCTTCACGATCCCCGCCCGCACCTCGAGCCGGTCCGGGTCGTTGTGCCGGACCAGGCGATAGGCCGCGTCGAGGATCGGCGCCCGGGAACGGTAGTTGCGGCGCAGGACGACGACCTTCGCATGCCGGTAGCGCTCCCGGAACTCGAGGATGTTGCTGATCGCGGCGCCCCGGAACTTGTAGATCGACTGGTCGTCGTCGCCCACGACCGTGACGTTGCGGTGCGGCTGGGCGATCAGCGCCACCAGCTCCGCCTGCGCGCGGTTGGTGTCCTGGAACTCGTCCACCAGCACGTGCCGGAACCGTCGCTGGACCTCCTCGCGCACGGCGGGCGAGTCCCTGAGCAGCCGAAGCGCCAGCGAGACCTGGTCGCCGAAGTCGATCGCCCCGTTCGCGGCGAGCAGCGCCTGGTAGCGGGCGTAGGCACGGGCGAGCTCGCGCAGCCGCCGGGCCTGCTCCTCCGCGGACGCGGCGGCGCCCGTGTCCGCCTCCGAGGCCGCCGATCCCCCGCCGTCCAGCCCTTCCGTCAGCCGGGCCGCATGCTCCGCGAGCCGGTCCGCGTGGGCGAGGAAGGCCTCGGGCGAGACGTCCTCGTCCTTGGCCCGCGAGAACAGCGTGGCCAGGGCGTCGAGGAACCGGGTCGGGTCACCCAGCGGCCGGTACGCGTCCAGGTCCAGCTCGAACAGATGCTCCCGGAGGAACACGACCGTCTCGGGACGTGACAGGACGCGCACGTCCGTCGGCAACCCGAGCTCGAGCGCGTGCTCGCGGACCAGCCGGTCGCCGAACGCGTGGAAGGTGGCGATCGCAGTGTCCGTGTAGCCGTAGGGCACCAGCTGGTCCACGCGCGTCTGCATCTCGTCGGCCGCCTGGTCCGTGAACGTCAGCGCGAGGATCTCGGCGGGACGCGCGCGACGGGTGGCGATCAGCCACGCGATCCGGCGGGTGATCACCTGGGTCTTGCCGGTGCCGGCACCGGCGACCACGAGCAGCGGCCCATCGCCATGCGTCACCGCCCGGCGCTGCTCCGGGTTGAGGCCGTCGAGCAGCGCTGCCGTGCCCGTGGGGCCGGCCTCCGTCCCGGGTTCGACGGGTTCCGGCTGGCCCCAGACCGGGATCTGGACGAGGGGTCCCGGTTCGGCGCGTCCATGGCGGCGTCTCATGCGACGCGCGCCACCGCGCTCGGCCGGCTGGCTGGAAACGGGCTGTCGGGGACGTCGCTCGGAGGGCACGGCGTCAGGGTCGCGCAGGCCCGTGCCAGCTTGCGTGTCACGGTTCGAGCGATGTCAGCCCGCCGCGCCCGGACCGGCTCCCGACGAGATGGCGATCCGGAGCGCCTCCATCTCCTCCCCCGACAGGGTCGACTCCGAGCCGCCCGCGGACACCGACTTCCCGTACACCCGGGTCCCGGCGCGGGCGTGCAGGCTGCTGATGACGAAGCCGTTTCCCTGCGCGTCGACGACCGCGAGCGCGAAGCTCTGGTTGCCGCCCGTGTCCTCGTAGGGATTGAACCGGACCAGCCCGACGCGCTGGAA
Source organism: uncultured Chloroflexia bacterium (assembly GCA_963749705.1). Lineage (GTDB taxonomy): Bacteria > Chloroflexota > Limnocylindria > Limnocylindrales > CSP1-4 > CAIXZV01. The sequence continues at coordinate 83,308 of CAVVNQ010000002.1, read as the reverse complement.
CGTGCGTCGCTGGATGGATTCGATGATCGCGGCGCGGGCCGTCAGCTCGTCCAGGTCCCTGGCCACCGCGTCGACCTTGTCGAGGTGGGCGTCGAGGATCGCCTCGAGGCTCTGGCCCTCGGCCCCGCGCGTGAGACCCTGAAGGCGGCGTTCGAAGCGCGAGCTGCGACGGACAAGCAGGATCGCCAGGACCGCGAGCACGATGCAGGCCCCAGCCAGGGCCAGGACGACGGCGCCGATATTCGGGCCCACGAGCGCATTCAGGTCGTCCACGAGCTCCTCCGGGGGGTCAGCCGGAGTCTAGCAGGGGGCACCCACCGGCCACGTACCGCAGCGTCCCGGAGCCCGTGACCGGGCCAGCCGGTGTATCCTCTGCCGCCGACGGCGCCTCTCGCGGTCGCCGCCCAGAGCTGGAGGCCCGAACCCCGACATGGCGAAGCGCGCCCGCGGCAGCGTCCGCCCCGGCCAGCGTCGGCCTATCGCGCGACGCGCCGCACCCCCCACCGCCCCGCAGGCGGCGCCCGCGGCCGCGCCGCGGCCCAGCGGCCTGACCGAGGCCGAGACCGCCCGCGCCGCCGAGCTCGAGGCACAGCTGCTGGCCGAGGAGCGCGCCGCCGAACAGGCGCGCGAGCGCGCCCGGGCCAAGCCGTCGGTCGCCCGCGAGTCCGGTCCCGTCGGCGCCCTGGCCGTCCGCGCGGAGCAGGAGTACGCCTACGTCGCGCGCGACGTCAAGGACATCATCCGGATCGCCGCGATCCTGCTCACCGTCCTGTTCGGGCTGTGGATCCTGATCGACGTCGCCAAGGTGGTGTCGATCGGCTAGCCCACGGGGCTACCATCCGGCCATGCCGACACGGCGCAACCTCCAGGGCGCCCGCCCCGAAGCCCTGTTCAAGCCACCGCCCGAGCGCCAGCCGCTCGCCGCCCGGATGCGACCGCGCACGCTGGATGAGTTCGTCGGCCAGGAGCAGCTGGTGGGCGAGCGCGGACCGCTCCGCCGTTCGGTGGCCCGGGGACACCTGGCCTCGCTCCTGCTGTGGGGACCACCGGGCACCGGCAAGACCTCGCTCGCGCGGCTGCTCGCCGATGCCGTGGGCGCTGAGTTCCGGAGCGTGTCCGCGGTCATGGCCGGCGTCGCGGACGTGCGGGCGACGGTCGCGGAGGCGCAGGAGCGCCTGACGCTCGAAGGGCGTCGGAGCGTCCTGTTCGTGGACGAGATCCACCGCTTCAACAAGGCGCAGCAGGACGCGCTGCTGCCGCACGTCGAGGACGGCACGGTCACCCTCATCGGGGCGACCACCGAGAACCCCTACTTCGAGGTCAACTCGGCCCTCCTGTCCCGGATGCGCGTGTGGCGCCTGGAAGCGCTGACCGACGATGACGTCGCGACCATCGTGCGACGCGCGATCGAGGACGGCGACCGGGGCCTGGCGGGCTCGCTCGGTCCGCGCGGCGGGGTGGCCATCGGCGAGGAGGCGTTCGCCCACCTCGTGGACCTGGCCGGCGGCGACGCGCGCCAGGCGCTCAACGTGCTCGAAGGCGCCGTCGCGCTCGCCGAGGACGAGGGACATGCGGCGCAGGACGGCGCCGTCTCCCCCACCCTGGGCGACATCGAGTCCGCGGCACAGCAGCGCATCCTGGGCTACGACCGTGCCGGCGACGGCCACTACGACACGGTGTCCGCGTTCATCAAGAGCCTGCGCGGCAACGATCCGGATGCCGCGCTGTACTGGCTGGCCGCGATGGTCGCCGCGGGCGAGGATCCCCGCTTCATCGCCCGGCGCCTGATCATCTCGGCGTCCGAGGACGTGGGCAATGCCGATCCACGGGCGCTCCAGGTCGCCGTCGCCGCTGCCCAGGCGCTCGACCACATCGGGCTTCCCGAGGCGCAATACGCGCTTGCCCAGGCCACCGCCTACATCGCCACGGCCCCCAAGTCCAACCGCGCCGGCGCCGGGTACTGGGCCGCCGTCGCCGACGTCGTCGAACGGGGCTCGCTCCCGGTGCCGCTCCACCTGCGCAACGCCGCCGACCGCCGGATGAAGCATCACGGGATCGGCGTCGGCTACCGCTACCCGCACGACTTCGAGGGCCACGACGTCGATCAGCAGTACCTCCCGGACGACCTCGCCGCGAGCCGCTACTACCTGCCCAGCGACCAGGGGTACGAACGCACCATCGGCGACCGGATGGCGTCCCGGCAGGCTGCGCGCGACGAGGCGAAGGCTCGCGGGCGCACGCCACGGGATCCGATCCCGGGACCGCAGGTCGACGGCATGGGCGCTGCCTCGAAGATCACCCGTGTCCGAGAGGGAGCCCGAAAGGTCCTCGCAGACACGCAGCAGCGGGACGCGGACGACACGCCTCGCGAGTAGCTGGCCCGGTGGGCGTTGCGGGGGCGACGACGCATCATTCTCGTGGGGGTGGCGCGTGGTCGCGCGGGCGGATCGGGTCACAACCTGCGACGGGCTGCGGCTCCATCGGATATTTCGAGGCAGCAGCACTGTAACGAATACGGTGCTACGCTGGCCACATGACCACGCCGCTCCGTCGCCGACGGTACCACTCTCCCCGACGCCGTGAGCAGGCTGCGGCCACCAGGCGAGCCGTGATCGAGGCAGCCCGCGAGCTGTTCGTCCAGCGCGGCTACGTGGCGACCACGGTGGACGCGATCGCGATCCGGGCGCGCGTGTCGCCGGAGACGGTGTACGCGACGTTCGGAACCAAGCGGGCGCTGCTTGCCGAGCTCGCCGGCGTCACCACGACCGGCGATGACCAGGCGCCGCCGATCCTCGAACGCGCCTGGGTGCGCCGCCTTCGCACCGAGCCCGACCTCCACCGGCGGCTGCTCCGGCTGGCCCGCGAGACCGCGTCCAGTGTCCGCCGTCGAGCGGCGGTGGACGAGGTCGTGCGGGGGGCGGCCGGCGCCGATCCGGAGATCGCGGGACTGTGGGAGCGAGCTCGTCGCGACCGCCTCGCCATGCAGCGGGCGGTGCTCGAGATCGTCCTGGGCGACGCGCCGGTCCCGCGCGGCCTCGATCTCGAGATGGCCGCGGGCGTCCTCCACGCGATCGGGAGCCCCGAGACCTACCGCCTGCTCGTGGTCGACCGTGGCTGGACCGACGATCGGTTCGAGCGCTGGTTGGGTGCCACGCTGGCCCGGCTGCTGATCGACGACGGGACGGCGACCGCGGCCTGAGACCGGCTCAGGCGGCGCCGCCCTGCATCGCGGGCCGGACAGCCTGAGCTCCCCGGCCCTGCCTCCGACCGCTCACCCGGCTTGCCTCGGCCAGCGCCGCGGCGGCGGCCGCCGCCTCCTCGGATGCGCGTGCGATCGGCGCCAGCTCCTCGGGCAGCAACGGGTGGGCGAAGAAGTACCCCTGGCCGTAGGTGCACTGCAGCTCGCGCATCCGGTCAGCCTGCAACGGGGTCTCGATTCCCTCGGCGACCGTCTCGATGCCCAGCGACCGGGCCATCGCCACGATCGCGGCCGCGAGGGCGGATGTCCGGGTCGCGTCCTCGGATTCGCCGACCTGCGTGAACTCGCTCGCGATCTTGAGCGCGTCGACCGGGAACTGGCGGAGATGGCTCAGGGAGAAATAGCCGGTGCCGAAGTCGTCGATCACCACCCGGATGCCGAGATCGCGCAGGCCCTGCAGCGTGGCGATCGTCGACGGGGTTGCGCGCAGCAGCGCGGTCTCCGTGATCTCGATGATCAGCCGCGTCGCCGCGACGCCGTGGTCGCCCAGCGCCTCGCGGACGCCGTCCACGAACCCCGCCTCCTGGACCTCGCGCGCCGAGACATTGACGCCGACGAACATGTCGCTCGGCATCGCACCCTGCTCCAGCCAGACGGCCGTCTGGCGGCATGCCTCCCGCAGGACCCAGCGGCCGATCGGCAGGATGGAGCCGTGCTCCTCCGCGATCTCGATGAACTGGCCGGGCTGGATCAGGCCGCGCTCGGGGTGACGCCACCGGACCAGCGCCTCGACGCCGGCAAGCCGGCCCGTGCCGAGGTCCATGATCGGCTGGTACCGCAGCTGGAGCTGGTCGAGCTCGACCGCCTGCTGGAGCTCCATCGCGAGCTCGTGGCGCTCCCGGATCGCCTGGTGCATCCCCGGGTCGAACACGGCGAAGCTGGACTTGCCGCCGGCCTTGGCCATGTACATCGCCGTGTCCGCGTTGCGAACCATGTCGACGGCACCATCGACCGCGTCGCGCGCCCCGGCGATCCCGATGCTGGCCGAGATCGAGACGGGGTGGCTGCCGATCAGATACGGCGCCCGCAGCTCGCGGACGAGCCGCTCGGCCATGGCTCGTGACTTCCGGAGGTCCGGCAGGTCCTGCGTCAGCACCGCGAACTCGTCGCCGCCGAGGCGGGCGACCAGATCGCCATCCCGGACGAGCGCCGAGATCCGCTGCGTCACCGCGACCAGCAGCTCGTCACCCGCGGAGTGGCCCAGCGTGTCGTTGACGATCTTGAAGTCGTCGAGGTCGATGAACAGGACCGCAGAGACCTGGCCCCCGGCGACGCTCGGCACGTCGATCACGCGCTCGAGGGTCGCCTGGAACGAATGGCGGTTGGCGGCCCCGGTCAGCGCATCCCGATCTGCGAGCTCCTGCACCCGCTGGAGCAGGACCGCGTTCCGAAGGTTCAGCGCGGCGATCGCCGCCACCTGGGCCACGACGCCGATCACGCGCCGCTCGATCCCGGCGAGCCGGCCGCCGCGGTGCTCGACCGCGATCACCCCGATGGGGCGTCCGTCGGCGACCATCGGCGCCACGATCACCCGCGTGGCATCGGGCAGCAGCTGCGCGAGGACCGGGTCCTGGATCCGATCGAGGCGGCGGAGGGCAAGGGGCACCCGGGCCGCCCATGCCCGCCGGACGATCGGATCGATGTCCAGGGGATCGCCGGGGACGGGATGGTCGACACCATGGACGCCCAGCGCCACCAGGCGCTCGTCGGCCACGCCCAGCACCACGCTGCGCGGAAACCCGTAGCGGTCGACGAGGGACTCGAGCACGATCCGCGCCTGATGGATGGGGTCGCCTTCGTCGTCGAGCTGTGCCCCCATGGCGACCAGCGCCTCGAGGTCGGCGCGCCGCTGGCGCAGCTCTCGCTCGTTCATCGCGGAGAACACGGATGTGGCGAGCGCGAACAGCCAGAACGCGGTGACGCTGAGCGCCGGGGCGCCGTCCATCGGCACCGACCCGCCCGGCAGCACGTCCACGGGCGGCAGCATCCCCGCGGCCTGGGCGTAGAGCACGACGAACAGGAGCAGGGAGTGCCACAGCGCGATCTTGAGCCCGGTGCGGTAGGACGCCAGCAGCGACACCGCCACCAGGTGGAGGTAGACGAGGAACCGCATCGGGCTTTCCGTGCCGCCCGTGCCATACATCGCCGCGGCAAGGTACAGGCCGTCCACGAGGAGCATCGTCGTCATCGTCGCGAATGCCGTGTCCGGTGCGCGGTGGCCCAGCCACCCGAATGCCAGCGCCAGGGCGAAGTATCCGATCGTCACCGTCGCCAGGGCGCCGAGCGGAACGCCGAGCGTCGACGGGCTGGCAAGCCCGAACCCGATGGCGATCGCGCCGAGGGCGAACCGCAGCAGGAGCAGGTACCGCAGCCGGTCAGCGAGGGCCGCGTAGTCGGTGCGCACGCGTTCGGCAATCATCGGAGATCGTCCTCATATGCGACCAACAGGTCACCGGTGCGCCCGGGCGCGCGACGCAGCTTCGGGTCGCGATCGTCGAATTGCGGCTGGATGAGCAGGAACGCGAGCACGAGGGCTGCGAGCAGGATCGGGAACCCGAAGCCCGATGCAACCACGGCCGCCGCCTCCGGCCGGATGATCAGGCCGGCGCTCTGCTGAGCGAACCCGACGACCGACTCGACGACACCTTCCGACGGACCTGAGGCGATCCCGGCTCGCGGCGTGACCACGCCGGGGTCCGCGGACGGATGGCCGCGTCCGCTGTCCGAGTCGCCGGAACTGACGACGGCGACGAGCGGCTCGGGCGTCGGGCTGGGATCCGCCGTCGGGTCGGCCGACGGCGTCGGGTCGGCCGACGGCGTCGGACTCGGGGACGCGACCGGTGCGTCACCCTGGCTGGGCGAGGGATCGACGCTGGGTGACGGCTCCGTGGTCGGGATCGACGCAGGACTCGGCGTGGGAGCGGTCGGCGCAGTGGCAGCCGGAGTCGGCTTGGGGTCGGGGCTCGGCGTGGGGGTCGGGGCCACGGTGGGCGTGGGCGTCGGATCTGGGCTGGGCGTGGGCGTCGGGGCCGCCGGCTCATTGGCGCCCGGAGCCGGCGTGCGGTCCGCGCTCGGCGTCGGTGTGGCCGCCGGGCTTGGCGTCGGTGTGGCCGCCGGGCTTGGCGTCAGTGTGGGTGCTGTGCTCGACGTCGGCGTCGGCGTGGGGTCCGGGCGGGGCGTCGTCGTGGGATCCGGGCTGGGCGTCGGCGTGGCCACCGCGCTCGGGGTCGGCGTGGGCTCGGTGCTTGGCGTCGGCGCCAGCGTGGGATCCGGGCTTGGCGTCGGGGTCGGCGTGGGGTCCGGGCTGGGCGTCGGCGCCGGCGTGAGGTCCGGGCTCGGGGTCGGCGTGGGGTCCGGGCTGGGCGTCGGCGTCGGCGTCGGCGTCGGCGTGGGGTCCGGGCTCGGGGTCGGCGTGGGATCCGCGCTGGGCGTCGGCGCGGGATCCGGGCTGGGCGTCGGATCGGGCCCCGCAAGCCCGTCGATGACCGTCCGCTCGACCGCGTCGTACGCGTCGACCATCTCCGGGGCATCGACCGCCTCGGCGCAGTCGCCCGGCCCGGCCGCCGTCGCGCAGATCACGTCGGTTCCGGCATTGGCGGCGACATAGGTCACGACACAGGTACCCAGGAGACCGGTATGACACTGGAGATCGGACCCTCCCCCGTTTCCCGCCGGGGCATTGGCGCTGCCGGTTGCGAAGTAGAAGCGCACCTGCGTGTTGCTGCTCGGTCCGGTCATCAGGGTGCCGTCCGCGAGATACACCGATGCGGTGAGCTCGACGGTCGATCCAACGGAGACCGTGTCGACATCGACCTCGACATCGAGGATCGGATCTGCCGGCTGCGCCGCCACGACCGGCGGCACGAACGGCATGAGGACAAGGGTGACGGCAGCGGCCAATGCGGCCGAGACCATCCTCCGCTGTGGTGTCGCGATCGTCATGTCAGCACCCCCGGTGTGCTGGCCCGCCCGACCATCGGACGGCGCGACGCTCCCTGGAGCGCAGGTCCAGAGTCCACGCGGTGGTACGCGGGTACCACCGCACGATGGACCTATGTGCTGTCCCGCAACGGCATCCCGACGCCCCCTGGCAACATGTGGTCCTATCCGGCGCCGTGACGTCCGTCCTGGTCGCGCTTGTGCTCCGGTGCCGATGGGTCGTGTCGGGTGAGGTGACACGGCGGGCCGGGCGATCGGATCGGGTGCTGACCGGTGCGCCGGGACAACACGGTCGGTGCCCCGCCGCGATCGACGACCTGGAACGCGTGGAGTACCGTCGCTGCGGCGCAGGCCCGCACGTCAGGTGTTTCGGGTCGCACCCCGCGGCCGAGGGAGGGCTGGTGATCACGCTCGTCCGCCAGTGGCTTGCGCGCTTCGTGCCCCAGGGCGCGCTGCTCCTGTCCGTGCTGACGTTCGTGAGCTACGCCATGGGCCTCGCGCGCGACCGGGTGTTCGCCCGCACGTTCGGGGCGGGACCCGAGCTCGACGCGTACAACGCCGCCTTCGTCCTCCCGGAGCTTGCCCTTGACGTGCTGGTCGCGGGCGGACTCACCGCGCCGTTCGTGCCGGTGTTCAGCTCGTTGCGGCGAAAGGATCTCGAGCAGGCGGCACGATTCGCCCAGACGGTGCTCACCCTCGCCGTGCTGGTGATGGGCGTCGGTTGCCTCGTCCTGCTCGTTGCGGCGCCCTGGACGGTGAGCGTCGTGGCCCCGGGCTTCGACGCCGCGGGGCGCGAGCGGTATCTCGAGCTGTTCCGGCTGATGCTGCTGACGCCGATCCTGTTCGCCGCTTCGATCACCCTGGGCGAGGTCCTGATCGCCGAGCGCCGGTTCATGTACTACGCGCTCGCTCCGATCCTGTACAACGCCGGGATCGCCGGTGGGACGATCCTGCTCCAGGGCACGATGGGGATCCGCGCCGCCGCCGTGGGCGCAATCGCCGGAGCGCTGCTGCACCTCGCAATCAGGGTCGTCGGGATCACGCGCACGCCGATCCGGCTACGGCCCCGGCTCGACATCCGGATGCCTGCGGTCCGCGAGTTCGTGCGCCTGATGCTGCCCAAGATGGCGAGCCACCCGCTGGAGCCGCTGACGTTCCTGTTCTTCACCTCGGTCGCCACGACCCTCGCCGCAGGAAGCGTGACCGCCGTCAGCTTCGCCCGAAACTTCCAGAGCGTTCCGGTGTCGCTGGTGGGTGTGGCGTTCTCGCTCGCCGCCTTTCCGGCCCTGTCGGCGGCCTGGGCGGCAGGCGACCGCCCGGCGTTCCTCGCGCTCGTGCGCACGAACCTGGCAACGATCGGCGGCCTGACCCTGCTCGCGGCCGTGGGCCTGGTCGTGGTGGGTCCGCTGGCCATCGACCTGTTCCTGGGCGGCGGGGCGTTCGATGCCGAGGACGTGCGCCTGACCTCGACGGTGCTGGCCGCATTCGCGCTCGCCATCCCGTTCGATGCGCTCAGCCATCTGCTGGCACGCGCCGTGTATGCGACCCACAACACGATCCTGCCGGTCGGCGCGTCGCTGGCCGGGTTCGCCCTCACCGTGGTGTCGACCCTGCTGCTCGTCGGCGGGCTGGGCATCGTGGCGATCCCGCTGGGCTTCGCCTCTGGAACGGCGCTCAAGATGCTCCTGCTGGGCGCGTCCCTCGTCCACCGGCTCCGCGAGCCCGTCGCGGGCGATGGGCCGACCCGCCTCGAGGCAGCCTGACCGACGCGCGGCAGCGATCAGCGATCGAGCGGGATGGTCGGCACGACCGCGATGTACAGCCCGTCGCGATCCGGGTAGTGGCCCTCCGGGCGCTTCCACGGCAGGTAGTTCCGGGTCATCTCGGCGGCGTCCTGGAACGTCCCCGGCGGATCGGACGGGCCCCAGATGCTGGAGATCCGCGGAAACCAGGGGTCGAGGATGTATGCCCCGGTCACCTTCGCATCATCGAAGATCGTCGGGTCGGCGTTTGCGCGGTAGCCGGTCATGACCCACGTGTGCGCGCCCTTCCAGGCCAGGAGCAGGACCGGAGCGTGCAGCTCGGAGATCGTCTTCGCGGCGTCGCGCAGCGCATCGGCGCGCGTGTCATAGGCACGGACCTGGTATCCGGGAACGCCATACGCATCCAGGGCGGCGGCGATCGCGGCGGGACCCCAGCCGCCGTTCAGGCTGTCGCGACGGCTCTCCCATTCGCCGATCCTCGATGCAATCTCCTTCTGGACCGCCTTCGTAAGGGCAACCTTGTGATGAATCGCGAGGACGATCTGGACACCTGAAACCGCACACCATTCGTTGTCGATCTCGGTGATGAAATACGCCTCCGGATCGGTCAGCAGATTCACGTCAACGTTGATCCGGGGCACCGCCGTCGGCGATGGCGTCGGGGTCGCGATCGAGGGATCGGGGCTGGCGGTGGCGGTCGGGGCGGGCGTCGGGACCAGGCTCGGGATCGGCGTCACGTGGACGATCGCCTCGATCGGGCGGTCCGGCGGCGGATCGATGATGAGCTCGATCCGCCGGGCCAGCGACGCAAACCTGTCACCCGCCCCGAACGCGTTGCCCCACACCGCGACCACGCCGACGAGCGCGCCGGCGAGAAGCGCGGCGGCAAGCACCGGCCGCAGGTGTGCACGCAGGGATCGCGCGATGGTCATGCTGGGTGGAGCTCCGGACAGGCGGACTGCCGGAGAGTGACGTCCGAGCCGGGGCCGATGCAACGGGCCCGGGACGGCGTCAGGCGGCCTTGGGCTTGCGCCCCCCGCGTCCGCCCGGCAGCTTGGCCGTCGACAGGAAGATGGTCCGACCCCGGATCGCCATGTTGGTGCCGGCCTTGTGCGCGGCAATCGCCTTCTTCACGGCGGCCCGCATCGTGGGGATCTTCTCGGCGGGATCGAGCTCCAGCGCGATCACATCATCATCGGACTTGAGGCGCCCCAGCGCCTTCCGGATCTCCTCCTCTCGCTGCAATGCAGCCAGCTGGCGGGGAGACAACGCGCGCTCGCGCGACTTCGGCTTGAGCTCTTCGAACTTGGCGGTGCGAATTCGCATCTTGTGTCGACTCCAGGGGCGCAATCGGGCGGCGGTGGGCGAAATGCATGATGACACGAAGTCGTCCATTTGTGATATCTGAAATGACCAGGCTGTGCGGCGTAGGTCCACCTTGTCTCCCATACGACGAATTGCTGGAGATTCACCATTCGGCGGCGCGTAGAGTCGTCGGCGAGGATCCTCGGCCCTGGTGGCGCCTGCGAACAACAGTCCGCAACGCAGGGGGCTTCCGCTCGATCGGTCTGGGTCGTATCCTCGGAGCGGACGGTGCGTGTCGCACCGACGAGGGAGGTGCTGAATGACGGATCCCGCGGGAGGGCCGCCCCCTACGCCCCAGGGCTCAGACAACTGGCAGGCCCCGCCGCCGCCTGCGCCGGGCGGATTTCAAGCCGCGCCCCCGGCAGCCGGGCCGGCGCCGGGCGTCGTCTACGCGGACACGGTGACTCGCGTGATCGCGTACATCATTGACGCGATCATCTTCTTCATCGTGGCCGTCTTCATCGTCGGCATTCTCGTCCTCGCCATCTTCACCGGTGGCGGGATCGTGGCCCTGATCGGCACCGTGGTCCTGGCCGCGATCTCGATCGGCGGCAGCGCCGTGTACTTCATCTACACGTGGACAAGGATGCGCGCGTCCCTGGGACAGCGGGCTCTCGGTCTCGAGACGGTCAACGCCGCGGACGGCGCGACGCTCACGCAGGAACAGGCCATCCGCCGCTGGGCGTTCCTGTTCGGCCCGACGGCCCTTGGTGCGGCGCTCGGGTACGCACCCGGATCGCTTGGCCTGCTCGGCTCGCTCGTCGGACTGCTTGCGTTCATCTATGAGTTGTACCTGCTGTATACGGTTACTCAGAGTCCCAAGCGGCAGGGCTACCACGACGTGCAGGCGGGCACGGTCGTCGTCAAGCGCGTGGGTTAGGACGCACCGCATCCCACGCCTGCGAACGGGGCCGGCCTTGCCGGCCCCGTTCTGATTCCACGCGGCCGCTACGGCTCGAAGTCCAGGCTCCGAACGTGCCGCGGCTTGAACACGGCGAGCGGCCGGCGATCGAACGCCGCGACGCGGCGGATCCCGAGCCGCTCCGCGGAGGCGACGAGCAGCGCGTCCGCGAGACGCGGTCGATGCTCGACCGCCTGCGCCAGGAGCTCCACGGCACGGGTGAGGTCATCCTGCGTCGGCGTCACGAGACGGATCGATCCGCTCACGATCGAGTCGACCACGGCACCGATCGCGTCCACGCCGAGCTCGCGCTGGAGGACCATGTCCAGCTCGGCCAGGCCGAGCGAACCGAGCAGGACGGGCTCGTCGATCCGCGCGAACCATTCGACCGCGGCACCGTGGTTCAGGTCCGCGGTGTCCGCGGCCGCGAGCACCGCCGACGGGTCGAGCAGGATCGCCATCAGCGACGGCTCCCCCGCCGGCCCGCGTCACGTCGGGTGATCGACCGCCCGTCGAGGGACAGCCGGCCGTGCCCGCTGCGCCCGATCCCGACGAACGGGAAGTCCGGCACCGCCTCGTGGGTGTCCAGCCACGCCTCGACGGCCGCCGCGATCACCGCGGTCTTCGTCGTCCGCTGCCGCTGCACGTGCCGCTCGAGGCGGTCGAGCAGGTCGGCATCGAGCAGGATCGTCGTTCGCACCGTTTGCATATGACGTCATATCTACCACGGTAGACGGCGGGCTGTCACCTGGGGCACCATCGCGTGAACCCCGCGACCCCAGGAGACCGACGTGAGCCGCTTCGAGCCGAACCTCCGCATCCCAGGGCCCACGGCCCTCCCCCCGACCGTCCGCGAGGCCGGCGGACGCCAGATGGTCAACCACCGCGGCGAGGAGTTCAAGGCGCTCCTCAAACGGGTCGAGGCGGGCGTCAAGCCGTACTTCGGCACGACCTGCGACGTCGTGATGCTCACCTGCGCCGGCACGGGCGCGCTCGAAGCCACCGTCGTCAACACGTTGTCGCCCGGGGACCCGGTGCTGGCAGTGACGATCGGTTCGTTCGGTGACCGGTTCGCGAGCATCGCCGAGGCCTATGGCGCCGCGGTCACGCGGCTCGATGTCGAGTGGGGGGAGGCCGCCGCCGCGGCCGACGTCCGGGCAGCTGCGGCGGCCGTCCGCGGGCTCAGGGCGGTCCTGCTGACCCATAACGAGACCTCGACCGGGGTGACCAACGACATCCCGGCGCTTGCGGCGGCGATCCGCGAGGTGGCGCCCGAGGCGTTGATCCTGGTCGATGCGATCTCCGCGCTGGGAGCCGTCCCGTTCGAGATGGACGCCTGGGGCCTGGACCTGGTGGTGACGGGCTCGCAGAAGGCGTGGATGTCGGCGCCGGGCATGGCGATGGCCGCGGTCGGGCCCCGCGCCTGGGCGGCCGGCGAGACGGCGAGGATGCCCAGGTTCTACCTGGATCTGAAGCGACATCGCGACGCGGCGGTCAACGGCGAGACGCCCTGGACGCCCGCGGTGGCGGTGATGTACCAGATCGACGAGGGCCTGCGGTTGATGCAGGCGGAGGGTGACGGGGTGTTCGCACGTCACCGGGCGTGCGCGGCGATGACCCGTGCCGGGCTCCGTGCGATCGGCTTCAACCTGCTCGCCGACGATGCGGTCGCTTCGCAGACGGTCACGGCGGCGTGGGTCCCGGACGGCGTGGACTGGAAGGCGTTCAACGCTGCGCTCAGGGCGCGCGGGCTGGTGCTCGCCGGTGGGCAGGGCAAGCTCAAGGGCAGGATCTTCCGGGTCGGGCACCTGGGATCCGTCACCACGGACGAGATCCTGGCGGCGATCGGCGTCATCGAGGCCGTCGCGATCGAGCACGGCATGGCCGTGCAAGCGGGCGAGGCCGTGGCCGCCGCCCAGCGGGCGCTCGTCGGGCAGCGCGTCGCGGCGGCGATGGCATGAGGATCCTGGCGGTCGAGGCGCTCGCACCGGAGGGCCTCGAGCTCCTGGGGTCCCATCACGAGGTCGACGAGAAGCTGGGCCTGTCACACGAGGAGATCGCCTCGATCCTCCCCGACTACGACGCGCTGGTCGTCCGGAGCCAGGTCAAGGTCGACGCCGACCTGATCGCGGCGGGCACGCGCCTGATCGTGATCGGGCGGGCCGGGGTCGGCGTCGACAACGTGGATCTCGAGGCGGCGACGCGGGCCGGGATCACCGTCGTCAACGCGCCCACCGGCAATACCATCGCCGCGGCGGAGCACACGCTGGCACTCCTGTACGGCCTGGCGCGCCGCACCGCCGCCGCGGATGCGTCGATACGGCGCGGCGAGTGGAAGCGATCGCAGTTCACCGGGGTGGAGCTGCGCGGCAAGACCCTCGGGATCGTCGGCCTGGGCAAGATCGGGCAGGCGATCGCCGTCCGCGCCCGTGCGATGGAGATGACGGTTGTCGGGTCGGACCCGTTCGTCACCGCCGACCAGGCCGCGAACCTCGGGGTGGAGCTGGTCACGTTCGATGAGCTGATCGCGCGCGCAGACGTGATCACCGTCCACGTACCGATGACGCGCGCGACCCGGGGCATGATCGACGCCGTGGCCATCGCACGCATGAAGCCCGGTGTGTTCCTGCTCAACGTCGCCCGAGGCGGGATCCTCGACGAGGCCGCCGTGGCGGACGCCCTCCGGGCGGGCCGGATCGGGGGTGCCGCGATCGACGTGTTCGAGAAGGAGCCGCCGACCGGCTCCCCGCTGCTCGACGCGCCGAACACGCTGCTCACGCCCCACCTGGGTGCCTCGACCGCCGAGGCACAGGTCGCCGTGGCCGAGGAGGTCGCGGAGCAGATCCTCGACGTCCTCGACGGACGCCCGGCCCGCTACGCCGTCAATGCCCCGCTGCTGACCCCCGAGACGGCCCAGTCGATCGCACCCTACCTCCCCCTGGCCGAGACGCTCGGCAGGTTCCTCGCCCAGTTCGCACGAACGGCCCCGCGAACGGTGACCCTCGAGATCGCCGGCGAGCCGGCGGGCTACGACGCATCGTCGCTGGCCGCGGCGGTCCTTCGGGGCCTGCTCGAGACCGCGACCACCGAGCGGGTGAACCTGGTCAACGCGGCAACGCTGGCCAAGGCGCGCGGGATCACGCTGGTCGAGCGCAAGACGCCCGACGCGGGGCCGTTCTCGTCGCTGCTCACGCTGACGGCGGAGACCGGCGGCCACACCGCGACGGTCGCGGGGACGGTGGCCAACGGCGAGGCCCGGATCGTGCGGCTGGACGAGCACGCGATGGACCTCGCACCATCGGACTCGATGCTGATCACCCGGCACCGCGACAGGCCCGGCACGATGGGCCAGATCGGCTCGCTGCTGGGTGAGGCCGACGTCAACATCAGCGCCATGACGCTGGCCCGTTCCGCGCCGCGTGCTGATGCGTTCATGGTCCTCGCCCTCGACGACGATGTCCCGCCGTCGGTCGCCGACGCGATCCGCGCCAACCCCGCGGTCATCGACGTGTGGACGATCCGGCTGGGCGGAGAGCGGTGAGCCAGGGGGCACCGTCCGGCGACCCGGGCTCCCTGCCGGACCGCTGATCCCCGAAGGGCTGGACGCGACGCTGGTCCTGCTCCGCCACGGGGAGTCCGAATGGATCGCCGAGGGCCGGTTCCAGGGCCAGGCCGAGACGCCGCTGTCGGCAACCGGCCGCCGTCAGGCGGAGCTTGCCGCGGGCCGGCTCGCCCGGCCGCACGCCTCCCCTGCCCTGCCGGTGCCCGCGGGGCTGCCGCTCGAGATCGTCCACTCGCCCCTCGCACGCACCCGGGCGACGGCGGCTGCGGTCGCCGATGCCATCGAGGCCGGGCGCTCAGACAGGGCTTCGGACCGGCCCGGGACCGCGGATGCTCCGGACCATGGCGCAGCGGCCGCGGGCGAACCGGACGCCGGCGAAACGACCGCCGGCGCACCGGGCGTCGTCGTCCGGGCAGATGCCGGGATCATGGAGATCGGGCAGGGCGAGTGGGAGGGCGTCACCCACGACGAGATCATGCGCCGCTGGGCGCCCGAGCTGGCGGCCTGGCGACGGCGACCCGTCGAAGCCTGGGCGCCGGGCGGCGAGTCGCTTGCCGTCGTCCAGGCGCGCGTCAGGCCGGCGCTGGCCGGCATCCTCGAACGCCTCGCCCGGGGCCGCCAACCCGGCAGCCTCGACCGTCCCCAGGTCGGCGGCTATCGCGGCGTCGCGCCCGCGGAGCAGCCGTGGTCGATCCTGGTGGGCCACGACGGCGTGTTCAAGGTCGTGCTGCTGACGATGTTCGGGATCCCGCTCGACCATTTCTGGACGTTCAGCTTCGACCTGTGCGCGATCTCGGTCGTCGAGCTCCGCGGCGGCCGCGCGGTCATGCGCGCGCTCAACCTCGCGGAGCACCTGGCGCCGATGATCGACGAGCAGGCGCGCGAGGCGGCGGAACGGCGGGCGCGGTCGGGCGCCCTGTAGCGCGTCGTCGCCGCCTCACGGGCGGCGGCCGAGCCTCCAAAGCCAGCGCAGCCCGCGCCGGCGGAACACGAGTCGGAGCAGCGATACGCGTAGCCGCCGGACGGCCTCGCGGACGGCGCGCATCCGGTCGTCGCCCAGGTGGAGCCGCGCGTACTGGGTCTCGACCTTCGCGTCGGCGACCGTCTGGAGGTCGGCCCGTGCCACGGGGACGAGCTCACCGAGCGCGGATGCGTATTCGTAGATCGTCTGGGTCGGGCGCGGTGCAAAGCCCAGCCTCGAGGCGCCGCGGGCCAGCGTCAGCCAGGCCCCGTCCGGGTTGACCTCACCGCGGGGTCCACGAACCCAGGCGGCCAGCGCGATCCCCCCGGTGAGCAGCACCAGCAGCGCGGCGGCGAGCAGGGCGAGCCCGGTGTTGTTGGGGCCGCTGGTGGGCGTCGGACCCTGCGACCCGTCCGACGGGTTGAGGATCGGTGCGTGCGGCGTCTGCTCGACCTCCCGCGGGTCCCCCGACGGCACCGCCAGCGACGGGCTGGGCACGACCGGGCCCTCCTGGATCTCGGACGGAAGGCCCACGTTGCCGCCCGTCGGGTCGAACGGGATCCAGCCGTATCCGGGGAAGTACACCTCCACCCATGCGTGGGCGTTGCGGTCGAGCACCGTCTCGGTCGTCCCGCTCCGCGTGCCGGGCAGGAAGCCCTGGACCAGCCGCGTGGGGATCGGGTTGGTGGGGAACGCCGCGCGCAGCAGGATCGCCATCGTCGACGCGTAGTGGAGGCAGTAGCCGCGACGGGTGCGCGCGAAGCACTCGACGGAGCTCGGGGCCGAGCAGTTCACGTCGCGGACGTCGATCTGGTAGTGGAAGTTGCTGCCGTTCTTGAGGTAGCTCTCGATGGCCACGGCCGCGTCGTACGGGTTGTCCGGATGCGCCTGCTGGAGGATGGTCGACAGCAGGTTGGCCGCATCCGGGCCCATCGCACCGGCGGGGACGTCCGTGTAGCGATCGGTGATCGACAGCGGGTAGTCCGTCGAGGCCACGCGCAGGCGATTGCCGGAGATGAGATCCGTGTCGCCGAGCATGAGCTCACGGGTCGTGACGTCGTAGGCGCTCCCGTCGCCGGCCAGCTCGACGCCATCGAACCAGCCTGCCTCTCCGGCGAACAGCACCGTGGTCGCCGCCGAGACCGTCGACGGGGTTCCGGGGCTCACGACCATCCGGTCCTGGTACCGGTCCGGGCGAACCTGGACCTTGACCTCGCGGGTCAGGTCCGGGACCGGATCCTCGGGCGTGCCGGCCAGGAGCTGATCGCCCGCGGCGACCGGGGCACGCAGGACGTCGGTCTGCTCCCACCCGTCGAGCGAGAACTGGTCATACGTCGCGGCCCGCCACCGCTCGAGCGGCGACCCGGCCGGGACCGTGGCCACGAAGGCGGTGCCGTCGTCGCTGAACCACTGGCTCGAGATGCGGGCGCTCGCGCCGAACCGCACGCCGCCCGGGGACCGCGCGTCGCCGCCCAGCGGGAACAGGCGCGACAGCGTCTCGCCCGCCTCGATCAGCTGGCCGTTGACGCCGGTCCAGGCGCCCGCGAGCGGGCTCGATGCGGCGCGCTGCGTGAGCACCAGCGAGCCGAACATGGCGAGGACGATGAACACCGTGCCGCCCCGCAGGTACAGGGTCGCGAGCGTGCCCGGGTCGCCGATCCGGCGGCGGTTCCAGATCGAGCGCTCATCGAACGCGTGCATCGCGATCAGGAGCAGCAGCGACGCCGCCGTGAACGCCATGAGGTGCGGCAGCTGGTCGCGGCTGGTGATCGACATGTTGGCGATCAGCACGAGGCCGACGACGATCACGGCATTCAGGGGCCGCCGATGGCCGAACACGGCATACGAGGCGAACTGCATCGTGCCCCACACGATGATGCCCAGCGTCAGGATGTAGTGGATCTCCTCGCTCGTGAACTGGCGCCCGCGCCAGGCCAGGTCGAGGTAGGCGTTGACGGTGCCGGCCGCCGTCGCCCCGAACGCATCCGGGATCGATGCCCCGGGGTGGAGAGCCCAGCCCGCAGCGACGGGGATCACCAGGGCGGCGAGGATCGCCCCCACCAGGTGGGTCGTCCAGCGGCCAAGCCCGAGCTTGGGACCCGCGAAGCCCACGGCGACACCGATCAGCGCGAGCCCCGGCAGGCTGTTGGTCAGCGCCTCCTTGCCGTTGACCCATCCGGGATCGTCGATCGCGAGACCGAGGATGATCGCGATGAACGCCACCAGCGCGAGCGGCAGCCAGCCCTCCTCCGGTCGTCGAAGCCTCAGGTCGCTCATCGGACGAGCACCCCGCCCAGGTCCCTCGTCGGCCCGACGGACACCGTCGGCAGCTCGAACTCGGCGAGCGCGTGCCGAAGGGCACGGGTCCGCTGGCGTCGCGTCTCGATCTCGTCTGGTCCGTCCGCCTCGGCGCCGAACGCCATCGGGTCGAGCAGCACGACCACCGATCCGATGCCCCGTCCGCGAAGGGTCGCGAGCGGCCGGATGAACGAGGGGTCCAAGGACGCCGTGATGATGATCGCCGTCATGCCCCGGCGAAGGCGGGTCAGGCCGGTCACCAGCGCCTCGACGAACGGCGTCTGTCCGTCGGCATCGACCGATGCCAGGAGCTGCAGGATCTTGAGCCGCTGGCGGGAGCCTCGATCGGCGGGCAGCACCGTGATCCGGTGCGCATTGAGCGTCAGGCCCACCGCGCGGTTCTCGCCGATCGCCTTGTCCGCGATGGACGCCGCGGCGCGGACCGCGACCTCGGTCGTGCTGTCCTCACCTTCGCCTGCCTCGAAGGCGGCATCGAGATCGAGGAAGATCCAGGCATCGGCGGTCTGCTCGAGCTCGAACTCCTTGACCTGGATCTCGCCCAGGCGGGCGGTCGAGCGCCAGTGGATCCGGTTCATCGAGTCACCCGGCGCGTACGGCCGCACGGTCGTCGCGAGCGGTGTCGTCTGGAGGGTGCGCTCGGGTGACGCGTGCGCACCCTCGAGGTTGGCGGGTGGCAGCCGCCACAGCGGCAGCGGGTCGATCCGCGGGTAGACGATCATGGTCACGCCCTGGCCGACGCTCGCCGACGCCTCGAAGAAACCGAACGGGTCGCCGGTGCGGATCTGGAGCGGCTCGATCCGGAAGTGGCCGCGGCGCATGAGCTGGAGCCTGACCATCCACGACTTCTCCTCGCGACCGGCGAGGCCGAGGGCGCGTCCCTGGAGCCCGTCCGGCAGCGTCGTGGGGTTGTGGACCTCGAGCCACGGCTTGGGCAGCCGGCCGGTGTTGCGCAGCGTGTACGTGACGCGCAGCCGATCACCGACGTGTCCGCTGAGCTGGTTGACCGCGTATCCCGCTTCGAGGTCCGACAGGCCAAGTCGCGTGAGGATGTAGCTGCCGCCGCCGACGAGCAGGGTGACGTAGACGAGGAAGAACAGGAACGGCCAGCCCGTCGAGAACGCCGCCACGGCGAGGACGACGGCGAGGGTGATGAGCTGGAGACGACGGATCAAGGCGGTCGCTCCTCCGTTCGGCCGGGATGCGCCCGTAACCGCGGTCAGCCGACCGCGGGGCTCGGACGAACCTCGCGTGGACCGCCGGATCGGCGGGGCGACTCGATCGGCGTGGCCTCGAGCAGCTCGCGGACCACGTTCGCGGCGCTGATGTCGTGGATCGACGACGCCGTCTTGATGATCACGCGGTGCGCGAGCGCCGGCTCGGCCAGGGCCTTGACGTCGTCGGGGATGACGTAGTCGCGACCGAGGAGCCCGGCCAGCGCCTGCGCGGCGCGGTACAGGGCGATCGACCCACGCGGGCTGGCGCCCAGATACACGTCCGGATGCGTCCGGGTGGACGCCACCAGGCGCACGATGTAGTCGCTGACCGCCGGGTCGACGTAGACCTCGCGGACCCCGTCCTGCAGCGCACGCAGCTCGTCGACCGAGCACACCTCGGACAGGGCCTCGAGCGGGTGGGTCCGCTTCTGCTCGTCGAGGATCACGATCTCGTCCAGCAGCTGCGGGTAGCCGAGCCGGATCCGGAGCATGAACCGGTCGAGCTGGGCTTCGGGCAGGGCGAACGTTCCCTCGTACTCGATCGGGTTCTGGGTGGCGATGACGAGGAATGGATCCGGCATCAGGTGGGTGACGCCGTCGATCGTCGCCTGGCGCTCCTCCATGCACTCCAGCAGGGAGCTCTGCGTCTTTGGCGTGGCGCGGTTGATCTCGTCGGCCAGCACGACCTGGCTCATGATCGGCCCCGGACGGAACTCGAACTCCTGCGTCTTCTGGTTGTAGATCGACAGGCCCGTCACGTCCGAGGGGAGCAGGTCCGGCGTGAACTGGATCCGCCGGAACGAGCAGCCCAGGCTGCGGGCGATGGCCTTGGCGAGGACGGTCTTGCCGGTGCCCGGGACGTCCTCGATCAGGAGGTGCCCGCGGCACATCAGCGCGACCAGCGCCAGCCGAACTTCGTGATGCTTGCCCACGATGACCCGCTCGACGTTCGCGAGCACCCTGTCGCCGACCTGCTGGATGTCGCTCATCGGTCTCCCGTCATGGTTGCCTGCCCTCGCAGCACCTCTCGTCGGTCGAACCCGGTGCGGCCCGACGCGGCCCTCCGTGACGTCGCGCAACGGGATCCGAGGGGTTGGCGACGTCGTGCCTTCTGCGCAGTGTACGACCCGTCCCTGAATCCGGTTCTCCGCGCATCGGTGGCGCTCAGCCGCGGACCAGGCTCAGGCCGCCGACCCACAGCACCATCAGACACCCGAGGATGCCGATCACCCCCAGGAAGGGCTCGCCTCCGACGAACGACGCGGCCGCGACCAGCGCGAACATGCCGGCCAGCACGAGGGCGACGGCGGCAAGGCCGATCCGCTCCAGGAGCGGGCGCGGGCGACGGTCCGGCTCACCGGGTGCAGGCGCGGGAGCGCCGGAGCCGGGGGCTGCCGTGCGGGGAGCCTCCGCTCCGGGCGGGTCGTGGCGGGACGAACCGGGATCGGTCACCGCGTGAGCCTACCGCCTCGGGAATGCGCGTGAGCTCAGGGCTTGCCGTACAGCTCGAAATAGCGCTTGAGCATCGAACCGGCCAGCGGCGCGGCGCGCTCGCCGCCCCTGCCCCCCTGCTCGACCAGCACCGCGATCGCGACCTTCGGGTTCTCGACCGGCGCAAAGCCGATGAACCAGGAGTGCGGCTCCCCCGTCCCCCCGAGCTCGGCCGTGCCCGACTTGCCGGCGACCAGCACGCCGGAGACCCTGGCCCCGGACGTGAACAGCCGCCCGAGGCTGCCCTCGACCGCCTGCTCCATCGCGGTCTGGATCGATCGGGCATCCGCGGCCGACAGGACGCGCCGCCACGTCTCGGGCCTGACGGTCCCTGCGCCCGGCCCGGTGCCCGTGACCTCGGTCACCAGGTGTGGCTTCATCAGCACCCCGTCGTTGGCGACGGTCGCCGCGACCAGCGCCATCTGGAGCGGCGTGACGTAGGTCTCGCCCTGGCCGAAGGCGGCGGAGGCAAGCTCCACGTCATCGGCGAAGCCGCCAGGGGCCGGGCCGCCGCCACCGGTGACCCGGCTGATCGCGGTCGGCAGGTCGAACGGGATGGGCGCGCCGAACCCGAGCGAGCCGGCCTCGCTCACCAGGCGATCGCCGCCCGTGGCCAGCCCCGCCAGCGCATACCAGATGTTGCAGCTGACCTCGGTCGCGTCCACGAAGTCGAGCGCCTTGCCGTCGGTCTGCGGATGGTGTCCGTCGCGGATCAGGAACCCGCTGACCCGCAGCCCGCTCTTCTCCGCCCCGGGCTGCTCGGGGAAGGTCGTGCCGGGGGTGACCGCGCCGCTGTCGAGCGCGGCGATCGCGGTCACGATCTTGAACACGGACCCGGGTACGTACCTCCCCAGGGTCGCTCGCGGGAGCAGCGGGTGCGACGAATCGGCGCTGAGCTTGGCGAACGTGGCCGCGGCCGTCGCGGGGTCGGCGATCGCGGACGCATCGTAGGTGGGGGTGGAGGCGAGCGCGAGCACCTCACCCGTCGTCGGATCGAGCATCACGACCGCGCCACGGTCACCACCCAGCGCCTTGATCGCATCGCGTTGCAGGCGCAGGTCCAGCGACAGCTTGAGCCCCAGCGGCTCGTGCGGGGTGGTGTCGAACTTATCGAGCAGGCCGCCAAGCGGGTCCGAGCCGGTCAGGCCGAGCAGCTGGGGGTTGTACGTCCGCTCCAGGCCCGTCGTCCCGA
This sequence comes from uncultured Chloroflexia bacterium, assembly GCA_963749705.1. Classification (GTDB taxonomy): domain Bacteria; phylum Chloroflexota; class Limnocylindria; order Limnocylindrales; family CSP1-4; genus CAIXZV01. Next base: position 61,342 of record CAVVNQ010000002.1, on the reverse strand, counting down.
ACTGCCGCGATGCGTACCCGACCACCTGGCTGATCGTGTCGTCGCGGTAGGTTCGCTGCGCCTCCCCGTTGACGTCGCGGCTGCTGCGCGCCAGCCACTGCCCGTCGCGGTCGACGATCGGACCCCGCAGCGTCCGGCGTGCGGCGGCGATCACGGCCGGGTTGTCGGGTGCCGTCGTGAGGCGCTGCGAGTCCACGACCTGCCACCAGCCGGCGCCTCCGGCCAGCAGCGCGAATGCCAGCATGGTCGCGATCCCGGCGCGGACGACGCTGGGACCGATGGGCCGGGCGGGGCCCACGGGCGGGCGTCCGTTGGCGGTGCTCATGCGCTGACCCGCGCGCGTCGGCGAACCCGTGCGAACCGTCCGAACCGCGGTCGCGGCGGTGGTGGCGGCTCGGCGCCCCGGTCAGAGAGCGCGAGCAGCAGGCCGATGACGATCGCGTTCGCAAGCAGCGACGACCCGCCGTACGAGATCAGGGGGAGCGTGATCCCCGTGAGCGGGATCAGCTTGAGGTTGCCGGCCGCGATGATGAACGCCTGCGTGCCGATGACGAGCGACAGCCCGGCCGCCAGGATCGCCCGGAAGTCGTCGTGGGCCGCGGCCGCGATCCTGAGCCCGCGCTCGACGAGCACCAGGTACAGGCCGAGGATCGCGAGCAGCCCGATCAGCCCGAGCTCCTCGCCAAGCGCGGCGAGCGGGTAGTCCGTGTGGACCGCAGGAACCGGCAGGTGGCCGCCGATGGTTGGCAGGCCCGCCCCCAGGCCGACACCGAGCAGGCCGCCCCGGCCGAAGGCGTACAGGGCCTGGACCGTCTGGAACCCGGCACCCTGCGGGTCTCGCCATGGATCGAGCCAGTTGTCGACGCGCTGCTGGACGTGCCCGAACAGGTTGTACAGGACCCATGACCCGGCCACGAACAGGATCACGCCGCCGACGACATACGCGGATCGGCCGGTGGCGACGTACAGCAGCGCCAGGAACACCGCGAAGAACAGGAGCGCGGCGCCAAGGTCACGCTGGACGACGACGATCCCCAGGGCGATTGCCCACATGGCCACCATCGGGGCGAGATACGGGATCGGTGGCAGCCGCAGCGGCCCCAGCCGGGTGCTCTCCTCGGCGAGGAGGGACCGGTTCTCCGACAGGTACCCGGCCAGGAACACCACCAGGATCACCTTGAGCAGCTCCGACGGCTGGCCCGAGACGGGTCCGATCGACAGCGTCAGGCGGGCGCCGTTCACATCGCTGCCGAACACGAACGTGAGCAGCAGCAGCACGATCCCGATCGCCGCCCAGGTGTACTTGTACAGGCGGAGCCAGGCATCCGAGCGGACCGCCAGCGCCAGCCCGGCGACCACCGCGACGGCGATCAGCAGCCACGCCAGCTGCAGCTGTCCCAGGCCGAGCTCGGCATCACCGAACCGCTGCACGACCAGGCCCTGCGGGAGGCGCTGCATCAGCAGCAGCCCGATCCCGCCCAGCAGGCCGACGGTCGGCAGCAGCACCTGGTCCGTCCGCCTGCCGGCGAGCACGAACGCCACGTGGACGAGCAGCAGCGCGACCAGGTACACGGCGAGCCCGCGCGGGTCGGGTGGCGTGAGGTCGGGCGCGGCGGGCGTCGCTCCGGCGACCTGCGCGGCCACGACCCGCTGGGTCGCCCCCAGCGATGCGGCTCCGGCGACGAGGGCGACGGCGGCCACCGCGAGCAGCCCGAGCTCCGTCGGTCGCACCCGTGGCCGGATGCGGATCCCAGCCCCGATCGAGCGCACCTGGGCGGCGACGCTCACTCGCGGCTCCGGTCGAGCCGCAGCCGCACCCCGCCCATCTGGACCTCGTCACCGAAGCCCAGCGGCGCCACGTCCTGCACCGGCGCGCCGTTGACGAACGTGCCGTTGGTGCTGCCGAGGTCCTCGAGGTACCAGCTGCGGCCGCGGAACGTGAGCACGGCATGCTCGGTCGAGACGAACGGATCATCCACCACGATCGTGTTGTTGACGTCGCGACCCAGCGAGGTGATGGCGTCCAGCGGGAACGATGACCCGGCGGGTGGCTCGTTGGCGGGCGACGCGAGCACGAACAGGCGGCCCAGCTCGGCGCGGCCCGCCGAGGCTGCCCGCAGGTCGCGCAACAGCACGCGCACGACCGCGAACAGGAACAGGTACAGCAGGGCCAGGAACAGGAATCGGACCATCCACAGCGTCAGCGCGAAGCCGTCCACGATCAGTCCGGCAGCGTCTCGACGACGAGCACGGTGTTGCCGATCTCGAGCCGGTCACCCTGACCCAGCACGATCTCGTCGACGTGGACGCCGTTCACCCGGCTGCCGTTCGTGCTGCCGAGGTCCGTGTACACGAGAGCTCCGCGGCGCGCCTGGAGGCGGCCGTGGTGCCGGGACACTCTGGCGTCGTCGAGCACGAGCCCGTTGTCGCTGGCGCGCCCGATCGCGAGCGGCGTGCCATCGACCTCGATCGTCCGCTCACCCCCATCGGCCATCTGGGCACGCAGCACCGCCCGGGTGGCGGGCGGCGCCGGGCGGCGAAACACCTGGGTGTCCGGGCCCGGCCCGCGGATCCCCTGCGGAGCGACGCTGGGCGCCGGGACCTCGCTCGGACTGGATGGCGCCTCGCCGCCATGCCGTCGCGCGGCTCCGTCGTCGACCGAAGCCGTATCGGGATCGCCCGCCGCGAGCACGTCGATCTCGCCGGCGGCCATGGTCGGATCGGCGATGAGCATCACGACCGGCCGGTCCCCGAGGTGATATCCGTGCGACCGGGCGAATGCCAGGGCGGCGTCCGCGAGCCGGCCTGCCAGCGCATCTGCCCCGCCGACCCCGTCGGCGGTGCCGGCGATGTCGGTCGGGTGCATCCGGACGCGGTACCGGCTGGGCACCCGGGTCCGGCGGCCCTCGACCACGCGCGCACGCTCCATCGCCCGCTCGACGCGACGCTCGAGCTGGACGACCTGGATGCGGGTCCGGAACAGCCGCGCGGTGGAACGTTCGAAGATCCGCTCGAGCAGCCGTTCGAGGGCGGCGAGTGCGGCCATGGCGCGGCCAACCGTACCAGAGCGCGCGCCGTCCGCCCCGGCGGACCGGGACGCATGCCAGGGCAGCTCGAAACGGGCCCGTGCTTGAACGAGCGATATACTCTGGCACCTGTCCGGCTGGGGTAGCCGGATCGCGTCCATGTGTGCTCGGGGGTCAGATGACCGAGATCCTCACCGAGTCGTTCTGCGAACGGTGCGGCACCCGCTATACGTTCGAATTGGCCGCACCTCGAAAGTCGCGGCTGACCCGCGTTCGGGTGCTCTCGAAGGGCGTTCGCAACTTCGTCATGTCGGACGATGCGTCGCTGTCGGAGGCGATGGCCGAGGCACGCAGCGAGGAGGAGCTGGCGGCGACCACCTCCCAGCTCGACGCGTTCCACCAGACCTTCAACTTCTGCCTCACGTGTCGGCAGTACACGTGCAGTGACTGCTGGAACGGTCCCGAAGGTCGCTGCCTCACCTGCGCGCCCATCCCCGGGCAGGAGGAGCCCGTCGCGCTGGTCGACCTGATGCCTGCGGCCGCACCGGCGGCGGCCAACGGGCACCAGCACTCCCCGGTCGATGATGATGGGGCGTGGCCGGCGGCGGACCTCCCCGCTGATCGCCTCGCGCGGGTGCTCGACGGTCCGGAGGTCGCGGCGGCGGACGAAGTCGGCGCCACGGACGTGATCGGTGCCGCAGACGAAGACCAGCCCGTGCCCGAAGCCGAGGCGGTCGTCAGCGGCCTCGCCCCGGGACAGAGCCTGGACGATGCGATCGCAGCGTACGAGCAGCTGCTCGCCACGGAGGAAGCCGAGACCGCCGCGAGCCTCGCGGTGCCGGCAGCCCAAGGCCAGCCCGAGCCGGTCACCGAGGAGCCGGTCGCGACGGAGTCCGAGCAGCCGGTCGCGACGGAGCCCGAGCAGCCGGTCGCGACGGAGCCCGAGCCCATCGCCACGGAGCCGCCGCCGGAGCCGGTCGCCGCGGACGCGGAGCCGGTCGCCGCGGCACCCGAGGTCGTCGCCGCCGAGCCCGCGCGCCCGGTCCGCGACGAGATCCCGCAGCCGACCTGGCCCGTACCCACGCCGGACGCTCCCGTCCCGCCGGCAGTGCCGGATGCCCCGGCCCCGACCCAGGCGCCCGCGGCGTCGCCCTGGCTCACGGTTGCCCCTGACGACGCGCCACCACCGGTCTGGCCGACGACACCGCAGTGGCCCTCGCCCCAGCGGCCGGCTGCAGCTTCGGTGCCGGACACGCCCACGACGCTCGCCGGGCGGCCGCTGCTCCAGTCAGACGCGACCGCGTTGTGGGCAGCCTCCGCCCAGGAGGTCCTGGGCGCCGCACCACTCGGGGTCGCGCCGACCCCGGTCGCCGCGCCGACCCCGACCGCACAGCCGTGCATCAGCTGCGGGCTGTCGCTCTCGGCAAATGCTCGGTTCTGCCGCCGCTGCGGCTCGCGCCAGGGCTAGCGTCAGCGGTCCGCGTCGGGCCTGCCTGCCCGTTCGCCGGCCCCGGCTCGATCGGACGTGCCGGGCGTGCCGTGATCTTCGCGCGGGTCCGTCGCGCCGCCTCCGGCCCGCTCGTCGCCCGCCGGCGTGCCTCCGCCGGGCTCGTCGGTCGCCGGCGTCGGGCTCAGCCGCGCAAGCATCCGGACGCGTGTCCACGCGCCCCCGAGCAGGAGCACGTTGAACCCGATCGACAGCCAGGCGAGGAGCGCAAAGATCGCGACGAACGTGCCATACAGGGCGGCGGCGCCGACGAGCCGCGGCGCGATGAAGCTGAATGCCTGCGTGAACGCCGCAAGGGTGACCCCCACCACGATCGCGGGTCGCAGGAACGCCTGCCGCGGCACACGCCGCGCCGGGACGAACCGGTACACCAGCGCGGCGCCCACCACGAACAGCAGGACCGAACCCAGCGGTGACGCGACCTGCCAGGCGGTGCGGACGACCCCGCCGACCTGGTCCCCCGCGGGTGCCACGTCAAGGAGCCACGAGGTCACCGACCCGAAGACCAGCGCCGTGACCGGCAGTGCGACGAACAACGCCATGAGGACCAGGCCGCGTACCGATTGCTGGACCTGGTTCCGGCGTGGCGCATTGTGGAAGATCCGCGCGAACGCGTTGTCCAGCGCGACGTAGAAGCGGCTCGACCCCCACAGCAGGCCGAGGACCGCGACCACGCTGGTCGGGACCGCCCCGTTCGCCACCTGTTCCAGGGCCTGGCGGGCGAGGCTCGCGAGCGGCGGCACGGCGGTCGCGATGGTCGCCACAAGATTCGCGCGGACCGCCTCGTCATCGATCAGGATGCCGACCACCGACAGGACCAGCAGCAGCCCCGGCAGGAGGGCGACGATTGCCGCATAGGCGAGACCGCCGGCAACGAGCCCGCCACCCGCGGCGTCGTATGTCTGCAGGGTCGCGCGCAGCGTCCGGACCGCGGGGACGCCGCCCAGCCACTCGGCAGCGCGCGAGGCAGCCTGGCGAACCCGATCGATCCGGGGTTCCTCGGCCGGCCGACCCGCCGCCCCCGTCAGGAGGTCAGGTCCTCGAACAGGACGGGCTGGATGTCCGCTGCGTGCACCCGCCGGGGCGCGGCGACCAGCGCCTTGACCTCGCCTCGCCGGACGAACCGACGGCCACCGAGCTTGATGCTCGACAGCCGGCCGCTGCGCGCCCAGCTCCCGATGGTCTCCGGACGGAAGCGGATGTTGGCGGCTTCCAGGATGGAGGCGGCTTCCGCGAGCGTGATCCAGTCGGCGGCTGCTGGCATCGGGTGTCAGTCCCTCGATGACGCGGAGGCGCCGGGCGCGGCGCCCGACCCGGACGACGTGGTGGATCGGTCCGACGATCCGGACGATGACGAGTCACGGTCTCGCGACCCGCGCTTCCCGTCTGCGCTGTCGGAGCCGCGCGACTCCCGCGACTCGTTCGATCCGCCCGAGCCACCGGAGCCGCCGGAGCCGCCGGGTTCCCTCGGTCCACCGGCGCTGCCCGAGCCGCCCGGCTCGTGGGCCGCACCCGAGCCGCCAGGCTCCCGTGACTCGCCGGCACCGCTCGACTCGCGCGGCTCGCCGTGGCCGGCGGTCTCGCCCCCCGCCGAGGACGACGAGCCACCATGGCGACGCGATCCGCTTGCGGCGCTGGCCCGATCCTTCTTGGCCCAGCCCGATCCCTTGAAGTGGATCGTGGGCGGGGCGAACAGCTTGCGCATCGTGTCCTCGCGACCGCACGATGGACAGAAGCGCGGCCCCGGATCGTTGATCCCGTGCAGGATGTCGGTTCGATGGTCGCAGACGGTGCAGGCGTATTCGTAGACGGGCATGGCCTGGATCCTGGTGGTGGGTCAGCCGCGAAGCAGCCGCATCCCGCATTTCGGGCAGTAGAACGCCCGCTCGTGCGCGGACGCAAATCCGCAGTGCGCGCATACGAGGCCGCCTCGTCCCGCGGCCGGAACGGGCCGGTCGACGGAGGTGAGGCCGAGCGCATGCTGGTTGGCGAGGATGTTGGTGAGGATGCCGCCCAGGATGCGCTGCGCGTTTCGGTCCGTGTCGCCGCGGACGCCGCGACCACCCCAGCCGACGACGCCGCGGACGATCATGTCACCCGTTGCCTCGTCCCAGTGCGACGCGACGCCGCCGACGATGGCGCTGTACTCGGGATAGCCCGACGTGCTGACCTCGCCATCCAGCAGCCCGCAGGCCAGCGTGTCAAACGCGAGGTCGACGGCGTCGATCGACTCCAGCACGTACAGCGTGTGACGCGTCACGGGGCTGAGCTGATGGTGGGCATTGAGCCACTGCATGGCCTCGGACGGCCGCACGATCTGCGGCACGGCCTGCGCGAACTCGAGCGGCAGCGGCTCCACGACCTCGATCTCGCCGCCGACGATCCCCGACAGCATCTCCGGCAGCTCGTGCATCGCCTGGGGGCCGGCCGTCATCCGGACACCCTCGGTGCTCTTGCCGGCGAAGTACAGCTTGAGCTGATACTCCTGCGCGACGACCTCCTCGGGCAGCCCGATGGAGCGCGTCGGCTTGGGTGTGGCGGGCTCCGGCTTCTCGCCGTCACCGCCGCGGCGCTTGAGGAAATCGAGGGGCACCGGGGTCTCCCAGGAGCTGCTGGAAACGGGGGCCATGGTAGCAGGGCCGTTGCGGGGCCAGCCCCGGATCCGCGGCGGACGGCAGCGGTCGGCGGGTCATCTCCGGGACGCGGCCCGAGTTCGGGTCGCGCCGGGCACCTCCATGCGCCCGCTCGGAGCTCGTGCGGTGGCGTCGCTCGAGACGAGCCAGCGGACGCCACGGGCGGGGATCTCGATCGGATCGCCGGCCGGATGGCCAGACATATCGAGCAGATCCACGATCCGCCCGGTCGGCGACGCGGGGAAGAGGGTCGGAGGGATCGTGCGGATCGAGTCCGCGAAGTTGCTGACCGACACGAGCGCGCCGATCGGATGGTCGCGCCGGAAGGCGAACAGCGCCGGATCACCCGACTCGAGCACGTCGAGCGGCACCGCCGCGTGCATCTGGGGCGCCTGGCGACGGGCTGCGATGAGGCGCCGCAGGTCGGCGTGGATCCGGCCCTCGACGGTGCCCCGGCGACCACGGCGACCCGCCGCCTGCCAATCCATCCGCGGACGGTGCAGCCAGCGGTTGTCCGTCCGGTGCTCCGGGTCGTCGACGTAGGTCCAGTCGTTGCGCAGGCCGATCTCGTCGCCCATGTACAGGAGGGGCAGGCCGTCCCAGGCCATGATCAGCGCGTGCCCCAGCCGGATCCGCTCGATCGCCGCCGTGACCAGCGCCGGATCTCCGTCATCGAGCGCCGCCTCGAGACCGGCAAGGCTCGCGAACGTGCCGCTGATCCGGCTGTCGCCGGTCGATGGCACGAACTGGAACACCTCGCCGCGCGCGAAGCTGCCGTCGAACCGTCCCGCGTAGAACTCGGACAGGAACATGCGGTGCGATGGGCCGTCCCAGCCGACGGCAGCCGCGTCCTCGTCCATGACCGCCCAGCCGATATCGTCATGGCAGCGGATGTAGGTGGCCCACGCCGTCGTCGAGGGCTTGCGTGGCAGCGCCCGCAGGACGTGGGTCGCGAGGCGCGCATCGCGGGTCGCGAGCGCGGACCAGAACTGGACCATGAGGCTGTTGTGGTACGCCATGTCCGAAACGTGCCCGTGGTGGCGCCCGACGCCGAGGTAGCGCACGAGATCGTCCGGACCGACGATCGCCTCGGCCTTGAAGATCACCGCCGGCGCGGTGATCCGCGCGCATGCCCGGAGTGCCTGGAGGAGGTCGTGCACCTCGGGCTGGTTCTGGCAGTTGGTCCCGAGGCGCTTCCACATGAACGCGACCGCATCGAGGCGGAACACCTCCACCCCGCGGGCGGCGAGCGCCAGCAGCACGTCGAGCATCTCCAGGAACACGCGCGGGTTCGACCAGTTGAGGTCCCACTGGAACGAGTTGAAGGTCGTCCATACCCAGCGTCCGTCGGGCAGCTGGGTGAAGTTGCCGGGTGCCGTCTCCGGGAACGCCCACGGGAGCGTCCGCTCCCAGCGATTCGGCTGCCGGCGGTCCGGGTAGATGTAGTACATCGCGGCCGCCTCCGGATCGCCGGCCGCCGCCGCCAGCGCCCAGGGATGCTCCGCCGCGGTGTGGTTGAGCACCAGGTCGATGCACAGGCTCATGCCACGCGCCCGCAGCTGCCCGCACAGGTGCTCGAGGTCGTCCATCGTGCCCAGCGCCGGATCCACCTGCCGGTAGTCGGCGACCGCGTAGCCACCATCGGCCTCGCCCGGCCTCGGGCGAAGCAGCGGCATCAGGTGGAGGTACCGGACGTCGAGCTCGGCGAGATAGTCAAGGTGATCGGCGACCCCCGACAGCGTGCCGGCGAACCGGTCCGCGTAGCAGACATATCCGATCATCGACGGTTCCTGGAACCAGTCGGGGCGCACGGACCGCTGCAGGTCGAGCGAGACGAGCGGCGCCGGGCGCTCGCGATATCGGTCCGCGAGCAGCTCGACCAGCGCGACCAGGCTGCTGCGTCCCGCGCGGTGCGAACCGTAGACGTTGACCCAGGCCGACTCGAGGTCCGGCCACCAGCGGGCAAGCCGGATCAGGAACAGCTCCAGGTCGCGCGCCGGGAGCCCGGCCAGCCGTGCGGTCGCGAGCTCCGTGGCGGCGGGCAGGCCGAGCCGCGGGCCCGACGACCCAGAGGAGGAGTTCCGGGACGCCGGGCGCCGTGGCCTCGGTGGTGACGGCGAGTCCGTCAACCCTTGACGGAGCCCGCGAGCAGGCCGCGAACGAAGAAGCGCTGAAGCCCGAGGAAGACCGCGACCGGGACGATCATCGAGACGAACGCCCCCGCCGTGAGCAGCTGCCAGTCCTGGCCGCGAGACCCGACGATGTTGAGCAGTCGAGAGGTCATCACCGCGACGTCCTTGTTGGTCCCGAGGAACGTCTGGGCAACGAGCAGGTCGTTCCAGACCCACAGGAACTGGAAGATCGCGAACGACGCCAGCGCGGGGGTCGACAGCGGCAGGATGAGCCGTACGAACGTCTGAAAGTGCGACGCACCGTCGATGTACGCCGACTCCATGATGTCCTTGGGCAGCTGGCTGATGTAGTTGTAGAGCAGGTACGTGGCAAGCGCGAGGCCGAAGCCGGCGTGTGCCAGCCAGATGGCCAGGAACGTGCCGTTGAGGTCGATCGCAAGGTACGCGCGCAGGATCGGGATCAGCGAGATCTGCAGCGGGACCACCAGCAGGCCGACAACGGTGATGAACAGGATCCGTCGGCCGGGGAACTGCATCCAGGCGAAGCCGTAGGCGGCGAATGCCGCGATCAGGATCGGGATGACCACGGCGGGCACCGTCACCGCGATGGTGTTGAGGAATGCCGTCCCGAGACCATCACCCCCGAAGATCACCGCGTTGTAGTTGTCCAGGGAGAGATTGCCCGGGTCGAACAGGATCTTCCACCAGCCGGACCCGAGGATCGCGTCCTTGGTCCGGAACGAGGTGATGAACAGGCCGAGCGTCGGGATCGTCCAGATGAGCGCCAGCGCCAGGACGGTCAGGTTGAGGATGACCGCGGAGGATCGTGAACCCTTCATCTCATCCTCCTCAGATCCCGCGGGACCGGAACTGGCGCAGGTTGTACCAGATCACGGGCGTCACCGCGACCAGCAGGATCACGGCCAGAGCCGACCCTAACCCGTAGTCGAAGAAGATCGTCTTGAACTGGATCGTCGCGATGACATTTGTGCCGAAGTTCCCTCCGGTCATCGCGGTCACGATGTCGTAGATCTTCAGGGTCAGGATGGCGATCGTTGTCATGACGGTCACAACCGTGGGCCAGATCGAGGGGAAGATGATCCTCTGGAAGATCTGCCACTCGGTCGCGCCGTCGATCCGGCCCGCCTCCAGGAGCTCGTCCGGCACGCCCTTGAGCGCCGCCGCGAGGATCACCATCGCGAAGCCGGTCTGCCCCCAGACGAGGATCACGATGAGCAGGATCGTGTTGAGCGGCTCGCCGGTCAGCCATGACTGCGGGGCCACGCCGAACACGCCGAGGATGGCGTTGAGCAGACCGATCTGCTCCGAACCCTGCGGCTGGTAGGAATAGACGAAACGCCAGATGATGCCGGCGCCGACGAACGAGATCGCCATCGGCAGGAACACCAGGGTCTTGGCCAGCCGGTCGATCCGGGAACGATCGGCGAGCATCGCGATGAGCAGGCCCAACCCCGTCGAGAACCCGGTCCCGAGGATCAGCCACAGCACGTTGTTCCGGATCGCCGTCAGCATGTCAGGGTTGGTGAATGCATAGACGTAGTTGTCCAGGCCCACCCAGTTCGTGCTGGTCGCATCCTTGAAGCTGTTGATGAACGTGAGGACCGCCGGGATCAGCAGGTAGAACGACAGGATCGCAAAGGCCGGGCCCACGAACACGAACGGGAGGATCCGGTTCTTCCACCTGGCCGGCAGCTTCTCGACCAGCCAGTTCGAGATGACGTACAGCAGGGCTGTGCCGCCGACGCCCCAGACGATGGCGACCGCAACGATGACGAGCTTCGGAGCATCCGAGTCCCGCAGGAACAGGAAGCCCGCCCACAGGACGATGAACGCCACGATGGGCACGGCCACGGATACGAGAACCTGACCGAGACCGGCAACGACCCCCTGGACGACACCCTGCCGCCCCTCTCCCTCCACCGAACGCGTTGCGCCAGCCATGCCTTCTCCCTCGTTGCGACTGGATCAGCCTTGGGACGGTGCCCCGTCGAGACCGTCGCGGGGTCTGGCGGCGGTGCCGCCAGACCCCGAGCTCTCCTGACGACTACTTGGGCCAGGCGGCGTCGATGTTGGCCAGGGCGGTCGGAATGTCCTCCGAGCCGTTGATGACCTTGACGATCTCCGCATACCAGGCGTTCTGGACGGCCAGCGGCATCTGGTCCGATCCGTCGAAGCGCACGAATGGCGCGTCGACGAGGGTCTTCACGAATGTCTGGTCGAGGTTCGATGAGTAGTTGCTGATGTCCTGGTTCTTGTACGGGAAGAGAGCACCGCCAGCCTTGGCCCAGGAGACCCCGGCCTCCGGCGTGGTCAGGTACTTGAGGAATGCCCAGACCTCGGGCCGGTCCACGAACGCCACGGCCTGGTCACCGCCGACCTCGACCGGCGTCCCGTACTGGGAGTCGATCGCCGGCAGGTTGTACACGCCGACCTGATTGTCGAGATCCGCCTTCACCGCATCCGGGAAGAACGATGTGATGAAGTTGCCCTGGTTCGTCAGCCAGCACTTCGGCGGGTCGCTGAACGCGAACGACGGCGCGTCGCCGAAGTTCGTCTGGAGGATGGTGGCCGTCCCGCCATAGACGTCGGCCGGGTTGCCCCAGATGTCCATCATCGTCTGCACGGCGGTCTGGACGGTCGGGTCATTGAACGGAATCTCGTGATTGACCCACTTGTCGTAGCCATCCGGTCCGACGGTCCGCAGCATGATCTGCTCGATCCAGTCGGTGGCGGGCCAGCCCGTCGACGAGCCGCTCTCGACGCCGATGCACCACGCCGGCGTGCCGTCCGCGGCCATCTTGGCCTCGAGGCTTGTGAGCTCATCCCAGGTCGTCGGCGTCGTGTAGCCCTTCGCGTCATAGGTGGTCTTGGGGTAGAACACGTTGCCCTTGATGTTGACCCGGTGGAACACGCCATAGACCTTGCCGTCGGCTGCCGTGCCGATATCCTTCCAGCCCGGGCCGTAGTTGGCGTCGATGCTGGCGACGATGTCGTCAGGCAGAGGGAAGAGCTTGCCCTGAGCCGCGTAGCCCTTCATGGATCCGGGCTGCGGCAGCAGGGCGACGTCCGGCGGGTTTCCGGCCTGGACCTGCACGTTCAGGTTCTGCTCGAATGACTTGTCCCCGTTGTAGGTGACAGTCGCGCCGGTCGCATCCTCGAAAGGCTTCACCGCGTCCGCGAACGCAGCCGCCTCGGTGTCGACGAACGCGCCACCGACCACGATCGTCTTGCCGGACAGGTCCATCGACCCCGACGACTCACCGGGCGCGGTGGACGCCCCGGGGGTGTTGGACGCGGTGCTGCCGCCGCATGCGGCAACCACGAACGCAGCCGACCACAGGCCGACCAATAAGCGCTTCTTCATGTGCTCCTCCTGCGGCTCGGCCAGCACGGCCGACCCAATGCGGGTTCGTGGAACCGGTCCCACGCGCCCCTATCGCAAGCCTACCAACGCATGTCAAGGGCCGTCGGTCCATGTCCCGGTGGGTTCTTGTGCTCGGTTCTGCAGCGTCTGTCCTCCCCGATCTACCCCGTCCGAACCGCCACCATCGCGGTCGAACGGCGAACCACGAGGCTGATGTCCTGGACCTCTCGCAACGGCTCTGCCGGGCCGCCGTCGAGCAACCTGAGCAACCGCTCGACGGCACGCACGCCGGATTCGAACAGCGGCTGGTGGATGGTCGTCAACCCCAGGTGATCGGCCATCTCCAGGTCGTCGTATCCCGTCACCGACACGTCGCCCGGGACGCTGAGCCCGAGGTGTCCGGCCGCCTCGAGCACCCCCGCCGCCTGAGTGTCGCTGGCGCAGATGATCGCGGTCGGCGGGTCGGCCGCGCTCAGCATCCGGATGGCCATCTCCGCCGCCCGTTGGCGAGAGTGCTCACCGATCCCGACCCTGCTCGGCGGCAGGCCGATTCCGTTGGCCCGCAGCGTCTGGCGGACGCCCGACAGCCGGAGCCGGCTCGACGTGAATGCGAGCGCCACGCGCGGGATGTCGCCCAGGTATGCGATCCGGCGGTGGCCGAGGTTGATCACGTGCTGCGCCGCCAGACGGCCGCCGAGCACGTCGTTGCCCACGACTCGTGGCAGCCCACGGTGATGGGCATCGACGAGCACCGTCGGCAGCCCTGAACGTTCGATCCGCTCCAGCTCGGCGGGGTGCGGCGACAGCGACACGATGATCAATCCGTCCATCCGCTCGGGCCGCGGAAGGTCCCGGAACACGGCCTGCCGCCGCTCCGCGGTCTCGATGTTGAACACGATCGGGTCATACCCGGATGCGGCCAGCGTCTGCTCGATGCCGCTCAGCCGCTCCACCGCGGACGGACGCGTGAGGAACGGGATGATGACCGCGATCGTCTGGGTCCGGCGCAGGCTGAGCCGCCGGGCCGTCTGGCTCGGGACGAAGTCGAGCGCCTTGATCGCCGCGAGGACCTTCTCCCGCGTCGCGGGATCGACATTGGCGCGATCGTTGAGCACCCGGCTGACGGTGCCGCGACCGACCCCTGCAAGCCGGGCGACATCGCTGATGGTGACACCCACGCTCAATCGCCTCTTCATGGAACCGGTCCCAGTGTAAAGGGTGAGGGGAAGGGGTCCCAACCCCGGGCGCCGCTCGAGCGCGGAGGCGTCCGCCCGCCGATCAGCGGGCGACGGTCTCCCGAAGCCGGCGAACCTGGTCGGCGAGCTCGGCCTCGCGGGCCCGGGCGCCGTCAACGATCGCCGGCGGCGCCTTGGCCACGAACGCCTCATTGGCAAGCCGCGCACGGGCTGCCGCGAGCAGGCGCTCCGCGTCGAGCAGCTCCTTCTCCAGGCGCGCGTGATCGGCCGCCGCCGCGGCCGGGTCCACCTCGGCGAGCCTGATGACCGCCTCGGCGGCGCCGGCCACCACGGCCAGGCCATGGGCTCCTTGGGTTGCGGCCTGCAAGGCATCGCGCGTGTCGTGGCGCCGCATCGGCCGCGCCCGCGCCAAGCGCTCGATGACCGGCCGCAGCGCCGTCATGGCCGGCACCAGGACGGGCTCCACGAACACATCGACGGGCAGCCAGGCCGCCGGCTCGAGCCGGGCGTCGGCACGTGCGTTGCGCACGGCGCGGACCAGCTCCACCAGTGCGCCCACCTCCTGCTCGGCCGCCTCGTCGCGCTCCCCCGCTGCCGGCCAGCCGGCCACGATCAGCAGCGCCGGATCGGCCTCGTGGTGCGGCAGCGCGCCCCACAGCACCTCGGTCAGGAACGGCATCACGGGATGGAGCAGGCGCAGGTAGGTGTCGAGCGCGTGCACCAGCGTCCACCAGGTGGCCTCGCGCTCCGCATCGCCGAGCCGCTCGTCCACGAGGCGGACCTTGGCCAGCTCGATCCCCCAGTCGCAGAGCTCGCTCCAGATCGCGTCGTACAGGAGGCGCGTGACCTCACCGAACGCATATCCGGCCATCGCGCGGTCGACGGCGTCGACGGTCGCGCTCAGCCGCGACAGCAGCCATCGGTCGCCGGGCCCGAGGCGGTCGCGCTCCGGTGGCGTGCGCGCCGCATCGGCCGGGATGGACGGCGGCCGCGCGCCGAGCACGAACCGGGTCGCGTTCCACAGCTTGTTGGCGAAGTTCCGGGCGTTCTCGACCTTTGCCCTGCCGAACCGCTGGTCGTTGCCCGGCGTTGCCCCATGGACGACCGCGAACCGGACGGCATCGGCGCCCAGCTCGTCGATCATGCCCAGCGGATCGACCGAGTTGCCCTTGGTCTTGGACATCTTCTGGCCGTACGGGTCGCGGATCAGGCCGGACAGGTACACCGTGTGGAACGGCGCCTCGCCGGTCAGCTCGATGCCCAGCATCACCATCCGGGCGACCCAGAAGAAGATGATGTCGTAGCCGGTCTCCATGACCGAGCCCGGATAGAACCGGGCAAGGTCCTCGGTCGCCTCGGGCCAGCCGAGGGTGGAGAACGGCCACAGCCCGGAGCTGAACCAGGTGTCGAAGATGTCCGGGTCCTGCGTGAGCCGGTCCGCGGGCTGCCCGCAGACCTCGCACGCATCGGGACCCGCAGGGTCCGCGCTGACGGTCGCATGGCCGTCCGGGCAGTACCAGGCCGGGATCCGGTGACCCCACCACAGCTGGCGCGACACGTTCCAGTCGCGGATGTTGGTCAGCCAGTGCTCCCAGACCTTCTCGAACCTCGCCGGGAGGATGGCGATCCGGCCGGAACGCGTCGCCGCCAGCGCCGCCTCCGCGAGCGGCGCCGTCCGGATGAACCACTGGGTCTTGAGCCGGGGCTCGACGATGTCATTGCTGCGCTGGCACCGCCCGACGACCATCTCGTGCGGCTGCGACCCTTCGAGGTCGCCCGCCGCCGCCAGGTCCTCGACGATCCGTGCGCGAGCGGCGAAGCGGTCCGCTCCGTCGTACGCCGTGCCGGTGTTCGCGATGCGTGCGGCATCGTCGAGGATGGTCGGCATCGACAGCCCGTGCCGGACGCCCGTCTCGTGGTCGTCGTGATCGTGTGCGGGCGTGATCTTGACCGCGCCCGTCCCGAACGCCGGGTCGACCACGGGGTCCGCGATCACCGGCACGTCGCGGTCCACGAACGGGATCCGCACGCGCCGGCCCACCAGCGCCGCGTAGCGCGGGTCGTCGGGATGGACGGCAACCGCGGTGTCGCCCAGGATCGTCTCGGGCCTCGTCGTCGCCACCGTCAGCGTCGCGTCGGGATCGGGCAGCCCGGTCGACTCGTCGATCAGGTGGTACCGGACCCGCCACAGCGTGCCGGCCTCGGGCGTGGGGATGGTCTCGAGGTCGCTCACGCTCGTGCGGCAGCCGGGACACCAGTTGACGAGCGCCTCGGCGCGGTACGCCAGCCCCTTCCGGTACAGCCGCAGGAACGCCTCGCGGACGGCGCGTGCCGAGATGTCGTCCATGGTGAACCGGAGGCGGCCCCAGTCGCAGCTGCCGCCCACGCGCCGCTGCTGGGACAGGATGACGGACCGCGTGTCCTCGATGAACCCGTGCATCCGCTCCAGGTATCGGTCGCGCCCGAGCGTTGCTCGGCTCTCGCCTTCCGTCGCCAGGATGCCGTCGAGCACGAACTGCGCGGCGATGCTGGCGTGGTCGAGACCCGGCAGGAACAATGCCGGTCGTCCCAGCATCCGCGCGTGCCGGACCATCAGGTCCTCGACCGTCGTCCGCTGGGCGTGTCCCAGGTGCAGGCTGCCGGTGACGTTCGGGGGCGGCTGGATGATCACGAACGGCGGCTGCGCCCAATCGGCCAGCGAGCCGGCGCCGTCGGGGGCGAACACGTCCGCGGCCAGCCAGCGCTCGTAGATCTCGTGCTCGAACGCTGCCGGCACGTAGGCCTTGGCCAGGATCTCCGTCGACTCCGAGTGCGTCATCGCTCGCTCCGCTGCGGTGCGGGGCCTTGCCCCGGATACGAAACGACCCGCTCGTCCAGCGGACGAACGGGGTCGTGGTACCACCTGCTGGTTCGACACCGGGGCCCGCCGCTCATCGCGGCCGGCTGGGTTCCGGCGTCCTCGCGGCGCGCTACCGGGCGCCACCCGCACGGCTCGCGAGCGACCTTCGGATCCGTCGTGCCCGCGCGGCTCGCACCGTCCCGCGCTCGCTCCGGGGTCGTACCGGACCTACTCCTCTCGGTCGTCGCCGTGAGGGCCGGAGTGTAGCACGCGGGTCTCGGCATCCACGGCCGGCCGGGTCGCCACAGCGCCGTAGATCGCCCCCAGGAACCGGCTGGGAACGCGGTGCAGGAGCCGCGGCGGCGTGAACCCGGCAGCCGCGGCCAGCGAGGGCAGGCGGTCGAAGGCGATGGGGTGCGGGACGTACGGGTTGCCGTGCTCGGTGTCGTACTCGACGATGACGAACGGGCCGCCGGGCGCGAGTGCCGCGTGCACGGCTCGCAGCACCGCCGGCTGGTCGGCGACGAAGTGGAGGCTGTTGGCGGCCAGCACGCCATCGAACGGGCCCGCGGGGAGGCTGTGGGTGAAATCGGCAACGGCGGTGTGGACGCGCGTGTCCGGGAACCCGGCAGCCGCACGCTCGGCAAGCTCCTCGAGCGCCCATCGGTCCCGGTCGATGGCCAGGATGTGACCGCCCTCCCCAAGGGTGTCGGCCAGGGCAAGGGTGAACTCGCCGTTGCCGGCTCCCAGCTCGAGCCACCGTGGGCCCGTTCCTTCGACGCCGCCGCGGATCAGGGCAACGTGGTCGGCGTGCCTCATCCGCGGCTGATCAGTCCCTCGACGCCGGTCCGGCCGTCCGGGCGTCCGCCCGGTCGCGCTGGCGCAGCTCCCGTCCGGCCGCGCGCAGCCAGTCCACCGCACCGATGAGGAACGGGATCGCGCCGGTGAGCAGGAACCACGGACCGAACGCGCCGGCCAGGGCCATGACCGCGATCCCGAAGCCCACCACCAGGGGCGCGGCGCTGCGGGTCGGCACCGGGGCCGACTCGTCGCCGAACGGCCCGTCCGGTCTGCCCGGGTAGGTCGCCACCTCGTCCCCGCGCGGATCGCCGGGTGCCGGCCTCCCCAGGCGGAGGACGATGAACGCCACGCCCGTCGCGACCCCGAAGCCCAGCAGGAGCACGGTGCCGGCGACCTCGTACGAGATGAACCAGTACCCGGCCCCGACGACCAGCGCGTACACGGACAACCGCCCGAAGAAGCGGATCTCCTCGGCCATCAGCCGTCCTTTCCTGTGGTCGGCCGGGCCGCCTCCGGGGTGTCGCCCCCGCGGGTCGCAGCGTCGGCCGCGGCCATGCGGGCATCGAACACCGGGCGGAGGGAGCGGATCGGTGGCAGGTGATCGAAGTTGTGGTGCGGGGGCGGCGACGTCGTGGCCCACTCGAGCGAGTTGCCGCCCCACGGATCCGGCGGCTGGTCGGCGGGTCGACGCAGCGCCCGGAACACCGCCAGCAGGAACGGCAGCATGCCCGCCGCGAGCAGCAGCGCGCCGATGGTCGACACCAGGTTCAGGTCCGTCCAGCCGCGGTCCGGAGCGTAGTCGGCGATCCGACGCGGCATGCCCTCGGTGCCAAGGATGTACTGGGGCACGAACGTCAGCGCGAACCCGACGACCCAGCTGGCGAAGTGCAGCCGGCCCAGGCGCTCGTCGAGCATCCGGCCGGTCAGCTTGGGGAACCAGAAGTAGATCCCCGCGAATCCGGCGAACACGGTGCCGCCGATGAGCACGTTGTGCATGTGGGCGACCACGAAGTAGGTGTCCTGCGCCTGGTAGTCGATGGGCGGCGACGCCAGCATCACGCCCGTGATCCCGCCGATCGTGAACACGTACAGCAGCCCGAGGCACCACAGCATCGGGACCGTGAACCGCAGGCTCCCCCGCCACATCGTTGCCGTCCAGTTGAAGATCTTGATCCCGGTGGGCACCGCGATCAGCAGCGACATGATCGAGAAGAACGGCAGGTCGACCCGACCGGTGGTGTACATGTGGTGCGCCCAGACGCCCATCGACAGGCCGGCGATGGCGATGACCGCGAGCACCATCAGCCGGTAGCCGAACAGCGGCTTGCTCGAGAACACCGGCACGACCTCGCTCATGATCCCGAAGTACGGCAGGATGAGGATGTAGACCTCGGGGTGGCCGAAGAACCAGAACAGGTGCTGCCACAGCACCGGGTCGCCGCCCTGGGTCGGGTCGAAGAAGCCGCCGCCGAAGTGACGGTCGATGAACAGCATCGCGAGCGCGGCGGTCACCGACGGGAAGGCGAACAGGATGAGCACCGAGGTCACCAGGATGGTCCAGGTGAACATCGGCATCCGGAACATCCGCATCCCGGGCGCGCGACGCGTGTAGATCGTGATCATGAAGTTGAGTGCGCCGAGGATCCCCGACACCCCCACCAGCCCGACACCCATGATCCACAGGTCCATGCCCGCATTGGGCGCAAAGTCGGGACCGGACAGCGGCGGGTAGCCCGTCCAGCCCGCGGCGGCCGCCCCGCCGGTGGTCAGGAAGCCGGACATCACGATCAGGCCGCCGAACAGGAACAGCCAGAACGACAGCGCGTTCAGCCGCGGGAACACCATGTCCGCGGCCCCGATCTGGAGCGGGACCAGCGCGTTCGCGAAGCCGATCGCCAGCGGGCCGGCGAAGAACAGCAGCATCAGGGTGCCGTGGACGGTGAACAGCTGGTCATAGGTCGAGGCGTTCACCAGCTGCTGGCCCGGCGCCGCGAGCTCGAGCCGGATCAGCTCCGCGATCGCGCCGCCGACCAGCGCAAAACCGAACGCCGCCGTGATGTACATCGCGCCGATCCGCTTGTGATCGGTCGTGGTGAGCCAGTCGAGCAGGCCCGCGCCCGGGACGGCGGCGAGCGGGGTGGCGGCGACGGGCTTGTCGATCGCGGTCACGGTGCCGCGCTCCCGCCCGCCGCGTGGTCGGCGAGCCAGGCATCGAAGGTCGCCCGGTCGACGCCCCGAACGGTGAACAGCATCTGGTCGTGGCCGATGCCGCAGAACTCGGCGCACTGGCCGGGGTAGACACCGGGCGCCGTCACCCGGAGGTCGAACGTGGTCGGCCGGCCGGGGATCGCGTCCCGCTTGAACAGGAACGCGGGCACGTAGAAGGCGTGGTTCACGTCCAGCGACTCGAGGGTGACGTGGACCGGCGTGTCCACCGGCAGCACGACCTCGAGATTGGCGGCGTCGGTCCCGGTGATGGTCACGCCCGCGTCGGGATAGGTCGCCTTCCACTGCCACCGGAACGCCGTGACGTGGAGGTTGACGCCACCCGGTTCGACCGCGCCCACGGACGAGATCGTCTGGACCGTCAGCACGAACAGGACCAGCACGGTCGCCAGCGGGATGAGCGTCCAGATGGCCTCGATCCGAAGGTCGCCGCTGGTCTGGGCGGGAAGCCGGTCGTCGCGTCGCCGGTAGCGCAGGATCGCCCACGTGACCAGGCTCCACACGATGGTGCCGACGATGATCCCGCCGACCAGGAACACCGTGTACAGGTCCGAGATCTGGCGTCCCTGGCTGGTGGCGGGTGCCGGCATGCAACCCGCTGCCGCGACGGCAAGCAGGGTGGCAACGACGAGCATCCCCCGCCCCGGCCGCCGGCGCAGGCCGGTCATCGATCCGCCTCCGACTCCGCGAATCCGCCCGCCGCGGTCCGGACCAGGAGCACGCTCGGCGGCTCGTCCGCCGCCCCCGCGGCCTCTCGGTGGAGATGCGCCGTTCGGAGATCCCTGGCCATCCGGTAGACGACCAGCCAGGTCACGATCGGCGCGACCAGGAGGAGCACCCTGAACACCATGGTGATGCCCTCGACGGGCACGTCCAGGATCACGGCCAGAACGTCGTTGCCGCCGGCGATCGTGAGCACCAGGAACACCGCCACCCCCGCGGCCCCGGTCGCGGTTCGGATCGGAGCCTGCCAGGGCGCATCGAGCAGGTGGTGCTCGGCGTGGTCGTGGGTCAGCCGCGCCTCGAGGAACGGCCATACGACCAGCGCGCCGACCAGCAGTCCCGGGACGAGGATCCCGGGCACGAACGGCGACGGGATCGTGACCCCCAGGATCGTGGGCTCGATGGGCAGGCCGAGTCGGAGGGCACCCTCGAGCCAGCCCACGTACCAGTCGGGCTGCGCCGGCACGGTCGCCACGTAGGGGACGTACGGCCCGTACAGCCACACGGGGTTGATCTGGACCAGCCCGGCGAGCAGGACCACGACGGCGGACGTCAGGAAGAACAGCCCGAGCGACCGGAACACCTGGCCGGGCCAGAACGGCATGCCCACGACGTTGTCCTCGCGCGCCGCCCCGCCCCGGTACTGCGTGTGCTTCTGGAGCCACAGCAGGCCGAGGTGCGCGGCCACGCCGGCGGCGAGCAGGCCCGGCAGGAGCATGACGTGGAACACGAACAGCCGGCTGAGGATGTCGGGCGTCGGGAACTCACCTCCGAAGAACAGCGACGCCACCCAGGGCCCGATGAACGGGATCGACAGCATCGCGGAATCGATGATCCGGAGCCCGGTGCCCGACAGCAGGTCGTCCGGCAGCGAGTAGCCGGTGATCCCCTCCCCCAGCGCCAGCATCAGCAGCCCCAGCCCGATCAGGTAGTTGATCTCGCGCGGCCGCCGGAACGCACCCGTGAAGAAGATCCGCGCCAGGTGGAACGCGATCGCACCGATGAAGATGAGGGCGGTCCAGTGGTGCACCTGGCGCATCAGGAGGCCGGCCTCGACATCGAACGAGAGCCGCATCACCGAGGCGAACGCCGCCGACATGGGGGTGCCGGCCAGCGTGCCGTACGCCCCGTCGTACGTGACCTCGCGCGCATCGGGCGTATAGAAGAAGGTCATGAACGTCCCGGTCGCCAGCAGGACGACGAACGCGAACAGCGCGATCTCGCCCAGCAGGAAGCTCCAGTGGTCCGGGAACACCTTGCGCATGGCGCCGCGCAGCACCCCGGCCACGCCGGTCCGCCGGTCCACCCAGCCGACGAGGCGTTCGAGCTCGGTGTCGCGGCCCTCGGAGCTCGCTCCCTGGGGCGTCGTCGGGTCAGCCATCGGTGATGTTCCAGAACGCAGGCCCGACGGGTTCCGAGAAGTCGCTCATCGCCGCGAACGTGCCGTCGGGCTGGAGCCGGATCGGCAGCTGTGGCAGCGGCCTGGCGGCCGGCCCGAACACCGGCCGGGCGCCATCGAGGACGTCGAAGGTCGACTGGTGGCAGGGACAGATCAGGCGGTGCTCCGCGGCCCGATACAGGCCGACCGGGCAGCCGGCGTGGGTGCACAGCTTGGAGTAGGCGACGTAGCCATCGGGCGCCCACGCCATGCGGTCCGCCGCCAGCCGGAGCAGGTCGGGAGCCACGCGGATCAGGATGGTCTGTCCATCGGCGGAACCGACGTACCCCTCGGGGAACGCGGTCACGATCCCCTCCAGCGGCAGGTCCGCGGCGCGGATCACGTTGCCCTCGAGATCGACCAGTCGCAGCCCCTTGCGCCAGGGGGTCTCGAACAGGGCACGGCCGGGTGCGGGTCCCAGCGACAGCACCGGGATCGCGAGCGCCGCACCCAGGCCCGCCAGCGCACCCGCGAGCGCCCGGATGAGCAGCGTGCGCCGCGTGATCGACGCCTCTTCCTCGACGATCTCGCGCTCCGCGGCCGGATCCGCCGCCGCCTCGGCCGGGTGGCGCTCCTCGATGTGCAGGTTGCCCGGGAGGAGCCACTGTGACCAGGCGATGACCCCGATCCCGATCCCGCCCAGCGACAGCGCGAGCAGCACCGCCTCGACCTGTGTCTGACCACCCGCGAGGTAGACGCCCAGGAGCGCGACGCCGGCGATCGCCGACACCGCGAACGCCAGGGCGATCGCCCGCTCCACGGACCGCGTCCCCGGATCCGGCGCGCTCACGACGACACCTCCCGCTCGCGACGAACCGCGACCCAGCGGGCGACCAGCACCAGGCCGAGCAGGGCCAGGGCGGCGACGAAGCCCTCGGTCACGGGACCGACGGCGGGGGCCGTTGCGCCGCCGGGATGCGGCGGGTCGTGCAGGAACTGGACGTACGCGGCGAGGTTGTCCAGATCGTCCGGCGCGAACGAGAACCGGGGCATCGGCCCGGGGCCGGTGACGACGGCCTCGCCCACCGTGGTGGCATCCGCACCGGTCAGGGCCGGGGCGACGAAGCCGCCGCCCACGGAGCCGCCGCCGGCCGCCGGACCGTGGCAGGCCGAGCAGTTGGCCACGTACAGGCGGCGGCCGGCGTTGAGGTCGGCACCGGACACGACCACGTTGGGAATCGCGGGTCCCGAGCCCAGCGAAGCGACGTAGGCGACCAGGGCGGCGATGTCGGCGTCGTCGAACTGGGGTGTGCCCCGGCGCGCGGGCGGCCCCTGGTCGCCGAGTGGCATCCGCCCCGTCCGGAGCTCGAAGTCCGCGAGGGCGGCCCCGGCGGACCGGATGTCCGGCCCGTTCTCGGTTCCCGCGCCCTGCGGCCCGTGGCACGCGGCGCAGCTGGTGAGGAACAGCTCCTCGCCACGGCCCGCCTCGGTCACCGATGTCCGGGCGCTCGCCGCGGGTGGCGGCGGAGCTGTGGCGGCGAGGACACCGGACACGGCGATGCCCAGGATCATCAGGCTCGAGACACCCAGGTAGACCGCCACCACCCGCCAGCCCGACACCGACCGCCGGCGCCCGGTGTGCGCGCGGGAGCGGGATGCTGAAGCGGGGGACACGTTCGCCTCGACTACTCTCTGTTCGTCCGGCCAGCCGCCTAATCCTACGCGGGGATCTGCGATCGTTGCACGCGGGCGGTCGCGAGGCGCCTCGAGCCGGCCGGTCGGTTCCGGGCGACGCAACAGGCGTCTGGGGACGCAACGGGGTGCCGGGCCACGCAACCGGCTCGACGGGACGGAACAGGCTCAGGGGGACGGAACAGGTTCGGAGCGACGCCCGCCGGGCGGCTCGCCCGGGACTCCGACAGGGAGGTGACCGATGCTCGTCGAGGCACACCGATTGCTGGCGATCCTCGTCGCGCTCGGGGCTGGGCTCGTGGTCATCCTGGTCGTGCTCGGTGAGGTCACGCATCGCCCGATGCGGTTCGCCCGGGATCGCGCCATCCTGGGCGTGTTCGTGCTGGTCCTGGTCGGCGCGGCGCTGGGCCTCGTGCTGCTCGTGACCGGCCCGGGCCCGGACGACGCCCTTCACCTGCTGTATGCGGCGGTGGCGGTGCTGGTGTTGCCGGTCGCGCGCTTCCTCGAGCCGCTCGCGCGTCGGCGCTCACTCGCGCTCGGCGTCGCGGGCGTGGCCCTGGCGCTGCTCGTCCTGCGCCTGTTCCAGACGGGCTGAGCCCGGGAGCCGGCGCCGGCCATCATCGCCGCCAGGGGAAGATCCGACCGCCATCGACGGTCGACCAAACGAGGCCGGCCTCGAGCGGCGCGGGCTCGCCGTTGGCAAGGGCTCGAGCCCAGCGATAGGACGACGCAGGGAACCGCGCCGCGAAGACCTGCGGGTAGCGAGCAACGATCGCGCGGTTTCGGGCGGTCGCGCGGATGACCCACACCAGCCCGACCCGGTGGTCGCCCTCGCCCCAGCGGGTGGCTGCGAGCGCCCCGGCTTCGACGGCCTTGCGTGCGGACGAGCGCGCAGCCGCGCCGACGTCACCGATCGTGTTCCAGCACTCCACCACGAGCAACCGGCGCCGCGAGTCGTCGGCGAGGACCACGTCGATCGAGCGCCACGGTTCGACCGGTGTGGTCGCCAGCTCGACCAGGCCCCGGTAGCCAGCCGCGCGACCGAGCCCGAGCACGAGCTCCTGGATCGCGAGATGCCCAGCGTCGCGCGTGTCGCCGTCGATGGCGCGCTGGAGCCCGAGCGTCAGCGGGCGCCCGACGGCGAGCGCGATCCGCTGCCAGGCGTCAAGCGAGACACCGCCGCCCCGCCCGCGCTCGAGCCGGCTGACGGTCATCCGGCCCACCCCGACCCGAACGCCGAGCGAGGTCTGCGTCAGCGACCTTGCGCGCCGGGCCGAGCGGACATCCGCTCCAAGGCGGGACAGCTGTTCCAGGTTGCGCCGTTCGGCCTCGACGGCAAGCCGGGTGCGCCTGCGACCTCCCATGATCCGGACATGTTCATTTCCCGCACTTGCCCCGCCCTTATGCGACGTCGTAAGCGGGGGCGTCATCGGGGATGGTCGGCGCGTCGTTCTGCGCACCAACAAGATCATCAGGTGTGCAGAAGCGTCCGCATGTGGCTCGAGCGCGGCGGCCCGAGTGGACGCGCCCGAGTTCGGGGCACTCCAAAGCCTGAGATGCACATGAGGTGATCAAGGCGGGTGGTAGCCCGCGATCGCCGGGTGGTGGTCGGTCGGGGGACCAACTTCGTGGTCGCCACCGAGGGCCGGGGCGAGGAACCGCTCGTGCTGCGGGCGCCGCGGGCCGGACGCCGCGGGCCGGACGCCGCGGGCCGGACGCTGCGGGCGAGCGGGCGCGAGCGAAACGGAGCTCGCTCCGGGAGCGGTCAGGCGCTGGCCTGGGTCGCCAGCCACTCCTCGTAGTTGGTCTCGTCGACGCCCTGGTCGACATCCGACTTGGTCAGCAGCAGCGGCGCGCGACCGGTGCGGATCGTCTCCTCGGTGATCAGGCACTTGCGGATGTCGCTGCGCTCGGGGATGTCGTACATCACCTCGAGCAGCGCCTCCTCGACGATCGAGCGCAACGCCCGGGCGCCGGTCTTGCGGTCGAGCGCGACCTCGGCGGCCGCGCGGAGCGCGGCGTCGGTGAACACGAGCTCGACCTTGTCCAGCTGGAGGAACTTCTGGAACTGCCGGGTCACGGCGTTCTTGGGCTCGACCAGGACCCGCTTGAGGTCCCCCACCGTCAGCGGTGACAGGGTCACGATGATCGGCAGGCGGCCGATGAACTCGGGGATGAGGCCAAACTTGAGGAGGTCCTCCGGCATCAGCTTCTCGATGATCCGGGCGCGTTCCGCGCTGGACATGCCGCCCTCGGAGCCGAAGCCGATGGCGCGCTTGCCCACCCGCTCCTCGACGATCTTCTCCAGCCCGTCGAACGCCCCGCCGCAGATGAACAGGATGTTCGTGGTGTCGATCTGGATGAAGTCCTGGTGCGGGTGCTTCCGGCCGCCCTGCGGCGGCACGTTGGCGACGGTGCCTTCGAGGATCTTGAGCAACGCCTGCTGGACGCCTTCTCCGGACACGTCCCGGGTGATCGACGGGTTGTCCGCCTTGCGCGCGATCTTGTCGATCTCGTCGATGTAGATGATCCCGCGCTGGGCCCGCGCGACGTCGAAGTCCGCGGCCTGGATCAACCGGAGCAGGATGTTCTCGACATCCTCGCCGACGTAGCCGGCCTCGGTCAGCGAGGTCGCGTCCGCGATGCAGAACGGCACGTCGAGGATCCTGGCCAGGGTCTGGGCCAGCAGCGTCTTGCCCGAGCCGGTCGGCCCGACCAGCAGGACGTTCGACTTCTGGAGCTCGACGTCGTCGACCGACGACCCGGCGTTGATCCGCTTGTAGTGGTTGTAGACGGCGACCGCCAGGACCTTCTTGGCCTTGTCCTGCGAGATGACGTACTGGTCAAGCGAGACGGTGATCTGGTGCGGGTTGGGGAGCTTCTGCTGGCTCGGGCGCTGCTTGGGCGCCTCCAGCATCTCCTCCTCGATGATCTCCTGGCACAGGTTGATGCACTCGTCGCAGATGTAGACGCCCTGCCCGGCAATGAGCTTGCGGACCTGCTCCTGGCTCTTGCCGCAGAACGAGCAGCGGTAGGGAACCTTGGTTCCCCCCTTGGAGCCCGTGGTGGTCACCGGCACGATGTCCCCTGTCTAGTGGTCCGTGGCCGGATCCGGCTCGGCGGCGTCCGACCCCTTTGCCTTGCCGCCTCCACCGACGACGAGCCCCGCATCATGCGCCTGCGCGATCAGCGAATCACCCGTGACGGTGTAGACCGCATCGATGATGCCATAGTCCTGCGCCTCGTCGGGACCCATGAAATGGTCCCGGTCGGTGTCCCTGATGATCGTCTCCAGGTTCTGTCCCGTGTGGCGGGCGAGGATCTCGTGGTTGACCTGGACGAGATGCTCCCACTCCTTCATCTGGATCACCGCGTCCGGGGCGTTGCCGCGGAAGCCGCCTGAACCCTGGTGGATCATGATCCTGCTGTGCGGCAGGGCGTAGCGCTTGCCCTTGTTGCCGGCGGCGAGCAGGACCGCGGCCATCGACGCCGCCATGCCGATGCAGATCGTGCTGACCGGTGCCCGCAGGTACTGCATCGTGTCGTAGATCGCCAGGCCGCTGGTCACCACGCCGCCCGGCGAGTTGATGTACAGGCTGATGTCCTTCTCGGGATCCTCGGACTCGAGGAACAGCAGCTGCGCGATCACGAGATTCGCCAGGTGGTCGTCGATCGCGTCGCCCAGGAAGATGATCCGCTCCCGCAGGAGCCGCGAGTAGATGTCGTAGGCGCGCTCGCCACGGCTGGTGGATTCGATGACCATCGGGACGAGCATCGTGGGTCTCCCCTGCGTTCGATCGCGCACGGCTGGTGCGGCTAGCGGCCCGGCGCGGTGCCGGTGGGCGCCTGTTCCGCGGCCACGTCCGTGGCCTCGCCATGATCGTGGTCGTGGTGATGATGCTGGTGGGCGTCACCCGGCAGCGATCCCGGGTCGGTTGCATCGATCGCGGCCGCGGACGCCGCCTGCGGATCGTCGAGCGCCGACGGCGCGTCATCCTCGAGGTGCGGCAACGGCGGGTGCTCCGGATGCGCGGCCAGCCACTGGTCGACGAGCGTCTCGACGACCTTCGTGCGGCGCAGCGAGCTGCGGATGAAGCTGCGACCCCGGTCGGACTCGAAGTACCTGACGGTCTTCGGGTCCTGGTAGCGGGCCCGGGCGCGTTCGATCTCGCCCTCGACCTCGGTCTCGGGAACCTCGATCCCCTCCTCCTCCGCGATCCGCGTCAGGGCGAGCAGCACCCTCGTCCGATGCTCCGCCTTGGGTCGGAGCTCGTCGTGGAGGCCGGCCTCGGTCTGGTTGGTCGCCTTCAGGTACGCCGCCTCGGCGATCCCCTGCCGGGCGAGCGAGGTGCGCAGCTCGTCGTGCATCACCTCGACCTCCTGGTCGACCAGGATGTCCGGCAGCTCGATCGTGGAGTTGGCGACCGCGTACTCGATGATCCGGTCGGCGAACTCGTGGCGCGCGCGGTCGATCGCGTTGCGGCCGAGGCGCTGGGCGACGTCCGCCTTCAATGCCGCAAGGTCCGCGTAGTCGCCCAGGCTCTGGGCAAAGGCGTCGTCGGCGGTCGGCAGCACCTTCTCGCGGAGCTCCTTGAGATCCGCCGCGAAATGCACCTGCTTGCCCGCCAGCGACTCCTCCGGGTAATCGTCGGGGAAGGTGATGTCGAACTCGGTGCTCTGTCCGGGCTCGAGCCCGATGAGGTTGGCCTCGAAGCCCGGGATCAGCCGGTCCTCGCCCAGGATCAGGGGCATCCGCTCGGTCGTGCCGCCCTCGAACGGGGTGCCGTCGCGGGTGCCCACGAAGCCGATCACGGCCCAGTCGCCGTCGCGCGCCCCCCGGTCCTCGACCGCGGCCAGCGTCGCGTTCTGATCACGCAGCTCCTCGACCACCTTGTCGACCCTGGCGTCGTC
This sequence comes from uncultured Chloroflexia bacterium, assembly GCA_963749705.1. Taxonomy (GTDB): domain Bacteria; phylum Chloroflexota; class Limnocylindria; order Limnocylindrales; family CSP1-4; genus CAIXZV01. The sequence continues at coordinate 32,893 of CAVVNQ010000002.1, read as the reverse complement.
GATGTCCTCGATCTCGGGACTGAAGTTGAACTCCTTGTAGTCGCCGAGCTTGACCTCCGGGCGCACCTGGACGGTGGCCTTGAACACCAGCGGCTTGCCTTCCTCGGCGGTCACGACCTCGACGTCGGCGTTGGTGAGCGGGATGATCCCCTGCTCGATGACCGCCTCCCGGTAGGCATCCTGGACGAGCTGGTCCACCGCCTCTTCGAGCACGGCGCCCGGGCCAAGGACACGTTCGAGGATCGGGCGCGGGGCCTTGCCCGGGCGGAACCCGGCGACCCGCGTCCGGCGCGACAGGCGCTGGACGGCATCGCGGACCGCGCGGTCCAGCCGGTCGGGCGGGATCTCGATCTCGAGGAGGACGGAGCTCTTGGGGGCGGGCGTGGCGGTCACATTCATCGCCCGGCGAGTATAGGGTGGGTCGCCGGCGCGGGCCGCGTTCGAACGGGCGCTCGCGGATCACGTGCACGCGCTTAGACTCGGTTGCCGAACGATCTCCAGGGAGGCGGCATGACGCGCACGGTGTTCCACGGCGGTTTCGTGTTCGATGGCACGGGCACGGATCCGAGCCCTGCCGATGTCAGCGTCGAGGACGGTCGCATCGTCGATGTCGGGCCGCGGCTGGACGGCGACGAGGCGGTCGATCTTGGCGGCCGGACGCTGCTGCCGGGGTTGTTCGACACGCACGTCCACGTGGTGCTTGACAGCGTCGACACCTGGCGGGTGATGAACCAGCCCTTCTCCCTCCGGTTCTACATCGCGGCGCGCAACCTCGCGACCACGTTGCGATCGGGGATCACCTCCATCCGCGACGCGGGCGGCGCCGACCTGGGCATGAAGGAGGCCGTCGCGACCGGGCTGATCCCCGGTCCACGGATGCAGATCAGCCTCACCATGCTCAGTCAGACCGGCGGCCACGGCGACGACTGGTTCGTGTCGGGCGTGGAGCTCCCAACGTTGCCCGCCTATCCGGGCATGCCCAGGGCGATCGTCGACGGTCCCGATGAGATGCGGCGCAAGGTCCGCGAGCTCCACCGCAATGGCGCGGATGTGGTCAAGGTCGCGACGTCGGGCGGCGTGGCCTCCCCGCGTGACGATCCGTCCCATGCGCACTTCCGCCCGGCCGAGCTCGACGTCCTCGTGGAGGAGGCGACCGCCGCCGGGATGTTCGTGATGGCCCACGCGCAGGCGGCCGCCGGCATCAAGAACGCCGTGCGGGCCGGGATCCGGTCGATCGAGCACGGCGTGTTCCTGGACGACGAGGGCATCGACCTCATGCTCCGCAAGGGAACCTGGCTGGTGCCGACGCTCGTCGCGCCGCAGGGCGTGATCGATGCTGCCGAGGCCGGTGCCGCGATCGCGCCCAACGTCATCGCCAAGGCCCGCGCCACGATCGACATCCACCGCACGGCCGTCCGCCGCGCGATCGAGGCGGGAGTCCGGGTCGCGATGGGCACCGACACCGGGGTCACCCCCCACGGCCAGAACCTTCGGGAGCTGGCGCTGATGGAGAGCCTGGGCATGTCGCCGGGTGCGGTCCTCGAGGCGACGACGCGGAGCGCGGCGCAGCTGATGGGCGTGGACGGCGAGCGGGGCACCATCGAGCCCGGCAAGCTCGCCGATCTCGTCGTCGTGGACGGTGACCCATACGCCCTCGACACGCTCCCCGACCGCATCGCGTCGGTCTGGCTGGCCGGGAGCCAGGTCGTCGGGGCATCGACGGACGGGTAGACTCGCGGCGGGCGAGTGGCGGAATGGCAGACGCGCCGGCCTTAGGAGCCGGTGTTCCGTGAGGAACGTGTCGGTTCGACCCCGACCTCGCCTACCAACGAATGGATCGCCGCGCCCCGGCGCGCCGCCTGACCGAGACCCGCGCAACCCGGTCCGGCGCGACTGTCACGTAACGGCAATCACTTCCGCGCGGCGCGTCATGCCCCGGTCTCGTCCGACCTGCTTGGATCCGAATGCCCACGGCCGGCACAGGAGACGACATCGGTGGCAGACGGACCGATCGACGAGCCGCCGCCGGGACCCGGCCAGCGCCGGATCTCGCGGCGATCTTTGCTGGCCTCCGCCGGCCTGATCGCCGGGACGGCCGTCGCGACGGCCGCGGGGTTCGAGATCGCTGGGCCCCTGACCGGCGGCCGTCCGGCCGGGAGCGCCGCACCGTCGGGGCTCACGCATGACATCGCGCTCGCGAGCCCACCCGCGAGCCCACCCGGCGCCTCCGGCAGGCCGACGCCGACGCCGCCCCCGCCGGGGCCACGGCTCGCCTTCACGTCGCGACCCGACCTCCGGCCGCCGGCGCTCCTCCTCCGCACGCCGCCCCTCGGGACGGCGCGCGGCCTGCTGCTGATGACCCCCAACAACGGCGATGTCACCGACGGGCCGACGATCTACGAGGAGACCGGCGAGCTCGTCTGGATGCACGCCGATTTGGGGCGCCACGCCACCAACCTCCAGGTCATCGAGTACCGGGGCCAGCCGGCGCTGTGCTGGTGGGAGGGAACGGTCAACGTGGGCATCGGCGACGGCGAGTACGTCATCGTCGACGCCGCCTACCGGGAGATCGCGCGCATCAGCACCGATGGCGGCGGCGCGGACCTCCACGAGTTCCACGTCACGCCCCAGGGGACCGCGCTCTATTTCGTCGACCGCCCCGCAGACCCCCCGAGCGGATCGGCATCACCCGCGCCCGCCCAGGTCCTCGACTGCGCGGTGGTCGAGATCGACCTGGCAAGCGGACAGCGCGTGTTCGAGTGGCACTCCGTCGACCACATCGCGATCGACGAGACCTACCTCGACCCACCGGGCGACAGCACCGGCGCCTACGACTACGTCCACTGCAACTCGATCGACGTGGACCACGACGGTCGGCTGCTGGTCTCCGCGCGCAACACCTCCGCCGTGTACAAGATCGACCGCGGCACCGGCGACATCGTGTGGCGCCTGGGTGGCCGCAAGAGCGACTTCGCGATCGGCGACGGCGCCGAATTCGGCTGGCAGCACGACGTCCGGCGCCAGGCCGACGGGACGATCACCGTGTTCGATGATCGGCTGCCACCCGAGCTGGGACGAGGCCTCGTCCTGGCCATCGACGAGCACGCCATGACGGCGACGTTCGTCCGCGACTACAGGCGGCACGAGGGCCTGGAGATCACGAGCCAGGGCAACATGCAGCTCCTGCCCAATGGCAACGTCCTCGTCGGCTGGGGCTCGCAGCCGGTCCTGACCGAGTTCGCCTCCGATGGCACGATCGTGTTCGATGCCAGCCTGCCCGCCGGCAAGCAGTCGTATCGCGACATCCGCGCCGAGTGGTCGGGCCAGCCGGCGGACCCGCCGGCACTCGTCCTCGACCGTCCGGTCGAGGTGACCAGGACGCAGCACCGCATCAACGCCTACGTGAGCTGGAACGGAGCCACCGGCGTTCACGCATGGCGGCTCCTCGCCGGCGCCACCCCCGATGCGCTGGCGCCGGTCACGGAGACGGCGCGCACCGGGTTCGAGACCGTCATCACCGAGGTCGTCGCGTCAGCCTCCTCGGCGTACGTCGCCGTGGCCGCGCTCGATGCATCCGGGCAGGTGCTGGGAACGTCGGCCCCGGCCGCGACCGCATAGGGCGCGAGCGACCTCGATCGCGATGGGCCGGTGCCGCGCCATGTTCGCGCCGCGCGGCCGCGCCATGTTCGCGCCGCGCGACCGCGCCAACGTCGCGCAGGCCGGGTCAGCGTCGCGCGGCCGGGTCAGCGTCCGCATGGCCGGGAGCTGGCCCCTCGTCAGGGCTTCGGCTTGGCCGCCTCCGCCGCGCTCGTCCCCGCCGCTGGCTGGTCGCCGACGGCGCGCCGCTTGCGTACCTTGGCCAGCTGCTCGGCGAAGCCGGGTCCGTCGGGGTCGAGCGCCTGCTCGAGCAGCTGGCGGCCGTAGCGCTCGACGACGGGCTTGGCGGCGACGGTCAGGAGCGACGCGGCGACCGCGCTGAGATCCCGCTCCTTGCGCTCCGGGGCCTTCTCCCTGAGATACGCGGCGAACTCGCGCTCGATCGTGCCGCGCACGCGCTTGCCGTCGTCACCGAGCTCACCCAGGGCCTTGTCGATCTCCTTGGGCAGCATCGATTTGGGCAGCGGGTCCGGCTTGCCGAAGATGGCGTTCCGCACACCGCGCAGGGCGCGCTTCGGACCGCCCAGCAGCAGGAAACCGGCACCCGCGGCGGCGCCCATCGTGCCGATCGGGTTACGCCGGATCTTCGCCGGGATGTCCACGGCCGCGCGGGCCGATGCTTCGAGCCGTTCGAGCTCTCCGTCCAGGGCGGCGCGCGCCGCTAGGACGTTGGCCCGAGCGGCGACCGTGCCTTCGCCCACTCGATCGTCTCCTTCGTCGTGTCGATGGTCGTCTGCGGCCAGAACCGTGCCTTGAGCGCCTCCGAGTCGATCCCGGCCCGCGCGACCGTGAAGCCCATCAGGATCGGCCAGCCCGCAAGCGCGGCCGCGACGCCGATCGCCGCCCCGACCCGCCATCCGAATGTGATCGCCGAGAACGCACCGAGGATCGCGCCCAGGATCGCGCCTGCGACCAGGCCGCCGATGGCCGGTCCGGCGCCGCCGGATCGCGCCCCGAGCAGGAGGCCCACGAGGGCGCCCACGGCGGCCATGACCAGGATGCCGGTCGCGAGCGGTCGCCAGGACGGATCGCCGAGCGCCGCTGCATCGCCGATCCGGCGCCACAGCTCGTTGGGCAGGTTGGGTCCTAGCAGGAGCGCGACCACCAGGCCGATCACGACCGCGATCGCCAGGTCGGCCACGAGTCCGCGGACCCGCAGGGCAACCATCACGGCCAGCACCGCGACGGCGATCAGCAGCTCCGTGCCGTGGAGCAGGCCCCAGCCGATCGACCCGAAGATCCACTCCCCGAGGAACAGGAGGCCGCCGATCGGCAGCAGGAAGGCGAGCAGAACGAGGCAGGCGAACGCAACCCCACCCAGCGCAGCGGCACGTCCGACCTCGCCCTTGATCTGCTCGGCCTCGGCCTTCGCGAGATCGATGTGGGCTCGCACCAGGGCCATGGCGGCATCGCGGGTTGCCAGCACCTGGGCGCGGAGGCCGCGGACCCCATCCTCTGGGGCGGCGTCATCGCCGGCGGCGGGACCGGCTCCGGGACGCTGGTCGTCGGGAACGGGCTGTTCGGGTTCCAGGGGTTCGTCCTCCGTGTAACAGGTTGGGCGGGCTCGGCGGACGCTCGAATCATAGCAGCGCCGATCAGACGCCCCGGGCCGGCATTCGTGGTTGTGTCCGGACCGCGGCGCGGCCGACGTGGATGCCGGCGTCGCCACACGCGGCGCCATCCGCGGCATCAGCGGCGCCATCCACCGAATCTGCTGTCACGCACCGCCAGGCGCGGTGATATCGGCGCGACCGACAGAATCTGCTGTCACGCACCGCGAGGGCCGGTATCAGGCAGCGGATCGGGGCCGGGCGACTCCGGATCCGACGCAATCCGAGCGTGGCGAGGGATCGCACGACTCCAGAATCATGACAATCCCGCGCCTTGCACCGGCACCCGCGGTGCCTGACAGGACCGCGGGAACCGCGGCGGCCGCGGCGGTCGGGGCGATCGCGGCGGCACCGGACGCGTCGGTGACGTCGGCGTCGTCGAAGTGGACGCCTCCCGCCTCCCGCCTGCCGGTTCAGCTACGCTGCGTGCCATGCCCGACGTGCCCCCGCGTGCCACCGGCCCCCGCCAGGTGCTGACCGCCGAGCTGGTCGCAATCGGGACGGAGCTGACGGTCGGCGAAACGACCGACACCAACAGCGGCGAGCTCGCGCGGTCGCTGGTCGCGCACGGCGTGCGGGTCGGGCGGATCGCCAACCTCCCGGACGACCACGACGTGGTCGTCGATGCCCTGCGGGCGGCGCTGGCGCGCGTCGACCTCGTGGTCACGACCGGCGGCCTTGGCCCGACACCGGACGACCTCACGCGTGAGGCCGTCGCCGCCGTGTGCGACGAGGTCCCGGTCATCGACGAAGCGACCCTCGACTGGCTCCGGCGGCTGTGGGCCCGCCGCCGGCTGCCGTTCCCGTCGACCAACATCAAGCAGGCCTGGGTCATCCCGTCCGCCACGCCACTGCCCAATCCCCACGGCACCGCGCCGGGCTGGTGGGTCGATCGCCCCGACGGCCGGGTGATCGTGACCCTGCCCGGACCGCCGCGGGAGATGCGGCCGATGTGGACGGACGAGGTCCTGCCGCGGCTCGCATCCCGTGGCGTCGGCGTCGACACCGAGGTGCGCACGCTCCGCCTTCACGGGATCGGCGAGTCCCAGGTCGCCGAGCGCCTGGGCGAGGTGCTGCTGCGGGCGTCGAACCCGATCGTCGCCACCTATGCCCGACACGAGGCGGTCGATGTCCGGGTCTCCGCGCGAGCCGCGGACGGACGCACAGCCGCCGATCTCGCCGATGAGGCCGAGGCCGCGGTCCTCGCCCAGCTCTCCGACCACGTCTGGGCGCGCGGCAACATGACCTGGGCCGGGGCGATCAGCGCGGCGCTCGCCCAGCGTGGGTGGACGGTGGCCATCCGCGAGACAGGCACGAGCGGCGCGCTCATCGGCCTGCTGCGAACGTTGACCGGCATCGTCCGGGCCGAGGTGATGGTCGGTGATGCCCCCGGCAGCGGCGCCGGCGATGCGCGCGCCACGACCGACGCGACCGCGGTGACCGACGCGACCGCGGTCCGGGACGCCAGCGGCGCGGATGTCGGCTTCGCCCTCCGCGTGGCGCCGGCGGGCGACGACATGGCCGCGGAGATCGGCATCGTGACCCCCGACGGAGCGAGATCCGCGCGACGGATCGCCTTCCTCCGTGGCAGCCAGGGTGCGGACCGGGCGGCGATCGCCGCGGCCGCCGTGCTGCTGGCTGCGCTGCGCGAGGGATCCGGGTAGCGGAGCGACGCTGCGCCGGGTCGAGTCGGCGCGCCGCGCGGTTCCGCGTCGCTGGGCGCCAAATCCCAGCGCCCTTGGTCCCGGCGTCAGCGCCGGGCGGCTCTGCGGAGTGCCCCGAGGTCCTGGATCACGATCGCGTCGCGCTCGATCCGGATCAGGCCGTCGTCGACCAGCTGCCCCAGCAGCTTGTTGACGCTCTGCCGCGTGCTCCCGACCATCGCCGCGATCTCACCCTGCGTGATCGGGCCGTCGAGCCGCACCGCACCGTCGTCGCGCTCGATCCCCTGCTCCTCGGCAAGCCGGATCAGGCGCGCGGCGAGGCGTCCCGCGATATCCAGGAAGTGCAGCTCCTCGACGTGCCGGGTCAGCCGGCGCAGCTCCTCCGCGAGCGCCATGAGGACGTGATCGCGGATCGACGGCGCTTCGTCCACCAGCTGTCGGAAGCGGTCGCGCGGGAGGATCAGCGTCTCGGTGGCATCGACCGCCGTCGCGGAGGCGCTTCTCGGAGCCCCGTCGAGCAGGGCCAGGGCGCCGAACCATTCCCCCGGGCGGAGGGTGGTGAGGATCGCCTCGACGCCGGTGTCGGACGGGCTGGAGATCTTGACGCGTCCGGTCAGCACGATGTACAGGGCGTCGCCGGGATCGCCACGATGGAAGATCACCTCCCCGCGCGCGAACCGGCGTGTCCGGACGGTGCCGGCCAGCGTGGTCAGCTCGGCTGCATCAAGGTCGCGAAACAGGGGCATCCCGCCGAGCGCGGCGATCAGCGGGCCGGGATCATCCGATCCCCGCGACGGGCTCATCGACGGGTGCCGGGGCGGGGCGTCAGAGGCCTTCGGTGGCCTGTCAGGTGACCGTGAGGACCGGCGTCTGGGCGTTGGCCGCCCGGACGCTCATCCGGGCCGCGACCAGGCCGGCGACGGCCTCGAGCGCGATGCCCGCCGGGCCGGGCTCGCGCTGCGCGACGGCGGGAATGCCGGCGTCGCCGCCCTGGCGGACGGTGATGTCGAGCGGGATCTTGCCCAGGAAGTCGATCTCGTGCTCCTGCGCAAACCGCTCGCCACCGCCGCGCCCGAAGATCTCGGTGGCCTCGCCGCAGTGCGGGCAGACGAAGGCACTCATGTTCTCGACGAGGCCGATGACGGGGACGTTCATCCGCGTGAGCATCGCATACGCCTTGCCCACGTCCGCGAGCGCGACGTCCTGGGGCGTCGTGACCAGAACCGTGCCGCTGATCGGGACGGCCTGCGCGAGCGTCAGCTGGGCATCCGACGTTCCGGGCGGAAGATCGATGACCAGATAGTCCAGCTCGCCCCAGTCGACATCGCGCAGGAACTGCTGGATGGCGCCGCCGATGAGCGGTCCGCGCCACACGATCGGCTGCCCCTCCGGGACGAAGAACTGGATCGAGATCACCTTCACGCCGTGGCGCTCGAGCGGCACGATCTTGTTGTTGGGGCTCGACGTCGGCTGCCCCTCCACGCCCATCATCATCGGGATGTTGGGACCCGTGATGTCGGCATCGAGCAGCCCCACGCTCGCGCCCGCACGAGCCAGCGCGACCGCGAGGTTGACGCTGACCGTGCTCTTGCCGACCCCTCCCTTGCCGGAGGCGACGGCGATCACGTTCTTGACGCCGGGCACGAGCTGCTCGGCCGCACGCGGCGCGGCACGACGAACGCTGGCGCCCCAGGCGATCGCGATCCCGTTGACCCCGACCGGTGCGAGCGCGGCCCGCACCTCGGACTCGATCTGGTCCTTGAGCGGACAGGCGGGCGTCGTCAGCTCGATCGTGAACGCCACGTCCGACCCGTCGATGGCCAGGTCCCGGACCATGTTCCGCGTGACCAGGTCGCCACCCAGCTCGGGCTCCTGGACGGTGCGGAGGGCGTCGAGGACGGCGGCCTCGGTGATGGCGGTCATGGGCGTTCTCGCTCCTGTTGCACGACGGCCCGCGATTTGCGACGCGCGGGCCGCCGATATCGTACCCGTGCCCCGCGTGGAGCGCGGAGACCGGCGCGGCCGGACCACGCCGGGGGTGGACCGCAACCGCCGCCGACCTCGTTGATTCGTGCGATTCCATCACCCACCTGGTGGCTGTCGATGCGAGATTCGCAGCCACCGCGAGCGGGGCGTGCGATCTGGTCGCCTTGACACCCCGGCCGCGGCGGACCTATCGTCACCACGCCGACGGGGCGCCGAATGGCGCGCTTGCGCTCGAACCGGAGCTGTCCCATCCGGTCGGTCCACCCCGACTGTCCTACTGCAGGAGCAGCGCCGTACCCGTGCACGACGTCGACGTCCGCCTGGTCCAGGTGTCGAAGATGTTCGGCGACCTCTACGCGGTCGATCACATCGACCTCGAGGTTGTCGACGGCGAGTTCTTCAGCCTCCTCGGGCCATCCGGCTGCGGCAAGACGACCACCCTGCGAATGATCGGCGGCTTCGAGCAGCCGACATCCGGTCGCATCGAGCTCCAGGGCGAGGACGTGACCTGGCTTCCCCCGTACAAGCGGCACGTCAACACCGTGTTCCAGAACTACGGGCTGTTCCCCCATCTGTCGATCTTTGAGAACGTCGCCTTCGGGCTGCGCCGGTCCGGGGTGAAGAAGGGCGAGATCACGTCGCGCGTGACCGACATGCTGCGACTGGTGGAGCTGCCGGGCTTCGAGCGCCGCAAGCCCAACCAGATCTCCGGCGGGCAGGCGCAGCGGGTCGCCCTCGCGCGGGCGTTGATCAACCGGCCGGCCGTGCTGCTCCTCGACGAGCCCCTGGGCGCGCTCGACCTCAAGCTGCGCAAGCAGATGCAGGTCGAGCTCAAGCGGATCCAGCGGGAGGTCGGGATCACGTTCATCTACGTGACGCACGACCAGGAAGAGGCGATGACGATGTCGGACCGGATCGCCGTGATGAACAAGGGCCGGTACGAGCAGCTGGGCGATCCGGAGACGCTGTACGAACACCCCGAAACGCGGTTCGTGGCCGGCTTCCTCGGGGTCAGCAACCTGCTCCCGGGCGCGGTCGACGGGACCGCCGACGGCTACGTGCTGGTCCGCCTCGCGGATGACACGCGAGTCCGCGTCCCGGCCACGCTGCTGGGGTCGAGGGACAAGGTCGATGTGGGCGTCCGGCCCGAGAAGATCCGCATCCATCGTGCGGACGAACAGCCGTCCAGCGAGGGCAACCGCCTCGCGGGCGTCGTGAAGGACGCGTCGTACCTGGGGGTCAGCACCCAGTACCTGATCGAGACGCGGGGTGGTGCCCGCGTCACCGTGTACGAGCAGAACGTCATGCGCACCACCAGGAGCGAACTGTGGGCGACGGGCGACGAGGTGTTCCTCACCTGGTCCCCGGATCACACGTTCGTCGTCGACACAACATCCGGGGCCGCGCCGACCGCGGCCGAATGATGGAGGAGCACCCCATGGCAATCGAGCGGCTCGCGACTGTCGTGTCCCGCCGCACGGTCCTCAAGGGGACCGCGCTCGTCGGCATCTCCGCGTTCATCGCGGCATGCACCGGCACCACGGCGAGCCAGGCGCCGAGCCAGGGCTCCGAGTCCTCCGCGCCGGGCGAATCCGCAGCCGCCGAGAGCGCCGCGCCCGCGACGCCCAAGACCGTGACCGGTCCGCTGATGTTCGCCAACTGGCCCGCCTACATCGACCTCGCGGGCGCCGCAGGCGATGCCGGCGAGTACGCGCCGGGCTCGTCGCCCTCGCTCGAGGAGTTCAAGACCAAGTACGGCGTCGATGTCGACTACCAGGAGAAGATCTCCGACAACAACACGTTCGTGGAGACGATCAAGCCCGCGCTCATCGCCGGCCTGCCGACCGGCTGGGACCTGATCGTGATCACCGACTGGATGGCATCCAAGGTCGTCACCAACGGCTGGGCCGAGAAGATCGACCAGGACAACGTGCCCAACTGCACCGCGAACCTCCGGGATCCGCTCAAGAACCTGCCGTGGGATCCGGGCAACGACTACCACTACCCGTGGCAGTCGGGGATGACCGGCGTGGGCTACAACTCGAAGACGCTGGCCGAGAACAACATCGCCGAGCCCACCAAGATCGCGGACCTGTGGAACATCCCGGCCAACAAGCTCACGTTCCTGTCCGAGGCGCGCGACACGTTCGGCCTGGGCCTGCTCAAGCTGGGCATCGAGGCCGACCCGGCGACGGTCACCCTGGACGACCTGCAGAAGGTCCATGACGACATGAAGCCGCTGGTGTCCAACGGCCTCCGGTTCACGGGCAACGAGTACCTGCAGGACTTCGCCGAGAAGAAGGTGTGGGCCGCGTTCGTGTGGTCGGGCGACCTCGCATCGTCGGGTGGCGAGAACGACATGTTCATCGTGCCCGACGAGGGCTGCCTCATCTGGACCGACAACATGCTGATCCCCAAGGGCGCGGCCAACAAGTACACGGCCGAGCTGATGATGAACTACGTGTACGACCCACAGATCGCGGCCCAGATCGCCGAGTACGTCTACTACATCTCCCCGGTGAAGGGCGCCGACGAGGCGATCAAGGCGGTGGACCCGGAGGCGGCGAGCAACCCGCTGCTGTTCCCGACCCCGGAGATCGTCGCCAAGCAGAAGAACTTCCAGGCGCTGAGCGACGAGCAGGAGGCCAAGCTCAACGACCTGTACGCGGACCTGTCGGGCGTCTAGTCCGTCCAGCTCGCCCGAGGCGACCACGCCATGACCGCAGCAACAGCTCCGGCGCGTCCCCCCGGCCTCGGCATCCGCCGCCGGTTCAACCGGGCCGTGCCCTGGCTGCTGCTCGCGCCGGGGATGCTGTGGCTGCTGATCTTCTACGTGCTGCCCGTCCTCCAGATGTTCACCTACTCCATCTCGGAGGGGTCGCTCGAGACGGGCTTCACGATGACGATGGCGCCCGACGCCTACGTCACGGCGCTCACCAGGTTCGGGCCCCAGTTCCTCAACTCGATCACCTACGGCGGCCTGGCCACGCTGTTCACGTTCGTGATCGGCTTCCCGGTCGCCTACACCATCGCGATCCGCGGTGGCCGCTACAAGAACCTGATCCTGTTCCTGGTCATCGCGCCGTTCTTCACCAGCTTCCTGATCCGGACGATCAGCTGGAAGATCCTGCTGGGCGACGAGGGGCCGCTGCTCGGCCCGCTCAAGCACACGCTGGGCATCCTGCCCGGCACGTTCAGCCTGACCAGCACGCCGGTGGCCCAGGTGGCGGGGCTGACCTACAACTTCCTGCCGTTCATGATCCTGCCGCTGTACGTGGCGCTCGAGAAGATCGATCCGCGGCTGATCGAGGCCGCCTCGGACCTGTATGCCGGCCGGTGGGCGGCGTTCCGGCGGGTCACGCTGCCGCTCGCGCTGCCCGGGGTGTTCGCGGGTTCGCTGCTGACGTTCATCCCGGCGATGGGTGACTACATCAACGCGGAGCTGCTGGGCACCCCGCAGACGCGGATGATCGGCAACGTCATCCAGAACCGGCTGCTGCTCCAGAACGACTACCCGGTCGGCTCGGCGCTGTCGTTCATCCTGATGGCCGCGATCCTCGCGGCGGTCGCGATCTACGCGCGCGTGCTGGGCACCGAGCAGCTGACCGGCTGATGACGACCGCCGGCGCCACCCCGGACATCCACGCGGGCCGCCCGCCGCAGCCCTTCTGGCGGCGCATCGACCAGTACCTGCTGCCGCTGTTCACGGCGCTCGCGATCGGCTACCTGCTGATCCCGATCGCGGTCATGATCGTGTTCTCGTTCAACAAGCCGGCCGGCAAGTTCAACTACATCTGGAACGAGTTCTCGCTGGACGGCTGGCTCCATCCGCTCGACTGGCCGGGGCTCCCGGATTCGGTCCGCATCAGCCTGACGGTCGCGGTGCTGTCCACGATCGTGGCGACGATCCTCGGGACCCTCATCGGCCTGGCCCTGACGCGCTACGACTTCCGCGGTCGGGGCATCCTCAACGGCGTCATCTTCCTGCCCATGGCGACCCCGGAGATCGTGATGGGGGCCAGCCTGCTGACGCTGTTCGTGGCCACGGCGCTGCCGCCGGTCGCCGGCAGCGTGCCGCTGCTCTACCCGACCGGCTTCACGACCATCGTCATCGCCCACATCATGTTCAACATCAGCTACGTCGTGGTCACCGTGAAGGCGCGGGTCGCCGGCTTCGACCGCCGCCTCGAGGAAGCCGCGATGGACCTGGGCGCGAACGAGCTGACCACGTTCTGGAAGGTGACCTTCCCGTTGATCTTCCCGGGGATCATGGCGGCCGGGCTGCTGGCGTTCAGCCTGTCGATCGACGACTTCGTGATCACCAACTTCGTGTCGGGCACGACCAACACGTTCCCGATCTGGGTGTACTCGATCCAGCGCAACGCGCTGCCCGTCCAGATCAACGTGGTCGGATCGATCGTGTTCCTGGGCGCGGTGGGGCTGGTGGCAGCCACCTCGCTCCGCTCGGGACGCGCGGTCCGGATCCGCTAGGCACCAGGGAGACCAGCATGGTCGACACCGTCCCCGTCGTTCCCGGCGCTCCGGCGCCGGCTCCCCTCCCCGACCGTTCGGTCGTGCCGCCGGTCTGGAGCCGGATCACCAACCTGGTCGTCGACCGCGGCGAGGGCAGCTGGCTCATCACGCCCGACGGCGAGCGATACCTCGACTACACCTCCGGGATCGGCGTGACCAACACGGGTCATTCCCACCCGCGGGTGGTCGCCGCCGTCCAGGCGCAGGCGGCGAAGCTGCTGCACGGGCAGCAGAACATCGTGTACCACGAGCCGGGGCTGCGGCTGTACGAGCGGTTGTCCCGGCTGCTGCCCGGCGGGCCGTGGGGCGCGTTCCTGTCCAACTCGGGCGCCGAAGCCGTCGAGGCCGCGGTCAAGCTGTCGCGGGTGGCCACCGGCCGGCCGGCGATCATCGCGTTTCGCTACGGGTTCCACGGGCGCAGCGCGCAGACGATGGCGCTGACGGCGGCCAAGGACGTGTACCGCGGAGCGTTCGAGCCGCTGCCCGGCTCGGTCTACCACGCGGCGTACCCGTACTGCTATCGCGCGACCGGTGGCGCCCACGATCCGGCGGAATGCACCTGCGACTGGGAGGCGCAGCTGGATCTCCTGTTCCACCAGCTCGTCTACCCGGACAAGGTGGCGGGGATCATCGTCGAGCCCGTGATCGGCGAGGGCGGCTACATCGTCCCGCCGCCGGGGTTCCTGCCCCGGCTGCGCGAGATCACCCGGGACCACGGCATCCTGCTCATCGCCGACGAGGTCCAGACCGGGTTCGGGCGGACCGGCGAGCTGTTCGCCGTCCGGCACTGGGACGTGGAGCCGGACATCCTGGTCATGGCCAAGGGCATCGCGTCCGGGCTGCCGCTGTCGGGGATCATCGCCAATCGCGAGATCCTGGACCGGTTGCCACCGGGCTCGCACGGCGGGACCTACGGCGGGAACGTGGTGGCCTGTGCGGCGGCGATGGCGACGCTCGACGTGATCGAGGATGAAGGCCTGATCGCAAACGCGAGGGCCCGCGGCACCCAGCTGCTCGACGGCCTCCGCCGGATCACCGCCGGCAGGACGGCCGTGGGCGACGTGCGCGGGCTGGGACTGATGGTCGCCATGGAGCTCGTCAAGGCCGCTGAAGGCGATGGACGGGTTCCTGATCCGGTGATCACCAGGCGCATCCAGCAGGCCTGCTTCGACCGGAAGATGCTTGTTCTGACCGCCGGAACGTACGCCAACGTGATCCGGATCATCCCGCCCCTGGTGACGACCGAGACCGAGGTCGACCAGGCCCTCGGAATCATCGCGCAGGCACTGGACGCGGTGGCTGCCTAGGGCGCACGATCCGCGGGTGGATCCGAACGTGGCGATGGCGCCCCAGTGATCGAGCCGAATCGCCTGTTGGCGCCCGGGGAGCCCGCCGCCCGGAGACGCGTCGAGGCCGTGTTCGAGGCGATCGACCGGCTGAGCGGCGCGGACCTCGCCGGCATCGCGCTCGCGCGACCTCACGATGATCGGCACGACGCCCTGCTCGCGGAGCTCGAGGCAGACGCCGCCGAACGGGGACGGATGCCGCTGGTCGAGGAGGCGCGAGCCGCCGTACGCAACGCCGTCGCGACCAGGATCGCAAGCGAGTGGCCGCAGGGCACGTACGGATTCCGGTCACGCACCAATGCCCGGCCCGAGGACACGGTCGCGTTGCTCCAGGGCCTCGAGGACACCGTCTCGGTCGCCGTGATGGAGGACGTCCTCGACCAGGAGGTCGCGGAAGAGCTCGCGGAACCCGGTCGACGGCTGCTGGGCCTCGAGCCGCTGGTAGGCGCGCGTCCGAAGGCCAGCGGCGAGCGGCGGGCTCCGGCCCGGCCGTCATCGCACCCGAGCGCGCGGGCCCGCGCGTGGGAGCCGAGCGCCGAGGACTGGCTGGCCGCAGGCACAGGGGCCCGCGGCGTGGACCACCGAGCCTCGCCGCCGGGAACGCGGGGCATGCGGATCGCGTTCTTCGCCGTCGTGGGCGTGTGCGGGGCCATCGGCGGCGGTGGCTGGGGAATCGCGAGCGGCCAGCTATTGCTCGGCCTCCTGGTCGCCGCCGCGGTCGTCGCCGTGTGCTGGACGTTCGCGACCTGGCGGCCGCCCGCCTGACGCCCGCGGCGGCGCACGGCGGCGCGCGACCTATCCCTCGCGGACCCGCCGGAGCACCACCTCGTGCAGGTGTCCGTTCGAGCCGACGAACGACGGCGCGTCCGCCCGCCGATTGCCGCCGACGTCGGTGACGCGGCCGCCCGCCTCCTCGATCAGCACCATCGGTGCGGCGATGTCCCAGCTGTGGATCCCGGTCTCGAGCATCGCCTCGGCTGCGCCTTCCGCCACGAGGGCGTAGCCCCAGAAGTCGCCGAACCCCCGTTCGCGCCAGGCGGCGGTGATCAGGGCGTCGAACCCCGGCATCAGCCCCGACGCCATGGTGTCACGGCCGCTCCCGTACACGATCTGGGCGTCCTCGAGCCGGCTCACGCGCGAGACGTGGAGCTGCCGCTCCCCGTCGAGGCCGCGGTTCCATGCCCCGCCGCCGCGATGCGCGTACCAGCGCTCACGCATCGCCGGCGCGGAGATGACGCCCACCTGGAGCTCGCCCTCGTGCTCGACGGCGAGCAGCGTCCCGAACAGGGGCACGCCGCGGATGAAGTTGTGGGTCCCGTCGATCGGGTCGATGTACCAGCGGGTGGCGGCGTCACCGACCTCGGTGCCGTACTCCTCGCCCACCAGGCCGTCGCCCGGCCAGCGGGCCCTGATGCGGGTCCGGATCTCGCGCTCGATCGCCTGGTCGGCGACGGTGACGAACGTCCGATCGGGCTTGCGCTCGACATCCAGGTCGCGGCGGTAGTGCGCCAGCGCGATCGAATCGGCGACGTCGCACGCCTCGAGCGCGAACGCGAGCCATTCGCGGAGCTGGCCCTCGGACGCGCGGGCGAGCGATGCGGACCAGGCGGGTCCGAAGGACGGTTCGGTCATCGCGACGATGATGCCGTGTGGCCGGCGACCACGCGGATCGCGCACGACCGGCCTGCACCGGGTCGCGGGTCGGCGGACCCCGACGTCGGCGTGTTCAGTGGCACGTGCCGCTCCCCTGGTCGCTGAACGAGCCGTCCGTCGACACGAACCGGAAATCCCAGCCCGACGGCCTGAGCGTCAGCACCAGGACGCCGTGCGCGACGCTGGACCGGACGACGTCATTCGCGATCGGCGGCCCGAACGAGCGGAGCGCCGCGCCCCCGGTTCCCACCACGATCTCGGTCAGGCCGCGCGCCGGGTCCGCGTTGCCGCCCGGATCCTGGGGGCCGAATCGCTCATAGTCGTGCTCGTGGCCATTGAGGACCAGGTCCGCGCCCGCCGCGTACAGGGCGTCCCAGAACGGCGCGACGGCCGGGTCGCCGCCGTGGAAGCCGCTGCTGAACCGGGGCTGGTGCCACAGCGCGAGCGTGCACCGGGCGGTGCTGGCCGCAAGATCCGCGCGAAGCCAATCGAGCTCCGTCGAGCCCTCGCCGCAACCGCCATCGAGGACATCGCAGTTCGCGTCGAGGACGACGACGTGCCACGTCCCGAGGTCCTCCGAGAACCACGTCTTCCCGTCGCGCGAGGCGGCCTGCCCGAAGTACGCCCGGAACGGCGCCCCTCCGTCGGTCAGGTCGTCATGGTTGCCGGTGACCGCAAACCGGGTCCGGTCGAGGAGCCCGCCCCATGACGGGCCGTAGCACTCCTCCAGCTGGGCGGCCGATCCCGCGTCGTACGCGCTGTCGCCGAGCGTGAACACGTACCCCGCGATGTGCTCGATCAGCGCGGCCGTTGCCTCGTCGTCGGTGCCGTCGCAGGTGGCGATGTCCCCCGCCCCGACCAGGACGGGATCGCCGGTCGGAAGCGTCGGGCCGGTGGACGGCGTCCCGGGCGCGGTCCCGGTCGCCATCGCGGGCCCGGCAGACGTTGACGGCCCGGGCGTCGAACCCGGGATCACGAGGTTGAGCAGGCCGCTCAGGACGATCACCGCACCGAGCCCGGCGACGCCGATCGCCGCCACGAGCTGGACGACCGGGGAGATGCGCGGGGGCGGCGTGCCGGGGGCCGCGCCCGTCTCGGGCGTCTCGCCCGCCTCGCGCGCGTCGGACGTGTCCGAGCCTCCGCGCGCCTCGGGCACATCGGGCCTGTCGGGCGGTTCCACGGGCGAAGCGTACCGCCCGGCGCGGGAACGGGGGCTCGGGTCGCGCGGGGGTTCGGCTCAGGTTCGAGTCAGGCGAGCGGCTCGAACGCCTCCGGATAGCGGACCGTCCCGGCGCTCGCGTCCGTCCACGCCGGCAGCAGCCGGGCCAGCCACGCCTCGTCGGGCCACGCCGGGGCCGGCGGTTCGAGCCCCAGCCGGCGTGCGGGCGAGAACCCGAACCGGACGTAGTACGCGGGGTGCCCGAGGAGGACCACCGCCGGGACCGCGCGGGCGATCGCCAGGCCCGTGGCCGCGGACATCAGCGCCGAGCCGACGCCGCGGTGCTGGATCTCGGGCAGGACGGCCACAGGCCCGATGGCGAGGACCTCGGCGACCTGCGCGCCATCCTCCGCGATCACCGGACACGGGGACATCAACAGGTGGCCCACGATCCGGCCGCCCGGGTCGACCGCCACCAGCGACTGCCATCCGGCCCGCGCCTCGCGACGGATCCGGTCGACGATGTCGGCCTCCTCGGGACCCGGGAACGCCGCCGCCTCGACGCTCCGGATCGCCGGCTCGTCGCCAGCAACCTCGAGGCGGACGGTGATCGGGATGGGCGGCCGGTCGGGGTCCGACGGCGCCCCACCCGGGCCGTTCTCCAAATCAGCTGCCGACGGCGTCGCGCAGGGCCGCCGGGATGGGACGGGTCACCGGGACCGGGTGGATGTAGCGCTCCAGCATCTCCATCGACCCGTTGACGCCCAGCGCCGAGAACAGGTAGGCGACCTTCGCGCTCTGGTCCGCAAGGATCTGCTCTCGCGTCTCGAGCTCCCACAGCTGGCGCTTGAACGGCCCGATCGTCTTCTTCCTCGTCGTGTACAGGAACTGCTCGTCGGTCTGGCCGGCCTTGCGCTCGTCGGCCGCGTTCTCCCGGCACCAGGCCTCGAGCTCGGCCGTCAGCTCGGCGGGGAACGCCGGGTGGTCGTACAACGCGTTCTGGAACCCGGTGGCGAGATGGATCTCGGCCGTCTCCACCGCCGGGAAGTGGTGGAACAGCTCGTCGGGCAGCGTCGACGCCCCGTGCTGGACCGCGCCGGCGAGCCCGTACGTGCGCGCGATCTCGCCCAGCTTGCGCAGCACCTCGAAGTCGAGCTTGACCTCGGCCACGCCGCCATCGGGCAGGGGCACGCCACCGTGCGATGTCCCGGTCTGGACACTGACCTTGGACAGGCCCTTCGCCCCCGGCGCGCGCGCCTCGAGCTCGCGGGTGTAGCCGTCGAGGTACGCGCGCAGCTCGTCGGGCGTCGAGTTCTGCTTGCCGACCTCGCCGATCTCGCCGCCGACGCTGACGGTGACGCCGTCGACCTGGAGGCTTCGGATGAGCGCCGTCAGCTCGGCTGCACGGGTGTAGTTCTCACGCTGCTCCTCGTCCAGGTTGGGTCGCGAGAGGTCGACCAGCGTGGAGCTGTCGATGTCGATGTTGCGGTATCCGGCGTCGATCGCCAGCCGGCAGGCCCGCCGGATCTCCTCGGTCATCGCCTCGGGATCGGCCGCGTACTTCTTGGCGTTGAACTGGTAGTGGTCACCCTGGATGAACACCGGATGCGACCAACCCGCAGCGATGGCGCCGGCGAGGACCGAGGTGGCGTAGTCCATCGGTCGCTGCCAGGTGTAGGTCTGCTCGCTCCGGGCGAGCTCGAAGATCACGGTGCCGACGTCGGCGCGGGTCGCGGTCGCGTAGAGCGTCCGGGCCATGTCGAAGGTCTGGGCGCGGATGTTGATCGCGGGAACCGTGAACCCGGAGATCTCTCCGCGGCCACGGGCGCGATAGAGGTCCTCGATGCTGGCCGACCGGGCCCCCAGCGCCTGGCTCGCCTCCCACACGATCCAGCGCACCGCATCCGCCGTCGTGTCGTCCTCGGTGAACGCCGCGGTCCAGGCGAGGTCGGCGGCGGACTCGGCGCGGAACCTGCGCTCATCGTCGATGACCAGGCCATCGCCCTCGATATGGGCGATCCCGGCGAGCATGGCAACGAGGTCGGCGATCGACGTGGCGACGTGGGGCATGTGACATGGTCTCCTGTTGGCGTCGCCACAGATGGTAGCCGCGGTCGAGCGACGGCGGACGCAAGCGCCCGCCGGGACAATGACGACCGACCGACAATGCCCGGCCGAACCGTCGCGGCGTAGGGCGGAACGGGCGTGCCGTTCAGGGACGCGCGCCCGGCGACGGGGGCCGCCTGGCCCCGCGTGCCGGGACGATCGGATCAGCTGATGGGCTTGGTCACCATCAGGATCACGATGGCCACGATCATCACCGTGAGGAACATCCCGCCGCGCTGCAGCCTCTTGGCCGTTGCGGCGATCTCCGGCGGCGGACCCGCGGGAGCGCCGGCGGGCGGGGCGCCGGCGGGCGGTCCACCGGCCGTCAGCTCGACCATCTTCTCCGACGCGGGAGCCTGGACCGCGACGGCGTAGACCACGGCGATCACGTACAGCACGATGGCCAGGATCAGCCAGCGCCACGCCGAGCTGGTGATGTCCAAACCGATGATGAAGATGAGGGCAAGGCCGGTGATGCCCTGGACGATGGCGCCCGGGATCACGATCTTGCGCTCGATCGCATCGGTGACGAGCGCGGCGAAGTGGCCGTGCTGCGGCGTCTTGGCCGCCTGGCCGGCGATCAACGGGAATGCAAACGTCGGTCCGAAGACCGCGATCGCACCGAGCACGTGCAGCACGAGGAACAGCTGAAGCACGAACGCCTCCCTTGCATGGCGGCCCACGACCCGGCAACGGTTGGGGTCGAGTGGGACGCGCCCCGGCGGAACTCTACGACAGGTGCCCGGCCCGGCGTGCGCCGTTGCGCCGCACGACGCGGGCCGTTGCGCCGCACGACACGAGCCGGGTCCCGTGCGAGCAGACCGTTAGCGCGGCTTCGTCAGTCGGGCCGCTCTGCCGCGGCTTCGCGATAGCCCGCGATCGCCGTCCGCACCTCGCCCG
The DNA here is from genome assembly GCA_963749705.1 of uncultured Chloroflexia bacterium. Taxonomy (GTDB): domain Bacteria; phylum Chloroflexota; class Limnocylindria; order Limnocylindrales; family CSP1-4; genus CAIXZV01. The sequence goes on along the minus strand of CAVVNQ010000002.1, from coordinate 12,279 downwards.
GGTCGATGAGCCCGGCGGCAGCAAGGCCGCCGATGTAGCTCGCGCGGCGCGCCTGCTCCCGCTCGAACTCCGTTGGGCGCGGGCCGGCCCGCTGAGCAAGCTCGCCGACGATCCCCCACGCGAAGTGCTCGAGGCGATCGGTCCGCGGCTCCCACGCGGCGAGGACCGCCGGCGGCATCCGCTGGACGTGCCCGTGCGCATCGCGCACGACCGGCCGGACGTAGTGCGCGGCGACGACCCGGTGGGGGCCCTCCGGATCGCCCGCATCGCCGGCGCCCGAGCCTCGGTCGCCCGAGCCTGAACCCGCCGGCACGCGCCTCATCACCAGCACGAGCCCTAGCCGGGACAGCTCGTCGTCGTCAGCGCCGACCTCCGGAGCGTGGAGTCTCGCGAACACGTCGTCGAGCCCGTCCCCCGTCATCGTCGCCACCATGCCGTAGCCCAGCGACAGCGCACGGATCGCGATCCTTGCCTGCGGCCCGGGCGTCCCGAACGGCGGGCCATCGCCCAGGCCAGCCACGATCAGGACCGTGTCTCCCGCGCGGGCCGGCGTCCCCGCCCGCCGGTTCCCCGGATCCCCACCCGCCTGGCGCCGCCAGCCCAGCTCGCCTGCCTCGGGCAGCCAGTCGAAGTCCTCGTCGGCACCGGCGAGGCGCCTCGTGCGCGAGCCCACTGGCAGCAGGTCGAGCAGCGCGGCGACCAGGGTGCTCCGCCCCGAGCCGGGCGCCCCGACGACGACGACCGGCAGCCGGGCGTCGAGCAGGAGCCACAGCAGGGCGGCGAGCTCCGCGTCCAGGATGCCGTCTCGAACCAGCGCGGCGATCGAACGCGCGGGAGCCCGATACGCCGCAGATCCCAAGGTCAGGTCCGGCTACTGGTACAGGCCGGCGGCCGTATAGCCGAACTCGATCCCGTACAGCGAGTCGATGGTCTTGCCGTTGATCTCGTCGATCTTGAGCCAGGAGTCCCCGCCCGATCCGCAGGCGCCGACCGTATACGAATTGCCGGTCACGACCTCGGCCACGTGGACCGTCGCGCCCCTGTAGACGCGAGCAACAAGGATCCCGTCGGTGGACGGGCTCTTGCGAACGCCGATCGCATCGCATGCCGCTGTCTGCGTGTCGCCGACCCCGACAGTGGAGGGGCCTTCGCTCGGCGCCAGGGTCGGCGTCAGCGTCGGTTCCGCGCTCGGCGGCGTGGTGATCGGCGCATCAGTCGGCGACGACCCGCCGCAGCCCACCAGCCCGAGCGCGAGGATGCAGACGACGAGAGCGCGACGCAGCATGCGAATCCCTCCGTGGTGGGCGGCCCCGGGCGAGGCGATGCGGATCTCGCACAAGGATACGAGCCGCGATGGTCCGCGTTCGGGCGGTGCGGTCGAGCTGCGTCGGCGGGTGTTCCGGGTTTCCGCGTCAGTCGCGCCGGCGATCACCTCGTCGCTCGATCGCCTCCTGGTCGGCGACGAGCGCGTCGATCCGGCGGATGAACCGTCGCCCCTCGCGGATCGAGAACCCGATGAACAGGGCGATCCCGATGCCGAACACGACCAGACCCACCCCGATCGCCGGGCCCATGCCCGCGGACACCTGGATCGCGGCGAGCCCGGCGATGACCCCGGCGATCGCCGCCGAGATGATGCCCACCACGGCCGGGGTCGTGACCAGCAGGTGCAACGGCGCCGGGGCGCTGACATCGACCGCGGCGAACGTCCTCGAGATGCCCCTCGGATCGACGGTCCAGCCGGCAAAGAAGTCGTTCTCGATCCCGGGTACGAGTCTGACGTACGCCCCGCGCAGGCGGTTCATGCCGGCCACCCAGTACAGGTCCTCGTTGTTGACCTGGGTCAGGCGTGCGAACGTCGCGACCCCGAGGAACAGGGTGATCGACAGGATCACCAGAGCGAAGACCGCGAACTCGTCGCCGAACGAGGTCGCCGGACCGACCAGGGCCAGCGCCACCGTGGCGGCGGACAGCGTCGACAGGAACATCCCGGTCCGGCTGAACGCCTCGCTCCAGCTCAGCGACCGGGTCGCCAGCAGGCTCCAGTGCTCGGTCGCCAGGAACTGCGCCTCACGCGGGTCGGGTGCGCGCTCGCCCGGGGCGGCCGGGACGGACGGGTCCTGGACGCTTGGCGGAAGGGCTTCGTGGGCCATGGCTTGGGACGCTCCTTGTGTCCGATCGGGTTGAACGGTTGTGGTCGGGGTCACCCAACCGGATCGGAGAATTGTCGCTCCCGCGTCAAGCGCGATCGTCGCAAGCCTCACGCGGAATCGTCGCCCGCGGCCGCCTCGTCCTCGATGCCGGAGTGGTGGGAGACCTCCCAGTCCTCTGCGACCCTGCCGTCCTCGATCCGGCTGATATGGATGCCCTCGGTGGTCCAGACGCGGCCGCTCGGCTTGCGACCCCTGAACACGCCCGTGTGGCGACCGCGACTGATGAAGCGCGTGGCCACCAGGTCATCCTCGGCCACCTGCTGAACGACGATCGCATGCCGGTCCTCGGACGCGTCGAGGATCGCCGCGGCGAGGGCGCGCACGGCATCCGGGCCGTGCATCTCGGCGCCGTCGGGGCCGTGGTGGACGTAGTCCGGGGTGTAGATCTCGGCAATGGCGTCGAGGTTGCGATCGTTGATCACGTCCTCGTACCACCTGCGGGCAATTGCCTTCCGCCGGTCTGCCATCCGCGCCCCGCCCGATCCCGCGTGCTCGCCGCTCACGCTCGACCTCCCGCCTGCTTCGTCCCTGCCAATCCCGAGTGTTCACCGTACGCGCCGGGGCAAGCCCGCGAGGTGGTGCCAGGCGCGACCGGCCGGCCGCGCCTGGCACCGTTGCCGCGTCGGGAAGGGCACAATGCCGACGATGGAGATCGTCCCCGCCTCGCCAGCCGTCTGGTCCGCCATCCTCGAGCTGTTCTCCGCCCCCGGAGATGCCAGGTGGTGCTGGTGCCAGTGGTGGCGTCGCCCTGGATCGAACTGGTCGAACGCCACCGTCGATGAGAACCGAGGGCGGCTGCGCGCGCTCGTCGACTCGGATCCCGCCCCCGGACTGGTCGCGATGGACGGTGACCGAGCGGTTGGATGGGTCGGCCTCGGTCCGCGCGACGATTTCGAGCGCCTGGCGCGCTCCCGGACGCTCCCGCAGCTCCCCGGGGATCGGGTGTGGGTCGTCAACTGCTTCGTGATCGCGCGGGCCGCGCGGCGGGCCGGGTTGGCGCGGGCGCTCCTCGACGCCGCGGTCGAATACGCGACGAGGCACGGCGCATCGACGATCGAGGGTTATCCGGTCGATCCCGGCGAGGGTCGCGTCTCCTCGGCGTCGGCCTATATGGGCACGTTGCCGATGTTCGAACGCGCGGGGTTCATCGTGGCCGCCCCCACCACGTCGAAGGCGGGTGGCGGGCGGCCTCGCGTCGTGGTCCGGCGCAGGGTCTGAGGATCAGGCCGGACCGAAGATCTCGGCACAGGCGTCCTCGCCCGGGGCGAGCGGGCGAACGGTGATCCCGTACTGCGCGACGTCATCCTTGGTCTGGATCCACGGCGTCAGGGCGTTGGCGGTCTCCAGGGCAGGGCGAAGCGTCCGGGCATCTGCGCCGTCGACCGTCCCGCAGCGCGCGGTCCCGCTGGCAACCGGCACCCCGAAGGTTCCCAGCGGGGTCTCGAGCGGCCAGATGGCCGGGGCCTGCGGCAGGTCCCGCGTCCCCTCCGGGGCGGGGCGCACGAGGAGCGCGTATGCAGGCGGCACGAACTCGATCTCGGGGCCCAGCTCCGCGCGAAGCCATCCCCCCAGGTCCGACAGCTGTCGCCACAGGTCGCCGAAGGCCGCCGGCGTGCCCGGCGCGGGGACGCACGGCGTCGTGATGCACTCGATGTGCGCCGACGGGTCGCCCGTGATCGTCACCCGCCGGCCATCGACCGTGAGCTCGATCCGACCCGTCTCGGCGCCCGCGATCGGCGCGTCACCCGTGAGGTCCGACCGGCCATCGAGCAGCCCGGCGTCGCGCGCAGCCTCGATGATCTGTGCTCGCCCAGCCTCGGTCAGGCGGCGCCCGATCAGCGAGGGCACCAGCGGCCCGGGGTAGATCGCGAGCATCGGGCCGGGCGTCACCGCGATCCCGTCGCCGGTGATCACCAGGTCCGGCAACCGACCGAACAGCTCGAGCGGTGGGATCGCCTGCGTGGTGGTCATCCGCAGCCAGTAGGCATCGGCGACCGGGTCCGGTGACCGGGTCGCCGAGGTGCCGGGCGCGCCGCCGCCGACGCTGCATGCGGCGAGCAGCAGCGCGGTGCCAACGATCAGGGTCCTGGCGCTCCGGGTCATGACGCAATCCTCGGCGATCGGGTCCAGGTCCGTTGACGCGCTGGTCGCACACCCGGTTCCGTCACGCGCGGGTCGGCGCACACGCGGTTGCGCCGGAGTTGGCGCAGGTTGCGCCGATGGCCGGCGCCCGCGCCACCTTCGCTCGGCACGTCCTCCGACACAACCTGGCCACCGAACGATGCGGTGCGCATTCCGAGGAGGCGACAGACCGCCAGGTGGCCGTGCAACGACCGGGTGCGTCCAAACGCCGCCGCTGCCCGTGGAAGCTTGCCAGGCAACGATCTGGTGCGTCGTGGGCGATCTCCACCTGGCCAACGACGCAGGTCGCAAGTGCGTGGCGAACATCGCGGTGGCGCCCGGCCGGCTCCGCGCGCGGACATCGCCGCCTGCCGGGCACCGGCGGGACGATGCGTGGCAGGACCACGGAATACGACGCACCCCATCGTTTCGTGGCGACATCGGCTGTTGGTGGCGACATCGGCTGTTGGTGGCGACGTGGGGCTGACGGGACGCGTCAGCGACACGCCGCGAAGTATCGCGAACTCACGTCTTGACGACCCCCCGGCCAACCCCGTAGACTCCGCGGCGGTCGAGCAGGTCGCTCGCCCGTCCTACTACCGGAGGCGGGAGCCAGATGGTGAAGAACGCAATCCTCTACCGGCCGACGACCGCGCCCATCTGCGGCGCTGTCAGCGGGAGAGGTGTGCCCACCAGCAGGTAGGACGCGGGGCTTGAGCCCCAGCAGCGACCACCGAGCCGTGGGCCCACCGGGTCCGCGGCTCAAGTGATTCATGGGCGCATTGCCGCCCTCCGGAGCACGAGCCGCAGACCCATCCGTACCGGGTCCGCGGCTCGTTCCATGTCCGGAGCACGCGGCGCCGGTGCGGCAACCAACGTGAAGCCACACCACAGGAAGGAGGGTCCGATGACGACAACCCTCGCGCCCGAACCGAAGACGACCACTCCGACGTCGAGCCCGCTGCCGGCACCGATCGCCGGCCTCGAGCCCGCCGGGCGGATCCCGGCCGCCCCGGACGCAGGGGACCTCACCGTCCTCCTGCCAAGGATCCCGGCCGGTCCACCGGCACTCCACGTCGAGCACGTCACCAAGCGCTTCAAGGTCGACCGCCGAAAGCCCCCGGTCCTCGCGATCGAAGACGTCTCGCTCCACCTGGAGCGCGGCGCGATCCACGGGATCCTGGGCGCCAACGGCTCCGGCAAGTCGACCCTCATCCGCCTCGTGTCAGGGTTGCTGACCCTGGACGAGGGCCGGGTGGAGGTCTTCGGCCACGACCTGCAGCGCGACGAGCTCGCCGTGAAGCGGTTGATCAACCGGGTCAGCGTCGATGCGGCGTTCTTCAAGAAGCTCAGCCCGATGGAGAACCTCCTGTTCGCCGCCCGCCTGTACGGCCTCGATGCCGGACGGGCCCGGCGAGAGGCCACGGCGATCCTGGCCCGGCTGGGCATCGCGGAGAGCCGCCTCGGACGCCCGGTGGAGCAGATGAGTCGGGGCATGCAGCAGAAGGTCGCCATCGCGCGAGCGCTGCTGACGAGCCCGTCGCTGCTGCTCCTCGACGAGCCGACGACGGGCCTCGATCCTCGGAGCAAGCTCGATGTTCAGGCGTTCGTGGAGGAGATCAACGTCACGCACGACGCGACGATCGTCCTCACCACGCACGACCTGGCAGAGGCCGAGCGCCTGTGCAGCCGGATCACGATCCTCGATGGGGGTCGGGTGGTTGCCGAGGACTCGCCCGAGGGGCTCAAGCGAATGGTCGCCGAGCTCCACGGGCAGCCCCCGACGCTCGAGGCCGTGTTCATGACCTTTACCGGTCGCTCGCTCGACGAGGACGTCGAGACGGACGACGACACCGATGACTGACAGAAAGGAACCCGAAGTGCTGTACCAGCAGTATCACCGGGCGGTGATCCAGGAGCGCGAGGCGCGCCTGCGCAGGATCCGCCCGACCGTAAGCCCGGGCCATGCGCCCGAGCGCTCCATCCGGTCCCACGTCGGCGCCTCGATCATCGAGATCGGGCGGCGCGTGGCCGGCGAGCAGATCGCACGCTCCGTGGGGACCGGCTGATGCCGGTCCCCACGGGGACCTCACTCCGCGCGGCAACCCCGCGCGAACCCTCCGAAAGGAACCCCCGTTGGCTCTTCTCGCGCAGGAGCTGAAGGCGTCGTACGCCTTCGTCGAGCGCAACTTCTTCCTCACCCGCCGCTACTGGGGCTGGGAGCTCGCGTTCCTCGTCTACTCCGTCGCCAGCGCGCTGTCGATCTCGTTCATCGGCGCGGCGTCGGGCAACGACCGCCTCCTCCTGACCCTGATCATCGGCGCCGTGTTCTGGAACTACCTGTCGGTGGTCTTCTCGTGGATCGCGGAGACGATCTCGGTGGAGCGCTGGGAGGGAACCCTCGAATACACGTTCATGGCGCCCGTCCGACGCTGGACGCAGCTGCTGGGCTCGTGCGTCTACGCGATGGCGTACGGGCTCGTCCACACGGCCGCGATCCTGATCGTGCTCGTCCTGTTCTTCCCTCAGCTCGATCCGGGGGCGATGAACCTGGCGACCGCGGTGATGTTCATCCTGCTCGGGTCGTTCAGCTTCGTTGGCATCGGCATGATGGCCGCCATCCTGCCGCTGCTGTACGTGGAGCGGGGCGCCCAGATGACGTTCGTCCTCCAGTCCTGCCTGCTGCTCGTCTCGGGCGTCTACTACCCGGTCTCGGTGCTGCCGGACTGGATGCAGGTGCTGTCGCACGTGTCGCCCGCGACCTATGTGCTCGATGGCGTCCGCGGCGGCCTGCTCGACGGAACGCCGGTGACCGCGCTGGTCGGCGACATCGTGCCGCTGCTCGTGATGGGCGTGGTGCTGATCCCGGCCGGGCTGTGGGCGTTCGCGCGCGCCGAGCGATATGCCAAGCGCACCGGCAAGCTCAAGCGGGTGGGCTGAGATGGACCACCCCGACATGACGGCTGCGCTGGGGACGCTCGAGGGCCGGGCGACGCCCAAGGACCGCGCGACGCTCGTGGGCCTGGGCTGGGACGCGGGCTGGGCCGCTGCCTTCGCGCCACATGACGCGGCGGGTCGGCGGCCGGCGCGGGTCTCCGCGTCCCATCGTGATGCGTGGACGCTCATCGCGGACGACGGTCCCCACGACGCCGTGATCTCGGGTCGCCTGCGGCACGAGGCGCTCAGCCCGGGCGACCTGCCCGCCGTCGGCGACTGGGTGGCGGCGACGACGTCCCCAACGACGGCATCCGCCGGGGATTCCGGACCCGCGGTGATCCACGCCGTCCTCCCGCGGCGGACGGTGTTCCGGCGCGGCGCCGATGACGGCCACGTGGTCGACGAGCAGGTCCTGGCAGCCAACGTGGACGTTGCGCTGGTCGTGACCGGGCTCGATGGCGACTTCAACCTGCGCCGCCTCGAGCGGTACCTCAGCGTCGCGTATGCGGGCGGCACCACGCCCGTCCTCGTCCTCAACAAGTCGGACATCGCCGCCGATCTCGACGGGCTCCGGCTTGCCGCCCAGGCCGTCGCGCCGGGCGTCGACGTCCGAGCGATCTCCGCACGCACCGGCGACGGCCTGGTCGCGCTCGCGGCCGATCATCTCGCCCCCGGTCGCACGGCGGTCGTGCTGGGTTCGTCCGGGGTCGGCAAGTCGACGCTCGTAAACGCGCTGGTGGGCCACGAGCGTCTCCGGACCGGGGCCGTCCGGGAGGACGACTCGCGGGGACGCCACACGACCACGCACCGGGAGCTCGTCCCGCTGCCCGGTGGTGCGCTGCTCATCGACACCCCGGGAATTCGCTCGCTCGGCGTCGCCGGAGCGGAGGACGGCCTGGCCCCCGCATTCGCCGACATCGCGGACCTCGCCCAGGGCTGCAGGTTCCGCGACTGCTCGCACGATCGGGAGCCCGGGTGCGCGGTCCGGGGCGCGCTGTCGGAGGGCCGCCTGTCCGAGGACCGGTTCGCCGGCTACCGCAAGCTCGAGCGCGAGGCCGCCCACGTCGCACGCAGTGCCGATCCCCTCCTCCGCGCCGAGGAACGTCGAAAGTGGAAGGCGATCCACGCGTCCGTGAACGACCACATGAAGCACAAGTACGGAGCCGACCGATGACCATGCAGCACGAGGGGCAGCGTTTGACCACCCCCACATCGATCCCGGGAGCGAGCGTCGAGGCCGTCGACGCCCCGCCCGTTCCGGGGCTGACCTTCCGCCACGCGACGGCCGCCGACTGGCCGGCGATCGCCGACATCGACAACCGGGCGCATCGGGCCGACGGGACCGAGGAGCAGCGGTCGGCCGAGAGCCTCGCGAGCGACTACGAGCCGCGCGACCACTTCCAGCTAGAACGCGACATCGTGATCGCCGAGATCCACGGCCAGCCGGTCGCCTACCACGTCGGCTATCGGGTGATGCGCGGCCCGGTGATGGCCCTCGAGACGACCGGTTCGGTGCTGCCCGCGCAGCGCGGCCTGGGCATCGGGACCGCGCTCCTGCGGACGACCCAGGCCCGGCTCGCCGCCGAGGCTGCCGCAGATCCCCGGCCCGGTGCGCGGGAGCTCCGAACCTGGGCGCTCGAGAACGAGGACGTCAGCAAGGCCCTGATCACGGCCGAGGGCTACGTCCCGATCCGGTTCGGGTTCGAGATGCGCCGCCCGATTACCGGGGCGCTGCCGGAGCACCCGCTCCCGGAGGGGATCGAGCTGCGGCCGGTCACGCCCGATCAGCACCGGGCGATCTACGACGCCGACAACGAGGCGTTCCAGGATCACTGGGGCCATCGGACGCAGGAGGACGGTGACTTCGCGGCGATGTTCGACCATCCGGAGACGGACACCTCGCTGTGGTGCGTCGCCTGGGACGGCGACCAGGTCGCGGGATCGGTGATGAACGGGATCTTCACCGCGGAGAACGAGGCCCTCGGCGTCCGGCGCGGATGGCTGGAGCACGTCTCGGTCCGGCGGCCGTGGCGCGGCCGCGGCGTCGCCAAGGCGCTGTGCGCGGCATCGTTCCGGGTCCTGCGCGACCAGGGCATGGACGAGGCATGGCTGGGCGTCGACGGGTCCAACCCGACCGGCGCGCTCCAGCTGTACGAGGGGCTCGGGTTCCGGGTCGCGCACCGGTGGAGCGCGTACGGACGCCCGCTGGAGGGCCCGGCTCCGGCCGGCTGGCGACCCGCCGGCGAAGGCTGACGGATCGGCACGCCGGGAGCAGAATCCCGGCGTGCACCGGTCCGCATCGGCCGCCCTCGCCGCACTGCTGACGGTCGCCGCCCTGTCGGCGGCCGGGTGCAGTGCCACCACGCCCGGTTCGTCGGCGCCGACAACCGGGCCGGTCGCGACCTCGACCGCAGCATCGGGCACCGCGACGACTCCATCGGCGTCGCCCGTGGCCGCCGGATCGGGCACCGACGCGCCCTCGACGAGCACCCCGACGAGCACCCCGGAGGTGACCATGGCCCCGTTCACGCTGACCTCGACATCGATCACCGCCGGCGGCTCGATCCCCCGCCGGTTCACCTGCGACGGCGACAACGTCTCGCCCGATCTCGCCTGGGACGGTGCGCCCGACGGGGCTGTCGCGCTCGTGCTGCTGGTCGACGATCCCGATGCCAACGGGTTCGTGCACTGGACGGTCATCGACATCGACGGCTCGCAGAGCGGCGCCCTGCCGCTGGGCGTCTCGGCCTCGCCCGATGCGCCGCGGCAGGGTCGCAACGACTTCGGCCGCATCGGCTGGGGTGGCCCGTGCCCGCCGTCGGGGACCCACCGCTACGAGTTCACGCTGTACGCCCTGGCCGCCCCGCTCGGGCTTGCCGGCACGCCCGGCGGCGACGCGGTCCGCAAGGCGCTGAGCGGCGCGCAGGTGCTTTCGACCGCCGTGCTCGAATGTCACTACCGGCGCGGCGGGTAGCCCTCCGCAGCGAACGGCGCGGCGGGTAGCCGTCCGCAGCGAACAGCCCGCCCGGCCGATGCCGCGCCAGCTCACATCGGCAGGCGGCCCTCGCGGCGGACCAGGTCCATCCATGCCCGCTCACGGCCGATCGTGGTGGCGGCGCCGTGACCCGGCAGCACCTGGAGACGATCCTCGAGCGTCGAGAGCCGCGAGATCGACGCTGCCATGGCCTCGGGCGAGCCGCCGGGCAGGTCGACCCGGCCCCAGCCACCCGCGAACAACGTGTCGCCGCTGAGCAGCAGGCCGTCATCGACCGACAGCAGGCACACGGAGCCCTCGGTGTGGCCGGGCGTGTGCAATACCTGGAGCCGGATCTCGCCAAACCGGATCTCGCCTCCCTCGGCAAGGTCCACCGCCGGGACCGAGGGCACGATCGGGAACGGCGCGTACAGCGGCTGCGGATCGATGAGCCGGTACCGGTCATCGGGGTGGACCGCGATCTGCGCCCCGGTGTGCTCGGCCAGCGCCGCGTTGTCCCCGATGTGGTCCCAGTGCCCGTGGGTGCTGACGATCAGCCTGAGCGTCCAGCCCCGTTCTGCGAGCGAGTCCGCGATCCAGGCGAGCGACGGCGTTGCGGTGTCGATCGCGATCGCCTCGCGCGAGCTGGAATCGGCCAGGACGTGGACGTTGGTGGCCACGGGGCCTACGACCGAGTGCAATCGCTCCATGACCTCAGTCTCGCATGGGGCATCCGGTTGGTGACGACGGTGGGACCTCCGGCCCTCGTTACGAGCGGGCGTTCGGCCCAGAATCGGCAACGGAGGTGGTCGATATGACCACGATGCTGCACATCAAGGCAAAGCTGGTCCCGTGGGACGATCCCGACTTCGTCCGGGCCTTCGAGCGCGCTCGCGCCGAGACGGCGGATGCGGGCTTCCAGGACGGGCCGCGAGCGGCCGAACGCGTCCAGCACCTGTTGCGCGATACCGGGTATCGCGCGGCGCGGGTCGAGGTGCGCCAGACCGTCGAGGAGACGCTGGAGCACGTCACGCACTGGTCGGTCAGCCGCGACGGCTGACGGCGCTGACGCGACGGTCAGCCGGCCTCGAGCTTGGACCGGATGCAGTCGAACGTCTGGCCGATCATCTTGTTGGCCGTGCCCTCGATCAGGCGCGCGCCGACCGACGCCAGCGTGCCGGCGATGAGCACGTCCGCGGACCAGTCCATCGTCGTCGGCCCCTCGGCCGGCCCCGATAGCCGCATGTCCGCGGTCGCATCGACGGCGGAGCCCGGCGCCTGGCCGTGTGCCTTGAGGATCGCGAGGTCAGGCTCGTTCTTCTCGGCGACCGTCATGTCCACCACGAACCGTGCCGAGATGAACCCCACGCCCACCTTGGCCTTCGCCTTGAAGTGGTCCTCGTCGATCACGTCGATGGACTCGACGCCCGGCCCGCAGCTGCCGACCTCGTTGGGATCCATGAGGAACGCCCACACGCGGTCGCGCGGCGCGGTGATCTGGACGGTGCCCTTGAACTGCATCAGCTACCTCGCCGTGGTCGGACCGGGGACGTAGGCACCCGGCTCCTGGATGAACGCGGTCCGGCAGCCCATGCGACAGAACGCGTAGACGACGCCTTCGTGCTCGGCGAGGTGCCGGGCGTGGGCGCGATCGACGGTCATCCCGCACACGGGTCGACCAGGACGATGTCGTCGACGGCGGGCTGGAGGGCGAGCGCCGACGCGGCCTCGCCCGCCTCGCCGGCCAGCGTGGCGGGACCGGGGACGGCCACGAACGACGCCCGGCCGCGACGGACCTGGACCAGCTCGGCGAGGATCGACAGCGCGATCTCCTCGGGTGTCTCGGCGCCGATGTCGATCCCGGCCGGCGCGCGCAGCGCGGCCAGCCGCTCCTCCGGGACGTGTGCCTCGTCGCGCAGCCAGGCACGGACGACGCCGGCGCGGGTGGGCGACGCGATCAGGCCCACGTACGAGACATCGCGCCGGAACGCGGACTCGAGCGCCTCCTCGTCCCAGATGCCCTGGGTCGCCACG
>CAVVNQ010000001.1:0-5856 GCA_963749705.1 uncultured Chloroflexia bacterium | reverse complement strand
GCTGCGGCCAGGGGGTTTCTGACCCGCTCGCGCGTCGTGCGGGCGCGACGCGTGCCGCTGCAGATGGCCTGGGCGCTTGTTCGCGTCGGAGCGCGCCCGTGCCGCGGTCCGGGCCGCGGCGGGCCGGTGCCGCGAGATGACGAGTCGTCATGACATGCCGCCGGCGGGACGGCAGGATCCCGTATCGAACCGACGCTCGCGCGGTTGTGGCCGTCGGCGGAACGATCTGAATGCTGGCGCCTGCTCCCGCTGCCACCGAACCTCCCTCCAGTGCGGCACCGGGAGCAGGCGACATTTCGGTCAGCGCCGCACGCGACGTGCGGAGCTGAGCACCGCATCGGCCCGCGGCGTGTATCGCGTCGATTACGGTCCGTCATGACCCCTGCACGAATCGCGCGCACGGTAACCGTGGATGGGCGTGCACGTCGCGATCCCGGTCGAGATCGTCCGGGCCGGCGCGGCAAGCGGCATCCGGGACTGACAGCTCAATGGGGAGACACCCGGCGCTCCGGCGAAAGCCGGCCGATTCGGCCTACGGAGGTGGCCTCTGGACGCCCATGTGGCGATGGCGGGAGATCCAGCGGCCGGGCGTGGACGACGGATGGCGAGCTTGACGGCGATCGATCGCGAGCAACACGAGCGCGAGCGCCTGGCCGCGCTGGAGCAGACGAGCGACGGCCTGCTCATGGTGGACGCGGACGGAATCGTCTCCTACGCGAACGCGGCATTCCTCGCCATCCTGGGCCGGACATTCGACGAGATCGTCGGCAAGATTGCTGATGAATTGGCGTCCCCGGTGCTCGGGCCTGATTGGCTGGCCAGCCTGACGGAGCCGAGCGGATCTGGTCTGCCGTGGCGTCGACGCGTCGTCGCGCACCACCCGAATGGCCCACCCATCCAGCTCGAGGTGACCGCCAATCCTGTGCGTGATGTCACCGGGAAGGTGACCAGCTACGTCATCACCAGCCGGGACGTGACGGCCGTCGTCCGGGCGGAGGCAAGGCTCGAGCGGCGGCGGATCCTCGGGAACGGCACGGCCGATGTGGCCCGGCGGCTGCTCCTCGCGGACAACCACGTGGACATCGCCCGGGTTGCATGCGAGGCAATGGTGGCAGCGGGCCCGTTCGCCATGGCCTGGGTGGGGCTGGTCGACCCGGACACGCACCGGATCGCGCCGATCGGCAGCCACGGCGACACCGGCTATCTGGATGCGATCGACGTCAGCGCTGACGCGTCCCCGCTCGGCGACGGCGCGGCCGGGCAGGCCGTGCGCACGGGTGTGGCGGTCGTCATCAACGACATCGCCGGGTCCCCCGCGATGTCGCCGTGGCAGATGGCAACCGAGCGCCACGGGTACCGCTCGGTTGCCGCATTCCCGCTGCGCTCCCACGATGCGACACGGGGCGCGATCATCGCCTACGGCGCGCAAGCCGGCGCGTTCGACCTCGACGTGATCGCGGCCCTCGGGGTGCTGGCGGCGGACGTGGCCATGGCCCTCGCGAAGCTCGAGCAGATGGAGGCACGCCGCAGGCTCCAGGACGCACTGGTGGCATCGGAGCGGCGCTTCCGACAGATCATGGCGGACGTGAGCATGATCGCCATGGTGCTCGACACGCACGGCACCATCCTGTTCGCCAATCGGTACCTGCTGGCGGTCACCGGCTGGTCGGAAGCCGAGATCGTGGGACGCATCTGGCACGACGTCCTCACCTCGCCCGACGATCGGGCCGAAGAGCGGGCCGGGTTCCTCAAGGTGATCGAGACAGGCAAGCTCAACGCTGGCTTCCGCAGCCGCCTGATAACCCGTTGGGGGCAGCTCCGCGAGCTGGAGTGGTCGAGCGCCCTCCTGCGGGACGAGGATGGCTCGATCGTAGGTCTGGCGGGCCTTGCCGCGGACGTCACGGAGCGCGATGAGACACAGGCTGCCCTGGTGGCCTCGGAGAGCCGCCTGCAGGCCGCTCTCGACCAGATGCTGGAGGGCGTCACCCTCGCATCCGCCGTCCGGAACGACGCGGGGCGAATCGTCGACTTCCGAATCGATTACGTAAACCCAGCGCTCGCCCGGACGGGCCGGCTTGCGGCGGCAGATCAGGTCGGGAATTCGCTCCTCGAGCTGTTCCCCGCCCACCTCAGCACTGGGCTGTTCGACGACTACGTCCAGGTTGTCGAGACCGGCGTGCCATCCGAGGTCGATGACTTCCACTTCGTGGACCCGGACGCGGCCGGCGGACCTCTTGACCAGTGGCTTGACCTGCGCGCGGCGAAGCTCGGCGACGGCTACGTACGATCGGTACGCGACGTCAGCGCCCACCATCGCGCCGACGAGGAGATGCGGCGGCTGTATGCCGCCGTCGAACAGTCGGCCGAATCCGTGATCATCACCGACGCCGCGGGCGTCATCGAGTACGTCAACCCCACGTTCGAGCGGGTCTCCGGATACTCGCTCGCCGAGGTGGTGGGCAAGAACCCGCGCATTCTCAACAGCGGTGTCCAGGGGCCGGCGTTCTACGCTGCGATGTGGGGCGCCCTTACTGCCGGCAACTCGTTCACGGCCGACATGGTCAACCGGCGCAGCGATGGAAGCCTGTTCCGCGAGGAGGCTGTCATCTCGCCGGTCAGCGATGCCACCGGAATCGTGACCGGTTATGTCGCAGTCAAGCGCGACGTGACGCTGGAGCGGGAGCGGGAAGCCGCACAGGCGGCGATGGCGCGGGAGCGGGCCCGGATCTCGGGCTCGCTGGCGGACCTCGTCGCCCTTCCAACCGCTGCGTCGACGGCGGAGGCGGTCTGCCGGCAGGTCGCGAGCCTCAGGGGAGTGGCAAGCGTCTCCATCGCCACGTTCGCGCCAGATGGGCGGGCGGCGTCCCTGGCCTTCGTCCGGGCGGACGGGGCGCCGGTGCATATGCGAAACCTGCAGGCACGGCGCAGCCGGATCCTTCTCGAGCGAGCGAACGCGGGCCCCTGGGTGGAGGCATGGGTCCGCCGCCCGACGCATCCATACGTCCGCCTCCACGACGACATGGGCACAACGGCATTGGCCTATGCGCCGGTCCGTCACGGCGGCGAGGTCGTGGGCCTCATGACGATCACCTCGTCACACGAGGATTCCGTGGCGACACTCACCGAGTCGCTGCCCGCGCTGCTCGAGTTTGCGGGGATCGCCGGCGCCATCGTCGGCCCGGCCATCGCCGACCTCGCCGATGTTGATCGCACTCGCGACCGCATCTACCGGCTCATCCGGGAGGCCGCCTTCCGGCCGGTCTTCCAACCGATCATCGACCTTGAGACTCGTGCACCGGTGGGCTATGAGGCACTCACGCGATTTGCAGACGGGCCGACCCCCGATGTCGTGTTCGCGGACGCGCGGCACGCCGGCCTGGAGGCAGAGCTGGAGCTGGCCACGCTGTCCGCGGCGATCGTGGACGCGACGCAGCTCCCAGGTGAGGCATGGCTGAGCCTCAACGTGTCACCGGCCCTCGTCACCGGGGCAAACGCGCGACTCGCGGGGGTCCTCAAACGAGCCAACCGCCCGCTGGTGCTCGAGATCACCGAGCACGTCGCGGTCGACTCCTACGCGGCGTTCCGCGCCGGCATTGACCGTCTCGGGCTCAAGGTACGCATCGCCGTTGATGACGCCGGATCGGGAATCGCGAACTTCGGGCACATCGTGGAGCTCCGACCGGACTTCCTGAAGCTCGACATCTCGCTCGTCCGGGCGATCGAGGTGGATCGGACGCGGCAGGCGCTCGTGGTGGGGCTGGTCCGGTTCGCCGGCGAATTGCACAGCCAGACGATCGCCGAGGGCGTCGAGACCGAGCAGGAGCTCGCGACGCTGCGCAGGCTCGGGGTCCGACTGGGCCAGGGCTACCTGCTCGCGCGCCCGGCACCGGCATCTCGATGGGCGGAGGCGGCGGGCAATCCATGACCTCGAAACGGATGCCGCCTGCAGGACGAGCCATGGCCGCGGCCAGCCGTGAACCAGCAGCGGCCAGGCATCCCGGGATATCCTCAAGCCGAACCGACAGCCGGATCATTCGGTCTCGCCCGGCTCCGGCGCCCCGCCCGGATCCTCTGGCGGCCGCTCCACGAAAGGCCGCCGTGCCAGCCTCCGGGTCGATCTCCGCTCCGCCCGCGCCCATCCCCACCTCGCTGCCCGAGCTGCTGGCGCGCGCCATCGCGATCCGCGGCTCGTCTCCGTTCCTGGGCGTGCGCACGGCGACGACGCGCGAGCAGTCGCTGACGTATGCGGCGTTCGGCGAGGCCGTTGATCACGCCGCAGCCCGGCTTGCCGCCGCACTCGCGCCGCGAGCGCTGGTGCTGGTCCAGGGGGCACCTGGCCCCGGGTTCGCTGCTGCGCTGTTCGCGGCGGCGCGGGCGAACGTTGTCCTCGTCCCGCTCGACGCACGGATGACGGCCGACACCGTCGAGCGGATCGCCGCACTGACGGATCCGGCGGCGATCCTGCTGGGCACCGGCGCGACGCTCGAGCCCGTGACCAGCCGGCGGCTGGCGAGCCTGCCGGTCATGGACCTCGACGAGCTGATCGATCCGCCGGGGCCCGAGGCACGAGCGGCGCTGGCGTCCCGCGCCCCATCTGACCCCGGCGACCCACTCGAGGTCCTGTTCACATCGGGTTCCACCGGCAACCCCAAGGGCGTCACCGTGACCCAGACGATGCTCCTGGCCTCGACCGAGCGCTGTCTCGCGACGATCCCGCCCGGGAACAACCGCTTCGTCTCGATCCTGCCGCTGTCGCACATCATGGAGCAGGTCGCCGGGCTGATCTACGCCGTCGCTGCCGGCGCCGAGACCGAGTACATCACCACCCTCCGCCCGGACGTGATCGCCGCGGCGATCCGCGGGCATCGGGCCACCGCGCTCGTGGTGGTGCCCCAGGTCCTTGAGCTCCTGTTCGCCGCGATCCGGCGCGAGGCGGACCGCAGCGGCAGCGGTCGGGCGTTCCGACGTGCGCTGCGCATCGCCCCCCACCTGCCCGTCGTGCTTCGCCGGCGCCTGTTCCGCAAGGTCCACGCGGCGCTCGGCGGAGAGCTGCGGCTCGTGCTGTCGTCGGCTGCGCACCTGCCGCCGTCGCTCCAGCGCAGCTGGGAGGCGCTGGGCGTCGAGGTCGTCCAGGGATACGGCTCGACCGAGGCCGGGCTGGTCGCCACGCACTTCCCGGGCAGGACGCCGATCGGCCGCGTTGGCTGGACCCGCCCGCCGATGGAGCTGCGCATCGAACAGGACGGCGAGGTCGTCGTCCGCGGGCCATCGGTGTTCTCCGAGTACTTCCGGGACCCCGTGGCGACCGCTGCGGCGTTCACGCCCGACGGCTGGTACCGCACCGGCGATATCGGCGAGCTCGACGGCTCCGGGGCGCTTCGCCTGGCCGGGCGCACACGATCCCTGATCGCGCTGCCCAACGGCATGAACGTCCATCCGGAGGACGTCGAGGCCGCGCTCGTTGCGGAGGGCCTGGCGGAGCCGGTGGTGTACGAAGCGCCTCCTGGGCGGATCGCGTTCACGTATCGCGAGGGTGCCGCATTCAGCGTTCCCCGGGCAGACGAGGCGGCGGCGCTGGTCACCGCCGTCCGCGCCGCGAACCGGCAGCTTGCCGATCATCAGCGGGTCGGCGGCCGGGCTCCCTTCCCGGACGAGGACTTCCCGCGGACCCATACCCGGAAGGTGCAGCGGACGGTGGTCGCGGAGCGGATGGCAGGCGTCGCGCTCGGACGTTGACCCGGCCGCGGCGCCGGCGGCAGACCCGGACGCCGGCCCCGGATGTTGACCCGGCCGCGGTGCCGCACGTAGGCCCGGCCGCGGGGCCGGCGGCAGACCGGGACGCGCCCGTGGCGCCGG